>NZ_FRCQ01000032.1 GCF_900142965.1 Rhizobacter sp. OV335
GGGGCGCCGGAGCTGGCTGGTTTCATGGCCCGCGTGCGCAGCACGCTTCGTGAACTGACTGTCGCCGACTGTTTGACCACAACGAACGAAGTGAGTGACGGGAGTTTCGGCGACGGGCCATGAAGCCAGTCAGCGGAGGGAAGTCTTCGCCCCGCAAGGGGCGAAGACCGGCCCGTCCGGCGAGCCACGGACTCCCCGTCAGCGCCTTTGCAGCGCCGACCTCAGCGAACACCCCAGCCAAAGAAGCGCGCCACTTCCTCGCGCCGCTTCAAGGTATCGGCAACCCCCAACGCGACCAGCTCCCGCGTGTACGGTGCCTCGAACAGCAGGTAGCTCGCCAACGCCGCGCCGCGCGTGTCGGTACCTCGCCCCGAGACCCCCACGCCGCGCAGCAGCGCGCGCACCGGTGCCGGCAGGCTCGCCAGGTGCTTGGCCGCAAGGTCATCCAGCCGCTCGCTCGGCGCGATCACCAGCACGTCGATCGGCCGCAGGCTGGTGCGCGCGAGCGCTTCGGGCGGCAGCAGCGACAGCGTGTTGTTGACCCGCTGCAGCCGCTCCACGTCCACCGCCAGCGCATCGAGAAAGATGTTCGACAGCGCATGGCCCGCGATCTGCGCGATGTTCGGATAGTCGCCGTTCACCTGCCGACGCCCCGGCGGCTCGTGCATGCGGCCGGCGCCCACCACCAGGATGCGGCTCGCGCCCAGGTGCACCGCCGGCGAGATCGGCGCCGATTGCCGCATCGAGCCGTCGCCGAAGTACTCGACCATGCCGTCGAAGTTCAACGGCACGGCCGGGAACACGAACGGGATCGCGGCCGAGGCCAGCAGGTGCGGCACCGTGATCTCGTCGCGCACCGCGACGCGCTGCGAGCGCGTCCACGGCACGATGTCCTGCACCGAGTCGTAGAAGGTCACGTGCGTGCCCGAGCTGTAGCTCGACGCAGTGACCGCCAGCGCCTGCAGGTGGCCGGCGCCCATCAGCTCGCGCAGCCGGCCCACCGACACCATCTGCTTCAGCAGCGCCTCCAGCGGCGAGTTGTCGAGCAGCGAGCGCGGGCGCGCACGGCGCCAGCGCGCGATCACCCAGCCGATCGACATCATCGTCAGCCAGCGCGCGCCGGTGCGGATCACGCCGAACGAGTCGGAGCGGTACACCTGCTCGGCGCGGAAGTTCTCCCACACCTCGCACAGCGCCGCGACGGCCGCGTCGAAGTCGTCGCAATGGCTGGCCAGCGCGGCCGCATTGATCGCGCCGGCCGAGGTGCCGGTGATCACGGGAAAGGGATTGCTGCGGTCGTCGGGCGAGACCTCGCGGCGGATCTGCGCGAGGGCCTTCAGGACGCCGACCTGGTAGGCGGCACGGGCCCCGCCTCCGGTGAGGATCAGGCCCGTGGTGGGTGGTGTCGGCATGGGGCCTGAGTGTAGTCAGGCCACACGCCCCGGCGGATCGGGTTCAGCCCGAAGCGGCCGGCCTCACATCGATCTCAACGACCCCGATGGTCGTCGCGGTCGTGGTCGTCGTGCTTGTCATGCTTGTCGTGCCCGCGGCCATGGCCACGGCCACGGTCGTCGTGGCGGTCATGATCGTGGTCATGCTCGTGCTCGCGGCGCCAGTGGTCCTGGTACCAGTCCTCGCGCACGAAGTAGACCGGCTGGCCGCAGGCCGCGTACTGGCCGCAGTAGCGGCCCCAGTTCTTCTGGTGGCCCGGGGGCACGCGCAGGTAGATCGGACGGCGCTCCACCACCACGGCCGGCGGCTGCTGGATGATGATCGGCTGCGGGTTGATGACGATCGGCGGCGGCGCATTGCCGATGTCGATGCGGCCGTAGACGCCAGGCTGGTTGACGCTGACCGACACGCCGACGTTGGGTCCCGCGAACGAGGACACACCGGCAACGGCCAGTGCGATGAGGGTGATGGCTTGTTTCATGAACATCTCCTGCGAGTGACTTCTCGCTGATGATGACTTCAAAACGTTTCTGCAGCGTTCAGTGCCGACTCACGAACAGTCAACTGGTGACCATTCGTAACCAGATGCTCGCAAGCAGAGCTATTCGTAGACCACGTTCGCGCGTCCGTGCGCGCTTTCGAGCCAGCGCGCGAGCGCCGCATCGCTCGGAAAGAAGCGGCCCTCCTCGCCCAGGTCGAGCTCGCCGACGGCCGCATCGCGCTGCACCACCAGCCGCACTGCCAGGCCCTGCGTCGTCGTGCCCTGGTCGGTCTGCACGCGCCGGCTCGGGAAATCGCGCAGCACCTCGGCCACCGGCGGCACGCTGCCGTTGACCTCGACGCGCAGGTACTTGCCGAAGCGGCAGCGAGCGGTCGCGAGGTCCCAGACCTGCAGCACGTTCAGCCGCATGCCGCCCGAGAAGCGGTCGGGCTGCACCTTGCCCGAGACGATGATCAGCTCGTCGTCCTTCAGCAGGTCCTTGTTGGCGTTCAGCAGCTCCTCGTTCGCCACCGCCTCGATCGCCTCGCTCTTGTCGTCGAGCTTGAAGATCGCGACGCGGCCGCGCTGGCCGTTGATCACGCGCAGGTCGCCGACGATGCCGGCCAGCATCTGCGGCTCGCGGCTGTCGATCACGTCGGCGATCTTGCGCTTCGCGAAGCGCCGCACCTCGTCGCCGCTCTGGTCGAACAGGTGACCCGACAGGTAGAAGCCGAGCGCGACCTTCTCGAAGCTGAGCCGCTCCTTGATGTCCCACGGCGGCACCTGCACCAGCGCCGGCTCCTGCGTCGACGCTGCATGGGAATCGCCGAAATCGAACAGCCCGCCCTGGTCGGCATGCGCCGCCTGCGTGTCGGCGTATTCGAACGCGAGCCCGATGCTCGCCACCAGCAGCGAACGCTCCGGGTGCAGCAGGTCGAAGGCGCCGGCCTTGATCAGCGCCTCGACGGTGCGCTTGTTGATGCGGCTGCGGTCGACCCGCGCGCAGAAATCGAACAGGCTCTTGAACGGGCCGCCTTCGGTGCGTGCCTGCACGATCGCCTCGATCGCGCTCTGGCCGGTGCCCTTGATGGCACCCAGGCCGTAGCGCACCACGTCGTCGGCCACCGGCTCGAAGCGGTGCGTGCCGGTGTTGATGTTCGGCGGCTCGAAGGTGATGCCCAGCATCACCGCGTCGTCGTGGAAGATCTTGAGCTTGTCGGTGTCGTCCAGCGCGACGCTCATGTTGGCCGCGGTGAACTCGGCCAGGTAGTGCACCTTCAACCAGGCCGTGTGGTACGCGAGCAGCGCGTAGGCGGCGGCGTGCGACTTGTTGAAGCCGTAGCCCGCGAACTTCTCCATCAGGTCGAAGATCTCGTTGGCCAGCGGCTCGGCGATGCCGTTGCCGGCCGCGCCCTCGGCGAAGGTCGCGCGGTGCGCCACCATCTCCTCGAGCTTCTTCTTGCCCATCGCGCGGCGCAGCAGGTCGGCGCCGCCGAGCGAGTAGCCACCCAGGCGCTGGGCGACCTGCATCACCTGCTCCTGGTAGACCATGATCCCGTAGGTCTCTTCCAGCACCTCCTTCATCAGCGGGTGCGGGTACTCGACCTCCTCGCGGCCGTGCTTGCGCGCGCAGAAGCTCGGGATCAGGTCCATCGGGCCCGGCCGGTACAGCGCCACCAGCGCGATGATGTCCTCGAAGACGCTCGGCTTCGCGTCCTTCAGCATGCGCTGCATGCCGGACGATTCCAGCTGGAACACGGCAACCGTCTTGCCCTCGCTCATCAGCTGGTAGGCGCCGCGGTCGTTCAGCGGGATCTTGTCGAACGCGAAATCCTTGCGCGAGGGGTGGCGCGCGACGATGAAGTCTTTCGCCATCTCGAGGATGGTCAGCGTCGCGAGGCCCAGGAAGTCGAACTTCACCAGGCCGATCGCCTCGACGTCGTCCTTGTCGAACTGGCTGACCGCGCTGTTGCTGCCGGGCTGCATGTACAGCGGGCAGAAGTCGGTGATCTTGCCGGGCGCGATCAGCACGCCGCCGGCGTGCATGCCGATGTTGCGCACCATGCCCTCGACGCGCTCGGCCAGCGCGAGCAGCTCGGCCACCTCTTCCTCGTTCTTCTCGCGCTCCTCGATCTCGGGCGCCTCGGTGCGCGCGTAGATGATGCCGCTGTCGGGCTTGTCGCCGGGGCGCTTCAGCGTGACGGTCTTGCCGGGCGGTGCCGGCACCAGCTTCGCGATGCCGTCGACGTGGCCGTAGCCCATGCCGAGCACGCGGCCCACGTCGCGCAGCGCGGCCTTGGCCGCCATGGTGCCGAAGGTCGCGATCTGGCTGACGGCCTCGCGGCCGTACTTGTCCTTCACGTAGTCGATGACGCGGTCGCGGTTGCCCTGGCAGAAGTCGATGTCGAAGTCGGGCATCGACACCCGCTCGGGGTTCAGGAAGCGCTCGAACAGCAGGTTGTAGCGCAGCGGGTCGAGGTCGGTGATCTTCAGCGCATAGGCCACCAGCGAGCCGGCGCCCGAGCCGCGGCCCGGGCCGACCGGGCAGCCATGGGTCTTGGCCCAGATGATGAAGTCGGCCACGATCAGGAAGTAGCCGGGGAAGCCCATCTTCAGGATCGTGTTGATCTCGAAGTCGAGGCGGTCGACATAGCGCGCCATCTCGCGCGCCCGGTCGGCCTCGTTCGGGTACAGGTGGAGCATCCGCTCCTGCAGGCCTTCGTGCGAGGCGTAGCGGAAGTAGGCCTCGGGCAGCATGCGCTCGCCGTTGACCTCGGGCGTCGGGAAATCGGGCAGCTGCGGCTTGCCCAGCACCAGCGTCAGGCTGCAGCGCTTCGCGATCTCGACGCTGTTGGCGAGCGCGCTCGGCAGGTCGGCGAACAGCGCCTCCATCTGCGCCTGCGACTTGAAGTACTGCTCGCGCGTGAAGCGCTTGACGCGGCGCGGGTTGGTGAGCGTCTCGCCTTCGGCGATGCAGGTGCGGGCCTCGTGGGCCTCGAAATCGTCCGGCGTCTGGAACTGCACCGGGTGTGTTGCCACCACCGGCAGGCGCAGCGCGGCGGCCAGCGGCACCGCGGCGCGCACATGGGCCTCGTTGGTCGGCTGGCCGGCCCGCTGCAGCTCGAGGTAGAAGCGCTTGTCGAAGATGGCTGCGAGCTTCTGCGCCGCGGCGGTGGCGCGCGCGGTGTCCTGCGCCATCAGGGCCTGGCCGATCGAGCCCATCTCGGCGCCCGACAGCGCGATCAGCCCGCCATTGAGTTCCTGCAGCCACTCGAGCTTGTGCCAGGCCTGCGCGCGCTGCGCGTTCAGCACCCAGCCGCGCGACAGCAGCTCGCACAGGTTGTGGTAGCCCGCGACGTTCTGCACCAGCAGCAGCAGGCGGCTCGGGTTCTTTTCGCCGACGGTGGTGTCGGGCTCGAGCCAGATGTCGGCGCCGACAATCGGCTGCACGCCCTTCTTGCGGGCCGCGCTGTAGAACTTGACCGCGCCGAACAGGTTCGACAGGTCGGTGATCGCGAGCGCCGGCTGGTGGTCTTGCGCCGCCGCATCCACCAGCTCGTCGATCCTCAGGGTGCCATCGACGACGGAAAACTCGGTGTGGGTGCGCAGGTGGATGAAGGCCATCCGGGCATTCTAGGGAGCGTGGGCTCCGTAAAATGCCGGGCTTCGCACGAATATGAAACCCATCCTCAACATCTCTGCCTACCTGTTCGTGACCCTGACGGACACGCAGGCGCTGCGCGAGAGCATTCGCTCACAAGCGGCCGCACACCACCTGAAGGGCACGGTGCTGCTCGCCGAGGAGGGCATCAACCTGTTCCTGGCCGGCGCGCCCGACGCGGTGCGCGGCTTCGTGGCCTGGCTGCGCCGCGATGCGCGCTTCGCGGCGCTGGCGCCGAAGGAGAGCCTGTCGGATGCGGTGCCCTTCGGCAAGCTGCTGGTGAAGGTCAAGCCCGAGATCATCCGCATGAACCACCCGCAGTTCCGGCCCGAGGCGGGGCGCGCGCCGGCCGTCGACGCGCAGACCCTGTCGCGCTGGCTCGATGCCGGCCACGACGATGCCGGCCGCGAGGTCGTGATGCTCGACACCCGCAACGCCTTCGAGGTCGACCACGGCCGCTTCGAGAACGCGCTCGACTGGCGCATCGAGAAGTTCACCGAGTTCCCGCAGGCGCTGCGCGACCATGCTGCCGAACTACACGGCAAGACGGTGGTGAGCTACTGCACCGGCGGCATCCGCTGCGAGAAGGCGGCGCTGTTCATGGCCGAGGCCGGCGTGCAGAACGTGCTGCAGCTCGAGGGCGGCATCCTGAAGTACTTCGAAGACGCCGGCGGCAAGCACTTCGACGGCCACTGTTTCGTGTTCGACGAAAGGGAATCCGTCGACGCGGCGCTGCTGCCGACGAGATCGGTGTAAGGTGCCGCGGATCGGCGCGACGAAGGCGCCACGCAGGAGACACCGATGCAGTCCCACAGCCTGCCCCGCAGCGGCAACCTTCCCCTCCAGCCGAACAGTCCGCTCGGCAATCGGTATGCCCAGGTCCGCGAGACCAGTCTCGCGCTGGCCGCGCCGCTGTCGCCCGAAGACTGCCAGGTGCAGTCGATGCCCGACGCGAGCCCGACCAAATGGCACCTGGCGCACGTCACCTGGTTCTTCGAGACCTTCCTGCTGGAGCGCTTCGAGCGCGATTTCCAGCCGCACGACGCGCGCTTCCGCGTGCTCTACAACAGCTACTACAACGGCATCGGCGACCAGTACCCGCGGGCGAAGCGCGGGCTGGTGACGCGGCCGGCGCTGGCCGACGTGCTGCGCTACCGCGCCGATGTCGATGCGCGCATGCAGGCGCTGCTCGCGCAGCGGGCCGGCGATGCCGAACTGGCGGCGCTGGTCACGCTCGGGCTGCACCACGAGCAGCAGCACCAGGAGCTGCTGCTGACCGACATCAAGCACGCGCTGTCGTTCAGCCCCAACCACCCCGGCTATGGCAAGCGCTGGCCGATCAGCGCGGTGCAGCCGCAGGCGCTGCGCTGGTTCGGCTACGACGGCGGGCTGTTCGAGCTGGGCCACGACCCCGAGCGCGATGGCGCGTTCTGCTTCGACAACGAGACGCCGCGGCACCGCACATTCATCGCGCCGTTCGAGCTGGCCTCGCGGCCGGTGAGCCATGGCGAATGGATGGCCTTCATCGACGACGGCGGCTACCGGCGGCCGGAGCTGTGGCTGTCGCTCGGCTGGGACTGGGTGCGCAACGGCGGCCATCAGGCACCGCTGTACTGGCGGCGCGATGACGACGCATGGTTCACGCACACGCTGCATGGCGAGATGGCCGTCGACCCGCACACGCCGGCCTGCCACCTGAGCTACTTCGAGGCCGACGCCTATGCGCGCTGGGCCGGCGCGCGGCTGCCGACCGAGGCCGAATGGGAATGCGCCGCGCGGCAGGCCCGGCCGCAGGCGCGGGCCAATTTCGCCGACAGCGGCGCCTTCCACCCGATGCCGGTCGCCGATGCGCCGACCGATGCGCCCTCGCAGCTGTTCGGCGACGTCTGGGAATGGACGCAATCGAGCTACCTGCCCTACCCCGGCTACAAGGTGTTGCCCGGCGCGGTCGGCGAGTACAACGGCAAGTTCATGAGCCAGCAGATGGTGCTGCGCGGCGGCTCGTGCGCCACGCCGGCCGGGCATGCGCGGGCCAGCTACCGGAATTTCTTTCCGCCGGAGGTGCAGTGGCAGTTCAGCGGGCTGCGGCTGGCGCGGGACCGGGGCTGATGCGGGTCAATTGAACCGGCGACGGAACGGCTTCGGCCGTGGCGTTACCAAGTGCTCGCGCCAGGTGGATCTGGCTGCGGGAGCCAGAGCATGAACGTGGGACCGTCGACAGGAAACAAGAGGGCGCGGGAGGAGGCTGTCCCGGTCGCGAGCCGCAAACCGGCGACGAAGAAGGCCCGCCTGGAGGCGAAGAAAACCTGCGCCACCTTCCCTGACCTGAACACCAACGCAGGCCAGGACGCCTTCTTCAACATGGTCGGCGTCGAAGGCATCGAGCAATGCTTTCGTGAAGACCTGAAGACCGTGGAGCAGGTCTATTGGCAGAAGGTCGACGAGCACGCGGCCGCAGTCCCCATCTCCTTCGCCAATGCGAAGACCCGACCCATCGCGCCAGACGGCAACTGTGCCTTCAATTCGATCCTCGTCGCTGCCGAGGACCTGGGCGGTAGTGCGGCGGCCGGCTTTCCGCGCACATCGACCGAAATGCGCCAGCAGATGGTGGCGCACGTCGAACGCGAATACGCGGCTTGGCGCGATACGCCGGCGAGCAATCTCCCGGACGAGAAGCAGTACCTCGCGGTCCTGCCGCGTGACGACCACGAGCGCGGCCGGATGCTCGACCAGCTCGGCACGCCGGGCAGCTGGCACCACGAGATGGGCGACCTGTACGTGGCCATCGCCGCCGTCACGTTCAACGTGCGGATCGAGGTCATCACGCCGTACACCGACCACGAGCACCGGCTGGTGTTCGGGCCTGCTGATCCCGACCTGCCGCTGCTGGTGCTGCGCCGCAAGGACGCGCACTACGAGCCGGTGATCAGGTGTTCAACACCGCCAGCACGTCCGACCTGAACTCGCGCTGGTACAGCACGTACACCACGCCGGCCGTCGCGAGCATGAAGATCAGCGGCGAGAAGAACCAGGCCACCGCAGCGAACGACAGGTAGTACGCCCGCAGCCCGTCGTTGAAGGTCTCGGCCGCCATGCTGACCACGCCGCCCGCCTTCTTCGCGAACGCCTGCCGGCGCGCCTCGCCGTCCGCGCCCTGTTCGAGCAACTGCGTGGCCTCCGGCGCCGCGGCGATCAGCAGCGCGCCGAAGGTGTACTGCCGCATCGACCAGGTGAAGCGGAAGAACGCGTAGACGAAGATGCCGAGCAGCAACACCACCTTCAGGTCGAACACCAGCACCGAAGTGCGGGCCGCGAACGGCAGGTCGCGCACGATCTCGGTGGCCTTGTCGCTGGTGCCCAGCACGGCGAGCAGGCCGCCGATGATCAGGATGGTGGTCGACGCGAAGAAGGACGGGCTGGTCGACAGGTTCTGCAGCACGACGCCGTCGATCACGCGCACCTCGCGGTAGGTGGTCTGCAGCATCCATTCGCGCCGCACCCGGTTGGTCGACGCAAGGATCGACGGCTGCGTCAGCGCGCGGCGGTGCGCGAACCAGATGTAGCCGGCCCAGGCGCAGAAGAACGCCACCAGGGCCGCCCAGTCCGTCCAGGGCAGCACCGCCACGAGCTTCAGGATGATGTCCATGGCGGCGACTGTAGCAAGCTAGACCATCGTGGTCTCGATGCGCGTCTGCCCTTCGAGCACCCGGTGGATCGGGCATTTGCCGGCGATTTCGAGCAGCCGGGCGCGGTCGGCCTCGGCCAGGTCGCCGTCGATGTGGATGCGGCGCTGCATCTGGTAGCGCACGCCGCCGTCGTCGCCACGCGTCTCGACATGGTCCACCTGCACGTGCAGCGAGCGCACCGCCAGCGCCTTGCGGCGGATGTAGAGCTCCAGCGTCAGCGTGGTGCAGGCGGCCAGCGCCGAGTCGAGCAGGTCGTGCGGGCTCGGCGCGGCGTCTGCACCGCCGAGCGTGCGGTCCAGGTCGGCGGCCCACGCATGGCGGCCATTGGTGAGTAACGTCAGCGCGCTGGCCGGTTGGTCAGCCGCGGCGGGCCGCCGATGCAGGTGGGCGTCGATGGTCATCAGCGGCGCTTCGCATCCAGGCTCAGCGCGCCGGCGCCGAAGGCCACGATCGCGAGCAGGCCGCCGATCACCGAGACGTTCTTCATGAACATCAGGTTCTGCACCATCGCCTGGTCGGCCGGCACCGCCCAGAAGTTGTGGAAGATCACGGTCGCGGCCGCGGTGAACACCGCCAGCACGGCAGCCGCCCAGCGCGCGTTCCAGCCGACGATCAACGCGATGCCGCCGACGATCTCGACCAGCAGCGCGATCACCGCGCCGACCTGCGGCAACGGCAGGCCCTTCGACGCGATGTAGCCCACCGTGCCCTCGAAGCCGGTCAGCTTGCTGAAGCCGGCCAGCACGAACATGAGAGCCAGCAGGATGCGCGCAGCCAGCGCGAGCGGGTTTTGAAGGCGTTCAAACATGATGGGTCGTCCTTGGTTGCGGTTGAGAAATCACTGCAGATCGAAGACCAGCACTTCAGCATCGCGCCCGGCGCCGATCTGCAGCGCCGGTTCGTTGTCCAGCATCGCCGCGTCGCCCGCGGACAAGGCCTGGCCGTTCACCTCGACGCTGCCGCGCACTACGTGCACATAGGCCTTGCGGTTGGCCGGCAGCGCGAGCTCGGCGCGCTCGTCGCCGTCGAACAGCCCGGCATACAGCGTCGCATTGGCGTGCAGCTTCACCGAGTCCTCGCGGCCATCAGGGCTCGCGACCAGGCGCAGTGTGCCGCGCTTCTGCGCTTCGTCGAAGTGCTTCTGCTCGTAGCCCGGCTCGATGCCGCGCACGTTGGGCTCGATCCAGATCTGCAGGAAGTGCGTCGTGTCCGCTGCCGCGTGGTTGTATTCGCTGTGCTGGATGCCGCGGCCGGCGCTCATGCGCTGCACGTCGCCGGGCACGATCTGCGCGCCGTTGCCGATGCTGTCCTTGTGGCCGAGCGCGCCCGACAGCACGTACGACACGATCTCCATGTCGCGGTGGCCGTGCGTGCCGAAGCCGGTGCCGGGGGCGATGCGGTCTTCGTTGATCACGCGCAGGTTGCCGAAGCCCATGTGCTTCGGGTCGAAATAGTCGGCGAACGAGAAGCTGTGGAACGACTTCAGCCAGCCGTGGTCGGCGTAGCCACGTTCAGTCGATTTGCGCAGGGTGAGCATGTCGTGTCCTTTCGGTGGTGATCTCTCGGGTGTGAAGAGACTGTAGGCGCCGCCCCCCGGCCCATCACGGGCTGCGCGTTGAAGCGTTCATTCAAATAAGATGAACGAAACTCCGACGTCCCCGCCATGACCAGTCCCCGCAACGTCCTGACCCCCGAAGCGCTCGCGATGATGGACGTCATCGCCCGCACCGGCAGCTTTGCCGCGGCGGCCCGCGAGCTGGGCAAGGTGCCATCGGCGCTGACCTACAACGTGCGCCAGCTCGAGGACGCGCTCGACGTGCTGCTGTTCGACCGCCGCTCGCGCCAGGCCAAGCTGACGGCCGCCGGCGAGGAGCTGCTGCACGAGGGCCGCCGCCTGCTGGAGGAGATGGATGCGGTGGCCAACCGCGTCAAGCGCGTCGCGACCGGCTGGGAGACGCAGCTGACGGTCGCGGTCGACGGCATCATGTCGCGTGCCACGCTGTTCGAGCTGTGCGAGGCCTTCTATGCGCTGAGCCCCGAGAGCCCGGGCGCCACCAGCGGCGGGCCGGGCACGCGGCTGCGGCTGCGCACCGAGGTGCTGGCCGGCACCTGGGAGGCACTGGTCAGCGGGCAGGCCGACCTGGCGATCGGCGTCGGCGTGGACCGCACGATGCCGCCCGGCATCCAGATGCAGCCGCTGGGCAGCATCGACTTCGTGTTCGCGATCGCGCCGCACCATCCGCTGGCCCACGCCGAGGGTGTGCTGAGCGATGCCGACCTGATCCACCACCGCGCGGTGGCGGTCGCCGATTCGGCGCAGCGCATGGCGCCGCTGACGGTGAACCTGCTGCCCGGGCAGGACGTGCTGACCGTCGCGACGATGCAGAACAAGATCGAGGCGCAGCTGCGCTGCCTGGGCTGCGGGTTCCTGCCCGAACCGCTGGTGCGCGAGCACATCGCCGCCGGCCGGCTGGTCGTCAAGGCGGTGCAGCGGCCGACGCAGGTCGCGCGCCTGGGCTACGCCTGGCGCAGCGTGCCGGCCGGCAGCGCGACGCGCAAGCCGCAGCTGGGGCTGGCGCTGCGCTGGTGGCTGTCGCAGCTGGAGAGCCCGGCCACGCGCAGCGCGCTGATCGAGCGGCACAGCGGGCTGCTGCCGCTCGGAGGCGCCTGAGCGCATGGGCTACCGCGGACGCTTCGCGCCGTCGCCGACCGGCGTGCTGCACGCCGGCTCGCTGGTCGCGGCGCTCGCGAGCTGGCTCGATGCGCGGGCGCACGGCGGTGCGTGGCTGGTGCGCATCGAGGATGTCGACACGCCGCGCTGCGTGGCGGGCGCCGATGCGCAGATCCTGGCGCAGCTCGCGCAGTGCGGACTGCTGCCGGACGAGCCTCCCGTGTGGCAGTCGCGGCGCGGCGCGCACTACGAAGCGGCGCTCGAAGCGCTGCGCTCCGCTGGGCAGGTCTACCCCTGCGGCTGCACGCGGCGCGACATCGCGCTCGCGCTCGAAGCGTCGGGCCAGGGCAAGCCGCGGCACGGCGAGCTGGTCTACCCCGGCACCTGCCGACACGGATTGAACGGCAAGCCGGCGCGCGCGACGCGGGTGCTGAGCTGCAACGCGGACGAAACCGACATCGTGATCGACTGGCACGACCGCCGCCTCGGCGCGCAACGGCAGAACCTGACGCAGGCGGTCGGCGATTTCGTGCTGCACCGCGCCGACGGGCTGTGGGCCTACCAGCTCGCGGTGGTCGTCGACGACGCGCTGCAAGGCATCACCCACGTCGTGCGCGGCGAAGACCTCGCCGACAACACGCCGCGCCAGGTCCACCTGCAGCGGCTGATCGGCCTGCCGCTGCCGCAGTACCTGCACACGCCGCTGGTGCTGGGTGCGAATGGCGAGAAGCTGTCGAAGCAGAACGGCGCGGCGGCGCTCGATCTGGCCGACCCGGCGCACGCGCTGCATGCCGCCGCGACGACCCTCGGCCTGCAGCCGTCGTCCACCAGCCGCGCCGCACTGCTCGCCGACTGCGTCGCGCAGTGGCGACAGCACCGATTTGCGTAGAAACTAAGATTGATCTTATGATCATCGCATGCCCACCGACACCGAGCCACGGCAATGCGCCGTGCGGCTGCGCGCCGCGCTGTCCGACCTGACGCGCCAGCTGCGCCACGCGCTGCCGCCCGAGGGCATCAGCGTCGCCAAGCTCAGCGCAATGGGTGCGCTGTACCGGCGCGGGCCGATGTCGCCGAGCGAACTCGCGGCCCACGAGCGCGTGAAGCTGCAGACCCTGACACGCCTGCTCGCCGAGCTGGAGGCCGACGGCTGGCTGGCGCGCGCGCCGCACGCGCATGACGGTCGCCAGAGCGTGCTGTCGCTGACCCGGACCGGACTGCAACAGCTGAAGGCCGACGTGCACCGGCGTGAAGCCTCGCTCGCCGATGCGATTGCCGACACGCTGGACGCGTCCGACCGCGCGACGCTGCTGCAGGCGTGCGCGCTGATGGAGGCACTGGCCGTGCGGCTCGGCGGTACCGCGGCGTCGGTGCAGAGGAACATGACATGACCTCACTCGCCGCACGCGTGGCGCACGCACGCGCCGACGGGCGCCTGTGGCACGGCGCACAGCTCGCGGTGGCCGTCGTCGCGGCCTATGCGGTGTCGAGCGCGTTGCACCTGCCCGAGAGCTTGTGGGCGGTGATGTCGGCACTGATCGTCGTGCGGCCGAATGCCGGTGCGAGCGTGGGCGCCGGCGGCGCTCGGCTCGGCGGCACCGTGCTCGGCACGCTGTGCGGAGTCGGCGGCGTCTGGCTGCGGCACCACGGCGTCGATGCGGCACCTGCCACGCTGCTGATCGTCGCCGCCCTCGCGTTCGCGAGTGCCACGCTGCCGCTGATCGCCAGTGCACCGGTCGCGGCGCTGATCATCCTGTCGAGCGGCAGCATGCCGGGGCATTCGGCGCTGCAGGTCGCGTGGCTGCGCGGCGCCGAGGTCGGCATCGGCGTGCTGGTCGGGCTCGGCGTGTCGCTGCTGCTGCGGGCCGCGCGCGCCGGTGCGCGCTTCGCCGGTGCCTGCGCCGACCTGCTCGAGGCATTCGCCCGCCCGCTGGACGAGGAAGCTGATGCGGTACCCGACAGCACCGTGCGCAGCCGCCTGCGGGAGCTTGCCGTGATCGCGGTGCAGGCCGATCGCGAGCGCGCGTGGATCGCGCGCCTTCGCAGACGGCCCGTCGAGCGCGACGCGCACGTGCAGCTTGCGCGCATGGTCTCTCGGGTCCACCAGGACAGCGCCGTGATCGCCCGTCTGCTGCCCGGTCTGCAGCCCGACGCGGCGGCCCCGGCCGCGGCGATCGCCCAGGCCCTGCGCGGCGCGGCCCAGGCGCTGCGCGCGCGGGCGACGCCCGACCTCTCGATGCTCGCGTCGCCGCGCCCGGCCGCCCGCATCGCCGGCCCGGTCGGCCTGCTCGCACACGACCTGCGCGCGCTCGCGCACCGCTTCGAGAGCCTGCACGCCGCGCCGGCGCGTTGAAATTGCATCCAATCGCAAGCGCGGCCCGGCCGCGGCATGCGAACTGCTTCACGCCCTGCATCCAGAACAACCGCAGGCACACGCCGCCTTTCCCGGCAGGAACCGACGCGAAGTGAAGCCGGACTGACGCATCCCGTCAGCCGCACCGCGTCATCCATCGGCGATTGCGATACGTCTCCCACCCCAAGCATGATGATCCGAAGCAGCCGAGCCGCACGTGTGGGCGGAACCGTTTCCACCCTTTTCCTGTCGATGCTGCTGCTGGGCGGCTGCGGCGCCGGGTCGGATGACGGTGGCACGCCCGCGCCGGCACCGGTCGGGTCGGCACCTTCGCCGGCGCCCGCTCCAGCGCCTTCCCCGAGTCCTGCGCCAGCGCCAGCGCCAGCGCCAGCGCCGGCTCCGGCCCCTGCACCCGCGCCTTCACCGGCCCCCTCTCCTGCGCCGGCACCGGCTCCCGCACCGGCACCGTCCCCCGCGCCTGCGCCCTCGCCCGCCCCGGCGCCGCAACCCGCCGCGCTGACGCTGCCGATCGAAGTGCTCGGCGACGGCTCGCCGAAAGCCCCGCTGGTCGTCGAAACCCGCCTCGACCTCGACAGCAGCAAGCTCGCGTCAGTCACCAAGCTGTACCTGCTGTGCCACCGCTGCGGCTACTACGGCGCCCCCGAGTTCGAAGCGCTGGCCGCCACGCCGCCGAAGGTCAAGGCCAGCCTGCGCGTGCTCGGCGGCACCGACAGCGCCGGCGAGGCCCAGGTGCCCTGGATCGACATCACCGACCAGACCGTCACGCTGGCCGACAACGAGCGCGTCCACGGCGGCGTCAACGGCGGCTTCTTCACGACGCGCATCACGCTCGCGCTCGACACCGCGGCGCGCGCACGCCTGGTCGCGTGGCCGAAGGGCAACCGCATCCAGTTCCGCTTCAACGGCACCGACGGCGAGACCAACGGCTTCCGCGTGCTCGAGCTGCAGTTGCGCGATGACGCCGGCACCAGTCTCGCGAGCAACGCGGTGGCGCGCGTCGACCCGCTGGTCGAGAAGAACGCCGGCAAGACGCTGACCGGCGACGTCGAACTCGGCCGCGCGCTGTGGAGCGCGCGCGGTGCGCTCGCCAAGTCGCCGCTCGTCAGCCGCAAGCTGCAGGCGGCGTGCTCGTCGTGCCATGCCGAGGACGGCCGCGACCTGCAGTACTTCAACTACTCGAACAACTCGATCGTGCAACGCAGCCGCTACCACGGCCTGAGCGAGGCGCAGGGCAAGCAGATCGCCGCCTTCCTGCGCTACACGCTGCAGGGCGTGCCGCACGCCCCGAAGGCGCGCCCGTGGAACCCGCCGTACCAGCCGGGCCCGGGCCTCGACTGCAGCGGCATCGGCTGCGAGACGCAGTGGGCCGCCGGCGCCGGGCTGGAGGCGGTGCTCGACAGCGCCACCGACGCCACCAAGGCGCTGTTCGGCAAGCCGCTGAGCGGCGCGCTGAGCGTCACGCAGGCCGAGGTCGACAAGGTGATGGACCCAAGCGCGACGATGAACACGCGCGAGATGCAGATCCCGATGCAGTTTCCCGACTGGAACGCCTGGCTGCCGACCACCCACCCGTACGACGTGTGGCCGACCACCACCGAGGGATCGTTCGAGGCCGGTGCCAAGTTCAGCGCCGCCGACGGCAAGAAGGACCCGAACGGCAAGTACAAGGCGCTGCTCGCGTGGCTGACCGCGCACCAGAACCCGAACGGCGTGCATGGCGACTGGAGCCACCTGAAGGTGGACGAGCGCGTGCAGATCAAGGCCATGTTCACGCAGGCCGGCTGGGAGGGCTACAACTACCTGGGCGGCGGCCGCGGCAACCACATCGCGGCGAGCGGCCAGTACGGCGCGCAGGTCGGCGCGGCCAACCTGCAGAAGCTGGCGTCGGCCACGACCACCGCGACCAACCCTGCCGCCTTCACGACCAACGCGTTCATCGAGCGCTCGGTGGCGAGCATGCTGCACTGGAACGCGGTGAAGCAGTGGGAGATGGCCCAGGTGTACGGCCTCGAAGGCAACCAGCAGTGGTTCATCGGCGACAAGGACGCCGCCACCGGCGCCTGGAAGGGTCGCGGCGAGGCGCACGGCTGGCCGTTCAACAGCGTCAGCCTGTTCTTCCTGGCGCCGCACATGGTGTACCAGCAGGACACCGACGGCACCGGCAAGATCACCCGCGAGTGGTATGACGCGTGGGAGGCCGGCAACATCGTCGGCTCCTACTACCGCACCAACCAGTGGTACCAGCTGCAGATGTCGGTGAACCCGGGCGGCCAGAGCGACTGGGTGAACTTCTCGATGGACTGGCCGTACCTGACGGCCTTCGACGACTACCTGGGCATGAAGGTCGGCACCGCGACGCCGGCCGCCAAGGCCGCCAACGACACGCACTACGTGCGGCTGCTGCAGGCGCGCATCAAGTCGGCGCAGTACGTCAACAACGAGATCGTGCTGTACGACCCGGCGCAGCCCGACCTGTTCGCCAACCGCGGCCGCTACGGGCGCGGCCAGGTCGCCAAGCACCTGTCGGTGACGAACTTCATCGACACCGCGTCGAACAACGGCAAGGGCACGTCGAAGTACCGCTTCCTCGACGAGCTGTCGCCGGGGCTGTACCCGCGCGTGGTCAACGGCGCGATCCGCCAGTTCAACATGCTGTATTCGCAGACGGCGGCCACCGCCTGGCGGCGCTGCGACCCGAACAACAGCCAGCTGGGCGAGCCCGAACCGTGGGCCGGCTTCCGCTACTGCCTGGATGCGCAGCGCACGCCGCTCGGCCAGGCGGTGGACGGCAGCTACTTCATGAACCAGGTGAACTATCGCGCGACCACCGAGCAGACCGAGCAGTACGGGTTGTGGAAGGCGACGCAGATGGGGGCCGACCCGGCGCGGCTGAAGACCTGGTCGGACTGGATCGACCGGATGTGGCCGAAACCGTGAGCCGGAGGTGCCCCACCCGGGTTCCACGAGACCGCATCGGCGGCAGAATCAACGGGGCCCGTTCATGAGCATCTCCCACGCCCATTTGCCGCTGTCGCGCCTCGCCCTGGTCAGCGCTTCAGCGGCGTGCGGGTCAGCACCTGCCCCAGCGGCCAAGCGCATGACGAACTCACGCCATCGGACAATGGCCGCTTCGGTCAACGTGGTCGCTGTCTCATCGCCGAGAGGACGCCAGTACGCATCGACGGCCTGCGCGATGAATCTGGATGCACGACGTCGCTCGTAGTCGCTTTCAAATCGCAAGATGTGATCGGCCCGCAAGATGGCTGAATCGATTTCCACAGCCTTGTCTGCGTCCGTGAAACCCACGAAGCACTCTGGCCCCTCCAGCGCTGCAAAACAAGCCGCGATCACTTCGTCGCATCGAACATGACTTCTTCGCAGAGCCGGACTCCGAAGACGCGTCAGGAACTCCCGGAGCGCGGCCCCGTTCTTGTCAAAGGCGTGCGATACAGCCACCAACATGAAACGCCGTGACTGTGGACACTGTGGGATCAACGACAGCAGCAAAGGCACGATGGATTCGGTTTCGGAAAAATTCCACCGATCTCCGCTCTTTCCCAACGCCTCACCGAGCAATTGGCCTGCGACCAGCGGGCGAAGCCCCTGCTCCGACAATCTGTCCGCCGATGTCGGCAGCGATGCGATCAGGCGATCGAAGCCCTCCGCATCGCGGATTCTCCCCACGCCGGACACCAGCACGGCGACGCTGCCACCAGGTTTCAAGAACTTGGCAGAAAAGGCCTCCACCGCATCCGTGTATCCGCTGGCACTCAAGGTCAGCGCCCAGCGGAGCAGATCCCTGCGTCGAGATGCAAATTCGAAAGTTCCTCCAGCGTGACGCGGTAGTGCGCGGAGAAGACGCATTGTCAAAGCCTGACGCTGCAACAAACCCAGTTGCGAAGACTGCAGGAGCGGTGCGCCATGCAGCCAGACGTGCGCCTCAGGACCCGTCATGCAGCAGTCGTACACGGCCGTGGCGAGACAACGCGCTTCGGCGGACGGCACGCGTTGATCGACCGCGGCGTGCAAGATGCAGAGCAATGGCAGGACTTTTCCGCCACTGTCCTGCATTGCGATCTCGCCGAGCATCTTTGCGACGCTGGGCGAGTCAAACCGACCCTCATCTCGTGCAGCCCGTATGCACCATTGAAGCAGCCAAGTGCCAGCTGGCGGAACGTTTGAGACGCCCTGGTGATCGACCAAGAACTTGGCCAAGGCCAAGAAGAGTCGGTCGGTGCATTCAGGTTCTGCGGCCTCACGGCACACCAAGTACTCCAGGAACAAGGCGGCATGGCGATCAGGGTCGAATTCCGAGTTCTGTGTGGGCACCACCTTCAGGCCCCCCTCCGAGTTCGAATCGAAGAACACGTCGAAGGTGAAGTCCTGTTCGGCCAGTTGGCGGACGGCTTCATCGACCTGCAACTCCCTGTCGATCTTGACCCGCGTCGTGTACTCCTGAGCGCGCGTCTTGCACACGCTCGCCGCTTCGGCTGCAGCGCTGTCAGCATCACAGGCCATGCCGGCCAGGCACTCCAACGTGTCGAGCACCTGCTGAGCAATCGGCAGGTCGCCAACGTCGAAAGCATCCGCCAGCCAGTCCGTCAGGCACTGCGCCAGCCGATGCCTTTCGGTGGCAGCAGTGTCGCCATCTGCGGCGAGGTAGTCCTTTCGCGCTTGCTCGATGCTCCGCTTGATCTTTGATCGATCGGCCTTCAGCGTGGCGAGGCTTCCATTCCTCTCCCGATGAAGCACCGCGCTGCTCGTGGAATCGGGCGGCGAGCTGTTGCTCAAGGTTCGGTCCGCTCGGTGCCGGGCGCCGTTGATCCGCCGCGCTGTCCCTGGATCGGTTGGCGCACCCGACTCGGAACGAGATGGTGACGGTGAGCGGCTGGCGGTTCTTTGCAGGTTGGTTTGAATCATGAGGTAGATGACATCGGAGTGCTTGTGACCCGGCGGTCGGACCCGATGAGTAACAACTACGGCGACCTGGGTTCCCCTGCCATGTGTTTCCGTCTGCTGTCACCAGGGCGGCAGGGAACCGCCGGCGCGCGGGACCGAATGCCGTCAAAATAGCCGGCATTCCAACGTTTCCCCCCCGTCACCATGAAAAGCGATTTCGGATTGATCGGCCTGGCCGTGATGGGCCAGAACCTGGTGCTGAACGTGGAGAGCCACGGCTTCCAGGTCAGCGTGTTCAACCGCACGACGGCCGTCACCGACGAATTCGTCGCCCGCCACCCGGGCAAGAAGCTGGTGGGCGCGGCCACGCTCGAGGCCTTCGTGGAGAGCCTGTCCACCCCGCGCAAGATCCAGATCATGGTGAAGGCCGGCGCGCCGGTCGATGCGGTGATCGAGCAGCTGATCCCGCTGCTGTCGCCCGGCGACATCGTGATCGACGGCGGCAACAGCCTCTACACCGACACCGAGCGCCGTGACGCGTACCTCACCAGCAAGGGCCTGCGCTACATCGGCGCCGGTGTTTCGGGCGGTGAAGAGGGTGCGCGCAAAGGCCCGTCGATCATGCCGGGCGGGCCAGCGTCCACCTGGGAGGTGATGCAACCGATCTTCGAGGCCATCTCGGCCAAGGTGGACGGCGAGCCGTGCGTGATCCACATCGGCCCGGGCGGTGCCGGCCACTACGTGAAGATGATCCACAACGGGATCGAGTACGGCGACATGCAGCTGATCTGCGAGGCCTACAGCCTGTTCAAGGCGGCCGGCTTCACGACGCAGGAGATGGCGGCGATCTTCAACCAGTGGAACGAAGGCGAGCTGCAGAGCTACCTGATCCAGATCACCGGCAAGGCGCTGGAACAAATTGATGCCGAGACCGGCAAGCCGATCGTCGAGCTGATCCTCGACAAGGCCGGCCAGAAGGGCACCGGCCAGTGGACGCTGCTGAACGCGGCCGAGAACGCGGTGGTGATCAGCACGATCAACGCGGCCGTCGAGGCACGCGTGCTGTCGTCGCAGAAGAAGCAGCGCGTGGCGGCCAGCAAGCAACTGCAGGGCCCGAAGGTCGACCTGTCGCCGGTGAAGGCGCAGCTGGTGGCCAAGGTGCACGACGCGCTGTATGCGTCGAAGGTGATCAGCTACGCGCAGGGGCTGGACCTGATGAAGACGATGGGCGAGAAGAAGGGCTGGGGGCTCGACCTCGGCCGCATCGCGGCGATCTGGCGCGGCGGCTGCATCATCCGCGCGCGCTTCCTGAACCGCATCACCGACGCCTACCGCAGCAACCCGCAGCTGACGAACCTGATGCTCGACCCGTTCTTCAAGGACCTGCTGAACCGCACGCAGCAGAACTGGCGCGAAACCGTGGCGCTGGCGGTGGCGAACGGCATCCCGGTGCCGGCGTTCAGCGCGTCGCTGGGCTACTACGACAGCTACCGCTCGGAGCGGCTGTCGGCCAACCTGCTGCAGGCGCAGCGCGACTTCTTCGGAGCGCACACCTACGAGCGCATCGACAAGCCGGAGGGGACGATGTTCCATACGGAATGGCCGGAAGTGATCGGCTGAGGAGCAGCGGCATGAAGCACACCTTGCGCATCACCTTGTTGTTGGCGGTCGTTCTGGCCGGTGCCGCGGGCGCGGCCCGGGCCGACGAAGAGCCTTCAAAGATCGACCGTGCGGCTTCGGCTGTCGGTCATGCGGCATCGACCGCAGCCACCAAGACCGGCAGTGCGGTGAAGCACGCGGCTGAGGTCACCGGTGCCGCGATTCAGAAAGGCGCAGAGAAGACCGGCGAGGTCGTGCGCAAGGGTGTCGAGAAGACGGGCGAAGTGATGAAGCGGGGCGGCGAGAAGCTGCAGTCGTCGGCGAAGCCGGCGTCTTCGAGCGACTGACTCGCAGTGAGTGATCAGCGGAAGCTGGTCGACAGCATCGCGAAGCCCAGCAGGTTGACGACGACCGTGACCCAGAACACCCTGCGGAACGATGCCTTGGCAGACTTGTGGCGCAGCCACCGCTGCGCGAGCAGTGCGCCCGGCCAGCCACCGGCGAGCGACAGCAGGTGCAGCGTGCGTTCCGGGGTGCGCCGCCCCTTGCGACGTGCTGCGGACTTGTCGATCGCATAGACGACGAACGTGATCACGCTCAAGCCGGCGTAGGCCGCGGCGATCAAGAGCAAAGGCCAGCGGATGTTCATCGTTGATGGCGGAGACTGCGACGCGGGATCGTACTGCGGGGACAGCCGCCTGCCCCGGTATTGACGACGACGCCGCCTTACGGGTAGATTGCCGTCACTTTCAGCGCCTCACTGGGCGCAGCCTCAGCGGCATGCTCGCCACACGGTCGGCACAGCCCGTCAGCGCAAGTTCTTTGCGCCCGACATCCACGATGTATCAGCGCTTGCGGTGCAACTGACTCGAGTCAGTGCACGGCGAGGTTCATTGCGTGTGGCCGGCTGGCGCGCTCGCATTCAGCATGCGGAAAGATCATGAAGACCCTCTCACTCAGTCTTGCTGCGCTGCTGCTCAGTTGCGCAGCCGCCTTTGCTCAACACACTCCCCTGCCCAAGCCTGTGGCATTCGCAGCGCACTTGCAATCGATCAGGGCAGAACTCGAGAAGCCAGATGAGGCGCTGAACCTCGGCGAATTCACTCTCTCCGTGCAACGAATGATCGATCCGAGCATCGACGTTGCCAGCAACCTCCAGCGGCTCGACGGCATGGCAAGGGACATCAGAGCAACGTTCCCCATCATGGCGAACAGCAGGGTGAAAGTGGAGGCCCTGAAGAAGTATCTGTACATGGCTGGCCCCTGGAACGACAACCGCCCCTTCCAGTACGACCTCGATGACCCGCTCGGCAAGAACCTTCGCAACAAGCTTCTGTCCAGCTATCTCGACAGCCACAAGGGGAATTGCGTTTCGATGCCGAGCTTGTTCGTCGTCCTCGGTCAAAGGATCGGCTTGGACGTGACGCTGGCGACAGTCCCCAGGCACATCTTCGTCAAGTACCGCGACGAGAGCGGGCAGCTCTACAACATCGAGGCAACAAGCGGCGGAGGATTCGCGCGCGACGTCTGGATGCGGCAGCTGTACGAGATGACCGACTTGTCGCTGCGAACCGGCATCTACATGCGGCCGCTTTCGAAGAAGGAAGCCGCAGTCGAGATGGTCGACACCTTGCTCGAGTTCTATGCAGCGAACGGCGTTCTGCAACCTCGCGTGGACTTGGCGCTGCTCTTACTGGGCTACGCGCCGAAGCATGTCAACGGCATGCTGCACCTCGCAGCGGCCTACGGTTGGATGGCCGAAGTCTCCTACATGCTCGACTACAACAGCCCTGATCCGCGGATGCCCTTGAAGGAGCGGCTCAAGTACCGCGAACTGAGTCAGCAGGTCATGGAATGGGAGCAACGCGCACAGGCGCTCGGATGGCGCCCCAGCAATCCGGAAGCCGAGTCCGCCTATCTCAGGCGGGTCGAGGAAGCCAGGAAGTCTTTGTAGACAACAGCCATCTGGAGGAACAGAAGATGCTCAATCGAATCGATCTCAAGCCTTTGGTGATCATGCTGGCCCTGACCTCTCTGCACGGAGGCGCAACTGCGCACTACACGCAAAGCGACCCCATTGGACTGGCGGGCGGTGTCAACACCTACAGCTACGTTGCGAACAACCCGCTCAGCTACGTCGACCCCCGAGGTCTCGACAATCCGGGCATGGGCCCATACGGCCCCTGCTGGAGTGGCGTATGCGGCTGGGCAATGGAACACGTCGGAAAGCCGGGTTACGGATACTGGGATCCGAATCCGGAGGCCAGGGGTCGTGTTCGCGAATGGACGGGTGGGATTCCATCCGAGAAGTGCAATGCGTTTGTCTGGGATGCCACTCGAAACGGTGGTGCTCCCGCTGGCCGCATGCCGGACGGCCGCATCCCGTCTGCGTCCGAGTGGGGCAATCCATCCAGTCCCATCTCCGGCTATGCGCCACTGCCTGCGGGCAGTGAGCCGGCTCCCGGCGACATCATTGGCAATGGCTCGCACGTGGGCGTGTTCTCCGCACTGCCGGACGGGTCACCCGGCACGGTGTCGGCAGCAATGCCCTACGTCGCCGGCACGGGCGTCAACGGCGGCGTCGTGAACAACGATTGGGGCTATCGAGCCGGCCAGGCTGTGGTGGTCTGGCGCAGGACACCCCGGTGAACTCAACGTTCGTGATGCGAAGACCTCGTCTCGTACTGGCTGCGCTGTTGGCTCCGATGAGCGCGCCATTGCTGTACGTTCTTGCCACATTCGCGTGGTCCGGCTACCCCGCATCCGGTCCGGGACATGCAGGGAAACTGGTGGACGAGTTCCTGCTCGCGCTTCTGCCGCCGAGCTACTTTCTGAGTCTCTGCATCGGGACACCCGTCGTGCTGGTTCTTCAGCGAATCCACCGCCTGACCACCTGGCGATGCGTCCTGGTCGCCGCGCTGATCGGTGCCGTCCTCGGTCTCTGCACGACGTTCTGGTTCTCTGGCCCGCCTGGCAGCCATACGCCGCTGTCGGCCCGACTGGCGCTGTCCGCTCTCGGTGCACTGGCCGCAATGATCATTGCCCTGGTGTTCTGCGGAATTGCCGGGCTGCCGGTCATGCGCCGAACGTTCTGATGAGATTTCAGCTCAGCGCCTCGATACAGATGTCCCTGCAAGCGATCTCAGAGGCAGAACCCTCTTGGCACGGCGTCATGCATCACGTGTAATCCGCCGGCCACGTCGTCGAAGCAGTCGTCCTTGGTCGTAGAGAGGGTGTGAAGGCGGGCATCGATCCCCCACCCACGCGACCCATCCCATGAAGACGACAACGCCTGCGACCGCGGTCCCCGATGAAGCTCGAGAGATCAGCCTCTACACCATCATTCTCGAATTCGGCGGCGGAACCTATGTCTCGCAAACCCGCGCCCCCAGCAAGGAATCAGCGCTGTCGTCCTGGTGCAAGACGATCCGCATCGACAAGGATTTCGGACCGGACTCCTACCGCCTGGCCGAAGAAATCGAACATGAAGCGGACGCGGCACGACTCTCCCTTCTCGACGGGCTCGAGTCGGCCTGGAGCTTCACGACCGTCTTGAACGATCGACTGATCCTGGGCCATGTGATCAAGACCGTGCCACCTCCCGC
This sequence comes from Rhizobacter sp. OV335, assembly GCF_900142965.1. Classification (GTDB taxonomy): domain Bacteria; phylum Pseudomonadota; class Gammaproteobacteria; order Burkholderiales; family Burkholderiaceae_C; genus Rhizobacter. The sequence continues at coordinate 24,429 of NZ_FRCQ01000032.1, forward strand.
CTGAAACACACCAGGCGATGTCACGGCCGCCGCCCCACCCCCTCCACCGGGCACGCCGCTCTCGCCCCCACCACCGGCCTCGGTGGACACCCTGCCAGCGCCGGCTCCGCCACCAGCCGCTGATCCCACGCCACCCCGCCCGCCTTCGGCTGCAGCGAGTTCGTGTCGACGAACAACCCCTCCGCCGACGGCAGCACCACGCTGTGCCGGTCCAGCCCGGTCGCCTCGCGCCAGCGCTCCAGCCCGACCCGCTCGACGCGCTTGTCCTCCCAGCTGAACAGCCCCGGCGCGCCGCTGCGCATCGCATACACGTTGCGGTCGATCACCAGCGTGCGCGGATCGCTCATCGCGTCCGACGTGATGCGGATGAACGGCAGCTTCGAGCCGCCGACGATCAGGTTGTTGGTGATCGCCACGTCGGTGCCGCCCTGGTGGATCTCCGACTCGTTCGACACCAGCACCGACCCGTGCGTCAGCAGCCCGGTGTTCCAGCAGGTGTTGTTGTGGATGCGCGGCCGCCACGACGACGAGGTCGCAAGACAAGCCCAGCCCACCTCGCTGATCACGTTGTCGCGGATCACGCCGTCGTAGGTCTCGTACGGCCCGTCGACCAGCCGGTCGTCGTCGGTTTCCTGACCCAACATGATCGCGTTCGACCAGGTGCGTTCGACGCGGTTGAACTCGAACACCGTGTTGCGCGAATTGCCCTTGGCATAGAGGCCGATCGACGGGATGTCGTGCACGTGGTTGAAGGCCACGCGCGTGCGGTCCGCGCCGACGATGTCGATGCCCTGCGCGTTGTCGCCGATCTTCGCGTTCGGGTGGTGGATGCGGTTGTGGATGATCTCGACGTCGTCGGCGGTGCGTACCAGCTTCACCACGTCGACCCGCGAGCAGCACAGGTCGTTGTCGACCAGGCGCACGCGCGGCGTGTCGATCTTGATTGCGTAGCCCTCCTCCTGCCCGTCGGCGCTGCCGCGCACCTCCAGCCCGCGCACTTCCCAGTACATCGGCTGGCACACCGTGCCCTTCGGCGCCTCTTCGTCGCAGGTGCGGTGGTAGAAGTAGATCGACGGCCCCCGACCCGTGCCCTGGATCACCGCACGCTCCTTCGCGTATGCGCGCAGCGTGATCCACGCGTCGGCCGCGCCGGGGTTGCGGATGACCGCGCCGTCGTAGGTTCCGGCGCGCAACTCGACGATGTCGCCGGGCTTCACGCGCTGCACCGCGGCATCCAGCGTGCGCAGCGGCGCCTCGAGCGTGCCGACCGCGCGGTCGGTGCCGTCGGGTGCGACGACGAAGGTGCGCGGCTGCGCCGAGACGGCCGCCGCGGCGGCGATCAGCGCAGCGGCCACCAGACGACCGCGGTTGCGTCTACACCCAGCCGCGAAGCGAATACATCGCCAGACCAAGCCACTCATGCAGCACCTCCTCGAGCGCACCGGGCGCCTCGTTGCTGGGCACAAAATGCTGCCACTTCAGCGCCGTGTCGGCGCGGAAATCGCAGGGATACGGCAGCACGTCCAGCCCGACGCCACGCGCCGCGGCCGCCGAACGCGGCAGGTGGATCGCGCTGGTCAGCAGCAGCACGCGCCCCTGCGCGCGCAAGCCGAACTGGCGCTCGCTGAACAGCAGGTTCTCGTGCGTGTTGATCGAGCGCGTCTCGACACCGATCGCCGACGCCGGCACGCCCAGCCGCTGCGCGGCCGAGGCCATGTGCTGCGCGACCGAATCGGAGCCGTCGGGCAGCGGCGCGCCGGTGAACATCAGCCGCCCGCCGAAGCGCTGCTGCAGCTCGACGGCCTTCTCGGTGCGCTCCCAGCTCGGCGCGCCCATCACGACGGTGTAGCCGGTGTCGGTCTTGCGGAACCAGCCGGCGGTGAGCACGAGCATGCGCGGGCCATCCGGGCCGGGCAGTGCCTTCAGTTGCGCATCGGTCGGCACCGGCCACCAGCCCTCCAGCTGCGCGAGCAGCGTGTTCGCGGTCGCGGGGATCGAGATGATGTAGACCGCCACGCCGAGCAGCGCGAAGCCATGTCGCCAGCGGTGCAGCCGCCCGGCCTTCGCGCGCCACGCGCGCACGCTCAGCCACGCAAGGCCGAGCAGCACGTACAGCGGCATCGCCAGCAGCAGGTGCACCAGATCGGTCAGGACGGAGCGCATGGTGTCAACCTCAAGAAGCGGCACATTCCCGTTCGCCCTGAGCCTGTCGAAGGGTTGTGTCCGACGCGCGCATGGCCTTCGACAAGCTCAGTCCGACCCTTCGACAGGCTCAGGGCGAGCGGGATTCTTTGCGACGGCCGGGTTCCTTCCGGGACCTGTTTCGCTCAGGGCGAACGGGGATTCTCGATGCCGAACACTCGATCCATCCGCCCCCAGCGGAAATCGCCGAGCAGGCGCTCCAGCCGGCTTTCGGTGCGGTGCAGGTTCACGTAATGCCGGAAGCGCGTCTTCAGTCCCGGGCCGGGCACGCGCGGCTGCAAGGGGTCGATCTCCCACGGGTGCATGTAGAAGATCGCCGGCGCCTGCTCGTCGCGGTTGAAGCGATCGATTGCCCAGCGCGACACGCCATACGGCGCAAAGCGAAAGTACCCACCACCACCCGCCGGCAGGTTGCGCCCGAGCGCGCGCACCGTCGTGATCGGCAGCTCGGTCAGCCCGTCGCGCACCTGGTACGGAAAGCGCGGCGCATCCGGCATGCCGTAGTGGTCGTGCTGCACCGGGTAGACGCTGGAGCTGTACACGTAGCCCGCTTCCTTCAGCACGTCGAAGGCCCACAGGTTGTCGGCGCCGATCGAGAAGCTCGGCGCGCGGTAGCCGATCACCGGCACGCCGGCGATGTCTTCGAGGATGCGCTTCGCACGCGTCACGTCGTCGCTGAACGCCGCGCGCGACAGCTCGCTGGCCCGCTGGTGCCCGTAGCCGTGGCTCGCCAGCTCGTGCCCGTCGGCGACGATGCGGCGCACCACCTGCGGGTAGCGCTCGGCGATCCAGCCGAGCGTGAAGAAGGTGGCCTTCGCACCGTTCTCGTCGAAGCGCTTCAGCAGCCTGTCGACGTTCGCCTCGACGCGGCACGGGATCGAATCCCAGCGGTCGCGCGCGATGAACGGCGCCAGCGCCGAGACCTGGAAGTAGTCTTCGACGTCGACCGTCAGCGCGTTGGTGATCGGGTTCTTGGTGCTCATGGGTTCACGGGACAAATTCAGCGAACGGATTCGGCGGCGCGCGCGGTGGAGGAAACGCGCATCGACGCCGGCAGCCAGCTGCGCAGGTGCTTCGCGATGCGGCTGGCGGTGCCGCCATCCCAGTATTCAGGCACGTCGACGCGCGCGGATTCGGTCAGCAGAATCTCGCGCACCGCCTTCAGCGCCTGCTCGACGTTGCGGCCGACGACGATGCTCGACGGATCGGCCACCGGCGTGCCGCTGCGGTCGTTGCCGAGCGTGATGCTGCGCACCCCGAGCGTCACCGCCTCCTCGACCAGCTCGCCTTCGCTGCCGGCGATCAGGCAGCGCGCCTGCTGAAGCAGCCCGATCTCTTCGAGGTAGCCCTGCGCCGGCATCACGATGACGCCGGAATCGGCGAGCCGCGCCTCCTGCCCGGTGGATTTCAGCGCGACCAGCGCCTCCTCGCGCAGCGGCCACACCAGCGGCAGCTCGCGGCCCAGCGTCGCGAGCATCGGCAGCAGCTCGTCCATCGCCTTCGGCTGCAGCGCCAGGCTCACCAGCCCGAAGCCGCGCGGATCATTCAGCACCGCCGGCGAGAGCTTGGCGCGCGCGAACGATTCGAGCGGCGGCACCGCGTGCGGCAGCCCGAAATGCAGCAGGTTGGCCGCCAGGCTGCCGACGCAATGCACCCGGTCCGACGGGATGCCCTCGCGGTACAGCGTGTAGTAGGTCAGCAGCTTGTTCGTGTACAGCGCATCGGCCAGGCGGTCGATCAGCACGCCGTTCATCTCGGCGCTGGCGCTGCCGCCGGTGTTGCGCTGGCCGGCGTCGAGCCGCAGCACCGGTACGCCGCGCTTGTTGGCGAGCAGCGTGCACATCAGCACCGCATCCGATTTGCCGACCGCCAGCACCGCGCTCGGCATGAACTCGGCCAGCACCTCGTCGAAGCGCGTCAGCGCCGCGGCCGAACCATGCGCCACGCCGATCGCGCCGATGCCGAGGTGGATCTCCATCTTCGGCAGCGGCAGCACCGCGGCACCGGCCGCGCCGATCGCCAGGCCCTCTTCGGTGCCCGGCTGCACCGCCATCACCGGCGGCAGGTCGCCATACTCCTCGAGCACCCGCGACAGCGCGCCGACCTTCAGGAAATCGGTGCGGGTGTCGACCACGCACAGCAGCGGGCGCTGCAGCTTGCTGCCGCTGCGCGAGCGCTGCACGACGCCGAGACTGGCGTTCGAGCCGACGCCCGTGCCGATGTCCACCGCCGCATCCAGCACCGGCAGCATCGGGTTCGGCGGGATCGTGACGTCAGGCCGCGCCGCATGACCTGCGTTCGACATCAGCATCGGCACGTCGGCCAGCTCGCCGATCTCGCTGCGCAGCTCGCCGGCGGTCTGGTCGACCGTCTCGGCCGAGATCGCGTCCTTGCCCGACAGGAAGGCCGCGAGGAAGAGCCGGTTGCACAGCCGGTTGATGCGGCGCGGCACGCCGCCGGTCCAGCGGTGGATCGCATCGAACGAGTCGTCGCTGAACGACGGCGAATCCTTCCAGCCGACGCGGTGCAGCCGGTGCTCGATGTAGGCGCGCGTCTCGGTCTGGTCGAGCGGCCCGAGGTGGCACGACGCGATCACGCGCTGGCGCAGCTGCTCCATCGACTTCGATTGCAGCAGCGTGCGCAACTCGGGCTGGCCGATCAGGAAGCTCTGCAGCAGCGCATGGTTGCCGAGCTGGAAGTTCGACAGCATGCGCAGCTCTTCGACCGCCTCGTGCTTCAGGTTCTGCGCCTCGTCGACGATCAGCAGCGCGCGCCGGCCCTTCGCGGCCAGCGCGGTCAGGAAGCCTTCGAGGCTCGCGATCAGGTGCGCCTTCGACGCGCCCGCGGTCGGCACGCCGTAGGCGGTGAGGATCGCGCGCAGCAGGTCGCCCGATTCGAGCTGGGTGCTGACCACCTGCGCGGCCACCACCTTCTCGGCGTCCAGCCCTTCGAGCAGCGTGCGCACCAGCGTGGTCTTGCCGGCACCGATCTCGCCGGTGACGATGATGAAGCCCTCGCCCTGGTGCACGCCGAACTTCAGGTAGGCCAGCGCATTGCTGTGGCCGCGGCTGTCGAAATAGAACGCCGGATCCGGGTTCAGCTGGAAAGGCGGGCCGCTCAGGCCGAAGTGGGACTCGTACATGACGGATTCAGAATTTGTAGCGCAGCCCGGCGTAGAGGGCCTTCTCGCCTTCGAGGTCGACGGAGTTCAACGACGCGCTGTTGGATTTGACGGTGAGGCGGCGCGCGCCGAGGGTGACCGTGGTGTGCGGCGACAGCGTGCGCGAGCCCTCGACGCGCAGCGAATACTGCGTCGTGTAGCGGCCGAGGTTGGTGCCGCCGAGGCCTTCGATGCGCGAGCCGTCGCCGATCACGGTCAGCGTGGTCAGCGGCCCGAGCTTGTAGTCCCAGCCGAGCGAGGCCGATTTCTGCTCGGTGTCGTACGACGGGTCGGGAATGTTGGTCTGGCCCGTCATCTGCAACGCCTGCTGCTTCAGGTAGCCGACCTGCAGGTAGATGCGGTTGCGCCGGCCCTGCAGCGCGGCCTGGAAGCCGACGCTCTCGCGCAGCTGCGCCACCACCGAGTACAGCGCGGCCGGGTTGATGCCGCCGCCCACCGGCACCGGCGACGCGCTGCCGGGCGGCAGCACGCTGTTGTCGGGGATGCCCTGGCTCGACACCGTGCGGCTCGCCTGCAGCCCGATCGTCGTGGTGGCCGAGTTGTGCGCGTAGACCGCGTCCCAGGCGTTGCCGAAGTAGCGGTGCTCGACCGTCACGCGCAGGTTGCTGCGCTCGTCGGGCCGCCAGGTCACGCGCCCGCCGTACAGCGTGTCGGTCGGCGTGTCGGCCAGCAGAGAGGTCTGCTCGCGCCCGCCGACGATGCCCAGCACCAGCTGCGGCTGCGGCTGCCAGTTCAGCCACAGCCGCGCCTCGCGCGTGCTGAGCGTCTGGCCCTGCGTGAAGTCGTCGCTCTCGTCGTGCGCCTTCACCTCGATCTGCAGGCCGAAGCTGCGCGGCGCGCGCTCGTACGAGACGATCTTGTCCAGGGCCTTGGTGGTGCGCGTCTGCTTGGTCAGGAAGTCGGTGATGCGCGCGTGCGAGTAATCGACGCGCGCCAGCATCGAATCGAGCTCGTTGAAGCGGTGCATCAGGTACGGGCTCAGCTGGTAGCGGCGGCGCGGCTCCAGCTTGTACGAGGTGGCGGCCTCGGGGCGCGTCGCATACGGGTCGTCGAAGGTCGGGTCGATCCGGTACCAGGCGTCGAAGTAGGCCCAGTCCTCGACCACCTTCGACGCGAGGTCGATGCGGGCGCGCGGCAGCAGGCGCGCCGGCTGGCTGTCGCTCAGGTAGGTCAGCCCGCTGACGGCCGCATTGCCGCTCAGCGTGATGCGCGGCCCGCGCCGCTCGAACACCACCGACGGCTGCACCTCGAGCACGGTGTCGCTCTGCTTGATGCCGAGGTCGGGCGTCGCGTTGTCGGTGTGGACCAGCCGCGAATCGATGGCGAACACGACGTGGGTGGCCGGCGGCGGGCCGGCCGGGGCAGAAGCAGCCGCCGCGGCCGAGGGGGCGGAAATGCTGCCGAACGCGCCGGTGCCGGTGCCGGGGGCGGCCGGCGTGCCAGGGGTCGCCGCCGGTGCGCCGGAGTACTGGCCCCAGGCGCCGAAGCCGCATCCCAGCAAGGGCACGGCCAGCAGTGCACGGGCCAGGCAGGTGGGGCGAAGGGTCCGTCGGCTTGTGCGCACGTCGTTCAAGTCCGGCGGTATTGCGGGTAGCGTTCGTAGCCGGACGATGCACGCTGGCTGGTGGCCTTGTTCAGCACGCACCACACGGTCTCGCAGGCCTCGATGTCGGCGAACGCGCGCGCGACCGAGCTCTGCGCGGTCTTCTGCGCCTGCACCACCATCAGCACCTGGCCCATGCGGGCGGCCAGCACGCGCGATTCGCTGGTGGCCAGCAGCGGCGGGCCGTCGAAGATCACGATGCGGTCGGCGTAGCGCTCGGCCAGGTCGGCCAGCAGCCGCTCCATCGCGACGCTGGCCAGCAGCTCGGTCGACTGGTCGGTCGGCCGGCCGGCCGGCAGCAGCGACAGCTTCGGGATGTTGGTGCGCATCAGCACCTCGGACAGGTCGAGCGAGGGCTTGGTCAGCACGTCCAGCATGCCGAGCTCGGCCTCGACGCCCAGCCGCGCCATCACCGACGGGCGCACCACGTCGGCATCGACCAGCAGCACCGAATGGTCGACTTCCATCGCGATGCTCATCGCGAGGTTGATCGCGTTGTAGGTCTTGCCCTCGCCCGGCAGCGCGCTGGTCACGAAGATCAGGTTGCCACCGGTCTTGCCGGCCTCGCGTGCCGCCTGTGCGTGCTCGATGATCGGCCGCTTGACGGCGCGCAGCTCCTCGGCGAGGCCCATGCGCGGATCGTCCGGCGTCAGGTAGCCCTCGGCCGCGAGGCGGCGCAGGTCGATCTGCACCTCGCGCGAGCGGGCGTTGGTGGGGGCGCGGTCGGCGCGCGTCGGGCGGGCGATGGTGCGCGGCGCGAGTGCGATGTCGTCGGCGACCGCGGCGCGTGCCATCGGTGTCGCGGGCGCGAGCCCCGCCGGCAGCGTGGCCGCACCGGCGGAACCGCCGGTGACCGGGCCGAAGCCGGGCTCGGTGGCGGTCGGCGCCCAGCTCGGCACGTCGATGCCGGCGCGACGCAGTTCCTCGAGGCGGCGGGTGGCTTGTTCGATGATGCTCATGATCGGGCTGCGGACAGGTTCAGTGGGGCTGGATGCCGTTGGACAAGAGCGCGATCCAGGTCACGTTCAAGGCCATGAACACCACCATCGCGCCGCTCAGGCGGATGAGGTCGAAGCGCTGCGCGCGCTCGGCCGCCATCGAGAGGTGCCGCGACACGGTTCCCAGCACCGGGCGCTTCGCGAAGGCCTGCAAGGCCTCCTGCGTGTCGAAGGTCGGGTAGAGCTTGCCCATGCCGAACGCGGCACCGCCACCGGCCGCCAGCGCGAGGATCATCGCGACCACGGCCAACGCGGTGCGGTCCGGGAACGCGGCCTTGGCCGGCACGCGCGGCGGCTCGACCAGGCGGTACTCGGCCATGCTCTTCGACTGGTCGATCTTCAGGCCGAGCGAGGCCGCCTCGCGGCGCGAGACCAGCATGTCGTACTGCTTGCGCATGATGTCGTAGTCGCGGTTCAGCTGCGCGAGTTCGGCCTCGGCCTGCGGCACGCGGCTGGCGGTGGCCTTGACCTGGTCGAGGCGCTCCTGCTGGCCGCCGAGCTGGCTGCGCAGCGACGCGACATTGGCCTCGGCCTCGGCCAGCGCGATGCGCAGGCGCTGGTACACCGGGTTCGACGACGCGACGCGGCCGCCGCTCTTGGCCGCCGCCTTCGCGCGGTCGGCCTCCTGCTGGCGCTTCTGCGTTTCCAACTGGCCGATCATCCGGCGCGCCGCGATCACGTCGGGGTGCGCGTCGGTGTAGCGGCGCAGCAGGTCGTCCAGCGAGCGGCGCTGCGCATCCAGGCGCGAATCGATCTCGGTCTGCATCGCCATCGGCACCGCCGGTGCCGGGGCGTCGACCGCCACGTTCGGCTCTTCGCTCGACAGCTCGCGCTTCAAGGCATCGCGCGATTGCTCGGCCGCGGCCAGCGTCATGCGCAGCTTGCCGACCTCGTCGGTCAGCACCGACATGCGGGCGAAGTAATCCTGGCCCGACACGCCGGAGACGCCGAAGTTGCGCAGCTTGAATTCCTTCACGCGGTTCTCGGCCTCGACCAGCTTGACCTCGTAGGCCTTGATCTGCTCGTCGATGAAGCGGCTCGCGTCCTGCGAGTCGCGCTGCTTGCTGTCGTTGCCGGAATCGATGAACAGGTTCACCAGCCCGTCGACGACCGCCTTCGCGCGGTTCGGGTCGCCGTCGCGGTAGCTGATCAGGTAGAGGTTGCCGCCGCTGTGCTCGACCTTGATGCGGGCGGTCAGGCGGTCGATCGCCTGTTCGCGCTTCAGGTCGGTCAGCGTGCCCAGGCCGACGCCCGGGTCGCCCATCAGGCGCTCGATGTTCGGGCGCGACAGCAGCGTCTTCGCAAGCATGCGCACCTGCTGGTCGAGGTCGGGCTGGAACGCGAGGCCGGCCATCAGCGGCTTCAGCACCGACTGGGTGTCGACGAACAGCTTGGCGGTGGCTTCGTAGCGGTTGGGGATCACCCACACCATCAAGGCCAGCACGACGGCGGTGGCCCAGGCCACGGCCATCGCCAGCCAGCGGCGCTGCCAGATCGTGCGCAGCACGATCGAGATCTGACGGGTCAACTCATTCATCTTGAGGCTTCTGGATGGGTCGACGACACGCGGATGCCGACCGTCTCAACAGGGGGTGGTGGGGCCGGGCCCGTGCGATGCGCGGTGGGCGATCGGCATCGGGCGTGGCCGCCTGGTTCAGAACCAGCTTTGCGGGACGATGATCACGTCGCCCGGTTTCACGTCGACGTTGGCCGAGATGTCGCCGCGCTTGATCAGGTCCTTGAGCCGCACGCTGTACTGCTTGCCCTGCTCGGTGCCGCGCACCAGCACGGCGGCATTGCCGTCGGCGAACTCGGTCAGGCCGCCGGCCTGGATCATCACGTCGAGCAGCGTCATGTTCTGGCGGTACGGCACCGACTGCGGGCGGGTGGCCTCGCCGATGATGCGGATCTGTTCCGAGAACGAGCCCTGGAAGTTGTTGACGACGACGGTGACGACCGGGTCGCGGATGTACTTGCCGAGCTTGGCCTCGATGTCGCGCGCCAGGTCGGCCGGGCTGCGGCCGGCGGCAAGCACGTCCTCGACCAGCGGCGTCGAGATGCGGCCGTCCGGGCGCACGGTGACGGTGGACGACAGGTCGGCATTGCGCCACACGACGATGTTGATGCTGTCGAGCGCACCGATCAGGTAGCGGTGGTCCGGCGTCTCGGCCACCTTCGGCGCCGGCGGCAGGCCGCTGAAGCTGCCGCAGGCCGACAGCACCACGGCCGTTGCGACTGCACCGACCCATCCCAACAGTTTCTTGACGTTCATTCTGGAGTTCCCTTTTGTCTCTGCGGTGGTGCGGCGCGAATTCAGTGCGCGCCTTCGCGGAACAGCACGACGCTGACGGTCTCGATCAGGACCAGCAGGTCCAGCATCAGCGAGTTGTTCTTCACGTAGTACAGGTCGAACTGGTGCTTGCGGCGTGCATCGTCGACCGACGCGCCGTAGCTGTAGCGCACCTGGGCCCAGCCGGTCACGCCCGGCTTGATGCTGTGGCGCACGTCGTAGAACGGGATCTGTTCCTTCAGCTGCTTGACGAAGCTCGGGCGCTCCGGGCGCGGGCCGACCATGCTCATCTCGCCGCGCAGCACCGACAGCAGCTGCGGCAGTTCGTCGATGCGGGTCTTGCGCATGAAGGCGCCGACGCGGGTCACGCGCGAATCATTCTTGGTGGCCCAGACCGCGACGCCGTCTTTCTCGGCATCGGTGCGCATGCTGCGGAACTTCATGCACATGAAGATCTTGCCGCCGAGGCCGACGCGTTCCTGCTTGTAGATGATGGGGCCGCGGCCCTCGAGGCGGATCGCCAGCACCGCCAGCAGCATCACCGGCGAGGCGAGCAGCAGCAGGAACGACGAGCTCGCGATGTCGAACGTGCGCTTCAGGATCATGCGCAGGCGGCCCTGCACGAAGCCCTGGCCGTAGACCAGCCAGCTGGCCTTCAGGCTGTCGATCGGCACCTCGGACTTGGCGCGCTCGTAGAAGCCGGCCAGGTCGACGATCGGCACGCCGCGGATGCGGCAGGCGAGCAGCTGGTCCATCGGGACGCCGCCGCCGCGCTGCTCGCGCACCGCGACGATCACTTCATCGATGTGGTGGTCGCGCACGATGTCCTCGATCGACAGCTCGCGCGAGAACACGCGGTGGCCGCGCAGGCTCGCGACCTGCAGGCCCGGCGCCGCGTCAGCTTCGGTCGGGAAGAAGCCGGCGACGTTGCGGCGCAGGCGCTTCATCGTCATCAGGTCGCTGGCGACGCTTTGCGCTTCGGCGCCGTTGCCGACGATCAGCACCTTCGGGATGGTGGCCAGGCGGCTCATCAGGAACATCGCACCACGCACCAGCACCAGGCCGACCAGCAGGTACAGCACGGCCTTGGTCATGATCTGCACCGCATAGCCGCCGTTGGCCATGCTGTCGAGCACCAGGTAGGTCACGTAGGCACCGACGACCAGCGCGGCCAGCGTGCGGCGCAGCATCGCGGCGAAGCCGATCGGGGTCGGGCGGTACAGGCCGGCGAAGGCGTACAGCAGCGACATCACCATCGCGAAGCCGCTGGCGAACAGGAACAGGTGGGGAACCGTCAGGCCGGCCGGCGCGTCCTGCGCGCCGGGCAGGATGTGGACCGACGAGGCGGCCAGCACGATGGCGAAGAAGCACAGCAAACCGTCAGCGATCATCCCGAACAGGGTGGCCACCGAGACATGCAACTGAAACACCTTCAACATGACGCTCATCCTTCAGAACTGCCTCCCGGGGGTGCCGCCGATCACTTCGGCGTGCTGCACGGGATGCAAGCAGATGGCGCGGATTGTCAGTACAGGTGGACCAGGGCCCAATCCTCTAAACGAGGGCCTACCCCCGTGAATAAGGGGCCCACCCCCGAGGCGCTGCGCGCCTCCCCCTCAAGGGGGCGCCGCCAGCGGCCCGGCAAAGCCGGTTCCGCGGCGTCCGCTGGGTCTTGGGCTCGTTTTGTTCAACGACTGTGTCGCGGGAAACCGACAGGGAATGCGCGCTTGACGACAGCGCGAAGCGCCTGTCAATCCAAGCGGACGCCGCGGAACCGGCTTTGCCGGGCCGCTGGCGGCGCCCCCCGGGGGGAGGCGCGTCAGCGCTTCGGGGGGTCAACACTTGATCCCGACGTGCAACGCCACGATGCCGGCGCTCAAGTTATGAACGTCGACGTGGCCGAACCCGGCGGTCTTCATCATCGCCTTCAGCGTCTGCTGGTCGGGGTGCATGCGGATCGATTCGGCCAGGTAGCGGTAACTGCCTGCGTCGCCGGCCACCAGCTTGCCGATGCGCGGCAGCGCCTTGAACGAATACCAGTCGTAGAACTTCTCCAGCGGCTTGGCCACCTTCGAGAACTCCAGCACCAGCAGCCGGCCGCCCGGGCGCAGCACGCGGCACATCTCGGCCAGCGCGCGGTCCTTGTGGGTCATGTTGCGCAGGCCGAAGGCGACGCTGACCAGATCGAAGCGATCGCTCGCAAACGGCAGCACCTCGGCATCGCAGATCGCCGTCGGCAGCACCAGGCCCTGGTCGAGCATGCGGTCGCGGCCCTGGCGCAGCATCGCCTCGTTGATGTCGGTGTGCACGACCGTGCCGCGCTCGCCGACCTTCTTCGCGAACGCGCCGGCCAGGTCGCCGGTGCCGCCGGCGATGTCGAGCACCGAATCGCCCTCGCGCAGGTTGGCGACGGCCACCGTGTAGGCCTTCCAGGCCCGGTGCATGCCCATCGACATCACGTCGTTCATCAGGTCGTACTTCGACGCGACCGAATCGAACACGCCGCGCACGCGCTCGGCCTTGCGGGTCTCGTCGACGGTCTCGTAGCCGAAATGGGTATTGCTCATGGGGTCCGTCCCGTCGTCGTCAATGGTGGTGCCCGCAGGCCGATGCGGCCTTGTCGGGCATCGGCGTGTCGCGCGTGGCGCCCACCGCCTGCAGCCGCGCCTCGTACTGCTGCCACAGGTCGGCCTCTTGCGAGCCGAGGAAGTAGAGGTAGTCCCACGAGAAGATGCCGGTCTGGTGGCCGTCGGAGAAGGTCGGCTGCACCGCGTAGTTGCCGACCGGCTCGAGCGCCGTCAGCGTGACCTCGCGCTTGCCGGTCTGCAGCGTCTCCTGGCCCGGGCCGTGGCCCTTGACCTCGGCCGATGGCGAGTAGACCCGCATCAGCTCGAACGGGATGCGGAAGCTGCGTCCGTCGGCGAAGGCCACCTCGAGCACGCGCGATTGCTCGTGCACCGTGATCGCGGTGGGTTGCGGGGTCTGGGCAGTGAGGCCGGCCATGGGGATTCCGAGTGTAGGAGGGTTCAGGCCGCGTGCGACAGCGCGGCGGCGACGCGTTCGTCGAGGCCTGTCAGATGCTGCGCCAGGCGTTCGGCCGCGGGGGGCTGCACGTCGCGCTGGCGCGTGCCCCAGATGGGCTGCGGGAAGTGGCTGTCCCAGTCGAAGCGCGCGATGACGTGCCAGTGCAGGTGCGGCACCATGTTGCCCAGCGCCGCGAGGTTGATCTTGGTCGGCGAGAGGGCCTCGCGCAGCACGCGCTCGACGCTGGCCACCAGCGTCATCGCGTGAGCGCGGGCGGTGGCATCGAGGTCGGAGAACTCGGCCAGGTGCTGGCGCGAGACGACGCGGTAGAAGCCGGGGAAGTTCGCATCGGCGATGCGGATCACGCGCCAGGCGTCGTCCTGCCACACCAGCGCGCCGCCGCTCTCGCGGCACAGCTCGCAGCCGGGGGCGGGGTGGTCGGGGCGGAGGAAGTCTGCAGGCATCCGCGCATTATCGGCGGCGCCGATAACATCGGCGCTTCCTTCCAAGAACGGGACACGCCGTCATGACCTCTGCGCTCACACGCCGCCACTTCAACATCGCCCTCGCTGGTGCGCTCGCGTCCGCAGGCACGGCCTACGGTGCCGACGCCTGGCCGTCGAAGCCGATCCGCTGGGTGGTGGCCTACCCGGCCGGCGGCGGCTCGGACTTCCTCGCGCGGCAGCTCGCGCCGCAGCTGGGCAAGCAGCTCGGCCAGACGATCATCATCGACAACCGCCCGGGCGCGGCCGGCATGATCGGCACCGACAACGCGGCCAAGTCGCCGCCGGACGGCTACACGATCGTGACCGGCGACAACGGCGCGATGGTCTTCAACTCGGCGATGTACAAGAAGGTGCCGTACGACCCGAAGGACCTGGCGCCGGTCGGCTTCATGGCGCGCTTCCCGCTGATCCTCGCGGTGAACCCGAATGCCGGCTTCACGAGCGCGCAGCAGCTGCTGGACGCGATCAAGAAGAACCCGGGCAAGTACAGCTACGCATCGCCCGGCATCGGCAGCCCGCACCATTTGGCGATGGAGCTGCTGAAGGACCGCACCGGCAGCTTCGTCGTGCACGTGCCGTACCGCGGCACGGCGCTCGCGGTGCAGGATGTCATCTCGGGCCAGGTGCCGATGATGGTGCTGGACACCGCGGCCGGGCTGCCGCAGATCAAGGGCGGCAAGGTGCGCGCACTCGCGGTGATGTCGAAGAAGCGCATCGCGTCATTGCCGGATGTGCCGACGCTCGACGAGCTGGGCATCAAGGGCTTCGAGGTGACGGCGTGGCAAGGGCTGTTCGTGCCGCACGGCACGCCGGCCGAGATCGTCGCGCGACTGACGCAGGAGATGCACAAGGCGATCACGACGCCGGAGGTGAAGGCGCGGCTGGAGGAGTTCGGGCTGGATGTCGCACCGACCGACGGGCCGGCGCTGGCCGCCTTCGTTCAACAGGAGACGAGGTTCTGGCATGCGCTGATCAAGGAGCGCAAGCTGAGCGCCGATTGAGGCGCCTGAACCGTTCGGGCTGAGCCTGTCGAAGCCTGAACTCCGTTCGCCCTGAGCCTGTCGAAGGGTCGGGCTGAGCCTGTCGAAGCCGGCGAGTGGCACGGGCGTTTCGACAAGCTCAACGCGAACGGAGCAGCGGGGTCTCACATCGCCGGCTTCGACGGGCTCAGCCCGAACGGAGCGGGACGGGCATCAGACGTCACACCAACACGCGCTCGATCCCGCCGTCATTCGCCATCTCCACATACTCCGGCATCCAGTCCGCCCCGAGGATCTTGTTGGCCATCTCGACGACGATGTAGTCGGCCTCCAGCAGCCCGTTCTGCAGGTCATTGCCGTAGCGCGACAACCCCTGCAAACAGCTCGGGCAAGACGTCAGGATCTTCACCGGGCCCTCGGCGGCCACCGCGCCGGTCGCGCGCAGCGTCGCCTCGTCGCGGCGCAGTTCTTCTTCCTTGCGGAAGCGCACCTGCGTCGAGATGTCGGGCCGCGTGACGCCCAGCGTGCCGCTCTCGCCGCAGCAGCGCTCGCTCTTCAACACGTTGTCGCCCATCAGCGCCTTCACCGTCTTCATCGGCTCCTGCAGCTTCATCGGCGTATGGCACGGGTCGTGGTACAGGTACCCGGCCCCCTGCGTCGTGTCGAGCGTGATGCCCTTCTCCAGCAGGTACTCGTGGATGTCGATGATCCGGCAGCCCGGGAAGATCTTGTCGAACTGGTAGCCCTGCAGCTGGTCGTAGCAGGTGCCGCAGCTCACCACCACCGTCTTGATGTCGAGGTAGTTCAGCGTGTTCGCCACGCGGTGGAACAGCACCCGGTTGTCGGTGATGATCTTGTCGGCCTTGTCGAACTGTCCCGAGCCGCGCTGCGGATACCCGCAGCACAGGTAGCCCGGCGGCAGCACCGTCTGCACGCCGGCATGCCACAGCATCGCCTGCGTGGCCAGACCCACCTGCGAGAACAGCCGCTCCGAGCCGCAGCCGGGGAAATAGAACACCGCCTCGGTCTCGGCCGTCGTCGCCTTCGGGTTGCGGATGATCGGGACGTAGTTCTTGTCCTCGATGTCGAGCAGCGCCCGCGCCGTCTTCTTCGGCAGCCCGCCCGGCAGCTTCTTGTTGATGAAGTGGATCACCTGCTCCTTGATCGGCGCGGTGCCCACCGTCGAACGCGGCGCGGCCGTCTGCTTCTTCGCGAGGCCGCGCAGCAGGTTGTTGGCCATGCGCTGCGCCTTGAAGCCCACGTCGACCATCGCGCTGCGCAGCAGCTTGATCGTCTCCGGGTTGGTGGCATTGAGCATCATCATCGCCATCTTGTTGCCGGGGCGGAAGCTCTTCTTGCCCATCTTGCGCAGCAGGTTGCGCATGTTCATCGACACGTCGCCGAAGTCGATCTTCACCGGGCACGGGCTCAGGCACTTGTGGCACACCGTGCAGTGGTCGGCCACGTCCTCGAACTCCTCCCAGTGCTTGATGCTGACGCCGCGGCGCGTCTGCTCCTCGTACAGGAAGGCCTCGACCAGCAGCGAGGTCGCGAGGATCTTGTTGCGCGGGCTGTACAGCAGGTTGGCGCGCGGCACGTGCGTCGCGCACACCGGCTTGCACTTGCCGCAGCGCAGGCAATCCTTCACCGACGCGGCGATCTCGCCGATGTCGCTCTGCTGCATGATCAGCGACTCGTGCCCCATCAGCCCGAAGCTCGGCGTGTAGGCGTTGGTCAGGTCGGCCTTCAGGCGCACGCCATCGAAGCTCGCATCGCGCAGCAGCTTGCCCTTGTTGAAGCGGCCCTCGGGGTCGACGCGCTGCTTGTACGCGGTGAAGCCGGCCAGCTCCTCGTCGGTGAGGAACTCGAGCTTGGTGATGCCGATGCCGTGCTCGCCGGAGATCACGCCGTCGAGCGAGCGCGCCAGCTTCATGATGCGCGCCACCGCCTCGTGCGCCGTCTGCAGCATCTCGTAGTTGTCGCTGTTGACGGGGATGTTGGTGTGCACATTGCCGTCGCCGGCATGCATGTGCAGCGCCACCCACACGCGGCCGCGCAGCACGTCGGCGTGGATCTTCTGGCAGGCGTCGACGATCGGCGACAGCGTGGCCCCGGCGAAGATGCCCTGCAGCGGCGCGCGGATCTGCGCCTTCCACGACGCGCGCAGCGTGTGGTCCTGCAGGTCGTCGAAGAAGCTGACACCGCGATCCGCCTGCACCTGGTCGAGGTTCGACAGCCAGTGCGACCACAGCCCGCGCACGTCGCGCAGCAGCGCCAGCGCCTGCTGCACACGGTCTTCGAGCAGCTCGGCCGATGCGATCTGGTTCGCGTCGTCGCTCTTGCCGAGCGGCAGTTGGCCGGCGACGAAGAAATCTTCCAGCGCGTCGACCAGCGCCAGCTTGTTGCGCAGGCTCAGCTCGATGTTGATGCGCTCGATGCCGTTGGTGTACTCGCCCATGCGCGGCAGCGGGATCACCACGTCTTCATTCACCTTGAACGCGTTGGTGTGCCGGCTGATCGCCGCAGTGCGCTTGCGGTCGAGCCAGAACTTCTTGCGCGCCTCGGCGCTGACCGCGACGAAGCCCTCGCCGGCGCGGCCGTTGGCCAGCCGCACCACCTCGCTGGTGGCCCGCGCCACGGCATCCGGGTCCTCGCCGGCGATGTCGCCGACCAGCACCATCTTCGGCAAGCCGCCGCGCTTGCTCTTGGTCGCGTAGCCCACCGCCTTGAGATACCGGTCGTCCAGGTGCTCCAGCCCCGCCAGGATCGCGCCGCCGGGCTTCTTCTGCTCGGCGAACATGAAATCCTTGATCTCGACGATCGACGGCACCGCGTCCTTCGCGTTGCCGAAGAATTCGAGGCACACCGTGCGGGTGTGCGCCGGCATCTTGTGCACCACCCAGCGCGCGCTGGTGATCAGGCCGTCGCAGCCTTCCTTCTGGATGCCGGGCAGCCCGGCGAGGAACTTGTCGGTGACATCCTTGCCCAGGCCTTCCTTGCGGAAGGTGCGGCCCGGCACGTCGAGCTGCTCGGTGCGTTCGAGCACCTTGCCGGTCGCGTCGAAGTACTTCAGCTCGAAGCGGGCCACGTCGACGTCATGGATCTTGCCCATGTTGTGGTCGAGCCGCACCACCTCCAGCCACTTGGCGTCGGGCGTGACCATGCGCCACGAGGCCAGGTTGTCGAGCGCGGTGCCCCACAGCACGGCCTTCTTGCCGCCGGCGTTCATCGCGATGTTGCCGCCGATGCACGAGGCCTCGGCCGAGGTCGGGTCGACCGCGAACACGAAGCCGGCGCGCTCGGCCGCATCGGCCACGCGCTGCGTGACGACGCCGGCCTCGGTCCAGATGGTGGCCACGTCGCGGTCCATGCCGGGCAGGCGCATCACCTCGACCTCGGTCATCGCCTCGAGCTTCTCGGTGTTGATGACCGCGCTGTTCCAGGTCAGCGGCACGGCGCCGCCGGTGTAGCCGGTGCCGCCCCCGCGCGGGATGATCGTCAGGCCCAGCTCGATGCACGCCTTCACCAGCGCGGCCATCTCGGCCTCGGTGTCGGGGGTCAGCACGACGAACGGGTATTCGACGCGCCAGTCGGTCGCGTCGGTCACGTGCGACACGCGGGACAGACCGTCGTACTTGATGTTGTCCTTCGCGGTGTGGCGGCCGAGCGCGCGGGTGGCCTTGCGGCGCAGCGCGTCCATCGCGTCGAACTGGTCGGCGAAGGCCTGCACGGCTTGGTGGGCAGCGTCCAGCAGCTCGCCGACCGAGGCGTCGCGCTGGGCGTCGCCGTCAGGGGTCCGCCGCGCCTGCACCTCGCGCAGCCGGTGGTTCAGCGCCTCGATCAGCAGGCGGCGGCGGCGCGGGTTGTCGAGCAGGTCGTCCTGCAGGTAGGGGTTGCGCTGCACCACCCAGATGTCGCCCAGCACCTCGTAGAGCATGCGGGCCGAGCGGCCGGTCTGGCGTTCGTCGCGCAGGCGGTCCAGCAGTTCCCAGGCCCGCGACCCCAGGATCCGGATCACGATCTCGCGGTCGGAGAACGAGGTGTAGTTGTACGGAATCTCGCGCAGGCGGGGTGCCTTGTGCGCGGCAGTCGCCGCGGCGATCTGGTTCAGCGGGATGGGTGCGTTCATGGGGGCCAGGCAGCCTGCTCGCCTGTGGGGCACTTGGTCGCAAATGGTACCTCAGGGGATTGTGTTCGCTGGCGCAGGACGGCGGGCGCTCCGGGGCGGGACTGTCCCCCGCCGGTGGACTGCCTCGCGGCAGTCCACCGGCTCCTCCTTTACGTCCCTCCCCGGAGCCCCCACCACCCTGCGCCCGGGTTGCCTCGCGCGAGGAACTTGGAACACACACCCTCCCCCACCCACACGCTGCGGAACGCGCGCAGGAGGGAACGTTTCCGGCGCGGGGTGCTGGGGTGCTCGCGGACAGGACGTAAAGGAGGAGCCCTCGGGCCGCCGGGAGGCGGCTCGAGGGCGGGGGACAGTCCAGTCCGTGAGTACCCCAGCACCCCGCGCCCGCACACGAAAGAGCCCAGAGGGGTATTCCACAGTTGCCGCAGCCCCCCAACCGCGACATAAACGGACTGTCACAAACTCGTAGCACACTGCGCGGCTGGTCAAAAACCAACCCGTCATTTTCCGGAGAAGTACATGACAACGAAAAGATACGCCGCCCTCGCCGCCGCCGGCTTCGCCGCGCTGGCGCTCGCCGGCCCCGCCCAGGCCCAGGTCGAAGTGCAGTGGTGGCATTCGATGACCGGCGGCCTGAACGAATGGGTCAACGACCTGGCCACGCAGTTCAACAACAGCCAGAAAGACTACAAGGTCGTCCCGACCTTCAAGGGCAACTACGACGAGTCGATGACCGCCGCGGTGGCCGCCTTCCGTGCTGGCAACGCACCGCACATCCTGCAGGTGTTCGAGGTCGGTACCGCGACGATGATGTCGGCCAAGGGCGCGATCAAGCCGGTCGGCGAAGTGATGAAGCAGAGCGGCGTCAGCTTCGACCCGAAGGCCTACGTGCCGGCGGTCTCGGGCTACTACACCGCGCCGAACGGCGAGATGCTGTCGTTCCCGTTCAACAGCTCGACGACGATCTTCTATTACAACAAGGACGCCTTCAAGGCCGCCGGGCTCGACCCGAACAAGCCGCCGACCACCTGGCCGGAAGTGACGCTGGCCGCCGCGAAGCTGAAGGCCAACGGCTCGAAGTGCCCGTACACCACCAGCTGGATGAGCTGGGTGCACCTGGAGAGCTTCTCGACCTGGCACAACACGCTGTTCGCGACGCAGAACAACGGCTTCGGCGGCCCGAGCGCCCGCCTGGCCTTCAACTCGCCGCTGCACCTGCGCCACTTCGAGAACCTGGCCAACATGTCCAAGCAGGGCCTGTTCGTCTACAAGGGCCGCGCGAGCGTCGCGGTGCCGTCGTTCGTGTCGGGTGAATGCGCGATGTTCACCGGTTCGTCGGGCTCGTACGCCGATGTCAGCAAGGGCGCGAAGTTCGCGTACGGGCTGGCCCCGCTGCCGTACTACCAGGATGTGCCGGGTGCGCCGCAGAACACCGCGATCGGCGGTGCGAGCCTGTGGGTGATGGCAGGCAAGAAGCCGGCCGAGTACAAGGCCGTCGCCGAGTTCTTCAAGTACCTGTCGAGCCCGGACGTGCAGTCGGCCAGCCACAAGCGCACCGGCTACCTGCCGATCACGACGGCGGCCTACGAGCAGACCGAGAAGTCGGGCTTCTACAAGGAAAAGCCGGGCACCGACGTCGCGGTGACGCAGATGATCCGCAAGACGACCGACAAGTCGCGCGGCATCCGCCTCGGCAACTTCGTGCAGATCCGCACCATCATCGACGAGGAAACCGAGCAGATCTGGTCGGGCAAGAAGGACGCGAAGACGGCGCTGGACGACGCGGTGAAGCGCGGCAACGAGCAGCTGGAGCGCTTCGAAAAAGCGAACAAGGCGCCCGCGCCTTGATCTGAACGGGGTCGCGTCGCGGCACAATGCGCGCGACGCGGCTGCCCCAAAAAGGCGGCCACCCCGGCCGCCTTACTCATTCTGAACCCCATGGAAAAGCGAGTTAGGTTCGATTCGCAGGTGTTGCCGTGGATGCTTGTCGCACCCCAGCTGGCGATCTGCGCCGTCTTCTTCTTCTGGCCGGCCGCCCAGGCGCTGCTGCAGTCGATGCAGGTGCAGGACAGCTTCGGCCTGTCGACCGAATGGGTCGGGCTGGAGAACTTCAAGACGCTGTTCGGCGATTCGGCCTACCTCGAATCCTTCAAGGTCACCGCGGTGTTCTCACTGCTGGTGGCGGTGCTGGGCATCGCGCTGTCGCTGATGCTGGCGATCTTTGCCGACCGCGTGGTGCGCGGCGCGCTGTTCTACAAGACGATGCTGATCATCCCGTATGCGGTGGCACCGGTGGTGACCGGCGTGCTGTGGGTGTTCATGTTCTCGCCGTCGATCGGCGTGGTGGTCTACGGGCTGGACCACGTCTTCGGCTTCCAATGGAACCACCTGCTCAACAGCACGCACGCGATGACGATGATCGTCACCGCGGCGGTCTGGAAGCAGATCTCGTACAACTTCCTGTTCTTCCTGGCCGGCCTGCAGTCGATCCCGAAATCGCTGATCGAGGCCGCGGCCATCGACGGCGCGCGGCCGTGGCGGCGCTTCTGGACCATCCAGTTCCCGCTGCTGTCGCCGACCACCTTCTTCCTGCTCGTGATCAACATGGTGTACGCGTTCTTCGACACCTTCGCGATCATCGATGCCACCACCCACGGCGGCCCGGGCCGCGACACCGCGATCCTGGTCTACAAGGTCTATCAAGACGGCTTCAAGGGCGGCGACCTCGGCGGCTCGGCCGCGCAGTCGACGGTGCTGATGCTGATCGTCATCACGCTGACGGTGCTGCAGTTCCGCTACGTCGAAAAGAAAGTGCAGTACTGACATGGTCGAGCGCCGCTCCACCCTGGGCATCCTCGCCCACGCCGTGATGATCCTCGGCGTGCTGATCGTCGCGTTCCCGCTGTACATCGCGTTCATCGCGTCGACGCACACCTCGCAGGCCATCCTGCAGGTGCCGATGCCGCTGTCGCCCGGCGGGCACTTCTGGGAGAACTACCTCGCGGCGCTGAACGGCCACGGCGGCGGTGCCGGCTCGAACGCGCCGGTCGCCCGCATGATGTGGGTGAGCCTGGTCACCGCGCTGGTGATCACCTTCGGCAAGATCGCGATCTCGCTGCTGTCGGCGTTCGCGCTGGTGTACTTCCGCTTCCCGCTGCGCGGCCTGGTGTTCTGGGCGATCTTCGTCACGCTGATGCTGCCGGTCGAGGTGCGCATCAGCCCGACCTACAAGGTGGTGTCCGACCTGGGCCTGCTGAACACCTATGCCGGCCTCACGGTGCCGCTGATCGCGTCGGCCACCGCGACCTTCCTGTTCCGGCAGTTCTTCCTGACCGTGCCGGACGAGTTGGTCGAGGCCGCGCGCATCGACGGCGCCGGCCCGATGCGCTTCTTCAAGGACATCCTGCTGCCGCTGTCGAAGACCTCGATCGCGGCGCTGTTCGTGATCCAGTTCATCTACGGCTGGAACCAGTACCTGTGGCCGCTGATCGCCACCACCGGCGAGCAGATGTACCCGGTGGTGGTCGGCATCCGGATGATGATTGCCGGTGGCGACTCCGGCAACGAATGGAACATCGTGATGGCGACCGCCATCCTCGCGATGCTGCCGCCGGCGATCGTCGTGATCCTGATGCAGCGCTGGTTCGTCAAGGGCCTCGTGGACACCGAGAAGTAAAGAACAACACCATGGCAGCCATTTCCCTCAAGAACGTCGTCAAGCGCTACGGCATCGGCCCGAAGGCCAACCAGGTCATCCACGGCGTCAATGCCGAGATCGGCGACGGCGAGTTCATCGTCATCGTCGGCCCGTCGGGCTGCGGCAAGAGCACGCTGCTGCGCATGGTCGCGGGCCTCGAAGAGGTCTCCGACGGCGAGATCTCGATCGGCGGGCGCGTCGTCAACGACGTCGAGCCGTCCGAGCGCGACATCGCGATGGTGTTCCAGAACTACGCGCTCTACCCGCACATGAGCGTGTTCGACAACATGGCCTACGGGCTGAAGATCGCGAAAGTGCCGGTCGCCGACATCAAGACCCGCGTCGACAAGGCCGCGAAGATCCTCGAGCTCGGCGCGCTGCTGCAGCGCAAGCCGCGCGAGCTGTCGGGCGGGCAGCGCCAGCGCGTCGCGATGGGCCGCGCGATCGTGCGCCAGCCGCAGGTCTTCCTGTTCGACGAGCCGCTGTCCAACCTCGACGCGAAGCTGCGCGGCCAGACGCGCCTGGAGATCCGCAAGCTGCACGCCGAACTCGGCGTCACCTCGCTGTTCGTCACGCACGACCAGGTCGAGGCGATGACGCTCGCGCAGCGCATGATCGTGATGAACGCCGGCCACATGGAGCAGATCGGCACACCGGAAGAGGTGTACGCCCGCCCGGCCACCACCTTCGTCGCGAGCTTCATCGGCTCGCCGCCGATGAACCTGCTGACCGGCCGCGCGCAGGGCACGCGCTTCGCGTTCGGCGGCGTCGACCTGCCGCTGCCGGCCGCTGCGCCGCGCGACGGCGAGCTGATCCTCGGCGTGCGCCCGGAGCACCTGGGCCACGCGAGCATCGCGCACGACGGCGGCTGGCCGCTCGCGATCGAGATGGTCGAGATGCTCGGTGCCGAGCGCCTGGTGCACGGCCGCATCGCCGACCACGGGTTCACGCTGCGCATCGACGGCACGCTGGTGCCGCCGGCGCCCGGCAGCACGCTGCACCTGCAGCCGTCGGCCGACCACCTGCACTGGTTCGATGCGGCCACCGGCAAGCGGGTCGTCGCATGACGGCCTGGCCGTATCCGCTGTGGGTGGCGCACCGGGGGGCCGGGCTGCTGGCACCCGAGAACACGCTGGCCGCGTTCCGCGTCGGCGCGAGCCACGGCTACCGCGCGTTCGAATGCGACGTGAAGCTGAGCGCCGACGGTGTGCCCTTCCTGCTGCACGACGCGACGCTGCAGCGCACCACGCCCGAGCGCGGCAAGGCATCGGAGCGCAGCTGGGACCAGCTGTCGCGGCTGGACGCCGGCGGCTGGCACAGCCGCGGCTTCACTGGCGAGCCGATCCCGAGCTTCGAGGCGATCGCCCGCTACTGCCTGCGCAACGGCTTCGCGCTGAACATCGAGATCAAGCCGACGCCGGGCGACGAGGCCGAGACCGGCCGCGTCGTCGCGCGCGAGGCCGCCCGGCTGTGGGCCGGCGAGGCGGTGCAGCCGCTGCTCAGCTCGTTCAAGCCCGATGCGCTGGCCGCCGCCCGCGACAGTGCGCCGGCGCTGCCGCGCGCGCTGCTGCTCGACGGCCTGCGCGACGGCTGGCTGGAAGAAGCGCAGTCGCTCGGCTGCGTTGCCGTCGTGACGCACTACGGCCTGATCGACGCCGCGGTGCTGGCACGCGTGCACGGTGTCGGGCTGCGTGCGCTGGTCTACACCGTGAACGACCCGGCCGAGGCGCGCCGTCTGGTGGCGCTGGGCATCGACGGCATCATCACCGACGCCGTCAACCGCTTCTCACCGGGCGCCGCCATCCACGACTGAGGACGGCCCGGGCCGCACATCCGCCTCCGCCCCCACCCAATCCTCGACGTTCTCCAGCTTCGGCAGCTCGCGCACGTTGCGGATCACCGGATGGCGCCCCGCCACCGCGGCCACCAGCAGCGCAAAGCTGCCGGCAAACACCAGCGAGGCGCGCAGCCCCACATGCTCGCCCAGCCAGCCGCCGAGCAACGCCCCCGGCCCGGCCGGGATCAGGATCAGCCAGCGCATCGTCGCCGTCATCCGACCCAGCAGCGGCTCGGGCGTCACCGCCTGCCGCAGCCCGAGGAAGTTGATGAAGATCAGCACCGCGCCGGCCGAGAAGCACAGCAGCATCGCCGCGAAGGCCGCAACGCCCCAGGAGTTGGCCGGCGCCACCGCCAGCACCAGCCAGCCGACGCCGCAGATCACGAAGCCCAGCACCAGGCACGGCCCGGGCCCGTAGCGCCGGCTGATGCGGTTGCCGTACACGCTCGCGAGGATGGTGCCGCCGCCCATGCCTATGTAGCTGAGCCCGATCGCCTGCTCGCCCAGGCCCAGCGTGCGGGTCGCGAACAGGATCTGCACCACCAGCGCCGCGTGGTGGCACATCTGCCACAGGCCGACCGCGACCGCCAGCGCGATCAGCAGCCGCTGGCTGCGCACGAAGCGCACGCCGGCCTGCAGGTCGCGCCAGAAATGCGCATCGGCGCGCGGCCGGCGGATCTCGACGATGCGGATGCCGCGCAGGATGCCGGCCGACAGCAGCAGCAAGGCCGCATCGACCAGCAGCGCGAGCGGCGCGCCCACCAGCTTGATCAGCGCACCGGCCAGCCCCGGCCCGGCCACCTCGGCGCCCGAGGTGGCCAAGGCGTTCTTCGCATGTGCCTCCACCAGCCGCTCGCGCGCCACCACCTGGGTCAGCACGATCTGCGCGGCGGTGCCGGCGGTCGTGTAGACCGTGCCGATCACGAACGCGACGACGTACATCCACGGCATCGTCAGCCAGCCCATCCACCACGCGAAGGGCACGCTCGCGACGACCACCGCGAGGCTGGATTCGCCGAGGATGTAGATCGGCAGCTTGCGCACCCGGTCGAGCCAGACACCGGCCGGCAGCGAGAACAGCACGAAGGGCAGTGTCTCCATCATCGTCAGCAGCCCCATCTGCGTGGGCGACGCGTGCAGCAGCAGCGCGGCGGTCAGCGGCAGCGCGAGCATCGTGACCTGGCCGCCGAACGAGCTGATCAGGATCGAGGTCCAGAGCCGGCGGTAGGTGGCGTCGTGCAGCAGGTCGCCGGGCGGCAGGGTCAGGCGCGCGGGCCAGCGAATCATCGATTCCCTCTCATATTTATGCGGTATGGGTCTGATCCCGAACCGCACAGTGTGCCGTGGTTCGCTACCATCCGGCAGCAAGGCTGGAGGAAGCGCAAAGCTCCCCGCCTGTCGAATGAATGCAGCACATCACGGAGGTGCATGACATGGAAGGCTTGCAGATCCTTCACCTGGAGGACGACACGCTCGACGCGGAGCTGGTGCACCGCGAGGTGGCGCGGCTGGACATCCAGTCCCACTGGGTCACCGTCAGTTCGAGCGAGCAGTTCTTCGACGCGATCGAGAACACCCGCTTCGACGCGATCCTCTCCGACAACCGCGTGCCCGGCATCGAAGGCCTGCAGGCCCTCGAGGTCGCCCGACAGCGCCGCCCCGGCATGCCGTTCATCTTCGTCAGCGGCAACACCGATCCGCGCTGGGCCGAGCACTGCCTGGAAGCCGGCGCCACCGACTACGTCCCGAAGGACCAGCTGTTCCGCCTGCCGAGCGCGCTGCGCCGGCTGCACGATGCGCGCGAGGCCGAGCGGCTGGCGGCGCTGACGCGCGGGCGCGCGCTGCTGGTCGACCTGGTGAAGGAGTTGTCGCTCGCGCGCAGCACCGACGCCATCGTGCGCATCGTGCGGCGCGGCGCACGCGAGCTGAACCAGGCCGACGGCGCCACCGTCGTGATGCGCGAAGGCGACTTCTGCCACTACGTCGACGAAGACGCGATCGGCCCGCTCTGGAAGGGCAGCCGCTTCCCGCTCGACTCCTGCATCAGCGGCTGGGCGATGCTGAACCGGCAGTCGGTCGCGATTCCCGACATCTACCAGGACCCTCGCATTCCGCACGATGCCTACCGGCCGACCTTCGTGAAGAGCCTGGTGATGGTGCCGATCCGGGCCGAGGCGCCGATCGGCGTGATCGGCAACTACTGGGCGGACGCCCACGAGGCGACGCCCGACGAGGTGCAGCTGATCCAGGCGCTGGCCGACTGCAGCTCGCTGGCGTTCGAGAACGTCGCGGTCTACGAGAACCTGGAACGCCGCGTGCAGCAGCGCACCGCCGAGCTGCAGGAGGCCAACAGCGAGCTCGAGGCCTTCAGCTACTCGGTCTCGCACGACCTGCGCTCACCGCTGCGGGCGGTGCAGGGCTACAGCGAGATGCTGCTGGCCGACACGGTGCCGCCGCTGCAGGGCCAGCCGCTGCTGTTCGCGCAGAACATCCTGGTCGCGGCGCAGCGCATGAACACGCTGATCGAGGACCTGCTCGGCCTGTCGAAGGTGACGCGCGCCCAGGTGCGCGTGCAGTCGGTGCACGTCGGCGCGATGGCCCGCGACATCCTGAACACGCTGCAGACGGCGTGGCCGCAGCGCAGCGTGCGCGTCGACATCGACACGAGCCTGATGGCCGACGGCGACGCCGGCCTGCTGCGGCTCGCGCTCGAGAACCTGTTGTCGAACGCCTGGAAGTTCACCAGCAAGCGCAGCGACGCGACGGTCTCGTTCAGCGCCGAGGCGCAGAAGGACGGCCACCTCGTCTACTGCGTGCGCGACAACGGCGCCGGCTTCGACATGGCCTACGTGCAGCAGCTGTTCGAGCCGTTCCGCCGGCTGCACCGGGAGTCGGAGTTTCCCGGCACCGGCGTCGGCCTCGCGATCGTGCGGCGCGTGGTCCAGAAGCACGGCGGCGAGATCTGGGTCGCGGCCGAGAAGGACAAGGGCGCGAGCTTCTTCTTCACGCTGCGGGCGCGCGGCACCGGGCGCTGACGGCCCGGCTCAGCGCAGCCGTTCCTTCAGCAGCGCCCGCAGCCGCTCGCGCAGCTCGGGCGTCATCTCGCCGAGGGACCCGCGGCGGTTCGGCGGGATGTGCGCCGCCGCGTCGCGCTGCGCATCGAACACGTAGTGCTCGAAGATCGCGCCCCATCCGCGGCGCTCTTCGGCCGGCAAGGACTTCAGGCACAGCAGCGCATGCAGCAGGCTGTCGAGCGCCGACGGCAGCGGGTCGTCGACCGCCAGCGCGCCGCGCCACCAGTAGTTCACCAGCATGTTGAAACCGGCCAGCGATTCGACCTGGTGCCACCACAGCGCCGGGATGTGGATCGCATCGCCCGGCGCGAGTTCGGCCACCTGCGCGGCGGCCATCGCGTCGCGGAATTTCGGGAAGCGTTCGAAATCGGGCGCCGCGAAGTTCACCAGGCTGATCGGCGTGCCGGTCGGTGCGTGGTCGAGCGGGCCGATGTACAGGTTGCCGATCTGCTCCGGCGGGAACAGCGTGAAACGGCGCCGGCCGGCCACCACGCAGGCGATGTTGCTCGATTCGTCGAAGTGCGCCGGCGTCGTGATCGCGTTGCCGAGCCAGATGCGCGGCACGATCCGCCCACCGAGCAGCGGCAGCGGGTTCTCGTCGACGAAACCGGGCAGGCAGTCGGGGATCGGCGAGCTCTGCACCGCGACCGCCGGCGGGTTCGGGAAGGCCGAATAGCGCAGCACCTGCTCCAGCACCGTCGACAGCGGCAGCTGGTTGCGCATGAAGTTGAAGCCGCTCATGTCGGCGTTGTAGAAGAGGCGCCCATGCTGGTCGGGCGGCGTCATCACCGCCTGCACCTGGCTGCCGTTGTCGTGGTCGGCCAGGTACTGCGCGATCGCCAGCGGCGAGGCCAGGCCGTGGCGCACCGCGGGCCAGTGCTTCACCAGGCCGCGCAGGATGGTCGGGCGGGCGCTGCCGAGCACCTCGCGGCGCAGCGTCTCGTCGTCGAGGTCGACGACTTCAGGGATCGGTGTGCTGGTGATCGGCTGGGACGGCATGGTCCCGCGAGGATAGCCCACGCAATGCCTCGCCCAGCGCCGCAATGACCGGTGCCCAGTCACCGCGCCGGGCCTGCCGGAACAGGCGCAGCGCGCCCGGGTACCACGGCGAATCGTCGCGGCCGGTGAGCCAGCGCCAGTCGGTCATCTGGTGCGGCAGCAGCACCCAGCAGGGCTTGCCGAGCGCGCCGGCGAGGTGGGCGACGGCGGTGTCGACGCAGATCACCAGGTCGAGCGCCTGCACGATCGCGGCGGTGTCGGCGAAGCTCTCGATCTCGCCGCCCAGGTGCAGCGCGACCGGCCCGCGCGTGGCCTCGTCTTCGCCGGCGCCTTTCTGCAGGCTGATGAACTGCAGGCCCGGCAGCGCGGCGAGCGGGGCCAGCACGTCGATCGACGGCAGCGAGCGCTCGTCGTCGTTCTCGAAGGCGGGGTTGCCTTTCCAGACCAGACCGACGCGCAATCCTTTCGCCGGCAATGCTTGCTGCAGGCGCAACTGCCAGCGGGCGACGGCCGCCGGCTCGGCCCGCAGGTAGGGCTGCGCGGCAGGAATCGTGTCAGGCCGGGTGTTCAGGAGACGCGGCACGCTGGTCGCCGAGGTCCAGCAATCCCAGCGCGCGGGCGGCAGCAGGCCGTCAGAGGGCAGCAGCTCGTCGATGCCGTCCAGCGTCGCCAGCAGCACCTGCAGCGGCGGTGGGCACAGCAGCGTGACCCGCCGCGCGCCGGCCTGTTTCAGCGTGGTGGCGAAGCGGGCGAACTGGATCATGTCGCCGTAGCCGCCTTCCAGGCCGACCAGCACGCTGCGGCCGTCGATCGGCTCGCCGTTCCAGCGCGGGCAGGTGACGCGTCCGGTCAGGTCGAGCTGCCAGCCGCGCCAGGCGTAGTGCGACCAGCCTTCATCCCAGCGCCCGTCGCGCAGGCACAGGTAGGCGAGGTTGATGTGCGCCTTCGGGTAGTGCGGGTCGAGCGACAGGCTGCGCCGGCAGCAGGCTTCGGCGTCGTCGTGCCGGCCCATCTGCACCAGCAGCACGCTGAGGTTGGACCAGCCGGCTGCGGCTTCGGGGTCGAGCTGCACGGCCGTCCAGCAGCCGGCCAGCGCTTCGTCGAAGCGCTTCAGCCGTGCCAGCAGCGCGGCATGGTTCAGGTGGATGGTGGGTTGCGACGGCCGCAGCGCGAGCGCGCGGCGGTAGCAGGCCTCGGCCTCGTCGAGGCGGCCGGCGGCTTCGGCCAGCCAGCCGAGGTTGGCGTGGGCTTCGCCCAGCTCGGGCTCGATCGAGACGGCCTCGCGGAAGCAGGCTTCGGCGCTCGCGGCATCCTGCGCGGCGAGGTGGCGGGTGCCGTCGAAGAAGCGTTGGGCGGCCGTGGAGGGCATCTGCCCATTTGAATCGGGAGCACCCGTCGGCAAAGGCCGGAATCGCGGCGCGAAAGCCGGCCTGTTCGGCGTTGCATGCCTTGCGGCAAGACCGGACTCAGTCTTCGGTCATGTCACGTGGCACCTTGATGACTTCGAACTGCAGGCTCGCCCGCAGTAGTTTCAAGGTCGCACGCTGGCCGCGATTCAGGTCTCGCGAGCAAAGCAGCAAGGTCACGTTGTCGAGCAGCTCACGGCGTCGCACAAGTCCCTTCTTGTTTGACCAGTCATCCACCAGTTCGTCGATATGCTCAAACCTGACCGTCGCAAACGCATGCAGAAAGGCCTTCAGCGATTCATGACGCTTGTACAGCGGGTCACTCTTCGCCAGCGAGTTGCCCCAATGCGCTTTCAACAGGTCGCCCAGGACGCGAGGCAGTATCGGCTGCACCTCCTGTGAAGCCAGCGCCGCTACATCCGCATCGAACACCAGCATCTCGATGAGCGGCCCGTCGAGCCGGATCTCATGGGTCGGATCGAACACCGCCGCGCGCGAGACTCTTGCGGCTTGCTCAAAATCATCGAGGCGGCAATTCTTCGCGAAAACCTCTCTCAGCGTCCTGGTATCGGCGTCCTGGAAGCTGACGTCCATGGCCTTGAGACTGTCCTCGAAGCCTTGACGGTACATGCCGATGTGGGCGTGCTCCGTCTTGATCGTCGGCAGCCCGGTGCTGCGGGAAATCGCGTCCTTGATCAGCCTGAGCGCCTCTCCGCGCGTTTTTTTGCCCGCAAACTTCTCGTGGAGTCTGATCCCGAGCTGGATGCGTTGCAGCGGATCGAAGCCGAGCGCCTGCAGGATGGCGGCGGCGTCACTCGCCTTCAGTTCGTTCTCGGATCTGGCCTGTTGCGCCGCGTCGAGAAGGCCGTTGGCCAGCAGTTCGACGGCCAGCGATACGCAACTGGCTGCGGCATGGAAATGCTCTCGCTCACCTGCAAACGCGTCGTCGCCGCCGATCGGCGCACCGGCGCCGTAGGCCACACCGAAGCCGTCCAGGAATGCGCGTTCGAGCGCCTTGAGCCCGGGCGTGTTCAGCACAATGCTGGCACCGTCTTGCTGATCTCGCTTCTGCAGATGCGCCGCGCGGCGCACGACGTGCAGCTTGTAGCCCATCATTGCGTAGTAGCCCGCCAGCGCCGCGGCCGGGAACGCCCCAACCACCGGAACCACGGTAGCCGACGTCGTTGCCGTGATGACACCGGTCATGCTCAGGGCCGACGCCATGGTCGACGCGACACCGCCCCCACCGCGCAACACGCTGTTCACTCCTCGGCCGACCGCGAAATTCTTGTTCTTCCGGGCGAGTTTCAGCTGGTCCTTGAAGAACCCCTGGCAGGCCCGGGCGATCGCGTCGGACGTATCGCTCGTCAACACGTCGTCGTCGATCAATGCATCCAAAGCAGCTATCGCGCGCTTGCAGCGGGCGATGTCTGCGCGGGCGGCCGACCGTTCGGCCAGCGCCTGGTAGGACTCGATGAGGCCCGTACCCAGGCTGCCGGCACCCACCACCGTGCCGAGGCTGCTGGTGACCTCCGATGCGCCCGCGGTGTAGGCCACGCCCTTGGCGAAGTTCGCGGTCGCGGAGACGGGTGCCACCCCGACGTCCTTGATCAAGCCGCTGTTGACGCCTCGATACGCGTGGCCGTTCGCCTCCGCGGAGTTGGCATGCGGCAGCCGGATGTCTTCGTCGCTGTCCGGGTCTGCGGACTTCCGCTTCGCGTACGCCGCGATGATGCCCGCGGTGTCCTTCCAATTGCACAGCGCTTCCCGGCAACGGCTGAAGGCTTCCGCGTCGGCCGGCGTGGGGTCCTCCTTGTTCAGGGCCAGCTTGGTCAGGAAATCCATGTAGCCCCTGAAGTTCAGGACCACCTCGAGCTTCGCCGTGGACACCTTGTCGGCCGCCGTCTGCCGGTTCTTGTAGATGTTCGCGGCGTTGTACAGCGACAGCGGGAGATTGAACATGTCGGGGAAGCCGTCGCCGACGGGCTGCTCGTGCAGTGGGAGGACCGCCGTCTTGAAGGCCTGGTCCCCCGACATCGCCATGAAATCCAGCTGGTGATTCGTCCGATTCGCAGCAGGCACCGGAGACCCCGCCGGCCGCTGGGTATGGCCCGTCTTCCTGGGCGGCAGCGCTTTCTGCACCGCCGTGACGGGTGCCAGCAACACCCCGTCGACCACCTTGCCACACTGTTCCAGCTGTTTCTTCGCGGGGCTGATCGGCATCTTGCCGTGGCGGTCCGCCTTGAGCTTCAGGCTGCCATCCTGGGCAAACTCGATGCAGCCCGCTTTCAACGCCTTGCGGGTGGCACGCGCGACGTAGAGCACCACGACATTGCCCAATGCCCATTCGCAACGGATCCACGCGGCCAACGAAGCACCGTCGATGGGCGGGCCGCACAGCACCAGCCGATCGGAATCACCCGGGTGGATGGTGTCGGGGGTCGGTCGCAGAAGGCCGCCCTCGTTGTTGAGATACTCCCCCGCGCGTTCCTTGTACACGGCATACAACGGGGGGAGGAAGCTTGCATTCTTGGGCTCGTCCCCATTCCCGCCCGGCTTCAAGGTGGGCAGCAGCAACTCGACTTCTTTTCCTTGCTTCAGAACGCAGGCGAGCTTGGCCCTCCCGAGGGAGTTCGAACGCAGGCACCACCCGTTCTTTCGAAAGGCCGGCCGGCCCTGGCGGCCCGAGGATGACGTTCTTGTGAGGCCCGATGGTCTTTGTTCGAAGACCGAGTTCCGCCTAGCGCGTTTGAAGCGGCCGGATGGAGACAAAGGCTCATTGCCTTCAATGGATCCACGCGGGCTGGGTCTGGGTGATTCAATCATGGCCGCATCTCCAGCCATCCGGCGACGATCGCGTGAGCATCCGCCGGCACATCGGCAGCTTGCGACGCCAACAGGGCACGCCAGTGGGGCATCCACTCCGGCAACTGCCGCACGATCAGGTCGGCCAGGCCGTCCTTCTCCTGCTCGAGCACCTCCAAAGGCTGCTGCATGATCGCGACGATGTGGCCGCTGTCGGCCTCCAGGCCAAGCACCGGCACCGCGTCGCTCTCGGCTTCGAGGTTGAGTGCCAGCAGGCGGCGGTAGAACCCGCTGTCCGCGCCTCCCGGCGGCGGCCCCAGGTCGACCAGAATGCGGCACGCGTCGTCGGGCCAGTGGTCGATCAGCACATCGTGGCCATCGACACTCAACAGCCCGCGTTCCCTCACATCGGCCGCCGCATCGCGTGGCAAGGCCTTGCACAGCTGCGCCAGCAGCGCATCGAATCGTTCTTGACTCATCGGGTCGCCCTTCGTGGGGTTTCCCTCCCTGACCAATCCACCCCGGGCATGGGTCGTGCCCTTCGCAGATGGGAGCTGTGTGGTCAGGGCGTGGCGCTTCGTTCCAGCCGGCTCACGATCGTTGACAGTCTCCCCCGTACTTGTTCACGGTCCAGGCTCAATAGTGCGGTGGCAACTCGTCGCGCAGGCTGCGGAACGCACCGGCGTCCTGCCCGGCCCCTTGTTGGCGCAGCAACGCGATCTGCGACGCCATCTGCTCGATCTGCTGCTGCTGGCGGGCCACCAGGGCATTCAGCGCATCGAGCAGGTCCTCGGTGAAGCTGGCCTTGATCTCGAGGGCGGTCAGGCGCTGGTCTGTTTCATGTTGGAAGTCCATTCCGGTATTGGACCTCAGCATGGCCGCGGGTAATCCCGTAGAGTTCGGGCTTCCTCCCCGCTGTCCATCCGCCCCTGTGAACCTCCCCCTGCTCGCCCTCGCCGCGGCCGCCTTCGGCATCGGCACCACCGAATTCGTGATCATGGGCCTGCTGCCGGACGTCGCCCGCGACTTCGGGGTCACCGCACCGGTGGCCGGCATGCTGGTGTCCGGCTATGCGTTCGGCGTGACGATCGGTGCGCCGATCCTCGCGATCCTCACTGCCAAGTGGCATCGCAAGCGGGCGCTGGTTTCGCTGATGGGCTTGTTCATCCTCGGCAACGCGCTGTGCGCGATCGCGCCGAACTACGAATTCCTGATGGTCGCGCGCGTCGTCACCGCGTTCTGCCATGCCGCGTTCTTCGGCATCGGCGCGGTGGTCGCCGCCGGGCTGGTGCCGCACGAGAAACGCGCGCAGGCCGTCTCGCTGGTGTTCACCGGCCTCACCGTCGCCAACATCCTCGGCGTGCCGCTGGGCACCGCGCTCGGCCACGCCGCCGGCTGGCGCTCGACCTTCTGGGCCGTCACCGGCATCGGGCTGGTCGCGATCACCGCGCTGTGGCGCTGGCTGCCGTCGGCGCTGCCGGCGCAGGAGGGCAGCATCCTGCGCGAGTTCCGCGCGATCGCGCGCTTCCAGGTGCAGTGCGCGCTGCTGATCAGCACGCTGGCCTCGGTCAGCATGTTCAGCGTGCTGACCTACATCGCCTACCTCCTGCGCGACGTCACCGGCTTCTCGCCCGACCAGATCAGCTGGGCGCTGATGCTGTTCGGCGGCGGCATCACGGTGGGCGGGCTGCTCGGCGGGCGGCTGGCCGACTGGCGGCTGATGCCGGCGATGGCCGGCCTGTTCGCCTGCATCGCGCTGGTGCAGCTGACCTTCTCATGGACCGCGCAGTTCGCGCTGCCGGCGATGGTGACGCTGTTCGTGTGGGGCATCGTCTCGTTCGCCATCGGCCCGGCCGCGCAGGTGCGCGTGCTCGACACCGCGACCGGCGCGCCCAACCTCGCGTCGACGCTGAACCAGGGCGCGTTCAACCTCGGCAACGCCGGCGGCGCCTGGCTCGGCGGCCTGCTGATCGCCGCCGACCGGCCGCTCACCGACCTGTGCTGGCTCGGCGCCGGCGTCGCGATGCTGGCGCTCGGGGTGGTGCTGGTGTCGGCGCAGATGGACAAGCCGCGGAGGCTGGCGGCGAAAGTTGCTTGACGAGCACCGCTTACATGGGTAATGTGTTACCCAATAAGTCGCTTATTGGGTAGCAGAATGGCCGTCACCACCACGACACCTCTTGAGGTCGACAGCGCTGTCGTGCAGCTGGGGCAGAACATCCGGCTGGCCCGCATTCGCCGGCGCATGAGCCAGGAAGAATTGGCCCAGGCCTGTGACATCACCCGCAAGACGCTGTACGCGCTCGAGAAGGGCAATCCGCGTACGACCATCGGTACGGTCTTCTCGGTGCTCTGGAAACTGGGCCTGATGAGCACGACCACAGCGCTAGCCGACCCCGATGCCGACGAGCACGGCAAGATCCTCGAGGCGGCGCGCCGGCCTCAGCGCGCACGCCAGCCGGTCGCCGACGACAACGACTTCTGATCACCCATGGCCGCCGACGAGCAGTCCTGCTACGTCTACATCCAGCTGCCCGGCGCGCTGGAAACGGTGCCCTGTGCGTCGCTCAAGGTGCGCAGCCTCGGTGCTGGTTCGCACGAGGGGACGTTCACCTACGGCAGGCGCTACCTGGAGCGCAGCGACGTGGTCGCGCTCGACCCGTTCCACCTGCCGCTGACGACGAGGCCGCAGCGCTTCACCCAGCTCAAGGGTCTTCCCGGCGCGGTCCGCGACGCGAGCCCGGATGCCTGGGGTCGGCGCGTCATCCAGGCGAAGCTGGCGCAACCCGAGGCGTCCATCCCGGAGATGGCCTACCTGCTCAACGGCCCCGATGATGGTGCGGGCAACCTGAGCTTCGGGCGCACAGTGCAGCCCCCTGCCCCCCGGCGCCCCTTCAACCGCACGCACCAGCTCCAGGCCCTCATCGATGCGGCCCAGGCGCTGGAGGCCGACGGCCGCTTGCCGCACGAGGTGCTGGAAGCGCTGGAACCCGGCACGAGCATGGGTGGCGCACGACCCAAGGTGACGATCGAGGACGACCACAAGGTGTGGCTTGCCAAGCTGCCCGAGAAAAGCGATCGGCACAACGCCCAGCGCATCGAATACGCAACGCTCGAACTCGCCCACGCCGCCGGCCTGCGGGTCTGCGGTACCCGGCTCGAGCGGGTGGGATCGCACGATGTCCTGATGCTGGAGCGCTTCGACCGCGAGTGGAATCCGCAGGCCCAGGCCTACGCGCGTTTCGGGCTGGTGTCCGGCCTCACGGTGCTCGATGCGGAAGACGGCTACTTCGGCCGCGAGCGCTGGTCGTACCCGCTGCTGGCCGACGAACTGCGCCGCTGGTCGGTCAAGAGCGCCGAAGACCGGCGGGAGCTGTTCCGCCGGATGGTGTTCAACGCGATGGTCACGAACAACGACGACCATCCGCGCAACCACGCGATGCTGCAGCTGCAGGGTGGCTGGCGGCTCTCGCCGGCCTACGACATCGTGCCGGTGCCGATGGTGTCGCAGGAGCGCCGCGACCTGGCGCTGGAAGCGGGGCGGTTCGGCCGCGCGGCGAGCCTCTACAACCTGCTGTCGCAGTGCGAGGCCTTCGGGCTCGGCACCGACGACGCGAAGGCGATCGTCAGCGCGATGCTCGATGTGGTCAGCGGGTGGCGCGAGTTCTTCGCGGCACGCGGCGTCGAAGCCCGTTCGATCGAGATGCTCGAGCAGGCGATGCTGCCGGCATCGTTCCATCGCGACGCGCCCGCACAAGCAGTGTGACCACGCCTAATCGTCGCTCGGCAACGCCACCTCGACCACCGGCGGCTCCCCGCGGAACACCCGCACGATGTGCAGGTAGACCATCGCGTTCACATAGAACAGCAGCACCACCATCGCGATGCGGAACACCTTGATGCCGAGCTTCTGCCAGTGCTTGTCGTCCATCGCGAGGAACAGGCCCCAGGCGATGCCGCTGCCCAGCAGCAGCAGCGCCGCGAAGCCGAGCATGATCCAGCTGAAGATGGCCATCAGGCGTGCAGGTTGGGGTTGAAAGGCGTCACCACGCCGGGGCCAGCGCGGCGAGGCCCGCCGGCGCTTCGCGTTCGTCCTCGAAGCTGACGATCTCGTAGCTCGACGCATCGGCCAGCACCGCGCGCAGCAGCTTGTTGTTCAGCGCATGGCCCGACTTGTACGCGGTGTACGCGCCGATCAGCGGGTGGCCGGCCACCTGCATGTCGCCGATCGCGTCGAGGATCTTGTGCTTGACGAACTCGTCGTCGTAGCGCAACCCGTCGGAGTTCAGCACGCGGTAGTCGTCGACGACGATCACGTTGTCCATGCTGCCGCCCAGGCCCAGCCCGCGCGAACGCATCATTTCCACATCCTTCGTGAAGCCGAAGGTGCGGGCGCGCGCGATGTCGCGCTTGTAGTGGCCGGAGCCCATGTCGAACACCACGCGCTGGCCGGTCTGGTTGACCGCCGGGTGGTCGAAGTCGATCTCGAAGGTCAGCCGGTAGCCGCTGTACGGCTCGAGCCGTACCCACTTCAGCTTCGGCCCCTCGCCCTCGCGCACCTCCACCGGCTTCAGGATGCGCATGAAGCGCTTCGGCGCGTCCTGCAGCTCGATGCCCGCCGACTGCAGCAGGAACACGAACGACGCGGCCGAGCCGTCGAGGATCGGCACCTCTTCGGCGGTGATGTCGACCCGCAGGTTGTCGATGCCGAGACCGGCGCAGGCCGACAGCAGGTGCTCGATGGTGTTGACCTTCGGCGCGCCCGGGTCGCCATTCAGCGACAGCGTGGTCGCCATCCGCGCCTCGGAGATCGACAGCACCGCCACCGGGATGTCGACCGGCGTCGGCAGGTCGATCCGGCGGAACACGATGCCGGTGTCTGGCGGCGCCGGCCGCAGCGTCAGTTCGACGCGCTGGCCGCCGTGCACGCCGACGCCGACGGCGCGCGTCAGGGACTTGAGGGTGCGTTGGGCAAGCATCCGCGGATTCTATTCAGTGGGCGACCCAAGCACGCTTGGATCGCCTTACCGCCTCGATAGCAAGTGCCAACCTGCAACAGATCAATCAGCTTGCTTGCGCAGGAACGCGGGGATCTCGATCTCGTCCATCCCGTTGCTCGCCAGCGCATCCACCTTCGCCGCGGCCGTGCGGCCGTTGCGCCAGACGCTCGGCACGCTCAGGCTGCTGTAGTCGTGCGAGGCGCCGCCCGGCGGGTTGACCGGCTGCGTCAGCACCGGGATGTTGTCGGTGCCGGTGCGCTGCGCGACCTGCGTGTGGAC
Source organism: Rhizobacter sp. OV335 (assembly GCF_900142965.1). Lineage (GTDB taxonomy): Bacteria > Pseudomonadota > Gammaproteobacteria > Burkholderiales > Burkholderiaceae_C > Rhizobacter. The sequence goes on from NZ_FRCQ01000032.1 coordinate 62,439, forward strand.
CACGCTGATCGGCGCGGCGACGCGCTTGGCCGGGCTCAGCCCGGTGGCGATCACCGTGACGCGCAGCTGGTCGCCCAGGCTCTCGTCGTAGGCGGTGCCGTAGATCACGTGCGCATCGTCCGCGGCATAGCGCCGGATGGTGTTCATCGCATTGCGGCTCTCGCTCAGCTTGAAGCTGCCCTTGCCCGCGGCGATCAGCACCAGCACGCCCCGCGCCCCCGACAGGTCGATGCCTTCCAGCAGCGGGCAGGCCACCGCCGATTCGGCCGCCTTGTGCGCGCGGTCCGGGCCGCCGGCCGTGGCCGTGCCCATCATCGCCTTGCCGGGCTCGCTCATCACCGTCTTCACGTCCTCGAAGTCGACGTTGACGAGACCCGGGATGTGGATGATGTCGCTGATGCCGCCGACCGCGTTCTTCAGCACGTCGTTGGCATGCGCGAAGGCCTCGTCCTGCGTCACGTCGTCGCCCAGCACGTCGAGCAGCTTGTCGTTCAGGATCACGATCAGCGAATCGACGTTGGCTTCCAGCTCGGCCAGCCCGGCGTCGGCCGCCTTCAGCCGGCGGTTGCCTTCGAAGTCGAACGGCTTGGTGACCACGCCGACCGTCAGGATGCCCATCTCCTTCGCGACGCGCGCGATCACCGGCGCGGCGCCGGTGCCGGTGCCGCCGCCCATGCCGGCGGTGATGAAGAGCATGTTCGCGCCCTTGATCGATTCGCGGATGCGGTCGACCGCTTCTTCCGCCGCGGCGCGACCGGCCTCCGGCTTGGCGCCGGCGCCGAGCCCGGTGGTGCCGAGCTGGATCAGGTGGTGGGCCGTCGAGCGGTTCAGTGCCTGCGCGTCGGTGTTCGCGCAGACGAACTCCACGCCCTGCACGCCGCGCGCGATCATGTGGTCGACCGCGTTGCCGCCGCCGCCGCCGACGCCGATCACCTTGATCTGCGTGCCCAGGTCGAAGTCTTCGATCATTTCAATGGCCATGGTGTTCTCCAATCCTTGTTGCAGTTGCCGTTTTGAGGTGGGGCTCTGGTGAGTCACGTGAGCCTCGTCTGGTGTGTTGTTGTTCTTCATGGGGGATACCTGCTTCCACGGAGTTCGAGGCCGAGGCATGCAAGGGAGCGTGTCTTCATGCGCGTTCTCCGTGGTGTGTCAGAAGTTGCCGAGGAACCAGTCCTTGGCGCGACCGAAAAGCGTCTTCACCGAGCCGGCCTGCTGCGCGGCCTTGATACCGCGCGCACGGCCGAGCCGGGCCTCCTCGAGCAGGCCCATCACGGTGGCCGAGCGGGGGTTCGCCACCATGTCGTGCAGCGAGCCGTGGTAGGTCGGGATGCCCTTGCGCACCGGCTTCAGGAAGATGTCCTCGCCGAGCTCGACCATGCCCGGCATCACCGCCGCGCCGCCGGTCAGCACGATGCCGCTGGACAGCAGTTCCTCGTAGCCGCTCTCGCGAATGACCTGGTGCACCAGCGAGAAGATCTCCTCGACGCGCGGCTCGATCACGCCGGCCAGCGCCTGGCGGCTCAGCATGCGCGGCGGGCGGTCGCCGAGGCCCGGCACCTCCAGGTTCTCGCTCGGGTCGGCGAGCAGCTGCTTGGCGACGCCGTACTCGACCTTGATCTCTTCCGCATCCTTGGTCGGCGTGCGCAGCGCCATCGCGATGTCGCTGGTGATCAGGTCGCCGGCGATCGGGATCACCGCGGTGTGGCGGATCGCGCCGTCGGTGAAGATCGCGACGTCGGTCGTGCCGGCGCCGATGTCGACCAGCGCGACGCCCAGGTCCTTCTCGTCCTCGGTCAGCACCGCATGGCTCGACGCGCTCGGGTTCAGCACCAGCTGGTCCACCTCCAGCCCGCAGCGCCGCACGCACTTCACGATGTTCTCGGCCGCGCTCTGCGCGCCGGTCACGATGTGCACCTTCACCTCGAGCCGGCCGCCGCTCATGCCGATCGGCTCCTTGACCTCGTGGCCGTCGATCACGAACTCCTGCGGCTCGACCAGCAGCAGCCGCTGGTCGTTCGGGATGTTGATCGCCTTCGCGGTCTCGACCACGCGCGCCACGTCGATCGGCGTGACCTCCTTGTCGCGCACGATCACCATGCCGGTCGAGTTCTGGCCGCGGATGTGGCTGCCGGTGATGCCGGTGTAGACGCGCGTGATCTTGCAGTCGGCCATCATCTCGGCCTCCTTCAGCGCCTGCTGGATGCTCTGCACCGTCGCGTCGATGTTGACGACCACGCCGCGCTTCAGGCCATGGGCCGCGGCGATGCCGAGCCCGGCGACACGCAGCTCGCCGTCGGGCAGCACCTCGGCCACCACCGCCATCACCTTCGCGGTGCCGATGTCGAGGCCGACCACCAGGTCCTTGTATTCCTTGGCCATGTTCCGTGTCACCCTCTCATTTCCGTCTGCCGGAGGCCGGAGCCTCCAGCGTCGTGGTGATGCCCTTGAGCCGCACCGCATAGCCTTCGTTGTGGCGCAGGTCGGCGTAGACCAGCGGTCGTTGGTAGCGCGCGATCACCTGCGGCAGCGTGCCGAGGAAGCGCTCGACGCGCGCCTGCATCTCGTCGTCGGTGCCGCGGCCGAGTTCGATCTCGGCGCCGCTGTCGAACTCGGCGCGCCACGAGCCGCGCCCGCTCAGCGACAGCGCGTCCATCTCGAATTCCTGCCCCTTGAACAGCGGCGCGAGCCGGCGGTACATCGACAGCACCTGGCCGGCGCTGCCGTCCGGGCCCGACAGCGTCGGCAGCCCGTCGTCCTCGACATCGCCGAGGTTGGCCTCGAACACCTCGCCTTCGGTGTTGACCAGCTTGTCGCCGCCTTCGTCCTGCGACCACAGTGCCGCGGCGCGGTGCTCCTGCAGCGACACCGCGAGCCGGTTCGGCCAGACACGGCGCACGATCGCGTGGCGCACCCACGGCACCGATTCGAACGCGCGCTGCCCGCGCGCCAGGTCGAGCGTGAAGAAGTTGCCGGCCAGCTGCGGCAGCGCGTTGGCGCGGATCGTCGAGACGCTGTTGCGCGCGAGGTCGCCCTCGACGCGGATCGCACGGATCGCGAACACCGGCTGGCGCGACAGCCACAGCATCGCCAGCGCCGCGAACAGCGCCGCGGCCAGCAGGAACAGCGCCGATGCGCTGGCGTTGAGCAGGCGCACGTCCACCGGCAGCTCGGCGGCCGGTGTGCGGTGGAGTGCGGCGGTGTGGCGCATGGTCTCGGTGGCGTTCAGGCCCGCAGGCTGTCCAGCGTCGCGAGCGACGCCAGGTGCAGGCACAGCTGCTCGTAGCTGATGCCGGCCGCCTTGGCCGACATCGGCACCAGCGAGTGCGAGGTCATGCCCGGCGAGGTGTTCATCTCGAGCAGGAAGGGCTTGTTGTCGCTCTTGCGGATCATCAGGTCGGCGCGGCCCCAGCCGCGGCAGCCGAGCGTGCGGTAGGCCTGCACGACGATGCGCTGGATCTCGGCCTCCAGCGCGGCATCGAGCCCGCTCGGCACGTGGTACTTCACGACGTCGGTGAAGTACTTGTTCTGGTAGTCGTAGGCGCCTTCGGGCGCGGCGATGCGGATCACCGGCAGCGCCTGCGCGCCGGCACCGTGGCCGAGCACCGGGCAGGTGACCTCGGCGCCATCGATGAACTCCTCGCACAGCACGTCGGGGTCGTACTTCGCCGACAGCGCGACCGCATCGGCCATCTGCGAGTAGCCGGCCACCTTGCTGACGCCGATCGACGAGCCTTCGCGCGGCGGCTTCACGATCAGCGGCAGGCCGAGTTCATCGGGCACCGCCTGCACCTGCGCGCGGTCCTGGCGGTCGGGCGCGAGCCACACGTAGCGCGGCGTCGGCAGGCCTTCGGCGAGCCAGATGCGCTTGGTCATCACCTTGTCCATCGCGATCGCCGAGGCCATCACGCCGGAGCCGGTGTACGGCACGCCCAGCAGTTCGAGCGCGCCCTGCACCGTGCCGTCTTCGCCGTGGCGGCCATGCAGCGCGATGAAGCAGCGCGCGAAGCCTTCGTGCTTCAGGTCCGCGAGCTCGCGCCCGGACGGATCGAAGGCGTGCGCATCGACGCCCTGCGATTGCAGCGCGGCCAGCACGCCGCCGCCGGACAGCAGCGAGATGTCGCGCTCGGCGGAGCTGCCGCCCATCAGCACGGCGACCTTGCCGAGCGACTTCGGATCGATGGAACGAAGCGGATTCAACGGGCTGGACATCACACGCCCTCCTTCAAGAGTTCGAGCACCTGGCCCGGCACGGCGCCGATGCTGCCGGCGCCCATCGCGATCACGACATCGCCGTCGCGGGCCTGCGCGGCGATCGCCTGCGGCATCTGCGTGATGTCGTCGACGAAGATCGGATCGACCTTGCCGGCCACGCGCAGCGCGCGCGCCAGCGAGCGGCCATCGGCCGCGACGATCGGCGCCTCGCCGGCGGCATACACCTCGGCCAGCAGCACCGCATCGGCGCGGCCCATCACCTTGACGAAATCCTCGAAGCAGTCGCGCGTGCGGGTGTAGCGGTGCGGCTGGAACGCGATCACCAGGCGCCGGCCCGGGAAGGCGCCACGCGCCGCCGCGATCACCGCGGCCATCTCGACCGGGTGGTGGCCGTAGTCGTCGATCAGCGTGAAGTTGCCACCGCCGTTGACGCTCAGCACGGCCGGGTCCCCATAGCGCTGGAAGCGCCGGCCGACGCCGCGGAACTCGGCCAGCGCCTTCACCAGCGGCGCGTCCGGCAGCTCCAGCTCGGTGGCGACGGCCACTGCCGCGAGCGCGTTCAGCACGTTGTGCTCGCCCGGCAGGTTCAGCGTGATCGCGAGGTCGGGCAGCACGACGCCGTTGCGGCGCTGCACCGTGAAGCGCATCTGCCCGCCGGGCAGGGCCTGCACGTCGACCGCGCGCACCTGCACGTCGGCGCCGAGCCCGTAGGTGATGACGGGGCGCGAGACCATCGGGATGATCGAGCGCACGCCGGGGTCGTCGCCGCACAGGATGGCCGCGCCGTAGAACGGCATGCGGTGCAGGAACTCGACGAACGCGGCCTTCAGCTTCGCGAAGTCGTGCCCGTAGGTGTCCATGTGGTCGGCGTCGATGTTGGTGACGACCGACAGCACCGGCAGCAGGTTCAGGAACGACGCATCGGATTCATCGGCCTCGACGACGATGTAGTCGCCCGAGCCGAGCCGCGAGTTCGCGCCGGCGGCGTTCAGCTTGCCGCCGATCACGAAGGTCGGGTCGACGCCGGCCTCGGCCAGCACGCTGGTGACCAGCGAGGTGGTCGTCGTCTTGCCGTGCGTGCCGGCGATCGCGATGCCCTGCTTCAGGCGCATCAGCTCGGCCAGCATCACCGCGCGCGGCACCACCGGCACGCGCTTGCTGCGCGCGGCGATCACCTCGGGGTTGTCGCCCTTCACCGCGGTGGAGGTGACGACCGCCTCGGCACCGGCGATGTGCTCGGCGCTGTGGCCGATGAACACGCGGATGCCGAGCGACGCGAGACGCTGCGTGGTCGCGCTGTCGCTCTGGTCGGAGCCGGAGACGGTGTAGCCGAGGTTGTGCAGGATCTCGGCGATGCCGCTCATCCCCGCCCCGCCGACGCCTACAAAATGGATGTGCTTGACGGCGTGCTTCATGCCACCAGCCTTTCGAGTTCATTCGCCACGCGCGCAGCGGCGTGGGGTCGGGCGAGGGCTCGCGCCTTCGTCGCCATCGTGTTCAGTGCATCGCGCGTCAGGCCCTTCAACAGGTCGGCCAGGCGCTGCGGGTTCAGTTCGGACTGCGGCAGGTGCAGCCCCGCGCCGTGTTGCGCGAGCCATTCGGCGTTGTCGCGCTGGTGGCTGGTCGTGCTGACGACCAGCGGCACCAGCACGCTGGCAACGCCGGCGGCGCACAGCTCGCTGACCGTCACCGCGCCGGCGCGGCAGACGATCAGGTCGCAGGCGGCCAGGCGCGTGGCCATGTCGTCGATGAAGGGCAGGACCTCGGCATCGAGCCCGGCCGTTGCATAGGCGGCCAGCACCGTGTCGAGCTGCGCGGCGCCGGTCTGGTGCGTGACGCGCGGGCGGGCGTCGGCCGGCAGCAGCGCAAGCGCCTGCGGCAGCGTGTCGTTCAGCACCTTCGCGCCAAGGCTGCCGCCGACCACCAGCAGCTGCAGCGGGCCGCTGCGGCCGGCGAAGCGTTCGGCCGGGGCCGGCAGCGCCTCGATCTCGGCGCGCACCGGGTTGCCGGTCACGACGCCGAGCTTCGTCTTGTGCGCCGCATCGCCGTCGAAGCCGAACGCGATGCGGTCGGCCACCGGCAGCAGGCTCTTGTTGCTCATCAGCAGCGAGGCATCGGCATTGACCAGCATCAGCGGCTTGCCGAGCAGCGAGGCCATCAGCCCGCCGGGGAAGCAGACGTAGCCGCCCATGCCGAGCACCGCGCTCGCATGGCGCCGGCGCAGGATCTGCAGGCAGTTCCAGAACGCGATCAGCAGCCGGAAGCCGCCGGTCAGCGTGTGCAGCAGGCCCTTGCCGCGCAGGCCGCTGAAGGTGATCGCATCCATCGGGATGCCGCTCGGCGGCACGAGCTTGTTCTCCATGCCGTGCGTGGTGCCGAGCCAGCTGATGGTCCAGCCGCGGCGCTGCATCTCGCGCGCCACCGCGAGGCCCGGGATGATGTGGCCGCCGGTGCCGGCTGCCATCACGACGAGGTGCCTGCTCATGCCCGTCCCCCGCGCATCATCTGCCGGTTCTCGATGTCGACCCGCACCACGATCGCGAGCGCGATCAGGTTCATCAGGATCGCCGAGCCGCCATAGCTCATCAGCGGCAGCGTCAGCCCCTTGGTCGGCAGCACGCCCAGGTTCACGCCCATGTTGATGAAGGCCTGCCCGCCCATCCAGATGCCGATGCCCTGCGCGAACAGCCCGGCGAACACCCGGTCGAGCGCGACCGCCTGGCGCCCGATGTGGAACACCCGGCGCGACAGCCAGAAGAAGGCCGCGATCACGCAGGCCACGCCGATGAAGCCGAGTTCCTCGCCGATCACCGCGAGCAGGAAATCGGTGTGCGCCTCCGGCAGGTAGTGCAGCTTCTCGACGCTGGAGCCCAGCCCCTGCCCCATCACCTCGCCGCGGCCGAATGCGATCAGCGAATGCGACAGCTGGTAGGCCTTGCCCAGCGTGTACTTCTCGTCCCACGGGTTCAGGTACGCGAAGATGCGCTCGCGCCGCCATTCGCTGAAGGTGATCATCAGCACGAACGCGCCCACCAGCACCGAGGTGATCAGGAAGAACATGCGCCCGTTGACGCCGCCGAGGAACAGGATGCCCATCGCGATCGCCGCGATCACCATGAAGGCGCCCATGTCCGGCTCGGCCAGCAGCAGCAGGCCCACCACCGCGACCGAGATCGCCATCGGCATCACCGCGCGGAAGAAGTTTTCCTTCACCTCCATCTTGCGCACCATGTAGTTGGCGGCATAGAGCGCGATGGCCAGCTTGGCCAGCTCCGACGGCTGGAAGTTCGTGAACACCAGCGGGATCCAGCGCCGCGCGCCGTTCACGCCCTTGCCGATGTGCGGGATCAGCACCAGCACCAGCAGCAGCAGCGACGCGGCGAACAGCCACGGCGCGAACTTCTCCCACAGGCTGACCGGCAGCTGCACGACGACCACCGCGGCGACCAGCGCGACGATGATCGACAGGATGTGCCGCACCAGGAAATGCGTCGGCGCATAGCGCGTGAACTTCGGGTTGTCGGGCAACGCGACCGAGGCCGAATACACCATCACCATGCCGAGCGCGAGCAGCGCCACCACCACCCACACCAGCGGCTGGTCGAAGCCCTGCAGTTGCACTGGCTTGTTGGCCGACGCGCCGGTCCAGTCGCGGATCGGCACCGACGCGTCGCGCTTGAACAGCGCCTGCATGCGCTCCTTCAGCGCGTCGAAACCGGAGCGGACGCTCAAGCTGCTCATGCCTCGCTGCCCCCTTCCGCGGCGATCGCCCGCACCTCGTCGCAGAACACCTGCGCGCGGTGCGCGTAGTTGCGGAACATGTCGAGGCTCGCGCAGGCCGGGCTCAGCAGCACCGCGTCGCCGGCATGGGCGCGCGTGAAGGCCCAGCGCGTCGCGGCCTGCAGCGTCTCGTGACGCTCGACCGTGATGCCGGCGCCCTGCAGCGCCTGCTCGATCGCCTCGGCATCGCGGCCGATGGTCGCGACCGCGCGCACGTGCTGGCGCACCGGCGCGAGCAGCGGGCCGAAATCCTGCCCCTTGCCATCGCCGCCGAGGATCATCACCAATTGGCCGGGCGCCTTGTCCGCACCCAGCCCGTTGATCGCCGCGATCGTCGCGCCGACGTTCGTGCCCTTGCTGTCGTCGTAGGCCTCGATGCCGTCGACCAGCGCGACGAACTCGACGCGGTGCGGCTCGCCGGTGTATTCGCGCAGGCCATGCAGCATCGGCGCGAGCGGGCAGCCGATGGCGGTCGCGAGCGCCAGCGCCGCCAGCGCGTTGGCCGCGTTGTGGCGGCCGCGCACGCGCAGCGCATCAGCGGGCATCAGGCGCTGGATGTGCAGCTCTTCCTCTTCGACCGGGCCCTTGCCGCGGCCCTTGGGCTTGGCGGTCTCGTCGGCCTCCATCGCGCGCACCAGCCAGGCCATGCCGTTCTGGTCGAGCACGCCGAAGTCGCCGGGGCGCTTCGGTGCGTCGAGGCCGAAGCGCACGACGCTGCGCTCGACCGGCTTCGCGAAGCGGCCTTTCCCCGGCGTGGGCGCCGGCACCATCGCCTCGACCGCCGGGTCGTCGCGGTTGATCACCATCACCGCGGTCTTGCCGAAGATGCGCGCCTTCGCCGCGGCATAGGCCTTCATGTCGCCATGCCAGTCGAGGTGGTCCTGCGTGACGTTCAGCACCGTCGCGGCACCGGGCTCGAAGCCCTGCACACCGTCGAGCTGGAAGCTGGACAGTTCGAGCACCCAGACCTCGGGCAGCGCCTCGAACACCGGGCCGGGCGGCGGCGGCGGGATCAGGTGCGGCGGCGGGCCGCCCCCCATCGGCGTCTCGACCTCGTCCGGCACCTCGGGCGGCAAGGCGGCGATCTCCTCGACCGCGGCGTCGAGCACGTCGTCACCGATCGGCTCGGTCACCGGTTCGGGCACCGGCTCCGGACCGAGCTGCACCGCCGCCACGGCGTCGCCGGTCACGTCGGCCGGCAGCGCTTCGGGCAGGTTCTCGGAGATCGCCTCGACCGCGTCCTCGATCACCGCATCGCCGACCGGATCCGTCGGCGCCTCGGCGATGTCGTCGAGCGCCGCCTCGTCCGGCAGCTGCTCGACCAGCGGCGCCGGCTCGGCGTCCAGCGCCTCGGCCAGCGTCTGCAGCATCGTCGGGCCGATGTTGCCGGCGGTCGCGACGCGGCGGCCGGTGCGGGCGATCAGCTGCGAGGTCATCGCGGTCGTCGTGGTCTTGCCGTTGGTGCCGGTGATCGCGATCACGCCGGGCGCATAGCCGCGCTCGGCCTTCAGGTCGGCGAGTGCGCGCGCGAACAGGTCGAGCTCGCCCTGCACCAGCACGCCGGTCTCGAACGCCAGCGTCAGCAGCGGCGCGACGCGCGGATCGCGCGGCCCGAGGCCGGGGCTCTTCAGCACCAGTTGCACGCCTTGCAGCTGCTCGGTGCCGAGCGGGCCGGCGAGCAGCGTCGCACCGGGCACGTGCTCGGCCAGCGCCGCCGCATGCGGCGGCTCCTCGCGCGAATCCCACACCCGCACCTGCGCACCGAAGCGGGCGCACCAGCGCGCCATCGCGAGCCCCGATTCACCGAGGCCCAGCACCAGCACGTGGAGGTCTTTCAGATGGTTCATCGGGCGTTCACCGCAGCTTCAGGCTCGCGAGCCCGACCAGGCACAGCAGCATCGTGATGATCCAGAAGCGCACGACGACCTGCGTCTCCTTCCAGCCCGACTTCTCGAAGTGGTGGTGCAGCGGCGCCATCTTGAAGATGCGCCGGCCCTCGCCATAGCGCTTCTTCGTGTACTTGAACCAGACCACCTGCAGCATCACCGACAACGCCTCGGCGACGAAGATGCCGCCCATGATCGCGAGCACGATCTCCTGGCGCGTGATCACCGCGATCGTGCCGAGCGCGCCGCCCAGCGACAGCGCGCCGACGTCGCCCATGAAGACCTGCGCCGGGTGGGTGTTGAACCACAGGAACGCGAGCCCCGCGCCGGCCATCGCCGAGCAGAAGATCAGCAGCTCGCCCGAGCCCGGGATGTACGGGAACAGCAGGTACTTCGAGTAGACCGAGCTGCCGGTGACGTAGGCGAACACGCCCAGCGCCGAGCCGACCATCACGACCGGCATGATCGCGAGGCCATCCAGCCCGTCGGTGAAGTTCACCGCGTTGCTGCTGCCGACGATCACCAGGTAGGTCAGGATGATGAAGCCGAACACGCCCAGCGGGTAGCTGATGCTCTTGAAGAACGGCACCATCAGGTCGGCCTTGGGTGGCAGGTCGTTCGAGAAGCCGCTCTGCACCCAGCGCAGGAACAGCTCCAGCACGCGCAGGTTCGAGGTCTCGGACACGCTGAACGCGAGGTACAGCGCCGCCACCAGCCCGATCAGCGATTGCCAGAAATACTTTTCACGCGAGCGCATGCCCTCGGGGTTCTTGTGCACCACCTTGCGCCAGTCGTCGACCCAGCCGATCGCGCCGAAGCCGAGCGTCACCAGCATCACGATCCAGACGAAGCGGTTGCTCCAGTCGAACCACAGCAGCGTCGAGATGCCGATGCCCAGCAGGATCAGCACGCCGCCCATCGTCGGCGTGCCGCTCTTGCTCAGGTGCGACTGCACGCCGTACTCGCGGATCGGCTGGCCGATCTTCAGCGCGCTCAGCCGGCGGATCACCATCGGCCCGAACGCGAGGCCGATCAGCAGCGCGGTCATCGCCGCCAGCACCGCGCGCATCGTCAGGTACTGGAACACCCGCAGGAACCCGAGCTGGTCGGGGTAGGCACCCTGCAACCACTGGGCAAGACTAAGCAGCATCGTTCGATCCTTTGGGGTTGCCAGGTACATCGGTGCCGCTGCGCTGCAACGCGGCCACCACCTGTTCCATCTTCATGAAGCGCGAGCCCTTCACCAGCACCGCGGCGCAGGCCGGTGCCGCGGGCAGCGCGGCGATCAGCGCGGCCACCTCGTCGAAGTGGCGCGCGCCGGCGAAGGCCTCGGCCGCATGGCGGCTCAGCGTGCCGGCCGTCCACAGCGATTCGATGCCGCGCGACTGCGCGAACGCGCCGATCTCGCGGTGGAAGGCCGGGCCCTGGTCGCCGACCTCGCCCATGTCGCCCAGCAGCAGCCAGCGCGGTCCGGGCAGTTGCGCCAGCACCTCGATCGCGGCGCGCGCCGAATCGGGGTTCGCGTTGTAGGTGTCGTCGACCAGCGTGACCGGCTGGCCGTGCAGCTGCGCCGTCTTCAGCTGCGAACGGCCCTTGACCGGCTCGAACGCCGCCAGCCCTTCGGCGATCGATTCCAGCGGGCAGCCGGCGGCCAGCGCGCAGGCGGTGACGGCCAGCGCGTTCTTCACGTTGTGGCGGCCGGCGATGCGCAGGTCGACGGTGTGGAAGCCGGCCGGCGTGTGCAGCATCAGCGACCAGTGGTCGTCGAGCCATTCGGCATCGCAGGTCACGTCGGCCGCGCCGTGCAGCGCGAAGGTCAGCGTCGGGCGCGTCGCGGCCAGCGCATGCCAGACCGGCGCGTAGTCGTCGTCGGCCGGGAACACCGCGACGCCGGTCGGCGGCAGCGCCTCGATCACCGTGCCGTTCTCGCGCGCCACCGCCTCGACGGTGGCCATGAACTCCTGGTGCTCGCGCTGCGCGTTGTTGACGAGCGCGACGGTGGGCGCGGTCATCGCGGCCAGCGCGGCGATCTCGCCCGGGTGGTTCATGCCGAGCTCGACGACGCCGGCGCGGTGCCAGCAGGTGTCGTCCTGGCGCAGCCGCAGCAGCGTCAGCGGCACGCCGATGTCGTTGTTGAAGTTGCCCTGCGTCGAGAACGCCGCCTCGCCGAGCCAGGCGCGCAGCACCGACGCCAGCATCTGCGTGACGGTGGTCTTGCCGTTGCTGCCGGTCACTGCGATCAGCGGCAACGCGCAATGCGCGCGCCAGGCGGCGGCGAGCTGGCCGAGGGCCGCCTTGCTGTCGGCCACCAGCAGGCCGGGCAGGCCGGCGCCGTCGGCGGCCAGGCCGCGCTCGGCAATCGCCGCGACCGCGCCGGCCGCCTGCGCCTGCGCGATGAAGTCGTGCGCATCGAAGCGCTCGCCGCGCAGCGCGACGAACAGGTCGCCCGGCTGCAGCGTGCGGGTGTCGGAATGCACTCGCGCGATCGGCACGGCGCCGTCGCCGACCAGCGTCGAGCCGGGCAGCATCGCGTGGGCTTGCGTGAGCGTCATCATGGCGCGCTCCCTTCCAGCGGGACAGGCGCGGACGGGGCCGGCTCGGGGTCGAGGACGGCCAGAAAGGCCTGCGCTTCCAGCACATCGGAGAACGGGTGCTTGACGCCGGCGATCTCCTGCTCGGCCTCGTGGCCCTTGCCGGCGATCAGCACCACGTCGCGCCCGCCGGCGTGGTGCAGCGCATGCGCGATCGCCGCGCGGCGGTCTTCGAGCACGGTCGAGTTCAGCGGGTTCGCCATGCCTTCGACGATCTCGCGCAGGATCTGCGCCGGCGATTCGTTGCGCGGGTTGTCGCTGGTCACGACGACACGGTCGGCCAGCCGCTCGGCGATGCCACCCATCAGCGGGCGCTTGGTCGCATCGCGGTTGCCGCCGCAGCCGAACACTACCCACAGCAGGCCGCCGCGCTCGCGGGCGAACGGGCGCAGCGCATACAGCGCCTTCTCGAGCGCGTCGGGCGTGTGCGCGTAGTCGACGACCACGACCGGCTGGGTCGGCTCGGCATCGACGCGCTCCATGCGCCCCGGCACCGCGCTCAGCTCGGGCACCACCGCGACGATGTCGGCCAGCGCGTGGCCCATCGCCCGCAGCCCGCCGATCACCGCCAGCAGGTTCGACACGTTGTAGTCGCCGATCAGGCGGCTGTGCACGTCGATGGCCTCGTCGCCTTCCTTCAGCGCGAAGACGAGGCCGCCGTCGGCGTAATGAATGTCCTGCGCGCGCAGCCGGGCCACGTCGCGCGCGCTGTAGGTCCACAGGTCGAGCCCGCCGCCGGCCAGCTCGCCGACCAGCGACGCGCCCTGCTCGTCGTCGACGTTCAGCACCGCGGCGCGCAGCCCCGGCCACGAGAAGAGCTGGCGCTTGGCGGCCCAGTAGGCGTCCATCGTGCCGTGGTAGTCGAGGTGGTCGCGCGTGAAGTTGGTGAACAGCGCGACCTCGACGTGCGTGCCGGCCAGCCGCTGCTCGACGACGCCGATCGACGAGGCCTCGATCGCGCAAGCCGAGAAGCCCTCGTCCGCGAACTGCCGGAACGCGGACTGCAGCGTCACCGGGTCGGGCGTCGTCAGGCCGGTGGACACCACCTGCGCATCGGGCACCGCACTCGACGGCGGCTCGCCGACGCCGAGCGTGCCGATCACGCCGCAGCGCTTGCCGAGCAGGCTCAGCGCCTGCGCCATCCACCACGCGGTGGAGGTCTTGCCGTTGGTGCCGGTGCTCGCGACCACGCGCAGCCGCGCGCTCGGCGCGTCGAAGAAGGCGCTCGCCAGCTCGCCGGTGGCGGCCTTCAGGTCGGGCATCGCCGAGACCTTCGAGGCATCGAGTTCGAACGCGGTCGCGCCCTCGGCCTCGACCAGGCAGGCCACCGCGCCGGCGGCCAGCGCCTGCGGCACGAACTGCCGCGCGTCGACGCCATAGCCCGGCCACGCGATGAAGGCGTCGCCCGGCCGCACGCGGCGGCTGTCGGTCGCGAGCCCGCGCACGCCGCGCGCAAGCAGCCACGCGAGCGCCGACTCGACGCTCGCGTGGTGGATGAGGGCAGGAACCTGGCTCATCAGAAACTCTCTTCCTCGGCCTGCAGCGCGTGGGTCACGATCTGCGGCCGCACCTCGATGTCGGGGGGTTCCCCCATCGAGCGCAAGGTTTGCTGAACGACTTCGCTGAACACCGGCGCGGCCACGTCGCCGCCGAAATACTTGCCGTTGCTCGGCTCGTCGACCATCACCGCGACGATGATGCGCGGCTTGCTGATCGGCGCAAGGCCGACGAACCACGAGCGGTACTTCTTCTCCGCGTAGCCCTTGCCTTCCTGCTTGTACGCGGTGCCCGACTTGCCGCCCACCGAATAGCCCGGCACCTGCGCCTTCGGGGCGGTGCCGCCTTCGAGCGTGACCAGGTGCATCATCTCGCGCACCTGCCTGGCGACCTTCGGCGAGATCACGCGGATGCCGGCCGGCGTCGGCGTATCGACCTGGCGGTTCTTCACCAGCGAGACCGGAATCAGCTCGCCGTCGTGCGCGAACACCGTGTAGGCGCGTGCGATCTGGAACAGCGAGGCCGACAGCCCGTAGCCGTAGCTCATCGTCGCCTGCTCGATCGGCCGCCACGACTTGTACGGGCGCAGCCGGCCGGTCACCGCGCCGGGGAAGCCGATCTGCGGCTTCTGGCCGAAGCCGACCTGCGAGTACAGCTCCCACATCTCGCGCGGCTGGAACTGCATCGCCATGCGCACCGCGCCGACGTTGCTCGATTTCTGGATCGTCTGCGACACCGTCAGGTCGCCGTGCGCATGCGAATCGGTGATCACCGAGCCGGCGAAGTTCAGGCGGCCGGGGGAGGTCTGCAGCACGGTGTCGGGCGTCACGCGGCCGGTCTCGAGCGCCCACGCGGCGATGAACGGCTTCATCGTCGAGCCGGGCTCGAAGGTGTCGGTCAGCGCGCGGTTGCGCAACTGCGCACCGGAGAGGTTCTTGCGGTCGCCGGGTGCATAGCTCGGGAAGTTCGACAGCGCGAGCACCTCGCCGGTCTGCGCGTCGAGCACCACCACGCTGCCGGCCTTGGCCTTGTTCTCGGTCACCGCGTCGCGGATGCGCTGGTAGGCGTAGAACTGCACCTTCGAATCGATCGACAGCTCGATGTCGCGGCCGTCGATCGGCGCGACGCTCTCGCCGATGTCCTCGACGACGCGGCCGAGCCGGTCCTTCACGACGCGACGCGTGCCGTTGCGGCCCTGCAGCTCCTTCTGGAACGCGAGCTCGATGCCTTCCTGGCCGTTCTCTTCGACGTTGGTGAAGCCGACGACATGCGCCGCGGCTTCGCCCTCGGGGTACTTGCGCTTGAACTCGCGCACCTGGAACAGGCCCTTGATGCCGAGCCCGAGCGCGTCCTTCGCGACCTGTTCGTCGACCTGGCGGCGCAGCCAGACGAAGTTCGGGCTGTCGTCGAGCTTGCCGGCCAGTTCGGTCGGCGTGTAGCCGAGCAGCTTCGCGAGCTGGGCGCGCTGCTTCTTGTCGGCCTCGAACTCCTTCGGAATCACCCACAGCGACGGCGCCGGCACGCTGGACGCGAGGATCATGCCGTTGCGGTCGATGATGCGGCCACGGCTGGCCGACAGGTCGAGCGTGCGCGCGTAGCGGATCTCGCCCTGCTTCAGGAAGAAGTCGTTGCCGATGATCTGCACGTAGACCGCGCGGCCGACCAGCACGCAGAAGCCCAGGCCGACCAGGCCGACCAGGAACTTCGAGCGCCACGGCGGCGTCTTCGACGCGAGCAGCGGGCTGGTCGAATACATCACGCTGCGCACATTGACCGCGCCGGCGCGCGCCGGGTTCGGCCGCGCGTCGCCGCGGAGCTGGCGGATCTTGTCGATCCAGCTCATTTGCCGACTCCCGACGCGGCGGGCGCCCAGGCGACGTACTGCGTGACGGCGGGCGTGGCGTTGCGCATCGCGAGCTTGTCGCGCGCGACGCGTTCGACGCGCAGCGGCGTCGCCTGCGACTGCTTGTCGGCCAGCAGGCGCTCGTGCTCGATCTCGAGCTGGTGCGCTTCGGTGGTGGCGCGGTCGACCTCGGCGAACAGCCGGCGCGCGTCGTACGACACGCGCACCAGGTAGATGCTGCTGGCGATCAGCGCGACGAGCAGCAGCAGGTTCACGCGCGTCATGCCGGCACCTCGGTGCGCTCGGCGATGCGCATGATGGCCGAGCGCGAGCGCGGGTTGGCGCGCACCTCGGTCTCGGAGGGCTTCACGCGGGCGATCGCCGTCAGCCGGCTCGGCTTTTCGGGTGCGAACGGCGCGCGGCGGTCGAACTCGCTCTTGCTTTCGCGCGCGATGAAGTTCTTCACGATGCGGTCTTCGAGCGAATGGAAGCTGATCACGACGAGCCTGCCGCCCGGTGCCAGCAATCCGAGGGCCGCGTTCAGCCCCTGTTGGAGTTCCTCAAGCTCGGCGTTGACGAAAATCCGAAGAGCTTGAAATGTGCGCGTTGCAGGATCCTGGCCCGGCTCGCGGGTCTTGACCGCACCAGCCACGACGTGGGAAAGCTCTGCGGTGGTGCGAACTGGATGCCCGCTCTCGCGCCGAGCAACAAGCGCCTTTGCAACCGATACAGCAAACCGTTCTTCCCCATAGTCGCGTACCACCTCTGCAATGTGGCGCTCGTCGGCGCGGGCCAGAAAATCCGCGGCGCTTTCGCCGCGGGTCGTGTCCATGCGCATGTCCAGCGGTCCGTCGAAGCGGAAGCTGAAGCCACGTTCGGGGTTGTCGATCTGGGGCGACGACACGCCCAGGTCCAGCAGCACGCCATCGACCTGTGCGATGCCGAGTTCGGCCAGCACATCCGACATGCCGCCGAAAGGCGCGTGGTGGATGGAAAAACGCGGGTCATCGACCCGCGTGGCGCCCGACGCTGCAGCGGCGATGGCATCCGGATCGCGGTCGATCGCCACCAGCCTTCCTTGCGGGGCCAGCCGCCCGAGCAGCAGGCGCGAGTGGCCGCCGCGGCCGAAGGTGCCGTCGACGTAGATGCCGTCGGGGCGCGTGAGCACGCCGTCGACGGCCTCGTCGAGCAGGACGGTCTGGTGCTGGAAGCTGTCGGTACTGCGGGTCATGGCGTCTAGCCTTGGAAGTCCCGGAGCGAATCCGGCATCTCGGACTGCAGGACCTTGGCTTCCTGTTCAGCGTAGACGAGCGGATCCCACAGTTCCAGCCGGCTGCCCATGCCCATCAGCAGCACGTCCTTGGTCAGGCGGGCGGCGGCACGCAGCTCGGGAGAGATCAGCACGCGGGAGGAGGCGTCGATGTCGACGTCCATCGCGCTGCCGAGAAAGATGCGCTTCCAGCCGTCGGCCGACATCGGCAGCGCGACGAGGCGCTCGCGGAAGGCCAGCCACACCGGGCGCGGAAACACCAGCAGGCAGCCGGCCGGGTGCTTGGTGAGGGTGAGCTGCGGCCCGGCATCGGCGAGCAGGACATCGCGCTGGCGGGCCGGGACGGTGATCCGCCCCTTCCCATCCAGCGTCAACGCTGAGCTGCCCTGAAAACCAAATTCCGCCACACCGACCTTCCCACGAAAACCCACTAAAGTGCACTTTGCACCACTCTAGCGGATGGTTTCGATAAGGTCAATGAGACTTGTAAGAAAAAATCAATGAAATCAAGAACTTAGAGCAGACTGTGAAATCAGGCCAAGTGAAAACAGTTGTAAAAGCAAGGACTTGCGGGCGGCTGTGAAAGCTTTGGGTGAGGAGGTGGGGCGTGCAGTGGCGGAGACTCAGATGCCGGCTTCTCGCGCAAGTCGTTGAATCAACGAGGCAATGGCCGCCTTGCGGTTGTCGTCCAGCGGCATGTCCGGAAGGCGCTCAAGGGCCTTTTCAACGGTGATATGCCTATGTGCCAGCAACGCCCGGTTGAACACCCTGTCCTTTTCGCGGTTCGCTGCGCACTTGCTCAGGAACAGGTCGAGCACATCCAGGCAATAGCCCACGCGACCTTCCGTCTGCTCGGACTGGACTCGCACCAACCGCCCGCGCCAACCTGCCGGCAACTTGGCGGTCGTCGAATCCACGCCTTGGGCGTAGTAGCCATGGGTCTCGTGGAACTGCGAGCCTTCTCCGATTGCGCCATCGATCAAGTCCGCTTTGCCTTCCGCATGCATCGGGAAAATGTCTGCCTCGTTGGACAGCACGCAATCCGCAGGCGGCCGCTCCATGGAACCCAGAATGGACTGGCTGCCGACAACGACGAACTCATACTCGTCCGTGATGCGCGCAGCGGCCCGGATCAGGTGCTCGAGTTCATGACGCTGCACGGGCGCGCTCCTTCAAGGTCTTGACCTTGCGGATGATGTCCAGCCGCGTTTCCTGGGGCAGCAGCGTGGCCATCGGTGAGGCCTGTCGCAACTGCCGAGCCTCTTGTGTATCAGCGGTAGCCATGGCCCAATCGCGGGCGGCCACGATGTCGATCCATCGTTGCAGCAACGGCCGGCTGTTGGGATCGTCGCGCATCGACCACCGTGAAAGCGTCTGCTCCAGGCGCACGACCAGCGAAGGATCCGCGCGCAGCAATCTGACGGCCTCCTCGTGCATCAGCAAGCTCTGCAAGTCCTGCGCACGATGGAGATCCATCGGTGCAACCGGTTCGGATTCAACGCCAGGTGCTGGATGGCTTGTCGCCACCAAGGCCAGGTCGGCCACCATGCCGAGTGCGGACAACACACGCACGTAAGTGCCGAATGCCGGCGAGGGATCGCCGCTCTCGACAGCGCTGAGCGTCGTTCGAGAGATGCCCACCTGCCGCGCCAACTCCACCGAGGACAACGCACGCGACTTGCGGGCGCGCCTCAGCCGTTCCCCGAGCTGGGTCAACAATTGGCGCTCGACAGGCAGGCTGAGTTCCGAGTGAGCTGGCATGTTCAGCATTTTAGGCAAATACAGCGGTTTCCTGCCAAAAATACTGAACACGTACAGACAATGCTCTTTCGCTTCGATCGCTACCGGGTAAACGGGCTTCGCCGCCGCGGCGGTCGTGCCGATGTCGCATGCATGGCGGGGTCGAAGTCCCGCCTCTGACCCAACAACGGCTCGCCATCGATCCGCTCCGCCAGGCTATCGAGATCAGCCTCCGTGACACCGCAGGCCGCGAAGTGCGCCCGCCACCCATCGACCACCTCGATCACGCGCACGACCTCGGCCGCGGCCTGCGCCGGCGTGTAGCCGAACAGCTCGCTCTGCGACATCGCGTTCGCCAGCGTCGAATCCCGCTGGGCCGCGCCGACGATGAATTCCTGGAAGCCCTGCCCGGAGTTCGTCGGCAGCACGTCGTAGGCCGGCGCGAGGCGGTAGCGCCCCTGCCGCGCCGGCGCCACCACCCGCAGCGCGTGGTTCTTCTCGTGGTCGTCGGTGTTGTCGATCAGGATGTTGAAGACCATGCGGCGGAACAGCTCCTGCATGTCGAGCAGGTTGAGGCCGTCATCAGCCACGCCGGCGCGGCGCAGCAGCTGCGCCAGCGCGGGGTAGCCCAGTTCCGGCTCGCGCCCGGCCACCGCCTGCGCGCGCAAGGCCGTGCCGGCGGAGATGCAGTGGATGCGCAGCGCGCCGTCGCGGTCGTAGCGGCGCACCGCCAGCGCGTTCTCGCCGGCCAGCCGCAGCACGCGGGTCTCGGCGCCCGTGATGCCGGCCCGCGCCGCGAGCGTCATCGACGCATGCTCGATCAGCGGCACGTCGACCGGCTCGTTGTTGAAGAACTTGATGACCCACTGCTCGCCGTCGATGTCGATCAGCGCCTTCGGCTTGGCGCCGCCGAAGCTGCCACCGGCGGCCAGCATGCCGCGCTCGATCGCGTTGAGCGGCTCGCGGTCGCTGACCTTGTGGACGACCTCGCTGAGCGCCTGCGCCTGCGCCAGCCGCGGCACCGGGCTCTTCGCGCGCGGCAGGTAGGCCTGCGCCGAGGTCGACACGCCGAGCGCGCCGAAGCGGTCGTCGCCGGCGTAGAACAGGTACTCCATCAGCGACAGGCGCGCCGGCTTGTCGATGTACTGGATGACGCGCTCGCCCCATCGATCGGGCCGCGCATCGTCGACGGCGCCGACGGCCATGCCCTTCCAGCGCGGCAGGTGCTCGATGTCCACGAGCGGCAGGTCTTCGCTGAGCGGGAAACCGTCGGCCAGCCAGTCGGACCCATACTGCAGCGAGACCCCCTTGCCCGCGTCCACCAGGCGCAGCCGCCCCACGGCACGCGGAACGGCCGGGTCCGCGAGGAACCACAGGTGCAGTTCGTCGTGCCTCATGCGTCCGACCCTCCTTCGTCCTGTCGCTTCGATGCCCGCCGCAGCTTGGCCTGGGCCGTGGCCTGGGCCCGCACCTGTCCCAGCGTTTCAGCCGCCCGCACGTCGAGTTCGAGCGCACCACGGTCCTGCCCGGGTGTCGCCAACTCGGCCAGCGCGCCGTCGCGGCCGATCAACCAAAGTGCCGTGGCGAGAACGCCCAGGCTCACGCCGGGCTCGCCGGCCTCCAGACGCAGCAGCGTCGGAACGCTCACGCCGATGCGCTTGGACCAGGTCTTCAACGATTCCTTGCGACGCAGCCGTGCGACCGCCAGGTCGGCGCCCAGGCGCTCAAGCGCCGCCACCGTGGAGGGCGGCAACTGGGACAGCGCAGGTGAAGCCTTGGTCATTACATATAGTTTATCGCCACCGAGGTTTTCAGTAAACTATATGTTTATCAATGACAGAGACCCGTCAACGGGAACGCTGAATCGGCGCCACCGGCGGATCGACCTCAGGCACCGGCTCGTACTTCGAGCGCTGGCTCCATGCCGAGTCCGGCACCGCGTCTTCCACTGCCTTGCTGCCCGAACTGAGCGAGTAAGGCGACGGCTTGGGCACCTCGCGCGCGCGAGACTTCGGCGCAGATGCCGCCGGCACGGCCTTGGGCGGCCACGTGTCCGGTGAAGCCGGCAGGGCCGGCGCGATCTGCGACTCCGGCAGGATCAGCGATGGCTGCGGGGCTCCCGGCGCGCGCCACTGCGTGGAAGACGTGGAGGGCGTCCAGGGATGGAACGCCTTCACCTCCGCGCTTTGACCGAGGAAGGACAACGCCCGGACCGCGAGGAAGATCAGGATCGCGAACGGCCACCACGACAGGCCCGAGGACGGCTCCTTGTCGCGATTCGGCACAGGGCGCTCCGCCTGCGGCGTCGGCGCTGCCACGGCACCGGGCGGCAGTTCGTCGCGCCAGGCCTGCCACTGCGCGATGTTCTCGCGCGAGGTCACGATGCGCAGCCAGTGCGGATAGCGCTGCACCAGCATCCGCAGGCGCGGCGCCTGCTCGACCAGCGTCGCCGACGGCGGCTGCTTCGCCTCGCGCAGGCGGCGGATCAGGTCGCGCTGCACGTCGAACTCGTGCGGCGGCTGGCCGAAGAAGATCAGCTTCTCGGTGATCGCCGCATCGAGGGCCTCGCCCAGTTGCCCGAACAGCGACAGCCGGCGCCGGTCATCCCCCCAGTTGAAGACCTGGCAGGCCGGCCCGAACAGGAACTCGTGCCCGGGCCGCCAGCCTTCCATCAGCAGGCACGCGACACGCCATTCGAAGAACGTGCGGGCCTCCAGGTTGATCAGCCGCTCGTCGTCGAGCGCCGCGCTCAGCGCCCGCCGGCACGCCGCTTCGTCGGTGAACCCGGCCGCCGCGAGCTGCGCGAAGCCGCCGAACACCTCATCGCCGAGGGCCCGCATACGGGCGTCCTCGTCCACCACGGCCGACGCCGTGACGGGTGCCTGTGGCGTCTCTGGCGCCTCGGCGGCGTCAGCAACCAGCGCGACCTCGTCCCCGGCACCTTCGTCGACCGCCTCGCGCCGCCTCTGCGCCCAGCGCAGCGCGTTCTCGTAGTGCCCGCGCAGCACCTGGAAGGCGTCGGGGTCGAGCTCGGGATCGATGCGCCTCAGGCGCTGCGCATAGGCGCGGCGCACGGCACGCTCGTCAGCCTCGTCATCGAGGTCGAGCGCATGCAGGAACGGGATGCTGCGACCGGTTGTCGGGTTCGTCATGTCACTGCGGCGCGTCGCCGAGGTAGCTGTCGCGCTCGACGCGCTCCAGCACCGACTCGAACTCGCGACGGCCCGCTGCGATCATCCGGGCGTCCTGCGTCGAGAGCAGCTGCTCGAAGCGCAGGATCTGCATGCCGAGCCACTCGCGCTGCTCACCGCGCAGCTGCTCGTACAGCCGCTCGCCACGCGCCAGCAGCGTGCGGTTCTCGAGCTTGTCGCGCGGATGAATCTTCAGCTCGGCCAGCGACTTCAACCGCTGCGCCACCTCGGCCGGCGACAGCAGGCCCGGGTTGCCCTCGATCACGAGGCTCGTCGTCTCCTGCGTCTTGCGCACCATGGCCTCGACCTGCAGCAGCCCGTTCACGTCGTAGGTGAAGCGCACGTCGACCGCGCAGTCCTGCAGCGGCGCGTGCGGCAGCGCCACGCGCAGCCGTCCGAGGTGGATGTTGTCGCGCACCATCCGCGACTCGCCCTGGTAGATCTCCAGGTCGATCATCGACTGGCCCTCGGTGGTCGGCATATAGGACTTGGAGCGGCTCACCGGCACCGGCGTGTTGCGCTCGATCACCGGATCGAAGTGCCCCTGCGACGACGATCGATCGTCCAGCCGCACACTGACCTCCACGCCGAGCGAATAGGGCGAGACGTCGGTCATCACCACTTCGTCGAGCGCCTTGTCGCGCGCCTTCAGCCCGGCCTGCACCGCCGCGCCGAGTGCCACCACCTCGTCCGGATTGAAGTCGATCGCGGGGAAGCGGCCGAACATCGTCGTCACCAGCCGGCGGATCAGCGGCATGCGCGTGGCGCCGCCGGCCAGCACCACGTTGTCGAGTTCGCTGCTGCGCAGGTTCGCATCGCGCAGTGCGCGCTCCACCGGTGCGCGCAGGCGCTTGAGCAACGGTGCGCAGGCTTGTTCCAGCGCGGCCTCGTCGATCTCCAGCACGTGCTCGTCATCGCCGCGGCGCACCCGCAGGGTCGCGCGCGGCTGCGTGCTCAGCGCGCGCTTGGCGGCTTCGGCCTGGCCCGACAGGCGCTGCATGAAGGCCTCGTCGCGGCGCAGCGATTCGGGCAGTGCCAGTCGTTGGAAGAACAGGTCGCGCAGCGCATGCACGAAGTCCTCGCCGCCGAGGAAGTTGTCGCCGGCCGAGGCACGCACCTCCATCACGCCTTCGAACAGATCGAGGATCGAGACGTCGAAGGTGCCACCGCCGAGGTCGAACACCAGGAAGCGGGTCTCGGCACCGCGCAGGTGGATGCCGCAGGCGAGCGCCGCGGCGGTGGGCTCGTTGAGCAGCCGCTCGACGCGCAGCCCGGCGATCTGGCCGGCCGCGCGCGTCGCCTTGCGCTGCGCGTCGGAGAAGTACGCGGGCACCGTGATGATCGCCTCGGTCACCGGCTCGCCGAGAAAAGCCTCGGCATCGGCCTTCAGCGCTTTCAGGATCAGCGCCGACAGCTCTTCCGGCCGGAACTCGCGCTTGCCGAGCCGCACGGTCTTGTTGCTGCCCATGTAGCGCTTGAACAGCGCGGCGCTGCGTTCTGGGTGCGTCTGCAGCCGCTCCCGCGCGGCGCGGCCGACCAGCACCGAGCCGTCCTCGTCGAGGCTCACGCACGACGGCGTCAGCACCTCGCCGAGGCCGTTGTGGATCAGTTGCGCTTGCCCTTCCCTCCAGACGGCCACCAAGCTGTTGGTCGTCCCCAGATCGATGCCGACGATCACGTCGCGCCCTCCTCGTCGAATTCTTCTGTCGGATGTTTTCGTCCCGCGCGCATCGTAGCGGCTGCGAGGTCACTCCGAAAGGGGATCGACGGGAGCTTGCTTCTCAGCCCTTGATCCCCCCGGCGGTGAGCCCCGAGATCATCCACTTCTGCGCCAGGATGAACACGATCGTGATCGGCAGCCCCGACAGGATCGCCGCCGCCGCAAAGTCGCCCCACAGGTATTTCTGGTCGTACAGGAACAGCTTCGACCCGACCGCCAGCGTCAGCTTGGCCTCTTCATGCAGCAGGATCGACGCGACCGGGTACTCGATGATGGCCCCGATGAAGGCGAGCAGGAACACCACCATCAGGATCGGCACCGCCATCGGCAGCAGCACCAGCCGGAAGGCCTGCCAGCGTGTCGCGCCATCGACCTTGGCCGCCTCCTCGATCTCCACCGGAATCGTGTCGTAGTAGCCCTTGATCGTCCACACATGCAGCGCGATACCGCCGGAGTACGCGAGCAGCAGCGAGGCATGGCTGTCGATGCCGAAGAACGGGAAGACGCTGCCGATGCGGTCGAAGATCGCGAAGATCGCCACCAGCGCGAGCACCGCCGGGAACATCTGCATCAGCATCAGCCCGCCGAGCGCCACGCGCTTGCCGCGGAACTTCATGCGCGCGAAGGCGTAGGCGGCGGTGGTCGACAGCGTCAGCGTGATCGCCGCGGTGAGGCTCGCCACCTTGACCGAGTTCCACAGCCACAGCAGCACCGGGAAGTCGGGCTTGACCAGCCGCCCGTCGGGCGCGGTGTACGAGATGCCGAGCGCGAGCTTCCAGTGCTCGAAGCTGATGGTCTCGGGGATCAGGCTGCCGGCGGCGAAGTTGCCCGGGCGCAGCGAGATCGACAGGATCATCAGGAACGGGAAGATCACGACCGCCACCAGCGCGATCAGGAACGCGTGCGCGGCGAGCACGCGCCACCGGTGGCTCTTGTCGAGGACGATGGCCATGGCTCGGGTTACCTCGCTTCGCTATCGGGATTCATCGCGCGAGATCTTCGTGAAGCGCATCTGCACCAGCGAGATCGCCGCGACCATCGCGAAGATCACCGTCGAGATCGCCGCCGCGAGCCCGAACTGCTGGCCCGAGTCCTGGAACGCGATGCGGTAGGTGTAGCTCACCAGCAGGTCGGTGGTGCCGGCCGGAACGCTGGTGTCGAGGAAGTCGGGGCGCCCGCCGGTGAGCAGGCTGATCAGCACGAAGTTGTTGAAGTTGAACGCGAAGGCCGAGATCAGCAGCGGCGTCAGCGGTTTCAGGATCAGCGGCAGCGTGATGCGCCAGAAATTGGTGAACGGCCCGGCGCCGGCCACCGCCGAGGCCTCGTACAGGTCGGCGGGGATCGCCTTGATCAGCCCCGAGCAGATCACCATCATGTACGGGTAGCCCAGCCACACGTTGACGATCAACAGCATCACCTTCGCGAGCGTCGGGTCCGAGAACCACGCCGGCTTGATGCCGAACAGCGCATCGAGGATCAGGTTGATCTCGCCGAAGTTGTTGTTGAACAAGCCCTTGAACACCAGGATGGAAATGAACCCCGGCACCGCATACGGCAGGAAC
>NZ_FRCQ01000035.1:0-75000 GCF_900142965.1 Rhizobacter sp. OV335
GATCGTCTGCTGTGCTTGGTCAAACTCAACCCACTAGAAGCACTCAGGCCCCTTCAAGGTTTCGATCGGCTCCGGCTCACTAACGATCGTTCCAACGCTAGCCTGCTTCCATCCGCCAAGTGAGGAGACGATGACACGGTCACGGGGGTTGAAGCTCTTCATGGCTGAACATCCTAACGCGACACCCGAAAGCTGCCGGTCGCGAGCGTCTGCTTGTGGCCGATCAGCGACTTCCGCGGCAGGCGCGGCAGGCGCGGCAGGCGCGGCAGGCGCGGCAGGCGCGGCAGGCGCGGCAGGCTACGAGCCTACGTTGATTCTGACTTGCGCGCCGTCAGGGAGTTCTCGGATCTCCTGGAGGAGGTGTCCGGTGAGGGCAAAGTGTTCGCGCGCGTTGACCGGGTTCAGATTCGAAACCTCATAGGTGCCTTCCTTGAAGACTGGCAGCGTCACGTAGGTGAAGCATTCGCCAGGAGAGGGACGCTTCCCGGCACCGTGAAGGCGCTCCACGAGATCGGGCATGAACCAATCGTCCACAAGGTCGGTACCGAGTAGGCTTTGGAATTCCTCGACAGAGCCAGCGACCCGATTGACCTCCGCCGTTCCTGCGTTGAGCCACCAGACGCCACCAGAACGGGCCTCGAAAAACACATCACCGAGTACCGAGAACAGAACGGGCACGAATGGCTCGCGCAGCAGCCATGACCAGGACTCTCGAAGCTGCTGCACGGCCTCGTCACTGGGCACGAATGTGAGCGACGACCATTTGTGCGACATGTTATGCGGGAGGAGATCCTTGTACGGGAGCTCGTCGATTGTGCCTTGGGCGGTGGACCTCGCCGCACGCCCCCAAAGCGGCCCTTCGCGACCGGCAGCAAGTGGCCGACTGCACCCCTCCGCCCCGTGCCCCGGAAGCGGCCGTCGAGAGGTGACGCCCCCGCCAGCGACCGGATGCTTGCAGTGATGTCGCGAACATAAACCGTCGGCCAATAGCGGGCGCTGACGTCGACACTGCGAAAGAAATCCCCCGGGACATCACACCGACAAGTTCGGCCAAGTTCCGCGCGAGCTTCTATCCCATCAGTACAAGCGATTCCTCTGGGTATCGGTTGCACATGAACTCCACGAACGCCCGGACCTTCGGCGCAGGCAGGCGTCTCGATGTGTGCAAGACCCAGAGCGCGGTCTCCACGCCCGAGACCGTTCCCCACTGAACCAACTCGCCTCGAGTCAACTGGTTCCATGCGATGGACTGCGGAATGAGGGCCGCGCCGGCGCCGGCGACGGCAGCGTCGCGGATCATCAGGAACGAGGACAGCCTCAGCTTCGGGATGGGGTCCAGGACCAGGCGTCCATCGTCGAGCTTCCAATGGGTCGGCTGGAAGCTCGAGGACACGATGCCGGGAACGGCCCTGACCGCACCCGGGTCGGGCATCGGCACCGAGGGCGCGGCCACGACCACCAGCCGGTCCTTCGCGAAGCACCGCCCCACCAAGCTGCTGTCCGGGCTTGGGTTGATCCGAATGGCGACGTCGAACTGCTCCTCGACCAGGTCGACCAGGCGGTCCTCGGCCACGACCTCGCACGTGACCTCCGGGTAGGCCGTGCAGAACTCCGCACTGATCCGCCCCATCGCCAGTTGCGAGAACAGCACGGGCGAGGCGACACGCAGGCGTCCGCGAGGCATTGACACCCCCTCCCGGGCCGCGGTCATGGCTTCGGCCACTTCGTGAATCGGCCCTTCGGTTCGAGCCATCAACAGATCGCCGGCTTCGGTGAGCTTCAGCCCGCGGGCGCTGCGCTCGATGAGTCGCACGCCGAGCTGCTCTTCCAGGTCGGAGATGCGCCGGGACAAGGTCGCCTTCGATTTGCCGCTGGCGCGACTCGCCTTGCCCAACCCCCCGTTCGTCGCGACGAGCGCGAAATCGGCCAATGCGTTCAGATCCATGGTGTTCCATATTTGAAACGGTGTATCTACATTTTGGCGTCTTCGTTTTAATGGTGCAACAGCCTATCTTCTCGTCATCGCAACTTGATACGAGGAACTTCAAATGAGCACCACTCAACAACGCGCAGTCCTGATCCGGGCCTATGGAGGCGCCAGCGTCGCCGAGGTGGCCGAGATCGCCCGGCCGGAAGCCGGGCACGGCGAGGTCCTGGTCCGGGTTCGGGCCGCCGGCGTGAACGGCCTCGACTGGAAGGTCCGCGAGGGTTACGTCCGGGATGCCTTCCCGCTTCAACTGCCGGCCGTGCTGGGCATCGAACTGGCGGGCGTGGTCGAGGCCGTCGGCCCCGGCGCCTCCCGCTTTCGCGTCGGCGACCGCGTCATGGGTCCGCTGGGCAGGCTCGGCGCCTACGCCGATGTCGTGGCAGTCGCCGAAGGCAACCTGGCTCGCACACCCGAAGGCCTCGACGATGTCCGGGCGGCCGCCATTCCCGTGGCAGCCGTCGCGGCCTGGCAGAGCCTGCATCACGCGGGTCCGATCCTCCCTGGCCAGCGGATCCTGATCCACGGCGCGGCGGGCGGGCTCGGCGGCCATGCCGTGCAGTACGCGAAACGGGCGGGCGCCGAAGTCTTCGCGACGGCGGCCACTGCTCATGTCGAGTACGTGAAGAGCCTCGGCGCCGACCACGTCATCGACCACCAGACCCAGCGCTTCGAGGACATCGCCCGCGACATCGACCTGGTGCTCGACTACGTCGGAGGCGAAGTCCTCGATCGCTCATGGCAGGTTCTGACGCCGACCGGCGCGATCGTCGGCACCTCGTCCCCCGACATCCTGGCGCGCACGCCGGCGGGCCGCCGCGGCCTGTGGTTCATGAACAAGTCGGACACCGCACTGCTGGAAACGCTGGCGGCCGATGTCGCCGCCGGCACGCTGAAGTCTCCGGTCAGCGAGGTGGTCGGCTTCAACGACCTCCCTGCGGCCATCGAACGCAATCGCACCGCCTCGCGCACCGGCAAGGTCGTCGCGGACTTCTCCCTCTGATCCAACATTTCCTGGAGATTCACATGAGCATCCTCGTCACCGGTGCCACCGGCACCATTGGTTCCCTCATCGTTCAACGCCTGGCCGACGCCGGCGCCGAGGTCAAGGCCCTCGTTCGCCAGCAGGGCAAGCGCAGCTTTCCCGCAGGCGTCACCGAAGTGGTCGGCGACCTGACCGACGTGCCCTCGATGCGTGCAGCGCTGTCGTCGGTGCGAACGCTGTTCCTGCTGAACGCCGTGACGCCCGACGAGGTGACGCAAGCCCTCATCGCGCTGAACCTGGCGCGCGAGGCCGGCATCGAGCGCGTCGTCTACCTGTCGGTGATCCACGCGGACAAGTACACGAACGTGCCGCACTTCACGAGCAAGTACACGGTCGAGCGCATGATCGACAGCCTCGACATGCCGGCGACCATCCTGCGCCCGGCCTACTTCATGCAGAACGAAGGCACGGTCCAGCAGGTGATCCAGGGTCATGGCGTCTATCCGATGCCGATCGGCTCGGCCGGCGTCTCGATGATCGATGCGCGCGACCTCGCCGACCTCGCCGTCGCCGAGCTGTTGCGCCGCGACAGGGCACCTGCCCCGCTTGCGCGAGTGACGCTGGACGTGGTCGGTCCGCAAGCGCTGACGGGCACTTCCGCAGCAAGGATCTGGGGCTCCGCCTTGGGTCGCGAGGTGGCCTACGGAGGCGACGACGTGGCAGCCTTCGAAGGACAGATGGCGTCGTTCGGCCCGGCCTGGCTGGCCTACGACATGCGCCTGATGATGGCCGGCATCCAGAAGCTCGGGATGCGGGGCGAGGACGGTGCGGTGGACCGCCTGCAGGCGATCCTGGGACGCCCCCTGCGCACCTACGCCGCCTTCGTGGCGGAGTCCGTCGCCGCAACTTGGCCTGAGGCACGGAACTGAGGGCCCATCGGTCAAGGAAAATCGGGCAGTGG
Source organism: Rhizobacter sp. OV335 (assembly GCF_900142965.1). GTDB lineage: Bacteria > Pseudomonadota > Gammaproteobacteria > Burkholderiales > Burkholderiaceae_C > Rhizobacter. The sequence goes on from NZ_FRCQ01000035.1 coordinate 3,931, forward strand.
AGCGGGTGAAGGGAATCGAACCCTCGTATGAAGCTTGGGAAGCTGCCGTTCTACCATTGAACTACACCCGCAACGGGGCGGATTCTAGCGCGTGCTCGGGCACAATTCGGCCCCCTGCCTGCGAGGCATGCCCGCCGAATTGCCATGACCGCCCCCTCCGACCCCACCGTTCCGCCGCGCGGCATCAAGAGCTTCGTGCTGCGTGCCGGTCGCATGGGCCCCGGTCAGGTGCGCGCGCTCGAGACGCTCGGCCCGCGCTACGTGATTCCGTTCTCGCAGCAGCGCTTCGACCCGCAGGCCGCGTTCGGCCGCAGCGCCCCGCTGGTGCTGGAGATCGGCTTCGGCATGGGCGACGCCACCGCGGCGATCGCGCAGGCATTGCCGGGCACCGATTTCCTCGGCGTCGAGGTGCACACGCCGGGCGTCGGCGCGCTGCTGAAGCAGATCGGCGAGAAGGAGATCGCGAACCTGCGCATCGTTCAGCACGACGCGGTCGAGGTGCTGGAGCACATGGTCGCGGCCGGCTCGCTGGCCGGCGTGCACGTGTTCTTTCCGGACCCGTGGCACAAGAAGAAGCACAACAAGCGCCGGCTGATCCAGGCGCCGTTCGTCGCGAAGCTCGCCGCGCACCTGGCCCCCGGCGGCTACCTGCACTGCGCGACCGATTGGCAGCCCTATGCCGAGCAGATGCTGGAGGTGCTGTCGGCCGAGCCCGCGTTGGCCAACACGGCCGAGGGCTACGCCCCGAAACCCGCCTACCGCCCACTGACCAAGTTCGAGAACCGCGGCCTCAAGCTCGGCCACGGCGTCTGGGACCTGGTGTTCACGAAGCGCTGATTCAGCCCTTGGCGGGTGCCGACGCCGCGCGCGGCGGCACGAACGGCCCCGGGTCGACGCAGGCAGCCAGCTTCTTCGCCACCGCACCCGATGCCGCCGGCCCGTAACTCGGCGCTCGTTGCCCTGCCCTGCACTGCTGGAAATCCTGCAGCTTGCGCGCCCAGGCGGCTCGGGCCGCGCCCTCGTCCTCGGGCGCTGCGGCGCAGGCCGCGGCCGTGATCAAGGCCATCGCTCCGACAAGCATCCGGCGCATGCGTGTTCCTCAGGTGGTCTTCGAGATCGAGATGGTCGGGAACTTCGACGAGAAGTCCTTGCTCCGCTGCGCGATCTTCGCCGCCACCTGGCGGGCGATCGCCTTGTAGAGCCCCGCGGTCTCGCCGTCGGGGTCGCTCACCACCGTCGGCTTGCCCGAATCGGCCTGCTCGCGGATGGACAGCGCCAGCGGCAGCGCCCCCAGGTAGTCCATGTTGAACTCGGCCGCCATCTTCTTGCCGCCATCGGCCCCGAAGATGTGCTCCACGTGCCCGCAGTTGCTGCACACGTGCACCGCCATGTTCTCGACGATGCCCAGGATCGGCACACCGACCTTCTCGAACATCTTGATGCCGCGGCGCGCGTCGATCAGCGCGATGTCCTGCGGCGTCGTCACGATCACCGCGCCGGTCAGCGGCACGCGCTGCGAGAGCGTCAGCTGGATGTCGCCGGTGCCGGGCGGCATGTCGACGATCAGGTAGTCCAGGTCGCCCCAGTTGGTCTGCCGCAGCAGTTGCTCCAGCGCCTGCGTGGCCATCGGTCCGCGCCAGATCATCGCGCTGTCGCGCTCGACCAGGAAGCCGATCGAGATCACCTCGACGCCGTGGTTGCGCATCGGCTCCATCGTCTTGCCGTCGGCGCTCTCCGGGCGGCCTTCGAGGCCCATCATCATCGGCTGGCTCGGGCCGTAGATGTCGGCGTCGAGGATGCCGACCTTCGCGCCCTCGGCCGCCAGCGCCAGCGCCAGGTTGGCCGCGGTCGTGCTCTTGCCGACCCCGCCCTTGCCCGACGCCACCGCGACGATGTTCTTGACGTTCGGCAGCAGCTGCACGCCGCGCTGCACCGCGTGGGCGGTGATGCGGGTGGCGATCTCCACGTCGACCTTGCCGATGCCCGGCAGCGTGCGCGCCGCCTGCTGCAGACTCTCGCGCAGCGCCGCGTGGAGGCTCTTCGCGGGGTAGCCCAGCTCCAGCTCGAAACTCACGTCGGCCCCCTGGATGCGCAGGTTCTTCACCTGGCGGCCACCGACGACGTCCTTGCCGGTGAGCGGGTCGTTGACGGTTTGCAGGGCGGCCAGGAGGGCGGATTCGGTGATGGTCATGGCAGGCGGTCGGGTGGCGGCCGGCAGTCTAGCCCACACCCCTTTCCCCTCTGGCCGGCAAGCCTAGAATCGCCCCCTTCCCCCGTTGATCCGGACGCCTCCGATGACCCGCAAGCTCTTCGTCACCACCGCCCTGCCGTACGCCAATGCGCCGTTCCACATCGGGCACATGATGGAGTACATCCAGGCGGACATCTGGGTGCGGTTCCAGCGCATGGTCGGCAACGAGGTGCACTTCGTCTGCGCCGACGACGCCCACGGCGCGCCGATCATGATCGCCGCCGAAAAGGCCGGCAAGACGCCGCAGCAGTTCGTCGCCGAGATCGCGGCCGGCCGCAAGCAGTACCTCGACGGCTTCAGCATCGGCTTCGACAACTGGCACTCCACCGACGGGCCCGAGAACCACCAGCTCGCGCAGGACATCTACCTCGCGTTGCGCAAGGAAGGCCTGATCGCCGAGCGCACGATCGAGCAGTTCTTCGACCCGGTGAAGGCGATGTTCCTGCCCGACCGCTACATCAAGGGCGAATGCCCGCGCTGCGGCACCAAGGACCAGTACGGCGACTCCTGCGAGAACTGCGGCGCCGTCTACGCCCCCACCGAGCTGAAGAACCCGTACTCGGCGCTGAGCGGCGCCACGCCGGTGCTCAAGAGCAGTGCGCACTACTTCTTCCAGCTGTCGTCGCCGCGTTGCATCGAGTTCCTGAAGGACTGGACGCACACGCCCGGCCGCCTGCAGCCCGAGGTGCTGAACAAGATCCGCGAATGGTTCGCCGTCGACGAGCACGGCCACGGCGGCCTGGCCGACTGGGACATCAGCCGCGATGCGCCCTACTTCGGCATCCGCATCCCCGACACCGACGACAAGTACTTCTACGTCTGGCTCGACGCGCCGGTCGGCTACCTCGCGTCGCTGAAGAATTACTTCGACAAGACCGGGCGCGACTACGACGCGTTCTTCGCCGACCCGGCGGTCGAGCAGGTGCACTTCATCGGCAAGGACATCACCTACTTCCACACGCTGTTCTGGCCGGCGATGCTGCATTTCAGCGGCCGCAAGACGCCGGACCACGTCAACGTGCACGGCTTCATCACCGTCAACGGCGGCGAGAAGATGAGCAAGAGCCGCGGCACCGGCATCTCGCCGCTGAAGTACCTCGAGGTCGGGCTGAACCCCGAATGGCTGCGCTACTACATCGCCGCCAAGCTGAACGCGAAGGTCGAGGACATCGACTTCAACCCCGACGACTTCATCGCCCGCATCAATTCCGACCTGGTCGGCAAGTACATCAACATCGCGAGCCGGGCCGCCGGCTTCCTCAGCAAGCGCTTCGACGGGCGCTTGTCGTCCGACCTCGGCGTCGAGGGCCGCGCGCTGCTCGACGGCCTGCGCAACCACCGCCGCGCGATCGAGGAGCTCTACGAGGAACGCGAGTACGGCAAGGCGCTGCGCGAGGTGATGCTGCTGGCCGACCGCGTGAACGAGTACGTCGACCAGAACAAGCCCTGGGACCTCGCGAAGAAGGCCGGGCAGGAGGCGGTGCTGCACGACGTGTGCAGCGTCTGCATCGAGGCCTTCCGCGTGCTCACGATCTACCTGAAACCGGTGCTGCCGACATTGGCGGCGCAGGTCGAGGCCTTCCTGAAGCTGGAGCCGATGGTGTTCGCCGATGCGATGCGCGCGATCGGCGGGCACACGATCGGCGACTACAAGCACCTGATGCAGCGCGTCGACCCGGCGCTGCTCGACAAGCTGCTCGAGCCGCCGGTGATCGCGCTGCCGCCGCCGGGTGGCGAGGAGCTCGCGCCCGAGATCAAGATCGACGATTTCGCGAAGGTCGATTTGCGCATCGCGAAGATCGTCGCCTGCGAGGCGGTCGAGGGCAGCGACAAGCTGCTGCGCCTGACGCTCGACGTCGGCGAGGCGAAGACGCGCAACGTCTTCAGCGGCATCAAGTCGGCCTACAAGCCCGAGGACCTGGTCGGCAAGTTCACCGTGATGGTGGCCAACCTGGCACCGCGCAAGATGAAGTTCGGGCTCAGCGAAGGCATGGTGCTGGCGGCCTCGCACGCCGACGAGAAGGCGCACCCGGGGCTGTATGTGCTGGAGCCGTGGCCGGGGGCGACGCCGGGCTTGCGAGTGCGCTGACGGCGCCGCGGCATCCCCCATCGGGATGAACGACACGCAGCGCCCTGCGGGCTATGCTGCGCGCGCAGTGGAGGGAGGAACACCGTGGGATTTCTGGACGACCTGAAGCGTCAGGCCGAGTCGTTGAAGACTCAGCAGACGATCGACATCGCAGCGCTGGCCCGCAACGCCGGGGCGGTCGAAGCGGCCTGCAAGACGACGTGGCATTACTGGATGGACCTCGCGCCCCAGCTCAACGTGCTGCTGCCGCGCCCGCCGGTGCGCCTGCTCCCCGATCACGACCAGGGCACTGTCGCCTTCAAGGCCAGCAACCTGGACAGCCTGGAAACGGTGACCGTGAGCTTCGCAGCCGAACTGGTCAACGCCGACATGCTGGACCAGTTGGCGCGCTGGTTGGTCGGCGAGCCGCACACTTTCCTGAAGCTGGGCACCGATACGCGCCGGCAAGAAGCCTGAGCTCAGCCTGGCGACGCGCCGCGCGCCGCTGCAGCGATCTTCAGGAAAGCGGCCGACAGCGCCGGCCAGCCCGAGGCCGACAACGCCACGGGGCAGCGCGGCACCCCCCGCGCCGGCTTCAACCCGCCGCGGCACGCGAACACCACGCAGTTGCTGCGGTCATCGTCATGCACCACCAGCGGCTCGTGCCCGAAGCTGTGCCGGACGCGCGCGAGCCACACCGGCTGCTCGGCATGGTTGGCGTGCAGGTTGGCCACCAGCACGCCGCCCGGCTGCAGCGCATCGGCCGCGTCGTCATAGAAGCGCTGCGAGCACAGCTGCCGCGGCAGGCCGTGCCGGTCGAAGCCATCGACCAGCAGCGCATCGAAGCGCACCGGGGCATCGCGCACGAACCGGGCGCCATCGACCAGGCGCACCGCCAGCCGCTCGTCGTCCGCCGGCAAGTGAAACCGATCGCGCAAGGCCAGCACCTCGGGGTTGACCTCGGCCACCTCCAGCCGCGTGCGGCGCAGGTGCCGGTGGCAGAACTTGGCGATCGAGCCACCGCCCAGCCCGATCATCGCGATGCGCTCCGCGCTGCCCGCGAACAGCAGGAAGCCCATCATCAGGCGGGTGTACTCCAGGTCGAGCGCATCGGGATCGCGCAGCCACATGCGGCTCTGGACCTCGGCGTCCGAGAACTGCATCACCCTGCGGTCCAGCGTTTCGCTCACCCGCGGCACATCGTCATCGCGTTCGGACATCGCACCACTGCGTCGTTGTGGAGGCAGATCATAGGTCGCGGCCGAGGACGGCTAAAATCCGCCCTCCCTCGCTTCACCTGGCCCCGACCATGCCGCTCTTCTGGAAAGCCTACAAGTCCGACACCACCTCGTTCATCGAGGAGCTGAAGGCCAAGGACCCGACCCTGTCGGACCGGATGCTGAAGGGCCGCCAGCTGCTGTGGGACAAGCCGGTCGACCGCGACGCGCAGAGCGACTACCGCGACGCCGAGGTGCCGCAACAGCCCTACGTCTACCAGACCGGGCACTGACCCGGGCCGGACCGCGACACCGAACGGGCACCCCTGTGAGCGAAGACGCCCTGGCGCAGGCCGCCACCGATGCGGCAGCGCCCACCGTGGTCGACCACGTGGCCGTGGCCCGCCTGTACGGCGAGCCGCTGTTCACGATGCCGACCGACCTGTACATCCCGCCGGATGCGCTGGAGGTCTTCCTCGAGGCCTTCGAAGGCCCGCTCGACTTGCTGCTCTACCTGATCCGCAAGCAGAACTTCAACATCCTCGACATCCCGCTGGCCAGCGTGACGCGCCAGTACCTGGCGTATGTCGAGCAGATCCGCAAGACCAACCTCGAGCTCGCCAGCGAATACCTGCTGATGGCGGCGATGCTGATCGAGATCAAGTCGCGCATGCTGCTGCCGCCGAAGAAGGTCGCCGAAGGCCAGGAGCCCGAGGACCCGCGCGCCGAGCTGGTGCGCCGGCTGCTGGAGTACGAGCAGATCAAGCTGGCCGCGGCCGGGCTCGATCGCCTGCCGGTGCTGGGCCGCGATTTCCTGCGCGCGCAGGTGACCATCGAGCAATCGCTGACGCCGCGCTTCCCCGACGTCGAGATCGACGAGCTGCGCGCCGCCTGGGCCGACATCCTGAAGCGCGCCAAGCTGAACCAGCACCACACGATCACCCGCGAGCAGCTGAGCGTGCGCGAGCACATGAGCATCGTGCTGCGCGGGCTGCAGGGCCGGCGCTTCGCGATGTTCGAGGAGCTGTTCGACCTGAGCCGCGGCCCGCAGGTGCTGGTGGTGACCTTCATCGCGATGCTGGAGCTGGCGCGCGAGCACCTGCTGGAGATCACGCAGGCCGAGGCGTTCGCGCCGATCTACGTGCGGCTCGCCTATCAACCCGCCTAGAAAAGAACATTCATGACGATCCACGAAGCACCCGTCCACCTCGTCACCCGCGCTGCCCCCCAGACCGCGCCGACCGACCGCTGGCAGGTGGCCGACATCGAAGCCTTGTTCGAGCTGCCGTTCACCGAGCTGATGTTTCGCGCGCAGACGGTGCACCGCGAGCATTTCGACCCGACCGAGGTGCAGCTCTCGACGCTGCTGTCGATCAAGACCGGCGGCTGCCCCGAAGACTGCAGCTACTGCCCGCAGGCGGCGCGCTACGACACCGGCGTCGAAGCCGGCAAGCTGATGGAGACCGAAGCCGTGCTCGAGGCCGCGCGCCGCGCGCAAGAGGCCGGTGCCTCGCGCTTCTGCATGGGTGCCGCATGGCGCGGCCCGAAGGACCGCGACATCGAGAAGGTGGCCGAGCTGGTCAGCGCGGTGAAGGCGCTGGGGCTCGAGACCTGTGCGACGCTCGGCATGCTGGAAGACGGCCATGCCGAACAGCTGCAGAACGCCGGCCTCGACTACTACAACCACAACCTCGACACCGCGCCCGAGTTCTACGGCGACATCGTGCGCACCCGCCAGTACCAGGACCGCCTCGACACGCTGCAGCGCGTGCGCGGCGCCGGCGTCAAGGTATGCGCCGGCGGCATCGTCGGCATGGGCGAGACGCGGGCGCAGCGCGCCGGCCTGATCGGTGCGCTGGCCAACCTCGACCCGTACCCGGAATCGGTGCCGATCAACAACCTGGTGCAGGTCGAAGGCACGCCGCTGCACGGCACGGTGCAACTCGACCCGCTGGAGTTCGTGCGCACGATCGCGGTGGCGCGCATCACGATGCCGAAGGCCCGCGTGCGGCTGTCGGCCGGCCGCCAGGCGCTCGGCGAAGCGGTGCAGGCGCTGTGCTTCACGGCTGGCGCCAACTCCATCTTCTACGGCGACAAGCTGCTGACCACCGGCAACCCCGACGTGCAGGCCGACCGCGCGCTGCTCGACAAGCTGGGAATGCGGCCGGCATGAGCAGCCACCCGGCCCAGGACACCGCGCCCGGCCGCAAGCCGGTGACGCTGCACAAGCTGCGCGAGATGCATGCGGCCCGCGAGCCGATCGCGATGCTGACCTGCTACGACGCGAGCTTCGCGCGGCTGCTCGATGCCGCGGGCGTCGACTGCCTGCTGGTCGGCGATTCGCTCGGCATGGTGCTGCAGGGCCAGGCGAGCACGCTGCCGGTGACGCTGGACGAGATGGCGTACCACACGCGCTGCGTCGCGCGCGGCAACCGTGGCGCGTGGCTGATCGGCGACCTGCCGTTCGGCAGCTACCAGCAGGGGCCGGCGCAGGCGCTGGCGAGTGCGACGGTGCTGATGCAGGCCGGCGCGCAGATGGTGAAGCTCGAAGGCGGCGGCTGGACGGCCGAGACGGTGCGCTTCCTGGTAGAGCGCGGCATCCCGGTGTGCGCGCACCTCGGGCTGACGCCGCAATCGGTGCATGCGCTGGGCGGCTACCGCATCCAGGGCCGCGACGACGAGGCCGCGGCCACGCTGCTGCGCCATGCGCGCGAGCTGGCCGAGGCCGGCGCCGCGATGCTGGTGCTGGAGCTGATGCCGGCGGCGGTGGCGAAGCAGATCACCGACGCACTCGACATCCCGGTGATCGGCATCGGTGCCGGCGTGGCCTGCTCCGGCCAGGTGCTGGTGCTGCACGACATGCTCGGCATCACGCAGGGCAAGCTGCCGCGCTTCGTGCGCAACTTCATGGACGGCAGCGCGGGCATCGGCGATGCGATCACGCGCTACGTGGCCGATGTGAAGGCCCGCCGCTTTCCCGACGACACGCTCCACGGTTATTGACGCTCCCGGGTTGATCCATCAATGAAGACAGTCCACACGACCGCCGACCTGCGCGCGGCCCTCGGAGCGCCCGGTGCGTGCGCCTTCGTGCCCACGATGGGCAACCTGCACGAAGGCCACTTGGCGCTGGTGCGGCAGGCCAGGCGGCATGGCTTGCCGGTGGTGGCGAGCATCTTCGTGAACCGGCTGCAGTTCGCGCCGCATGAAGACTTCGACCGCTACCCGCGCACGCTGGCGCGCGACAGCGAGCTGCTGCAGGGCGCCGGCTGCGACATCGTGTTCGCGCCCGACGAGCGCGGGCTGTACCCGCAGCCGCAGACGGTGAAGGTGGTGCCCGACGCGGCGCTGGCCGACATCCTCGAAGGGCATTTCCGGCCGGGCTTCTTCACCGGCGTGTGCACGGTGGTGATGAAGCTGTTCGCGTGCGTGCAGCCGCGCGTGGCGGTGTTCGGCAAGAAGGACTACCAGCAGCTGATGGTGATCCGGCAGATGACGCAGCAGTTCGCATTGCCGATCACGATCGAGGCCGGCGAGACGAGCCGGGCCGACGACGGGCTCGCGCTGTCGTCGCGCAATGGGTACCTGGGCGCGGCGGAGCGGGCGGAGGCGGTGGCCTTGTCGCGCAGCCTGCGGACGCTGGCAGAGGGTGTTCGTGCAGCAACGAGGCCGGTGGCGCAGTTGGAGGCAGACGCGATGGCGGCACTCGCTGCACGCGGCTGGCAGCCGGACTACCTGACGGTGCGGCGGCGTGCCGATCTGCTGCCACCGGGCACCGGTGACGCGCCGGGGTCGCTCGTGGCCCTCGGAGCGGCTCGGCTGGGGCAGACGCGGTTGATCGACAACCTGGAGCTCTGACGGGCCGAGCACCGGATCGACAGGATCGCTCACGCCTGAAGATGGCTCAGCGCCCTTTCGCGGTCGGCCAGCGACAAGGTGTCGTCTGAACGAATCGAATTTGTCAACTCCATGCGCAACCGGTCGATGATTTCGGAGACCTTGCGTCTTTGCTTTGAATTGACCACGACGCCATTGGCACGCTCAAATATGGATGCCTTGATCAAGGGGCTGAAGTCTGCGTCCAGAAAGTGCTTCGCCACTCTGGATGCGAATTCGGCATCACGGTGCAAGGCCATGGCCAGCAAGTTCTTGTCTCTGGAATCGGCCTCGAATTTCCACAAGGCTTCGACAGTTCTCTTCGGAAAACGTGTCATGTCGTCAAACAGCATTTCCGCTTCATCGAGATTGTTGTTCGACAAGGCTTCGCCGATTGAGGCAACATAGAATTCCTCGTGGTCTGACTGACGAGTATTTCTCGAGAGAGCATTGACGGCAGTCTTCAGATCCGCGGCATGCATCGAAGCGTCCCGCGCCGCCGACTTGAGTCGCGTCCACATTGCTTTATATTCTTCTGGTTTCTGGTTGCCACGCAACAGGTTTCTTGCTGTCTTCAACAGATCGTTGAACTTGTCGAGAGCCTGGTAAGAAATCGAATTACAGGTCAATGCGGCCGTCAATATCTCGGCCAACGCTGATGGATCGCGTGCGACCAAGCCTACGCCGGCAATGATCTCCGAGGCGGTTGCCGTGCCGATCTGTCCCGTCAATGCCAGAGCGAGCACCGTCTTGTGTTCTTCATTGCGTTCGCACAATGCGATCACTTGATCGGCAGGGCTCAGCTTGGAAATCATTTGAAAGACGGTGGAGATGGTTTCCTTTTGGCCCTCGGCAGTTGCCATCAGCAACAGCCCACCGCAGAGAGACGGAGACGCCACTCGAGTGATTCGAAGAATGGGGCCGATGGCAGCGCACAAAGGCGCCGATAGTATATCCACCGGCCAATGGCTCAATGGGTCTGTATCCCATGAAATGAGTTCGGCAAGGGAGTTGAGCTCGCTACTGCTGGCAACGCGCGTGCCAAGCAGAAACAGCATACGGATCTGTTTGGGGGAAAGTACGTCAACCGTTTTCATCCCGAGATCGAACGTCAACTGTTGTTCACGCTTGCTTGCGTAGTTGACGAAGCTTCGCTCCAGCATCGACTTCCACTCGATCGAGTCGGGCGCAATCTCCTTGGAGATGGACGACGGGATGATGTCGTGTTGCGCCAGCCAATCATCCAGCGCCAAAGCACTGCGCATCAGGTTGTAGGCATCGGCATCCTGCCCCAACGACGATTGATGGCTCGCTTCGGCGGCCCGCAAACACGCCTTGGCTTGCCGGTAGAAGGCCCGCGTCAAGGCATCGGACCACAGCGTACCGTGCTCTTGCAAGCTTCGGGCGTAGTGGTTCATCCGGGCCAGCAACGTTGTCCGCAAACCTTTGCGTCGAAGGTAGTCTCTGTGCTTGGTGATTGGGTTCTGGTGGCGCGAAAAGAATTCGGCCAGATTGCGATCGGCAGGCCTGCGACCGCTGTTGCGGCGACGAACCGGCGTCTCTGCCGTTGCGCCACGATGAGCTTCAATGAACTTGCTGGTCTGGGCAAGCACCAGCAGTTCTGCGGGCAAGTCCATCGCGAAAAAATTTTCCCACCCGTCAACGGGTTTTGCGTTCTGAAGAAGCTGCTCCATCGGTATACGGTAGCTGCCATCGGCTTCAATTTGTGTCAGGGCCTTGCCAACAGCGATGGTATGCGTTCGGCACCCGTGCCCTATTTGGCTCTTCTCGGTCACCAGATAGATGGCCGACTTCGATTTATCTCTCAGGCGCGCCAAGTCCTTCAGCATGCGCGTGTGATAACTCGGCATTCCAGTTCTCGGCATGGCAAGCGTTCCGAAGGAATCAAAAATCATCCAGCACGTCAGCTGCGGAGATCGAACAAAAGTCAGTGGAATTGAATGGTTTCCGTTGTCGACGGCGAAACTCAAACGCAGCTCGGAACGGTCGCCCCGACCGGACAGTTCGGCCAGCAATTCGTCCAGGTGGGCCTTGATTTCCCCAATGGGAACAGGATCGTCATTCTCATCTCGCGGCAATCTGATGGACGTTCCGAGCTTGGTGTTGTAGAAATCGATGATGGATTTCTGTGCAGGCGTCTTCAGTTCCGGGAAAATATTTCCGGCACGGGCATCCCAGCACAGATCGAAATGTTCGGCGTCTCCGTTGCCTCCTGCATCGAACGGCACGATGTTTCTTTTCATGTCGAGCATGGAAAGCCAATCGGGCACGCTCGCAAACCATTCCGGCAGCGCGAACTTCTCTCGAGCAGGCCAGGATATCTTCCATTGCGTTTCAGTGAAGCGCACGCTCCTGTAGGCGACGATGGATTCAATCAGTTTCGGAGGAACGGCGAGCATGGCCCGGATCTCTGCATCATCCTGCCATCCACTGAAATCAAGCGATGGCGCCTGTGCATTCAGCGTATCGCGCAGTTCCCTGCAGACCGGAGACGAGCAGGCATTCGATTGCTGGAATTCTGCGATTTCGTCCTCGATGCGTTCCAGCTCCAGATCATGAATTTCGTTGCGTGTCGCGGCGAGAGTCTTGTGGAATCTCGGGGTTGGCTGAGAATTACTGAATTGTGGGTTCATGATGGCGTTGAGATGGACCGACGATCCCGAAGTCGAGAAGTCGTCAGCACCCGTCGCTCGTTTGCTTCATCAAACCAAGTGCGTCGTTGTCGCGACCATGCCGATCCGGTTGGAGATCGTTGGTGACGCCGGAAACGTTGGCGTTCCGTATCCATGAGAGCGGGGGATGAGCCATTGGTCATCCCGAGTTGTGCCGCTGCAGCGAGATGGTGATTCGGAGCCGAGTTCATCAGCTCCTGTCGGAGTTCAAACGGCTCCCGCCACCCACCCCACGATCCCCCCGATCACCCGCTCCCGATTCACCTCCGCGGTGAACGTGTGGTCCGTGTCCTCGTGGTACTCCAGCTGCAGCCGGTCGCCGAACGGCACGTCGGGAAACGCGTCCAGCAGTTGCTCGCGGTAGTTGTGGAAATCTTCCCGCTCGGCCGTCAGCACCGCCAGGAAGCGGTTGCCCGAGCGCTGCGCCGCCGCGTAAGCGTTCGACAGGAAGGCGCGCGCTTCGGGCGAATCCAGGTCCGCACGCGCCCCCTCCTCCGGCGGCTCGGCGTGGCTTGCGCCGCCCATGCGCTGCCCCAGCGCCTGCCACAGTGGGTGCTTCCCCCGCGCGATGTTCATCCAACTGCTCAGCCGCGTCGCGCGCCGCGCGTAGTGGTTCAGGTAGTAGCGCGGCGTGTGCGGGATCGACGGGTCCAGCAGCACCAGCCCCGTCACGCGCGCGTCGCGGCCTGCGTAGACCACCGCGTGGTCCGCGCCCGAGCACAGGCCGACCAGCACGAAGCGCTTGAAGCCCCGCGCTGTCTCCAGCGTGTCCAGCGCCTCCTTGATGTCGGCCAGGCTCGCCTCCAGCAACCCGAGCCCGTCGTCGCGGGGCTCGCTGTCGCCGATGCCCGAGAGGTCGAAGCGCACCGCATCGACACCGTGTTGCGACAGCCGCCGGCACAGCTGCACCGTCATCCGGTTCGCGCCGACGCGGTGGATGATCCCCGAGTTCAGCACCACCACTGCCGGCCGGTCCGGTGACACCGCCGTGCCCTCGGCGGCCGGCGTCACGATGCCCACCAGCGCCTTGCGCGGCCCCATCAGCAGCACCTGCTCCGTCACCGGTCGATCGTTCACGCGTTCGTTCACGGTCAGCTCCACCACTGCGCCATGCGCTGCAACACCTTCACCGGCACCGCGCCGGCCCCCGAATGGTGATCCTCCAGCCACGCGGGCTGGCCCTCGACCTGCTCGACGGGCACGGAGCCGACGGCCTCACCCGGCACCGATCGAACCACCAGCGTGCGTGCCGGCAACTCCGCCGCCGGCAGCGCCAATCCACGCAGCTCCGCCACCATCGCGTCACCGAGCGCGAAGCCCATCACCTCGTACCCGCCACCGTGCTCCGCCTTGCGGGCCGGCGCATCAGCCAGCAGCTCCTTCAGATACCCCTCGCCCGACACCACCGGGTCCCACAGCACCACGCTGTCGACATCCTTGCGCCGCCGCGCCGCGACACCCGCGGCCAGCGTGCCGCCCAGCCGCAACCCCAGCAGCCCGACGCGCGCCGCGTCGGTCGTGTCTTTCAGCTCGTCGATCGCCGTCTCGATGTCGGCCTGCCAGCCGGCCAGGCTCGCGTCCAGCATCTCGCCAGCCGAATCGCCGGTGCCGAAGTAGTCGAAGCGCAGCACGTGCACGCCGGCCTGGTTCAGCAGCGTCGCGAGCTGCTTCATCGCGCGATGGGCACGCAGGTACTCCTGCCCCCACGGCGGGCACAGCAGCACGGCTTTCGTGCCGCTGCCGGAAGCCGATGCCCGCGCCGGGCTGTACACGCCGAACAGCCGCCGTTGCCGCGTGCCGAAGAAGAATGGGTTCATGTGCTGGGCAAGTGATCTGAAACATGCGCGGCGCCCGCAGCCGCGATCTGGCGAAGGTTCTGGAAGAACAGCACGCGCGGATCCATGCGCCAGCCGGTGCGCTGCTCCACCGCCACCGCGACGCGCAGCGACAGCAGCGAATGCCCGCCCAGCTCGAAGAAGTTGTCCTCGGCGCCCACCCGCTCGATCTGCAGCGTCTCCTGCCACACATCGGCCAGCAGCCGCTCCAGGCCCGGCGCCGGCGGCTCGTAGGCCGCCACCGGCGCGGCGTTGCGGAACGGGTCCGGCAGCGCCGCGCGGTCGACCTTGCCGTTCGGCGTCAGCGGGATCGCGTCGAGCGCGACCACCAGCGACGGCACCATGTAGTCCGGCAGCTCGCGCCGCAGATGGCGCCGCACCTCGCTGACGGTCAGGTCCTCGCCGGGCTGGTAGACGACGTACGCGACCAGCCGCAGGTCGCCCGGCCCGGCCTCGCGCGCGATGACCACCGATTGCCGCACCGCCTCGTGCCCGGCGAGCACCGATTCGATCTCGCCGAGCTCGATGCGGAAGCCGCGGATCTTCACCTGGTGGTCGATGCGCCCCAGGTGCTCCAGCCGCCCCTGCGCGGTCCAGCGGCCGAGGTCGCCGGTGCGGTACAGCCGCGCCCCGGGCTGCGTCGAGAAGCGGTCGGCGACGAAGCGATCGGCCGTCAGCTCCGGCCGCCGGTGGTAGCCGGTCGCGACGCCCGCGCCGCCGATCCACAGCTCGCCCGGGATACCGGCCGGCTGCAGTTCGCCGGCGCGGCTCAGCACATGCACCTGCGTGTTGTCGATCGGCCGGCCGATCGTGACCGGTGCGCCGCCGCCGATCACGCGCTCGGCCGTCGACCACACCGTCGTCTCGGTCGGGCCGTACAGGTTCCACAGCTCGCTGACGCGTGCGAGCAATGCATCAGCAAGCTCGCGCGGCAGCCCCTCGCCGCCGCACAGCGCGCGGAAGCCCGGCCCGCCGGTCCAGCCGGCTTCGATCAGCAGCCGCCAGGTGGCCGGCGTCGCCTGCAGCACGGTCGCGCCGCTCGCCGCCAGCGCGGCGGAGAGTGCAATGCCGTCGGCCGCCGTCTCGCGCGACAGCAGCTCGACCCGCGCGCCGACCAGCCACGGCAGGTACAGCTCCAGCCCGGCGATGTCGAACGAGACGGTCGTCACGGCAGCCAGCACGTCGCCGGCCTGCAGCCCCGGCTCGCGCCGCATCGAATGCAGGAAGTTCGCGAGCGCGCCGTGCGGCACCACCACGCCCTTCGGCCGGCCGGTCGAGCCGGAGGTGTAGATGACGTAGGCCGGGTCATCGGGCGCGGGCGCGCCCGCGAGGTTGTCCTCGCTGCCGGCCCCCAGCGCAACCGCATCAGCCAGCACGTCCAGCAGTTGCACGCCGGGCGGCAGCGCGATGCCGTCGGCCGCATCGCCACCCGCCACCAGCACGGTCGCGCCGCTGTCTTCCAGCATGTAGGCGAGCCGCTCGGCCGGGAAGCCCGGGTCCAGCGGCACGTAGGCCCCGCCCGCCTTCTGCACGCCGAGCAAGGCCACCACCAGCGCGAGCGAGCGCTGCAGGCACACGCCGACCAACTGCCCCGGGCCGACGCCCATCGCGCGCAGCCGGTTGGCCACGCGGTTCGCGCGGGCGTTCAGCGCCGCGTAGGTCAGCGACGCGCCTTCGTAGCGCACCGCCTCGGCCGCCGGGCTGCGGGCGACCTGGGCCTCGAAAAGGCGTGGATAAACATCGCTGGCATGCGCGGCCGCGGTGCCGTTCATCTCGACCAGCAGCCAGCGCTGCTCGTCGGCCGTCAGCATCGGCAGCTTCGCCAGCGCCATGGAAGACGACACGGCAGGCGCCGCCACCAGCGCTTCGAGCAGCGCGCGGTAGTGCCCCGCCATGCGTCGGATCGTCGGTTCGTCGTACAGCTCGGTCGAGTACTCGAACAGCACGCTGCCGCTGACGGCCGCCTCGATGTACAGCCCCAGCTCGAACGGCGCAGCAGCACGGTCGATCGCGACCGGCTCCCATTGCAGGCCGGGGAACTCGATGCCGCTCATCGGCGCGTTCTGCAGCGTGAACAGCACCTGCGCGAGCGGCGGCAGCGCAGGCCCGCGCATCGGCCGCAGTTCTTCCACCAGCTTCGCGAACGGCAGCTCCTGGTGCGCATACGCCTCCAGCGCGGTCGTGCGCACGTTCGCCAGCAGCTCGCTGAACGCGGTGTCGTCGCCGCAGGTGCTGCGCAGCACCTGCGTGTTGATGAAGCCGCCGACCAGCCCTTCGACCTCGCGCTGCTCGCGGTTGGCGATCGGCACCGCGACCGCGATGTCGGCCTGCCCGGTGTAGCGGTGAAGCAGCGTCACGTAGGCGGCGAACAGGGTCATGAACAGCGTGCAGCCGTGGCTGCGACTGAACGCTTCGAGCGACGCGATCAGCGCGGGCGGCAGCACGTCGGCATGCCAGGCGGCGCGGTCGGAGAGGATGGTCGGCCGCGGGTGGTCGGTCGGCAGCAGCAGCGGCGCAACGCCGTCGAGCTGCCGGCGCCAGTAGCCGAGCTGCGCCTCCAGCACCTCGCCCTGGAAGCGCTCGCGCTGCCACACCGCGACATCGCGGTACTGCACCGCCAACGGTTGCCACGTCGGTGCGCCGCCGCGGCGGAACGCGGCGTAGGCCTCGGCCAGTTCGCGGCCCAGCACGCCGTACGACCATTGGTCGCCGGCGATGTGGTGCATCGCGAGCAGCAGCAGGTGCTCGTCGTCGGCCACCTGGACCAGCAGCGTGCGGAAGACCGGCCCATGCACCAGGTCGAAGTAGGCGCGCGCGGTGTCGGTGGCCAGTGCGATCGCGGCCTCCTCGGCCTGCCGACCCTGTGCGCGCAGGTCATGGAACGGCAGCGCGACCGGCTGGTGCGGCTGCACCGTCTGCATCGGGCGGCCATCGATCATCGCGAAGGTGGTGCGCAGCGTCTCGTGCCGCTGCACCAGCGCGTCGAGCGCACGCTCCAGCGCGCTGCGGTCGAGCACGCCGTGCAGGCGGAGTGCGACCGGCATGTTGTAGGCCGAGCTGTCCGGCGCCAGCTCGTGCAGCAGCCACATGCGCTCCTGCGCGAACGACAGCGGCGACGGGCCGTCGCCGGCCAGCCGCGTGATCGGGGTGCTCGTTGAAACCGGCGCGCGGCCCGCGTCGATCGCCCGCGCCAGCTCGTGCAGCAGCGGCCGCTCGAACACCGTGCGCAGCACGAAGCCGCGGTCGAGGGCCTGGCGGATGCGCGCCGTCACCTGCGTCGCGAGCAGCGAGTGGCCACCCAGCTCGAAGAAGTTGTCGTGGCGGCCGATCTCGGCGTCGCCCAGCGCCAGCACGTCGCGCCAGATCGCCGCGAGGCCCAGCTCGGTCTCGCCCTGCGGCGGCTCGACGCGCCGCCCGGCCGCGCCAGCCAGCCCCGCTGGCGCCGGCAGCGCCTGGCGGTCGACCTTGCCGTTGCCGGTCAGCGGCAGCGTCGGCAGCGTGACGAACGCGGCCGGCACCATGTAGTCGGGCAGCCGCTCGCGCAGCGCCTGCTTCAGCACGTCGACATCGGCCGTGCCGGCCACGTACGCGACGAGCCGCTGGTCGCCGGGCACGTCCTCGCGCGCCAGCACCGCGCTCTCGCGCACGCCCGGCTGCTGCGCCAGCAGCGCCTCGATCTCGCCGAGCTCGATGCGGAACCCGCGGATCTTCACCTGGTGGTCGATGCGGCCGAGGTACTCCAGCTCCAGTGCGCCGTCGGCGGCCCGCATGCGCCAGCGCGCCAGGTCGCCGCTGCGGTACAGCCGCTCGCCCGGGTTGAACGGATCGTCGACGAAGCGCGCCGCCGTCAGCTCGGGCCGGTCCAGGTAGCCGAGCGCGAGGCCCGGCCCGCCAACGTACATCTCGCCGGTCACGCCGATCGGCACCGGCTGCATCAGCGCGTCGAGCAGCAGCACGCGCAGGTCGGGAATCGTCACGCCGATCACGCTGCCGGCGCGCGCCTCCACGTCGGCGCGCGTGATCGGCCGGTACGTCACGTGCACGCAGGTCTCGGTGATGCCGTACATGTTGACGAGCCGCGGCTGCGCGTCGCCATGGCGCTCGAACCATGGGCGCAGGCTCTGCAGCTCCAGCGCCTCGCCGCCGAACACCACCTCGCGCAGGGCAGTGCGCCGCGGCGCACCACTGTCGACATCGGCTTGCACGAGTTGGCGGAAGGCCGACGGCGTCTGGTTCAGCACCGTCACGCGCTCGTCGTGCAGCAGCTGCAGGAAGGCCTCCGGCGAGCGGCTCACCGCATGCGGCACCACCACCAGGCAAGCGCCATGCGCCAGCGCGCCCCACAGCTCCCACACCGAGAAATCGAAGGCGACCGAGTGGAACAGCGTCCACACATCCTGCGGGCCGAAATGGAACCAGCCGGCGGTGGCGCTGAACAGCCGGTCGACCGCGCGGTGCGTCAGCAGCGTGCCCTTCGGCTGGCCGGTGGAGCCGGAGGTGTAGATCACATAGATCAAATCATCGGCGCCGACAGGGCTTGCCGGATTGCCGGTGGATGCCTCGGCCAGAGACGGGTCATCGAGGCACAGCGTGGTGCCCGCGTGCTGCGGAAGCTGCGCAATCAGCGCCGACTGCGTCAACATCACCGGTGCCTGCGCGTCGCCGAGCATGAAGGCCACGCGTTCGGCCGGGTACGACAGATCGACCGGCAGGTAGGCGCCGCCCGCCTTCAGGATGCCGAGCAGCCCGACCACCAGCGCGATCGAGCGCTCGGCGCACAGCCCGACGCGCGTGCCCGGCCCGACGCCCAGCCCCTGCAGCCGGTGCGCCACCTGGTTCGCGCGGCGGTTCAGCTCGCCGTAGCTCATCGCGACGCCGTCGCAGCGCAGCGCGGTCGCGTCGGGCGTGTTCGCGGCATGGGCCTCGAAGCGATGGTGGATCGGCTGCGCATCGCTGGCGAGCGCAACCACCGGTGGCAGCAAGGCCGCACGCTCGGCGGCACCCAGCAACGGCAGCCGGCCGATCGGCATCGCCGGGTCGGCCACGATGCCATCGAGCAGCACGCGGTAGTGCGCCCACAGCCGCTCGATCGTCGCGCGGTCGAACAGCGCAGGGTTGTACTTGAACGCGCCCGACAGCGCATCGCTGCGGTCGATCAGCCCGAGCCCGAGGTCGAACTGCCCCTCCTGCTGCGCCATCGCATACGGCGTCACGCGCCAGCCAGCGAAGTCCACCGGCACGTCGCTCGCGCCGGCGACCAGCAGGTCGTTCAGCTCGCGGAACTGCTCGAAGCGCTGCAGGACGAACATGGTCTCGAACAGCGGCGAGCGGCTCGGATCGCGCACCGGCTGCAGCCGGTCGACCAGCAGGGACAGCGGGTACTCCTGCGCGTCCAGCGCCTCCAGCAGCGTGCCGCGCACCTGCTGCATCAGCGTGCGGAACGGCAGCGCGGCGTGCAGGCGCGAGCGCAGCGCGACCGGGTTCACGAAATCGCCCATCACGCGCGCGAACTCGGGCTGCGTGCGGCCGAAGGTCGGCGTGCCGACGATCACGTCCTCGGTGCCGGTGTGGCGGTACAGCAGCACCTTGAACGCGGCCAGCAGCAGCACGTACAGCGTCATGCCTTCGTCGCGCGCGAGCTGGTTCAGGCGCGCGGTGGTGGCGGCATCGACATGGAAATCGAAGGTGGCGCCCTGCCCGCTGCGCCGCGGCGGACGCGGGCGATCGGGCGGCAGCTCGACCTCGGCGCGCGGCGCGGCGAGCTGGCGCGTCCAGTACGCGGCAAGCTGCTCGCCCTGCGGGCCGGCCAGCATCGCGGCCTGCCAGTCGGTGTAGTCGGCGTACTGCAGCTCGACGCGCGGCAGGCCGGCCGGCGCGCCACCGCCCGCTTCGACCAGCAGCGCACGGAACTCCTCCAGCAGCATCAGCAGCGACCAGCCGTCGATCGCGATGTGGTGCATCGCCAGCAGCAGCACCCGGTCGTCGGCGGCGCGGCGGTACAGCGAGGTGCGCATCACCGGGCCGTGGGCCAGGTCGAAGGGGCGTTGCGCGTCGGCCTCGATGCGCTGCAGCAGTGCGGCATCGGAGAGGCCCGCCGCGTCGTGGAGATCAAGCATTGCGGTGCCGATGCCCGCGATGCGCTGGCGCGGCAGGCCGTCGATCACGTCGTAGGTGGTGCGCAGCACCGCATGCCGGTCGACCAGTGCCTGCAGCGCCTGGCGCAGCGCGGCCTCGTCCACCGGCGAAAGAACGCGCAACGCGAACACCACGTTGTAGGCCGCGCTGTCGGGCTGCTCCTGGTGCACGAACCACAGCGCCTGCTGCGGGTGCGACAGCGGCGCGATGCGCTGCTGCTGTGCCGCCTGCGCACGCAGGCCTGCCAGTACCTCGTCGCGCCGCGCGCCGATCTGCGCGCGCAATTCGGCCGACAGCGCCCCCTGCGGTGCACGGAAGCGCAGCCGGCTCCCTTCGAACCACAGCAGCACGCCTTGCGCGGCCAGGGCAGACAGCAAGGCGCTGATGTCAGGGTGTTCGTTCAGGGTCACGGCTTCCTCCCGTTCGCCCTGAGCTTGTCGAAGGGCCTGCGCGCACGGGACCTGGGCTTCGACAAGCTCAGCCCGAACGGAGATTTGTGCAGCGCGCACGGAACACTGTCGGCCACTGAAGTCACTTGGGGACGATCCTTTCCACGGACGGTTGCCACAGCCAGAGCGCGAGCAGCGCCAGCGCGATCCACACCGCGCCGAGCATGTCGCGGTGCGTGAAGGCTTCGCCCGCGGCGCCCCACTCCACCAGCGCCATGCACAGCAGGTGCACGTGCAAGGTCGGCGCCACCTGCGCGACCGGCGCGCGCTCGCAGGCGCGGTCCAGCGCCCACAGCGCGAGCAACCCGACGATGCCGATGCCGGCCAGCAGCACCGCGTCGTGCAGGTTCGGCGTGACCCAGACGAAGGGCATCAGCGGCGTCAGCAGCGCGAACACGCCGAGCGCGGTGAAGAACAGGTTGGCCCGCACCGGCTCGTCGCGCAGCGAGCGCGTCATCACGACGTAGACGCTGAACGACAGCGCCATCGCGAGCGGCAGCAGCGCGCCGGCCCACGAATGCGGCAGCGACGGCTCGGCCATCACCGCCGCGACACCGCTGCCGATCGCCGCAACCGCCCACACCCAGCGCGGCACGCGTTCGCCCAGGGCCCAGCGCGCGAAGCCGAGGATCAACAACGGCGCGACCCAGAACATCGCCCACACGGTGCCGGGCCGGTCGCCGGCCGCGAGCGACAGCGCGAAACTCGCCGGCATCACCAGCATCAGCACCGAGCGCGACAGCTGGAAGCCGACCCGCTGCGTGCGCCACAGCCGCGACGGCGCGCGCCAACCAACGATCAGCAGCAGGCAGGCCAGGTGCGCCGCATAGCGGCACCACACCACCTGCATCAGCGAGTAGTGCAGTTGCAACCGCGCACCGAACACGCCTTCGACGAAGGCCCAGGCCGCCGCGAACAGCGCGAGCAGCAGCATCGCGCTGCGGCCCGGGTCGCGCCGGACGAAGGAGGATGCGAAGGCGGGCGGCGCGAGGTTCATCGTCAATGCCTCGTGTCGTCGTCCAGCGGCACCGGGCCGGTGGCCGATTCCAGCGCCATCGGGCCGGTCATCGGAACGCGCTGCCCCGGCAGGTCGCGCGCCACCGCGGCGCGCCACAGCGCGAACGCGATGCCGCCGACCATCGCCAGCCCGAGCGCAATGCGCAGCGACGGCAGGTGCCCGCGGGCCGCCAGCGACACGAGCGTCAGGCAGGCCACGTGCACGTACAGCGCCGGCGCGATCCACGGCAGCGGCGAGCGGCGCAGCGCGTGCTCCAGCAACCACAGCGCGACGAAGCCGACCACGCCGAGCGCGGCGAACACCAGCGCATCGTGCAGCGAGGGCATCACCCACACGCCGGGCAGGAAGGGCAGCACGCCAAGCAGCCCGCCCAGGCCGACGTAGAACAGGTTGGTCATGACCGGCTCATGGCGCAGCGAACGCGTCAGCGCGAGGTAGGCCGCGAAGGCCAATCCCATCAGCAGCGGCACCACCGAGGCCTGCAAGGTGGTCGGCCGGGCCGGCTCCAGCATCGCGATCGTCGCGCACAGGCCCGCGGCGGCGGCGATCCAGACGAACAGCGGCGCCTTCGACAGCAGCCAGCCGCGTGCCAGCAGCAGCGCGAACACCGGCGCGACCCACAGCCCGGTCATCGCGAGGTGCGGCGACGCGCCCTGCAGCACCGCGACGCCGAACGACAGCGGGATCGCGAGCATCAGCGCTGATCGAACCAGTTGCGCAAACGGACGGGTCGTGCGCCACAGCGGCGTCTTGCTGCGCCAGCCCCACACCGCGCCCATCAGCGCGAGCTGCACCGCGAAGCGGCAGCCTTCGATCTGCAGCACGTCGTAGCCGCCCTGCAGGCGGGAAGCGATCAGTTCGAGCACGGCCCAGAGCGCGGAGAACGCGAACGCGAAGCCCAGCGCCGCGCGAGCCGACGGCGCCCGTGTGTGCTTCGGGCGACTCACAGCGAGCCCTCCTCGTACGCAGCCTGCGACGCTGCAGCCGGTGCCGTCGGCGCCCCCACCGCGAGCGACGTCTCCGCCAGCACCGACGCTGCCAGCTGCGCAATGCTCGGCCCCTTCAGCAACGCCGCCACCGCGACCTTCGCCTTCAGCGCGGTCTGGATGCGGTTGCGCAGCTCCATCGCCATCAGCGAGTCCATCCCCATCTCCATCAGCGAGCGCTGCGGGTCGACCTGGTGCGAGGCCGGCAACGCCAGCACGCGCACGATCTGCTCCGACAGGAAGCCGACCAGCAGCGCGAGCCGGTCCTCGGCCGGCGCCTGCGCCAACTGCGCGAGGATGTCGACCTGCCCCACCCCACCGGCCGGTGTCGCGGCCCGCACCGGCGCCGCCTGCACCAGCTCGCTGAAGAACGGCCCGAGGTTGCGCGGCAGCCGCGCGCGCACCAGCGGCATCGCGGCCATCTGCGGCGACCGGGCCGACGCGAGCATCTGCTTCATCATCGCGACGCCCTCGTGCGGCGCGATCATCCCCAACCCCATCGCGGCCCAGCGCCGGCGGTGCTGCTCGCCGATGCCCGCCGCCATGCCGACCTGCGACCAGCTGCCCCAGTCGATGCTCAGCGCATGCTGGCCGCGCGAGCGGCGCAGGTGGGCCAGCGCATCGACGAACGAGTTCGCCGCCGCGTAGTTGCCCTGCCCCGGCGAGCCGAGCAGCGCCGCGCCCGACGAGAAGCCGATGAAGAAATCGAGCGCCAGGTTCGCGGTCAGCTCGTGCAGGTTCCAGGTGCCGCGCACCTTCGGCGCCATCACGCGGGCGAAGCGGCGCATGTCCTGCTCGGCCAGCATGCCGTCGTCGACAAGGCCCGCCGCATGGATCACGCCGCGCAGCCGCGGCAGTTGCGCCGCGACCTGCGTGACCAGGCGCGTCATCTGCCCGGTGTCGGCCACGTCGGCCTGCGCGACCAGCACCTGCACGCCGTCGGCGCGCAGCGCATCGATCGCGGCCTGCGTCTCGGGCGACGGCGCGCGCCGGCCGACCAGCACCAGGTGGCGGGCGCCCTCGGCGGCCAGCCATTGCGCGCTGACCAGGCCCAGCCCGCCCAGCCCGCCGCTCACCAGGTAGCTCGCGTCCGGCCGCACCGGCGGCGTGCGGTGCTGCGTGACGACGATCTTGCCGACGTGGTGGCCCTGGCCCATGTAGCGGAAGGCCTCTTCGGCGCGCTCGATCGGGTAGAGCTTCTGCGGCAGCGGCTGCAGCACGCCGGTCGCGAAATCGGCCAGCAGCTCCTGCAGCATCTCGCGCACGAACAGCGGCCGGGCTGCGGCGATCTCGCCGAGGTACAGCGGGTGGTAGTGCCGGCCCGGGAACTCGTCGGCGACGCGTGCGGCGTCCCAGATGCCGGTCTTGCCGATCTCGATGAAATGCCCGCCGGGTTTCAGCAGGCGCAGGCTGGCCGGAATGAAATCGCCGGCCAGCGAGTTCAGCACGATGTCGACGCCGTCGCCGTTGGTGTCGCGCAGGACGTCGTCGACGAAGCTCAGCGAGCGCGAATCGGCCACATGCTGCACGCCCAGCCGCTGGGCCAGCGCGCGCTTGTGCGGCGAGCCGGCGGTGCCGAAGATCTCGGCGCCGGCCCGCTTCGCGAGCTGCGCCGCCGCCATGCCGACGCCGCCGGTCACTGCATGCAGCAGCAAGCGGTCGCCCTTCTTGATGCCGGCCAGGTGCTTCAGCGCGTACTCGGCGGTCAAGAAGGTGACGGGGATCGTCGCCGCCTCGGCGAAGCTCATCTGCGGCGGTTTGCGCACCGTCAGCGACGCCGGCGCGAGCACCCAGGTCGCGAAGCTGCGGTCGACCATCGCGATCACCTCGTCGCCGACCTGCAGGTCATCGACGCCGGTGCCGACGGCGGTGATGACGCCCGAGCATTCGTTGCCGAGCGGCCCGGGGTCACCGGGGTACATGCCGAGCGCGTTCAGCACGTCGCGGAAGTTCAGGCCGGTCGCGAACACGCGGATCTCGACCTGGCCCGCGCCGGGGGCTTCCCTGGTCACCGGCTGCAGCGCGAGGTTCTCGAGCGAACCGCGCTCGGTGATTTCCAGGCGCAGCGGCTGGTCGTCGGGAACGAAGACGCCGGGCACCAGGCGGGCGGCGAGGCGCGTACCGTCGCGCAGCGCGATGCGGTCTTCGGCGTCGGCTTGCCAGAGGCTGGCGAACAGCAGCTCGGCCTCGTCGGCGCGCACGACCGGGTCGAGGTCGATGCGCACGCAGCGCGCGAGCGGTGCCTCGGACGCGATGACGCCGCCGAGCCCCCACACGGTTGCCTGCACCAGGTCCGGCACCGAGCCCTGCACCGGCTGCGCGCCACGCGTGACCAGCCAGCGGCGCGCGCTCGAATCGCCGAGCGCCTGGGCGGCGTGCAGCAGGTTGCCGAGCAGCAGCGCCTGCGCGTTCTCCATCGCCTCCAGCGAGTGGGCGACCGGCGGCACCAGCGCCCACAGCACGACGACGCCTTGCAGCGGGCGAGGATCGGCCTGCGCGGCCTCGTCGATCGCGCGGCGGATCTGCGCGCTGTCGGCGGCATCGACCTGCCAGCCTTCGGCCAGCGCCGCATAGCCATCGCCGCGGTAGACCAGCGCGACACCGGCGCCTTCGGCTTTCAGGCGTGCGGCGAGGGTGGCACCAACGCCGGTGCGGTCGGCCAGCACCAGCCAGCGGCCTTCAGCACCCACTCCGTTCGCCGTTGCAGCACTGCCGTTCGCCGCCGCCCCCTCTCCGTTCGCCCTGAGCCTGTCGAAGGGGCCCTCCGAGGTATGCGCCGGCTTCGACAGGCTCAGCCCGAACGGAGGTGGGGGGCTCGGCCCGAACGGTGCAGGTCGCCACTCGGTCTCGAAGGCCCAGTCGGACGCCGCACTGACGGCCGGTAGGCCAGCCACGCGCTGCAGCGCTTCCCGCGTGATGCGGCGCAGCTCCAGCCCGGACAGCTCGGCCAGCACGCGGCCGTCGTCATCGAGCAAGGTCAAATCGGCGCGCAGCACGTCGGCATCGCGCGCGGCGGGTTCGACGCGCACCTGGCACCAGGCCTGCGCCGCCCCGCCTTCGAACACGCGGTAGCCGGCCAGCCCGACCGGCACGCAGATGTCGTCGCTGCCGAGCGGATCGTCGGCCCACGGCAAACCGAGGCCGATCAGTTGCAGGCAGGCATCGAGCAACGCCGGGTGCAGCACCAGGCCCGCGGTCGGCAGCCCTGCCGGCAGTTGCACGCGGCCGAGCACCTGCGTGCCGTCGCGCGCGATCGACGTGATGCCGCGGAAGGCCGGCCCGTAGTGCGCACCTTGCGCAGCGAGCTTGTCGTAGTACGGCTCGACCGGCTGCGTCGGCGCACCGGCCAGGCGCCACGCGCCGTCGACCGCCGGCGCGTCGCCGCGGCCGGGCATCAGCGTCGCGCTCGCATGCAGGCGCCACGCGGCGTCATCGGCGGCGCGGCTGAAGACCTGCACCGTCTGCGCGTCGGGCGCGATGGCGTCGGCCGGCGTCACGATCACCTGCAGCGTCACGCCGCCCTGCTCCGGCAGCACCAGGCCTTCGCGGATCGCGAGGTCCTGCAGCCGCACATCCTCGCCACCGCTGACCTCGCGCGCGGCAGCCTGCATCAGTTCCAGGAAGCCGGTCGCCGGGAACAGCGTGAAATCGAAGATGCGGTGGTCGACGAGCCACGGCTGATCGCCGAGCCCGATCGTCGACTGGAAGATCGGCAGCGGGCTCGCGACCGTGCCGCCGAGCAGCGCATGCGGCGTGCGGGTCGCGCCGAGCGCGTTGCCGGTCGACGCGTTGCCGGAGCGCGGCTCGAAGCTCTGCCAGTAATGCTCGCGCTGGAACGGATACGTCGGCAACGTGGCCCGCGGCCGATGCCCGCCCTGCACCGCCGCCCAGTCCGGCCGCACGCCGCGCACGAACAACTGGCCCAGGCTGTCGAGCAGCGACACCACATCGTCGCGGCCCTTGCGCAGCGACGGGATCCATGCGCTGTCGGGCATCACGCTGCCGCGCTGCGCCATGTTCAGCAGCGTCGGCTGCGGGCCGAGCTCGATGAAGACGCGCAGCCCGTCGGCCTGCAGCGCCGCGATCGAATCGCCGAAGCGCACCGCGTCGCGCACATGGCGGCGCCAGTAGCCGGCGTTGCAGACTTCGTCGCCGGCCAGCCGGCCGGTGACGTTCGACGCCAGCACGAGCTGCGGCGGACGGAACTCGACCTGCGACGCGACCGCCTCGAACGCATCGAGCATCGGCTCCATCAGCGGCGAGTGGAAGGCATGCGAGACCTTCAGCCGCTGCGCCTCGATGCCGGCGACCGCGAGCCGTTCCAGCGCCGCGTCGACCGCGTCGCTGCGGCCGGAGATCACGGTGTTCTGCGGGCCGTTCGCCGCGGCGATGGCGAGCACGGCAGCATCGCGCGCGATCGCGGCGCGCACGGTGGCCTCGTCGCTGAAGACCGCCGCCATCGCGCCGTCGCGCGGCAGCGCGCCCATCAGCCTGCCCCGTTCGACGATCAGCCTCAGCCCGTCGGCCAGGCTGAACACGCCGGCCACGCAGGCCGCGACGTACTCGCCGACGCTGTGGCCCATCACCGCGGTCGGCTTGACGCCCCACGACTGCCACAGCTGCGCGAGTGCGTATTCGATGGCGAACAGCGCCGGCTGCGTGAACGCGGTGTCGTCGAGCCGCTCGGCGTCGTTCCACACCACGTCGAGCAGGCTGCGGCCGAGCAGCGGCGCGGCGATGCGCTCGCAGTCGTCGAGCGCGGCGCGGAACACCGGCTCGGCGTCGTACAACCCGCGGCCCATGCCGGCGTATTGCGCGCCCTGGCCGGTGAACAGGAAGACGAGCTCGGGCACCGTGCCGCCGGTAGCGCGGCCGCGCGAGGTGCCGGCGCTCGGGGTGCCGGCGCTGAATTCAGTCAGCCGCGCCTTCAGCGCGTCGGCGCTGTCGGCGACGACCGCGAGCCGCTCGATGAACGGCGAGCGGCCGACCGCGAGCGTCGCGGCGATCTGGTCGAGCGGCGCCGTGCCGGCGGCATCGACCAGCCGGCGCGCGGCGGCTTCGAGCGCGGGCGGGGTCTGCGCGCTCAGCACGAAGAGCTGCTGCGCGCGCGTGGCCGCCGGCACTGCGGCCATGGCCGGCGCTTCTTCGAGCACGACGTGCGCGTTGGTGCCGCTGAAGCCGAACGAGCTGACGCTCGCGCGCCGCGGCTGCCCGGTGGCCGCGGACCACGGCGTCGGCACCGTCGGCACCGTGATCGGCATCTCGTCCCACGCGATCAAATGGTTGCGGTTCTTCAGGTGCAGGTGCGGCGGGATCGTGCGGTGCTGCAGCGCCAACGCGACCTTGATGACGCCGGCCACGCCGGCGGCGGCCTCCAGGTGGCCGATGTTGGTCTTCACCGAACCCAGCATCAGGGGCGTGTCGGCCGCGCGCTGGCCGTAGACGTGGTGCAGCGCCTTGACCTCGATCGGGTCACCGAGCGGCGTGCCGGTGCCGTGCGCCTCGACATAGCTGATCTCGTCCGGCTTGACGCGCGCATTCGCGAGCGCAGCGCGGATCACCGCCTCTTGTGCGGTGCCGTTCGGCGCGGTCAGGCCACTGCTGCGGCCGTCCTGGTTCAGCGCCGAGCCCCGCACCAGCGCGACGATGCGGTCGCCGTCGCGCTGCGCATCGGACAGGCGCTTCAGCACGAGCACGCCGCAGCCTTCGCCGCGCACGTAGCCGTCGGCCGCGTCGTCGAAGGTCTTGCAGCGGCCGTCGAACGACATCATCCGCGCGCGAGAAGTGAGGATCGAGCCGTCGGCCGTCAGCGTCAGGTTCACGCCGCCGGCGAGCGCCAGGTTCGCTTCGCCGCTGCGCAGGCTCTGCACCGCCCAGTGGATCGCGACCAGCGACGACGAGCACGCGGTGTCGATCGCGACGTTGGGCCCGTGCAGCCCCAAGAAGTACGACAGCCGCCCGGCCGCGACGCTGTGCGCGGTGCCCGAGGGCGTATAAGCATCGCCGAAGCGCGAGCCGATCGCCTCGGACAGCTGGTTCGCGTAGTCGTGCGTCGTGATGCCCATGTAGACGGCGGTGGGGCTGCCGGCCAGCGACGACGGCGCGATGCCGGCGTGTTCGAGCGATTCCCAGGTCACCTCCAGCAGCAGCCGCTGCTGCGGATCGAGGCTGACCGCCTCGCGCGGCGAGATGCCGAAGAAGCCCGCATCGAAGCGGTCGACGTCCTTCACGAAGCCGCCCCAGCGGGTGTAGCTCTTGCCGGGCACGTCGGGGTCGGCGTCGAAGCAGGCGTCGGCATCCCAGCGCTCCTTCGGCACCTCGGTGACGCCGTCGGTGCCGCTCTCGAGGAAACGCCAGAAGGCCTCGGGCGTGTCGCCGTCACCGGGGAAGCGGCAACCGATGCCGACGATCGCGATCGGCTCGTGGCGCGCATGCTCGGCCGCCTTCAGCTTTGCCTCGAGCTGGTCGATGGCCTGCAGCGAGCGCTTCAGCAGCGCTGCGTAGTCGGGGGTCTGCCTCGTATCGGTCACGGGGTCTCCTGAGCAATGAAGGACTCGGCCCGAGCGCGGGCCTCCACACCGTTCGCCCTGAGCTTGTCGAAGGGCCCGATCATCCTGAGCTTGTCGAAGGGCCTGAGCTTGTCGAAGGGCTTGCTCGCATTGAACCGGGGCTTCGACAGGCTCAGCCCGAACGGAGTGGGGCTCAGGTCGAACAAAAGAACCGTTCGCCCTGAGCCTGTCGAAGGGCTGCCCTGAGCTTGTCGAAGGGCATGCTCGCTGCATGCGCCGGCTTCGACAGGCTCAGCCCGAACGGAGGTGGGCTCAGTCCGAACGGAGGTAGCTTCAGCCCGAACGGTGTGGAACTCCGCCCGAACGGGTGCGGGAAGGCCAGGTCGCACACGATCCATCACGACATTCCCCCCGCATCCATGCCATCCAGTCGCCGCATCAGCTGCATCGCCAGTTCATCCTCCGACAGCGCATCGAGCCCTTGGTCGGCAAGCGCCGCCGTTGGCGCCGCTACAACCGCGGCCTCGCCGAACTGATCCGCGAACACCTCGCTCGCCAGGTGCTCGGTCAGCGCCGCCACCGACGGATGGTCGAAGGTCACCGTCGCGGCCAGCGTGCGACCGACCGATTTGCCGAGCAGGTTGCGCAGTTCCACCGCCATCAGCGAATCGAGGCCCAGCTGGCGCAGCGGCTCGGTCACGTCCAGCTCGTCGGCGCGCTGCACGCCCAGCACCTTGACGGTCAGCCGGCGCACCTCGTCGCGCAGCACCGTCTTTCGGCGGGCCGGCAACGCAGCCGCCATCCGCTCGTGCAGCGACGCCACGGCCTGCACCGCTTGCGCAGGCGCACCGCCCGGCGCGGCCGCGGCCACCGCCAGCTCGCTGAACAGCGGCGGTTCGGTACCGGCGGCACGCGGCTCGCGCAGGTGCGCCCAGTCGCTCGCCAGCACCGCGATCTGCGCGGTCTCGAAGGGGCTGCGCGCGCCGTCGCGGCGCATCGCGTGGTCGAGCGCGGCCAGGCCATCGGGCGGCGCGATCGGCTGCAGCGAGCCGGGCTGCACCAGCCGGCGGTCGGCCGCGGCGCCGATCTCGGCCCACGGCCCCCAGTTGATGCTGAGCGTCGGCAGGCCCTGCGCCTGGCGGTGCCACGCGAGCGCATCCTCGAAGGCATTCGCCGCCGCATGGTTGACCTGGCCCGGCGAACCGGCCACCGACGCGCCGGACGAGAAGAGCACCATGAAGTCCAGCTCGCCGCACAGCGTGTGCAGGTTCCAGCTGCCGAACACCTTCGGGCCCATCACGCTCGCGAAACGCGGCCAGGTCTGGCCGGCAATCACGCCGTCGTCGAGCACGCCGGCCGCGTGAATCACGCCGGCCAGCGGCACGGTCACCGCTGCCAGCATGCGCTGCACGTCATCACATTTCGCCACATCACCAGTCACGAGCTGCACCTCGACGCCCCGCGTCCGCAGCCGGTCGATCACGCGTTGCGCGCGCTCGTCAGCCGCGCGCCGGCCCATCAGCACCAGGTGGCGTGCGCCCTGTTCGGCCAGCCATTCGGCGACACGCAGCCCGAGCCCGCGCAGCCCGCCGGTCACGAGGTAGCTGCGCGACGCATCGATGGCCAGGCTGCCGTGCGCCGGATGCGCCTCATGCTGCACCAGCCGCCGCGCCAGCCGGCGGCGGCCACGCAGCGCGAGCTGGTCTTCGCGCGACGCGGATTGCAGCTCAGCGACCAGCGCCGCCGCCGCGGTCGCCGCATCGGCGGCCGGGTCGAGGTCGATCCGGGTGCAGTGCAGCTCCGGATGTTCGATCGCCACCCCATGGCCGATGCCCCAGGCTGTCGCCTGCGCCGGGTTCGCGCCGTCGTGGCGGTGCGTCGCCTGCGCGCCGCGCGTCGCGATCCACAGCCCGGGCCGCGCGGTGCCGGCCTGCGCTGCCATCGTCTGCACCGTCTGCAGCAGCGCGCTGACGATGAACTGCTGGTCGCGCGTGATGTCATCGGTCGACAGCCCGGCGTGCGCCGCGAGGTCGAGCGCCTGCAGCTGCACGACGCCACGACATGGCAGCGGGCTGCGCAGCGCGTGGGCCAGCGCATCGGCCGTCGGCGCCACCAGCTCGGGCAAGTCGCCGGCGCGGCGCAGCTCGCCCATCAACGCATCCGCGAAGCCAGCCCGGTCGGCCAGCACCAACCAACGCGACGGTTCACGCTCGACCGAGGCCACCGGCGCTTGCGCGACGAACACCGCCTGCTGCGCGAGCACCGGGTGCACCGTCGCGCCCGGTAGCGGCGTCGGGTCCTGCAGGCCGTGCTGCGACAGCAGGGCCGTCCAGCCTTCGCGCGGCATCAGCGCGTAGCTGCGCCGCTGCGTGTCGGTGTACGCCCACCAGCCGTCGAGCAGGCCGACCGTCAGGTCGCCGAAGCGCTGCGGCGTGGTGCCTTCGAGCAGCACCAGCACACCGCCCGGGGCCATCAGTTGCCGCACGTGGCGGATCGTCACGTCGAGGTCGGGCGTCGCATGCAGCACGTTCGCGCCGAGCACCAGGTCGTAGCCGCCGGCCGTGAAGCCCTGCCCGGCCGGCGCGCGGCCGATGTCGAGCAGCTCGTAACGCATGAAGCCGTGCGCCGCGAACTTCTCGCGGGCACGGTTCAGGAACAGCGGCGAGACGTCGGTGAAGGTGTACTCGACGCGTGTGCCTTGGGTGGGCAGCATCGGCAGCACGTAGCCCGTCGTGCTGCCGGTGCCGGCACCGATCTCCAGCACGCGCAGCGGCCGACCGGCCGGCCACGCGGCGGCGAGCGCGCGCACCGTCTCGGCGATCACGCTGTTGTAGGTCTTCGCCGGCGGCGAGTTGCGGTACAGGCGCTCGGTGTCGTCGAGCGAGCCGCCGGGGAACAGCAGCGCGAGCGGGTCGGCCCGGCCGCGCAGCACCGCGGCCAGCTCGCGGCCGCAGCGGCGCGTGATCACCAGCTCGGCCTCGCCTTCGGGGTGCTGCGCGAGCAGGTCGTCGGCGAGCGTTTCGGGATCGGTCTCGTCCGGCGCACGGCGCACCACCCAGGTGGCGCCGTCGCGCACCAGGATGCCGTCTTCGCCGAGGATCGCGAGCATCCGCTGCACGAGGCGGGCGTGGGCGGGCAGCGTGTCGAAGCGGGTCGGATCGATCGCGGTGGCCGGCGCGAAGCCGCAGCCGAGCTGGCGCAGTGCGCGCACGACGTAGGCCGAGGCGAGGTGGTCCAGCCCGGTCAGGAAGCCGGCGTACCCATCGAGGCCGTTCTGCGCGGCCAGCGTGTCGACGCGTGGCAGTACGCGTGCCGCCAGCTGCGCGGGCGCGAGCGGGTGCAGCGCGGGGCGCTCGGTCTCGCGCCAGACGATCTCGTGGAGCATCTTCTGGACACGCGGCGCGAGGCCGGTGTCAGCGGCCACGGGCGCCGTGGGAGACGGCGGCACGGCCGACGCGAACGCCGGCCAGAAACGCTCGCGCTGGAACGGGTAGGTCGGCAGCGGCACGCGGCGTGCACCGCGGCCGGCGTCGAAGCCCTGCCAGTCGATGTCGACCCCGTGCACGAACAGCGCAGCGAGGCTGTCGAGCATCTGCTCGCTGTCGGGTTTGCCGCGCCGCAGCGACGGCAGCCAGCCGCCGCGCTCCGGCAGGCAAGCGCGGCCCAACCCGAGCAGGGTCGGGTGCGGACCGATCTCCAGGAACAGTTCGCAGCCGGCATCGGCCAGCGACTGCATCGCCGGCGCGAACAGCACCGCGGCCATCACATGCTCGCGCCAGTAGGTCGGGTTCGCGATCTCGGCGCCGATCAGCCGCCCGGTGACGTTGGACACCAGGTCGATGCGCGGCGCGCTGTAGTGGATCGTCTGCAGCACCTCGCCGAAGGCATCGAGCATCGGCGCCATCAGCGGCGAGTGGAAGGCATGGGACACCTTCAGCCGCGTGACGACGAGGCCGGCGGCCTGCAGCTGCGTGGCGATCGCGTCGACCGCCATCGCGAGGCCGGAAATCACGATGTTGTCGGGGCCGTTCACCGCGGCGACCGAGACCTCGCGGCGCCACGGCGCCAGCACGTCGGCAATGCGTGCCTCGCCGGCCATCACCGACAGCATCGCGCCGTTGCGCGGCAGCGCGCCCATCAGGCGGCCGCGCGCAGCTATCAGCCGCAGCGCGTCGTCGAGGCTGAACACGCCGGCGATGCAGGCCGCGACGACCTCGCCGACGCTGTGCCCCATCAGCGCCTGCGGCTGCACGCCCCACGACATCCACAGCGTGGCCAGCGCGTACTCGACCGCGAACAGCGCCGGCTGCGTGTACTCGGTGTCGTCGAGCGGTGCTCCGTCGCGGAACAGCACGTCGAGCAGCGGCATCGGCAGCTGCAGCCCGGCAGCGCAGCGATCGAGCGCGTCGCGGAACACCGGTTCGCCGTCGTACAGCCCGCGCGCCATGCCGATCGATTGCGAGCCCTGGCCGGTGAACAGGAACGCGAGCTTCGGTGGCCGCGCCGGCGCGGTGCCGGCCATGACACCGGTCGTCTCTTCGCCCGCCAGCCACGCCGACAAACGCTCGCGCGCTTCGGCCGGCGTCGCGGCGCTCACCGCGAGCCGCTGCGCAAAACGCGCCCGGCCGGTGTTCGCGCTGAAGGCCAGGTCGGCGAGCGACGCGCCATCGGCCAGCAGCGGCAGATGCTGCTGCACCAGCTCGCGCAGCGCCGCCGGCTGGCGTGCCGAGAAGCTGATCAATTGCAGCGGCCTCGGGTTCGCGACGACCGGCGCCACCT
The DNA here is from genome assembly GCF_900142965.1 of Rhizobacter sp. OV335. GTDB lineage: Bacteria > Pseudomonadota > Gammaproteobacteria > Burkholderiales > Burkholderiaceae_C > Rhizobacter. The sequence goes on from NZ_FRCQ01000035.1 coordinate 37,747, forward strand.
CGGGCGCCTGGGCCATCACCAGGTGCACGTTGGTGCCGCTGAAGCCGAACGAGCTGACGCCGCCGATGCGTGCAGCCTGCGATGTCGCCGGCCACGGCACGAGCGCCGTCGGCACGCGCACCGGCAACTCGTCCCACGGGATGAACGGGTTCGGCTGCTGCAGGTGGATCTGCCCCGGCACCTGCGCATGCTGCAGCGCCATCGCCATCTTGATCACCGCGGCGACGCCGGCCGCCGCCTCCAGGTGGCCCACGTTCGCCTTCACCGAGCCGAGCAGCAGCGGCGCATCGGCCGCGCGGCCCTCGCCCATCACCGCGCCCAATGCCTGCACCTCGATCGGGTCGCCGAGGGAGGTGCCGGTGCCGTGTGCCTCGACCACGCCGACCTCGGCCGGCAGCACATGCGCATCGGCCAGCGCATCGCGCAGCACCGATTCCTGCGCCGGGCCGTTCGGCGCGGTCAGGCCGTTGCTGCGACCGTCCTGGTTCGCGGCCGAGCCGCGGATCAGCGCGATCACCGTGTCGCCGTCGGCCTGCGCATCGGCCAGGCGCTTCAGCACCAGCAGCCCGCAGCCCTCGCCGCGCACGAAGCCGTCGGCGCGCGCGTCGAAGGCCTTGCAGCGGCCGTCCGGCGCCATCATGTGCGAGCGCGACAGCGCGACCGTGATCTCCGGGCTCAGCACCAGGTTGACGCCGCCCGCCAGCGCCTGGTCGCATTCGCCGCGGCGCAGGCTGTGCACCGCCTGGTGGATCGCGACCATCGACGACGAGCAGGCGGTGTCGATCGACACGCTGGGCCCGCGCGCGCCGAGCACGTACGACAGCCGACCCGACGCGATGCTGTGCGCGATGCCCGATGCGGTGTAGGCGTCGTAGCTGTCGACGCCGCCCTGGCGCAGCAGCTGCCAGTAGTCGCCGGCCGACAGGCCGACGAACACGCCGGTGCGGCTGCCCGCGACGCGTTCGGGGTTGATGCCGGCGTGTTCGAGCGCCTGCCAGGCCACTTCGAGCAGCAGGCGCTGCTGCGGGTCCATGCTGAGAGCCTCGCGCGGCGAGACGCCGAAGAAATGCGCATCGAAGCCGTCGACCGGGCCGACGAAGCCGCCGAAGCGGGTGTTCATCGTGCCGGGGTGGTCGGGGTCGGCGTCGTACCAGTCATCGATGGCCCAGCGTTCGACGGGCACTTCAGTGATGGCGTCGACGCCGTCGCGCACCAGGGTCCAGAACTTCTCCGGCGTGTCGGCACCACCCGGGAAGCGGCAGCCGATGCCGACGATCGCGATCGGCTCGCGCGCGGCGCCTTCGAGCGCCTGCACGCGCTGCTGCAGCTCGTCGGCCAGCAGCGCGAGGCGCTTCGGCGAAAAGTGACTGATGCGCTCCAGGAAGTCGGACATTCAAGGCCTCCGTGATGAGCGCAGTCCGGATGCGCGAGAAAGCCGGTTGGGCTGATATTTCCCGTTCGGGCTGAAGCGAATTCCCCCGTTCGGGCTGAGCTTGTCGAAGCCCTGGTTGCATGCGTGCAGGCCCTTCGACAGGCTCAGGGTGAACGGTCTTGTTTGCTCAGGCTGAAGCGGATTCACCCGTTCGGGCTGAGCCTGTCGAAGCCCTGGTTCCATGCGCGCAGGCACTTCGACAAGCTCAGTGCGAACGGAGTGGGAGGCGCGAACAGCGGGACGGTGAAGGTGCTTCACTCAGGGCCTCTTCAGTTTCTTCGCGAACATCGCTTCGACTTCTTCGTCGCTCATCTCGTCGAGCGCGCCGACCGCATCGACCGGCTTCGCGACCGCCGCCACGGCCGCCGCAGCCGGCACCGCCAGCTCCTCCAGGTAGGCCGCCAGCGCCTCCAGCGTCGGGTGGTCGAACACCAGCGTCGCCGGCAAGCTGCGTGCCAATCCGAGCCCGGTGCCGAGCCGGTTGCGCAGCTCCACCGCCATCAGCGAATCGAGCCCCAGTTCGTTGAGCGGCTGGCGCGGGTCGATGGCCTGCGCGCTCGGCGCATCGACCACCCGCGCGACATGCTCGGCGACGAACGCCAGCAGCCGCTCGCGCCGGCGCTGCGGCGTGGCCTGCTTCAGCTCGTCGATCAGCGCCGCACCCGCCGCCACCGCGGCCTTCGCGCCGGTGGCCAGCTTCAGGCCAGCCTTCGTCACGGCCACCGCGCCACGCAGGTGCTCGACGAAGCGGCCATGCGCATCGCCGCCGTTCAAGAAGCGCTCCCAGCGCACCGGGAACACGCCGGCATGCGGCGCCTCGGCCCGCATCAGCTTCTCGAGCAGCTCCAGCCCGTGCGTCGGCGTGATCACGTCGATGCCGCGCGCGGCCACCCGCTGGTCGACCTGCCGATCGGCCGCCGCGCCGACCTCGCTCCACGCGCCCCAGCTGATGCTGAGACCCGGCAACCCGAGCGTGCGCCGGTGCGCGGCCAGCGCGTCCATGAACGCATTCGCCGCCGCATGGTTGGCCTGGCCGCGCGAGCCCAGCACCGAGGCCATCGACGAATACAGCACGAAGAAGTCCAGCGGCTCGCCGCGCGTCAGCACGTGCAGCGCCCAGCTGCCGTCGAGCTTCGGCCCGAGTGGCCGCATGAAGCGCGACCACTCGTGCTGCAGCAGCGCGCCGTCTTCCAGCACGCCGGCCGAATGGATCACGCCGCGCAGCGGCAAGCCGCCCTGCGCGATGCTGCCCAGCACGCGCGCCACCTCGTCGGCGCGCGACATGTCGGCCTGCAGCGCCTGCACCTGCGCGCCCTGCGCCCGCATCGCATCCAGCGTGGCCTGCGCCGCGGGCGATGCGGCGCACCGGCCCACCAGCACCAGGTGGCGCGCGCCGCGTTCGACCAGCCGGCCGGCGGTCAGCAGCCCGAGGCCCGACAGTCCTCCCGTGATGAGGTAGACGCCGCGCGGCGTCAGCGCCTGCAACGAGGCCTGCAGCGCGTCGTGCTGCGTCAGCACGACCTTGCCGGTGTGCCGCGCCTGCGCCATGAAGCGGAAGGCCTCGCCGCCGCGCTCCAGCGGGAAGGCCTGCAGCGGCAGCGGCTTCAGCTCGCCGCGCTGCACCGCGGCCATCACGTCAGCGAACAGCGCTTGCGCGGCTGCGGGGTCCTGGTAGCGCTGCGCGTTCAGGTCGATCGCGTGGTAGCGCGCCTGCGGCTGCAGCTCGCGGAACTGCGACAGGCTCCAGATGTCGCGCTTGCCGATCTCTAGGAAGGTGCCTTGCACCGACAGGCTGCGCACGCCGGCCGGGATGAACTCGCCGGCCAGCGAGTTCAGCACCAGGTCGACGCCGCGGCCTTCGGTGAGCTGCGCGATCTCGACCTCGAAATCGAGCGTGCGCGAGTTCAGCACATGCGCCGCGCCGTGCGAGCGCAGCAGCGCGCGCTTCGCGTCGCTGCCGGCCGTCGCGAACACCGTCGCGCCGGCGCGCTGCGCGATCTGCAGCGCGGCCATGCCGACGCCGCCCGCGGCCGCATGGATCAGCACCGTCATGCCGGCGCGGAGGCCGCCCAGCACGTGAAGCGCATGCCAGGCCGTCATCAGCGCGAACGGCAGCGTCGCGCCTTCCGCGTAGCCGATGCCGCGCGGCAACGGCGCGACGTGTTGCGCGCCGGTCGTCATGTAGGTTGCGAAGCAGGCCTCGCCGGTCGCGACCACTGCATCGCCGAGCGCGAAGCCTTCGACGCCTTCGCCCATCGCGACGATGGTGCCGGCGCATTCGCCGCCCAGCGGTTCCGGATCGGCGCGCAGCGCGACCGCATTCATGATGTCGCGGAAGTTCAGGCCGGCCGCGCGCACGCGGATCTCGACCTCGCCGGGGCCGGGCTCACGGCGCGCCATCGGCACCAGCGGCATCTCGTCGAACACGCCGCTGGCGGCCTTCTCGAGCCGCACCGGCGCCGGGTCGAACGGCGCGGCGCTGCCGTGCACCAGCCGCGCGACGAAGGCCTTGTCGCCGCGCAGCGCGAGCTGCGGCTCGTCGCCGTCGGCGCAGATCACTTGCCACAGCGCGTCAACATCGTGGCCACCATCGAGGTCGATGCGGGTGGTGCGCAGCTCCGGATGCTCCAGCGCGACGACCTTCGCGAAGCCCCACACCGGCGCCTGCAACGGGTTCGGCGCGTCGCCGTCGACGACCGGTTGCGCGCCGCGCGTCGCGATCCACAGCCGCGGCGTCGTGCCGGCCGCGAACGACTGCGCGCCGAGCGCCTGCACCAGCTTCAGCAGCGAGCCGAGGCTGGCGCGCTGCGTGTCGATCAGCGAGGCGGCCGACGCGGCATCGGGCACCGCGAGTTCGAGCGCGCCGAGGTGAACGATGCCGCGCAGCGGGCGCCCCGCGAGCAGGCTCGCCGGGTCGGCCTCGGCAGCCGCCATCACCACCTCGTGGCCGTCTTGCCGCATGCGCGCCGCCAGCGCCTCGCCGACGCCGCCGCGGTCGCCGATCAGCAACCAGCTCGACGCCGGCACCGCATCCACCGCCTGCACCGGCCGCCGCGCGGCCAGCAGCACCTCGCGAGAATTCGGCTGCGGCGCATCGATCGCCGCGGCCTCGAAGCCGAGCTCGTCGAGCAGCGCAAGCCAGCGTTCGCGCGACAGCAGCGGGTAGTCGGGCCGCAGCGCGGTGTCGGTGAAGCGCCACCAGCCGTCGGTCAGCCCGAAGGTGATGTCGATCCAGCGCTCCATGCCGGCCACTTCGAGCATCAGCAGCGTGCCGCCCGGGACCAGCACCTGGCGGACCTGGCCGAGCGTGCGGGCGAGGTCGGCGGTCGCGTGGATCACGTTGGCCGCGATCACGATGTCGAAGTGCTGGCCGGCGAGCTGGGTCGCGAGCGGCTGCTCCAGGTCCAGCGGCTGGAAGCGCATGAACGGGTGCAGGCCGAAGCGCTCGCGCGCCCGGGCCACCATCAGCGGGCCGATGTCGGTGAACAGGTAGTCGCAGCGGTCGGCCGGCAGCATCGGCGCGACCCAGGCGGTGCTGCCGCCGGTGCCGCCGCCCACTTCGAGGATGCGCAGCTTCTGCCCGGCCGGCAGCCGCGCGAGGGCGACGCGCACGGTCTCGCGCAGCAGCTGGTTGTAGGCCTTGGCCTCGGGTGCGTCGCGGTACAGCGCCTCGGCCAGTTCGGCCGAGCCGTTCGGGAACAGGTGGTGCAGCGGATCGGCGCGGCCGGCCAGGATGTCGCCCAGCGCCGCGCCGCAGTTCGCGGTGAGCAGGATGCGCGGGCGCGAGGCCGGGTGGCATTGCAGCAGCGGTGCGACGCGCTGCGCCGGGTCGGCGACGGGATGCCAGTTCGCCACCGTGAAGCCGCCACGGTCACCGCCGCCGTCGGCGCGCAGCCAGCCGTCCTCCGCCAGGATCGCGAGCAGCCGCGGCAGCAGCCGGTGGTAGCGCGGCGCGAGCTTCAAGCGCCGTGCCAGTTCGTCGGCCTGCACGTGCTCACCCCGCAGCGGCGACCAGCCGAGCTCGACGAGCGCACGGGCGATCCAGGCCGCGCTCAGCGCTTCGAGCGCGACGAAGGCCTGCTGGTAGTCGGCCAGGTCGTGTTCGCGCGACAGGTCGTCGAGCCGCGGCCCGGCCTGTGCGGCCAGTTCCGCCGGCGTCGGCAGCCAGCCTGCACTTGGCACCGGCTCCCACGCGATGCGGTAGACCGGCTCGCTCGCGGGCGCGCCCGGCATCGCGGCGGCGCGCAGCGCAATGCCGTTCAACGTCGCCACGGTGCCGTGCGTGTCGAACAGCACCAGCTCGGCCTTCAGCGTGTCGCCGCTGCCGCCGGGCGTGATGCGCACATGGCTGCTCAAGCGGTCGCCATGCGCGCGGTGCACCGCGACGCGACCGATCGCGAGCGGCAGGTACGCGCGGCCCGCGGCGGCCTGCGCCGGCAGCGCGGCGGCCATCACCTGCAGCGACGCGTCGAGCAGCGCCGGGTGCATCACGTAGTCGGCGCGGCCGGCAGCGGGCGGCAGCACGATCTCGCCGAGCGCCTCGCCGTCGCGCCGCAAGAGGCGCTGCACGCCCTGCAGCGCGGGGCCGAACACGAGCTGGCGCGCGGCGAGGTTCGCGTAGTGGGCGCCGGCATCGATCGATTCGGTGCAGCGGGCGCGGATCGCGTCGGCCGATTCATGCGAGGGCGATGCGTCGATCTCCGCATAGCTGCCTTGCACGTGCGTGTGCCACGCCTCGTCGGCCTCGCCGTCGCCCAGCGACAGGATCTCGAAGGAATCTGCATCACGGCGCAGCAGCAGTTGCAGCGTGCGCACTTCGCCGGGGGCGAACACCAGCGGCTCCGAGATCACGACATCGGCCACCGCACGCGCCGCGCCGGACACCAGGCGGCTCGCCGCCAGCGCCATCTCCAGGAAGCCGGTGGCCGGCAGGATCAGGCGGCCCTGCACGTTGTGGTCGGCCAGGTACGGCAGGTCGTCTGCGCGGAGCGTGGCCTCGAACTGCATGACATCGCGCAGCGGCGAGCGCAGCCGCGCGCCGAGCAGCGGGTGGCCGGTCGGCGTGCCGCTGCGCGCGGCCACCGGCGGGCGCGCCTGGAACCAACAGCGCTCGCGGCGGAACGGGGTCGGCGGCAGGTCGGCGAGGCGTGCGCCGCTGGCCGACCAGACCGCGCGCCAGTCGATCGGCGCGCCGGCCAGGAACAGCGCGGCCAGCGATTCGGCGAGCTGGTCGGCATCGGCGCGGCCCTTGCGCAGCGTCGGCACGCGCACCGGTAGCTCGTCGGCCAGCTCGGCGGCGAAGTTCAGCAGCGTCGGGTGCGGGCCGAGCTCGATGCAGAGGTCGGGCTTCAAGCCGGCCAGCGTGCGCAGGCCGTCGGCGAAGCGCACGGCCTCGCGCACATGGCGGCGCCAGTAGGCGGGCTGCGTGATCGCGTTGGCATCGGCGAGCTGGCCGGTCAGGTTGGACACCAGGCGCAGTTGCGGGCGCGCCATCGTCGTCGCTGCGGCGGCCTGCTCGAACGCATCGAGCACCGGATCGACCAGCGGCGAATGGAAGGCATGCGAGACCGGCAGCTTCTGGCAGCGCACGCCGCGTTCGGTGAAGCGCTCGCAGACGGCGTCGACCGCGGCCGCGGCGCCGGAGATCACCGTCTGCGCCGGTGCGTTGACGGCGGCGATCGACAGTTGCGCGGCGAACGGCGCGGCCGCCTCGGCCACGTCGGCTTCGGCCGCGAAGACCGCCGCCATCGCGCCGCCGGCCGGCAGCGACTGCATCAGCCTGCCTCGCTCTGCCATCAGCGCGAGCGCCTGCGGCAGCGTCATCACGCCGGCCAGGCAGGCGGCGGCGTACTCGCCGACCGAATGGCCCATCACGACATCAGGCGTGATGCCCCAGGACGCCCACAGCTTCGCGAGCGCGATCTCGATGCTGAACAGCGCCGGCTGCGTGTAGCGGGTCTCGTCGATCGCGCCGCCCTGCTCCGCGAAGATCACGTCGAGCAGCGGCTGCGGCAGCACGCCGGCCAGCGCCTGCGCGCAGTCGTCGAGCGCGGCGCGGAACACCGGCTGCTGCGCATACAGCGCGCGCGCCATGCCGGGGTACTGCGCGCCCTGGCCGGTGAACAGGAAGGCGATGCGCGCCGGGTCGCGCCGGGTGACGCGGCCGCTGCGCACGCCGTCGGCCTCGCGGCCTTCGGCCAACGCAAGAAGGCGTTCGCAGAGCTCCGACACGGAGCGTGCGAGCACCGTGGCGCGCTGCGCGAAGCTGGCGCGGCTCACGGCTGCCGTGAAGCAGAGGTCGGGCAGCTCGCTGTCGGGGCGGCCGGCCAGCGAGGTGGCGAAGCGGCGTGCGGTGTCGGCGAGCGAGGCTTCATCGCGCGCGGACAGGACGAACAGGTGAAGCCCTTCGACAGGCTCAGGGCGAACGGAATCAGAAGGCGCTTCCTCGATCACCACATGCGCATTCGTCCCACTGAACCCGAACGAGCTGACGCCCGCGATGCGCCGCCCGCCAATCGGCTCCCAGGCCATCAGCGCAGTCGGCACCTTCAACAGCTGGTCGCCCCACGCGATGTGCGGACTCGGGGTCTTGAAGTGCAGGTGCGCCGGGATCTGCCGCCGCTGCAGCGACAGCACCAGCTTGATCAGCCCGGTCACGCCGGCGGCCGCTTCGAGGTGGCCGAGGTTGGTCTTCACCGAGCCGATCCACAGCGGCTTCGACGCATCGCGCCCTTCGGAGAACACCGCCCCCAGCGCCTGCACCTCCAGCGGGTCGCCGAGCTGCGTGCCGGTGCCGTGCGCCTCGACATACCCGACCTCGCGCGGCGCGATGCCGGCGCGCGCCAGCGCCTCGCGGATCACCGCTTCCTGCGCCGGGCCGTTCGGCGCGGTCAGCCCGCTGCTCGGGCCGTCCTGGTTGACCGCGCTGGCGCGCACCACCGCGAGGATGCGGTCGCCATCGGCCTGGGCATCGCTCAGGCGCTTCAGCACCACCACGCCGCAGCCCTCGCCGCGCGCGAAGCCGTCGGCCGACGCATCGAAGGTCTTGCACTTGCCGTCCGGCGACAGCATGCGCGAATGCGACAGCGCGATGTACAGGTCCGGCGACAGGATCAGGTTGACGCCACCGGCCAGCGCCATGCGGCAGTCGCGCGCGCGCAGCGCCTGGCAGGCCAGGTGCAGCGCGACCAGCGACGACGAGCACGCGGTGTCGAGCGTGACGCTCGGCCCCTGCAGCCCGAGCAGGTACGACAGTCGGCCCGACGCGATGCTGTGCGCGATGCCCGACGCGAAGTGCGCATCGAGCAGCCCGCGGTCGCCGGTCCCGAGCTGCATCTGCGCGTAGTCGTTCGCGCAGACGCCGACGTAGACGCCGGTCGCCGAGCGCTCCAGCCGGTCGGGCGCCTGGCCGGCGTTTTCCAGCGCCTCCCAGGCCACCTCCAGCAGCAGCCGCTGCTGCGGGTCCATGCCCTGCGCCTCGCGGCGGGTGATGCCGAAGAAGGTGGGGTCGAAGCCGTCGACCGGGCCGAGGAAGCCGCCACCGCGCGTCGCGATGCGGCCGGGCGCTTCGGGATCGGGGTCGTACAGTGCATCGACATCCCAGCGCTCGCGCGGCAGCGGGCCGGTCGCGTCGATGCCGTCGCGCATCAGGCGCCAGAAGCTGTCGCCATCGACGCCACCGCCGGGCACGCGGCAGCCGAGCCCGATGATCGCGATCGGCTCGCGCGCCGCGCCTTCGAGCGCAGCAACTTTCGCCTGCGCCTGCTGCAGTGCGAGGAAGGCGCGCTGCAGCGGCGTCAGCGTGGGGGTGTCGGCGGCAGGACTGCTCAAGATCCCTCCAATCGGCTCATCAGCAAGGCTTCGATCTCGGCATCACTCATGGCCGCGACGGCTTCGACGGAGGCGTTCGGCGCGGTGGCCTGCACCGGCTTGTCGGCCACCACCGGCGCGGCTTTCGGCAGCACGCGATCCAGCAGGTAGATTGCCAGCGCATCGATCGTCGGGTGGTCAAACATCAGCGTTGCCGGCAAGGGCTTGTCGAGGCCCAACCCGCTGCCGAGCTGGTTGCGCAGCTGCACCGCCATCAGCGAATCGAAGCCGATGTCCATCAAGCGGTCGGCGCGGCCGGGTGCATCGGCCGCGTCCAGGCGCAGCACGCGCACGACGCGCTCGCGCACGAAGTCGCGCATCAGCTCGGTGCGCTCGCCGGCCATCGCGTCGAGCAGCCGCTGGCGGAAGGCCTGCGCGAGTTCGGCCGGTGCGGTGGCGACGCTGCGTTGCGGTGCGTCGTCGGCGACGACTGCCGATGCGGCCGCTCCCACCGCATCGCCCGGCACGCGCGCAACGATCACATGCTGGCCCAGCGCCTCGGCCGGCGAGCCGACCGGCGGCCACGCGCCCGCCTCGTCGAAGCCGGCCTCGCGCAAGGCCTCGAGCCAGCGCGCCGGCGGCAGCAGCGGGTTGTCGCCGCGCAGGTCGTCGGCGAAGTGCTGCCAGCCTTCGATCAGGCCGGTCGTCATGTCGAACCACGGCAAGTGGGTCGTCGATTCGACCAGCACCAGCACGCCGCCCGGCGCGAGCAGCGCGCGCAGCCGCTTCAGCGCGACGCGCAGGTCCTTGCTGGCATGCACCGCATTGGCAGAGACGATCGCGTCGACGCTGCCGGGCGCGTAACCCTGCGGCTGCGGATCGGCGTCCATGTCGAAGCGGCCGAAGCGCACGAACGGGTATGCCGCGAAGCGCTCGCGGGCGCGGTCCAGGAACACGTCGGAGACGTCGGTGAACTGGTACTGCGCGCGGTCGGCCGGCAAGGCCGCAAGCACCGCGGAACTCGTGCCGCCGGTGCCGGCACCGACCTCCAGCACGCGCAGCGCGCGGCCGGACGGCACGGTGGCGGCCAGCGTCTCGAACGCCGCGGCGGCCAGGCCGTTGATGTAGCGCATCGTCGCCGAGCGCTCGTAGAGGTTCTCGGCGAGTTCGAACGAGCCGCCGGGGAACAAGGTCTCGAGCGGGCTCTCGCGGCCCAGCAGCACCGGCGCGACCAGCGAACCGCAGTGGCGCACGTAGGCGAGCAGCGGCTGGTTGTCGGCGAACAGGCGGTCGGCCTCGGCCCACAGCGCGGCCAGCGGCGGCGCGGCGAGCGCCCGGTCGGCGACGAAGGCTTCGCCGTCGCGCCGCAGCGTGCCGGCGTCCACCAGGCTGTCGAGCCAGCGCGACACCAGGTGCCGGTAGCTCGCGCCGATGCCGCTGCGCTGCATCAGGCCGTCGAGCGTGTGCGATTCACCGGCTTGCAGGAACAGGCCGGCTTCGCGCAGCGTGTGCGCGGCGTGCGCGCTGGTCACGCGGGCGAGGCACTCCCATTTCGCCGGGTACGAGGCGGCGTTCAGATCGAGCGGCCCGCGCTCGGCTTGGCGCGACAGCGCGGTGCTGACGCGCGACCAGCGCTGCGCCGCATCGACCGCCGGCGCGGGGCCGTCACCAACAATGTCCATCCAATGCCGTTTCGCGCGGAATGGATAGGTGGGCAGCGGAACGCGGCTGCGGCGGTACGGCGCGTCGAACGCGGCCCAGTTCACGTCGGCGCCGGCCACGTACAGGCGCTGCAGGCTCGCGAGCAGGTCGGTCCAGTCAGTGCGCTCGCGGTGCAGCGACGGCAGCCATTCGACCTCGGCCCCACCGGCGCATTCGGCCCCCATGCCCAGCAGCACCGGGTGCGGCCCGACCTCGATGAAATGCGTGATGCCCTGCGCCAGCAGCCCCTGCAGCGCCTGCGCGAAGCGCACCGGCTGGCGCATGTGCGTGAGCCAGTAGTCGACGCGGCCGATCTCGGCCGGGCCGGCCGGCGCGCCGGTGACGTTGGAGACCAGCGCGACGCGCGGCTCGTGGAAGGTCACCGTTTCCAGCACGCGGCGGTAGGCCGGCAGCACCGGCTCGATCAGCGCCGAATGCGCCGCATGCGGCACGCGCAGCAGCTTGACGCGGATGCCCGCTGCCTCGAGCCGCTGCGTGGCCGCATCGACCGCGTTGCGCGGGCCGCTGATCACGAAATGCTCGGGACCGTTGTAGGCGGCGATCGTCAGCGTGGCGGGGCCGTGCGCCAACTCGGCCTGCACGACGGCCTCGGGCGCGAACACCGCGGCCATCGCCCCATCGGCCGGCAGCTCGTGCGTCAGGCGGCCGCGCGCGATCACGCAGGTCATGCCGTCCTCCAGCGACAACAGGCCCGACACGCAGGCCGCCGCGTACTCGCCGAGGCTGTGCCCGAGCAGTGCGACCGGCTCGATGCCCCACGAGCGCCACAGCGCGGCCAGCGACACCTCGATCGCGAAGTTGACCGGCTGCGCCCACACCGTCTCGTTGATCGGCGACCCGCTGCCGGCCGGCGTGACGATCACGTCGAGCAGGCCGCGCCCGAGGTGTGCCAGGTGCGGCCGCGCGGCCGCATCGCAGGCGTCCATCGCGGCGCGGAACACCGGCGCGCTGTCGTACAGGTCGCGGCCCATGCCGGCGTACTGCCCGCCCTGGCCGGTGAACAGGAAGGCCACCTGCGGCCGCGCCGCGCCTTCGAGCGTGCCGCGCGCGATCGCAGGATCGTCGCTGCCGGCGAGGAAGCCGGCCAGCCCAGCCTGGAGTTCGTCGACGCTGGCGCCGACCAGCGCGACGCGGTGCGAGAAATGCGAGCGGCCGGTGTTCGCGCTGAAGCACAGGTCGGCCGCTTCGACGCTCTCTTCGAACTGCAGCAGCCGCGCCTCGTGGCGGCGCGCCAGGTCGAGCAGCGCCGCTTCGTCGCGGGCCGACAGCGCGAGCACGTGGGCCGGCCGAACATCGGCACCACCACCCCGTTCGGGCTGAGCTTGTCGAAGCCCGAACTCCGTTCGCCCTGAGCCTGTCGAAGGGTCGGGCTGAGCCTGTCGAAGCCCCGCTGCCGCGCGAGCAAGCCCTTCGACAAGCTCAGGGCGGTCCTTCGACAGGCTCAGGACGAACGGAGTACCTTGTTCCCGCGGCGCCGATTCGAGGATCACATGAGCATTGGTGCCGCTGAACCCGAACGAGCTGACCCCGGCGAGCCGGCGGCCATCGATCTCGGGCCAGTCGGTCGTCTTCGTCGGCACCTGCACCGGCCAGTTCCAGTCGATGTGCGGGTTGCCCTGCGTGAAATGCAGGTGCGGCGGGATCTGGCCGCGCTGCAGCGACAGCACCACCTTGGCCACGCCCGCGAGGCCGGCTGCGGCTTCCAGGTGGCCGATGTTCGTCTTGACCGAGCCGACGCGCAGCGGCTGCGCCGCATCGCGGCCCGCGCCGAGCACCACCGCGAGCGCGCCGAGCTCGATCGGGTCGCCGAGCGGCGTGCCGGTGCCGTGCGCTTCGACATAACCGATCTGCCGTGCATCGACCCGGGCCGACGCCAGCGCGGCGCGGATCACCGCCTCCTGCGCCGGGCCGTTCGGCGCGGTCAGCCCGCCGCTGCGGCCGTCCTGGTTCAGCGCGCTGCCGCGCACCACCGCCAGCACGCGGTCGCCGGCGGCCTGCGCATCGGCCAGCCGCTTCAGCACCAGCACCGCGCAGCCTTCGCCGCGCACGTAGCCGTCGGCCGCGGCGTCGAAGGTCTTGCAGCGGCCGTCCGGCGCCATCATCCGGGCCTTCGAGAAGTTGATGTTCATCTCGGGCGTCAGGATCAGGTTGACCGCGCCGGCCAGCGCGATCTCGCATTCGTGCAGCCGCAGGCCCTGGCAGGCCAGGTGCAGCGCGACCAGCGACGACGAGCAGGCGGTGTCGACCGCGACCGCGGGCCCATGCACGCCGAGGAAATACGACAGCCGCCCCGACGCGACGCTGGATGCATTGCCGGTCGCGAAGTACGGGTCGATCAGCTCGGGGTGCCGGTACAGCGCGCGGCCGTAGTCGTTGTTGCTGATGCCAAGGTAGACGCCGGTGCGCTCGCCGGCCGGCGTGGCAGCGAGTTCGCCCGGCGCATGGCCGGCGTCTTCGAGGGCCTCCCAGGCCACTTCGAGCAGCAGCCGCTGCTGAGGGTCCATGCTGGCGGCCTCGCGCGGCGAGATGCCGAAGAACTCGGCGTCGAAGCGGTCGACGCCGTCGACGAAGCCGCCGAAGCGCGTCGTCATCTTGCCGGGCGCGTCGGCGTCGGCGTCGTACAGCGCGTCGAGGTTCCAGCGCTCGGCGGGGATCGGGCCGATCGCGTCGGTGCCGGACCACAGCAGCTCGGCCAGGCCGGCCGCATCGACCACGCCGCCCGGCAGGCGCAGCGCCATCCCGACGATCGCGATCGGCTCGTGCAGCGCGGCGTTCGAGCGCGCGAGCTTGTCCTTCAGCTCGCGGATCTCGAGTAGCGCGCGCTTGACGGGGCTCAGCGCTTCATCGCGCGGGTCGGTCATCGGGGATCCCCCAGTTCTTGCAGCAGCAGGGCTTCGGCTTCTTCGTCGCTCAGGTCGTGCAATGCGTCATCAGCGGTCTTGGCACTCGCGTCGAAGGCGGGCGCCGGTTCTTCGAGGCCGAGCAGGCGCATCAGGTGCGCAGTCAGCGCGGCGAGCGTCGGGTAGTCGAAAAGCAGCGTCGCCGACAGCGGCCGGCCGATCGAGCGGGTCAGCGCGTTGCGCAGCTCGACCGCCATCAGCGAATCGAGGCCCAGGTCCTTCAGCGGCGTCTTCGGGTCGACGGGCGTGCCGGCGTCCAAGCCCAGCACGTGCAAGGCGCGCTCTGCCAGGTGCGCCGAGAGCGCAACGGCACGCTGACCGGACGGCACGGCATGCAGGCGCGATAGCACGGTGGAAGCCGCGGCGGTCGGCTCGGTCGCTGCCGGTACGGGCGCCGCGGCACGCGGCACCACGTCGTCGAAGAAGGCCGCATCCACGCCGGCCGGCAGCGTCGCGATGAAGCGTTGCCAGTCGATCGGCAGCACCGCGGCATGCACCGCGCCGTCGCGCAGCAGTTGTTCGAGGCGCTCGAAGCCGTGCTCAGGCTCGATCGGCAACAGGCCGCGTTCGCGCCACGGGTCATGCCCACCGGCCGCGAGCTGCGTTGCCATGCCACCCTGCGCCCACGCGCCCCAGGCCACGCTCAAGGCCGGCAGGCCCTGCGCGCGGCGCATCTGCGCCAGCGCATCGAGCTCGGCATTGGCGGCCGCATACGCGCACTGCCCCGGCGCGCCGAGCAGCAGGCCGGCGGCCGAATACATCACGAAGAAGTCCAGCGGCAGCGTGCGCGTCAACGCGTGCAGGTGCTGGGCCGCCCGCGCCTTGTTGTGCAGCACCGCGGCACAGCGCGCCCAGCTCTGGCGCAGCGCGATGCCGTCGTCCAGCGTTCCGGCCGCGTGCACGACGCCGCGCAGCGGTGCCATCTCGCGGGCGACGGTCTCCAGCACGTGCTGCAGCGCGCCAGCGTCGCCCGCATCGGCCGCGAAGCAGCGCACCTGCGTGCCGGCCGCCTCGATCTCGTGGATTGCCTGCAGCGCCTCGGGCGATGCCGCGTGGCGGCCGAGCAGTGCGAGCTGGCGCGCGCCCGAGCGCTGCAGCCAGCGTGCGGTGTGCAGGCCAAGCGCGCCGAGGCCGCCGGTGACGAGGTAGCAGGCGTCGGCGCGGATCTCGAACGCGGCCGCCACCGGCAGCCGCAGCACGATCTTGCCGATGTGTCTGGCCTGCGCCATGTGGCGGAACGCATCGGCCGCCTGCGCGAAATCGAACACCGTGACCGGCAGCGGCTTCAGGCTGCCGTCCTGCAGGCCGGCCTGCAGCTCGGTCAGCATCGGGCGCAGCAGGCGCGGGTCGGCGTAGGCCGCGTCGCCCAGGTCGTAGGCGGCGTAGTGGATGCCGGGGCAGGCCTTCGCGACCGCCTCGGGCGTCCAGATGTCGCGCTTGCCGAGTTCGAGGAACCAGCCGCCCGGGGCGACGACGCCGAGCCCGGTCGGGATGAAGTCGCCGGCCAGCGAATTCAGCAGCACGTCGACGCCGGCGCCGCCGGTCGCGCGCATCAGCTCGGCGGCGAACGAGGTGCTGCGCGAGTCCATCACCGCGCGCACGCCGAGCGCGAGCAGGTGGGCGCGCTTCTCGGGCGAGCCTGCCGTGGCGTAGACCTCGGCACCGGCGCGCAGCGCGAGCTGCACCGCGGCCAGGCCGACACCGCCGGCACCGGCATGGACCAGCACGCGCTGGCCGCGCTTCAGCCCGGCGATGCCGAACAGGCCGTGGTGGGCGGTCAGGAACGCGACCGGCAACGCAGCCGCTTGCTCGTTCGACAGGCCAAGCGGAATCCGCGCGACGAACGCGGCTGGCGCGACCGCCTCGCTGCCCATGCTGTCGTGCACGAAGCCGAACACGCGCTCGCCGACGCGCCAGCCTTCGACGGCCGAGCCGACCTCGCTGACGATGCCGGCGCATTCGGCGCCGAGCGGGATGCCGCTGCCGGGGTAGACACCGAGCGCGAGCAGCACGTCGCGGAAGTTCAGGCCGGCGGCGTGCACCTGGATGCGCAGCTCGGTGGGCTTCAGCGGGCGCGGGGTGAGCGATCGGAGTTCGAGGCCGTCGAGCGTGCCGGCGCGGGCGACTTCGAGGCGCTGCAGCGGCGGCGTGGCGGCCGATGCGGCGCGGCGCACGAGGCGCGGTTCGTACCGCGTGGCGCCACGCAGCGCAATGGGTTGCACAGGGGTTGGCAACAGCAGTTCGGCCAGCAGCGCCTCGGGGTCGGCCGCGTCGGTGTCGATCGCGCGCAGCGGGAATTCAGGGTGCTCGACGGCCAGCACGCCGAGGAAGGCCCAGGCGCCGGCCGCCGCCGATGAGCGCGGTGCTTCATGCGGCAGCACGGGCTGCGAGGCCGGCGTGACGAGCCACAGCGCGACCGGCGGCGCGTCGGCATCGGCGGCGAGGGCTTGCAGCACGTGCAGCAGCGAGCCGCTGGCGCACAGCTCGGCGGCGTCGCCGTCGAGGCCGGGCGTGTCCAGGCTCCACAGCGAGACCACCGCACGTGGCGCGCCGTGCGAGCGCCAGTCGGTGACGACGGAGTGCATCTGGGCCGCGTCTACCGGGTCGACGGACCAGCGGTTCGATTCGAGGCGCTGGAAGCGTTCGCCGGCCAACACTTCGGTGCAGCGGGCGCCGCGGGATTCGAGCGCCTGGCGCAGCGTGGTGGCGAGGCCGCTGGCGTCGCTGAGCAGCAGCCAATCGCCTTCCGCCCCACCCCCCGCTCGCCCTGAAACGGGGATTGGGTGAACGGAGATTTGCGGTGCAAGCTGCCACCGCACCTCGTACACCCCGTCCTCCGCGCCACCGCCTGCCAGCGTGCGCGCATCGGTCGCTGCGAAGCGCACGCCGCGCAGCCGTGCGACCGGCGTGCCGTGCTCGTCGCTCAGGTCGATGTCGGCACCCGCCTCGCCGCGCAGCACCGCGACGGCCTGCAGGCGCGCGATGCCAGGTTGCAGCACCTCGACCTGCTCGATGCCCATCGGCGCCCACAGCGTGGTCGGCACGCCTCGCGCGGCGACGGCGCACAGCTGCAGCGCGCCGTCGAGCAGCGCCGGGTGCAGGCCGAAGGCCACCGCCTGCGATTCAAGCTCGGCCGGCAACGCGAGCGAAGCCCGCGCCCAGCCATCGCCGCGCTGCACCGCATGCAGGCTGCGGAATGCGGGGCCGAAGGCGACGCCGAGCGCATCGAAGCCGGCATAGATCTCGGCGGACGACACCGCCGTGGAAGCGCCCGCCGTCTGCAGCGGTTCGACCACCGGCGCATCACCCACCGCCGCGGTGCACACGCGCTGCCACGCGTCGTCATCCAACGCCTGGTGCAGCTCGACCGCGCCGTCGCGCAAGATCGCCTGCCAGCGCGCCGTGCCGGCCTCGGGCAGGTACAGCGGCCGCTCGACCGCGAACGCCGACAGCGCGCGCCCGCCGACCGCCGCGCGACACAGCTCGACCATCGCCGCCGCCGGCATCAGCAGCCGCCCTCCGATGCGGTGCTCGTGCAGCGCACCGGCATCGCCCGCCGACCACTGCGCATCGAACACGGTCGCGGTGGTCGCCGGCGTCGACAGCTTCACGCCGAGCAGCGGGTGCGCCCCGCGCCACAGCGGCTGCGCGGCCAGCGGCGTCGGCCGCAGCCAGAAGCGCTTGCGCTGCCACGGGTAGCGCGGCAGGTCGACCACCTCGCCGCCCTCGCCCGCCACCGCCTCGGCGTCCAGCGTGTGGCCGTGCACATGCAGCGCGGCCGCGGCCAGCAGCAGCGATTCGCGCTCCGGCCGGCCGCGCCGCAGCGATGCCAGCACCTGCCCACTCGGGCCCGCCGCAGCCAGGCTCTCGGCAATCGACGCACTCAGCACCGGGTGCGGCCCAATCTCGAGGAAGCTGCCGAAGCCGTCGCCGGCCATCGCGGTGATCGCCGCATGCAGCCGCACCGGCTCGCGCACGTTGCGGCCGAAGTACGCCCCATCGAAACGCTGCCCGGTCGCGAGCCCGCCCAGCACGGTCGAATACACCGGCACCGCCATCGGCTGCGACGGCACATCGGCCAGCAGCCCGGCCAGCGCCCGCTGGAACGGCGCCATCTGCGCGCTGTGGAAGGCGTACTGCACCGGCAGCATGCGGTGCGCGACGCCGCGCCGCGTCAGCACCGCCAGCAGTTCGTCGAGCGCCGCCGGCTCGCCGGACAGCACGATGCTGCGCGGGCCGTTGACGGCACCGAGCGCAAGCCGATCGCCGTAGGGCTTCAGCAAGGCCAGCGCCTCGTCTTCGGCCAGGCTCGCCTGCGCCATGCGGCCGGTGCCGGTGGCCTGCTGCATCACGCGGCCGCGCTGGCAGACGACGCGCACCGCATCGGCCAGGCCCAGCACGCCGGCGACATGCAGCGCGGCGATCTCGCCGACGCTGTGACCGACGACGCCGTCGGGCACGATGCCCCAGCTGCGCCACAGCGCCGCCAGCGCGACCTGGATCGCGAACAGCGCCGGCTGCGCGACCTCGGTGTCGGCGAGCCGTGTCTGCGCTTCGTCCTTCGCGAGCTCGGCGCGCAGCGACCAGCCGGCCAGCGGCTGCAGCAGCGCATCGCAGGCGTCGATCACGTCGCGGAACACCGGCTCCGAAGCGATCAGCTCGCGGCCCATCGCGAACCACTGCGGCCCCTGGCCGCTGAACACGAACGCGAGGCGTGGCACGCCTTCGGCCGGCACGCGGCCGGCCGCGATGCCGGGCGAGATCTCGTTGCGCAGCCAGTCGTCCAGGCGCGCCGAGAAGTCGCCGCGCGTACGGCCGACCAGCGCGAGCCGGTGGTCGAGCGCCGAGCGGCGCGCGCCGGCGCTGTGGCACAGGTCGGCCAGGCTCGCCGGGCTGCGCGGCAGGAACTCGACCCAGGCCTGCGCCAACGCACGCAATGCCGGCTCGCTCTGCGCGGACAGGTGCAGCAGCCGCGGCTCGCCATCGGCCGCCGGCTCATCGGCCGGCAGGCGCGGTGCCTCCTCCAGCACCACGTGCGCATTGGTGCCGCCGACGCCGAACGAGCTGGTGCCGGCGCAGCGCGTCTGCGGCCCGGCTGGCCACGGCACCGGCTGCGCGGCGACCTGCAGCCGCGTGCCGTCCAGCGACAGGTGCTTGTTCAATTGCGTGAAATGCAGCTGGCGCGGAATCAGCTCGTGCCGCATCGCGAGCACGGTCTTGATGACGCCACCGACGCCGGCCGCCGCCTCCATGTGCCCGAGGTTGGCCTTCGCGGCGCCGAGCCAGCAGGTGCCGCCGCCCGCATCGGCACGGCCGACGGTGGCGGCCAGCGCCTCGACCTCGATCGGGTCGCCGAGCGGCGTGCCGGTGCCATGCGCCTCGATGAAGCCGATGCGCCCCGGGGCGAGCTGCGCCGAGGCCAGCGCCTCGCGGATCAGCGCCTGCTGCGCGAGGCCGTTCGGCGCGGCCAGCAGCGTCGAGTGCCCGTCCTGGTTGACGGCCGAACCGCGCACCACGCCGAGCACGCGGTCGCCGTCGGCGATGGCATCGGCGAGGCGCTTCATCACGATCACGCCGCAGCCTTCGCCGCGGCCAAAACCGTCGGCGCTCTGGTCGAAGGTCTTGCAGCGGCCGTCCGGCGCCATGAAGCCAACCTTGCTGAGCGAGATCATCAGGTCGGGCGTGACCATCAGCGAGACGCCGCCAGCCAGCGCGATGTCGCTCTCGCCGTGGCGCAGGCTCTGGCAGGCCAGGTGGATCGCGACCAGCGACGACGAGCACGCGGTGTCGACCGAGATGCTCGGGCCGCGCAGGTCGAGCAGGAACGACAGCCGGTTGGCCAGCACGCTGTGCACCGTGCCGGTCAGCGTGCGGGCGTCGATGGCCTCGGGGTCGCGGTATTCGAGCAGCTGGTAGTCGTTGTGGTAGCTCGCGATGAAGACGCCGGTGCGGCTGCCGCGCAGCCGATCGCGCGTCAGGCCGGCGTCGTCGAGCGACTCCATCGCGACCTCGAGGAACAGGCGCTGCTGCGGGTCCATGCGCTCGGCCTCGCGCGGCAGGATGCCGAAGTAGGCGGCATCGAAGCCGTCGATGCGCTCGAGGAAGCCGCCCCACTTGGTGGCCGACTTGCCGGGCGCGGACGGGTCCGGGTCGTAGAGCGCGTCGGCATCCCAGCGGTCGGCGGGCACCTCGCGCACCGCATCGACGCCGTCGACCAGCAGTTGCCAGAACTGCTCGGGGCTGTCGGCTCCGCCCGGGAAGCGGCAGCCCATGCCGACGATCGCGATCGGGTCGGCACGCATCAGCGCTTCGCTCTGCGCGCGCATCTGCTGGGCCATCAGCGCAAGCTTGACGGCGGACAGCTGGGTCAACGACAGGTTGGGTTTGTCGCTCATCGTCAACGTCTCTTGCGCAGCAGGCGCGCTGCGTCTTCATCGGACAGTTCGGCGACAGCGGCCAGTTCCGGGGTCGGTGCCTCCGGTTCGGCTGCCACCACGGCGGGCTCGTGATCGCCCGACAGGAACGCCACCAGCGCATCGACCGTCGGGTAGTTCCACGCGAGCGTCGCCGACAGCGGCTTGCCGTGCAGCGGCTCCAGCCGGTTGCGCAGCTCCAGCGCCATCAGCGACGTGAGGCCCATCGTGCCGAGCGGCTTGCGGGCATCGATCTTCGACGGCGTCAGCTTCAGCACGCGGCCGACGACATCGCGCACCGCACGGTCGAGCGCGCGGCGGCGCTCGGCGGGGTCGCTGCTCTCGGCGAGTGGCGCATCGGCGACCGGCACCGTTGCATCGGCGAGCAGTTCGTTCAGCAACGCCACATCGCGCGCGCCGAGGCTCTTGCGCATCGCGCGCCAGTCGACCGGCATCACCAGCAGATGCGCCACGTCCTGACGCAAGGCATCGCCGAGCAAGGCCAGCGCCTGCGACGGCGCGAAGCCGCCAATGCCCTGGCGCTGCAGCTCGTCGAGCTGGCGCCGGCCGCCCTCGCCGCGCATCACGCCGGTCTGCGACCACACGCCCCAGCCGATGCTCTGCGCATGCCGGCCCTGCGCGCGGCGCTGGCGCGCCAGCGCGTCGAGGAAAGCATTCGCTGCCGCGTAGCTCGCCTGGCCGGCCTGCGGCATCAGCGCCGCCATCGACGAGAAGAACACCATGCGATCGAGTTCGGGCAGCGCGCGATGCAGGTTCCACGCGCCCTGCAGCTTCGGTGCGAGCACCGCGGCGAGCGACGCGGCATCGAGCTCGTGCATCAGCGTGTCGTCGGTGATGCCGGCCGCGTGGATCGCGCTGTGGATCGGCGGGCGGCCCTCGGCCCGGTGGCGCGCGAGGAAGGCCGACAGCGCGGCCTCGTCGGCGACATCGACGGCCGCGTAGTCGACGCTGGCACCGTGGGCTTCCAGTTCGCGCACCGCCTGCACGGCCGGGGCCTGCGATGCACCCCATTGCTCGCGCGGCGGCAGCGGCGTGCGGCCGAGCACGACCAGGTGACGCACGCCCTGCGCGACCAGCCAGCCGGCGACGTGGCGGCCAACGCCGCCGAGGCCTCCCGTCAGCAGGCAGCTCGCATCGGCACGCCACGGCAGCGCGAGCGTCGGCTGCGGCGCAAGGCGTCTCAGCACCGGGCGCGTCCAGCAGCCGCCGCGCAGCGTGCACGAGCCGGCATCGGCCTGCACCGCATCGATCAGCGATTCCAGCGCGCCATCGAGTTCAATCAGGCCGCCGAAGCGGTCGCCGTGCTCGGCCGCCAGCGTCGCGGCCAAGCCCGACAGCGGCGCCTGCGCCAGCGAGCCAGCAGTGACGAGCCACAGCCGCACGTCGGCACCGGCGCGCAGGCGGATCACCGCTTGCGCGTCCTGCACGATCGCATGCAGCGCCGACACATCGCCGACCGCCTGCAGGTCCAGCGGGCGCAGGTCGACGACATCGAGGCGTTGCGACAGCGCCAGCGTGGCGAGCGCCGCGGCATCGGCGAAGCGATGCACCGTCTCGCCGCGCTGTTGCAGCGCCTGCGCCAACCCGCCCCGGTCGCCGATCACCGCCCAGTCGCGCGCTTGTGGCTTCGGCGTCAACGTCGTCTCGACCTCGCCCAGCGCGTAGAACGCATCGGCCGCATCGGCACGGGCCGCGGCGCCCAGGCGTTCGAGCACCAGGCCGTCGAGCTGCAGCACCGGGCCTTGCTCGTCGAACAGCAGCGCATCGACACGCACCGGCTCGCCATCGCCTTGCGGTGCGGTCGCGCGGGCATGGATCCAGCCGGGGCCCGACATCGCGCGCAGCCGGCGTGCTCCGTCTAGTCGTGTCGGCAACCACAGCGCGCCGGGCGGGGCCAGCGTCACCATCAGCTGGAAGCAGGCGTCGAGTGCCGCGGGCGGAATGCCGAAGCGCTCGTCGGCCATCGGCGTGAGCTGCGCCAGCGCTTCGGCGGGCGCGAACCAGGCCTGCGCAATGCCGTGCAGCGCAGTGCCGAATTTCGCGCCGGCGGCATCGAGCCGCGCGTAGAGATCCGCCCCGCTGACCGCGGGTTGCGTGCGCATCCGCGCCTGCGCGGTGGTGTCGTGTACCGACGCGGCGACAGGTGCGACCTGGGCCTGCGCATGCAGCATCCACGCGCTGTCGCCACGGGTCTGGAAGTTCAGCGCCAGCGCGCCGTCAGCGCCGGCCACGGCCTGCAGCTGCAGCGCGCTCGCGGCATCGGGCTGCAGGTGCAGCGCGCGATCGAAGCGCAGGCCTTGCACGCCGGCGCCCGGTGCCAGCGCCTGCACCGCGGCGAGCGACAGCTCCAACCAGGCCGACGCCGGCAGCACCGCGCTGCCATGCAGCGCATGCGCGAACCAGGCCGGCACGCGGCCCGGGTCGATCGAGACATTCCACAGCGCCCCCGCGGGCATTCCGGCCAGCTGGATGCCGGCACCGAGCACCGGGTGCCGGCTGTCGACCACCGGGCCGTGGCCCTGCACACCGGCCGGAGCGATGTCGGCCGCGGCGATCCAGTGGCGCTCGCGCTGCCACGGATAGGTCGGCAGCGTCAGCGTGCGGCCGCGCGGCAGCATGCGCGACCAGTCGAGCGGGACGCCGGCGCAGTGCAGCGCACCGAGGGCCGCGCGCATCGCAGGCAGCTCGGCCTCGTCGCGGCGCGCGCAGGCGATCGTCGTGACCTCGCGACCGCCGGCCTGCGCCGTCTGCTGCACCGACGGCAGCAGCACCGGGTGCGGGCCCAGCTCGACGAACACCGTGATGCCGTCGGCCAGCAGCTGCTGCACCGTCGCGCCGAAGCGCACCGGCTGGCGCAGGTTGTCGGCCCAGTAGCGGCCAGTCAGCTCGGCGCCTTCGGCACGGCGCGCCAGCACCGTCGAATACAAGGCCGCGCGCGTGGCCTGGGGTTGCAGGTCGTGCAGCTCGGCGGCGAGCTCGGCCGCGAGCGGCGCCATCTGCGGGCTGTGCGAAGCCACGTCGACCTTCACCAGGCGGCAGAACACACCTTCGGATTCCAGTTGCGCCATCAAGGCCTGCACGACCGCCGGGTCGCCGGAGATCACGCTGGAGCGCGGGCTGTTGCTGACGGCCACTGCCACCTGCGCCTCATGGCCGGCGATGCGCGCCTGCGCGTCGGCCATGCTCAGTTCGACCAGCGCCATCGCGCCCTGTCCGCTGGTGCGGCGCATCAGCGCGCTGCGGCGGCAGATGATGCGCATCGCCTGCGGCAGGCTCAACGCGCCGGCCACCGCGGCCGCGGCGACTTCGCCCATGCTGTGGCCGACGACAGCGTCCGGCTCGACACCGTGCGAGCGCCACAGCGCCGCATAGGCCCAGGCCAGCGCGACCAGCACCGGCTGGATCACGTCGATCTGGTCGAGGCGGTACGCAGCGCTGCCGGGTTCGGCGGCGAGCTGCTCGGTGATCGACCACTCGGCGGCGAACGGCCGCGCAGCGTCGTCGCACGCGTCGAGCGCAGCGCGGAAGACGTGTTCGCGCGCCATCAGCTCGCGTGCCATGCCGGTCCATTGCGCTCCTTGGCCGGGGCAGACGAACGCGAGCTTCGGGCGCTCGGACGGCGCGACACCCTCGGCCGCCGCCGCCTCGCCATCGGCATACCGCTTCACCGCGGCAGCCATCGCCAGCGCGTCGTCGGCGACGAAGGCGGCGCGGCGCTCCAGCGCGGTGCGGCGGGTCGCGGCGTTCCAGCAGACATCGGCGAGCGGGGCGCCGTCGGTCAGCAAGGCGGCGTAGCGCAGTGCGAGCGCGCGCAAGGCCGCATCGGACCGAGCCGACAGGACGAGCAACGGCACGGTGTGCTCGGCGCTGCCGGTCTCGACCTGCGGCGCCCCTTCGAGCACGACGTGCGCATTGGTCCCTGCGATGCCGAACGCGCTGACACCCGCCAACGGCGCATCGGCCGGCCACGGCCGCGCTTCGCGGGCGACCTCGACCGGCATCTGCGCCCATGGGATCGCCGGGTTCGGTTCGCGGCAGTGCAGGCTCACCGGGATCTGCCGATGCTGCAATGCGAGCGCCGCCTTGATGAACCCGGCCACGCCAGCCGCGCCTTCGGTGTGGCCGAAATTGGTCTTCACCGAGCCGACCGCGGCGCACGCGCCGGCCGCACGGCCCTCGCCCAGCACATCGGACAACGCGCCCAGCTCCACCGGATCGCCCGCCCGCGTGCCGGTGCCGTGCGCCTCGACGTAGCCGACCTCGGCGGCAGCGCGCCCGGCATCGCGGTACGCGCTGCGCAGCAAGGCCTGCTGCCCGCTGCGGCTGGGCGTGCCCATCGAGCCGCTGCTGCGGCCATCGTTGTT
Source organism: Rhizobacter sp. OV335 (assembly GCF_900142965.1). Taxonomy (GTDB): domain Bacteria; phylum Pseudomonadota; class Gammaproteobacteria; order Burkholderiales; family Burkholderiaceae_C; genus Rhizobacter. The sequence goes on from NZ_FRCQ01000035.1 coordinate 62,408, forward strand.
GACCGCGCTGCCGCGGATCAGCGCATAGATGCGGTCGCCGTCGGCCTGCGCCTGCGCCAGGGTCTTCAGCACGACGAGGCCCGCGCCTTCGCTGCGCACGTAGCCGTCGCCGCGCGCATCGCCGAACTTGCAGCGGCCATCGGGCGCCATCATGCGGCTCTGCGAGTACGCGATGCTGATGTGCGGCTGCAGGATGATGTTGACGCCGCCGGCGATCGCCAGCGTGCATTCGCCATGCCGCACCGCGCGCGCCGCGAGGTGGATGGCCGCGAGCGACGATGAGCAGGCGGTGTCCAGCGTCAGGCTCGGGCCGCGCAGGCCGAGCGCGTACGACAGCCGGCCCGACGACGCATAGCGCCCGCTGCCGGTGGTCATGTAGAAATCGACCGCCTCGGGGTCGCTGAACAGCCGGGCCTCGAAGTCACTGAGCCACTGGCCGACGTAGACGCCGGCGCGGTCGGCATCGATGCGTGACACATCCTGCCCCGCATCCTCCAGTGCCTCCCACGCGGTCTCGAGCAGCAGGCGCTGCTGCGGGTCGAGCCGCTCGGCCTCGCGCGGCGAGATGCCGAAGAACTCGGCGTCGAAGTCTTCGATGCCGTCCAGGAAACCGCCCCAGCGCGTCATGATGCGGCCCGGCGTCGCGGGGCGCGGGTCGTGGTAGTGGCCGAGGTCGATGCGGCTCGCGGGGATCTCGGTGATCGCGTCGCGGCCCTCGCTCAGCAGATGCCAGAAGCTCGCCGGATCGCTGACGCCGCCGGGGAAGCGGCAGCCTATTCCGACGACGGCGACACCAGCGACAACGGCAGCGGCAGCGTGGGCTGGCGTGTCGTGGTCGGTGCCGTTCATCGAAGCCTCTCGTCAGGCGAAGCTGAAGGACTGTGTCGGCGTGGGCGTCAGCAGCGGTGCCAACGTGACCGACAGGTCGGCCAGCAGCGCATCGCGCCGGCCGGCCAGGTAGAAGTGGTCGCCGGGGAACACGCGCACGCGGAACGGGCCGCGCGTCTCGCCGCGCCAGCCGTCGAGGTGCTCGCGCGGCGTCAGCGGGTCGTCGCTGCCGCCGAATACCGACAGCGCGCAATCGAGCGGCGCGCGGCCGACCGGCGGCCGGTGCGTCTCGAGCGCGGCGATGTCGGCGCGCAGGCTGGGCAGCAGCAGCGCCATCACGTCGGCATGCTGCAGCAGCTCGGCCGGAATGCCGCCGTAGCGGCGCTGGATCTCGGCAACGAAGGCAGCATCCGGCAAGCGGTGCAGCGCCGGCTCGTTCGACGGCCAGTGCGGCGGGCGGCGGCCCGACACGATCAGTTGCGCCGGCACCGGCGCGCCGGCGTCGCGCAGTGCGCGCGCGACCTCGGCGGCGAGCACTGCGCCCATGCTGTGGCCGAAGAACGCGAACGGCCTGCCGTCGAGCTCGGCGCGCAGCACCGGCAGCAGCGCGTCGATCAACGCGCCCATGCGGTCGATCGGCGGTTCATCGAGCCGGTTCGCGCGGCCGGGCAGTTGCACCGCGACCAGCTCCAGCTCGGCGGGCAGACCGGCGAGCCACGGGCGGTACACGGCCGCGCCCACACCGGCATGGTGGAAGCAGAACAGCCGGGCTCGCGCCGCGGGGCGGGGAGTGAAGCGTTGCAACCAGGGATTGGGGCTCATCGCACGACGCCGTCGACAAGGGAGTCGAGCCCGCCCAAGTGCGGCCTGTGATCCTCCGTGTCTTTCCAGTGAAGCAATGTAAAGTCAAAAGGCCTCGCGACACCCTCGGGGGGACCCCCCATCTGAGTGAAGCGGCGCCCCCTGGAATGCGTGTCAGCGTGCGCTTTGCAACGCTTCGTCGAGCGCCTGCTGCGCCTGCGCCTGCCAGCGGTCCTGCAAGGCCAGCGCGGCGCGTGCGGCCTGCACCGCATCGTCGTGCCGGCCGAGCGCGATCAGCGTGTCGGACAGGTTGATCCACGCCGCGGCACTGCGGTGCTGTTCGGCCGCAGCACGGAACACCGCGGCGGCCTGCACCGGCTCGCCGGCGGCGCGCAGGCTGTTGCCCCAGCCGATCTGCAGGCTCAGCGCGCCCGGCCAGCGCTGCAGCGCCGAGGCAAACACGCCGGCCGCCACCGCCGGTGGCGCGCTGCGCTCGAAGCCGACGGCCGCCTCGATGGCCGTTTCTGCGCGTGCAGTGGCTGGCCACTCGCCCGGCGGCAGCGCGACGAAGGCCCAGAAGCCGGAGCGGCCCCAGGTGTGCTCGAAGGTCGACAAGGGCATGCGCTCGAGCGCGGTGCGGCCGGAGCGCAGCAGCAGCTCGCCGCGCGGCAGGTCGTGGCCGACGACGACCGCGTAGTGCCACAGCGGCACGAACGACAGGCCGAGGTTCTGCAGCACGACGATCGGGTGGCCGGCCGCCAGCTCGCGCAGCAGCGCATCGAGCTGGCCCGGGATGCGCGTCGCGACCGCGCCGTGGCGGCGCGCGCCGGCCAGCATCTCCGTCTGCAGGCTGCCGGCGCGCGCGGGCACGAAGACCTCGTCGGCGAGCGCCGCTGGATCGACCGCGATGCCGGCCGCGCCGAGCGCGGTGGCCAGCGCGGCCGGGCCGCACTGGTGGTCGGTCTGCGGGAAGAACGGCGTGGCGCGCAGTTCGACGACCGGCGGCAGGTCGGCGGGGGGATGCGCGCGCAGCGCGGCGGTCTGCACCGCGCAACCAGTCAAGAAGACGCTCAGCGCCACCAGCGCGGCGCGCATCACGTCAGCGGATCGGCCGCGTGAACGGAAACACCTTCGTGTAGCCGAGGATGTCGGTGATCAGCAGCAGCACCAGCACGAAGATCAGCGAGCCGACGACGTCGTTGGCGCCGGCCGGCGCGCGATCGATCTCGGCGCCCAGCTGCGCCGCCTCGGCGTCGCTCAGCGCGGCGACGCGCAGGCGGGCCTGGTCGAGGTCGACGCCGCGTTCGGCGAGCGCACGGGCGACGTCGTCGCGCTCCAGCGCCGCCAGCAGGCGCTCGCGCTGCGCGGCGCCGCTGACGATGCCTTCGCTTTCGGCGACCTGCTCGGTGCCGATCGTCAGCGCATGCGCCGGCGCGCCGGCCAGCGCGAGGCTTGCGGACAGCACGGCGGACAACACGACGGACGGAACGCGGGGGACGGGACGCATGCGGGGATCTCCGGCGGGGCAGGACGGCGCCGGTGGGCGCGACGGAGCCATCGTAGCAAGCCGGCCCGCCACGTGGGAGCCTGATAGGCTCGGGGTTTGCGCCGGTGCGCGTCGTGCCGCGCGCCCATTCCCCTTCATCCTGCCCGTGACCACTCCCCGCCATTCGATGAGCCCCGCCGTCGTGGTGCTCTCGCTGATCCTGCTGCTCGGGATCCAGCCGGTCACGACCGACCTGTACCTGCCGGCCCTGCCGATGCTGACGCGCGCGCTCGACGCGCCGGTGTCGGCGGCGCAGCTGACGCTGTCGGCGCTGATCATCTGCTTCGGCGTCGCGCAGCTGGTCTGCGGGCCGCTGGCCGACCGCTTCGGCCGCCGGCCGGTGTTGCTGGCGGGCCTGGCGCTGTACACCGTGGCCAGCGTGCTGAGCGCGCTGGCGCCGTCGATCGGCTGGCTCGTGTGGTGGCGCGCGCTGCAGGGCGCGGCGATGGCGGCGGCCGTGACTTGCGGGCGCTCGATCATCCGCGACCTGTATGCGCCGCACGAAGGCGCCCGCGTGATGTCGCGCGCGCTGACCGGCCTGGGCGTGATCGCGATGGCGAGCCCGGTGATCGGCGGGCTGCTCGCGCAGTACCTGGGCTGGCATGCGGCGCTGATGGCGCCGGCGGTGTTCGGCGCGCTGACGCTCGCCTTCATCGCGTCGCGCTTCGAGGAGACGGTGCCGGCGCGGAATGCCGGCGCGACCCAGCTCGGCCCGCTGCTGCGCAACTGGGGCAGCGTGCTGCGCCACCCGACCTTCCAGGCCTGGGCGGCGCTGTCGGCGTTCACGTATGGCGGGCTGTTCTTCCTGCTGGCTGGATCGTCGTTCGTGTTCATCGAGGTGCTGGGCACCTCGCGGGTGGGCTATGGCGTGATCATGCTGAGCAATTCGCTCGCGTACACGCTGGGCACGCTGCTGTGCCGGCGCCTGCTGGCCTCGCACGGGCTGCGCCGCGCGGTGGCGGTGGGCGGCGGCTTCACACTCGGCGGCGGCGTGACGATGGCGGCGCTCAGCCTGGCCGGCGTGCACGAGGTGTGGGCGATCGTGCTGCCGCAATGGCTTTATGCGGTTGGCCACGGCATCCACCAGCCCTGCGGGCAGGCCGGCGCGGTCGGCCCGTTTCCGGAGAAAGCCGGCACCGCGGCCTCGCTGTCGGGCTTCGGCATGACGCTCAGCGCGCTCGCGGTCGGGCTGTGGCTCGGCAAGCACCTGGACGGCACCGTGTACCCGCTGACGCTCGGCATCGGCGTGTGCAGCGTCGGCGTGGCGGCCGTCGCGTGGACGCTGGTGCAGCGGCATGGCGAGCCGCCGCGGCCGGCCGCTGCCGCCACGCAAGCCGCCTGAACAAACTCAAGACAAAGCTTTCCGATGACCGCATCCCTGAACTACCTCTGCCTCGCCGGCCCCACCGCTTCCGGCAAGACCGCCGCCTCGCTCGCGATCGCGCAGGCGCTGGCCGAACGCGGCAAGCCGGTCGAGATCATCAGCGTCGACTCGGCGCTGGTCTACCGCGGCATGGACATCGGCACCGCGAAGCCGAGCGCCGCCGAGCGCGCGGTGGTGCCGCACCACCTGATCGACATCATCGAACCGAGCGAGGCCTACTCGGCCGCACGCTTCGTCGTCGATGCCGAACGGCTGATCGCCGAGATCCGCGCGCGCGGCCACCTGCCGCTGCTGGTGGGCGGCACGATGCTCTATTTCAAGGCACTGTTCGAGGGCCTCGACGCGATGCCCGCCGCCGACCGCGCGGTGCGTGCCGCGCTCGAGGCACAGTGCGAGCGCGACGGCCTGCATGCGCTGTACCGCGAGCTGAAGCGCGTCGACCCCGTGACCGCCGCGCGGCTGAAGCCGGGCGACCAGCAGCGCATCCAGCGTGCGCTGGAGGTGTACCGCGTCAGCGGCCAGCCGATCTCGTCGTTCCACACCGAGAAGCCGGCGCGCGAGTTGCCGCCGCTGATCTCGCTGGAGCCGAGCGACCGCGCCTGGCTGCACCAGCGCATCGAAACGCGCTTCCACCAGATGCTGGAAGACGGCCTGGTCGACGAAGTGCGTGCGCTGGAGGCGCGTGGCGATCTCGATGCCGACATGCCGTCGATGCGCTGCGTGGGCTACCGGCAGACCTGGGAGGCGCTGGTCGAGGACGACCTCAGCGAGCTGCCGGAACGCGGCATCGCGGCGACGCGCCAGCTCGCGAAGCGGCAGATCACCTGGCTGCGCGGCATGCCGCAGCGGCAGGTGATCGCCTGCGATGCGCCGGACGCGATCGAACGCGCGGTGGCATGCGCTGTCGAGTGCGCAGCGCAGCTGGCGGCATGACGACGCTGCTCGAGGTGCGGGGCCTTGCCAAGCGCTATGGCGACACGCCGGTCTTCGCCGGGGTCGACCTGGCGCTCGCGGCCGGCGAGTTCGTCGCGGTGCTCGGCGAATCGGGCGTCGGCAAATCGAGCTTCCTGAACTGCCTGGCCGGCCTCGACACGGTGGACGCCGGCTCGGTCCACATCGCCGGCACCGAGATCACCGCGCTCGACGACACGCAGCAGGCGCTGTTCCGCCGCGCCCACCTCGGCTTCGTGTTCCAGGCCTTCCATGTGCTGCCGCACCTCAGCGTGGCGCAGAACGTCGGGCTGCCGCTGCTGCTGCAGCACCGGCCCGACGAGGCGCGTGTGGAGGCACTGCTGAAAGCGGTCGGCCTCGACGGGCTCGGGCCGCGGCTGCCGCAGACCTTGTCCGGCGGGCAGCTGCAGCGCGTCGCGATCGCCCGCGCGCTGGTGCACCGGCCGCAGCTGATCCTGGCCGACGAGCCGACCGGCAACCTCGACCCGGCCACCGCCGAGCGGGTGATGGACCTGCTGTCGGCGCAGGTGCGCGAGCAAGGCGCCGCCTGCGTGCTGGTGACGCACTCGCGCACCGCGGCGGCCCGCGCCGATCGCGTGCTGACGCTGACGTCGACCGGCATGGGCGCCTGACACCGTGCTGTCGCTGCTGCGCCACCTGTCCTGGCCCGAGCTGCGGCACCACCCGTGGCGCAACCTGGCCGCGCTGCTGGCGGTGATGCTCGGGGTCGCGCTCGCGTTCTCGGTGCAGCTGATCAACCAGTCGGCGCTCGGCGAGTTCAGCTCGGCGGTGCGGGCCGTCAACGGCGAGCCGGATTTCGAACTGCGCAGCCAGCGCGGCGGCTTCGACGAAGGGCTGTACGGCCGCGTCGCGACCTGGCCGCAGGTGGCGATCGCCAGCCCGATCGTCGAGCTCGACACCTACGCCTTCGATGCGCAGGGGCAACGCGTGCCGCTGCATGTGGTCGGCGTCGATGCGCTGGTGGCCGGGCCGCTGTCGCCGGCGTTGATGCCGCGGCCCGAAGCGCGGGCGGATGCGGGTGCGGACAGCGATGCGGACCGCTTCGCGGTGCTGGCGGCCGATTCGGTCTTCCTGAACGCCCAGGCGCAGCAACAGCTCGGGCACCCGCACAGCGTGCGCCTGCAGACGACGGCGGGCAGCGTCGAGCTGCCGGTGCGCGGCAGCGTCGGCGCCAACGGACCGGCACTCGCGGTGATGGACATCGCCGGCGCGCAATCCACCTTCGGCTGGCTGGGCCGGCTCAGCCGCATCGACGTGCGTCTTGCGCCCGGCGTCGACCGCGAGGCGGTGCTGCGCGCGCTGGCACTGCCTGAGGGCGTGCGCGCCGCATCGCCGGACGAGGCGGCGCAGCGCGTCTCGAACGTGTCGCGCGCCTACCGCGTGAACCTGACGGTGCTGGCGCTGGTGGCGCTGTTCACCGGCGCCTTCCTGGTGTTCTCGATCCTGTCACTGTCGGTCGCGAAGCGGCAGCCTCAACTCGCGTTGCTGGGGGTTCTTGGCCTCGGCGGGCGCGAGCGGCTGCAGCTGGTGCTGGCCGAGTCAGCGCTGCTCGGGGTCGCCGGCAGCGTGCTCGGGCTGGCCCTCGGCACCGGGCTCGCGGCCTTGGCGCTGCGGCTGCTGGCCGGGGACCTGGGCGGCGGCTACTTTCCGGGCGTCGCACCGCACCTGCAGTTCAGCGCGCTGGCGGCCCTGGCATATGGCGGCTTGGGCGTAGCGGCCGCGCTGGTCGGAGGCTGGCTGCCGGCGCGGGCCGCGCAGCAACTGGCGCCCGCGCTGGCGCTGAAGGGGCTGGGCACGCAGCAGGGCCGCGCGGCGCGCTGGCCGGGGCCGGCCTTGCTGGCGGCGGGGGTCGGGCTCGCTTTGCTGCCGCCGATCGCCGAGATCCCGCTCGCCGCGTATCTCTCGGTCGCCTGCCTGCTGCTGGGCGGCATCGCCTGCGTGCCGGTCGGCGTCGCGGCGCTGCTGTCGCTGCTGAAGCCGTCGACGCGGCCGCTGGCGCTGCTGGCCATCGAGCGCGCACGCCACCAGCGCAACACCGCGACGATCGCGGTGGCCGGCGTCGTCGCGAGCCTGAGCCTGGCGGTCGCACTGACGGTGATGGTCGCGAGCTTCCGCGATGCCGTCACGCAATGGCTGGACACCGTATTGCCGGCCGACCTCTACCTGCGCGCGGCGGCCGGCCCCGGCGGCAACGATGTGGTGACGCTGCCACCGCAACTGCTGCAGCGCGCGGCGGCGGTCGGCGGCGTGCTGCGCGTCGAATCGCAGCGGGTGTCGGTGGTGCAGTTGGATCCGCAGCGGCCGGGCGTCGTGCTGATCTCGCGGTCGTTGTCGCAACCCGAGAAGGAGTTGCCGCTGGTCGGCGAGTTGCTACCGCTGCCGGCGGGCGAGCGCGCCGCCTACGTCAGCGAGGCCATGGTGAGCCTGTACGGCGCGGCACCGGGCACGCGCCTCGACCTGCCGCTGCCGAACGGGCAGCGCGCGCGGCTGTTCGTGCGGGGCGTGTGGCGCGACTATGCGCGCCAGCATGGCGCCGTCACGCTGCCATCGGCCGACTACCAGCAGCTGACCGGCGACACGCAGGTCAACGACATGGCGCTGTGGCTGGCGCCGGGCACCGATGCCGCGGCGGTGCAGGCGGCGCTGCGGGCCGCGGCGCAGGCGAGCGGGCTCGACGGGCGGCTGCTGGAGTTCGCGTCGCCGGGCGAGATCCGCGCGCTCTCGCTGCGCATCTTCGACCGCAGCTTCGCGGTCACCTACTGGCTGCAGGCGGTCGCGATCGCGATCGGGCTGTTCGGCATCGCCGCGAGCTTCTCGGCGCAGGTGCTGGCGCGGCGCAAGGAGTTCGGGCTGCTGGCCCACCTCGGGCTGACGCGCCGGCAGGTGCTGGCGGTGGTGTCGATCGAAGGCGCGGTGTGGACCGCGGCGGGCGCGCTGCTCGGGCTGCTGCTGGGGCTGGCGGTCAGCGTCGTGCTGGTGAAGGTCGTCAATCCGCAGAGTTTTCACTGGACGATGGACCTGCTGCTGCCGTGGGGGCGGCTCGCGGCCTTGTGCCTGGCGGTGGTCGCCGCGGGCACGCTGACGGCCTGGTTGTCGGCCCGCAGCGCGGCCGGGCGGCAGATGGCGCTGGCCGTCAAGGAAGACTGGTGACGGCGCTGCGAGTCAAGTCTCTCGCGAGGCCTGCGATTCGCGCCAGGTGAGGTAGACGCGCAGGTCGAACTCGAGCTGGTGGTAGTCGGGCGCCATGTGGGTGCACAGCTGGTAGAAGGCCTTGTCGTGCGCGCGCTCCTTCAGGTGAGCGAGCTCGTGCACCACGATCATCTTCAGGAAGTCGGCTGGTCCGGTGCGGAACAGGCCGGCGATGCGGATCTCGCGCTTGGCCTTCAGCTGGCCGCCCTGCACGCGCGAGGTCATCGTGTGCAGGCCGAGCGCGTGCTCGACGACCTGCAGCTTGTTGTCGAACACCACCTTGCTGAGCGGCGGCGAGCTGCGCATGAAGCGGTTCTTCAGCGCCATCGTGTAGTCGTACAGCGCGCCGTCGGTGCGGACCTCGTGCAGGTCGGTGTAGCGCGACGACAGCCGCTCGCCGAGCGTGCCGGCGTCGAGCAGGTCGCGCACTTGCGCTTGCAGGGGCTCGGGGTAGCCGGTCAGGTATTTCAGCGGCGGGGGCATGGGGGCTGTTCAGGCTGGCAAGGCGCGCAGTGTGCCAGCACTGTCGTGTGCAGCGGCGACAATCGCCGGATGAACATCGATGCAGAGGCCGTAGCGGCCGAAACCCGCGCATGGGTCAACCGCGCCGTCGTCGGGCTGAACCTGTGCCCGTTCGCGAAGGCAGTGCAGGTCAAGGACCAGATCCGCTATGTGGTCAGCAATGCGACTGACGAAGAAGTGCTGCTCACGGTGCTGTGCGACGAGATGCAGCGCCTGATCGACACGCCTGCCGACGAGATCGAGACCACCTTGCTGATCCATCCCGGCGTGCTGGGCGACTTCGAAGCGTTCAACGACTTTCTCGGCATTGCCGAGGCGGCGGTCGACGACATGGGGCTGGAAGGCGTGTTGCAGGTCGCCGCCTTCCACCCCGATTTCCAGTTCGGCGGCACCGAGCCCGACGACATCACGAACGCCACCAACCGCTCGCCCTGGCCCACGCTGCACCTGCTGCGTGAGGAGAGCATCACACGCGCTGTCGACAGCTCCCCGAACCCGGACAGCATCTACGAAACCAACATGCGGACGATGGAGACGCTCGGCGCAGCCGGGTGGCTGGCGCTGCAACAGGCTTGCAAGCGCGACGCGAAGGGGTGAGCGTCGCGCCGTGAACAGGACGGCCCGCTTGGACGCTCAGTTGGTGGCGAAGCAGTAGAAGAGGCCGGCACCGCCGGTCGCCTTCAAGGCGTCCGGGCTGCAGCCGCGCGACGGGTGCGACGAGTTCCAGGACTTGGCGGGCGCTTGCTCGTCGAGGCCGGTGCGGTCGTGATGGCCGACGATCGCCGAGCCCTCGCCGCTCTGCGTCCAGCTGCCGCAGGTGAGGTTCTTGTCGCCGGTCGCGACGCGGCCGTCCGGGGTCGAGCCGGTCAGCATGTCGTGCAGGTTGGGTGTGTCGCCTCGGCCGTTGATCACATCACCCTTCTCGGTCAGGGCGGTCTGCTTGGTGAGGGCGTTCGCGCCGTGCAGCTCGTCGACGCTGTTGGCGATCACGACGCCGCGGGCGTTCTTCCACGGGCCCTTGCCGATGCGATCGCGCGCATTCACCGGCGTTGTGCCACCAGACGCATCGGCGCTGAGGTAGGCGCGCCAGTCCCTGTCGCCGGCACCGACGGCCGTCGCGAGCGCCTTGCAGTACTGGTCCGCACCGGCCAGGCCGCCGAGGTCGGCCCCCTTGCCGGGATTCGCGCTGGTGACAAAGAAGCTCATCGGACTCTGGGGGGATGGCTTGCTCACGCAAGCGGCGAGCATCGCGGCTGCGGCAATGCATCCCAGGGCCATCCAATGGCGGGCGACGGTCATGGCTCGTCCTCGGTGAAGTTGTTGGAGCGCAGCAGGGTAATGCATGACCTGGCGAGCAGCAATGCGGGTAATGCTTGGAAGCAAACTCGCCCGCGATGCGTATACCGCAGTTCAACTATTTCCACTCAACCGATTCCCGTTGCCCCAAAAGCGAAACCCCCGTCACCTTGGGAGGAGACGGGGGTTGGCTTTATTAATAGCCTGACGATGTCCTACTTTCACACGGGAACCCGCACTATCATCGGCGCTGAGGCGTTTCACTGTCCTGTTCGGGATGGGAAGGAGTGGGACCACCTCGCTATGGTCATCAGGCTTAACTTGTTGCCGCCGAGCACCTGTGGGGTGCTTTGCGACCAATTGGTAGAGTCGAAGCTTCGTGGAATTGAACCACGCAAGCGGAATCAGCGGTGGTCTTTCGACCGGTGAACTTGATTGCGTCCAAGGATATTCGTTGGAAGAACTGCACAACGCTTGTCCTCAGACAGCTTTGATCGTTGGATCAAAGTTATAGGGTCAAGCCTCACGAGCAATTAGTACTGGTTAGCTTAACGCATTACTGCGCTTCCACACCCAGCCTATCAACGTCCTGGTCTCGAACGACTCTTCAGGGGGCTCAAGGCCCCGGCAAGACTCATCTTGAGACGAGTTTCCCGCTTAGATGCTTTCAGCGGTTATCTCTTCCGCACATAGCTACTCGGCGATGCCACTGGCGTGACAACCGATACACCAGAGGTGCGTCCACTCCGGTCCTCTCGTACTAGGAGCAGGCTCTCTCAATCTTGCAGCGCCCACGGAAGATAGGGACCAAACTGTCTCACGACGTTTTAAACCCAGCTCACGTACCTCTTTAAATGGCGAACAGCCATACCCTTGGGACCGGCTACAGCCCCAGGATGAGATGAGCCGACATCGAGGTGCCAAACACCGCCGTCGATATGAACTCTTGGGCGGTATCAGCCTGTTATCCCCAGAGTACCTTTTATCCGTTGAGCGATGGCCCTTCCATACAGAACCACCGGATCACTTTGTCCTACTTTCGTACCTGCTCGACTTGTCAGTCTCGCAGTCAAGCACGCTTATGCCAATGCACTATCAGCACGATTTCCGACCGTGCCTAGCGTACCTTCGAACTCCTCCGTTACGCTTTGGGAGGAGACCGCCCCAGTCAAACTGCCCACCATACACTGTCCCCAACCCGGATAACGGGCCAAGGTTAGAACCTCAAACACACCAGGGTGGTATTTCAACGTTGGCTCCACGACACCTAGCGGCACCGCTTCAAAGCCTCCCACCTATCCTACACAGATCTGTTCAAAGTCCAATGTAAAGCTACAGTAAAGGTTCATGGGGTCTTTCCGTCTTTCCGCGGGGAGATTGCATCATCACAAACATTTCAACTTCGCTGAGTCTCTGGAGGAGACAGTGTGGCCATCGTTACGCCATTCGTGCAGGTCGGAACTTACCCGACAAGGAATTTCGCTACCTTAGGACCGTTATAGTTACGGCCGCCGTTTACTGGGACTTCAGTCAAGAGCTTGCACCCCATCATTTAATCTTCCAGCACCGGGCAGGCGTCACACCCTATACGTCGACTTTCGTCTTTGCAGAGTGCTGTGTTTTTAATAAACAGTCGCAGCCACCGATTCTCTGCGGCCTCATTGGGCTCCCCAAGTAAATGGTTCACCTACTAAAGGCACACCTTCTTCCGAAGTTACGGTGTCAATTTGCCGAGTTCCTTCTCCAGAGTTCTCTCAAGCGCCTTAGAATACTCATCTCGCGCACCAGTGTCGGTTTGCGGTACGGTCGTATGTAGCTGGAGCTTAGTGGCTTTTCCTGGAAGCAGGGTATCACTCACTTCAGCGGCAAGCCGCCTCGTTATCACGCCTCATCTAAGCTGCCCGGATTTGCCTAGGCAGCACGACTACACGCTTGAACCGGGACATCCAACACCCGGCTGAGCTAACCTTCTCCGTCCCCACATCGCACTACATATCGGTACAGGAATATTGACCTGTTTCCCATCAGCTACGCATCTCTGCCTCGCCTTAGGGG
>NZ_FRCQ01000014.1 GCF_900142965.1 Rhizobacter sp. OV335
AACCCCGTGCCAAATTGTGCGAATCGCGGCCCCGGCCCGTTCTACCTGGACGAGAACAACGTCACCACACCGAATTTCAACCAGGGCATCAACGATTGGAGCATCGTGCGCAGCCACCTGGGCGGCCTGCCGATCCTGTACTGGCAGACCCCCATGGGTGTGCCCTCGACGACCCCCGGCGGAACACCGAAGCACTATCGGGACAACCACGTCCAGTACATGCTGACGCATCCAACCCAGTACGCGGGCAACGGCACCTTCGCGATCGTCTTCAGTCCCGGGGACGACACGTCGGCGGACATCACGAACGACGGCGGCCAGTTCGCGCGCCTGTCCAAGGCCTACCTGGCCAACCCCGCTGCGTTTCCCCGCTGAGCTCAACGAGGAGAACCAGGACGTGAACGTGTCGAAGACATTCCCGGAACGCACCGACCTCGGTCAGTTGCCCGATCCCGCACGGCGTGCGCTCTCTCTGGGGCTGGGCCTGCTCCCGATGTTCCCGCTGCTGTCCGGATGCGGCGCGGGCGCCGAGGACACCGGCCAGTCCGCGCAGGCTCGAGGCCAGGGGCGAAGCCCGTCCGCGAGCGTCCCCGGCTCGGTGAGCGGCGTCTTCCGTCACCCGGGACTGCTGGTCACCGATGACGACTTCGCGCGCATCCGCGAGCACATCAAGGCCGGCCAGCAGCCGTGGACCGGCTGGTGGAACAAGCTGTGCGCCGACCGCGCCGCCAGCCTGGATGGCAAGCCCAATCCGCTCGCCGGTGTCTATCGCGCCGACAGCAGCAAGTTCGCGATGTACCGCGACATCCAGCGCGCCTGGTGCCTGGCGCTGCGCTGGCGGCTGTCGGACGACACGCGCTATGCCGACAAGGCGGTGGAAACACTGGATGCGTGGGCGAACACGCTGAAGGTGATCGGGACCGTGCCCGAGGGCTCGACCGCCCATGACGACCACACCTTCATCCTGCTGGCCGGCATGCAGGGCCACCAATGGGCCCAGGCCGGCGAGATCATGCGTGGCTACCCCGGCTGGCCGCCCGAGCGCCTGGCGCGCTTCCAGGAGATGCTCACGAGCGTCTTCGTCGGCATCTCGTCGCGGTTCCTCAGCGGGCCGCACCCGGGTTCCCACGCCAACTGGGACATGGCCTCGTTGTGCGGCACGCTGGCCATCGGGGTGTTCTGCGACCGGCCCGACCTGTACCGGCAGGCCTGCGACTACTACGCGGCGAACAACCGCGGCAAGCTGACGATGTTCGGCAATGGCTCCATCGTGCACGCCGTCTACTTCATGCACCCGGGTCACTTCGGGCAGTGGCAAGAGAGCGGCCGCGACCAGGGCCACTCGACGCTGGGCATGTCGCTGGGTGGCGACCTGCTGGAGATGGCCTGGAGCCAGGGCGACGACCTCTACGGGCTGTACGACAACCGCTTCCTCGCGGGAGCCGAATACGTGGCCCGCTCCAATCTGCTGGACGAGAACGGCAACACGTACCCGATGCCGTATGCACGCGAGCAGAACCCGCCGGAACCCCACACGTCGCTGTGGACGGAAGTGAACCAGTCGTTCCAGCACAAGAGGAACGCCTGGGAGCCCATCTACAACCACTATGTGAATCGAATGGGCCTGGCAGCGCCCAACGTCGCGCGCATGGTGCCGCTGTGCGAGCCGAACTATGGGTCCAGCGGTGGCGACGACGTGGTGTTCCCGACCCTCGTCCACCGCCGCCCGGCCTATGCAGGGCCGATGAAGCCGCCGTCCGGCCTGACCGCCCCGGTGCGCGATGGCCGCGCGGTGCTGTCGTGGTGGGGCAGCGTCGGCGCGACGTCCTATGTGGTCAGGCGAAGCGCCAGTGCCGATGGCCCCTTCACGGACCTGGCCACGGTCGCGGCCAACGAATTGCTCACCCACACCGACGCCGCGCCCAGGAGCACCTGGTTCTACCAGGTCACCGCCCTGGGCAGCGGCGGCACCAGCGCCAGCTCGGGCTCGGTCCGGGCCTCGGTGTCCGGCGAGACGCGCTTGTCGATGCCCCTGAACGGCATGAACGGCACCGGCACCGCCGGCACGCTGCTGACCCCGGCCGGCAGCAGAACCACCATCGAGGGCACGTTGCTGGACGGGGCGACCTGGGGCGAGGGACGCCTGAACAACGACAAGGCCGTGGCGTTCGACGGCAAGGCGGCCGGCCTGCAACTGCCGCCGGGGATCTTCAGCGGCCTGGACGATTTCACGGTGTCGCTGTGGGCCTATGCGAATTCGCTGCGCTGGGACAGCTGCCTGTTCTTCGCCGGACACGACGGCTTCTCGTCCATGCGGATCGCGCCCAAGGCCGGCCAGGGGCTGCGTTTCGGGATCTGCGGCGCAGGGCACAACGACGAGCAGGTCGTCGAGGCGCCGGGCTTCCTGCCCATCCGGCGCTGGGTCCATGTGGCGGTCACGCTCCAGGGCAGCACCGGGCGGCTCTACGTCGACGGCACCGAGGTGGCGAGCTCGGACGCCATCCTGTTGTCGCCGCGTCAGGTTGGCGATCAGGTGGCCTTCCTGGGGCGCAACTGGGGGCATCCGTCGTTCGACGGCCGAATCCAGGACTTCCGCGTGCACGCGGGCGCGCTGAGTGCCGCAGAGGTCGCGGCGCTGATGCAGTGACGGTGCGCAGGGGTGTCGATGGCCGCACCGCCGGGTTGCGGCTGACGCTCAGTACTTGCGGTTCGGGAACTCCTTGGCCGCGACCTCCTGCGGGAACACCCCCTCGTTGGTCTTGATCCAGCGCGGCAGTGTTTCACCGGCCGCCGCCTTCTTGGCGGCCTCCATCAGCTGCGGCCCGAGCAGCGGGCTGCATTCGACCGACACGTTCATCTTGCCGGCCATCATGGCTTCGAAGGCGCCCTTCACCGCGTCGACGCCGATGACGAGGATGTCCTTGCCCGGCTTCAGCCCCGTCTCTTCGATGGCCTGGATGGCGCCGATCGCCATGTCGTCGTTGTGTGCGTAGAGGACGTTGATCTTCTTGCCCTCCGCCTTCAGGAAGGCCTCCATCACCTCCTTGCCCTTCGAGCGCGTGAAGTCCCCCGTCTGCGACCGGACGACCTTGTAGCGCGGGTTCGTCCTGATCACCTCCTCGAAGCCCTTCTTGCGGTCGTTCGCCGGGTCGGAGCCGACCGTGCCCTGCAGCTCGACGATGTTGACGTCGCCCTGCGTGTCCTTGGTGTGATCGAGCAGCCAGCGGGCGGCGCGCCGCCCTTCCTCGACGAAGTCCGACCCGACGAACGAGGCCCAGGTCGTCGGGTCCTTGACCTCGACGTTGCGGCTCTCGAGGATGACCGGAATCTTCGCGGCCTTCGCTTCCTTCAGCACCGTGTCCCAGCCGGTCGTCACCAGCGGCGCGAGGATGATCACGTCGACCTTCTGCGCGATGAAGGCCCGGATCGCCTTGATCTGGTTCTCCTGCTTCTGCTGCCCGTCGGAGAACTTCAGCTCGACGCCGGCGGCCTTCGCCGCGGACTTCACCGATTCGGTGTTCGCCGTGCGCCATTCGCTCTCCGCGCCGGTCTGCGCGAAACCGATCACCAGCCGCTTGCCTGCGGCAGCGCCCAAGCCGGGAAGCAGCGACGCCCCCGCCGCGGCGAGCAGCGTGGCGACCAGCGTTCTCTTGTTCATCTGCATGATGTCTCCTTCCGATGGAACAGAACAGGCCGGCATGGCGGAATGCCACCCGGGTCCGAGTGATGCCGTGGCCCTCAGCCGGGGTACCAGACGTGGCGCGGGTCGTCGACGGCGCGGCGATACGACCACGCGGCCTCGACCAGCCTCGCCATGTCGTACTTCGGTCGCCAGCCGAGCAGGAACCTGGCCTTGGTGTTGTCGAGCCAGGTCGAGTGGTACGGCGTCTTGACGGGCACCAGCGGCACGCCCCGCGTGCGCGCGAGGTAGTCGCCCAGCGCGCCGTAGTCGACCGGCTCGTCCATCGCGATGTTCATCAGCTGCTGGCGCGCCCGTGGGTGATCGACCGCGGTGCAGATGGCGTCCACGAGGTCGTCCACATGCACGAAATTCCGCTGCACCGGCACGCCCGCCTCGTCGAGCATCACCGGGACCGCGCCGCTGGCGACATGGGTGGCGGCCGCTTCGGCGCCCACCAGCTCGCACCAGCGCGGCCCGCCGAACACGTCGGGGCCGAAGGACAACTGGAACCTGAAGTCGTCCTTCTCCATGATCCAGGGGGCGCGCAGGCAGCAGCCGTTGAGGCCGTACTGGACGAAGTACTGCTGCAGCATCACTTCTTCGAGCACCTTCGACAAGGCATAGCAACCGGGGTAGGCGCTGTGGGCCTGCGTCTCGACGACGGGCACCGGGTGCGGGTAGAAGAAATGGCCCACGCCGGCATCGCCGCCGACCAGCAGGAATTGTTCGAAGCTGGCGCTGCTGCGGCAGGCCTCGAGCAACCAGAACATGCCCTTCACGGCCACGTCCATCACGTCGTCAGGCGTTTCCTTGCTGGTGGCCAGGTGCAGCACGTGGGTCACGCCGTCCAGCGCGCGGTCGACGTCGACGCGGTTCTGGATCGAGCCCTGCACGCAGTCGAGGCGATCGTGCGCGTCGAGCGGCCGTCGATGCGTGAAGGCGCGAAACACGAAGCGGTCGAACGCCGGGTCGTGCAGCGCGCGCGCAAGAAAGGCCTGCCCCACCTTGCCGGCCGCGCCCGTCACGAGCATCCGGCCCCTGCTCTCACCGGTTCGCTTCATGAATGCAGCTCCTCATCGGTGGCCATCGCCGCTCTCAGCCGCGTCTGCGTCGGCGGCAATCCCAGCTTGTCCGCATGCGACAGCAGCAGGCCGATGCGCGCCTGCTTCTTCGACGGGTGGTTCTGCGCAATGTCGGCCAGCCGGTGGGCCAGGAAAGGATTGAGCAGGCGATCACGAAGCACGATGAGGTAGTCGCGCGCGTCGCGGCCTTCGCCGAGGGCGTCGAACACCGGCATCACCTCGTCGCGCCAGACCGCTTCCAGCTCGGCGCGCAACAGCGCATCGCCCAGGGCCTGCAGCACGGTTTCATCGCGCGGCCGCCCGCCGGCCAGCCAGCGTTCGGCGAGAAACGTGTGGCCGAGGTTCAGCAGCATCAGCTTCAATCGCTCGAAGCGCCCCAGTTCGTCGGTCAGGACGATGGCCGGATGCGTGCACGGCAGCACCATGCCACGCTGCCGCTCGATCGCCCACAGGGCATACGGCTCGGCGATCGCGCCGACCGGAACCAGCGGCTCCGACACGATGCGATCGACCAGCGAGTTGACCCACACGCATTCGTCGTGCAGGTAGTCGATGAAGGAGCCCGGCGCCTGCCACGACTTCGCGAGTTCGCAGACGATCGCGCGCAAGGTGTCGCCGTTCCTCGGCACGAGTTCGCAGGGGAACAGCGACGGGCCGCCGCCCGGCTGATGCCGCCAGCGGCGATACAGCAGCACGGCCAGCTTCGCCGGGAAGCTGCGTGGCGCGACCGTGCCACCGGACAACAGCGACGGCCCATCGGCGGAATCGAGCGCGTAGCCGCGTTCGCCCGTGTTCGACACGATGACGCGGACGTCCGTGGCGACCGCCTCGACGATCTGCGGCCAATGGGTGTCCGCATGCCAGGCCTGCCGCACCGAATCGACGCGCACGGTCTCGCACAGCCGGCGCCCGTCGAGCAGGCCGCGCACCTCGACGGGGTAGCCCGCGCCGCCGGCCAGCGCCGCCGTGCGTGCCGTGCTCTGCGCGCTGCCCGTCGTCTGCACGACGGCGATGCCGCCGAGGGCCTCGCCCCGCGCGAGCGCCTGCGACACGAACAGGTCCACGTGCGCCTGCAGGAAGCGACCGGTGCCGAACTGAAGAATGGGCAGCGCCATCGTGCGACCCCTCAGCACTCGACGATGGCCTTGACCACGCCTCGCGACGGGTCGAGCAGCTGCACGAAGTCGGCGGGCAGGTTCGCGAGTGCGAGCCTATGCGTGTTCAGCGCCGCGTGCGGGATCTGGCCGGCGCGCATCGCGGCGAGCACGGTCTCGAAATCCTCCATCGTGGCGTTGCGGCTGCCCAGCAGGCTCGCCTCGCGCTTGTGGAACTCGGGATCGGCGAACGCGATGTTGTCGCGCACGACGGAGACCAGCACGTACTTGCCGCCGTGGGCGATGAAGCGAAAGCCGCGCTCCATCGCGCGGGCATTGCCGGTGGCATCGAACACGACGTCGAAGAAGTCGCCGCCGGTCAGCCGCGACAGCTCCGCTTCGTCGCTCGGGCCGATCACCACGCCGGCATGCGCTCCGAGGTGCTCGCAGCAGAAGTCGACGCGATCGCGGCGCGTGTCGAGCGCGGCGACGGTGGCGCCGCGCAGCACGGCGAACGTCACTGCCGCCATGCCGATGGGCCCGGTGCCGACGACCAGCACGCGCTGGCCGGCCTGCACATCGCCGCGCCGCACGGCATGTGCGCCGATGGCCAGGAATTCGAGCATCGCCGCCTGGTCGAGCGTGACGCCTTCCGCCTTGTGGACAAAGGCTTGCGGAACGCTGATGTACTCGGTGAAGGCGCCGTCGCGGTGGACGCCCAGCACCTGGATGGCCACGCAGCAGTTGGTCTTGCCCTGGCGGCACGCGATGCAGCTGCCGCACGACAGGTAGGGCATCACGAACACCGGGTCGTCGACCGCCAGCGCGCTGCCGGCGGGCGCTTCGGCCACGGTGCCGGAGAACTCGTGGCCCATCACGCGCGGGTATTCGAGATAGGGTTGGTGGCCGGTGAAGATGTGCAGGTCGGTGCCGCACACCCCCACCCGCCGCACCCGCAGCAGCACCTCGCCTTCGCCGCGCAGGGGCATCTCCCTGTCCACGACACGCAAGGTGCCCGGGGTGTCGCAGATGACAGTCAGCATGACGCTCCCTTCGAGTCGCTCAGTACAGGACGTTCTTCGCTTCGGTGGACTCGATGTTCTTCTTGGTCACCATCACCACACCGGTGTCGCGGAACTTCGGCACGGTCTTGCCCTGGCTCGCTTCCACCGCGGTCTTCACGCCCAGGTGGCCCATCTGGTAGGCGCTTTGCACGGCGATGGCTTCGAGCGTGCCATCCTTGATGAAGCCCTGCAGGTCGCCGTTGCCGTCGAAGCCGATGGCCACCACCTTGCCTGCCTTGCCCGACTGCACGAGCGCGCGGCCCATGCCGATCGCGGTCGGCTCGTTGGCGCCGAACAGGCCCTTCAGGTCGGCGTTCGCCGCGAGCACGTCGGTGGTCTGGTTCAGCGCCGTTCCCATCTGCGAGTTCGAATAGAACGGGCCCACGACCTGCAGCTTCGAGTGGGTTTCGATGTACTTGCGGAAACCTCCGACGCGGCCGATCTCCGAGCCGGAGCCTGCCGTGTACGACATGATCGCGATCTTGCCCGTCGTGCCGACCTTGTCGATCAGGGCCTGCGCGCACAGCTCGCCCGCCTTCTTGTTGTCGGTGGCGAGGAAGGACTGGTAGTAGTCCTTGCCCGCGTCGCTGGCCGCGGAGTCGATCAGGATCACCGGGATCTTGGCCTCCCAGGCCTTCTTCATCGCCGGAATCAGCGCATCGGGATCGGACGGCGCGAGCACGATGGCCGCCACCTTGCGGTTCACGGCGTTCTCGACCAGCGCGACCTGGCCGGCGAGATCGGTGTCCGACGCCGCGCCCTGGAAGCTGGCGGTGTAGCCCTTGAGCTCGCCGGCGGCGGCGGTCGATCCCTTCTTCACGTTCTGCCAGAAATCGGAGTTCGCGGTCTTCACGATGACGGCGATCTCCTTGTCTGCGGCCGATGCCGCCGAGGCGGCGAACAGGAACGTGGATGCGAACACGGTGGTCAGGATTTTCTTCATGTCAGTCCTCTTGATGAACGAGCTTGTCTCTCTCCGATTCCCGGGCGGTCCTGCCGGTGAGGTGTCATCTGCGATGACGCATCTGGTCGATCCACACGGTGAGCAGGATGACCAGACCGATGATGATTTGCTGCGTGAAGGCAGACACGCCGCCCATGTTCAGGCCGTTGCGCAGGATGCCGATCACGAAGGCGCCGATGACGGTGCCCGATATCGTTCCGACGCCGCCCGACAGCGAGGTGCCGCCGATCACCGCGGCAGCGATCGCGTCGAGCTCGTACATCAGGCCTTCGCTCGGCTGGGCGGTGACCAGGCGCGACATCAGCACGCAGCCCGTCAGCCCCGCGAGCGTTCCCGACAGCACGTAGGCGAAGACGGTGACGCCGCGCACGTCCACGCCCGACAGGCGCGCCGCTTCGGTGTTCGACCCGATGGCATAGATGAAGCGGCCGAGCGTGGTGCGGTTGAGCAGCACCGCCACCGCGACGGCCAGCGCGATCATCAGCAGCACCGGGTAGGGAATGCCCGGGAACACGACGTCCGGAAAGCCGTCGGCGCCGATGTTGACGATGCGTGCCAGCGATCCGTTGCCGAGTGCCGCGAAGCCGTCTCCGAGCCCGCCGATGGCCTTGGCATCGGTGATCTGCAGCGCCACGCCGCGCGCGACCATCATCATGCCCAGCGTCGCGATGAACGGCGGCAGCCTGAGCAAGGTCACGCACAGGCCGTTGACGAGCCCGCACAAGGCCCCCACCACCAGCCCGCACAGCATGCCCAGCGGCACCGGCAGGCCCGCCTTCACTGCCAGCGCCGCGACGACGCCCGCCAGCGCGAGGATGGCGCCCACCGACAGGTCGATCCCGCCGGTGATGATCACGCAGGTCGCGCCGATGCCGAGGTAGGCGATGGAGGTCACCTGCAGCGCGACCGTCATGCCGTTGCCGACGGAGAAGAACGAATCGCTCACGAACGAGAACACCGCGGTGAGCGCGATCAGGCTCGCGAGCGCCGCGAACTTCTGGAACAGGTCTTTCTGCTTGTCGGTCATGGGGTGCCTGGCCTGGTCATGCGGCCGCGCGTGCCGGCCGGCCCGAGGCGAAATGCATGATTTCTTCCTGTGAGGTGCTGCGCGTGTCGAGCGTGCCGGTGATGTGCCCGGCATGGAACACCGCCACGCGGTCGGTCATGCCCAGGATTTCGGGCAGCTCCGAGCTGATGAGCACCACGCCGATGCCCTGCGCGGCGAGTTCGTCGAGCAGCTGGTAGATGGCGTACTTCGCGCCCACGTCGATGCCGCGCGTGGGCTCGTCGAAGAACAGCACGCGCGAGTCGCGGAACAGCCATTTGGCGATCACGACCTTCTGCTGGTTGCCGCCCGACAGCAGCCGCACCAGCTGGCGCGCGGACGGCGTGCGGATGGCCAGCGAGTCGACGAAGCGCCGGGCGGACGCCTCTTCGTCCTTGAAGCGGATGAAGCCCGCACGACCCGACACCGCCGCCATGTTGGCCATGCTGACGTTGTGCACCAGCGGCATGTCGATCGCGAGGCCGTCGTGCTTGCGGTCTTCCGACAGGTAGGCGATGCCGTGGCGGATCGCGTCCCGCGGCGACCGGATGCGCAGCACCTGGTCGCCCAGCTGCACGGTGCCGGCGTCCGGCAGGTCGGCGCCGAAGACCGCGCGCGCGGCCTCGGTGCGCCCGGCCCCCAGCAGCCCCGCAAAGCCGAGGATTTCTCCGCGCCGCAGCTCGAAGCCGATGCCTTCGAACACCTGCTTGCGCGCCAGGCCACGCACTGACATCAGGACCTCGGTGGTCGGCACCCGCGTGGCGGGCGGGAACTTGTCTTCCAGCGGACGGCCGACCATTCGCTCGACGATGCTGTCGACCGTCGTCGCGGCGAAGTCATCGGTGCTCACGTGGCGGCCGTCGCGCAGCACCGTCACGCGGTCGACGATGTGCGCCATTTCGTCGAGCCGATGCGAGATGTAGACCACGCCGACACCGGCGCGCTTGAGCTCGTGGATGACCTTGAAGAGTTGCGCGGTTTCCGTCTCGGTGAGCGACGAGGTGGGCTCGTCCATGATGAGGACTTCCGCATTCAGCGACAGCGCCTTGGCGATCTCGACCATCTGTCGCTGCGCCACCGACAGCGTGCGCACCTGCTGAGCCGGGGCGATGTCCACGCCCAGCCGCTGCAGGCAGGCCGTCGCGCCGGCCTGCAGTTTCGCCCGGTCGATCCACCAGCCCCGGCGCGGCTCGCGGGCCAGGAAGATGTTTTCGGCCACCGACAGGTGGGGCACGAGGTTGAGCTCCTGGTGGATCATCGCGATGCCGGCGGCCTCGGCCTCGCGCGTCGACGCGAAGCGGGTCCGCGTACCCTTGAACGCGATGTGGCCCTCGTCGGGCTGCAGCTGTCCGCTGACGATCTTCATCAGCGTCGACTTGCCCGCACCGTTCTCGCCGCACACGGCATGCACTTCACCGCGGCGCAGCTCGAAGCTCACGCCCTGCAGCGCGGTCACCGCGAGGAAACGCTTGCCGATGCCGTGCAGGCTCAGCAAGGGTTCGGGCGCTGCGCGGCGCGGCGAGTCCACCGTGCCGGCCGGCTCTGCGTGAAGCTGCAAGTCGTGTCTCCTGTCGGGTTTCGGGTTCGGGCCGCCGTTGGTTTGGTCAAACCACCTTACCAACGATTTTCGATTTGGCCTGACCAAAACTCTCCAGGGACCTGGGACATTCCCTGAACGTGCCATGGCGCTTGTGCGTTCCAGGGCGGCATCGGGCAAACGATGTCGCTATCATGGTCAGGCCAATTTTCCGGACCCGCCATGACCCTCCAGTTGAAGCAGGTGGAGCCCCGCCGGCTCTACCAGCAGATCGCCGACCAGATCCGCGAACTCATCCAGCAAGGCGGTTTCGACACCGGCACGCGGCTGCCGCCGGAGCGCGACCTGGCGCAGCAACTGGGTGTGTCGCGACCCTCGCTGCGCGAAGCCCTGATCGCGCTCGACGTCGAAGGCAGCGTGGAGATCCGCAGCGGATCCGGCGTGTATGTGTGCCCCCGGGCGGAACGTGCGCCCGAGACGACGGCCGCGCTCGGCGAGAGCCCGAGCGAGCTGATGCAGGCGCGCGCGGCATTCGAAGGTTCGGTGATCATGCTTGCGTGCGTGCACGGGACCGAGCCGGCGCTGCTGCGCTTGCGCGAGATCGTCAAGGGCATGCGCAGCGAGGTCGCCAAACGCCGCACGCCGATCGACCAGGACCGGCAGTTCCACCTGACCATCGCCGAGATGAGCGGCAACTCGGTGATGGTGCGGATCGTGGCGGAGCTGTTCGACGAACGTCACAGCCCCATCTCGGCCAAGATCAGTTCACGCTACGAGAACGCCCGCACGTGGAACCTTGCGCTGAAGGAGCACGAGGCCATTCTTCGCGCCATCGAAGCGCGCGACCCCCTGGCGGCGCAGTCCGCGATGCACATGCACCTCAAGCTGTCGGAGGAACGCTGGGTCGGTGCTGACGGAGGAGCTTGAGGGCGTCGAATTTCGTCGCTCTGGCGCAATTTGCGGCACTTGCGGACCCGATTCGGCGTCTTCCGATTCACGTTGATTTTCATCCTGTTGCATGACGTCTCGCTGCGACAACGCGCCGCGTGGCGTCCGTCGACTCCGCAAGTTTGGTCAGCTTTGCTGACAGCGCGACTCACACACTGGCGCCGAAATCGAGGGCGCTGCATGTCGAGCGACATGAGCGTGCCGCACTGACTTTGACGCAACAGGATCTTCACGATGAGCATGCCAAGCCAACGCCCCAAACGCGCCACCGCGACAAGCGCACTGCTGTGCGCCATGGTGCTGTCTGCCTGCGGGGGAGGCCATGACTCCGACACCGCTGCAGCACCGATTGGGTCAGCACCTGCACCTGCACCTGCACCTGCACCTGCACCTGCACCTGCACCTGCACCTGCACCTGCACCCTCACCTGCACCCTCGCCTGCACCTGCACCCTCGCCTGCACCTGCACCCTCGCCTGCACCTGCACCCTCGCCTGCGCCGGCACCAGCCCAGGCCACCCCCTGGAAGAGCGTGAAGTTCGGCGGTGGCGGCTACGTCACCGGCCTCGTCTTCCATCCGGGCACCGCCAACCTGCTGTACGCGCGCACCGACGTCGGTGGCGCCTACCGCTGGAACCAGGGCGCGTCGTCCTGGACGCCCATCACCGACGGCCTGGGCTTCGGCGGAGGCGAGGAACGGTTCCACGGCATCGAAAGCATCGCCGTCGATCCGAACAACGACAAGCTCGTCTACCTGGCCGCCGGCATGTACACGTTCGGTGGCAATGGCCGCCTGTACATCTCCAGCGACCGCGGTGACCACTGGACCCACGTCGGCCTGCCCTTTCCCCTGGCGGGCAACAGCCCCGGCCGGGCCATCGGCGAACGCCTGACGGTCGACCCCAACAAGCCCTCGACGCTGTTTTATGGCTCGCGCACGGCCGGCCTGTGGAAGAGCGTCGACTCGGGCCTCACCTGGGCCCAGGTCACGTCGCTGTCGAGCGCCAAGTTGACCCAGGATCAGGTCAATGACTTGGGCGTCGGCAGCGCGATGGGCGTCGAGCTGGTGGTGCTCGACACCGGCACCAAGGGCAGCGGCTCGGCCACGCAGACGATCTACGCGGCCATCGCCCCGGACTACGTCGGCACCGCGGGCCTGGGCTCGAACCTGTACAAGTCGACCAACGGCGGCGCTTCGTGGACCGCGGTGTCGACCCCGATCTCCGGCTACCACATTCCGCACATGGTGCGCGCTGCGGACGGCATGTTCTATGTTGTCTTCACCAAGGATCCAGGGCCGGGCGCCTCCGGCCCCGCCGGGCTCTACAAGTTCGACGGCACCAACTGGACCTTGCTGAAGGACCCCAACAGCGGCGGGACAGGGACGGGCTTGGGCCTCGGCGGCCTGTCCGTCTCCGGCACCGGCACGAGCACCCGCATTGCATTGGGCGTGACCAACTCCTGGGGCAATTACAGCGGCCAGCAGGTCATTCAGTGGTCCGCCGACGGCGGCAAGACCTGGCGCGAGATCGCGGCGACCATGCCGCGTACGCCGGCCGACGGCGCCTTCTGGGGATGGCCCGACGACGTCGAGATCGATCCGCTCAACCCCGACCGCGTTCTGCACGTCCATGGCGGCGGCGCCTGGGAAACCCGCAACGCTTCCTCGTCAACGCCGAGTTGGAACGAGGTCGTCGAGGGGATGGAGGAGACTGCCGTCCTGAGCCTCGCCACGCCGCCGGCCGAGGCAACGTACACCGTGATCAACAGTTCGGGCGACGTCGGCCCCTGGGTGCACGCGGATCTCGCGACGAAGCCGACCCTGACGCCGGGCACCAGTTGGAGCAACGGCTTCGCCGCCGACATGGCGTGGTCCGACCCGCTCTACATCGCCAGCATGGGCGTCGTCCTCGGCACCGGTACCGCCTTCGGCGTCTGGTCCGGCGACGGTGGCAAGACCTGGACGCCGTTCGCCACCCTCGCTCCCGGTGCCGCGGCCAACACGAACGGCGAAGCAAGCATCGCCGTCACCGCGCGCAACAAGGCGGTCTGGGCGCCCGCGTACTCGGTGCCGTCCTACACCACCGACAACGGCGCCACCTGGGTCCCGACCAATCTGCCGCCGGTCTCCGACATCTACCCCCGCGCCTACCATCTGGCCGCAGATCGCAAGAACCCGAACAAGGTCTATGCCTACGATTCAGGCGCCAATTGGTGGGGCACGCCGGGCAAGGTCTACGTGTCGACGAATGGCGGCCACACGTTCACGCTGAGCCAGAGCTCGGTGACCGCTGGCCTGGCCCCCAACTACTTCGCGAACACCTCGCTCGTGGTCAACCCCAACACCGAGGGCGACCTCTGGCTGGCCGACGGCAACGCCGTGTACCACTCGGTGGATTCAGGATCGACCTGGACGAAGCTGAGCCGGTTTGCGTCGATCACGGGCAGCAACGCGTGGCCCGACGTGCAGGGCGCCACCGCGGTGGCGCTGGGCAAGGCCAAGGCCGGCGCTGCGTACTCGGCTGCGGTCTACGTGGTGGGCGTGGCGGGCGGCGTGTGGGGCGTCTACCGCTCCGACGACGGCGGCACCACCTGGTCGCGCTTCAACGACGACGCGCACCAGTTCGGCGGCATCGGCGCGATGGCCGCCGACCAGAAGGTCTATGGCCGGATCTACCTCAGCGGCACCGGCCGGGGCTTTCTGTACAGCAACTGAACCCGGTCCGCTCCGCTGGTCAGAAGCTGGCCCAGTCGTCGGTGCCGGTGCGCGCCACCGTCACCGCGGCGCTCGGTGGGGTTGCGCGCGACGTCGGCCTGGCCGGGGCTTGCCCGATGTTCCGCGCCGCCGGCCGGCAGCTTGAAGACGGCCACGGCCTGCACCGCGGAACGCCCACGCTCTGCTCGCTGCTGGCGGCGCTGATCTCGCTGGCGATGTCGGTCACGCGCTGGATGGCAGCTGACCACCTCGGTCATCGTGACGCCGGCCTGGCCGACGAGCGTCGTGCCTTGCTCCCTTTGCCGCCTCGGCCGAACGGCCGGTCAGGCTGACGGTGGAGCCGAGCTCTTCCATCGAAGCGGCCGCCTGGTCGAGTGCCGAGGCCTGCTCACGGCGAAAAACGACACGCGAGACGCGAGACGCGAGACGCAGCAAAACCAAGGAAGCCCAAAGAAAACAAGGCTTCCGCAACATTTCCTGATGGTAAAGTTTTGTACAAATTCAGTCGCCGAATGGCGATTCGCGGGGCGGGAGGAGACCAGAGGATGTTTGCAGCAGCGGCGCAAGCCCGAGTGGATTGGCACGTCTTGTTCCGCAGCACGGACGACGGCGCAGGCGGGAGGTGGGCGACGTACAGGCGGGCTGTCAAGTTCTTCTGGCGCTTTGCGCTGCGCAAGGCCGGCGTCCAGATCTGCCGGGTTTCCTTGCATCGCCTCAAGCTGGAGCACGGTGCGCACTACCCGATCGAAGTGAGCCTGCGGCCGTTGCGGCCGTACCTCTGCGATGGCCTGAGCGTGTCTGACCGGGCAGCCTGCGTCGTGTCCCATTTCAGCTGGTTGCATGCAACGCTCCGGTCGGACACCTGCCGGGCGCTGTGGCAACGACAGTGCCTGCTGTTTCCGCTGGCGTCCGAGACCTGCACCGACGTCTCGCTCGTGCTGCGGCAGTCGGCCTCGCAAAGCCGCGAAGGCGAGCTCAGCTTCGACCTGCTGTTCCAGGGCCAGCGCCTGGTGTCGACCAACTTCAGCATCGTCGGCGCCCGCGCGGCCGGCATCGCCGGCGAGGAGCGCAGCGTCGCCCTCATCGCCGGTTTCCAAGGGGTGCGCGGGACCGAGGCGCTGATGCGCGAACTGGGCACGCAACTGCACCGCCTGCGGCCGTCGTCGCTGCTGCTGTGTGCATTGCAAGGCGTGTGCGCGGGCTGGGACCTTCCGGCACCGGTCACCGTCGCCCAGCAATCGCACGTGTCGGCAGGCTATGCGCGGCGGCGGAACATCCAGCTCGACTACGACAGAGTCTGGACCGAGGCCGGCGCGGCCCGCCTCGGTTCGCGCCATTGGCAACTGCCGGAAACGCCGGGGATCCGGCCGGACAGCGAGGTGGCATCCAAGCACCGCGCCCAGCACCGCCGCCGCAATGCCACCAAGCTCGCCTTCTTCGAGGCCTGCCGGGAGGCCGCATCGGCCATGAAGCGCAACAGCGTTGCGTCGGCCGCCACGATCGGCTGATGCGACGCCGCTGCACCTCTTAAGCATCGGCCAAGCTCGCGGGCCCTACCATCGCGCACGATGCACCTGCTGCTGATCGAAGACGATGTGGACCTGGGCGCGTCGCTGCAGCAAGCCCTGCGCGGCGCTGGATTCACCAGTGAATGGCTGCGCACGGCGTGCGACGCCCACCGCTTCGCCGTGGCCGGCGGCCACCACTGCATCCTGCTCGACCTGGGCTTGCCGGACGGCCACGGCCTCGACCTGTTGCGCACATGGCGCCGCGAGGGCCTGGCCGTGCCGCTGATCGTCATCACCGCCAGCGACGCGCTGGGCGATCGGCTGGCCGGCCTGGACGAAGGCGCCGACGACTTCATCGTCAAGCCCTTCGCCGTGGTCGAGCTGATCGCGCGCGTGCACGCGGTGACGCGGCGTGCCGCCCAGCAGGCGGCTTCGGTGTGGACCATCGGCACGCTGGCCATCGACATGCGCCAGCGCGTCTGCACGGTGGATGGCGAGCCGGCGGGCCTCTCGCTGCGCGAGTTCGACGTGCTCGCTGCGTTGGCGCGCGCCGGTGGCAGCGTGGTGCCCAAGCACCGCCTGGCGCAGTCCCTGGCGCCACTGGGCGAGCCGCTCGATTTCAACGCCGTCGAGGTCCACGTGCACAACCTGCGGCGCAAGGTCGGCGCGGAGCGCGTGAAAACCGTGCGCGGCATCGGCTACCTGCTGGTCGGGGACCGCGCTTGAGCGCGGTCGCAGCCACCGCGCGCCCGCCGCGGCTGCAGCGACGCGTGCTGGTGGCCATGATGGGCGTGATCGTGCTGCTGTTCCTCGTCTTCTTCGGCTTCATCCTGTGGCAGACGCTCAAGCGCGATTCGGGCGAGCTGGACAGCACCCTGCTGCGCCGGGCGCAGAGCCTGGCACGGGCGCTGGACCTCACGCCGGCCGATGCCAGCGTCAGCGCCGGCGTCGCCGTCCTGCTGAACCTGAGGGACGACGCCGCGGCCAACGATCCGCACGGCGAGCCGCGGCCCCTGCTGCTGGTGTCGCGCCGCGACGGTGGCCTGCGCCTGCCGGCGGCGCAGCCCGGCGACGCCGACCCGCTGCGCCTGCCCGACGGGCTGTCCGAAACCCTGCATCAAGGTGCCACGCTGCGCAGCTACACCGCCCGTGGCCAGCACTGGACCGTGACCTTGCTCGACGACGACGCGCGGAGCACGCGCTGGGCCGCACGCGAGGCCGGCGTCGAGCTGCTGGGCTACCTGGCGCTGACGCTGCCGTTCATCCTGCTGCCGGTGTGGCTGGCACTGCGCGCGGCACTGGCGCCGCTGCACGGCCTGTCGGAGCAGGTGGCGGTGCGCGCGCCCGCCGACATGAGCCCCATCGTGCTGCCCAAGGGCTACCGCGAGCTGCTGCCGCTGCAGACGGCGTTGAACCGGCTGTTCGAGCGCATGGCCGCCACCTTCGCCCGCGAGAAGGCCTTCGTGCACGACGCCGCACACGAGCTGCGCACGCCGCTGGCCGTCATCAGCACCCAGGCCCATGTGCTGCAGACCAGCGAAGGTCCGGCGCGCCACGAGGCCGCGCGCCACTTGCAGGGCGCGGTGGAGCGTGCCTCGCACCTGGCGCACCAGCTGCTCCGCCTGGCCCAGGCCGACGCCACGGCGCTCGCGCCACGCGAGCCGGTGGACGTGATGAACGTCGCGCGCGACACCCTGGCCGGCATGACCGAGGCGGCGACCGGCCTGGGCAGCGAGCTGTCGCTGAGCGGCCCCGACAACGCCGTGCTGGCCACCGACCCGCGTGCATTGCGCTCGATGCTGGGCAACCTGGTGGACAACGCGCTGCGCTACGGCGGGCACGGCGTGCTGGTGGACGTGAGCATCGACGTGCAGCCCGCGCGCTGGCAACTGCGGGTGGTCGACAACGGCCCGGGCATTCCTGCCGCGCAGCGTGAACAGGTGTTCGAGCGCTTCTGGCGCGGCAAGGCCGGCGACGAACGCGGTGCGGGCCTGGGCCTGGCCATCGTGCGCGAAGCGGCGCGCTCGCTGGGTGGCGACGTCGACTTGCAGGTCGGCCCCGGCGGGCACGGCTGCAGCTTCACCGTCAAGCTCCCTCGAACCTAGGGGGCCCGTCTTCAGGAAGCACGAAGGTGGTTGCGGCGAGCATCTCGCCCGTCGTCACTGCTTCTTGTGCTTCATGCCGCTCCTGCGCCACCCACACCGCCTCGCCCTCAGCGCCGTCGCCCTGGCCTGCGTCCCCTCTGCCTGGGCCCAGCAAGCTGAAGCACCTGCCGAGCCCATCCACCTGGAACCCGTCGAGATCCAGGGCCAGCGCGCGCGCAACGCCGCCGGCAAGCAGACGCTGACACGCGAGGAGCTGTCGCGCATCCCCGGCAGCAGCGGCGACCCGATGAAGGCCGTGATGGCCCTGCCCGGCGTGACCACCACCGACGACAGCAGCAGCGCCCCCGCGGTGCGAGGTGCGCGGCCGCAGGACAACGCCTACTACGTCGACTTCCTGCCCGTGGGCTACCTGTTCCACCTGGGCGGCTTCGCCAGCACCTTCCACCCCGACCTGATTCGCCGCTTCGACCTGGCCAGCGCCGCATGGAGCCCCGAGTACGGCGACGTGGTGGGCGCGGTGTTCGACATCTCGCTGCGCAACCCGCGCAGCGACCGCCTCGGCGGCAAGCTCGACTTCAGCCTGCTGGGGGCCAGCGTGCTGGCCGAAGGGCCCATCGGCGATGGCGTGTCGTTCTTCCTGGCCGGGCGGCGCAGCTGGTTCGACCTGGCCGTCAAGACGGTGGAAGACGAGAAAGAAGGCGTCAGCCTCACCGTGCCCGTGTACCACGACTCGCAGGGCCGGCTGTTGTGGGAGCTGAACCCCGGCCATCGCCTGCGCCTGGACTTCAGCACCGCAAACGACCGCATCGACTTCACCACGAAAGAGGGCTCCAGGGCTGTACAGCGCGACCCGGTGCTGCTGGGGAACAGCAGCATGCACCAGTCCTACAGCAGCTTCGCACTCAGCTGGGATGGCGAGTTCGCCCCGTCCACCAGCAACCAGCTCGCGCTGGGCCAGATGGCCACCCGCGACTTCACGCGCATCGGCAGCGCGGGCTTCTACGACGCCGAGGTGGTCACCACCTATCTGCGCGAGCAACTGCGCCTGGCCTGGACGCCCGAGCACGCCACGACGCTGGGCGCTGCGGTGAACAGCCGCCTCGTCGATCTTGAGCTGGACATCCAGGACCCGCGCTGTACCGAGTTCGACCCCAATTGCGACATCAGCACGGCCGGCCGCGTGGTCTCGCTGCAGAAGACACGCCAGAACCAGGCCGAGGCGTACGCCCATCACCGATGGCGGCTGACGCCGCAGTGGACGGCCACCGGTGGCCTGCGTGCCAGCCGCGATTTCTACCTGCGGCAGACCTTCACCGAGCCGCGCCTGGGACTGGAGTGGAACGTGTTGCCACGCACCCTGGTGTCGGTGGGCACGGGCCGGCACCACCAGCCGCCGCCCATCGAGCAGGCGCTGCGCGACATCGGCAACCCCCAGCTCGCCCACCTGCGCAGCACGCAGCACGTGCTGGGCGTGACGCAGGCACTCGACGCAGGCTGGTCGGTGCGTGCCGAGGTCTATCGCAAGACCTTCCAGGGCTACGCGGTCGACGACCCGGCGCTGAACTATCGCAACGGCGGCAGCGGCACGGCCAGCGGTTTCGAGCTGCTGGTGAAGAAGGACGGCAGCGAGAGGTTGACAGGCTTCTTCTCGCTCAGCGTCTCGCAGGCACGGCGTCGCAACGACCTCACGGGCGAGAGCTTCCGCTTCGACTACGACCAGCCCGTCATCGCCACGCTGGTGGGCCAGTACAAGCAGTCGGACGCCTGGACCTGGGGCGCCAAGTGGAGCTACCACACCGGCTCGCCGTACACGCCGGTGGTGGGCACCGGCGTGTACCCTGATGGGCGCCCCAAGCCGGTCTATGGCGCCATCAATTCGCTGCGCGTACCCGCCTACCACCGGCTGGACCTGCGGCTCGACCGCAAGGTGTCGGATCGCTTCACGTACTACGTCGAGCTGATCAACGCCTACAACCGAAAGAATGTCTCGGGCTACAGCTACAGCCCCGACTACAGGACACGCGAAGAGGCCTACCAGTTGCCGGTGCTGACCTCTTTCGGAATCCAGTACTCGTTCTAGCGCCCGGCGGCGCCGAAGGTCAGGAAGGTCAACATCGGCGACGCGTATTCCGGCTGGGTCGGGAAGAACGCCGTGGCGATGTTCGTGGCGTAAAAGCCGAAAAGGAAGAAATCGAACATCTCGAGCAGGTTGCCGCTCGTGACTTGCAGCACGGATCGCAACGGCGCGATGCGGGAGCGAAACGGGGGGGTCGGCGATGGGAATGCTCCGGCTGTCGAGGCTCATGCCGTGGTTCCCGTCGAGTCGTGACCGTGCGCCAGGACAGCTGCAATCCGGGCAGACCCTGGGGACACGGCCGCGCAGCCGCCACGAGCGGATGTCAAACTCGACGGGCAGTCGCTGCACCCCTTCAACCGCCCTTCAACAACGAACACGCCATGACTTTCCGATCGCCAGTGTTGCGGGGCCTCTTCCACTGTCTTGTTTCGTTCACTGCCTCACTCACCGTCTCGCTCGTCGCGTCGCTGCCTGCCGCCGCGGCGGACAACAGCGGCTCCAAACCGCCGATCGTGCTCGGGGTGACCGGTGAACTCAGCGGGCTGGCCGTCGGCGTCGAAGGCCTGCAAGGGGCCACGGCGTACTTCGATTCGGTCAACAAGCGCGGTGGCCTGTTCGGTCGCTTGATCGAACTCAAGGCCTACGACGACGGCCGCGACATCAAGCGGGTGGTGCAGAACACCCAGAAGCTGATCGCCGAGGACCATGTCTTCGCCTTGTTCGGCTACCGCAGCACGCCGTCGCTGGAGGCGGCGATCCCGATCCTGTCGAAGGAAGGCGTGCCGATGATCGCGCCGTATTCCGGCGCGCAGTCGGTGCGCTCGCCGCACAACCCGATGGTCTTCCACCTGCGGGCCAGCTACCAGCAGGAGGCGACCAAGCTCATCGACCACCTCGCCACCGAAGGCGTGCGCAAGATCGCGGTCTTCTATCAGGACGACCCGTTCGGCAAGGACGCCTTGTCGGGCATGGAGCAGGCGCTGAAGAAGGCGGGACTCACGGCCATTGCACAAGCCAACTACGATCGCAAGACGCTGAACATAGAGGCCGCGGTCAAGGCGATCGCAGCGGCGGCCCCGGATGCCGTGGTGATGGCCTGCACGCCCAGCGCCTGCGCCGATTTCATCAAGCAGATGAATGCCGCCGGGCGCCGGCCGCAGTTCCTGCTGCTGTCGAACGTGAACTCCAACGAATTCGTCAAGTCGCTGGGCGACCTCGGCCGCGGCGTCGTGATGTCGCAGGTCGTGCCCTATCCCTGGAGCAACACCATCCCGCTGGCACGCGAGTACCAGCAGGCCCTGAAGGATGGCGGCAGCAAGGTGCCGGTGTCGTACGCCAGCTTCGAAGGCTTCATCGCCGCGAAGCTGGTGGTCAACGCGCTGCGCTCGGCCGGATCCGACCCGACGCGCGCGGGCCTCATCGCCGCGTTGGAGAAGATGGACGACGTGGATCTCGGAGGGATGCGGGTGCACTTCTCGAACAAGAGCCACAACGGCTCCAGCTTCGTGGACCTGACGCTGATCAGCCTGAGCGGCACCTACATCCACTAGGCCCGAGGCAACCACACCGCCATCGGCGAAGCCCCGCGGTTCTGCCACGCGAAGTACGGAATCGCGACGACCTCGACGGTGTCGCCGCCGGGCGGCACGTCCGGCTTGCCCGGCTGCACGCGCCGGTACAGCGCGTCGTCCCAGGCCGCATCGCGCGGCACGATGCGCGCCGTGCCACGCAGGGTCACCACCCCGCCCAGCGTGTCCGGCTCGAACCGGCTCTCGAACGCGGCCTGCGTGTCGATGCTCAAGTCCTCGATGTCCGCACCCGGGTGGTCCAGCGCCTCCACGCAGTACAGCAGCGGACCGCGCGTCAGCGCGATGCGCCCCGCGTTCTCGTGCACCCGCGGGTGGCTTTGCCAGCACTGCACGGGCATGGGAAGCGTGAGCTGCACCACGTCGCCGGCCTGCCAGTCGCGGCTGATCGCCGCATACGCACCAGCCTCGACGGCCTGCAGCACGGCGCGCCCGTTGACCGCGAGGCTTGCGCCGCCGTCGCACCAGCCCGGCACGCGGACGTGCAGCGTGAAGCTGCCCGCCGTGCCGACCTCGATCGCGACGCTGCCGTCCCACGGGTACTGCGTGCGCTGCGCGAGCTGCACCGTGCGTTCGCCCAGCGGAATGCGTGCCGTCCCTTCGATGAAAAGGTGGACCCAGATGGCCTCGGCGCTGGTGCTGTACACGCAGCCCGGCAGGCCCGCGACGGTGCGGGCCACGTTGGGCGGGCAGCAGGCCACGTCGTACCAGGCCTGTCGGTGGTGCGTGCCGTCGTCTTCAAGCGGGTTGACGTAGAAGTAGTGCCTGCCGTCCAGCCCCCAGCCGGGCAGCATGCCGTTGTACAAGCTCCACTCCAGCAGGTCGGCGTGGCGCGCATCGCCGGTCGCGGCCAGCATGCGGTGGTTCCACATCATGCTGCCGATGGCTGCGCAGGTCTCGGTGTAGGCGCGGGCATTCGGCAGCTCGAAGTCCTTGCCCAGCGCCTCGCCCTCGTAGCGCGCGCCCATGCCGCCGGAGATGTACATGCGCCGGCGCGTCAGCTGGGTCCACAGCGAGCCGAGCCGGTCGAGCAGCGCCGCGTCCTCGCGCTCCAGCGCCAGGTCGGTGATGCCGCAGGCCATGTAGAGCGCGCGCACCGCGTGGCCGCACAGACAGGTCATGGCACGGATCGGCACGTCGTCCTGGAAGTAGTCCAGCCCCATGCGGCCACCGTGGAGCAGGCCGTGCCCGCGCGCATGGATGAAGAACTCGGCCTGCTTCAGGTAGCGCGGCTCGCCGGTCTCGCGGGCCAGCTCGATCAGCGCCATCTCGATCTCTTCGTGGCCGTCCACCATCACGCGCTTGCCCTCGCCGGCCGGGCCGAACACCTCGCACAGCAGGTCGGCGAAGCGCCGCGCCACGGTCAGCAGCCGCGTGCTGCCGGTGACGCGGTGATGCGCCACCGCTGCCTGGATCAAGTGCCCGCCGCAGTACATCTCGTGCAGGTCGCGCAGGTTGCTCCAGCGCTCGTGCCGGCGCTCCAGGCTGAACCAGGTGTTGATGTAGCCGTCGTCGCCCTGTGCCGCCTCGATCAGCGCAATGGCCGCGTCGATGCGCTCCTGCAGTGCCGGCACCGGCCCGGCGGCCTGCGCCCACGACGCCGCCTCGATCCACTTGTAGACGTCGGAGTCGTTGAAGAAGATGCCGGCATACGGCCCGTCGTACCGCCCGGTCACGCGCCGGAAGTTGTTCAGCCGGCCGGTGCTCTCCAGCAAGTCGTACTGTGTGGGCAGCGTGACCGCCACGTTGCGCTGCAGGCGCGGCCCCCAGAAGCGGCCCGCCAGCGTGACGGCGGCCACCGCCACCGGCCGCAGCACGGCGCCGCGGCTGCGGCTGAAATCGACGACGAATGTCATGAAGCGTTCCCGGTGGACTCGGTGGAGATCGACGGCATCAGGCCTTGACCGCACCCGCGATCAGGCCCTGGATGTAGTAGCGCTGCAGCAGCAGGAACAGCGCCGCGCACGGCACGATGGAGAGCACGATGCCGGCCTGCATCAAGCCCCAGTTGACGGAGCCGAGCTGGCCGCTCTGCGCGTTGATCAGCATCACCGGCAGCGTGAAGGCGCGCGAATCGGAGATCAGGATCAGCGCGGCCAGCAGCTCGTTCCAGGAACCGAAGAAGGCGAACAACGCGACCGTCGCGAGGCCGGGCCCGACCAGCGGCAGCATCACCCGCAGCAGCAGGCCGAGCGGCGAGCAGCCGTCGAGCACCGCGGCCTCTTCGATGTCCCTCGGGACCGCATCGAACGCATTGCGCATCATGAAGACGGCGAACGGCAGCTGGAAGGTGGTGTAGACCAGCGCCAGGCCGAGCTGCGTGTCCTGCAGGTGCAGCAGCCGCAGCAGCACGAACAGCGGGTTGAGGATGGACTGGAACGGGATCATCAAGGTCGCCAGGATCAGCATGAACAAGGCATGCCGCCCGGGGAACGTGAAGCGCGAGAAGCCGTAGCCGCCCAGCGTCGCGAGCACCAGCGTGAACAGCACCGTCATCGAGGCCACGCCGGCGCTGTTGCCGAGGTAGCGGCCGATGCCCTGCCCGTAGTTCGCCAGGTTGCGGTAGTTCTCGAGCGAGAAGCGGCTGGGCCAGTACAGCGGCGGCGACGCCGAGGCTTCGGCCGCGGTCTCGAACGACGTCAGCAGCGACCACAGGATCGGGAACAGGAACATCAGCATCAGCACGCTGCACAGCCCGTAGTACGCGGCCTGCAGGCCGAGCCGGCGCCAGTGGTAGCGGCCGGGGGTGTCGATCGCGGCGTGCGGGCGCATCGAGAGCGGCGCGAGTTCGATCATCGCTCGTCCCTCAGCAGGTACAGCTGCACGGCGGAGAGCACCAGCAGCATCAGCAGCAGCACCACCGACATCGCCGCGCCGTAGCCCAGCTTGAAGTAGGTGAACGAGGCGCGGTAGATCCAGTGCACGACGGTGATCGTGCTGTTGAACGGCCCGCCGCGCGTCATCACGAAGAACTGCTCGAAGGCCAGGAAGGACCCGATGAAGGACATGGTCAGCGCGAGCGCGAAGGTGCGCCGCATCAGCGGAATGGTGATGTGGCGCACCTGGGCCCACCAGCGCGCGCCGTCGAGGCTGGCCGCCTCGTACAGGTCGACCGGGATCGCCTGCATGCCCACCAGCAGGATCACCATCGTGAAGCCGGCCGCCTTCCACATCACCATCACCACGATGGAGGCCAGCGCGCCGTAGGTGTCGCCGAGCCACTGCACCGGCTCGTCGATCCAGCCGAGATCCATCAGCACGGCGCTGAAGATGCCGACCTGGTCATTGAACAGCCAGGTCCACAGCAGGCTGGCCGTGGTCATGCCGATCACCACCGGCAGGAAATAGGCGGTGCGGAAGATCCCGACGAAGCGCACGCCACGGTGCACCAGCAGCGCCAGTGCAAACGCGAACAGGAAGATCGCCGGCGTGACGACCAGCGTGTACTTCACCGTGAAGAGCACGCTGCCCCAGAAGGACGCATCGTGGAACAGGTCCAGGTAGTTCTTCAGGCCGGTGAAGCTCGGGTGGCCGAGCAGGGGCCAGTTGTTCAGCGACATCCACGCCGTCATCAGCAGCGGGACGATGAAGAACAGCGTCGTCACCGCCAGGCACGGCAGGATGAAGAGCAGGCCAGCGCGCCCGCGGCGAACCCGGAGGCCGAGGAGTGCCAGCATCCTCAGGGCGCGGCCAGGACTTGCCGGAACCTGGCCTGCGCGTCCTTGATGGCCACGTCGACGCCCTTGCCGAACACCGCCTCCTGGATCATCGCGAGCCAAGGGCCGTTGGGGTCGTTGATCAGCTGGTTGAAGTGCACCGAGTACGGCGTGCGCCCGGACTGCATCGCGACCGACGCCATCGCGAAGCGGCTGTCCTGCCGGCTGTAGGCGTTGTCGGCCAGGTCGGCACGCACCGGGATGCTGCCGTTCTTCGCGAACTGTTCGACCTGCACTTCCTCGGACAGGCACCAGGTGATGAAGTCCCAGGCCTCCTTCTTGTGCCGGGAGCCGACCGGGATGGCGATGGAGTCTCCGCCGGCGAAGCTGGCACTGCCGCCCTTCTCGCCGGGCAGCGGCGCCACGCCGAAGTCGATCTCGGGGTGGTCCTTTTTCAGCAGGCCGATCGCGAAGGCGCCCGTCCCCTGCATGCCGATCTTGCCGGAGAAGAACGGGCTGATGAAGTTGCTGCCGTTGTCGGTCTTGACGCCGCCGGGCATCACGCCGTCCTTCCACAGGCGGCGGTACATCGCGAGCGTGTTGCGCAGCGCGGGGTTGTCGAGCGCATCGCTCTTGCCGTCAGCCGAGAACACGTCGCCGCCCGAGGCCCAGACGTAGGGCGTCATCGTGAAGATGTTGCAGCCGCCGCACGCGCCGGAGAAGTAGAAGCCTTTGACACCGCCACCCAGCGCGGCGATCTTCCGGGCGTAGGCCTCCAGTTCGGCCAGCGTGGTCGGCGGCTTCTCGGGGTCCAGGCCGGCGCGCTTGAACAGCGCCTTGTTGTAGAGCAGGAAGGAGCTTTCCGCGCTGAACGGCACGGCGTACTGCTTGCCGCCGTACATGGCCAGGCGGACGTGCGAGGGCGACAGGCTCTTCGCGAACGGCAGGGCGCGCGCCTCGGCGCCGATGTCGCTCAGCTGCCCGGCCTGCGCGAAAGCGGGCACGAAGATCAGGTCGATTGCGACCACGTCGGGTGCCGCGCCGCCCGCCACGGCGGTGCCGAACTTGGTGACGAAGTCATCGCTCGGGATGACGGTCAGCGCCACCTTGTTGGCCTGCTTGGCGTTCCAGGTCTTGACCAGCGGCTCCACGAAGCCGGCGTCTGCGGCACGGATCCAGAAGCTGATCTCCTGGCCGGCTTGGGCGTGGACGCCGCCTGCCAGCAGCACAGCCGCCAGGCCACCGGCGAGCTGTTTCGCCCAGTTGGGACTACGCATGGGTTTGTCTCCTGCTTGTTGGTGTTGGTGCGCGGTGAAAGCCATGTTGACAGCAACGAATGCGGCCAACAAGATGACAAAGCCCGAGCAAAACGGGACAAATCCGACTTCCTTCGAATGCAGGACAGCAGCCTCTCGTTTGCGCTTCCGATGGCCTTGCAGGCAACCAACGGCGGGCTTTTCATGTCGCGTGCCGTGGGCGAGCATCCGCGCCGCGTGATCGATTCGTTCGAGCTGCTGTACGTCAAGCGCGGCACGCTGGGCATCGAGGAGGCGGGGCGCGAATTCCGGGTCGGCGCCGAAGAGACGCTGCTGCTGTGGCCCGGCAAGGAGCACGGCGGTACCCTGCCCTACCCGCCCGACCTGCAGTTCTTCTGGGCGCACTTCGTACTGCCCGCCAAGCCGGCGCGGCAGGCCGCGCAGATGCTCGACGTGCCGCAGCACGCGATGGTGGCGCGCCCCGAGCAGATGACCAGCCTGTTCCGGCGCTTCCTGAACGAGCAGGAGCTGCTGGGCGAGCGCCAGATTCCGATGAGCCTGATGCTGATGCTGATGCTGTGGGAGGTGACGAACTCGCGCGCCGTCGGGACCATCGGCAGCGTGCAGGACAGCTCCGCGGCCGTGCTGGCGGCGCGGGCCGAGGCGCTGATCTGCACCGGCTTCCACGGACCGATGAGCACCTCGACGATTGCCGCGGCGCTGGGCTGCAACGCCGACTACCTGGGGCGGGTGTTCCGCACCATCTACCGCTGCACGCTGACCGAGGCCATCCACCTGCGGCGGCTGCGCCAGGCGACGGCCCTGCTGGCCGAAGGCAAGACCTCGATCGATGCCATCGCCGCGCGTTGCGGATTCGACGACACCGGCTATTTCCGGCGGCTGTTCAAGCGATCGACCGGCATGACGCCGCAGGCGTACCGGCGGCTGCACCTGCGGGTGCATGTGAATACGGGGTGACGTGACGCCGAGCGGCGCCTCCATGGTCGGCCGCACGCGGGCGGCGACGCCATGGGACCAAGGTCCATGCCCTTCGCTCGGGGGGTCGCTCGCGGTGCCGCGAAGAATCAGCCGCCGATCAGGTCGAACTGCTCCCACGGACCGATCGCCGTGCGGTTGGCGATCAGCGGCGCGGCGCCCGCGCTCTCGGCCGTGACGTAGCGGTTGTTGACCCGCGCCAGCAGTGAGACGCTGCCGTTGGGGTTGCGGATCAGCTGGAAGGTTTCCCAGAGGCCGATCGCCGTGCGGTTCGGGATCAGCTGGGAGTTGCCGGCGTTCTCGGCCGTGACCAGCTTGCCGTTCGCATGCGCGCGCAGCGCAACGTTGCCGCCGCCGGCGTCCAGCAGGTCGAACTGCTCCCACCCGCCGATGGCCGCGCGGTTGGCGATCAGCGCGCCGTCGCCCGCGTTCTCGGCACACACATAGGCGTTGTTGACCCGCGCGCGCAGGCTGACGACCTTGCCGGTGACCGGCGTCGTGCCGCCGGCCACCGGTGGCGTCGGCCGGGTGGCCGTCAGCGCGATCTGGCGCTTCAGCATCCGGCCGCCGTCGGCGGTGAGGCGCAGGTAGTAGTCGGACGAACACGGCGTGCCGTCCTCGTCGAGCGCGAGCATGCCGGCGTTCGACGGCAGGAAGGCCGCGGTCTCGGCGGTCTTCGCGATCTGGTTGCCCTCGTTGTACTCGTCGAACATCGAGATGTAGATGCCCTGCGCGCCGACCCGCACCATGTTGTAGAACTGGCGCCACATGAAATCGCCATGCGCCCGCTGGCGCGCACCCAGGTCGCCCGGCAGCACGCAGGGCTGGTAGTCGATGCCGTGCGCGTTGCAATCGGCCTGGTCCTGCTGGTTGGCATTGGTGTAGAACCAGTCGGAGCCCGCGGCATCGCCGATGCGCCCCACCATCCACGGCGAGATCATGTTGAAGGCGTGGTAAACGTCGAGGTAGCCGGCGCGCGAGTCGCTGTTGCCGTTGCGCCACCAGGTCGGTACGCCCCCCATCACGTAGCAGCCCTGGGCCTTGAACCAGTTGACGACCTCTAGGCAGGCCGCGGCGGACCACGGGTGGTTGTCGTCGTTGAAGCCGAAGCCCCAGATGCCGACCACCGGGCGGCCGTTCTGCCGCGCATAGGCGGGCGAGGCGACCAGCGCCGCCATCTTGTTGAGCCAGTCGGTCTTGATCTCCGGCTGCATGTTGGTCCAGCCGCTCACGTCGTACATGATGTAGAACTTGCGGCCGGTCGCCTCGGCGGCAATGCGCACCTTGGTGGCCATCGCATCGCGCGTGGCGCCTTCGCCGCCGTTCGGGTTGAAGCGCTGCAGCGCGGCGGTGTCGCAGCCGTTCTGCTGCATCCACAGGAAATGCGTGTTGACCGTCGATTGGTCGTACGACGAGAACAGCGTGGCGGGCGAGCCGTTGTTCAGGTTGCCGTAGTCGCTGCGGTAGCCGGCGGCGTATTCGCGCATGTCGGGCCAGGCGCTGATGGCCTTGTTGGTGGGCGACGGCGGGCGGCCCCAGTCGTTGGACCAGTGCCACCAGCCGCGGATCGGCGCCCCGTCGCCCGCGCAGGCGAACCAGCCTTGGTAGCCGACGGTGATCTTGCCGACCACGTCGCCGACCGGGCTCGCGGCATGGGCCGCGCCGGTGGCGAA
Organism: Rhizobacter sp. OV335; assembly: GCF_900142965.1. Classification (GTDB taxonomy): domain Bacteria; phylum Pseudomonadota; class Gammaproteobacteria; order Burkholderiales; family Burkholderiaceae_C; genus Rhizobacter. The sequence goes on from NZ_FRCQ01000014.1 coordinate 28,989, forward strand.
CGGCAAGGCGCCGGCAGCGGCGGACCCCAGGAAAGTGCGGCGGGAGAGTGTCACGGTGGCTCCAGGTCTCTGAACGGTGGGGCGCATCCTAGGCAGCCGACCTGTCGCGAGCCGTGTGCATCTGCATCGGCTGCAACGTGATGTAGCCGGCTTCCCTGCAAGGCGATCCACCGTGTGGAAGGACATGGCCCGATAAAAAGTGGATACGGTTCCACTCGGTGCCGGCGCGTACCGTCACGCCGTGTTTCCAAATCATCCGCCGCGCCGATCACGCCTGCGGTGCCGAGCCCGGAAACACCTCGTCGAGAAACGCGACGAAGGCCTTGACGTTCGGGCTGCCGCGCCGGCTCTCGGGCCACACGGCGGTGATCGCCGATCGGTCGACCGAGAACTCGGCGAGCACCGGCAGCAGCAGTCCTCGCTCCACATACGGGGCCGCGATCCACGACGCCGTCATGCCGATGCCGCCGCCGGCCGCCAGCACCTCGACGACCGCGTCGCTGACATCGACCACGATGGCCGCGTCGGGCGTGAACTCGATGTTGCGGCTGCCGACCTTGAACAACCAGCGCAGCGGCTGGCCCGAGGTCTGGTAGCGGAAGTTCACGCAGTCGTGATCGCGCAGGTCCTCCGGCTTGCGCGGCGTTCCGCGCGCCGCGAGGTAGCCCGGCGACGCGTACGCGCCGACCCGGTTCGGCGCGAAGCGGCGCGAGATCAGCGTGGAATCGGCGAGCTGGCCGACGCGGATCGCCACGTCGATGCCCTCCTCGACCAGGTTGACGAAGCGGTCGTTCAGCCGCAGGTCGATGTTCAGCTTCGGGTAGCGGCGCCGGAATTCCGGCAGCGCCGGCGCGAGCAGGCGGGTGCCGATCGGCAGCGGCGCGGCGATCTTCAGCGTGCCGGAGGGCTCGGCCCGCACCGCGGCCGCGGACTGGACGACATCTTCCGCGGCTCGCAGCAGGACCAGGGCGCGCTCGTGCAGCTCGCGCCCCTCCGGCGTCAGCACCAGCGAACGGGTCGTCCGCGTGAACAGGCGCAGGCCCAGCTGCTGCTCCAGGCGCTGGATCGTCTTGCTGACGGCCGACGGCGACACCGACAGCGAGCGTGCCGCCGCGGTGAAGCTGCCGTACGACGCCGCGCGCGCAAACGCGACGATGCCGGTCAGGCGCTCCAGGCTGATTTGTTCCGTCATGGCACTTGATATGTGAATCGCGCAGGGATTATCAAACGGATGGCGCGGATCCACAGTCCTTCCCACACAACCCGATGAAGGACATGGCGATGACGGCGAAAACGATGAAGGCGATCCGGCTGCACGAGTTCGGTGGTCCGCAGGTGCTGCGCTACGAGGATGCGCCGGTGCCCGCGCTGAGGCCGGGTGAGGTGCTGGTTCGCGTGCACGCGGTGGGCATCAATCCCCCCGACTGGTACCTGCGCGAGGGCTACAGGAACCTGCCTCCCGAGTGGCGGCCCGTGATTCCCTTCCCTGTCATTCCGGGGACGGACGTGTCGGGTGTCGTCGAGGCCATCGCGGGCAATGTCGATGGCTTCGCGGTGGGCGATGAAGTCTTCGGCATGGTCCGGTTTCCCGGCCTCAAGGGTGAAGGGGCCGCGTATGCCGAGTACGTCGCCGTGCCGGTGGCGGAACTGGCGCACAAGCCTGTGGGCATCGACCACCTGCACGCCGCCGCGGCGCCGATGGCAGGTCTCACCGCCTGGCAGTACTTGGTCGAGCTGGGGCACGACCAACCCAACCCGCTGCAAGCGCAGCGTCATCACCCGGTGCCGCTCGACGGCAAGAGAGTGCTCGTCAATGGCGCGGCGGGCGGCGTCGGACACCTGGCCTTGCAAGTGGCGAAGTGGCAAGGCGCGCACGTCACCGCGGTGGCCTCGGGCGCGCACGAGGCGTTCCTGCGCGAACTCGGGGCGGACGAGTTCATCGACTACACCCACAGCGCGCCCGAAGAGGTGGCGCGCGACCTCGACCTCGTCGTCGACACCCTCGGCGGCCCCACCACCGGCCGCTTCCTGCGCACGCTGAAGCGCGGCGGCGCGCTGTTCCCGGTGTTCATCGGCTTCTCCGATGCGCAAGAGGCCGCGCAGCGCGGCATCACCGTCTCGATGACGCAGGTGCGCTCGAGCGGCTCGCAGCTGGCAGCGTTCGGGAAGCTGCTCGATGCGGGGACGGTTCGCGTCGCCATCGACAGCAGGTTCGCGCTGGCGGAGGCGCGAGCGGCCCATGAGCGAGCCGCGCGCGGGCACCTCCAGGGGAAGATCGTGCTGACGGTCGCCGATGGTGAAGCGTGGTGAATTCTCCGCGGCCATCGTTTAACCCGATTTAACCGCCCCGCCGCGACGCGCGTTCCTAAACTCGCCGACATCCACGCAAAGGGGCATCCCATGGCGAAGAAGCACACGGCGCAGTGCGCCTGCGGCAGTGTCAAGTTCGAGTTCGACACCGATCCCGGCTTCATTGCCGTCTGTCACTGCCTGGACTGCAAGCGGGCATCGGGTGGCGAGGCCGCCATCTTCTTCGGCGTGCCCGAAAGCGACTTCAGGTTGATCAGCGGCAAGCCCAAGGCGTTTCACTACATCGCCGAGTCCGGCAAGGGACTGGACCGGAACTTCTGCCCCGAGTGCGGTGCGCGGGTGTTCTCCACCAACCTGGAAAGCTTCCCCGGAACGGTCTTCGTCACGCTCGGCAGCCTGGACCAGCCGGCTGGCATCGAACCGATGCTCGAGATGTTCACGAAGCGCCGTCTGGCGTGGGCCAGGCCGCTCGGGCTGCCGCAGTTCGAGAGCATGCCGCACTGAGCTGCCGTTGCTGCAGAGATCGCTACAGAGATTGCCAAGGAGATTCCCATGAGCGTCCCGCACGTCCTGTTCATCGTGACCAACACGGCCGTGATCGGCCCCCACCACCGCGCCACCGGCTTCTTCTTTGCGGAAGTGGCCCATCCGTTCGAGGTCTTCGACCAGGCGGGCGTCGCGGTGGAATACGTGACGCCCGCGGGTGGCCAGCCGCACGAGGACTCCTTCGACGAGAAGGACGCCGCACAGCGCGCCTTTCGCGCGAGCAGGTCGATGCGGCGGATGGGACGCAGCCGCCGGTTGTCCGAGGTCGACGTGCTGGACTACGACGCCGTCTTCATCCCCGGCGGGCTGGGCCCGATGGTGGACATCTCGAAGGATCCTGACGTGAAGCGTGCCGTCGCCCGCGCCTGGAATGCAGGCATGGTGGTGGCCGCCGTCTGCCACGGCCCTTGCGCGTTCCTGGGTGTCCGGCTGGACGACGGCACGCCGCTGGTGCGCGGGCGCCGGCTGACCTCCTTCTCGAATGCGGAGGAAGACGGCTATGCCAGCGACGATGTGCCGTTCTCGCTGGAGACCGCCCTGGTCGAGGAAGGGGCGAAGTACGAGTCGACGGCGGTCTGGCAGCCCCGGGTCGTCGTCGACGGGCGACTCATGACCGGGCAGAACCCGGCGTCGGCCGGCCCGCTCGCGCAAGCGATCGTGGAGGTTCTCCGCAAGGACAGCCGGTGAGCACGCCGGGTCCGATCACCGTCGTCGCGCGCTGGCGGGTGAACGCCGCCGCAGTCGACAGCGTGCTGGCGCTGGTCGCCGAGCTGCGCCCGCACACGCTCGCCGAGCCGGGCTGTCTGGGCTACGACGTCTTCCGCAGCGCCGACACACCCGGCGAACTGCTGCTGGTCGAGCGCTACCGTGACCAAGCCGCGATCGAGGTGCACCGCGGCTCGGCGCACTACCAGGGCGTGGTGGTCCAGCGCATCCTTCCGCTGCTGTCGGACCGCAAAGTCGAGTTGCTGCGATCGATCGAGTGAAGCATCGACCGCCGCGCCGGCCTGGCGCGACATGACGAAGCAGAAAATGGTGGTGCCAAGGAGTTGCTGAGCGAGAATGCGTCCCTGCCGGACGCGGGTACTTCTCTGCTCGAGCGATGCGCAACCTCGGACTGCCAGTCACGCACACGTCTGCGGACGTTTCGCGCAGGCACGCGCTCAAGGCCCTCACCGGCGCCGCGCTGGCGCTGCCGCTGTTCGGCCGAGCCCGGCCGACGGGCCTGGCGGGCGACACGGTCACCGTCGTCGTCCCCTTCGCCCCGGGCGGGGCCACCGACCAGCTCGCCCGGCTCCTCGCGACGGACCTGGGCGCCAGGCTCGGCAACCGGTTCGTCGTCGAGAACCTGCCCGGCGCCAGCGCCACCATCGGCACGCGCGCCGTCGCGGCCGCCGCGCCCGACGGCAGGACGCTGCTCTACACGACGGCCACGCCGCTGTCGGTCAATCCCCACCTCTTCGCCGCCCTGCCCTACGACCCCGACACCGCCTTCGCGCCGATCGCACTGACCGTACGGCAGCCGCTCGTGGTGGTGACCGGCAGGCCGCTGGGCATCGGCACGCTCCACGCACTCGTAGCTCACCTGCGCAGGCACGAGTCGACCAGCAGCTACGGGTCCTACGGCAACGGCACGGCCAGCCACATTGCCGCGGCATTGTTCGCCCGGAAGGTCGGTGCCGACCGGCTCGCGCATATCCCCTACAGCAGCCCGCTCGCCACGGCCGACCTGGTCGCGGCCCGCACCACCTTCATGATCGATTCGTGGGGTTCGGTGTCGCAGCTGGTCGCCGCCGGCAGGCTGCTGGTGCTGGCGTCGTGCGACACCACGGCCCTGCCATGGCTGCCGGGCGTCGCCAGCGTCGCCAACCTGCTGATGCAGGAGTTCGACGTGTCGACCTGGAACGGCTTGTTCGCACCGGCCGGAACGCCGGCCGGGATCCTCGAGCTGCTGAACAGCGAGGTCGCGGCAACGATGGCCGGGGACGCGCTGCACCGGGCGGTGGTCGCGAAGGGATTGATCCCGTATCCGCCGATGCCGCGCAGCGAGGTCGCGGACTTCGTCGTCGCCGACCGCCTGCGCTGGAAGCGCCTGATCCAGGCGGCCGGCATCGACCACCTGTGACCCCCTGTGGACAGGCCCACCACCGTGACCGAACGCCCGCCTGCGCCCACTGGCCGGGTCTTCTGCTTCGGGCCGTTCCGCCTGCTGGCGCAGCAACAACTGCTGCTCGACGGCGAGGCGCCGGTGCGCCTGGGCAGCCGGGCCATCGAGGTGCTGTGCGCGCTCGTCGAATCGCCCGGCACCCTCGTCACCAAGCGCGACCTGATGGCCCGCGCCTGGCACGGCACGGTGGTCGAGCAGAGCAATCTGAAGGTCACGATCGCGGCGCTGCGCCGTGCGCTCGGCGATGGCCGGCCCGGTCACCGCTACATTGCCAACATCAGCGGGCTGGGCTATCGCTTCGTCGCGCCGGTGCAGCGCATCGACGCCGATGGCCGTGACGGCCCACGAAGCAACGGACTGCCGCAATGCGCCACGCGCCTGGTCGGTCGCGCCGAGGTCATCTCGGCCCTGGTGCGCTCGCTGCCCGAACGGCGCATGGTGACGATCACCGGTGCCGGCGGGATCGGCAAGACAAGCGTCGCGCTGGCCGTCGTTTCCGAGCTCGCCGAAGACCATCAGGGCGGCGCGCACGTCGTCGACCTGGCGCCGCTGGCCGATCCACGCTTCCTGCCGATGGCGGTCGCCAACGCGCTCGGGATCGCGATCTACGGCGAAGACCCTGCCGAGGCCCTGGTCTCGGCACTTCGCCAGCGCCGCGGGGTCCTGGTGCTCGACGGCTGCGAGCATGTCCTCGACGCCGCGGCCGCGCTGGTCGACCGCATTGTTGCCGGAGCCCCCGACGTGCTGGTGCTGGCGACCACGCGCGAGCCGCTGCGCATACGCGGCGAGACGGTTCACCGCCTGGCACCCTTGCCGGTGCCGGTGCCGCACGCGCAACTCACGGCCGCCGAGGCGCTGGCCTTCCCTGCCGTCGAACTCTTCGTGCGGCGTGCCGCGGCCTGCCTCGACGGATTCGGCCTGTCCGATGCGGACGCGCCCATCGTCGCCGGCATCTGCGAGCGCCTGGACGGCATCGCGCTGGCCATCGAGTTGGCCGCGACCCGAGTCGAGGCCTTCACGCTGCGCGAGCTGTCGCTGCTGCTGGAAGACCGGCTGCGCCTGCTCGGTCTCGAGCAGCGCGGCGTGGCACCGCGGCACCGCAGCCTGGCGGCGGCGCTGGCCTGGAGCCACGACCTGCTGGCGCCCAACGACCGCATGGCGCTGCGCCGCGTGGCCGTCTTCGCCGGCTCGTTCACGCTGGCCTCGGCCACGGCACTGGCCGGCGGCGACTGCGACATGGTGGCGGCCATGGAGAGCCTGACGGCCAAGTCGCTGGTCTGTGCCGACGTGCGGGGCTCCGAGGTCCGATACCGGCTGCTCGACACCACGCGCGCCTTCGCCGCGCAGAAGCTGCAGGACAGCGGGGAGGCGCACGATCTGCACCGGCGCCACGCGGAACACCTGGTCGACGTGCTGACGCGCGTTGAACGCGAGGCACGCCACCAGCACAGCGCCGACTGGGTGGCCGCGCACGGCCACCGCGTCGACGACGTGCGCGGCGCGCTCGCCTGGGCCTTCTCGCCCGCGGGCGATGCGCGGCTCGGCATCGCGCTGACCGTCTGCGCGATCCCGCTGTGGACCCAGCTCTCGCTGCTCGACGAGTGCCGCGACAGCACGGAACGGGCGCTGGCGATCGGCACCGGACAGTCGCTGCTGGCGGTGCGCGACCGCATGCGACTCGGCGCCGCGCTGGCGCAGGCCACCCTCTATACGCGCGGGCCACGCCCGGAGACCGATGCGCTGTGGAAGGACGCGCTGCGCGACGCCGACGACAGCGGCGATGCCTCGTTCCAGCTGCGCACCTTGTGGGGGCTGTCGGTCTACCTGGTTTTTGCGGGCCAGTACCACGCGGCGCTGGGTTACCTGCGCCGCCTGCGCATCGCGGCGCGTCGGCACGGCGATGCCGCCGACCGGCTGGGCGCGGAGCGCCTGATCGCGACCAACCTGCACTATTTCGGCCGGCAAGGCAGCGCCCGCGCACGCCTGGACAAGGTGCTGCAGGCCGGTGCCGACCCGGTGCAGCATGCGGACATCTCCCGTTTCCAGTTCGACCAGCGCGTCGTCGCAAGGGGCACGATGGCCAGCGTGCTGTGGCTTCAGGGCCTGGCGGAGCAGGCCCTGCACATCGCGCACGAGGCGGTCGAGAGTGCGCAGGCCGCGAGTCATCCCGTTTCGCTGTGCAATGCGCTGGGGCACACGGCCATTCCGATCGCTCTCTACACCGGCGACCTGGCCGCCGCCGACGCGCTGATGCAGCGCCTGCGCGCGCACCTGAGGCAGCATGCGCTCAACGTCTGGTGCATGCTCAGCCACTGCCTGCAGGGGATGATCGGCATCGAGCGCGGCGACGGTTCCTGCGTCGATGAGCTTGCGTCCCTGCTCGGCAAGCTGCGCGCGTCCGGCTATGGCCTGCGCCAGTCGTTCTACGGCGTCGCGTTGGCTCGAGGCCAGGCGTTGGCGGGCCGGCATGGCGAAGCGCTGGTGACCCTCGACAACGCCCTCGCGTTGTGCGAGCAGACGGCGGAACGCTGGTTCCTGCCCGAGGTGCTTCGCATCAAGGGCGAGCTGCTGCGGCAGGATGGGTCGCCGGCGACGCGTGCAGAAGCCCAGCAGCTCTTCCGGCAGTCGATGGGGATGGCGCGGCGCCAAGGTGCGCTGGCGCTGGAGTTGCGCGCAACGCTCAGCCTGGCCGAGCTGCTGGCCGGCTGCGACCGCACCGACGAGGCCGCAGGCCTGGTCGATGCAATCCGGTCGCGCTTCACCGAAGGGCATCGAACCGCCGACCTGAAGCGGGCCGCGAGACTGGCCGCCGATCTGCACGAGGCGGCGCCGCGTGCGGGGAGGATCGGTTGCGGATGATGCGACAGCATTGGTGTTTATGCTTCGCGGCATGCGACACATCCCGACGTCCGCCGAGAAGGTGGAGCAATTGAAGAAGCAGGCCAGGCGCCTGCAGCGCAACGGTGGCGGCAAGCTGGCCGAACTGCTGGACCGCGTCGCCCGTGGCGCCGGGTACGACCATTGGGGCCATGTCACGGCCTGCCTTCAGCAGAGACAGGCCGAGGACGGCGTGGCCTTGCTGCGCAGCAGGATCGCCGCGTTTCAGGCGCTGGCTGCCGAGGGGGGCCATCGCATCGAAGTGACGGGCCCGGAAATGCTCGCCGTGCCGATGGTGATGTTCGCGGCGGCGGGAGATGCCTGGATGCTGGAGCCGCACACGCAGGAATGCATGTGCCTCGCCTTCCACGGCGAGCGCGTCGAGTCGGGACTGGCGGAACACGGCGAGCAGGTCACGATGCAGTTTCACGGCACGTACCGCCTGGATGACGACGCGGTGCACTTTCGAACGGGCCTGCCTCTGGTGGGGAACCGGACGGTTCAGGGCTTGCCTGTCGCCGAATTGCGTGAAGCGTGCAGAGTGGCGACGGCGTCGTTCCAGGCGCGGTTCACCTCCGCCGCGTCCCGCGATGCCGTCGAGCCGCTGACGGAGGGCCTGATCGACACGCTCATCGATCGCGGCTTCGGCCACTTCGACCGTGCGGAGCTACAGCGTGCGGCGAAGGATGGCGCGCAGTACTCGCCGGCGCGGGACGAGCTGGTGTATCCGCCCCGAGGGCCCCAGGGCCTGTGAACGCTACGGGCGTCGTGACGCGGGCTCACTCAGCGACATACCGCCCCGGCGTGGTCCCCATCGCCTTGCGGAACATCGTCACGAAGCTGCCCGAACTCTCGTAGCCCAGCCGGTCCGCGACCTGCTGGACCGACGAGCCGATGCCCAGCCATTTCACCGCCAGCATCAGGTGCAGCTGCTGGCGCCAGCGGCCGAAGCTCATGCCGGTTTCCTTCGCGAGCAGGCGCGCCATCGTCCGCTCGCTCAGCCCGGCGCGCTGCGCCCAGCTCTGCGTCGTTCCACGGTCGGCCGGGTCGTCGATGATCATCTCGACGATCTTGCGCAGGCGCGCATCCACCGGCATCGGAAGGTGCAGGTGACCGGTCGGCGCCACCGCGAGTTCATCGACCAGCAGCGTGGTCAGGCGAGCCTCCATGCCCTCCTCGGCATAGAGCGTCGGCAGTGTCGACGAGCGGATCACCAGCTCGCGCAGCAGTGGCGTCGTCGACACCGCGCAGCAGGTCGACGGCAGGTTCGATGCGGCCTCCGGTTCTATGAAGACGACGTAGCCCTCCATCTCGCCGGCACCGGTCACCTTGTGCGCCACGCCACCGGGTATCCAGATCGCCCCTTGCGGCGGCACGAGCCAGAACCCGCCCGCCACCTCGCAGGTCAGCACCCCGCGCATCAGCAACAGCAGTTCGCCCTTGCGGTGGCTGTGGAAATCCATCTCGTGCCGCTGGCTGGGGCTCTCGACCACGGCACCGATGCTCAGCACCGGGCGCGGCACGAGATCCGGGTCCGCCCAGTCGGCGGCAAGCTCACTCAGAAGGGGCATGGGGGGCGATGACGATTGGCAGGATCTCCGAAGATTCTGGCATTGCCGCGCAATGCGCTCGCAAGAGCCCCTCCGTACGATGTGCCGTCACCCTCTGGAGCACACGAAACCATGGATTCATTGAGCACGGGCCGCGTCGCCCGGACGCTGCAGCACCTCTTCACCGAAGCGGAGCAGGCCGACCGGCCCTTGATGGCGCAGTTCGTCGACGCGGCGCATCCCGAACAGCTGATCGCGGACACCATCGCCCACCACGTCGCCGAAGAGCGCCGCGACCTGCGCGGCTTCTACCGCGGCTACGCCGACAACTTCCTGAACGTGGCGCCGGAATACGGCCGCTTCCTCTACCAATGCGCCCGGGCGCGCAAGGCGACGCGGATCGTCGAGTTCGGCACGTCGATGGGCGTCTCGACGATCCACCTCGCCGCGGCGCTGCGCGACATGGGCGGCGGCCAGCTGATCGGCACCGAGCTGGAGCCCGGCAAGGCCGCGCGCGCACGGGCCAACCTCGAAGCGGCGGGGCTCGCCGACCTGGTCGAGATCCGCGTGGGCGATGCGAGCGAGACGCTGGCCGATGTCGGCGGCGAGGTCGACCTGGTGCTGCTCGACGGCGCGTTCAGCCTGTACCTGCCGGTGCTGAAGCTGCTGGAGCCGCACCTGAAGACCGGCACGCCCATCCTCGCGGAGAACGCCTTCGATCACGACAACGAGTACCTGGCCTACGTGCGCGATCCGGCGAACGGCTACCTCTCGCAACCGATCCCGATCAGCGAGGGCCGGGGCAACGAGTTCAGCGTGTTCACGCGATGAGCTGGAGCCGTGCGCTGGTGCGCATGCTGATGAAGCAGGCGCGTGTGGTGGAGGTCGAGCCCGTCGCCGAAGGCTTCCGGCTGATCACGCTGGAGAGTCCGGAGTTCAAGGGCCTTCAGTGGGTCCCCGGGCAGAAGGTGCAGATTTCGATGGGATCGGCCTTCGTCGCACGGACCTTCACGCCGATCGAGTGGGATGCCGCGGCGGGACGGACGCGGATCCTCGGGGTGGCGCACGGGCACGGTCCCGGAAGCGCCTGGGTCCGTGGTGTCAGCCCCGGCGATGCGTGCGATGTCTTCGGGCCACGGGCATCGCTGGATGTCCGGAACATCGACATGCCCGTGCTGATCGGCGACGAGACTTCGATCGGACTGGCGCATGCAATCGGGCTCGCTGGTCGTCCGAGCGCCGCGACCCTGCCCTGCCTGTTCGAGGTGCAAGCTGCGGCGCCTGCCCGTGAGGCGATGGCGCGACTGCATCTCGACGCGGCGGAGTTGTTCGAATGCACGGAGAACGACGCGCATCTGGAAGGCATCGAGCGCCGCCTGCCAGCGCTCGATGCCGCCGGCTCGACCTTCGTGCTGACGGGCAAGGCGTCGACCATCCAGCGCCTGCGCCGCGTGCTGAAGGACTCAGGCGTCGCTTCGTCCCGCGTCTTGACAAAGGCCTATTGGGCGCCAGGAAAGACCGGGCTGGACTGAACTCGTGATGTGACTGCATTCCGATGGCGTAAGGACGGATCCACTCCCTCGACTTAGACTATGCCCATGAAACTGCCCCGCAAGTACCGCATCCTGACGGCGCTCATCGCGCTGTTCAGCATGCTGTTCATGCAGGCGGCCGTGGCGTCGTACACCTGCCCCGGCTTGCAAAGCGGCGGCGACCTGGGCAGCACGGTCGTCGATCAGCCATCGATGGCTGCGATGCCTGGATGCGATCAGCCCCAGCCCGACGCGGGCAACCCTGCCTTGTGCCACGCGCACTGCCTGGACGGCAAGTCGTCGCTGGACAAGCCCCAGGCGCCGACGGTCACACCCGCGGCCGTTCTCGTTTCGACCCTCCTCTTCCCGCTGGAACCGCTCCTCGCCTCGCCGCAACCGGTCGCTGAGCAGCCTTCGTTCCTGCGGCGCACCACGGCGCCGCCCATCGCGATTCGGCACTGCTGTTTCCGCATCTGATCTCCCGCCGCTGCGCGCGCTGAGCTGACTCGTCGTCGGCCCGGCCGCAGGCTGTGCTCGCCACCGAGCGCAGCTTCGACCCCACGTCGTTCGCTCGGAGATCTCATGCTTCTTTTCCTACCCCAACGGACCCCGTCCGTCCGGCGCCAGCTCGTCGGCGCATCGCTGGCGGTCGCGCTGGGTCTCGCGGTGCTTCCCGCGCGTGCCGAAGGCGCGCTGACCCTGGACGCCGCGCAGCAACTGGCCCGCGACCGATCCCGGCAGTTGCCGGCTCAGGACGCCGCCGCCGATGCCGCCCGGCAGATGGCGGTCGCCGCCGGACAGCGTCCGGACCCCACGCTGAAGGCCGGCATCAACAACCTGCCGGTCAACGGACCGGACGCGTTCAGCACGCCCCGCGACTTCATGACCATGCGCTCCATCGGCGTCATGCAGGAGCTCACGCGAGCCAGCAAGCTGAACGCCCGCGCAGCCCGCTTCGAGCGCGAGGCCGAGGTTGCCGAAGCGAACCGCGCGCTCGCCCTTACCCAGCTCCAGCGCGACACGGCGGTGGCGTGGCTGGATCGCTTTTATCAAGAGCGCATGCGAGAGGTGCTCGTCAGCCAGCGCGACGAGGCCAAGCTGCAGATCGACGCAGCCGACGCCGCCTATCGCGGCGGTCGCGGCGCTCAGGCCGACGTGTTCACCGCCCGCGCGGCCGTCGCGCTCGTCGAGGACCGCATCGCCCAAAGCGAGCGACAGATCGCCACGGCCAAGACACAGCTCGCGCGCTGGATCGGTGCCGCGGCCACCGATCCCTTGTCCGCAGCACCGCCGATGGAGACGGTGAGCTTCCAACCGGACGAACTCGAGACACGCCTCGCGCACCACCCCGACATCGCGGTCATGGTCAAGCGTGAGGAAGTGGCCCAGGCCGAGGTCGACGTCGCCCGCGCCAACAGGAAGACCGATGCGAGTGTCGAGCTGATGTACAGCCAGCGCGGGCCCGGCTATTCGAACATGGTGTCGGTGAACCTGGCGATTCCCTTGCAGTGGGATCAGAAGAACCGCCAGGACCGCGAGGTCGCGGCCAGGCTGGCCGCACTGGAGCAGGTGCGCGCCGAGCGCGAGGAAGCCACACGCATGCACGTGGCCGAGTTGCTGGCCATGTGGCAGGAATGGCAAGGCAACCGCGAGCGGCTGACCCGCTACGACAGCGCCATCCTCCCGTTGGCCACCGAACGAACGCGCGCCGCTGTCGCAGCCTACCGCGGCAGCACGGGCTCGCTGGCCGCCGTGCTGGAAGCGCGCCGCAACGAGATCGACACGCGCATCGATCGGCTGCGCATCGAGATGGACACGGCCCGGCTGTGGGCGCAGTTGAACTACCTCCTCCCGGCCGCCCACGGAAGAACGCCATGAAAACCAGACCCCTCTTGATCTCGCTCGCGATGGCTGCGCTCGTCGGCGCCGGCGGCTACGGCCTGTACGTGCTCGGCATACAGCGCGGCATGGGAATGAGCGCCGGTGATGCGACGTCTCCGGATTCGACCGCCGCCGTCTCGGGTGCTCCTCCCAGCGCGGCCGAAGGCGAAGACGCCACCCGGCGCCACATGCAGGCCGGCCTGAAGGCCGGCGACACCGACCCGGTGACGGGCAAGAAGATCCTCTACTACCACGACCCCATGGTGCCGGCCAGCAGGTTCGACAAGCCGGGCAAGTCGCCGTTCATGGACATGATGATGTCGCCGGTGTACTCGGACAGCGGCAGCGACCCCGGCCAAGTCACCGTCAGCCCGCGCGTGCAGCAGAACCTCGGTGTGCGCACCGCCCAGGTCGTCGAGGGCCTGCTGTCACCGCAGGTCTCCGCGGTCGGCAGCATCGCCTTCAACGAGCGCGACCAGGCGATCGTGCAGGCGCGGGCGACCGGGTATGTCGAGAGACTGCATATCCGGGCGACGCTCGATCGCGTCGGCAAGGGGCAGCCGCTGGCCGAGCTGTACGTGCCGGACTGGATTGCGGCGCAGGAAGAATATCTGTCGGTGCGGCGGATGCAAGGCACCGACCTGGCGTCGCTGGTCGATGGCGCTCGCCAGCGCATGCGCCAGGTCGGCATGAGCGACGAGCAGATCCGCCTGGTCGAGAAAACCGGCACGACGCAGCCGCGCATCACGCTGGCAGCACCCATCGATGGCGTGGTCGTCGAGTTGATGGCGCGGGAAGGCATGACGGTGGTGGCCGGCACGACACTGTTCCGCATCAACGGCTTGTCGAGCGTGTGGGCGAACGCCGAGGTCCCCGAAAGCCAATCGGCGCTGCTGCGTCCCGGCGCCAAGGTGATGGCCAGGAGCCCCGCGGCGCCCGGTGAACGCTTCGAAGGCAAGGTGCAGGCCATCCTGCCCGAGGTGAATGCCTCGACCCGCACGCTGAAGGCACGCATGGAGCTCGCGAACCCGACAGGCCGCCTGGTGCCCGGCATGTTCGTGCAGATGCAGTTCATGGACATGCGCCCGGAGAAGAGCCTGCTGGTACCGACCGAAGCGGTGATCCAGACCGGCAGGCGCACGGTCGTGATGCTGGCCGAGGAGAACGGCCGCTTCCGGCCGGTCGACGTCGAGGCCGGCATCGAGAGCGGTGGCCAGACCGAGATCAAGCGCGGCTTGCAGGCGGGTCAACGGGTGGTCGTGTCGTCGCAGTTCCTGATCGACTCCGAGGCGAGTCTCCGAGGGGTCGAGTCGCGCTCCCAAGCGGGGAGCAAGCCATGATCGCCAGGCTCATCCGCTGGTCCATCGCGAACCGCTTCCTGGTGCTGCTCGCGACGCTGATGGTCGCGGCATGGGGCATCCACGCGGTGACGAAGACGCCGCTGGACGCGCTGCCGGACCTGTCGGACGTGCAGGTCATCATCCGCACGACCTATCCCGGCCAGGCACCGCGCATCGTCGAGAACCAGGTCACCTACCCGCTGACGACGACGATGCTGTCGGTGCCCGGCGCGAAGACGGTGCGCGGCTACTCGTTCTTCGGCGACTCCTTCGTCTACGTCCTGTTCGAGGACGGCACCGATCCGTACTGGGCGCGCTCCCGGGTGCTCGAGTACCTGAACCAGGTGCAGTCGCGCCTGCCCCCGCAGGCCAAGGCATCGCTCGGACCGGATGCGACCGGCGTCGGCTGGATCTATCAATACGCGCTGGTCGACCGCGGCGGCACCCAGGACGCCGGCCAGCTGCGTGCGCTGCAGGACTGGTTCCTGAAGTACGAACTGAAGACCGTGCCCAACGTGGCCGAGGTCGCCTCGGTCGGCGGCATGGTGCGGCAGTACCAGGTCGTGCTCGACCCGGACAAGCTGGCGGCCTATGGCATCCCGCACACCAGGATCGTCGACGCGATCCAGAAGGCCAACCAGGAGACCGGCGGATCGGTGCTCGAGCTCGGCGAAGCCGAGTACATGGTGCGCGCCTCCGGCTATCTGCAGGGGCTGGACGACTTCCGCAAGATCCCGTTGACCACCTCGCAGGCCGGCGTGTCGGTGCGCCTGGGCGACGTGGCGCGCATCCAGCTCGGCCCCGAGATGCGCCGCGGCATCGGCGAACTCGACGGTGAAGGCGAAGCCGTCGGCGGCGTGATCGTGATGCGTTCGGGCAAGAACGCGCTGGAGACGATCGCCGCGGTCAAGGACAAGCTCAAGGCGCTGCAGGCCAGCCTGCCCCAGGGCGTCGAGATCGTCCCGACCTACGACCGGGCCAGCCTGATCGAGCGCGCCGTCGAGAACCTCACCCACAAGCTGGTCGAAGAATTCGTCGTCGTCGCGGTGGTGTGCTTCATCTTCCTCTTTCACCTGCGCTCGGCCTTCGTCGCGATCGTCTCGCTGCCCTTGGGCATCCTGGCCGCGTTCATCGTGATGCACTACCAGGGCGTCAACGCCAACGTCATGTCGCTCGGCGGCATCGCGATCGCGATCGGCGCGATGGTGGATGCGGCGGTCGTGATGATCGAGAACGCGCACAAGCATGTCGAGCACTGGCGGCACCGGCACCCCGGCCAGTCCTTGCAGGGTGAGGACCATTGGCGGGTGATCGCCGAATCCGCGGCGGAGGTGGGTCCGGCGCTGTTCTTCTCGCTGCTCATCATCACGCTGTCGTTCATTCCGGTGTTCACGCTGGAAGCCCAGGAGGGGCGGCTCTTCGCGCCGCTCGCCTTCACCAAGACCTATGCGATGGCGGCCGCCGCCGGGCTCTCGGTGACGCTGATCCCGGTGCTGATGGGCTACCTCATTCGCGGAAAGATTCCGGACGAGCGGAGCAATCCGCTGAACCGCCTGCTGATCGCGGTGTACAGGCCCTTGCTCGAGGGGGTGCTGCGCCGGCCCAGGCTCACGATCGCGGGCGCCGCCGTCGTGCTCGTCATCAGCCTGTGGCCGCTGCAGCACATCGGCGGCGAGTTCATGCCGCGGCTGGACGAAGGCGACCTGCTGTACATGCCCTCGGCGCTGCCGGGCCTGTCAGCCGGCAAGGCGGCCGAGCTGCTGCAGCAGACCGACCGGTTGATCAGGACCGTCCCCGAAGTCGTCAGCGTCTACGGCAAGGCAGGCCGCGCCGAGACCGCCACCGACCCGGCACCGCTCGAGATGTTCGAGACGACGATCCAGTTCAAGCCACGCGACCAGTGGCGTGCCGGCATGACGCAGGACAAGCTGGTCGAGGAGCTGGACCGCATCGTGCGTGTCCCCGGGCTCTCGAACATCTGGGTGCCGCCGATCCGCAACCGCATCGACATGCTGGCCACCGGCATCAAGAGCCCGGTGGGCGTGAAGGTGGCGGGCACCGACCTGGCGACGATCGACCGGCTGACCGGCGAGATCGAGCGCGTGCTGAAGGACGTGCCGGGCGTCACCAGCGCGTTGGCCGAGCGGCTCACGGGCGGTCGCTATGTCGACGTCAACATCCGGCGCGACGACGCGGCGCGCTTCGGCATGAACATCTCGGACGTGCAGTCCGTCATCTCGTCGGCCGTGGGCGGCGAAAACATCGGCGAGACCGTCGAGGGCCTGCAGCGCTTCCCGATCAACCTGCGCTACCCGCGCGAGCTGCGCGACTCGCTGGACAAACTGCGCACGCTGCCGATCGTCAGCGAACGCGGCGCCCGGCTGCTGCTGTCCGATGTGGCCGACATCCGGATCACCGACGGCCCGCCGATGCTGCGCAGCGAGAACGCGCGGCTGTCGGGCTGGGTCTACGTCGACATCCGCGGGCGCGACCTGAGCGGTGCCGTGCAGGACATGCAGCGCGCCGTGATGAAGGCGCTGAAGTTGCCGCCGGGCTACTCGATCTCCTGGTCGGGCCAGTTCGAGTTCCTCGAACGCGCCACGGCCAAGCTGAAGATCGTCGTGCCGTTCACGTTGCTGATCATCTTCGTGCTGCTGTACCTCACGTTCAGGCGCTTCGACGAGGCGCTGCTGATCATGGCGGCGCTGCCGTTCGCGCTGGTGGGCGGCATCTGGCTGCTGTACCTGCTCAGCTACAACCTGTCCGTGGCCGGGGCGGTGGGCTTCATTGCGCTGGCCGGCGTGTCGGCCGAGTTCGGCGTGATCATGCTGCTGTACCTGAAGCACGCCTGGCAGGATCGCCTCGACGCCGGCCAGACGAGCGCGGCCGACCTGCTCGACTCGATCCGCGAAGGCGCGGTGCTGCGCGTGCGGCCGAAGGCGATGACGGTCGCGGTCATCCTCGCCGGCCTGTTGCCGATCATGACGGGCAGCGGCACCGGCTCCGAAGTCATGCAGCGCATCGCCGCGCCGATGGTGGGCGGGATGATCACCGCGCCGCTGCTGTCGATGTTCGTGATCCCGGCCGCGTACCTGCTGATGCGGCGCGCGCGTGAACGATGAGGAAAGTCAGCCCGGGGTGCGCCCACGCCCCAGCGCACTGAGCACCACCAGCTTGATTGCCAGCTTGGCGGCTTCCACCGTGGGTCGGTAGCGCCACGATTCGCGCAGCCGCTCGCGCGCCGCCGGCAGTTGGCGAGCCCACATCAGGTCGCGCGCGTAACCGAGCGTGGTGGCCACCCGGGCGTCGCGAAACTCCTTGGCGAAATGGCGGGCCTGCTCCGGATGTTCCTGCTCGAACTTGGCATACACCTTCAGGCGGTTGCCGGTGTTGATGTTCCTGCTGAGCGAGCCCGGCGTGCTGGTCACGTTCACCAGCGGCTGCGCCACCTCGACGATGGTGGTGGACACCGCCACGCGCAGCGCGAAGTCGATGTCCTCGCCGGTCTTCAGCGTGGTGTCGAAGTCGCCCGCTGCATTGCGTGCCTCGGTGCGCAGCACGACGTTGGAGCCCATCATGCCCCCCATCAGCAGGTCGGGCAGGCGCAGCATGCCGTTCACCACCCCGGGCTTGGGCGGCGCGATGCCGATCTCCGAGCCGTCGGGGCGCACGCCGCGCGCGCGGGTGCAGCAGGCCGCGCCGGCGCCGGGCACTGCTTCGATGCTGTTCACCGCAGTCTCCAGCCAGCGCGGATCCCAGTGGTCATCGGAATCGAGCAGCGCCACGTAGTCGCCGGTCACCTGCGGGAACGCCGTGTTTCGTGCGCTGGACACACCACCGTTGGACTTGGGGATGTACAGCACCGGCTCCGGCAGCGCGCGCACCAGCTCGGCCGTGTTGTCGGTGGAGCCGTCGTCGACCACGATGACCTGGTGCGGCGGCAGCGTCTGGGCCAGCGCGGAACGCGCCGCGCGCACCACGTCCTCGGCACGGTTGTAGGTGGGGATCACGACGGAGACCTTGGCGCTCAGGCCGTTGCTCTCCCGAGCGAACACGGCCACGTCATCGAACCGGCGATCAACCGTCTTGCTGCTCATTGCATCCCTCCCCAGGGCTGACACCTGATCGTGTGGGCTCAGGCTGAGCAGTAGATTAATTGTCGACGTGGCCGATTTCAATCGGCCGAACTCGATTATCGATAATTGTCAGGAATCGAGGTCGCAGGCTGCAATTTCCGCTCACCCCCGCGCGAAGAACGCCTCCACCAGCCGCACCCAATACGTCCCGCCCACCGGCAGCAGCGCATCGTTGAAGTCGTAGTTCGGGTTGTGCAGCTCGCACGGCCCCATGCCGTGGTACGTGGCCTCGCGGTGGCCGCCGCCGCCATTGCCGACGAACAGGTAGGTGCCCGGCACCTTCTGCAGGTAGAACGAGAAATCCTCGGCGCCGCCGTGCTGCGGCGTGTTGCCGTCCACCTTGTCGGCCCCGAAGGTGTCCTGCGCCACCTTCATCGCGAAATCGGTCTGCGCGTCCCAGTTCACCAGCGGCGGGTAGGCGCGGTGGAACTTCAGCTCGCCGGTGCCGCCGTGTACCTGCGGCAGCAGCTCGGCCATGCGGCGCATGTTGGCCTCGATCTCGTCCAGCACCTCGGTGCTGAAGGTGCGCACCGTGCCGCGGATCACCGCCTCGCCCGGCAGCACGTTGTAGGCATCGCCTGCATGGATCTGCGTCACGCTCACCACCGCCACGTCGATCGGGTTCTTGTGGCGCGAGATGAGCGTCTGCAGCGCGCCCACCATCTCGGCCGCGATGACGATCGTGTCGACCGCCTTGTGCGGCTGCGCCGCATGCCCGCCGGTGCCGCGCACGATGATGTCGAAGCGGTTGCTCGACGCCATCGTCGGCCCCTTGCGGAACGCGAAATGCCCCGCCTCGAAACCCGGCATGTTGTGGATGCCGTAGATCTCCTCGCACGGGAAGCGGGTGAACAGCCCGTCGTCCATCATCGCCTTCGCGCCGGCGTTGCCGCCCTCCTCCGCCGGCTGGAAGATGAAGTTCACCGTGCCCTCGAAATCGCGGTGCGTAGCCAGGTAGTGCGCCGCGCCCAGCAGCATCGCGGTGTGACCGTCGTGCCCGCAGCCGTGCATGCGCCCCGGCTCCTTCGACGCATGCAGAAAACGGTTGTGCTCCGGCATCGGCAGCGCATCCATGTCGGCTCGCAGGCCGATCGCGCGCTCGCCAGCGCCGCGCGTACCGTGCAGCACGCCCACCACGCCGGTCTGGCCGAGGCCGCGGTGCACCTCGATGCCCCACGCCGCCAGGCGCTCGGCCACCAGGTCGGAGGTGCGCGTCTCTTTGAATGCCAGTTCCGGGTGCGCGTGGATGTCGCGGCGCAGCGCGGTGAACTCGGCGTGCTTGTCTTCGATCTCGGCGATGAGCGTCATGTCACTTGATCCTTCACGTAGTCGGCAATCTCGCGGGAGACGGCGGTGAGCGCATTCTGCAAGGCGGCGAAGCCGGCACTGCGCTCGCGCGTGGTCTCGTTCATGTAAAGCCCGCGGTGGATCTCCACCTGCAGGCTGTGGCGGCGCTCGGCGGGTCGGCCCAGCCGCGCGATCAGCGCGACGCCCTTGAACGGGTCGTTCAGCGCCACGCTGAAACCGCGCCGGCGCAGCGCCTCGGCCACCAGCGCGGTGAACTCGGGCGATGCGGTGCTGCCGTCGCGGTCGCCCAGCACGAAATCGGCGAGCGGATGGTCGCTCTGGATCTGCAGGCCCTCGTACGAATCGGCGGGCATCGAGTGCAGGTTCAGGTGCCACACCGCGCCGAAGCGCGCATGGGCGGCCTGGATCTGCTCGCGCATCGCGGCGTGGTACGGCGCGTGGTACGTGGCGATGCGCCGCTGCACCTCGGCCACCGGCAGCTTGCGCGCATAGATCGGCCACTTGCCGCTCTTGCCCGCATCGCGCCAGATCAGGCCGATGCCCAGGCGCGTCTTCTCGCTGGGGTGCAGCGGCGTCGGCCACGGCTCGGCCAGCATGCCGGGGTCGATGTCGTCGATGTCGCGGTTCGGGTCGATGTAGGCGCGCGGGAAATCCGCTGCCAGCAGCGTGGCACCGACCGAGGGCAGCGCCTGCCACAGCACATGCACGTCGGTGTCTTCCGCGCCGCGCAGCTGATCGAAGGGCACGACGTGGCCGAAGTCATCGGGGTACAGCACGCCGCTGTGCGGCGAGTCGCAGACCAGCGGCACCGGGTCGGCCTCGGGCAGGCGCAGCGTGAACGGCGGGAACGGCGTCGGAACGCTTTGAAGGACGGCTGTCATGGCGTGGGATCGTTGAGGTGGCACGCGCTGGTGTGGCCTGTCTGCAGCGTGCGCAGCACCGGCGCCTCGACCTTGCAGCGCGGCATCGCATGCGGGCAGCGCGGGTGGAAGGCGCAGCCCGGGGGCGGCGCCAGCGGCGACGGCAGTTCGCCCTGGATGGGCAGGTAGGCGCGACGCGTGGTGTCGAGTGTCGGCAGCTCGGCCAGCAGCGCCTGCGTGTAGGGGTGGTTGGGCGCGCTGAAGATCGTCTCGGTGGGCGCGGCCTCGACGATGCGGCCCAGGTACATGATCACGACGCGGTCCGACACATGCCCCACCACGCCCAGGTTGTGGCTGATGAAGAGGTAGGTCAGCTCGAACTCGCGGCGCAGCGCGAGGAACAGGTTCAGCACCTGCGCCTGGATCGACACGTCGAGCGCCGCCACCGCCTCGTCGCAGACGATCAGCCGCGGCTTCAGGGCGAGCGCACGCGCGATGCCGATGCGCTGCCGCTGCCCGCCCGAGAACTGGTGCGGATAGCGCTGCGCGTAGCCGGGGTCGAGTCCCACCTGGCGCATCAGGCTCTCGACGTACTCCACCTTCTGCGACGCCTTCACCAGCCCGTGCACCACCGGCGCCTCGCCGACGATGTCCATCACCCGCATGCGCGGGTTCAGCGAGGCCATCGGGTTCTGGAAGATCATCTGCACGCCCAGCCCCCAGGCGCGGCGCTCGGTGGCGTCCATCGCGGCCACCGGCTTGCCGAGGAAGCTGACGCTGCCCTCGGTCGGCGGCGTGATGCCGGCGACCACGCGGCCCAGCGTCGATTTGCCGCAGCCGGATTCGCCGACCACGCCGATCACTTCGCCGGGCCGGATCTCCAGGTCGACATCGGCCACGGCGTGCACCACCGAGGCGCGGTGGCCGGCCCCCAGCAGGTTCGCGATGCGGCCTGCGAGATCGATGTCCTGCACGAAGCGCTTCGAGACGCCGCGCAGCTGCAGCAGCGGCGCGGCAGTGCTGACAGGGGTAGGTTCGAGGAGGGTGTCCATGCGGTCCTCAGGCCGGCTCGGGCGTCAGCATGTTCCAGCAGCGCACCGTCTTGCCCGCGGGGCCGGGCGCGGCCTGCGGCACCACCAGGCACGCGTCGGTCGCATGGCCGCAGCGCGGCCGGAACGCGCAGCCCTGCGGCAGGTTCAGCAGCGACGGCGTCATGCCGGGGATCTGCCGCAGCAAGGTGCCGTGCGTGGCGCGCGTCGGGATCGAATCGATCAGGCCGCGCGTGTAGGGGTGAGACGGGTTGCCGATCACGTCGGCCGTCGCGCCGCTCTCGACGATGCGGCCGGCGTACATCACCGCCAGGCGGTCGGCCAGGCCAGACACCACCGCCAGGTCGTGCGTGATCCACATCATCGCGGTGCCGGTCTCGCGGCACAGCTTCTGCACCTCGTACAGGATCTGCGCCTGGATCGTCACGTCGAGCGCGGTCGTCGGCTCGTCGGCGATCAGGAGTTTCGGGCGGTTCAGCAGCGCGATCGCGATCGCCACGCGCTGGCGCATGCCGCCCGAGAGCTGGTGCGGGTAGGCCTGCAGCCGCTCGTCGGGCGACGGGATGCCGACCATCGCGAGCGCATCGCGGGCCCGCGCGAGTGCGGCCTTCGCGCTCACCTTCTCATGCGCATGGATCGCCTCGACCATCTGCGTGTCGACGCGCAGCACCGGGTTCAGCGTCATCATCGGGTCCTGGAAGATCATCGCGATCTCCTTGCCGCGCAGCGCCTGCAGCCGGCGCTCGGTCGCTCCGACCAGTTCCTCGCCGAGGTAGCGGATGTGCCCGCCGACGATGCGCCCCGGCGGGTCGATCAGCCCGAGGATCGAGAAGCCGGTGATGCTCTTGCCCGAGCCCGATTCGCCGACCAGCCCGAGGATCTCGCCGGCCTCGATGCGCAGGTCGACGCCGTCGACCGCCTTCACCACGCCGCCATGCGTGAAGAAGTGCGTCTGCAGGCCCTGGACGTCGAGGACGGTCATCGTGTCAGTGCGCGTTGCGCGGGTTCAGGATGTCGCGCAGGTGGTCGCCCACCAGGTTGATGCCGACGATCGACAGCGCCAGCGCGATGCCGGGAAAGAACGAGATCCAGTAGTTGCCCGACAGCAGGAACTCGTAGCCGTTGGCGATCAGCATGCCGAGCGACGGCTCGGTCACCGGCACGCCGACGCCGAGGAACGACAGCGTCGACTCCAGCGCAATGGCGTGCGCCAAGTCGATGGTGGCGATCACGATCAGCGGCGGCAGGCAGTTGGGCAGCATGTGGCGCAGCAGCACGCGCGGCCAGCCGAGCGACATGCACTGCGCGGCCTCGATGTACTCCTTCGCGCGCTCCACCAGCGCGGCGCCGCGCGCGGCCCGCGCGAAATACGCCCACTGCACGATGACGAGCGCGAGGATCACCTTGTCGACGCCCTTGCCGAGAATGGCCAGCAGGATCAGCGCGACCAGGATCGCCGGGAACGACAGCTGGATGTCGACGATGCGCATCAGCATCGCATCGATCCACCCGCCGAAATAGGCCGCCGCCAGCCCGACCGCGCTGCCGATGGCCAGCGCCGCCGCGACCGAGACGCCGCCCACCAACAGGCTGGTGCGCAAGCCGTAGAGGATGGCCGACAGCAGGTCGCGCGCCTGGCCGTCGGTGCCGAGCCAGTAGGTCATCGTGCCGGCGGCATCGCGGCTGCCGGGCGGCAGCTTCGAGTCGAAGATGTCGAGCTTGCCGATGTCGTACGGGTTCTGCGGCGAGATCCACGGCGCGAACACCGCGGCGAACAGCGCGAGCGCCAGCAGCACCAGGCCGAACATCGCCAGCCGGTCGGCCATGAACTCGCGGCGCAGGCGCTGCCACGGCGTTTCTGGCGGAGGAAGCGGCGGCGGCAATGCAGTCGACAGCGCTTCGATCGTCATGCCTTCGCCCCTTGCAGCCGCACGCGCGGGTCGAGCACCGAATAGAGAACGTCCACCACGAGGTTCAGCATCACGAGGAAGAACACGATCAGGATCAGGTAGGCGACGACCACCGGCCGGTCGAGCGTGATGATCGAATCGAGCAGCAGCTTGCCCATGCCGGGCCACGCGAAGATGGTCTCGGTGACCACCGCGAACGCGACCACCTGGCCGAACTCCAGCCCGCCCACCGTGACGATCGGCACCATGATGTTCTTCAGCAGGTGCACGCGCAGGATGCGGCCCCAGCCCAGGCCCTTGGCGCGCGCGAACTTGATGTAGTCCATCGGCAGCGCCTCGCGCGTGGCAGCACGCGTCACGCGGATGATCAGCGCGGTCTTCGCGAGCGCGATCGTCACGGCCGGCAGCAGCAGGCGCGACCAGCCGTCGAGCGTCAGCACGCTGAGGTCGAGCGGCCCGAGGTGCACCGTGGCGCCGCGCCCGCTGGCCGGCAGCCAGCCGAGCTGCACCGCGAACACCATGATCAGCATCAGCCCGACCCAGAAGTTGGGCAGCGAGAAGCCGAGCACCGAGCCGGCCATGATGCCGCGCGTGCTGAGCGCCTGCGGCCGCAGGCCGGCCCAGATGCCCAGCGGGATGCCGACCAGCACCGACAGGCCCATCGACACCAGCGCGAGCTCCAGCGTGGCCGGCATGCGCTCCAGGATCAGGCCCATCGCCGACTGCCCGGTCAGGAAGCTCTTGCCGAAATCGAGCCGCAGCGCGTGCGACATGAAGATACCGTACTGCTGCCACAGCGGCTTGTCGAGGCCGAAGCTGGCGCGGATCTCGGCGCGGTCCTGCTCGGTGGCCTCGGCGCTGGCCATCATCGAGACCGGGTCGCCGACGACGTAGAGGCCGACGAAGACCAGGCCCGACATGACCGCCATGACGAGCACCGCCTGCAGCAGGCGGCGGATGATGAAAGCCGACATCAGCGTGCTCGGTACTGCCCTGTGTGCATGCTGATTACTTGGCCGGCACCGCGTACTGGACCATCGTCTGCTGGTCGGCGCGGCCCTTGAAGCTGACGTTCTTCTTCATCGCCCACACCGAGTGCTCGAAGTGGATCGGCAGCATCGCGTAATCGGCCATCGCCAGCTCGCTGGCCTTGGCCAGCGTCGCGGCGCGCGCGGCATCGTCCATCTGCGACGAGGCTTCCGCCACCAGCTTGTCCATCCCGGGGTTGGAATAGCGCGCGCGGTTGGTGGTGCCCAGGCCCTTGTCCTTGTCCGGCGTGACCAGCAGCGCGATCAGCGTGTTCGACATCTCGCCGGTCGCGGTGCCCCAGCCGGCCAGGTAGGCGCTGTAGGTGTAGGTATCGCGGTTCTTGAAGAACACGGCCGGCGCGTTGGCATCGATCGAGGTCTTGACGCCGATGCGCGTCCACATGGCAGCCAGCGTCTGCGCGACCTTGCTGTCGTTGATGTAGCGCCCGTTCGGCGTGCCCAGCACCAGCGTGAAGCCGTCCGGGTAGCCGGCCTCCTTCAACAGCGCCTTGGCCTTCTCGGGATCGGGCTTGGCGGCGGTGACCAGGTTCTTGCTGGCGCCGAACATCGGGTACGGCAGCAGCTGCGCGGCCGGCGATGCCACGCCGCCCATCGTGCGCGAGACCAGCGCCGAGCGGTCGACGGCGAGCGACAGCGCTTCGCGCACGCGCTTGTCGAGCAGCGGGTTCTTGCCGATGGGGCCACCGGCAGTGGCGGTGATGCCCGGCGTGGTGTCGCCGTTCTGGTCGAGTGCCACGTAGATGATGCGGTTCGACGCCTTGGTCTCCACCGTCAGCTTGGGCTCCTTGCGCAGGCGCTCCAGGTCATCGGTCGGCGGGTCTTCGGCGAGGTCGACGTCGCCCGCGAGCAGCGCGGCGACGCGCGCGGCCGGGTTGCTGATCGGGCGGTAGATGACCTTGTCCCAGGCCGGTGCCTTGCCCCAGTAGTGGGGGTTGCGCTCGAAGATGACCTCGGAGCCGCGCTTCCACGAGACGAACTTGTACGGGCCGGTGCCCACCAGGCCGTTGCCGGCGTTCAGCTCGGTGGTGGTCTTGCCTTCGGGGGCGGCGCCTGCGGCGGCCTTGGCCGACATGATCGGCAGGCCCACCATGTTGATCGCGAGCAGCGGGTACGGCTCGGTGGTGGTGATGCGCACCGTCAGCGGGTCGGGAGCCTCGATCTTCTCGACCTTCTGCAGGTAGACCTTGAACGATGACGGGCTGTTGGGCACCTTGGGCACGCGGTCCATCGTGAACAGCACGTCGGCCGAGGTCATCGGGCTGCCATCGGAGAA
Organism: Rhizobacter sp. OV335; assembly: GCF_900142965.1. GTDB lineage: Bacteria > Pseudomonadota > Gammaproteobacteria > Burkholderiales > Burkholderiaceae_C > Rhizobacter. Next base: position 54,777 of record NZ_FRCQ01000014.1, read on the forward strand.
CTTGACGTTCGGCCGCAGCTTGAAGGTCCAGACCTTGCCGTCGGCCTTCCAGGATTCGGCGAGGCAGGGCTCGGGCTTCAGGTCGGCATCGACGCAGACCAGCGGTTCGAACAGCGTCTGCGACAGCTGGATGTTCGGCGTCAGCGCGTGGTACTGCGGGTCCATCGACGTGGGCTCGGTCTTCAGCGCCACCACGAGGTCGCGCGCTGCGGCAGCGGTCGAGAGAGAGACGCCGGCAGCGATGACACCGGCGACCAGCAGGGATCGGCCGACGGGCCCGAGGGAAATACTTCCTGGCATGTGATGCTCTGCAGTCCGTGTTCGATGAAGCTGAAGACGGTAGCAAGAAGCGATCCAGGCGGCAATTGTGGGGACTACCTGCGGCGTCGGTTTTCTACAAGATCGCCGGGTGGCGTTGCGAGACAGTGAAGCCCTCACCACTGATCACCGCCAGGAGCCATGATGACGACGAACACGACGATCCGCCCGTTCCGCATCGACATCGCGCAAGCGCAGGTCCTCGACCTGCAGCGCCGCCTCGCGGCCACGCGCTGGCCGCAACCGGTGGACCCGGGCTTCGGCCATGGCCAGTCGCTGGCGCTGATGCGCGAGCTGGCCGCGTACTGGGCCGACGGATTCGACTGGCGCGCCCAGGAGGCGCGGTTGAACCGCCATCCCCAGTTCATCACCGAGATCGACGGCCAGACCCTCCATTTCATCCACGTGAAGTCGAAGGAGCCCAACGCCTTCCCGTTGATCCTGACGCACGGCTGGCCCAGTTCCCCGGCCGAGTACCTGGACCTGATCGGCCCGCTCACCGACCCGCGCAGCCACGGCCTCGATGCCTCGATCGCGTTCGACCTGGTGATCCCGTCGGTGCCGGGCATGGGGCTGTCGTCACCGCTGGCCGCCACCGGCTGGGACGCGGCCCGCACCGCGGCGGCCTGGCACACGCTGATGGGGCGGCTGGGCTACACCCGCTATGGCGCGCAAGGCGGCGACGTGGGCGCGCTGATCGGGCGTGAGCTGGGCATCCTCGCGCCCGAGGGCCTGGCCGGCGTCCACCTGCAGCAGGTCTTCGCCTTCCCCAATGGCAGCCCCGGCGAGATGGAAGGACTGTCCGCGTTCGAGATGGAAGGGTTCAAGGGCCTGGACCACTTCCGCAAGTACGCGGGCTATGTCGACATCCAGTCCAAGCGCCCCGGCACGCTGGCCTACGGGCTGGTCGATTCGCCGGCCGCGCTGCTGTCATGGAATGCCGAGCTGTTCTTCGGCTTCGAAGGCGAGCGCATCGCCGAGGTCGACCGCGATCGCTTCCTGACGCACGTGTCGCTGTACTGGTTCACCGCCACCGGCGGCCAGGCCGCGGAGTTCTACCTGGCCAACGCCGCCAGCGGTGCCGGCTACCGTGAACTGCCCAACCCCACGCCGACCGCCGTGGCCGTGTTCCCGAACGACTTCCGCTCGGTCCGCCGCTTCGTGGCCCGCTCCCACACCCGGCTGCTACAGTGGACCGAGATGCCGCGCGGTGGCCACTTCGCCAGCGAAACCGATCCCGACCTCGTCGTCGACGACCTGCGCCGCTTCTTCGTCGGACTGCAGGCCCAACAGGATGCCCTCCACGGAAGGACTGATCACTGAAGAAGAGCGCGCGGCGGACTCGCCCCTGGTGGCGAAGGTCCGCCGTGCCCGCTACGCCGGCGACGTGCGCGAGATGGCGCTGCCCGACGGCTCCTGGGACCTGCTGTTCTTGCGCCGCGGCGGCGGCCCGCTGATGGTCATCCAGACCGGGCAGATCGCAGCACCCCTCGCCGTGGACAGCCGCGCCGGCGACGAGATGCTGACGATCGCCTTCAAGCCCGAGGTCTACATGCCCCGCCTGCCGGGGCGATTGACGTTCAACCAGGGCGTGCCGTGCCCGGTGGAGGCGGATCGCAGTGTCTGGATCGGCCCCGATCGCTTCGAGGTGCCCCGCTTCGACAACGTCGAGGCGTTCGTGTCCGCGCTGGCGCGCAAGGGCCTGCTGGAGCGCGACCCGGTGGTCTCGCGCGCGCTGCAGGGCGCGCGCCAGCGGCTCGACGAGCGCAGCATCCAGCGCCACTTCGCAGAGGTCACCGGCCTCGGCCTGAAGGCCTTCCAGCAGATCGCCCGCGCCCACGAGGCCGCGCGGCTGCTGCGCCTGGGGCAGGCGCCGTCGCAAGTGGCCGCCGAGCTCGAATTCACCGACCAGGCCCACCTGACGCATTCGCTGAAGCGATTCCTCGGGCAGACACCGCGGCAGATCGCCGGGCATCCCGGCGCCGCGCAGGGCTGAGCTGCTGCGGTCAGGCTGCCCGGATGAGCGCCTGGGCTTCTTCCATCATCTCCCGCACGATCTCGCCCGCCGGCTGCACTCGCTTGATGAACTTCACGCTCTCCGAGCCGGCCGGCAGCCCCATCTCCTCGAAGTCGCCGGTCGTCTCAGGCGTCGGCACGATGGCGCTGAACTTGGGCATGCTGTAGTTCTGCTTCAGCGTCAACGGGAACAGCAGCGTGCTGCCGATGACGGCCGGCGGCGGCGGCGGGTTCGGCACCTGCCCTTCCCGGCCTGCCCATTCGTCGACGACCCGGTTGCGCAGCACGCGGTACGGCCGCCCGGGGTACTCCGGCCCGAACAGCGTGGTGGTGACCGTGGCGTGCCCGCGGGCCTCGACGATGCGGCGCTTGTACTCCGGATGCGCATGGGCCTCGCTCGACGCGACCAGCCGCGTGCCCACCCAGACGCCATCGGCCCCGTGGGACAAGGCGTCGACCACGCCCTGGCCATCGGCAATGCCGCCCGAGGCCAGCACCATCAACGGCCGCACCGCGTGGACCACCTGCTGCAGCAGCTTGAGCGTGCGCGTGCCGCTCTTGTTGTGTCCGCCCGCCTGCGAGCCCTGGGCGATCACCGCATCCATCCCGACGGCCGCTGCCTCCAGCGCCTGCGGCACCGAGGCCACCTGCATCCACACCCGGGCGCCCGCCGCATGCAGCCGGTCGACCCAGGCCCGCGGCGGCACGTTCATGTGGAACACCACCAGGCGCACCCGCTCGGCGATGCAGACATCGATGTGCGCATCCGTCACCAGCGGTCCGAACGCCGAGTCGTCGAAGATGAAATCCACGCCGAAGGGCCGCGCCGTCATGGCCTTGATCGACTGGATCAGCGCCTGCGTGCCGGGCGGCGGCTCGATGCCGTTGCCCAGCACGCCGATGCCGCCGGCGTTCGACACCGCCGCCACCAGCGACGGCAGCGCGACGAAGCCCATGCCGGCACCGACGAAAGGATGGCGCACGCCGTAGCCGCGCGTGAGCCGGGTGTCCAGGCTGGGCGGGTGGTGGCCACCGGGGGCCAGCTCGTCCTCGGCGCGGGCCGGCCCGGCCGCCAACGCCGATCCGCCCAGGCCGGACAACAGCAGCAGGCGCCGGCGCTGCGACGCGATGTCATTGCTCATGTGGCTCTCCCTTGAAGCGCCTCATTCTGCTCACGCTGCGGGGCGGCGCCATCCACATGAATGACGATGAGCCCGGCGCCCCTCACTCCGTCATCACCACGACGACGCGCGCGTCCGCCTTGCCGGTGGACAGGTACACGTGGCCGACGCCGCTGTCGAAATACGCCGACTCCTGGCGCGCGAGGTCGACCACCTCGCCGGTCTCGAAGTGGATGCGCACGCGGCCCGACAGCACCATCACGAACTCCTGCCCCGGATGGCGGATGTAGCCGGGGAACTGCGCCATCTGTCGCGCGACGACGATGCCGTGCAGCGGTGTCATGCGCTTGGCCGGGAACCCGGTGGCGAGCATGCGGTAGTCGTAGTTCTCGGCGTCGTAGCGGGGTGCGGCGTCCAGGGTGGTGCGCACGACCACCGGCCGGCGGCCCGCGGCCGGCGCCGCTTCGGCGAGCGGGTCGAACAGCGAGGCGATGTCCACGTCGAGCGCGCGCGCGACCGCTGCGAACTTCTCGTAGCTCACCGAGATCTGCCCGAGCTCGATCTTCGACAAGGTCGACAGCGCGACGCCCGAACGGGCGGACAGCGCTCCCAGCGTCAGCCCGTGCCGCTTGCGGATGGCGCGCAGGCGCTCGCCGACGCGCTCGCGGTCGGGCAAGGCGGCCGCTGTCGTGCGGGCGGGCGGGCGACTCGTCGTTCGAAGCTTGGGCATCGTTTCTGTCGAAGGGGTTGCGGGCACGATTCTCGCATGTGAGAATTCTCGTATGAGAGAATTTGATGTCGCCATCGTCGGCGCCGGCATCGCCGGTGCGTCGCTTGCCTGGCAGTTGGCCGGTGAGCGCAGCGTGCTGCTGCTGGAGCGCGAAACCCAGCCCGGCTACCACGCCACCGGCCGTTCGGCGGCCATGTTCATGGAGAGCTACGGCCCGCCAGCCGTGCGCGCGCTGACGCGGGCCAGCCGGGCGTTCTACGAGACGCCACCGCACGGTTTCACCCAGGCTGCGCTGCTCGCGCCGCGCGGCGTGCTCTACCTCGCCACGCACGGCCAGGAGGCCCTGCTCGAAGCCATGCAGCGCACGCTGGCGGCCAGCGGCAGCGTGCTCGATCGGGTGGACGCCGATGCGGCGCTGGCCCGCGTCGGCTGCCTGCGGCCCGACGTGGTGCACGGCGCGCTCTACGAGCCTGGTGCGCAGGACATCGACGTGAACGCACTGCACCAGGGCTTCCTGCGCGGCATGCGCGCCCGCGGCGGCGAGCTCCGCACCGGCGCGGACGTCATCGCCGCGCAGCGCAGCAACGACCGCTGGACGCTGCGCCTGGCCGACGGCGAGGCCGTGCAGGCGCGGACCGTGGTCGACGCCGCCGGCGCCTGGGCCGACGACGTGGCGGCCGTGTTCGGTGCGGCGCCGATCGGCCTGGTGCCGCACCGGCGCAGTGCCTTCACGTTCAAGGCGCCCGAAGGATCGGACGTGTCGGACTGGCCGGCGGTGGTCGGTGTCGACGAAAGCTACTACTTCAAGCCCGACGCCGGCCGGCTGCTCGGCTCGCCCGCGAATGCCGACCCGACCGTGCCGCACGACGTGGTGCCCGAGGAGCTCGACATCGCGCTGGGCATCCACCAGATCGAGGCCGTCACCACGCTCACGATCCGCCGGCCCGCCAGCACCTGGGCCGGCCTGCGCTCGTTCGTGCGCGACGGCGAGCCGGTGATCGGCTGGGATGAACACTGCCCCGGATTCTTCTGGCTCGCCGGCCAGGGCGGCTACGGCATCCAGAGCGCGGCCGGCGCCGCGGCGCTGGCCGCCACGCTGCTGCGCGGTGCCGCCCTGCCGCCCGACCTGGTGCAACAGGGCGTCGACGTGCGCGCGCTGGCGCCGCAACGCTTGCGCTGACATTTTTTCGAAAGGACCGTCCATGTCGAGAACCACCACCCGCCTCGCCCCGCTGTTCTGCGTCTTGCTCGGCGCGCTGGCATGCAGCCCGGCGCTGGCGGCCGGCTTTCCCGAGAAGCCGGTGACGCTGGTCGTGCCCTTCCCGCCCGGTGGCGCGACCGACACCATGGCCCGCATCATCGCGAAGGGCATGGGACAGCGGCTCGCCCAGCCCGTCATCGTCGACAACAAGGCCGGCGCCGGCACCACGATCGGCGCGGGCGCGGTGGCACAGGCGGCACCCGACGGCCACACGCTGCTGATCAGCTCCAACACCACCTTCACCGTCAACCCGGCGCTGAAGGCGAAGCTGCCGTACGACGCCCAGAAGAGCTTCGAATCGATCGGCCTGATCGGCACCTCGCCGCTGGTGCTGCTGGCCAACCCGTCGCTGCCGGCCAACAGCGTGAAGGAGCTGGTCGCGCTCGCCAAGGCGCAGCCCGGCAAGCTGGCCTATGCATCGTTCGGCAACGGCACCACCGCGCACCTGGCCGGCGAGATGTTCAAGCTGGTGGCGGGCGTCGACATCCTGCACGTGCCGTACAAGGGCAGCTCGCCGGCGATGACGGACCTGATCGGCGGCCAGGTGGCCCTGAGCTTCGACACCAACGTCGCCGCCCTGCCGATGCTGCGGGCCGGCCATGTGAAGGCGCTGGCCGTCACGTCGGCGCGGCGTTCGCCCTCCCTGCCCCGGGTGCCGACCATCGCCGAGGCCGGCTACCCCGGGTTCGAGATGCTGCCGTGGATCACCATCGTCGCGCCGCGCGGGCTGCCGCCTGCCGTGCAGAAGACGCTGGGCAAGGCGCTCGCCGACACGCTGGCCGATGCCGCCGTCCGCGCCGATCTCGAGAAGGCCGGCGTCGACGTGTCGTACGAGCCGGGCTCGTTCTACGATGCGCGCGTGGCGAAGGAGCTGCCGCTGCTGCGGGCCTACGTCCACAAGGCCAACATTCCGCTGGAGTGAGCCCCATGAGCCACGACCCCACGCTGCCGGAGCGTTCCGCCGTCGAGCTGCGCCGCCTGATCGGCAGCCGGCAGCTCTCGCCGGTCGAGCTGATGGACGCCTGCATCGCGCGCATCGAAGCCTTCAACCCCGCCGTCAACGCGATCGCCGCCACCGACTTCGAACGCGCCCGCGCGAGCGCCCGCCAGGCCGAGGCCGACGTGATGCGCGGCGCGCCGCTGGGCCTGCTGCACGGCCTGCCGCTCGGTGTGAAGGACCTGCTGGACACCGCGGGGCTGCTCACCACCCACGGCAACGTCGGCCGGCGTGCCAACGTGCCGGTGCACGACAACGGGCTCGTCGCGCGGCTGCGCGCGGCCGGTGCGATCGTCACCGCCAAGACCAACGTGCCCGACATGGGCGCCGGCGCCAACACCCGCAATCCGGTGTGGGGCGCGACCGGCAACCCCTTCGACCCCGCGCTGAACGCCGGCGGCTCGTCAGGCGGCTCGGCGGCCGCGCTGGCGGTCGACATGCTGCCGATCGCGACCGGCTCCGACACCGGCGGCTCGCTGCGCATCCCGGCGGCCCTGTGCGGCGTGGTCGGCTTGCGGCCCTCGCCCGGCCTGGTCGCCAACGATGCGCGGCCGCTCGGCTGGTCGGTCCTCTCGGTGCTGGGGCCGATGGGGCGCGACGTCGGCGACACGGCGCTGCAGCTGGCCGCCGCGGTCGGCTTCGACCCACGCGACCCGCTGTCGCATGCGGCGCACGGCGCGTCGTTCTGGCCGCTCACCGGGGTGGACCTGGCCGGGCTTCGTGTCGGCACGACCGAAGACTTCGGCCTGTGCATCGTCGACCCGGAGATCCGGCGCGTGTTTCGCACGCGCGTCGAAGCGATCCGGCCGTGGGTGGCCTGCTGCGAGCCCGTCGACCTCGAGCTGGGCGACGCCGACCGGGCGTTCGACACGCTGCGCGCCGAGAGCTTCGTCGCCGCATTCGCCGACACCTTCCGCACCGCCCCCGAGACGCTCGGACCCAATGTGCGCGCCAATGTCGAGATGGCGGCGTCGATCACGCTCGCCGACCGCGCCTGGGCGCATCTCGAGCAGACGCGCATCGCGCGGCGCTTTGCGCACGCCTTCGAGCGCTACGACCTGATCATCGCGCCGACCACGCCGGTCACGCCGTTCCCGTGGACCGAGCTGTATGCCCGGAACATCGACGGCCAGGCGATGCGCAACTACTACCACTGGCTCGGGCTGACCTATGTGGTCACGCTGGCGACGAACCCGGCGCTGTCGCTTCCGTGCGGGCGCGACGAACATGGCATGCCGTTCGGGCTGCAGGTGATCGGGCGGCTGCGCGGGGATGCCGCTCTGCTCGCGGCCGCGCAAGCGCTCGAGCACTGCTTCGAGACGATACCTGCGCTGCGCCGGCCGCGGCCCGACCTGGACGCGCTGCGCGCGCCGCGGCCGGAGCTGAAGAGCATCGTGACGCATCCGCCCGAGGCATCCGGCGACACGGCAGGCGGCGCGCCGACCGCGGTCTGACCGGCCGCAAGGCGCCCCCGGCGTTTCAACCGCGTCACGTCACGACGAAGCGCTGCCCTGGGCGACCGGCATCCGCTCGAACGCCTGCAACGCCGGATCGACGGTATCCCACGCCAGTCCACGCACCTTGTACGTGAGCACCTGGGGATCGAAGCGTGACGGCTCGTCCAGGCTGCCCGCCGGCACCGCGATCAGCTCGGGCATCGCGGCGAAGCGCAGGAACACCGGCGTTCCGCAGCGTGGGCAGAAGGCGTGCACCTTCACGTTGCCGCTGTCGCCGGCGACTTCCCAGTGCGTCGCCTCGCCGGTGATCGCCATCTCGGCCCGGGCGGCAAAGGTCAGCCAGGAGCCGTGCCCGGTGCCGCTGCGCCGCTGGCAGTCGCGGCACTGGCAGTGGTTCTGGAAGATGGGTTGGTGCGGTGTGGCATAGCGGATCGCGCCGCACGCGCATCCGCCGGTGTAGGGCGTCGTCATGGCTTCACGCCGCCTTGGGCTTGGCGAAGACATCGATGCCCTGCCCCGTCTCGAGCAGCGACTTCAGGCTCGACAGAACGATCGGCCAGCCTTGCTGGATGCCCTTGGCCATGCCGCTGCCGGCCTCGAGTTCATCGTGGGTGACGGTCAGCCGCACCATCCCGTCGTACGGCGCGATGTCGAAGCTCACGCGGCTGTAGCTGCCCGGATCGTCCGCCTGCGAGGCGTTCGCCCAGGTGATGACCAGGCGCGTCGGCGACGACACCTCGATCACCTTGCCGACCAGTTGCAGCGTGCGCTGCTCGTCGGCGCGAATGTGCTGCCAGTCCGATCCGGGCTGCCAGTCGGACACGTTCTCGTGGCCCCAGTAGCGCCGCGCGATCTCCGGTTTCGTGATCGCCTCGAACACCTTCTCCGGCGTCGAGCGGATGTAGGTCACGTAGACGCAACTGGTTTTTTCTTTGCTCATCGTCACTCTCCTTCGAGTTCCTTCTTCAGGTCGTGCAGCAGGCTCAGCCGCTGACGTTCGAACTTGCGCACCCACCGCTCATAGACCTCGTGCAGCGGCACCGGGTTGATGAAATGCAGCTTCTCCCGGCCACGCCAGACCGTGCTCACCAGGTTGGCCGCTTCCAGCAGCCCGATGTGCTGCGTGACCGATTGACGCGCCATGTCGAGGTGCTCGCACAGCTCGCCCAGCGTCTGCCCGTTGTGCTCGCACAGCAGGTCGAGCAGCTTTCTGCGGGTCGGGTCGCCCAGTGCCTTGAATACCTTGTCTGCGTCCATCCGTTGCGAGGTTCGTGCGTGAGCCCATGATAGGCAGGTAAATACCTGCATGTCAAGCGCTGGATCGATGACCGAGAATGCGGGCCGCCCGCCGACCTGCCCGATGGACCACACGCCACAACCCGACCCGACCGCTGCCCGCACCCTGGCCCGCCTGCGCGCCGGCGAATTGCAGGGCTGCACCCGCCTCGACTTGCGCGGCGGTGGCCTGACCGAACTGCCGGCCGAGGTGCTGATGCTGGCCGACACGCTCGAGGTGCTCGACGTGTCGGGCAACGCGCTGAGCTCGCTGCCCGACGGGCTGGCGCGCCTGACCAGGCTCCACACGCTGTTCGCCTCCAGCAACCGCTTCACCGCGTTGCCACCGGTGCTGGGCCGCCTGCCGGTGCTCGACACGATGGGCTTCAAGGCCAACCAGATCGCCGAGGTGCCGGCCGCGGCCCTCGCACCGACGCTGCGCTGGCTGATCCTGACCGACAACCGCATCGCGGCCTTGCCGTCGACACTGACCGATTGCAGCCGCATGCAGAAGCTGATGCTGGCCGGCAACCGGCTCACGCGGCTGCCGGCGGGCATCGATCGCCTGCAGCGGCTCGAACTGCTTCGGCTGTCGGCCAACGCCTTCGAGCGCGCAGAACATGCGTTGACCGACGAGCTGCTGGCCTTGCCGCAACTGGCCTGGCTGGCCCATGCCGGCAATCCGTTCAGCGCTGCGCGCGAGCAGGCCGCGCAGGCCACGACCACCGTCGCGCCGATCGCGTGGCGCGAGTTGCGGCTGCAAGCGCTGCTGGGCGAAGGGGCGTCCGGTCACATCCATGCGGCGCAGTGGCAGCCGGCCGACGGCCCGGCGCAAGACGTGGCGGTGAAACTGTTCAAAGGCGCTGTAACCAGCGACGGCCTGCCCGCTTGCGAGATCGCCGCCACGCTGAGGGCCGGCCGCCACCCTCACCTTGTCGGCGTGCTCGGCGCCCTCGCCGATCATCCTGACGGCACGCAAGGCCTCGTGCTGCCGCGCCTCGCCCCGCAGTGGAAGCCACTCGCCGGACCGCCCAGCATGGTCAGCTGCAGCCGCGACGTGTACAGCGCCGACTTGCACTTGTCCGTCGCCCAGGCCACCTCGGTCGCACGCGCGGCGACCGAGGCGCTGGACCACCTGCATGCATGCGGTCTCGCCCATGGCGATCTCTATGCACACAACCTGCTGGTCGATGGCGAAGGTCGTGCCTTGCTCAGCGACCTGGGTGCCGCGTCGCTGCTGCCCGAAGACGACCCGCAACGCTCCGCTGCGTTGCAGGCGCTCGATCGCCGAGCCCTGGAGATCCTGCTCGATGAAGTGGCGCTGCATTGCGATGTGGCACCATCCCCGGAGGTCATCACGGGGAGCAATACTCATGATTCATCTGACACGCGACCGGCCTGAGGGGCTGGCTTGACCGAGGGTGCGGTGCCGCGATTGAGCGTCGTGATGCCGGTGCACAACGCCATTCCCTACCTCGGCGCGGCCATCGAAGCGATCCTGCGGCAGAGCTTCGGTGACTTTGAATTCGTGATCGGGGATGACTGTTCGACCGACGGGTCCGCCGAATGCGCCGAGGCCTTCGCCAGGCTCGATCCGCGCATTCGCGTGTTGAGAAGTGCGGTGCGCCTCGGGCCGGCACGCAGTTCCAATTGGGTCGCGAACGAAGCGCGTGCGCCGCTGGTCGCCCGCATGGATGCCGACGACCTGTGCCATCCGCGCCGGCTGGAGTTGCAACTGCGGGCGCTGGCCGAGAATCCGTCCGCGGTGCTCGTCGGCGCGCTCTTCAGTCTCATCGACGGTGCCGACCGGCCCGTTCGCGGCGTGGATCGGTCGACGCTCCTCGGCCGGCCCACGCCCCCGATCGCGCATTCCTCGGTGCTCTACCGCAAATGGGCGTTCGACCACATCGGCGGGTACTGCCAACGGGCGAACTATTTCGAGGATGCCGAGCTTTACCTCCGGCTGGTCGAAGTCGGCGACATCCTCGTCATCGCCGATGACCTGCTGCTGTACCGGGTCACCGGCATGAATGCGCGCCTGACCGATGACCAGGCGGTTGTCGAGCAGGCGCTGAACGCCATGCCGGCCACGCTGAAGCAGCGCGAGTTCAGGCACGACGGCTCCGCCAGGCTCGAGCCTGAAGTCTTCCGGGCACTGGGCAGCCTGCGACTCTGGGCGCACCGGTCGCCCGGCATCCTGGCCGACATGGCAGCGCGGATGCGCCTGTGGCCCCTGAGCGCGAGTGCGCGCGTGATGGCCTGGGCCCTCGTCTGCAGCCTGTCGCCGTCGATGGCGCGCCAGGCCACCCGCATGCGACTGGCGTGGCGAAACTGGCGCACACGCCGGCGCTTCCCGCCAGGCCACCTCTTTCGATGGGTGCCCGGCAAGCCGTCGATCAACCTGGGTCGCATCGATGGGTCGGTGACCGAATGAGCCCCGCGGCCTTGCTGGCGACACTCTGGCGTGTGCTCCCGGCTCGCCGCAGGCGCACCGTGGGCCTGACGACCGGTGTCATGCTCATCGCAGCGGCTGCCGAGCTCGGAACGCTCATCGCCCTGAAGGAATTCCTGACCACCGTCGTGCATGCCGTGGACCAGCGACAGCTCCTGGTGCCATCGCTCGTTTTTGCGGGCAGCGCCATCGCGCTCGCGGGGGCGCGATTGGCCACCCTCAAACTGCAGGACGGGTTCGTGCTGGCCTTTGCCGGCGATGCGAGTTCCGAGATCTTCTCCCGTGCCCTCAGGCAACCCTATCTTCAGCATGTGAAGCGCGAGTCTGCCGAGTTGTTCGCGGCGCTCGAAGACATGCAGCGCCTGGTGAACGGCGCGCTCGGACCGCTGGCGCAGGCCCTGGTCAGCGCCGCGCTGGCCACCGTGCTGCTGGCCTACCTGCTGGTCATCGCGCCCATCGTCGTTCTTCCGGTGCTGGGCTTGCTGGCACTGCTGTACGGCAGTCTCAGCGTCTGGGCGACCCGCCGCACCGGACACGGATTGCCCACGCTGCAGGCCCTGGCCGTGCGCCGCCTCCACGTGGTTCATGAAGCACAGAGCGGTTTTCGCGACCTGGTTCTCTCGCATGAGCAGTCGCGTGCCACCGAGCAGTTCCGCCAGGCGGAGGCGGACTACCGGTCCCGCCAGGCGAGCGATCGTTTCGCCGCCTTGGGGCCTCGTCATGTCGTGGAACTGGTCGTCGTGCTGGTCGCGGTCGCGCTGGTCTGGCTGCTGTCGAGCCGAACCGGGGGGCTGATTCCCGGCATCCCGGTGATCGGCGTGGCGGCGCTGGGCATGCAGCGCTTGCTGCCGATGATCAACGGCAGCCACGCGGGGTGGCGGCTTTTCAAGGCCAACAGCGACGTGCTCGCCCAAACGCTTCGCCTGATGCAGCGGCCTGCGCTGCCGATGCCGCAGGTCTCGGCCGCTGCCGTGCCGTTCGAGCGCTCGATCACCCTGGAACAGGTGGAGATGCGCTACGACGACCGCGAGCTCGTCCTGCGCCATGTCGACCTGACGATCCACAAGGGCGAACGCGTGGCGATCGTCGGCCCCTCCGGCAGCGGCAAGACCAGCCTGCTCGACATCCTGCTGGGCCTGGTGGCGCCCACCGCGGGGCGTCTGCTGGTCGATGGCGTGCCGCTCGATTCGCATGAGCGCTTGTGGGCCTGGCAGCGGCAGCTGGCCTGTGTCGCGCAGAACGTGTACCTGCGCGATGCATCCGTTCGAGACGTCGTCATGGATTCGGCGGTGAACAGCCCGGTGAATGCCGCGCAGTTCGACAGTGCCGTCCGCGGCGCCGGGCTCGGGCCGTGGCTGGCCTCGTTGCCGTCGGGCGCGGACACCCGCGTCGGCGACGGCGGTGTTCTGTTGTCCGGCGGGCAGCGGCAGCGAATCGCCATCGCACGAGCCTTGTATCGCCAGGCGCCGGTGCTGGTGCTCGACGAGGCGACGAGCCAGCTCGATGCGGCCACCGAGGCCGGCATCCTGGACACGCTGGATGCGCTCGGCGCGTCGATGACGATCCTGATCGTCACCCACCGCGACGCAGCGCTGCGCGGCTGCAACCGGATCCTGGACGTTCGCCACGGCAGCGTGGTCGAGCGGGTGCCGGCGGGGGCGCCATGAGTTTCGGGCTGCTCACCTACGAGACGACCAACCTGGGCGATGAGGTTCAAAGCATCGCTGCGCAGCGCTTCCTGCCCCGCGTCGACGCTCTGCTGCAGCGCGATGCGTTGCAACGGGAGCCGGACGGTGCCGGCCCGGTGCACGCCATCCTCAACGGGTGGTACCTCGGACCGCCGATGCAGTGGCCGCCACACCCACGCATCCGCCCGCTGCTCCTGTCGATGCACTTCAGCACCCGGCGTTCGCGCAGGCGCATCTGGCGCGCGCCGCCCGCCGCCCGGATGCTGACGCCGCAGGGGCGGGCGTGGCTGACGGCGAACGGCCCGGTCGGCGCGCGCGACCTGGCCACGTTCGAACTGCTGCAGCGTCACCGCATCCCGAGCTGGCATTCCGGATGCCTCACCTTGACGCTGCCGGCGAGTTCCGCGGTGCGCGACGATGTCGTCGTGGCGTGTGATCTGCCGCCACGGCACGTCGAGGCCCTGAGGCGTCGGACGGCTTCACGGGTCGTCTGCGTGACGCATCACGATGCGGTCACGACGGGCCATGCGCAGCGCATGGCCACCGCGCAGGCCCTGCTCGATCTCTATGCGCGCGCACGTGCGGTGGTCACGACGCGGCTGCACTGCACCCTGCCCTGCCTGGCATTCGGCACGCCGGTGCTGTTCGTGCCCGTCGATCCGGATCGCAGGCGCCAGCAGCCGGGGTTCGACCTGGCGCACGTCGCGATGCCGGCCGCCTTCCTGTCGGGGCGCTTCGATTTCGACCTGAAGACGCCGCCGCCCAACCCCGAGAACTGGCGGCCGCTGGCGCGACAGCTGGCCGAGCGATGCCGGGATTTCATCCTGTCGGCCTCGCGACCACCACCCGTGCAAGAACTTGCCCGATGACGACCCCGACCACCCTTGCGTACGTGATCTGTTCCTACCCTCGCAGCGGATCGAACTACCTGTGCGAGCTGCTCGCCTCGACGGGCACCTTGGGCCGCCCGCAGGACTGGTTCAACGGCGCCGGAATCCGCTTGCGCGAGGACGCCGACTATCCGCTTGAACCGCATGCCCAGCTGCAGCAGTTGCTGCTGCGCGGCGGCACCGGGAACGGCGTGCACGGCATGAAGATGTTCTGCGCCAGCTTCGACCGCATTGCCGGCCTCGACTGGCCGAGTGCGTTGCCGCAGCTGCACTGGATCCACCTGGAGAGGCAGGACCTGCTGGGCCAGGCCATCTCGGATGTGCGCTCGACCCAGACCGGGCAATACCGCTCGACGGCACCGGTGCAGGCGGACCCGCGGTTCGACCATCGCGCCATTTGCGATTCGCTGGCACGGACCGCCCGCGACGCCGGACGCTGGAAACTCTTCTTCGCGCGCAATGGCCTGGTGCCGCTGCAGTTGAACTACGAGGACGTTGCGGCACGACCGCAAGCGGCCGTCGATGCCGTGGCCCGCTTCATCGGTCTGGAGGGGGCGCACCCGATCCATCCGCAGCGGGTGACGCTCGACGTCCAGCGCGATGCGCTGTCCGACGAGTGGCGGCGGCGCTTTCTCGCCCGCGAGAAGGATGTGTCGCGCCTGGAGCCTTTGCCGGCCGCTGCGACGCTGTGGGCTCGGCGACAGTTCTCGCGTCTTGCCCAACTCGCCCGGCCGAAAGGATGACGCCATGACTGAACCCGCGGTCTCCGGCCTGTGGAATCGCCCGCCGTTCCCGGTGAACACGCTGCCCTTCGACCATGTCTGTGTCGACGGCTTCCTGCCTCGGGACCTGTTCGACGAACTGGCTTCGACCTTTCCGGAATGCCCGCCGGCCACGGGTCCGACCGGCTTCACCATCCACCCAGGCGATGCCGGGTTCGACCGCCTCATGAGCACCCATGGCGCGTGGAGCGACCTGTGGAAGGCGTGTGACAGCCAGGCCTTCACCGACTTCATGCTGCGGCAGTTCGCTGCCTGCTTCTCGAAGGATGCGGTGGTGAGCCTGGATCACGCGCGCCACGTGCTGCGTGTCGAGTCGAGGGCCGAGAAAGAAAGTCGGCACCCGCCGGCCAACGAGCTGGCGCCTGACGATCTGTGGGTCAGGTTCGACCTGATGCAGGGGCGGGTCGGCTACAAGCGCAAGGTTCACGTCGATCACCGCAGGCGTGCGGCGACGATGCTGCTCTATTTCACCGAGTCCGAGCCCTCCGAGGCCGACGGCGGCAACCTGTTGCTGCATGGTGCCCGCGGGGCCACCGCCACCATCGTGCCGCGCGCGAACCGGCTGGTCATGTTCCCCTGCAACAACGCGTCATGGCATTCCGTTTCGCCCATCGTTCGGCAACGCCATCCGCGCAATTTCCTGCAGGTCACCTTGTCCAGTTCGGTCGATCTGTGGCGGCCGCTTCCGCAAGGGTTCGGCGCGAGACTTCGCGAGGGGTTCAGGGCGCTGGCGCGGGGGCATGTGGGATAGGCCCTCGGTGATTTCGATGTTGTGATCGATGTCCTCCGATGCGATATTGAAGACCGCTTCTTCATCAATCAACAGATCGGAGCATCCATGCAAATCATCAGGGCCATCCTCTCGTCGTCAGTTGCCGTGGTCGCGGCGCTCGTGCTGTCGAGCGTGCCGCAGGTCGCGTCAGCGCAGGCCTCGCGCACCTGGGTCTCCGGGGTCGGTGACGACGCCAACCCGTGCAGCCGGACGGCCCCTTGCAAGACCTTCGCCGGAGCGATCAGCAAGACCGCGACGAATGGCGAGATCAATTGCATCGACCCGGGAGGTTTCGGTGCCGTCACGATCACGAAGTCCATCGTCATCGACTGCACCGGTGTTCTCGCGGGCGTGCTGAACGCCGGCACCAACGGGATCATCGTCAATGCAGGCGCGGGCCAGGTGACGCTGCGCAACCTCTCCATCGACGCGGTCGCGAACGGCAGCGGGCAGGCGGGCATCCGCGTGCTGTCCGCGGCGAGCGTCCAGATCGATCAGGTCATCATTCGAGGGCAGACCGGCAACGGCATCGACGTGCTCACGAGCGCGTCCACGAACGTCACGGTGACCAACAGCGTGATCCGCGAGAACGCCGGGCACGGCATCTGGCTCGCCCCGACGGGCGGTGTCGCGAGGCTGGCGCTGTTCAACAGCACCTCGGCCGCCAACGGCTTGACGGGAATTCGCCTCAACGACAACTGTTCGGCCAGCGTCAGCGACAGCCTGCTCACCGGCAACGGCACCTCGGGCGTCGCGGCATCGTCGACGGGTGGCAGTTCCACGATCAGCCTCGACCGGGTGGTGTCATCCGGGAACCGCGACGGCGGCGTGCTGGTCAAGGGCGCAGGCGCCATCATCTGGCTGGCCAACACGCTTCTGTCGGGCAACAGCTACGGCTTCTTTCCGCCGGTCGGTGGCGGCTCCTACGTGTCCTTCGGCAACAACCGCGTGATCGGCAACACTACATCGGACGGGGTGCCCAGCCAGGTGATTTCGCAACTCTGATCAAGGCCAGGCCGTTCCCGACAGCAGCACGTGGCACGGGTTGACGGCCCCCTTGGCCTTCAGCGCCGCCACCACCGCCGGGTTCGCGGGACCGACGTGCACCGGCGCCTTCGGCGGTGCCGCGCCGGCCGGCACGACCAGCCCGGCCGGGCGGATCGCCATCCGCAGCTCGACGCCCGGTGTCGCACCCACGCCACCATCGGTGGCCGGCCGCACGCGGGTCAGCGTCTCGTCGACGCCGGGCGTGGTCTCGACCGCGACGTCCGCCTTCGCGATGCCCTTCTTCAGCGCCGCCTCGACCTTGTCGGCGCGCGTCTTGCCGACGGTCGCCGTCTTGTCGGCCGCGCTGCGCTGGCCGATCTCGTCGACCAGCAGCAGCTCGTTGCCGTTCAGGAAATCCACCGCCGCCTTGATCTGCGCGGCAAACGGCGCCGGGTCGTCGGCATCGGCCGCATACGGCCCGACGCTGAACACCCGCAGCGATTCGCCGCGGTGCGTGCCGCTGCCGGCCAGGCCGCGCCGGTCCCCGCCGAGGCCCATCTCGGTGGCGAGCGCGTTCTCGATGCGCACCGTGGGGTCGTGCACGTCGCTGTAGGCGCGGTCGGTGTCGGGGGCGCTGGACGACGGATGCGCCTTGATCTGCATCAGCGCCGCATGGCCGCACAGCTCGTGCCCGAAGGCCTCGGTGAGCGGCAGGGTCTGCACCTTCTGGGCCGCGGTCCAGTAGCTCAGCGATGGCGCCGCCGGGCCGGCGGTGGGGGTCATCGAGACCTGCTTGCCGGCCTCGTCGGTGGTGGGTGCGTCCTTGGTGGTCACGACGATGCGCCAGGCGTCCGGTGCCGCCGTCAGCGTGCACAGGCAGCAGCAGCCGACCTGCTGCTTGCCCTTGGCCAGCGCGCCGAACTTGAAGCCGGCGCAATCGCTGCCCTTGTTCGGCAAGACCTGGCCGGTCGCCGCGATGTCGAAATCGGGGCACAGCGCCGTCAGCAGCGGCTTGATGGTCGAGATCGCGGTGGCCGGGTCGTCCGACGCCGCGGCGTCGACCTTCAGCGTGCGCTGCACTGCTTGCGGCGCCTGGCCCTGCTGCAGCACATGCACCAGCTCGTGCGCCAGCAGGCGCTGGCCGGCCGGCGTGCCGGGCTTGTACTCGCCGGAGCCGAACACGATGTCGCGGCCCAGCGTGTATGCCCGGGCCTGCACCGCGCTCGCGCCGGCGTCCGCCGAGCCGCCGGTGTGCACGCGCACGTGGCCCAGGTCGTGGCCCAGGCGCGGCTCGAAGAAGTCGCGCTGGTCCGGCGACAGCGGCGCCCCGCCCTGCTGCGCGGCGCGGGCCGCGGCCTCGGTGTCGAGCGACTGCGCGCCGGCTGCGTCGGCTTCGCGCCGGATCGTCGCGCCCTCCGCCTCGTCCTCGCAGTCGGCGCACTTGCGCTGCAAGCTCCTGATCCCAGCGACTCCGGCCGACACCGGCGTCGCGCTCGCCATCCGCATCACCTGGTCGGCGACCGCATCGGCCTCGCGCTCGAAGCGATCGCCCGGCGTGCTGAGCCGAGGCTTGCGCTGCAGCGCGGCACCGCGGCAGCGCGGGCAGCCCCCGCCACAGGCGCAGGGCCCCGAGGCGAGCGTCGGCGTGTCGGGCACCTGCGCCTGCATGGGCGGCGCGGGCTTCGCGTCTTTCGCCGCATGGCGCCCCGCGGCATGCGAGTTGCTGGAGACGGCCTCATGCATAAGCCTGCCCTTCCGGCAGCGTGCGTTCGGGCGCGTCCTGCAGCGGCGGCCTCTCGATCGGGAAGTCCGGCTTCAACATCGGCGGCTCGCTCTTCGGGCAGGCGCCGATCGCCTGGTTGTAGCTGTCGCGGTCCAGCACCGGCCAAGGGTCCTTGCTGAGAGGGCCGTGGAAGACCTTGCAGTCCAGGTCGTATTGCTCGAAGGTCCGGTAGCGGCGACTCTCCTTGGTGCTGCCGAACGCTTCGAGCATCGAGCAGCCCGGCATCGTCGTGTTGTAGTTCAGGCCCAGCTGCAGCGGCTTCTTGTCGAGCAGGGAACGTGCGGCGTTCAAGTCCTCCATCGACGGGCCCTTGCCGGATGGGTCGGTCGTGTTGCCCGGTGCGTCGAAGGGCGTCGGCGCGCTGCCGCCGGGCGCCGGTACGAAGGGAGCGACGTCGAACTTGTCGAAGAATGGAATCGGCACCAGGGGCTTCGGCGTCGGCTTCGACTCTTCATCGGTCGGCTGCCGATGCAGTGTCGACCCGGCGGCACCACCTTGCCGGACCACGTGCGCGGGCTCGGCGCTGCGCATGACCCGGTCCGCCATGGCGTCGGCTTCACGCTCATGCGCATCACCCGGCGAGCTGATGGCGGGTTTGCGCTGCAAGGTCTGCGCCGCGCATCGCGGGCAGCCACCGCCGCAGGCGCACGACGGTTTGCGCAGCACCGCGCCGTCGAGCACCGACGACGGCATCGTGCCGGAGCGCGAGCGGCGCGCCACGATGTGGCCACGCGATGGTGTGAACTGGACGTCCCTCATGCCGATCTCCTCGATTCAAGCGTATTCGCTCGAATCGTCCGTTGGCGATGTCTGGCCATTGCTCGACCCCGAATCGTCGGAAGCCGCATCGGCGGCAGCAGACTTCGGCGTTTGTGCACCGAAGCAGCACCCGCATCCCTTCTTGTTGTTGAACAAGATGGAGGCGAGAGCGCCGCTGTACTGAGTCGGACCAGGATCACTGTAGTAGTTCGCCATGATGTCGTTCTCGAAGCCCGGTAGAGAGTACTTGCCGATGTACAGGTCGAACAATCCCATCAGATGGCCGGTTTCATGGGTGACGGTCAAGTCGTCGGCATCCTTGGCCCAATGCTTGTACAGGGGCGCGGAGATGTCGCGATACCCGGCATCCTCCACATAGACTGCATTGCTTTCCGAGATTTCGTAAGACCAGTTCTTTGACGGATATGCGCTCACTGTTGCCTTCATGGTCACTGGGCAGCGGTTCTGATTTGAAGCGCAGACGATGTCCGTGCTCCAGTGGGAATTGATGATGCTCTGCCACGATGCCGCAAGCGCCGCATTGGCCCGAGGCCCGTAGATTCCGATGCCGAGCTCGAACGTGAACTTGCAGCCCGCCTGCGTGATCTTGTCGAGCTTGCGCTGCATGCGTGGCTCAACCATGCTGGCTTGCTGAACCACGTGTGCAAGCTCATGGGCGAGCAACCGGCGGCCTGCTTGCGTGCCAGGCGCGTACCTGCCCTCGGCGAAGACGATTTGTGATCCGACTGCGTAGGCTTCGGCGCTCACCGAACGTGCGGAGACGGCGGCCCGCTTGTCGGCATGAATACGCACTGCCGAAAAATCGTGGCCGAAGCGCCTGGCAAAAAAACGTTGATCCGACGCATCCAGCGGCTGTCCGGGTGCCTGCAAGACGTCCTGGACGATCGCAGGAGCCTGCGGCATTCCGGGCCCGACCCGATGGCCGTCTGCTGCCGCGGGTGCAGGCGCCGCCGAGGTGGTGGAAGCCGGCTCAGCCATGCGCATCACCTTGTCGGCCGCCTCGTCCGCTTGTCGCTCATGGACGTCACTCGACGCGCCGATGGCCAGCTTGCGCTGCACCGCAGCCCCGGCGCACCGCGGGCAGCCGCCGCCACAGGCACAAGCGCCCGGCAACGGCCTGGTCGATCGAGAAACAGGCGGGAACACCCGCGGTGGCAGGAGGCCCGTTCGCGGCGCGGGAGCGGCGGGTTTGGCAAGCAGTGCGTGCGTCATGGCTGCGAGGGGGTTTGAGAACCCGGCGCTGCCGCCTGTTCCGCCGAGGGCAGGCCGAACGGCACGCGCTGCGATCCACGAATCTCCACGTGCCGCCGGCCGGCGGACGACCCGCCGGACCCCGTCACATCAAGGTGGATTGCAATCACGAGCGCTGCCACAGGCAAGAGGTCAGCCCGGGTGGCGTTGTTCAAGATGCGCGACGAAACAACAACTCCGTCCTCCCCGATCCCGTCGATGTGGATGTCAAACCGATCGTGCCCCAGCGGCGTGTAGCTCACGCGGAAGCGACTCGCCGCTTCACCCGGCAGCGGGTCGCGCCACCGGACTCCTCGAATCGCAAGCTCGGCGTCCAGGGCCGCCCTGTCGGACATGCCGGGCAGCGGTATGAAGTCGATGGCGAGCGGGATTCGATCGTCGGCGTAGGCCACGAGCAGTCGCGCGTCCCATTGCAGCGTCCCGGGCGCCGTGATCACGTCCTGCGCGCGGAACCCATACGGCTGGGTGCTCAACGCCATCGGGAACGACAGCGTGCCCGGCGAGATGTAGCCAGGACTGTTGTCCGTGAACTGGTACGAGAACCCGGTGCCTCCGGCGCTGGGCACGAAGCGGATGTCGGCGCTCGTTTCGAAGCGTGTGTATTGCGGTGGCAACTGCGCGTCGGCCGCGTCGACGAAAAACTTCGTGTAGAAGAACCACAGGACATCGCTCCGGTTCGCAGGCCACCCACTGGGAAGCCGGGTCCCCACATCACGTGCCGGCCCGGGATTGAGGTTGTTCTCGAAGTTGGGATTCACCGCCCGGTCGAAATACTTGAACGACGAGTAAAGGTAGGGCCCCTGAGGCGCAGTGAAGGCACGAAACGCGTCGTGCAGATCGAACCAGATGTACGGGATGTGCGGACCCCACTGTCGCTGGGGCCTCTGCGGCGGCACGGCTTGCGTGCCCTGTGCAGCCGCCTGCGCTGACGCAGACTGGGGGGCCTGCCCCTGCGGCGCCACGTCGCCGCCTTGCGTCGGCTGGTCGCCAGCCGCTTGCCGATGAATCCCGGCCGGTGCATCTGCCGCCTGCTGCTGCATCACATGCACGAGCTCGTGCGCCAGCAGCCTGCGACCGCTCGCCGTGTGCGGCGCGTACTCGCCAGCTGCAAAGACGATGTCGCGGCCCAGGGTGTAGGCACGTGCCTGCACCGCCTGAGCGCCCAGCGCCGCCGCCGGGCCGCTGTGCACGCGCACGTGACCCAGGTCACGGCCGAAGCGTGGCTCGAACCAGGACCGCGACTCTGCGCCGAGCGGGACTCCGTCGCCTTGCGCCGCCTGCGTTGCTGCGTCCGCGTCCAGCATGCCTGGGTCGCCGGGCACGGCTTCACGTTGGACCTTTCCGCTCTCTTCGTTGCACGACTTGCATTTGCGCTGCACGGCAACCGGCGAGATGTCGGCGCGCGGCGGCTGCGTCATGCCCATCACGCGATCGGCCACATCGTCGGCTTCGCGCTCGAAGCGGTCGCCCGGCACGCTGATGCGCGGCTTGCGCTGCAGCGCGGCGCTGCTGCAGCGCGGGCAGCCGCCGCCGCAGGCGCAGCCGGCCCGAAGCCCCTGCGCGGCGCCCTGCATCGGCATCGCGAGTGGCTCGCCGCGCGCCTGCGCCGCGGCCGGTGTGGCGCGTTGCGCGGCGGCGGGTTTGGCAGCAGCGGCGGTCTGTGCAGTCATGGCCGGCCTCGCTCAGGGCGTGCACTCGAGCGTGATCGTCGCGCCCGGTGCCTGTGCTTGGTTGTACTGGTCGATCGTCGTGCCGACGCAGTGCGTCACGCGCGACGAGGCCTTCGTCGCGCGATCGACGTAGGCCCTGATCGCCCGCTTGTACGCCTCGACGGCATCGCGGAACTGCTGCTCGGTCTGGCCGGTGGCGCCGGTGAAGGCCGGGAGTGCGTTCGCGGCGATGAAGGCCTGGAAGTCCAGCCCGTGCTGGCCCTCGTGGAAGCGCAGCCTGGTGCTGCGCGGGTCGACCTTGCCGCCCGCCTGGTCCTCGCGCGTCGTGCCGCGCCCGTAGCCCGAGCTTCCGCCGGCCGACACGCCGGGCGGGTAGAGCGTCTGCAAGGTCGCCACCGCGGCCGGCGGCGTGAAGCTCGCGATGCGGGCGACACCGTTGGCGATCGTCGTCGTGAACGGCACGCTGATGGGGAACAGCAGCCGCGTGCCGGCCGCTGTCGGGTTGGCCGGGTTCGTCACCGCCACGCCGTCGGGCAGCAGCGTCACCGAGACCCCGTTGCTCGCGAACGCCACGTTGCCGCCGAGCGGGTCGACCGCCTGGCCGTCGGCCAGCGGCGTCGAGAAACCCGCCTCCTGGCGGTGCGGCACCTGCCACGCCCACGGCGGGATGCGGCCGTTGTTGATGCGGTACAGCGCGTCCTCGGTCTGCCCCAGCACGGTCGCGGCCTTCGGCATCAGCGCACGCAGCGCGGCGATGTAGGCGGCCTGCAGATTGCGCCGCAGCAGCACGTCGCCGCCCAGGTGGTCGGTGATCATCTTGTCGCGGTCGGTCACCATCGCGTACCAGGCGTTGATCAGCGTGTCGAAGCGCGCCGCGTTCACCTGCACCAGCGGATCGGCATAGAAGCTGGCCGCCGCGTTCAGCTGCCCGATGGTGGCCTGCACGAAATCGCGGTAGTCGCGCTCGGTCAGAGCCGCCACCGCGGGCGCGCGGGCGATCATCGGAGCCGACGCGCCGAGCGCCGGCATCGCCGCGCAGCGCGGGCAATTGCCACCGCAGCTGCACGCCGTCGCCGCAGGCGCGGCCAACGGGCCGGGCGCCGGTTGGCTGCTGCGCAGCGGCGTGGGCGGGGCGACCGGAGTGACCGACGCTCGGGCGGCGGTGTCGGTGCCATGCAGCGGTTTCATGCCGGTGCCTCGGGGGTCGCCGCGATCAGCGCTTCGGCTTCGGTGCCGCCTTCTTGGCCGCCACGTTCTTCGCGGCCGGCTTCTTCGCGGCCGTCTTCGCAGCAGCCGTCTTCCCGACCCGCATCACCGACTTCGCCACCATCCGCAACTGCAGCTTCTCCAGCTCCGCCGTCTGCAGCCGCGTCTCGCCCACGCGGATCTTGCCGCTCGCCAGCGTGAACGGCGTGGCCGCCGCCGGCACCAGCTTGCCGCCTTGCGTGCCGACCAGCAGCGTGAGCTGGCGGGTCGCGCCGATCGCCTCGACCTGCTGCGGCTGCAGCACGAAGGCGTAGTAGCCCGCGTCGTCGGCCTCCACCGGCTCGATCCCGGCCACCGGCGTGCCCTTCTCGTCGATCAGCGTCACCGTCACGCGGCCGGCCGCCTTCGCCGACTCGTCGGTGACGCGGCCCTGCAGCAGCGTCTCGGTCTTGGTGACTGGCGGCGTGCGGATCGCGGCGATCTGCTGCTCGACCTCCAGCGCCGCGCTGCGCCGCACCATCAGGTCGCCGGCCGCGCGCAGGCGGGCCGCGCGCGGGTCGAGCTGGCCGGCATCACCCGCCTCCAGCCGGTGCGCCTCGGCCAGCACGAGCACGCGTGCGGACAGCATCATCTCGCGCGTCAGCGCCAGTGCCTCGCTGCGCCGCTCCTGGCCCGCCTCGAACAGGTTCTCGACATCGCTCTTGAAGCTCGCGTTCCCGCGGTTGATGATCAGCGGCATGGTTCACCCCTGTGGCTTGAAAAGAAGGGCCGTGACCAGGCTGCGACTCTGGCACTGCGGCCCCGGGTTCAGCACCTGGTTGCCATACTGCACCTCGGCCACAGCCGGGCTGGAGGTGTTGGCAATGATGCAGTGGTCGCCCTGGTTGAAGCTGGTGTTGTTCAGCCGTATGCCCAGCGTCATCAGCGAGGCTTGGGTCTCCTGGCCGCGCTCGCTCAGGCGGTTGCCGATCACCAGCGCGGCGTTGCCGGTGAGCATCGCATTGGCCAACAGATGGTTGGTGTGCAGGCAGAAGCTCTGGTTCTGCTGCCAGCTCAGGTCGTCCTCCGCCGTCACCCAATGGCAGACCGCGCTGGTATTGCGGGCGCCGGTGCGAAGCTCGTTGCTGTGGAACAGCACGTTGCCGGGCGGGATGAGGTCGGCCACCGCGGCATCGCGCTGCGGCACCAGCAGCACCGGTGCGGCATGGAACGAGCCGAACGCTGCGGCCCGTGAGGCACCCGCCGGTGCCGCGGCCGGCGCGGCGGCCGCAGCGCGGTCGAGCGCCACGCCCGAGGTGTCGATCACGTTGCTGGAACGCAGCAACTTCATGCCGGCCGGCGATTCGGTGACGCCTCCCAGGTCGTACAGGTAGACGGTGCCGGCCAGGCGCTCGTAGACGCCCAGGCCCGACAGGTCGCTGCTGAAGGCGTTGTCGGTGCACAGCACCGGCCCGAAGGCCAGCATGAACAGCGCCTGCCCGACAGGTTGGTCGACCACGTTCTCGTGGATGCGCGCGGCCGGCCGTCGGGAGAAGGTCAAGCGCCCCTCGCCCTCGGCCGGGCCCAGCACCTCGAAGTTGGTGACCCACTTGAAGAAGATGCCCCCGCGCAGGCCTGCGACCAGTTCGCGCGACGTGGCGTCGGACGTCAGCGGGCCGTTGTCGACGATCCGGTTGTGCGTCACCTCCGCCTCGATGGCCTTGTTCACGAAGATGCCGCACACCGGATCGGCGCCGCTCGGTCCGTTGCGCTCGATGACGTTGTCGACGATGGCCAGGTTCTGCACCAGGCCGAGCGAGATGCCGCCGAGGCCCTGCTTCGCCGCCCGCGCGCGCAGCACGTTGTCGAACGGGTTCAGCAGGCAGCCGCGGATGCGGTTGCCGCGGATCGCGAGGCCGACCACCGGTGTGCCCAGGCTCTCGGCGGCCGCCGCCAGCACGCTCAGCAGCCTGGCCGGCTGCTGCACCGCGGCGGTCGCGATGCCGATGCCCGACAAGCCCATCGCCTCGATCGCGTTGCGCTCGATCGCGATGTCGTACAGAAAGCCCGAGTCCTCCGGCAGCGGCGTCTGGTCGGCCTTCAGCACGACGGTCAGCTGGAAGAAGCGCTGGTTCGGGTCGTCCTGAACATCGAGCTTGTCGATCGACAGCGCCGCCTCGCCCTCGCCGACGCTGAACTTCGCCGCCACGCTGCCGAACGTGAACTCGCCCTTCGCGTCGCTGGGCTGCGGCGTGATCACCGTGCCGTCGCCCAGGTTGGTCAGCGTCACCTGCACGCCGGCCATCGGCTTGCCGTCGGGGCCGATCACGAGCCCGCGCACGATCGACTCGCGCGGCAGCGTGAAGACCGGAGCCTCCTCTTGCGGCGGCGCCGCCGGCGGCGTGCCGCCCAGCGTGACGCCATTGCCCGCCCCGCCGGTCACCGCGTTCTCCAGCACCGTCACGCGCTCGCTGCCGCCGCCCAGCTGGATGCCGCCGAGCGCCCGGTACGGCTGCAGCAGCAGGATCAACGGCGGCAGCAGCAGCGTCCACACCGCGTTCACGTAAGTCACGAACAGCCGCGGGTTGAAGTAGACGATCTCCAACTTCGCGCACGGGTCGTTCGGGTCCAGCGGGTCCGGCTCGGTCGGCACGTCGAGTGGCGGCATCGCCGGCGCCGGCACCAGCCGGATGTCGTTGCGCTCGATCAGCCCGTCGTCGCCGGCCAGGTAGATCGCCACGTCGCTGCCGCGCTTGTCGAGCATGCGGATGCGGTTGTCGTGGATGTGGATGCCGCGCACCTGGCGCGCCCGGATCGCGTTGGTGCAGGCCAGGATGCGGTTGTGCGCGATCTCGATCTCGCTGCACGCGCCGCGCTGGCTCGCGCCGACGACGATCGCGGTGCCGCCCAGCGTCACCAGGTCCATGTGCTCCAGCACCACGTTGTGCGAATCGCGCACCGTGAAGATCGGCTGGGCCGCGCCTTCCTTGCGCGGGATCACCTTGGTCTTGGTGTCGCAGCCCTTGATGCGCACGTTGCTCCGGCCATCGATCACCGCGTTGGTGGTGTGCAGCCCCGGCAGCAGGCAGATCTCGCCGCCGCTGGCCGGCAGGTGCTGCAGC
This sequence comes from Rhizobacter sp. OV335, assembly GCF_900142965.1. GTDB lineage: Bacteria > Pseudomonadota > Gammaproteobacteria > Burkholderiales > Burkholderiaceae_C > Rhizobacter. The sequence continues at coordinate 81,314 of NZ_FRCQ01000014.1, forward strand.
GCCTCTTCGATCGAATCGAAATCGCCGCGGCTGCTGCGCCCGTCGCCGACGTTGAAGGTGCAGCAGATCTTCTGGTTGGTCAGCGGCCGGAAGATGCGCCGGCAGTCGTCGATCTCGCCGTTCGCGAAGCTGATGTCGACCGGCGGCGGCCCGCTCCAGTTCAGGATGCCGAGCGCGACGCGGTGGTGCAGGATGCCTTGCGGCGGCGCCTTCACCGGCCACGGCGCCGGCTCGAACACCGCGCCCGCGGCGCGCACCGGAAAGGTCCAGTAGTCGCCCGGCAGGTAGTTGGCGTTGCCGGCGCTCGCGGCGTCGAGTTCGACGCGGATGCCGTCCTTCAGCTCCACCGGGTTGGCGCCGCCTGGCGGAAAGTCCTGCACCAGCTCGATGCCGTTCCACAGCCGGAAGAAGCCGCTGGACGGGGCCACCGCCGGCCACACGCCCTGCACGTTGCTCAGCGCCAGCACGCCGTCCTGCGACAGCGTCGCGTCCGCGCTGAGCCGCACGCTCCAGCCGCCGCGCGCGGCGTCCGGCGCCAGCGCTTCCAGGTAGAAATCCTGCAGGCCGCAGTGGTTGATCATCTGGTCGTTCGCGGTGATCGCGAGCGTCGCGGTGCCCGGCGCACCGGCGGTGAAGAGGCCGCGCCCGACCAGCCCGCCGTTCCATTGCGACCACTTGAAGCGGGCTCGTCCGGTGCTGTCGGGGTCAGCGATCTCGATGCGGTACAGGTAGTGCTCGAGGCCGGTGTAGCCGCCACCGGCCTCCAGCGGGCAGTCGCCGGTGATGTTCAGCACCGGTGCCGGCGACACCGTCAAGCGGCCGCGAGAACCCAGGTCGTCGGCCAGCCCGGCCGCCGCGCTGCAGTCCTCGTTCGGCCCCAGCCGCAGCAGCTTCAGGCTGATGTAGGCCTGGGTTCGCTCGGTGGTGTCGGGCCCGCCGAGGGCTGGCTCGATCAGGTGCAGCGGATCCTGGAAGCCGCTGAGCGTGTCTTCCCAGGCCTCCAGCACCACCAGGTCGCGCACGCCGTCGGCGATGGTCTTGGCAGTGGCGGTGGGCGACTGGAACGGCGGCGCGAAGTAGCTCGCGAGGAAGCTGGCCGGCTTGTCCAGCGTCAGCGACAGGCCGTCGGCCCAGGCGCGGCCGGCGTCGAGCCGGACCTTGACCACCGCGCCATCGGTGCTGGCGTCCAGCACCTTGAAGGCCGCGGTGCCCGAGACCGGCACCGCCAGCACGCCGGCGCCGAAGGTGTCGCGCCCGACCGCACTGCGCCAGGTCGCCGCGATGGCCGCGGCCTCGTTCCAGTCGCGGTCCAGCAGCACGCGGCCTTGCTGGTGCAGCACGCCGCTGTAGTGCGGAGGCGGATCGGTTGGAAGGAAAGAGAAGTCGCCCTTCATGGTGAATTCCTCAGGTGAACTTCAGGTGATCGGAATGAGCACCGGCCGCACGCCGACCGGCATGAACTCGCGCAGCCGGATGCCGATGTTTTTCCACTTGTGCGTGTTGAGCCGGTAGCCGAAGGCGCCCATCTCGTCGCTCGCCGGGCCGTCTTCGAGCACGCGGCGGTCGCAGTCGAGCCGCAGCTGCGCATAGCCCGGGCGGCCATGCCACTCGGCGGTGAAGCGCAGCCGCGCGTCGGCGGCGAACACGCAGCCGACGTGCTGCGGCAACCGGTCGTGGTCGCCGCGGAACCAGCAGAACTTCAGGCAGCTGCCGACCAGCCCGGGTGTCGCGTCGACGGTGTGGCTGTCCTGGTTGTCGTGCACCTCCAGCCGGTGCACGAACAGGCCGCCTTCGCCGTGCGCCGTCTGCACCCGCGTGCGGCCGAAGCAGGTCAGGCCGTGCAGCGTCAGGTCGGGCCCCCAGGCCAGCTCCGGGTCGCCGCTGGCGGCGCCGATCGCGAGCGCCGGGGTCGTCGCGACGATGCCGCTGCCGGCGTCGACGATGCTGTCGGTGAGCGTCAGCCGGTAGCCGGTGTCGACCGCCAGCGCGCCGGTGATGCTGCGCTCGATGCCGATCTCGGGCACCTGGTCGAAGGCATCGGCTTCGGCCGCGCCGAGCCCGAAGTCCCCTGTCAGGCGCAACGCGGTGCGCGGGTTGGCGCGCTTGCCGTTGACGCTGCCGTCGAGCACCAGCCCGCCACCCGGATCGAGCGTGCAGCCGGCGATGCGCAGGCCGCCGAGCGCCGCCTGCATCACCAGCGCATCGCCGTCCGCGAACGCGGCGTCGGGCGTCAGGTACAGGCCTTCGAGCACCAGCGCAAGCTGGCCGATCTCGGGCGCGCCGGCGCCACCGACCTGCGTCGGCCGCGCGCGCAAGGGTTGCACCAGCCGGATCACCGGCCGCTCGCCCTGCGCGCTGCGGATCCACAGCGCATGCGCCAGCCGCAGCGACCGCACGCCGGCGTCGTTGCCGATCGCCGCGACGGCCGTGAGATCGAGCCGGTGCGTCTGGCTGTCGTTGATCTCGATCACCAGCGGGCGCAGCCGCGTCGGCAGGTTGTCGAGCGCATGCTGCAGCGCGAGCGGGTCGGTGAACCAGTCGATGCGCAGCAGGTCGTAGGCCTGCTCGTCCGGCCAGGTCGTCGGCAAGGGCGTGCGCAGCGCCGGTGCCGGGTGCGCACCGGTCGGCCCGGCCAGGCCGTAGGTGGCCGAGACCAGCAAGCCGTCTCGCAGCGGCTCGGCCTGCAGCGTCGGGTCGGCATCGGGCGTGCCGAACACCAGGCGGCCGCGCTCGGGGTCGATCGCCACCTCCCACTCGCGCAGCGGCGGTGCGAGGCCGGTCTCCCACGCGCACAGGTTCGCGCCGCGCAGGCGCCAGGCCCGGCCGACGAACGGCACTTGCGGCAGGTGCAGCACCAGGCCGACCGCGCCGTGGCCGGGGCGCGCGTCCTGCGCCACGGCATAGGTGCGCAGCTCGACATAGGCCTCGGGCCGGCCGGCGGGCGTGCCCTCGGTCAGGCGGGCGCGCGGCATCGGGCCGGGCACCTCGTCCTCGGTGCCCAGGCGCGGCGGGTCGCGGTCGGGCTCGAAGCGGTGGGTGTTGAACAGCGGCCACGGTTCGCCCTGGGCCTGCACGTCGAAGCGCACCGCGAGCGCCGCGGTGTCGGGGAACAACGGTGCGGCCGGCACCGTGGCGATCTGGCGGAAACGCGGGCGCGACAGCGGCACCTGGAAGTCCTCCAGCCGCCACAGCATCACCGCGAGGTTCGGCAGGTTCCAGCCCGACAGGCCGGCGGTCGGCGGCTTCACGTCGACGACACGGGCGAACGGGTCGAAGGCCCCGCCCACCAGCGACAGCAGCGCCGGGTCGCGCAGCGTGGCGGTGCCGCCGCGCACCGCCGACGCGATGTCCAGGCGCAGCCGCAGCGGCGGCGTGCCGCCGGCATCGGGCCGCTGGTGGTTCAGGTGCTGGTTCCAGGCCAGGCGTTCGCGCATCTCGACCGCATGCGCGGCCCAGCCGGACAGCGTGAACACCTGCGACTCGACCGCGCCCAGCGTGCCCTTGCGGCGGCGGTGGAACACGGTGCGCGCGACGTCGGCGCGCAGCGTCCACGGGTCGCCGGCCAGCCGCGAGGTGCCGAGCAGGTCGACGAGGTAGGCCACCACCCAGTCGTCGCAGTGCTCGATGAACAGGTCGTGGTACTGCGCATCGGTGCGCGCATGCAGCGCGGCGAAGGTCTCCTCGAGCGCCCCGAGAAAGGCGGCCAGCTGTCCCGGCGGCGACTGCTCGGTGTCGCGCATCCGGTAGACCTCGGGCAGCCGCTCGAACAGCGGCAGGCGCGGTGAGCTCATGGTGTCACCCCTTCCTTGTCGGCCGCGAGCTGCAGTTGCAGCGATGTGCTGTCCAGCGCCAGCACGCGGTCGCCGGCACAAGTGAGCGAGCGCTGGGTCGCCGGCACGTTCGCGAGTGCCAGGCCGAAGCCGCTCGACAACCACACCAGCCGCACCCAGGCCACGCCCGTCACCTGCTGTACCGCGGCGACCACCTGCGAGCCGTGCACGCCTTCGCCGAAGCGACGGCGCTGCCAGCTGAAGAGGCCGCGCGAGTCGTCGATGCCTTCATCGCCGCTCGCGCCCAGCGCTTCGAGGATCAGCGGGCGCAGGTCGTCGGCGCGGCGCAGCGGGTCGATGCCGACCACCAGCCGCAGCGCGACCGGCGTGCGCGCGCCCTGCACCACCAGCAGCGGGCAGCGCGCGGCGCCGCGCGCCCGCACCGCCGCGCGCAGCGCATCGGCGGCGGCGGCGGCATCGGCCGCGGCGGCACTCGCGGTCAGCAGCGTCACGCGCACCAGCGGCGAGCCGTCGACCAGCGTCCACGCGGCGCGCGCCTTCAGCACGCCGGGGATCGCCAGCGCCTCGGCCTCGTGGTCGGCCAGGCTGACGATGCGGCCCAGGCTCTGCATCGTGCCGGGGGCGGCGATGCGGGCACCGTCGGCGCTCTCGGGCGCGGCACCGCCGGTGATCGGCTCCAGCAGCAGCGCGGCGTCCAGGCCGGGCAGCTTCTTGTCGATGGCCGGCTTGGCATCGGCCTTCAGCGGGCCGTGGGCGCCGCTGCCACTTCGCCACACTGCCACCACGTTGCCGCGCCCCGAGCGCAGCCGCGCGCCGCTCTTGCCGTCGCCGAACTGCACCCAGCTCTTGCCGGCGTCATCCTCACGCACGATGTACACCCGGTCGCCAGGCCCCCGCCCGAACAGGCTGTCGACGGCAGTCCACGCGACGCCGTCGACCCACACCTGCAGCTGCGGCACCTGCGGCGGCGCGAGCGTCGGGTCGAGCAGGTACGTCAGCGGCGCCTTCGGCAGCGCGAAGGTCTGGAACACCGCGCGCGCATCGCCGTCGCCCAGCGTCGCCTGCGCCTCGGTCTTGCCTTGCGTCGCGTCGACCAGGTTGCCATGCACGGTGACCGGCGGATCGACGTGGCCGAACTCGGCGTAGTCGACCTCCGCATCGAGCAGCACGCGGTGGAACTGCGGCTGGTCGGCATCGACGCCGCCGCTCTCGACCGACAGCGCGTTGGCCGCCAGCCGCTGCGCGCCCGGCCCGGCGAACAGCAGCGCGCGCTTCGCGAGCGTCGCGGCCTGCTCGGCCGTGCCGTGGAAATGCAGCTCGGTGCCACGCGTCGCCGCGGTCGGCACGAACTGCGCGCGCAGCTGGAACGGCTCGCCCTGCACCTCGTGGATGCTGATGCCGCGGATGTCGGCATAGGCCAGTGTGCTGGCGCCTTCGCTGAGGGAGAGGTTCTCGTCCAGGCTCAGCACGGTGCTGGCGCCGCTCAGCGGGCCCCAGGCAAGGGATTGGCGATCGAGCTGCGCGACGCGACGCGCCAGCAGCCGCTTGCGGCCCGACCCGCCGCTGCTCAGCGCGCTGAGGTTCGCCTCGACCAGCACGCGCGTGCCGGCCACCAGGCTGCGCACCTCGCCATCCAGCGGCAACTGGGCCGCCGTCAGCGCCGGCACGGCCGGCGCATAGGTGCTGCCGTCCAGGCGCCGCACATAGCTCATGTCCTTGGTGCTCGCACGACCCTTGGCATCCACCACGACCTGCGTGGCCGGCGCGCTGTGCCCGAAGTGGCGGTGCGTGCCGCCGAGTTTCCAGGCCTGCAGGCGCGGCGTCGACGCGAGGGTCGGCACACCGAGACCGGCACCGAGCAGCGCGAACGAGAGGAAGTCGATGCTGGGCGTGAACAGCTGCAGGGTCGTGAAGCTGCTGGTGAACAGGCTCGTCGCGGGCGCGAACGAGAAGGCAGTGGAGACCGATGACGCCAAGGACAGCGCCGGCGCACTGAAGAACGCCGACACCGCCAGGCTGAACACCGGCTTCTTCAGGCTCGTCAGCGCGCCCTTCATCGTCAGCACCGTGTCGCCGAAGGCCTGCTCGACCTTGTCGACCACCAGCACCTGCAAGTGGTCGAAGGACTGGCCGCCATCGCGCGCCACGCCGACCATCAACCGGTCGCCGGCTTTCAGCGTCGGCGCCGCGTTCGCATCGAGCACCAGCGTGAACACCGTCGCCCCGTAGCGGATCTCCGGCGCACGCCGCGGCCGGTACAGCCGGAAAGCCGACAGCGCCGGCCACGCGAGCAGCTCGCGCGCGGTCTCGAACACCGCCGGCGGGTCGGTCCCGGCTAGCTGCGCCTTGACGCCCAGCCCCGCCGGCAGCAGCACCGGCCGCTCGCCCTTCACGGTGAACGCGAAGCGCCCGCGCCCGCCCAGCCCCGGCGCGAGCCGGTAGCCCAGCAGCCGCACCAACGGCGCCACGCTCTCGCGCCACTTCGCGGTGCCGAGGTACGCCTCGTTGGCGTACAGGTCCTGGTAGAAGCTGAGGATGTCGCCGACCTCGGCCGCCGCCTCGACCAGCGCGATGCCCGGGTCGTCGGTGCCGCGGTGCGTCCAGTCGGCCAGCGCGGGCGCGGCGTCGATGCAGCCCAGCATGTGCTCGCGCAGGTCGGCATAGCTGCCGATGCGGTAGTCGATCGTCGACAGCCCGGGCCGGTTGCCGATCAGCTTCGGAAACTCGACGGGCCGCTTGCAGTCGTTGTCGCAATTGCTCATCGCCGGCCTCCGGTGATCTCGAAGCGGATGCGCCCCGTCTCCAGGTGGTCCGGGTCGTTCGCGACGACCAGGATCTCGAACGGGCCCATCGCCAGCTTGTCGGCATAGGCGGTCGGCAGAGCAGCCGGGTCGATGTCGATCACGGTCAGCCCGCCGCCGCTGCCGGGGTTCCAGCGCCGCATGCCCAGCCGCAGCACCCGGCCGATGCCGGTGACCGCGAGCGCGCGGCCGATCAGCTGGCTCGCGTACAGCGGCTGGCCGAAGGTCCACGCATCGGGGTTGAAGAAGCCGCGCTCGCCGCGCGCCGTCCAGCCGTCGCCGAAGGCCTGTTCCAGCTCGGCGCGCAGGTCTTCGGGCCAGTAGGCCGGCTGCGCGCACAGCGTCAGCGTGATGTCCAGCGGCACATACGTGGCCGGCCGCACCTCGAGGTCTTCGCCGATCAGCCGCACCGCCTCCAGGTGCTCGGCGATCGCCGCGCGCAGCGGCTCCCCCAGCACCGTGCTGCCCGCAGGGTCGATCACCACGCGCACGCAGCGCCAGCTTCCGGTCCAGGCATAGCGCGCGCGGGCATGGGCCACGCCGGGCAGCTCTTCGGCGCGCTTCGCGTAGTCGGCCAGCGTCACCGCGCGCAACTGGCGCTGCCGGTAGGCCTCGGGCACGCGCCGCACGATCTCCGTGGCGGGTTCAGGGTCCCGCCCGTTGTCGACATCGAGCGGGTTCCAGACCCGCAGCACCGCGCCGCCCGGGTCGCGGAAGCCGGTGAGGCGGTCGGCACCGACGTTGCCTGAACGCCCCTGGCCGACGCGCCAGCGGCAGACCACCGCCGCGCCCTCGGCCAGCGCCGCGCCGTTGGCGCCGTCGCCGAAGCGCAGCGAGCTGCCGCCCAGTTCGTCGGTCTCGACGATGAAGTGCTCGTCGTCGCCCTCGCTCTCGATCAGGTCCGACTGCTCCTGCCAGAACGCCGCGCTGCCCTGCACCCGCACTTGCGCCGTGCTGCGCGTCGGCACCTCGCCGCCGGGCGGCGTGTCGCGCCAGGCCAGCGGCGCCGCCGGCAGCGGGCACAGCACGCCGCGCCGCACGAGTTCGCTGCCGCGCGGGCGCAGCACCACCTCGTACGCGGCCTCGTCGCTCACGACCAGCGCATGCTCGTCGAGCGGGCCCAGCGGCGCGCCCGGCGCACGGAAGGTGGTGATGCGCGGGCGGCCCTGCGTCACCCGGACCAGGTTGGCGTGGAACACGCTCACGTCGTGCACCGGCACTTCGTTGCAGTCGCAGGTGAAGCAGACATTGCGGCGCAGCGCGTCGTCGTCGCGCCAGCGCACCCGCACCAGCCACTCGCCGGTATAAGGATCGCGCAGCGCCTCGGCGCGCGGCAGCGAGCCCCCCAGCGGCAGCAGGCGCAGCAGCTGGCGCTGGTCGGCGCGCGCGCCGTTCGGCAGGCCGGTCTCAGGGTTCAGCACCTCCTGCACCAGCAGCTGGTCGACGTGCACCTCGACGTCGGCCGCGGCCACCGCCTGGCTCGCGTGGGTGCCGAGGAACAGGTCGCGCAGCGCCTCGGCGCCGGCCTGCGTCAGCGGCGCGGGGCCGGTCAGGTCGGCCTCGGTGCTGCCGGCGGCGAGCGCGCGGGTGGTGTCGCCCCAGGTGTACAGCCGCAGCCGGTTCAGCAGCGCGAAGCAGCGGCGGCGCCAGCGCACGCCGTCGCGCGGCATCGCGAAGACCACCGCATCGGGCGCGGCCCATTCGTGCCCGGTCCACGCGCCGAACTCGTCGTTGGGCCCCGCTGGCAGGTCGGGCGTGCCGGCCACCTCCAGCGCGAGCCAGGTGCCGGCCTGGTTGCCCTGGTGCACGTGGTAGTCCATCAGCCGCGCGTGGCGGGCCAACGAGACCCGCTTGCGCGCGCTCGCGATCGAGCGCTCGGCCAGCACCCGGTCGTGGTAGTCGGCCTGCTCGTCGGCATCGGCGGCGATCAGGTCGATCAGCACCTGGTCGAGGTCGGCCTCGCTGGTGACCTGCCAGCCCGGCACGCGTCGCATCATCGCGGCGATCAGCACATGGCGGAAGGAGTCGTAGTCGCGCGCCAGGTAGTCGATCGCCGGCTCGTCGGGCGGCGGCTTGAAGCTGCTGCGCGGCGTGCAGCCGAGGTTGAAGCAGCCGGGGCGGAACTTGAACGGCAGCGCATTCAGCAGCGGGTCCATCGCCAGCGGCAGCGCATTGCCGGGCGCGGCCAGGCCGTCGGCGGTCGTCGACAACAGGTAGGTCGAGTAGTCGCCGACCGGCGCGATCTTCAGGCGCAGCGTGCTGGCGTTCGCGCCGGCCTGCACCTCGGTGACTTCGACCGCGCGCGCCGGGTTGCCGCCACGCGCCCGCTCGGCACCGCGCACCCGGAACGCGGCCTTCGGCGGCAGCGGCGCCAGTGCGCCGTCGTTCCAGAACTCCAGGTCCAGCCACGCGAACGTGGGCTTGGCCACCGCCTCCAGCGTGACGTAGGCGAGCCGGAAGCCGTTCAGGCCCTGGGTGTCGAGGTCGCGGGCGCGGTCCTCGAGGCGTTCGTCGTCGTGCAGCACGGCCATCACAAGGCTCCCTGGCGCTGGAAGCGCACCTGCTTCACCTCGCCGGTGGCGATCACGAGGTAGCGCAGGTCGACGTTCAGCGTCGCGTCGATCGCGCTGACGTCCAGCGCCTGCACGCTGACGCGCTGCCCGAGCCAGCGCGACAGGTTGCGGCTGAGCAGCGCCTTCGTGATGCCGGCGGTCGCGTCGTCGTTCTGGTGGAACACCATCCGCCGCAGCCCGGCGCCGAAGCCCGGCAGGAAGGGCCGCTCGCCGGGCGCGGTGAGCAGCAGCTGGATCAGTTCGCCGCGCACGTGCTCGGGCAGGTTGATCGGCGTGGCCGTGCGCCCGTCCGGTCCGATGTGGAACGGGAACGCGAGGTGGCGGCCGTGCGGTTGCCGGTTCATGGCAGGTCGGGCCGGTAGGTGCCGACCGTGAAGGCCATCGCGTGGTGGTGCGTCGTCATGCCCGAGTCGCCACTGTCGTCGGTGGTGATCAGGTCGACCCGGTGGTCTTCGAGGAACTTCAGCACGCCCTGCGCGATGGCCGCGAACAGGATCTGCCGGTCCTCTGCGCCCTCCTTGTCGGGCAGCTCCTCGCCCTTGGTCAGCTTCCACTCGTTGTGCATCGCGGTGTCGATGTACTGCGCGAGGCTGTCCGCCATGTTGTCGGTCTGGCCGGCCTTGAGTTGGTTTGCCATGGCGGCCTCAACCGGTGGTGACGCGCGTCGACAGCAGCGAAGGCTTCGCGGGCGAGAACGGGGTGACGGGCGCCATCGGCGTGACCGGGATGCCCATCACCGTCTGGCCGACGTGCAGGTGGGCGTTGAAGATGCCGACCAGCTCGGTCAGGTAGCTCACCAGTGAATCGCCCAGGACCAGCGGGTGGCTGGCGCCATCGGTCAGCTCGATCGACGGCGCCTCGACCACCACCTTGGCGGTCGACTTCACGGTGATCAGGCCGTCGTTGACGCTGATGGTCAGCAGGTTGCTGCCGTCGCCGTCCGACAGCGTCAGCGTGTTGGCGTCGTCGTCCAGCGCGACCAGCAGGCCTTTCTCGCTGCGCAGGATCTTCAGCGTCGGGGTCGCGGCGCTGCCCTTCTCGTCGGCCGGCATGTCGTCGGTGCCCCACCAGCCGCCGGACCAGATCGGCCGCGACGGGTCGCCGGCCTCGAACTCGATCCACACCCCCGCGCCCACCGGCGGCACGGCATGGAGGCCGACGCCGGGGCCGGCGTACGGCGTGCATGGCGTGGCCCAGGGCGTCACCACGTCGGGACCGAAGACCTCGGGCACCTGCGCCTTGACGCGGCCGATCGCGGACGGGTCATCGACGTCGCTGACGATGCCGCGGTACTTGCCCCAGTGGCGCGAGCGCGACTGCGACGCGAGGTCGACCACCAGGCGTTCGAGGCTGCCGGTTTCCATCAGAAGAGCCCTCCAGGCAGGCCGCCGGAGCTGCCACCGCTGCCGGCCGAGCGCGCATTGCGGTGCAGCGAGAAGCGCTGCCGGTAGGCGCTGTCGTTGAGCACATGGGTGACGTGCCCAACCAGGTAGTCGCCCGACAGGAATCCGCCGACACCGCGCACCCGGATCACCTCGTAGGGCTGCAGCACGCCGGCGTAGTCGTTGGCATCGAGCTCGCCGCTGGCGGCCCAGGCCCAGGACGACAGGTCGACCGCGGCGGCGGTGGCGGCGTCGAGGTCGGCCTGCTCTTCGCGCGTGCCGGTGAGCAGCGCCGTGCCGGGGGCGGCGAGGTCGTGTGCCGCGCTGTCGCCGAGCGGCAGCTGGCTCGATGCATCGGCGTTGCCGGCCAGCACGCTGCGGTCGGCCAGCGCGACGCTGCCGGCCTGGCTGGCCAGCGGGCGCAGCGCGTCGAACTGCGCCGAGAAGCGCGCCACGTTGCGCTTGTCGCCCACCAGCAGCAGCTCGGGCAGCGTGCCGGGCGCGAGCTGCAGCCGCTTGAAGGCGCCGATGCTCAGCCCCGGCGCTTCTCCCGGCTTGACGTACGCGAACATGCCGAGCCGCCGCGCCAGCTCGCGCAGCAGCTGCATGCCGGTGCCGCGCTGCACCACCACGCGCTGCAGCGCCGCGCCGGCATCGGGCGTGCTGTCGACGTCAGGCGTCAGGCCGGCCTCGGCGTAGACGCTGCTGACGATGTCCTGCGCCGCCATGTCCTCGAACAGCTGCACCTTCTCGTCGCGGTTCAGCAGCACGCTGTCGTCCTGCACCACCAGCGTCACGTGGCTCTGGTCGGACTGCGCGCTGAGTTCGTAGCGGTTGCCGACCACCGGCCCGTCGATCAGCGCCACGAAATCGGCATCGGCCACCTTGACCTCGACGCGCACGCGCGCCCAGTCTTCCTCGGCGCCCTGCCAGACGCCCTGGTCGCTGGTGCCGACCGGCCAGTCGAGTTCGGCCTCGGCCGCGATGCCGATGCCCTGGTCGATGCGGATCTCGGTGAAGCGCGCCAGCTGCTCCACGCTGGCCGGCGCGTTGTCGAAGAAGACCCGGAACTCGGCCTTGGCCATGGTGCTCAGCCCCGCGGCAGGTTGATCGGCCGGCCGACCGGCTGCAGCAGCGTGCCGGCCTCGAGCTCGGCGTTGGCATCGGCCACGTGCCAGTAGCGGGTGGCATCGGCATAGCGCTGCTCGCTGAGCGCGTCGAGCTGGTCGTGCGCGCGCACGGTGACCGGGTCGCCCGGTGTCTCCGGCAAAGGCCGCAGCTTGACGGCCGCCACCTCGGCGCCGGTGCGGTCGAGCACGGTCACCGTCGGCAGGCCGTGGTAGCGGGAGTTCGGCAGGAACATGGCAGGTCCTTTCAGGAGGCAGCTCGGTCGGAGCACAAGAGGTCCCCGAAGGAACCCGGCGCTCGCAAAAAAAACCGTTCGCCCTGAGCTTGTCGAAGGGTCCGATCGTCCTGAGCCTGTCGAATGGCTTGAGCTTGTCGAAGGCCATGCGCGCTTCGGGCACAACCCTTCGACGGACGGGCCCTCGACAAGCTCGGTCCCTGCTCAGGGCGAGCGGGTTTTGTGCAGCGGCAAGGAATCCCCGTTCGCCCTGAGCCTGTCGAAGGGTCCGACGGAGCCCCCGCCCGATCGGACTGAGCTTGTCGAAGTCCTGCGCGCGCCAGGCACACCCCTTCGACGGACAGGCCCTTCGACAGGCTCAGTCCGAACGGATGTGCGCTCACCCCGAACGGTGCTTCGTTGCGAACGTCGAGTGCATTCATGGGCTTGGGGTGTTCAGAAGGGAATGATGTCGAGCGCGAACTCGATCACCTTGGCCAGGTTGAGCGTGGCCTGGGTGTCCTTGACCATCTGCGAGTACTGCCAGGCGCCCTCGCCCACCGCGTCGTCGGCCGGCGCCTGGCTGGAGACCTGCATGCCGATCTTCACTTCGGCCTGGATCGGGTTCAGCAGCACGTCGTACTTCTGCTCGGTGATGGTCATCGAGGTGATGCTGACCGGCAGCACGCGCGACGGCCCCCAGATGAACAGGATGCGCGGCAGCGGCACGCGCGGCACCGGCTGCGACGGCGGGTCCTTCTTCGGGCCGGACAGTGCCGAGCCGATCGCGTCGATCGCCGCGCCGAGCAGGCCGCCCGGCGTGGTCGGCGGGTAGATCATCTTCTCGAGCGCCGCGAGCTGCGGGCCGACGCCGAAGATCCGCGGGATCGCCGACACCACGCCGCCGGCGCCCAGGTCGTCGGCGGACGAGAACTGCGCGCTGACCTCGAAGCTCTCCGATGGCGGCGCGGCGGCCGAATGCGATTCGGTGCGCGGCTGCGCCGACGCGGCGGGCGGCGGCGCCGGGATCGCGATGGTGCGCGTCATCTGGTCCGGGTTGAACTGGAACACGACGATGTTCGGGATCGGCCCGAGCAGGTTGATGCCGTACTCGACCAGCACGCCGCGCAACGGGAAGAGTGCCATTCAGCGGCCCTCCCCGCCGAGCGCGAGCAGGCGCGCGGCGATCAGGTCGGCGATGGCATGGGCATCCCGCTGCGCGCCCGCCGGCGCGTTGACGACGCCCAGGTCCAGCTGCGCGGTGTCGGCCAGGCCCTGCAGGCCGGCGTGCCGCGCCAGCGCCCGCTGCAGCGCGCCCTCGATCGCCTCGGCCAGATCCGCGCCGAGCAAGCCCGAGCCGCCATGCAACGTGATCGACAGCCGCGCGATCTCGAGGCTCATGGCGTGCTCTCCAGCAGCGGTGCGTAGCGCCCGAACTGCTCGCGCCCGGCGACCCGGTTCATCTTCTCGAGCTCGCGCCGCACGGCGCCCAGCACATGCACCATGTCGACCCGCGCCTCGGCCTGCGGCGCGCGCCCGGCAGCGATCAGGCAGGCGTTGAACGCAGCCGAGCGGATGTGCCCGCCGGCCAGCTCGAACTGCTGGCCGAGCCAGCGGCAGTCGAGCGAACCGATGTCGACGCGCGCCGGAAAGGCCTGGCGCCACAGCCGCTCGCGCTCGGGCACGCCGGGCATCGGGAACTCGACGATGTGGCGCAGGCGCCGCGTGAAGGCTTCGTCCAGGTCCTTGCGCCGGTTGCTGGCCAGCACTGCCAGGCCCTTGAAGCGCTCCATGCGCTCCAGCAGGTAGCTGATCTCGATGTTGGCGAAGCGGTCGTGGGCGTCGCGCACCTCGGTGCGCTTGCCGAAGAGCGCATCGGCCTCGTCGAAGAACATCAGGCAGTCGCTGGTCTCGGCCGCGTCGAAGATGCGGCGCAGGTTCTTCTCGGTCTCGCCGATGTACTTGTTGACGACCTGCGACAGGTCGATGCGGTACATCGGCAGCGCGAGCGTCTGCGCCAGCGCCTCGGCCGCCATCGTCTTGCCGGTGCCCGGCGGGCCGCAGAACAGCACCGACAGCCCGCCCTCGTTCCAGGCCCGCGCGGTGCCCCAGTCGTGGTGCACGCGGCCGAGCGCGCCCATCGCGTCGACGATCTCGCGCAGCTGGCTCGCCTGGTTCGCGGGCAGCACCAGCTCGTCGAGGTCGAAGCGGGTCGCCACGGCATTCGCCAGGCCGTCGAGTTCGAGCCGCGCCTCGGCCCGGCAGACGGCGAACAGCTCGCGTGCGCCGGCGTCCGGGCCCAGCCCGCAGGCGGCCGCGGCGACGCGCGCGAGCGGCCGCTCGGCGAGGCGGAAACGGCGTGCCGCTTCGGGCCCGGCGGCGCGCACCGCCGGGGCCGCTGTCGCGAGCGCCTGCACGAGTTGCGCGGTGCGCGCCGGCGTGTCGAGCGGCGCGACCGGCCAGGCCGGCAGCAGCAGTCCCGGTGGCACCCCGCGCAGAGCAGCACTGCCCTCGCCGACCGGCAGCATCCAGCGCAGCGGCAGCGCCGAGATCGGCGCGGTCCAGGCACCGTCGGCGGCACCGGCGCAGCAGCGCTCCTGCCAGTGCTCGGGCAGCAGCAGGTCGCAGCCTTGCAGCCAGGCCAGCGTGGCGATCCCGCCGAGGCCGCGCTCGGCGGTCACGCCATCACCGACCCCCATCAGCCCGCGGCCGCAGGCCTGGGCCAGCGTCTGCGCCCACGCGGCGAAGTCGGTGCCGTGCGCGCCTTGCAGCGGCAACACCTGCATCGCCGACGGTGGGTCGCAGCGCAGGCGCGCGAGCAGCGGCTGCAGTGCCGGCGGGATCTCGCGGCGCGGCGGCAGGTCGTCGTCCGCGGTGAACGTGGCGAAGGGTTCGAGCAGTGCCTGCGCCACCCGCGACGGCATCTCCAGCGGCTGGTGCCAGTCGAGCGCGTCGCGCCCCGGCGGCAGGCTCAAGAGGCCGTGGCGGAACAGCGCATGGCCGGCATCGGCGCAGGCCGCGATGGCCAGCGGCTCGTCCCACAGGCGCTGCGCCAGCGCGAACGTCGGCCACGGGCGCGACGCGTCGTTCAGGCAGGCGGCGCAGACGGGTCCGAGCGCGGCATCGGCGCGGCCCGCCAGCGCACACGCCAGCACGAACTGCGCGGCCGGCGTCAACCGGCATTCGGCGGCGATCCAGGCCCAGTCGCCACGCCGCGCGCTGTGCTGTGGCGAGGGCGCCAGCGCGGCCAGGCAGTCGTCGAGGTAGCGCGCGGTCGGGTCGGCGTCGAAGAAGCGCCGCTTGTCGTCGCGGAAGCGCAGCAGGTCGAGGCTGTCCTGCGCCGGGTCGCCGGCCGCCGGCAACGCGCCCGGCGCCGGCTGGCTGACGCCGCGCTGGTGCCAGCACCAGGCCACCTCACGCCGCAGCCGCAGGCTGACCTGGGCCAGCCAGAGCGCGCACAGCGGGTCGTCCGGACCCAGCTCGGGGTTCAGGGCCGGCGGCAGCAGGAGTTGCGGCGCGTTCATCGCGGCTCAGGTCCAGGCCAGCGTCGGCGTGTCCAGCGCCTGCTCGCCGTTGACGCGCAGGATCACGCGGTAGGCCGGATCGGGCGGCAGCGCCTGCACGTCGCTGACGGTGAAGCTCAGCGCGGTCGGCGTGCCGCCGGGTTGCGGCTCCAGCAGCAACCGGGCCTGCCCATCGAGGTACAGCGCCGCATACGCGGCCGCGAGCGGCCCGCCGAGCTGGCTGCCGGTGACCGTGAAGCTGCCCGACAGCTTGCCCAGCTGCGGCACCAGCGGCCCGTTCAGCGCAACGCCGGTGATCTTCGGCAGCAGGTGACCGGCCAGCGCGTTGCTGCTGAACAGGTGGCCGTCGGGCAGCGTGCGCGCCGCACACACCGGGTAGGTGCCGGCGGCATTGGTGTCGGCCAGCGGGATCGTCGCGCCGAGGCCACCGTCGGCGGTCGGCGTCGCCGGGTACGCGGTGGCGCCGATGAAGACCTGGTCGCAACCGGCAAGGTCGCTGCCGCGCAGCACGAAGGCCTGGCCGGCGGCGAAGCGCTCGGGCTCGATCGCGCTGATGCGCGGCCCCATGCCGGGCAGCACGCTGACGCCGGTGTACAGCTGCGGGGGCGGCAGCGCCGGGCCGATGGTCTGCACCGGCAAGGCATAGGCGGGCGCCGCATCGGTCGAGGCCAGCATCACCGGGCGCACCTGGAACGCGGCCGACACGCGGTACTTCTCGTCGCTGCCCTGCATCACCTTCGACAGCATCTCCACGTCGGCCTCGTCGAAGCTGATGCGCAGCGGATCGGGGTTGCTCGCGAGCACCACGTTGGTCGCCGCGGGGCGCAGGATGCTCATCGCGTTCAGCGCCACCATGCCGCGGCTGAGCAGCTTGTGCGCGAGCGGCGAGTCGCTGTCGGTGCCGTCGAACGCGGTCAGCAGGTAGTGCAGCACCAGCCACACCGGTGGCGCCTGGCCGTCGTCGAGCGCGCGGTTGCGCAGCTGGCCGTCGATGCCGACGCGGTACAGGAACAGGTTGAAGCTGCTGCCGCCCGAGCCGGACGAGGCGGCCTTGCTCGCCTCCTCGGGGCGGCCGACGGCCACCGCGTTGATGCCGGTGCGCACCGCGAGCTGCACCTTCAGCAGCTCGCTGACGGCGCCGATGGCTTCCTGGCTCGCGGCAAGCGACATGGCTCAGCTCCAGCGCAGGTAGTGGCGCTGCGGCGAGAAGCGCGGTGCGGCGGGCGCCGGGGCCGCGGCGGCCGGTGCGGGGCGAGCGGCGGGGGCGGCGGGCGGTGGCAGGCGCACTTCGAGCGAGACGGTGCCGATGTGCACGTCCGGGCGCGCGGGGGTGTCGCGGCGGGACGGGGCCGGCGGAACCAACGGCGTGGCGACGGCGTCGGCATGGACGACCGGGGACGGCGCTGCGTCGATCGAACGGAGGGGCGAGCCGGCGATGAGGGCGGGCATCGCGCGTGCCGCGATGTCGGCCGTCGCGTGGGCGGCGGTCTGCACGGGGAGCGTCGCCTGCAGGTCGAGCGCGTCGACGGATCGCACGGCGGAGGGAGTCGACACACCCGCCTCCGATGGGATGCGCGTCTCGGTGTGGATCGTCTGCAGCCCCGGCAGCGCGGTCTCGATGCCAGGCAGCGTCGAGCTCACCGGCTGCGCGAGCGATGGGGTCAGCGACGTGGGCAATTCGCGGCGAGGCGCGGTCGATGACAAGGCCTGCGTCGGGGTGCCCCGCACCGGCGCCTCGCGACCCTGCGGTTCGCTCCGCGCCGGCATCGATGCAGGCAGAGGCATCGCGGACGACGCCGCCGGCAACCCTTCGCGCTGCACCGTCGGTCCCGGCGCGCTCGACACCGCCTGCTCGACCCCACGCGTCGCCTCGGCGGGGGCCGATGCCACCGGCCGCGCCACGCCGACCGGCACCGACTCGACCTCCACCACCTGCTCCAGCGGCGCGACCGCCGACGCAGCCCGCGGCGCCGCCGCGACCGGTGCCGCCTTGGCCATCAGCCGCGCGAAATACCCGCTCATGCCCAGCTCCCCGCGCCGTCGATGCGCCGCAGATACTGCGCACGCCGCCAGCGCGGCAGCGCCAGGATCTCGGCCTCGCTCCAGTGAAAGGCGCCGGCCAGCCGCGCCACCTCGTCGAGCAGCACCGCCTGGCGCCCCGCGAAGCCGGCCAGCAACGCCGCCTCCAGGTCGCAGGCCACGTCGTTGACCTGGCCACAGGACGGGCAGCCCGCCTGCAGCCGCAGCGCCGTCAGCGGGTCGTGCGCTTCGAAGGCGTCGTCGAGTGCGGGCAAGGCGTCGGCGCTCCACGGCACGCCTTCTTCCACCGACCGGTCGTCGATCGCCTCGACGAGCGTGCGGGCGAGCGCCATCGGCGACAGCGACGCACGGTCGCGCCACTGCCGCAGGTCGCGCCCGCATGGCAGGCGCAGGCGGAACTCCACGCCCTGCGCATCGCGCCACGCAAAACGCGGCGCGGCCGGTTCGCTGCCGAGGCTGGCCACGTCGAGCGGCAGCGCCATCGGCTCGCCACAGGCCCCGCACGGTGCCTGCAGTTCGAGGCTCGCGTCACCCGCTGCCAGGCGCACCGCGATCAGCCCGTGCAGGCGCCGGTTCAGCGTCCAGTCCCAGGCCTCCTCGTGCTGCAGCGCACGGCCGTCGCCATCGCTCAGGCAGGCCGCCAGCACCGCCGTGGTCGCGCTGCCCGGTTCGGCCGCGTCGAACACGACCGCCACGTCATCGGCGCCGCTCCCGAAGGCGCGCGCCTGCCAGCCGGCGGTCGATGACGCAAATGCCACGGCGTGCATGGCCGCTCAGCCCGCCTCGCTCGGCTCGGGCGTGTCGACATCGCGCGCCCAGCCTTCGAGCTCGATCTTCAGGTGCTCGATCGCGGTCGCGTTGGCGTTCGCGTCGAGGTCGGGCAGCGTCGTGAACTCGCTGACCCAGCAGCGGAACAGGAAGTAGCGGATCGCGACCTGGCTCTTCTCGTTCAGCACCTCCAGCGTCAGGTCTTTCTTGTAGCCGGCCAGGTCCATCGCCGAATCGCCGGCGTAGCTGGACACCGCGTTGGCCCATTTCTCGAACTCCAGGTCGTGGGTAATGCCGCGCTCCAGCGTGACCGCGTCGTACGACGAGCGCCCGGGCGACTTGTGGTCGTAGCTGTTCTGGCCACCGCTGCGGTGCTTGACGACCTCGGTGGTGCGCTTCAGCGAGCCGACCTTGGACACGCCGAGCACGGTCTTGCCGTCCCACAGCACCCGGAACTTGAAGTTCTTGTAGGGGTCGACGCGCGTGGCGTTGACGACGAAGCCTGTGTTTGCCATGGCTGGTTCTCCGCGCAGGGTTTAGAGATCGCCAGCGATCTGCTGGATGCTGATGACGACGAACTCGGCGGGCTTCAGGGGCGCGAAGCCGACCTGGATGTTCACGATGCCCTTGTTGCGATCGTCCTGGGTGGTGGTCTCGGCGTCGCACTTGACGAAGTACGCTTCCTTCGGCGTGGCGCCCTGGAAGGCGCCCTGGCGGAACAGCGAGTTCATGTAGGCGCCGACGTTGAGCCGGACTTTGGCCCACAGCGGCTCGTCGTTCGGCTCGAACACCACCCACTTGCTGCCGCGGAAGAGCGACTCCTCGAGCATCAGCGCGAGCCGGCGGATCGGCACGTATTTCCATTCCGACGCCAGCTGGTCCGCGCCGACCAGCGTGCGCGCGCCCCAGGCCACGCCACCGTAGACCGGGAAGGTGCGCAGGCAGTTGATGGCCAGTGGATTGAGCACGCCGTTCTCGGCATCGGTGAGGCGGATGTCGAGCTGCACCACGCCGTTGAGCACCGCCTCGACGCCGGCCGGCGCCTTCCAGACACCGCGCTGGTTGTCGGTGCGCGCGAAGATGCCGGCCATCGTGCCGCTGGCGGCCACCGAGCGCAGCCGGAAGTCGTTCACCGGGTCGGGAATCTGCGTGCGCGGGAAGTAGATGGCGGCATTGCGGTGGCGCAGCGTCGCGTGGTCGTCGAGCCAGTCCTTGGCCTCGGCCACCTCGTCGATGTCTTCCGGCACGTCGATCAGCAGGAACGCGCGCTTGCGTTCGCAGAACGCGAGCGCCGGGCTGTAGATCGCGTCGATCTGCGCCGGGGTGGCGGCGATGTCCTTGGCGACCGCGCGCGGGATGCACAGGATGTTGAACAGGTCCACGCGGTCCAGGGCGTACAGGCCGGTGAACAGCGCCGGATTGCCGACGATCTGCAGCGCCCCGGGCAGGCCGCCGTCCGCACCGACCGTCGAGGCTGTCTGCGCCCCGGCGCTGGTGGCCAGGCCGAGGGCGTACTGCTGGATGCTGGCATTGGCGGCGGCCACCAGCTTCAGCACGGTCGCCGCGGTGTCGCCGCCGCCGTTCGCGAAGCTGAGAACGGCGCTGGGGTCGTAGTCCTTGCCGTTGCGGCCGGCAACGATGCGCAGGCGGTTGCCGACGATCTCGACGCTGGCGCCCGAGAGCGCGTCCTGCGCCGGGGCGGCCTTCTGCACCGCATCCTCCAGCAGCGGCCGCAGCTGCTTGAGGGTGGTGACGCTGCCGGCGACCCAGGTGTCCAGCGTCGCGGTCGACACTGTGGCGCCGGCGGCCGTGGTGACGGTGATGTCGATCTTGTCGGCACTGAGGCCGTTGTAGTCGGTCGTGATCAGCGTGTCGAGCGCACCGCTGACGGTTCCGGTGGCGGCGGGCCGCACGTCGCTCGAGACCAGGTGGGTCAGCCGCACCAGGTGGGAATTGGCATTCACCACGCTCACCGCATAGCGCGGCTTGGTGCTGTCGAGCGTGACGTTGAGGTAGCGCTCGACGCCCAGCGGCTTGGCACGCGGGCCCGGGCCGTCGTAGCGCGCCACCACCAGGTTGAAGAGCTTTCCGGCCGGGTCGTCGACGTTGTGGTCGATGTCGATGCGCAGCGTGTTGCCCCACAGGCCGGGACTGGCCGCATCGGCGCGCAGCAGCTGGGTGCTGCCGCCGGCGGCGTCGACCCGCAGGATGACCGCGCCGGTGCCGGTGCCGGTGCCGGCGACACGGATCACGTAGGCCGAGCTGCCGCCGTTCAGGAAGTACTGCGCGAGCGCATAGCTTGCGTCGCTGCGGTCGTCCAGCCCGCCGAAGATGCGCTGGAAATCGGCCATGCCGAAGATCTCGGTCGCCTCGTCGAGCGGCCCCTCGCGGAAAAAGTCGATGAAGGCGGTGATGGAGGTGCCCACGCTGGTGATCGTGTGCACCCCGCTCGACACTTCCTGGATGTAGACGCCTGGATAAGTCACTTGCACCATGGGGCCTCCTAGGGGGTACGCGGTCCGGCAATGAATCGGTCAAGCTGCGCGTCGACGCTCGCGTTCAGCGCGGAGCGCCGATAGCGCACCCGGCCATCGGCCGCCGGCACCGCCTCGACGGCGCCGGCATCGACCAGCCGCTGCAGCGCCTGCTGCAACTCGGTGTCGGTGAAGTCGTCGAAGGTGAGCCACCATTGCGTGATGCCTTCCAGCGTGTCGGACGCGAGCGGGTTCAGGCGCAGGTACCGCGACAAGGCTCGAACAATCTCCTCGACCGGATCGTTGGCGTTCATGGCGGCTGCGGCCTGTTGAGGCTCTTCATCGCAAGAGCGGTGCCATGCTTTTCAACGGACGTTTGCGGGGAGAAACGCCGTGGTCGGGACCTGCAGCGTGGATGAATTTGTCCACGCGCCAAGCCGCGCGATCGGGTCGTTGGTGCCTTCCCTGCCGTGGGGGATCGCGTGGACAAATTTGTCCGCGCAGATGCGCGCGAATGTCCTGCTCAGGCCCTGAATCGCTCGGTGCAGATCTCGTGCTTGCGGATCAGCTCGAAGAACGCGCGCCGGTTCTTCTTGGCCATCTCGGCGGCCTGCGTGATGTTGCCGCCGCTCGCGGCCAGCAGGCGCTCGATGTAGCAGCGCTCGAAGGCGTCGACCATGCGCGACTTGGCGGCGCGGAACGATTCGTCGGCGTCCAGCGGCGCGCCAGGCGCCGGCAGCTCCAGGTCGTCTTCCTGGATGGTCGCGTGGTCGGCCAGCAGCACCGCGCGCTCGATCACATGCTTCAGCTCGCGCACGTTACCCGGCCAGTGGTGGGCCAGCAGGCGCCGCATCGCCTGCGGCGACAGGCCGAGCGTGGGCCGGCGGTTCTGCGCGGCGCACTGCTGGATGAAGCGCAGCGCGAGCGTCACGATGTCTTCGGCGCGCTCGCGCAGCGGCGGCAGCGTGACGCTGAGCACGTGCAGCCGGAAGTAGAGGTCGCGCCGGAACAGCCCGCGCTCCACCAGGCCGGGAAGGTCCTGGTTGCTGGCCGCGATCACGCGCACGTCGGCGTTCTGCACCGTGTCGCCGCCGACCGGGCGGAACTCCATCTCCTGCAGGAAGCGCAGCAGCTTCGACTGGGCCGGTGCCGGCAGCGAATCGACCTCGTCGAGGAACAGCGTGCCGCCCTGCGCCTCTCGCACGAGCCCGGCGCGCGCCGTGTGCGCATGCGTGAAGGCGCCGCGCACGTGGCCGAACAGCTCGCTCTCGAGCAGCTCGGCCGGGATCGCGCCGCAGTTCACCGCCACCAGCGGCCGGGTCGCGCGCGCCGAGCTGTAGTGGATCGCGCGGGCATAGATCTCCTTGCCGCTGCCGGTCTCGCCGAGGATCAGCACGCCGGCGTCGCATCCGGCGATGCCCGGCAGCAGCGCGAGCTGCTTGACGAAGGCCGGGCTGCTGCCGACCAGCTCGCGCAGCGCGGGGGATGCCAGCAGGTGCGGCGGCATCGGCTGCGGCGACAACGGTTGAGCAGGCAGCAGGCCGGCCGCGCGCTGCAGCCGCACCAGCATCGCGGCGTCGTCGCCGGGCAGGCTGGTGAAGTCGAACGCGCCGCTGGTCATCAGGTCGAGCAGCTGCGATTGCGACAGGTCGATGACCGCCGGCACCACGCTCGCATGCGGATGGCCGTGCCGCCACAGCGCGATGTCGCCGGCCATGCGGGCGACGTTGCCCGCATCGACGATCGGCACCAGCAGGTCGCAGTCGGCATCGCACAGCGACAACGCGTGGCGGCCGACGCTGAACAGGTCGGCTGCCGCGATGACGCCGCTCAGCGACTGCGCGAGCGCGTCATGCGCGTGGCAGGCGGCGACGGTGCAACGCGGTGCAGTCATGGGGGCATTGCCGCCGCAGCGGCACGCCATCGATCGCAAAGACCAGGACAGTCATGTGTCCTCCCTGAAGTCTTGTGGTGGTCGGAAGCGGATTCTTCGGAAGATCTTCGCGCACGGACATCCCTAGCTCAAGCCGTCAGGGCGGCTTGTCCTTCATGTTGGGGATGGATGGGGCCGATCCGGACATACTGTCGGCCTGGGCTTCTCAACCTACAGGAGACACGACATGGTCAGCGAAGTGCCTGCTGGGAAGACCCGATGACGCCGCACGATCGCAATCCTCTCGCCGAGGCCCCGCCCCCATGCTGATCCTGCTGGTCGAGGACGACCAGCCTCTCGCCGCGTCGATCGCGGGCGCGCTCGGCGCGCAAGGCTGGCGGGTCGACATCAGCCCGCTCGGCGAGCCGGTGCCGGCCTCGCTGATGCGCGACGACTACGACGCGCTGATCCTCGACATCGGCCTGCCCGGCATCGACGGGCTGGAGACGCTGCGGCGCGTGCGCGCACAAGGCTCGCGGCTGCCGGTGCTGATGCTGACGGCGCGCGACACCGTCGAGCAGCGCGTGCACGGGCTCGAGGTCGGCGCCGACGACTACCTCGTCAAGCCGTTCGCGCCAGTCGAGCTGGTCGCGCGGCTGCGCGCCCTTACCCGCCGCCACGAGAACCGCGTGGCCGAGGTGCTGTCGGTGGCCCGGTTGCGCTTCGATCCGAAGGCGCTGCGCGCCTGGGTCGGCGACGAGCCGGTGAAGCTCTCGCGCCGCGAGTGCGACATCCTGCAGTACCTGATGCTGAAGGCCGGGCGCGTGGTGCAGCGCGAGCAGCTCGTCACGCTGGTGCCGGGCTGGAGCGGCGCCACCTCCGACAACGCACTCGACCTGCTGGTGTCGCGCTTGCGCACGAAGATCGAACCAGCAGGCGTGCGCCTGCGCACCGTGCGCGGCCTCGGCTACCTGCTCGACGCGGGGGACGACGCGTGACGCTGCCGGTGACGACAACGCCGCCCGCGAGCAGCCTGCGCCGCACGCTGCTGCGCTGGCTGATCCTGCCGCTGGTCGCGCTGGTGCCCTTGTCGGCCGCGGTGGTCTATGCGCTCGCGGTGCGCCCGGCGCTCGACGGGCTGGACCGCGCGCTGACCGACACCGCGGTCGCACTGACCGGCATCCTCGAAGTGCACGGCGGCCAGGCGACGCTGCCGCTCAGTGCGCAGACGCTGCGCGCGCTGCGAGCCGACCTGGTCGACGAGGTGGCCTTCGTGGTCGGCGACGCGCAAGGCCGGCCGCTCGGTGGTGACGCCGCGCTGCTCGCGCTGTCCCCGGTGCTGCAGGCCGGGCAATGGCGCTTCTTCAATGCCACGCTGCGCGGCCGGCACATGCGCGCGGCCGCCTTCGGGGCGCGCTGCGGCGAGCCGGTGCAGGTCTGCACGATCCTGGTCGCCGAATCGCTCGGCAAGCGCGAGGATGCCGAACGCGCGGTGGCCTGGGCCGCGCTGGCCGCGGCCGTGCTGCTGGCGCTGTCGCTGGGGCTGCTGTCGGTGGTGGCGGTGCAGCGCGGGCTGCGCCCGCTGCAGCGCGCATCGGTCGAGATCGGAGCGCGCTCGCTGCAGCGGCTCGACCCGATCGAGCCGGACACCGTGCCGCGCGAGGTCGCGCCCTTTGTGGCGGCGCTGAACGACCTGTTCGCGCGGCTTCGCCTGGCCGCCTCGGCGCAGCGTGCATTCGTCGAAGACGCCGCGCACCAGCTGCGCACGCCGCTGTCGACGCTGCGCGTGGAATCGACGCAGGCGCTGGCGCAGGCCTGCCCGCCCGAACTGCAGCCGACGCTGCTGCGGCTGCACGCGGCCGCCGAGCGCGGCGCGCACCTGGTGCAGCAGTTGCTGACGCTGGCGCGTGCCGACGGCGCGGCACTCGGCGCCGGCACGCCGCTCGCGCGCATCGACCTGGCCGCGCTGGCCGCGCAGTCGGCCGACGACTGGCTGCGGCCCGCGCTCGCTGCCGGGCAGGACCTCGGCTTCGATCTCGAACCCGCGCTCGTTGACGGCGATGCACTGCTGCTGCGCGAGCTGCTCGGCAACCTGATCCACAACGCGATCGAGCATGCGGGTGCCGGATCGCGCATCACCGTGCGCACGCGCGGCGAGCCCGAACGTTCGCTGCTGGAGGTGATCGACGACGGCCGCGGCCTGCCCGCCGACGAACTGCCGCAGGTCTGGGACCGGTTCCGCCGCGGCGCCGGTGCCGGCGGCCTGGGCACCGGCCTCGGCTTGGCCATCGTGCGCGACATCGCGCGCCTGCATGGCGGCGATGCCGTGCTGCGGCCCGGCGCCGAAGGCCGCGGCCTGGTCGCCAGCGTGACGCTGCCGCGCAGCGTTGCACCCGCGGCCTCCGCTGAACCTGTCGCCAACCTGTCGTAGGTAAAAACCGATGGCGCCTGCGGAGGGCGCACTGCCTAGAGTGGGCCTCCTCTGACGGAGCCACCATGATCGACAGAAACCTTGCCCGGGGACTCTTCCTGGCCGCCATCGCGCTGGCCTTCGGACTCGGCGCGCTGCGCTACCCGATCGGCGATTTCGCCCGCGCCGGCGCCGGGCTGTTCCCGCTGATGGTGAGCGTGCTGCTGCTGCTGATCGCGCTGGCGACGCTGGTGCGGTCGCGCGTCGTCACCGGCCCGCGCTTCGAGTTCAACCCGGTCAACATCGCGCTGCTGCTGTCCGCCCTGTGCGCGTTCGCGCTGGTCTCGCGGGTGCTGAACATGACGGCCGGCATCGTCGCGATGGTGTTCATCTCGGGCTTCGCCGGCACGGCCAAGTACTCGATCGTGCGCAACCTGAAGGTGTCGGTCGGCTTGTTCCTGGTGGCGCTGGTCTTCCAGAAACTGCTCGGCCTGAGCCTCAACCTGTACTGAGGCGACGGACATGGATCTCCTGCACAACCTCGCCTTCGGATTCAGCCACGCGCTGACGATGCAGAACCTGCTGTTCTGCGCCATCGGCTGCACGGTGGGCACGCTGGTCGGCCTGCTGCCGGGCCTCGGGCCGCTGGCCACCATCAGCCTGCTGCTGCCGCTGACGTATTCCATTCCCACCAACGGCGCGCTGATCATGCTGGCCGGCATCTACTACGGTGCGCAGTACGGCGACAGCGTCAGTGCGATCACGATGAAGATCCCGCACGCCAGCAGCATCGTGGCCTGCATCGACGGCTACCAGATGACGCTGAAGGGCAAGACCGGCCTGGCGCTGTTCACCGCCGGCGTGTCCAGCTTCATCGGCGGCACGGTGGCGATCGTCGTGCTGACCTTCCTGGCGCCCAGCCTCGGCGAAGTGGCCTTCCTGTTCGGCCCGGCCGACTACTGCGCGCTGATGCTGGTCGGTTTCGTCTGCGTCAGCTTCGTGACCACCGGCAGCCTGCTCAACGGCATGGCGATGTGCCTGATCGGCGTGCTGCTCGGCCAGATCGGCACCGACGTGAACAGCGGCGTGCAGCGCTACACCTGGGACCTGCCGATGCTCGCCGACGGCGTGGGCCTGGTCAGCGTCGCGCTCGGTTGCTTCGGCATCGCCGAGATCACGAAGAACCTCGATTCGCGCGAGGAGCGCTCGCCCTTCAACGGCACCATCAAGCTGATGCCGACCTGGGCCGAGTTCAAGCGCATCATCCCGAGCGCGCTGCGCGGCAGCGTCGTCGGTTCGTTCCTCGGCATCCTGCCGGGCGGCGGGCCGGTGATCGCGCAGTTCGCCGCCTACGCGCTCGACAAGAAGGTCAGCAAGTACCGCCACGAGATCGGCTCCGGCGCGATCGAGGGCGTGGCCGGCCAGGCCGCGGCCGACGAGGCCGCCGCCCGCACCAGCTTCATCCCGCTGATGAGCATCGGCATTCCGGAGAACGCGGTGATGGCGCTGATGATGGCGGCCTTCGTGATCAAGGGCATCCAGCCCGGGCCGAACATGATCGCCGGGCACCCGGACCTGTTCTGGGGGCTGGTGGCCAGCATGTGGGTGGGCAACTGTTTCCTGCTGATCCTGAACGTGCCGCTGGTGCGCTACTGGCTGTCGGTGTTCAAGATCCCGTACAGCGTGCTGTTCCCGTCGATCCTGTTCTTCTGCTGCATCGGCACCTACAGCGTCAACAACAACCTCGACGACATCTTCGTCACCGCGGCGTTCGGCCTGGGCGGCTACCTGTTCTCGCGCCTGGACATGGACGCGGCGCCGCTGATGCTGGGCTTCATCCTCGGGCCGATGCTGGAGGAGAACTTCCGCCGCGCGATGCTGCTGAGCCGCGGCAGTTTCAGCGCGTTCGTCACGCGGCCGATCAGCGCGACGCTGATCGGGCTGATCGCGGTGTTCATCGTGTGGCAGTTCGCGGCGTTCATGATGAAAACGCGCGCGCCGCAGGCGCAGCCGGCGTAGGAGCAGGGGCAGGAACAGGAACAGGAACAGGAGAGAACCCGGGCGTGACTTTGGTCGCTTTACGCCCCGGCTCCGGTGCGCAATCCTGCCGGCGAATCGATGTCCGGCCCCGGTCGCTGTGCCGTTGTCGCGTTGTGGACATTGCCCCTGCTCCCGCACGCAAGGATCCTCATGAGCGCCCGCGACCCAGTGCCCCTGCCGCCGCTGCCATCCGACAGCCTGATCACCGACAGCCTCCTCGATGCGCGCGGCGTCCGCGCGCCTGCCGCGGGCCTCGTGGTCGGGCGGCTGGTCGGTTTCACGAACGAAGGCCGCACGCCGCTGGTGGCCGTCGTCGACGCGTCGGACGGACCCGCCCTGCCCGCGCAGTCGGCCGTCGACCTGCACGGCGCCCACGTGGGCCGCCGGGTCGTGATGGGCCACGAAGGCGGCGACCTGCGCCGCCCGATCGTGCTCGGCGTGCTCGGCGGTGACGAAGGCTGGCCGCTGCGCGAGAGCGTCGGCAACGTCGAGGTCTCGGCCGACGGCGAGCGCATGACCGTGTCGGCTCGCCACCAGCTGGTGTTGCGCTGCGGCGAATCGAGCATCGTGCTGCGCAGCGATGGCCGGGTCGAGATCCGGGGCGAGACCGTCATCACGCAGGCGGTCGGCGCCAACCATGTGCGCGGGGGTTCTGTTCAGCTGAACTGAATGAGCGCGACGGAATGAGCGTGAATACCGCCGCCCTTCTTCAGCCCATCGGCTTCGCGCCGTCAGAGATCACTCGCCTGGTGAACCGCCCGGTGGTGGAAGAGCACGTCGGCCAGGCCGCCGCGCTGTGGATGCTGCGCGAGCGGGCCCTTGCCGCACCGCACTACAAGCTGCTCCACCTGGCCCGCCTCGACGAGCGCGTGACCGCCCATCTCGAGGGCGTGCACACCGCCGGCGACACCGGCTGGCAGCTGGCCTGCCGCGCGCTCGAGAGCGGCGACGCCGGCGCCTGTTTCGTCGTCGCCTGGCTGGCCTTCCGCGAGCAACAGCCGCAGCGCATGCGCCTGGCGCTGCAATGCGGCCTGGCCACGCCCGCCTTCACGCAGGCGCTGGTCGCCGCGCTCGCCTGGATCGAGCCGGAG
This sequence comes from Rhizobacter sp. OV335, assembly GCF_900142965.1. Lineage (GTDB taxonomy): Bacteria > Pseudomonadota > Gammaproteobacteria > Burkholderiales > Burkholderiaceae_C > Rhizobacter. Next base: position 109,423 of record NZ_FRCQ01000014.1, read on the forward strand.
CGCCTGCGCGACACGCTCGAACGCCTGGCGCGATCCACGCTGCCGGTGCACCGGCGGCTGCAGCTCGCGGCGGCCGGCGCGCACCGGCTCGACAGCGGCACCCTCATCCCGCAGGCGCTGGGCGCGACCGACGCGTCGCTGCGCTCGCGCGCGCTGCGTGCCGTCGGCGAATGCAAGCGCCGCGACCTGTCGGCCGCCGCGCAAGCCGGCCTGGCGGATGGCGATGCCGGCTGCCGCTTCTGGGCCGCCTGGTCGCTGGTCGTCCTCGGTGAACCGGGCGCCCCGACGCGCCTGTTCGAATCCGGCGCGAGCCTGCCCGGCCGCACCCGGCTCGCGATCGAGCACGCCGTGCGGGCCGATGACATGCAGGCCGGGCGCGAACGGGTGCGGGCATTCGCCGCCGACCCCGCGAGCCGGCGCGAAGGCATCGTCGCGGCCGCCGCGCTCGGCGATCCGGCGGCAGTGCCGTGGCTGCTGCAGGCGATGGCCGATGCGCGGTTCGCGCGCGTTGCCGGCGAAGCGTTCACGATGATCACCGGCGCCGACCTGGACGAACTCGGCCTCAAGCGCGATGCGCCGGCAGCACCGGCCGAAGCCGCCGATCCCGCTGAACCTGTCGATCCCGACCACCCCGATGACGACGAGCTGCCATGGCCCGACGTCGACGGCCTGGCCGCCTGGTGGCACGGCCACCGCTCGGCCTTCGAACCCGGGCAACGCTACCTCGCCGGTCAACCGGTGGCGGTGCAGCCCCTGCTGACGGTGCTCGCCAACGGCTACCAGCGGCAGCGCGCCGCGGCGGCCTTCGAGCTGGCACGCCTGGTGCCGGGCGCGTCGCTGTTTGCCGTCGCGGCACGGGCCGATTGGCAACAGCGCAAGCTCGAGCGACACCGGCGGGCCGCATGAGATTCACCAACGACAGCCACCTGCCGGCGAAGTGGACCAGCGGCTACGACCGCGACGCCCGCGAGCTGCTGATCGTGGTCGTCAAGGCCACCTACGAGCTGCCGGCCTCCGGCGACGAGCCGCGGCTCGCGCGGCAGCAAGTGCCGCTGGTCGAGGCGGACGAGTTCACCGGCGAGCCCGGCCTCAGCGCGCCGCGCTACGAGACCGACTTCGCGCACCGCAAACCCGCCTGCGACGTGCTGATCAACGGGCAGGCTCATGCGCCGCCGGGCCGGCGCGTCTCGCAGCTGGCGGTGGGGCTGCAGGTCGGATCGCTGGTCAAGCAGTTCAACGTCGTCGGCGATCGCCGCTGGCACAAGCGGATCCTCGGCGTCGTCACCGCGACCTCGCCCGAGCCGTTCGAGACCATGCCGGTCGGCTACGACCACGCGTGGGGCGGCACCGATCGCACCGAAGAAGCGTCCGGCGGCGAGGTGGCCAGCGTGCTGGCGAACCCGGTCGGACGCGGCTTCATGAAGCACACCCGCGAGATCGACGGCCTGCCGCTGCCCAACACCGAAGAGATCGGCCGCAGCGTGACCGACCACCACGGCGACTACCTGCCGATGGCCTTCTCGCCGGTCGGGCGCAACTGGTTCCCGCGCCACCGGTGGGCCGGCACTTACGACGACGCGTGGATCGAGGAGCAGGCGCCGTTCTGGCCGGACGATTTCGACGACCGCTACTTCCATGCCGCGCCCGCCGACCAGGTGATTCCCCACCCGGTGGGTGGCGAGCAGGTGGTGCTGCGCAACCTGACGCCCGACGGGCTGCGGGCGTTCCGGCTGCCGGTGCACCCGATGCCGGTGCTGTTCGCGCCGTACCGCGGCCGCGACCTGCGCCGCGATGCGCAGATCGACACCATCGTCATCGAGCCGGAGCTGAACCGCTTCTGCCTGACGTGGCGCGTCACGCTGCCGCTCGGCAAGAGCGTGTTCGACGTCAAGGAAGTGATCGTCGGCGAGAAGTCCGACGACTGGCACCGGGCCCGGCGCTTTCCCGGCAAGACCTACCACCGCAGCCTGGCCGATGCGGTGGCGGCGCGCCGCTCGGCACGAAGGGAGCGCCCATGATGGTGCTCGCGAGCGGCATGGTCACCGCGCTGGGCTACAACGCGCCGTCGACGCTCGCCGCGCTGCGCGCCGGCGTCAGCGCGGTGCAGGCGACGCGCTGGGTCGACACCCAGGACGGCCAGCCGATCCGCGGCGCGCGCGTGTCGCTGCCGCACTGGTGGGAAGGCACCGGCAAGCTGGCCGAGCTGGTGGCGCCGGCCATCCATGAATGCCTCCAGGCCCTGCCCGCGGACGCCCATGCGCGCGTGCCGCTGTTGCTCGGCGTGTCGAGCGCCGCCCGCCCGGGGCGGCCGGCCGATCTCGACGCCCGGCTGCTGGGGGAGGTCCATCTCCGGCTCGAGCGGGCGCCGCATCCGGTCTCGCGCCTGTTCGCCGGCGACCAGATCGGCTGCATGCAGGCGCTGCTGCTGGCGGAGCAACTGCTGGCGACCGGCCAGGCCGATCACGTCGTCGTGGCCGGTGTCGACAGTTTCCTGAGCGCGGGGACGCTCGAAGCCTACGAGCAACGTCGGCGGCTGCTGACCGCAGCCAACTTCAACGGTTTCCTGCCGGGCGAGGCCGGCTGCGCCGTGCTGCTCGCGCGGCGCGGCGCGGCGGCGCCCGATGCCTTGCACATCGCCGGCTGGGGGCTGGCGCGCGAAGCCGCGACGATCGAGGACACGCAGCCGCTGCGGGCGCGCGGGCTCACCGCGGCGATCAAGCAGGCGCTGGGCGTGGCCGGCGTCGGCATGGGCGATGTCGCCTGGCGCATTACCGACCTGTCCGGCGAGCACTACAAGTTCAAGGAAGCCCTGCTGGCCGCGATGCGGCTGGACCGCAGCACGCGCGACGGCGCGCTGCCGCTGTGGCATCCGATCGAGTTCCTCGGCGAGATCGGCGCCGCGGTGCTGCCCTGTCTGCTGGCGTGGACACGGCATGCGCACCTGGCGGGCTATGCGCCCGGCCTGCGCGCGCTGTGCCACATCGGCAGCGACGACGGCGGCCGCGCCGCGCTGGTCCTTCAAGCTGCGCCGCCTGCCGGCGCGCCATCGACATGAGTGCCAACGTGTTCGCCAACGGCCGCGAGGTATCGGCCACCAAGGACGACAACCAGGTCCTCGCGGCCATGCCCGACGTGTGCCTGTCCCCGCCGGGGCCGCCGGCCGGTCCGCTGCCGCTGCCCTACCCGGTCTTCTCGAAGGCGTCGGACACCGGCGACGGCACCCGCTCGGTGAAGATCGGCGGCGACCAGGCCGGCATCAAGAGCGACTCCAACTACAAGCAATGCAAGGGCGACGAGGCGGCCACTCGGTCGTTCGGCATGAACGTCGGCTCGCACTGCATCCAGGGCAAGACCATCGCGCAAGCCTGGTCCTTCGACGTCAAGTTCGAGGGCAAGAACGCGATCCGGCTGCTCGACCTGACCACCAGCAACAATGGATGAGACCACCGCATGACGCCGAGCGTTGCCCCCCCCCAGATGATCACCGGCGGCGTGGCACCGCCCGGGTTCGAGAACGAGTGCGGGAAGCTCGAGATCCGCAATGAGGGCGAACGCAAGCGCACGATCGACATCATCGAGAAGCGCAAGAGGCGCCAGAGCGGGTACCTGAGCGAGGAGCTGCAGAAGACGCTCGACAAGGCCAAGGGAACCGGCATGACCTTCTCGTCGGCGCTCAGCAGCATCCCCGGGGCCGGCGGCACCTTCTGCGCGAGCAGCAGCGGCCCGGCGCAGGAATGCAATCCGAGCGGGCTGACGCCGGGCGGCACCAGCGAGCAGAAGGTCGGCTGCAACAAGGAAACCCGCGAGAGCGACGACTCGAAGCACGACGCGGCCAAGGAGAAAGCGGGGGTGCTGTGCGACAAGAGCCATGTCCACCCCGGCGGCGGCAAGGGCGGGCATGCCGAGCCGAAGATCTTCAACGACCTGACCAACAAGGCCGGCGCCGCGGCGATGCGGGGCGGCACCGTGGTGCTGAACATCGACTGGCGCTTCAAGCAGCCCGATGGGCGCGCCGATCAGTCGGGCATGCCGTGCCCGACCTGCTACGCGATGCTCTGCAAGGCCGCCAAGGAATGCGATATCGTCATCCTGATCTGCGCCGAGGACAAGGAACCGACACCGATCTCGAAGGACGACTGCGCCGACGACGGATCGTACCGGGCACTGTGCACGAAAGTCGACGGCGCCCCAACGCCCGGACGCGCGGCCGCCAAGCGCGCGGCCGAACTTGCCAAGAACATGTGACCTGCGCTCCACCATGACCTTCCCCACCTACCTGCAGTCGCTCGACCTCGCGGCATGGCCTCTCGATTTCAGCTGGGAGCCCATCGATGCCAACCTGATCTGGACCTCCAACGACGAGGACGACCCGCGGCTCGCGCAAGCCATGCAGAGAATCAAGCCGACGCCGCTCTATGCGCTGGGCATTGCCAGCTGCGAATGGGTCGCGGCGCGCTTCGAGTCGCACACCGACGTGAGCGACCTGCGGCTGCGCATCGAGGCGGCCTGGGCGGCCGTCATCGACTGGCGCTATGCCCGCATCACCGACGTGGCACCGCTGCCGGAAGACGTGCCGCGCCTGACCGTGCGTCCGGCCTGGTTCTGCTCCCATGTGATGTCGCATGCCTTCCTGATGTTCACCGGCCAGGAAGCACTGAACGATGCCCACGCCCTCGTGCGGCTGTGCGACCACGTGCTCGGCCGCCACCCGGCGTTTGAGCCCTGGCTGTCGCAGACCCTGCGCCGGCTGGCGACGCAGTTCCCGCAGAACGATGACGGCAGCGCGGGCCGCCCGATCCCGCGTTCTTTCTTCGATCCGGCCTTCGTCTGGGACGATGCGCGCGTCGAGGACGAACTCAAGCGCACCATCGAAGCGCTCGACCCCTCGCGCAACCCCTACCTGCGCGCGCCCGCAGGCATGCTCGACAAGGGCTTCACCGGCACGCCCTACCGCTACCCGGCCTGACATGCTGCCCCGCCCCGACTGGATCGCGCTGAGCGCGGACGAGCGGCGTCGCCTGCGCTACATCTGGGACGACACCCGGGCCTCGCAGGACGTCACCGGCAACGTCGGCTGGGTGCTCGAGGCCGCGGTGCGCCTGTCGGTGCGAGCGCAGCTGACGCTGTGCGTCGGGCTGTACGAGAGCATCGTCTGGCGCTTCGAAGGCCTGCACCATCGCGACGAAGCGCTGCAGGTGGCCGAAGCCGCGTGGTGCGCGACGGTCGATCCGCGCTACCTGCGCTTCTACGAGCTGACGCGCACCGACTGGGTCGGTCCGGTCGAAGGGCCCTTGTGGTGCGCGATGGCCTGGCTCGAGCCGGCGGTACGCATCGGCCACCAGTTCCCGGCCGAGCTGTACGACGCGATCGGCTACCTGGGTTGCCTCGCCCAGCACGTGGCGCCGCAGCCCGAGGCCTGGGGAGCCTGGCTGGAGGGCGCCCTGGAGCGGCTGGTGGCGCGGCACCCCCCGCATGAGGATGACCCGTTCGACGATCCGTTCGGCCGCCGCATCGGCACCCGACTCGGCCCGCTGGTCGGCCGCGGCATTTTCGATCCGCATCACGAGCCGTCGGCCCGCGCCGATGCCGCGTTCCTGGCTGGCGTGCTGGCGGATGCGCAGGCGTCGGGCAACCCGTTCCTCGCGAACCCCGGCGACCTGAAGGACGCGGGCTTCGTCGGTACGCCCTACAGGCTCGACCCACCCAACTCATACCCCCAGGCGAAGAACGCCTGACGGACGTGATGCAACGACGACTTCTGCTGATCGCGACCGCAGCCGTCTCACTCCTGCCTGCGATCGCGTCGGCCAGGAAGCCGGTGGCCAAGGTGCTGGGGCAGACGATCTACCGCGACGACACGACAAAGCCGGCTCGCGATCTGGATGGCCAGATCCTCGGGCCGCTGCTGCAGCGGTTCGCCGAGCAGGAGCGCTTGTCGGTCACCGACGCCGAGGTGGCGGAACTCGAAACGGCACTGAAGCTGCCACCGTCTCCCCCCGGCCTGTCGGAGTCCGACAAGGCGATGCTGCGACAGCTGCCGCGCGAGATGGTGCTGCAGTGGAAGATCAGCAAGGCGCTGTACCAGCGCTACGGCGGCGAGGTGATCTTCCAGCAGGCCAACCCGATGGAACCGGTCGGCGCGATGCGGCGCTTTCTGGAGGAGCAGGAGAAAGCCGGCGCCTTCGAGATCTACAACGCCGAGGATCGCAAGCGGTTCTTCGAGTACTTCGTCCGGCCGCAGATCATGGTGGTTCCGAAGGAGAGGGTGAATTACGACGTGCCTTGGTGGCGGAAGGCGAATTGAGAGATCGAACCCCAAGAAGCCCTCATCGCTCAAGCTTGATCACGCGGTCGATCATGTTTATACTTGTATAAACATCCAAAGGAGTTCGTGATGTCGACAGGTGTGAAGGTTGAGCAGACGGTGCAGGAGTGGGGCAATGGTCTCGGCGTGCGCATCACTTCTGCCGTGGCCAAGGCGGCGAAGTTCTCTCGAGGTCTTCCAGTGACGGTTGAAGTCGTTGACGAAGGCATTCTGGTGCGTCCGGCGGCGACGAAACCCAAGCTGACGCTCGCACAGAAGCTCAAGGCCTTCGATCCGGCGGTGCATGGCGGCGAGTCGATGCCCGACGGTCGCGTTGGAGAGGAACGATTCTGATGGTTGCTCGCGCGCTATGGGTTCCCGATCGCGGGGACATGATCTGGATAGGCTTCAGTCCGCAGGTGGGCCACGAGATGCGCGACGAGCATCCGATGGTGGTCTTGTCGACGAAGTCTTTCAACGAACGCACCGGCATCGTGATCGGCTTGCCGATGACGCACGCGCAGTCGAACGAGACCAATCCTTTCGCGCTGAAGTACGTCGGGCCGAAAGGCGAGGCCGGCTACGTGCTGACACATCAACCGAAGTCTTTCGATTGGCGAGCACGAGGCGCCCGGCCTCATCCTTGGAAACAGGTTTCGCCAGCGGTGTTCGCTGAGGCATGTGAAGGCCTCAACTCCATCATCAACATCGGTTGAGTTCTTTCACGAGCACGGCCACTCGATGCGCCGGCGTTCGCTTTACTTCACCCCAACAAACTCGCCGGCACCTTCCCGCCGTTCTCCGCCAGCTTGACCATCACCTGCTTGTGCAGCCAGATGTTCATCGTCGCGGTGTCGTTGGTGTCGCCGGTGTAGCCCAGCTCGCCGGCCAGTTGGCGGCGTTCGGCCAGGCTCGATTCCATGCCGACCAGCTTCATCAGGTCGACGATCGAGGTGCGCCAGTTCAGCTTTTGCGACGAGGCCGCGGCCAGCTTGGTCAGCACCGCCTCCACGTCCACCTCGCTCAGTGCGACGGGTGCCGCTGTCGCCGGCACCGCGGCCGGTGCAGCCTGCGTCGGCGCCTGCGCCACCGCGGGCGCCTCGTCCTTCTTGCCAAAGATCGCGTCCTTGATCTTGCTGAAGATGCTCATCGTGGTCTCCTGGTTCGGTTGATGGCGCTGCGTCGGCAACGAAAGTCCAGTCTAGGCCTTGCAGCCCGCCGGTCAAGACGGAATCAGGCCAGCGTGACCGTAGACGCGGTGCAGCGTGGTGTTGTATTCGAAGGTGTTGAAGCGCCCGCCGATCACGTGGATCAGCCCGCCGTACGCGACGCAACTCACATGGTCGCGCACCGGGCAGCGGCTTCAGCGCCGTCCACCGGTCCGCCTTCGGGTCGTACACCTCGTGCCAGCCGACGCTCGCACGTTCAGCGGCCGGCTCCGACGCACCGCCGATCAGGTGCAGGCGCCCGCGCGCGCACCCTCCGGTGCCGACGCAGGCGGCAGCGGCGTCGGCGCCGCGGTCTGTGCCAGCGCCCGCCCTGATCCCAGCGCAGCCACTGCGTTTACCAGAAAACTGCGACGCGGCATGCAGTCCATGGCCATTCCCCTGAGTTGTCCATGCCGAAGCGTAACGGCCCGTCAGCGTGTCAGACAGGCTGTCGCCAAGGTGACAGAATCGCCGGTCGCAAAACATGCCCCCCACCATGACCCGAACCGTCAGCGTCACCCGCACCTTGCCCGCCTTGCTGCTCACGCTGCTGCTCGTTGCCTGTGGCGGCGGCAGCGACAGCCCGAGCGACGTGACCCAGAAGCCGAACACGCCGGCCACGCCCGACACGCCCGCCTCGGGCCCGGCGCCGACAGACACGCAGGCTCCTGTCGTCTCGGCCTCGGCCACGGTGACCAGCGATGCCGTGACCCTCATCGCGCTCGCTACCGACAACGTCGGCATCGCCTCGATCACCTTCCTGGTCGATGGCAGCTCCATCCAGGTGACGGTGCAGAAATCGCCGAGCGACGGCTCGTACACCTCATCGCTGCCGATCGGCCTGATCACGAGCGGCACGCACAGCTTCGTCGCAGTGGCGGTCGACGCCGCCGGCAACAGCACCACGTCGGCCGAAGCCAGCTTCGTGATCGGCAACCCGAACGGCGGCGCCGACACCGTGCCGCCCACCATCACCGCCGCGGTCGAAGGCAATTTCGGGCTGGTCAAGCTGACCGCGATCGCGAAGGACGAGAAAAAGCTGTTCGGCGTCGACTTCCTGGTCGACGGCAAGCAGACCGGCACCTCGGCCTCGCTGCACTACACCAGCAGCGACCCGGCCGACCAGTACTACCTGCTGTTCGACACCGCGACGCTGTCGCCCGGGCCGCACACGGTCGTCGCGCGGGCACGTGATTTCGGCGACCACACGACGCTGTCGGACGAGATCGTGCTGAACGTCGACCCCAGCGCCGGCCTCGCCGAGACCGAGCCGAACAACGAGCTGGCCGCGGCCAACGTGGTGGCGCCCGGGCAGCTGCAGATCTCCGGCACGCTGAAGACCGAGACGGTCAACACCTTCCTGCACCCCGACAGCGACTACTACAAGCTGGCCGTCCCGGCCGGGCAGACGCTGACGGTGCGCATGCTGACCCCGCAGCACCAGGGCTTCTTCCTGTCCGTCGTCGATGCGAACGGCGACAAGCTGTCCGGCGACGCCGCCTTCCCCAGCTCGGGCGTGGTCAGCGTGACCTACACGAATGGCGCGGCCGCCCGCGACGTGTGGATCCGCTTGTCGAGCATCCCGTACGACTTCAAGACGCGCAACCAGTACACGCTGTCGCTGAGCCTGCAGTGATGCAGGCCCGGCGGGCCAGCACCGGCTGATCACCCGTTGTCCAGCGCCGAGCGCATCGCCGCGGTGCTGCGCCAGCTGGCCTGCAGCACGGCATCGCCGACCGTGCGCGCCCCCGCAGCGGCCCGGTTGGCCTGGCTCTGCCAACCCGGGCTCATGACGCCGTTCTTCAACTGATCGGCCAGGCCGGGGTCGCCGCCCGCGCCGTCGCGGCGCGCGTTCTTCACGTTCACCGCGCTGTACTGCGAGATCGCCGAGTAGAAGGCGATGGCCGCCGCGCCGAGCGTCAGCAGCACCTGGGCCCAGGCCGCCTCGCCGCTCATGCCGGGGATCGGCTTGCCCGCGTGGGCCGGATCGGGGTGCTGCCCGGCGTGGTGCTTGTTCACCTCGTACACCACCGCGTTCACGCCACGCCCCAGCGCCAGCGCACCGGCGCCGCCCAGCAGGCCGTAGGTGAACTGCTGCGACAGCCGCTGCCCGACCTGCGCCGAATACTCCAGCGGCGCACGCAGCTTGTTCCAGCCTTCGGTTGCTGCAAAGGCCACGGCGGTGCTCTCCATCGACTGGTTGAACAACTGGCGCGCGAAAGAGTCCTGCGGCAGGTCGGTCAGCTTGCCGCTGTCGATCAGCGCGACCTCGTCCTTGCAGCCCTGGATCCGCGCCGCGAGCTGCGTGGCCACCTCGTTGCCGGCCTCCAGCGCCGGGCCTTCGGCCGGTGGCAGCGCCTGCAGCCGCGCCTCGAGCTCCTTCTGCCGGCCCTCCACCATCGATTTGACGCGGCCGGCGATCGTCGTCTCGGGCTCGGTCAGCAGGGCCTGCAGCTTCTTCTCGTCGATGCCGTCGCCGGTGATCGGCCGGCCCGCCTCCCAGTCGGCCTGGCCGATGGCGTTGAACAGGTCGCCATACAGGATGCTCAGCTTCAGTTCGTCGGTCCGCGCCGTCTTCTCGTCCTTGCCCGCCGCGATGTGCTGCCCGAGCAGCGCGGCCAGCGCCAGCACGACCGACACGCCGGTGATGGCCGGCGTCGACCACTTCGCCGCCTGCAGCGCCGGCGCCAGGATGCTGCTCGCGCCCCGCGCCGTGCGCAGCCACACCTGGGCCCGCGTGGAGTTCTTCTGCCGCGCCTGCATGCCTTCCAGCCGCAGGCCGTCGACGACGAGCGCGGCCGCCTCGATTGCACGCACCGTCTGGCGCTGCTGGATATCCGCCAGCGCGTCGTGCTCGTCCTGCGACAGTGATGCGAAAAAGGCCGACATCCGCTGTTCGGTCGGCGGCTGGTCGGCCGGCAAGGCCTGCCCAGGATGCGACTGTGCGAGCGATGCCATCAGCGTCTGCATCGCCTCGGCATCCGCCTGTGCCGCCGCGTTCAGCCTCTCGAGCTTCGCCTCGATCTGCGGCAAGCTCGTGTTCGCCTTGAGGTTGCCGGGCATCTTGCCCATCGGCGCGCCCTTCTGCCGCATCACGGTGATGGCCGAAACGATCGGCGTCTGCAGCGCCGCCGTCACGAAGGGCTGGGCCGCCAGCGCCGCGCCGCTGCCGATCAGCACCTTCGTCGGCGTACTCGCCAGCCCCGCGAACGGGATCACGCCGTAGAGCAGCGCCTGGAACAGCGAACCGCTGCTCGGGATGTAGCGCCCTCCCTTGGCGGCCATCGATTCCATCGCGTGCAGCTTCTGCGGCGTCATCTGCAGCGCACCGGTCAGGAACTGCTCGAGCCGCTCGTCGGTCAGCCGCTGCGCGAGTTCGGCATGCGTGGGCGTCGTGCCGGCATTCGCTGCCAGCGGGTTGTGGCGCACCTGGTTGAGGATGTCGGCCGCGGCAGCGCGCTGCGCCGCACCCGGCACGCGCGCACGCTGCGCGCCGAGCTTGCGCTCGAAGTCCGGCAGGTTGCGCGCGAGGTGGATCTCGTCGGGATGCGGCAGGTCGATCGGCGGCGCTGTCGTCGCCTCATGCGTCGTCGCGCGGCTCAGGTCCTGCAGCGCGATGTCGTTGCCGAGGCGCGGTCGCTGTCGGCCATCGGCGGACGGCGTGCGAGAGATCGGGGGCCCGCCGTCTTCACGCGTTCGCGAAGAGCGGGTCGGTGTGACGACAGACGGTGTGGAGAGGGACGACGCGCGGTGCTGCGTGACGCCGAAGCGGGACTGCGGCGGTTTCGGGAGTGCGGGGCTCGACATGGTGACGCTGCGTGTCGCGAGGAGAGTTCAGAGGAGCTGCACTGTCTTCGTGCGCCGTTGTCATATTTCGGCGCGCACCGAAAGGCATGCCATCCATGCGAAGCGTCATGCGCCCGTCACGCAGTGCGGCTCCAATGAAAACCTTTACATCGAACCCCTGACCCCCGAGTGAGCATCATTGCCGTCGCCCAACGTGCGGGTGTGTCCATCGCCACCGTGTCGCGTGCCTTCAACTCGCCCGACCTCGTGATGCCGGCCACGCGCCATGCCATCGAAGCCGCGGCGGATGCCTTGGGCTACGTGCCCAACCTGAGCGCGCGAACGCTGCGCACCAGCCGCAGCCACACGCTCGGCGTGCTGCTTCCGACCCTCTACAACCCGGTGTTCGCCGAGTGCCTCGCGGGCATCGCCGCGGCAGCGGCCGGCACCGGCTTCTCGATCCTGCCTGCCACGACCGACTACGACGAGCGGCGCGAGCAACAGGGCGCGCGTGCCCTGCTGGCGCGCGCGGTCGACGGCGTGATCCTGACGGTGGCGAACGCCGCCGATTCGGCGACGCTCGATCACTTCAAGCGCGCCGGCGTGCCCTACGTGCTGGCCTACAACCGGCATGCGGACCACCCCTGCGTGTCGGTCGACGGCCGCGCCGCGATGCGCGAGCTGGTCGAACGGCTGCTGCGCGACGGCCACCGCCGCATCGCGATGTTCAGCGGCACGCTGGCCGCCTCCGACCGCGCGCGCCAGCGCTTCGAAGGCTACGAGCAGGCGATGCAGGCGAGCGGCTGCGAGCGCGAGCTGATCGAGGTGCCCTTCGTCGTGTCGGCCGTCGACACGCTGGTCGAGCGCCTGCGCGCCCCGCAGCGCCCGACCGCGGTCGTCTGCTCGAACGACCTGCTGGCGGTGCGCTGCCTGCGGGCCGCCGCGCTGGCCGGGCTCGCGGTGCCGCGCGACCTCAGCGTGGTCGGCTTCGACGGCATCGGCATCGGCGCCGACCTCAGCCCGTCGCTCGCATCGATCGCGCAGCCCAACGAACGCATCGGCCACGAGTGCGTGCGGCTGCTGGTCGATGCCATCGAACGCAGCGAGCGGCCCTGCGCCGCCGACAGCCTGACGCTGGCGCACGAGCTGCGCGCCCTCGAATCGCTCGGCCCCGTTTTCCGCAAACCCACCCCTGGAGTACCCCGATGAAACCCCTTCGCCTGATCCTTCGCGGCGTTGCCGCCGCCGCGCTGCTGGCCAGCGCCGGCGCGTTTGCGCAGACCGCCATCTGCTACAACTGCCCGCCCGAATGGGCCGACTGGGCCAGCGAGCTGCGCGCGCTGAAAGACAAGACCGGCATCTCGGTGCCGCCCGACAACAAGAACTCCGGCCAGGCGCTCTCGCAGATGGTCGCCGAGAAGGCCAGCCCGGTCGCCGACGTCGCCTACTACGGCGTGACCTTCGGCATCCAGGCCAAGAAGGAAGGCGTGACCGCCGCGTACAAGCCTGCCGCGTGGGCCGAGATCCCCGACGGCCTGAAGGACCCCGAAGGCCACTGGTTCGCGATCCACTCCGGCACGCTCGGCTTCATGGTCAACGTCGACGCGCTGAAGGGCAAGCCGGTGCCGCGCAGCTGGGCCGACCTGCTGAAGCCGCAGTACAAGGGCCTGGTCGGCTACCTCGACCCGGCCTCGGCCTTCGTCGGCTATGTCGGCGCGGTCGCGGTGAACCAGGCGCGCGGCGGCACGCTCGACAACTTCACGCCCGGCATCGAGTACTTCAAGGCGCTGCAGAAGAACGAGCCGATCGTGCCGAAGCAGACCTCGTACGCGCGCGTGCTGTCGGGCGAGATCGCGATCCTGCTCGACTACGACTTCAACGCCTACCGCGCGAAGTACAAGGACAAGGCCAACGTCGAGTTCGTGATCCCGGCCGAAGGCAGCGTGGTCGTGCCCTACGTGATGAGCCTCGCGGCCCGCAACCCGAACGGCGACAACGGCCGCAAGATGCTCGACTTCGTGCTGTCGAACGAAGGCCAGGCGATCTGGGCCAATGCCTACCTGCGCCCGGTGCGTGCATCGGCGATGTCGAAGGACGCCCAGTCGCGCTTCCTGCCGGCCACCGAGTACGCCCGCGCCAAGACCGTCGACTACGTGAAGATGGCCGAGGTGCAGAAGGCCTTCTCCGAACGCTACCTGCGCGAAGCCCAGTGATCGCAGCGGCTTGCCTGGCGCCGGCGGCGGCGCTGTTCGCGGCCTTCTGGTTGCTGCCGATGGCGCGGCTGGCCGCGCTGCCGGCTCTTGCCACAGGTACGGCCGGCGGCTGGTCGGCCTACGCCGCGGTACTGACCGAGCCGCGCTACCTGCGCAGCCTGCTGCAGACCACCGGGCTCTCGCTCGCGGTCACCGCCGCGGCGCTGGCGCTGGCCGCCGGCGTCGGGCTGTACCTCGGGCGCCGGCGCTTCGCCGGGCGGCGGCTGCTGCTGTCGGTGCTAAGCCTGCCGCTGTCGTTCCCGGGCGTGGTCGTCGCGTTCTTCGTGATCCTGATCGGCGGGCGGCAAGGGCCGGTCGCGTCGCTCACCGAATCGCTGTTCGGCGAGCGCATCACGTTCGCGTACGGCTTCATCGGGCTGTTCCTCGCGTACCTGTATTTCTCGATGCCGCGCGCGATCGCGGCGTTCACCGCCGCGGCCGAGACGCTGGAGCCGCAGCTCGAAGAAGCGGCGCGCTCGCTCGGCGCGTCGCGCCGGCGGGTGCTGGTCGACGTGTGGCTGCCGGCGCTCGCGCCGACCGCGATGGCGACCGGCGCGATGATCTTCGCGACCGCGATGGGCGCCTTCGGCACCGCCTTCACGCTCGCCAGCCGCTTCGAGGTGCTGCCGATCACGATCTACAACGAGTTCACCAACTACGCGAACTTCGCGACCGCCGCGAGCCTGTCGCTGGCGCTCGGCGTGATGACCTGGGCGGTTCTGTTCATCGCCGCGCGGCTCGCGGCGCGGCCGGTCGCGGGCGTCGCATGAAGCGCATCGATTCGCCGTGGCTGCTCGCCACCACCGTGCTGGTGACCGCCTTCACCGTGCTGCCGATGCTGCTGTCCGTCAGCGCCGGCCTGGTCGACAACTTCAGCACCGGCCTGGCGAGCGGCTTCACGACGCGTTGGCTGCAGGAGGTCTGGGCGGTGTACGGCTCGACGGCCTGGAGTTCGCTCGCGCTCGCGCTGGCCTGCGTGGCCTGCACCCTGCTCGTCGGCGTGCCCTGCGCCTGGGCGCTCGCCGGCAGCCGCTCGCGGGCGGCCCGGGCGTTCGAGGAGCTGATCACGCTGCCGGTCGCAGTGCCGGGGCTGGCCACGGCGCTGGCGCTGATCCTCACCTACGGCAGCGTGCAGGGCTTTCGCCGCAGCTTCGCGTTCGTGCTGGTCGGCCACGTGGTGTTCACGCTGCCCTTCATGGTGCGCACCGTCGCCGCGGCGTTCCGGCGCGACGAGCTGGTGTCGCTCGACGAGGCGGCGCGCTCGCTCGGCGCGAGCTTCGTGCAGCGCTTCCTCGGCGTGCTGGTGCCGGCCGTGGCGCCCTCCATCGTCGCCGGCTGCCTGATGGTGTTCACGCTGTCGATGGGCGAGTTCAACCTGACCTGGATGCTGCACACGCCGCTGACGCGCACGCTGCCGGTCGGGCTGGCCGACAGCTATGCGTCGATGCGCATCGAGATCGGCTCGGCCTACACGCTGATCTTCTTCATCGTGATCCTGCCGGTGCTGTGGGGCATGCAGACGGTGGCGCATCGAATCGAGAGAAAACATGGCTGACGACACTCCCCCCACCCGCATCTCGGTGCTCGACTGCGCCAAGACCTACGGCCGCGCCGACCCCGCGCTGCACCCTACCTCGCTGCAGGTCGAGCCGGGCGAGGTGCTGGCCTTGCTCGGCCCGTCCGGCTGCGGCAAGACCACGCTGCTGCGCGTGATCGCCGGACTGGTCGCACCGGACGCCGGCGGCCGCATCCGCTTCAACGACGAAGACGTGACGCAGCGCCCGATCGAGACGCGCGGCGTCGGCATGGTGTTCCAGCACTACGCGCTGTTTCCGCAGATGAGCGTCGAAGCCAACATCGGCTATGGCCTCGCGATCCGCCGCCTGCCGCGCGAGCAGGTGCGCCGGCGCGTTGGCGAACTGGTCGACCTGGTGCGGCTGAACGGGCTGGAGCAGCGCCGGCCGGCCGAGCTGTCGGGCGGTCAGCGCCAGCGCGTCGCACTGGCGCGCGCGGTGGCAGTGCAGCCGCGCGTGCTGCTGCTCGACGAACCGCTGACGGCGCTCGACGCGAAGCTGAAGGAATCGGTGCGCAGCGAGCTCGCCGAGCTGTTGCGCCGGCTGCGCATCACCGCCGTGCACGTGACGCACGACCAGCACGAGGCGATGGCGCTGGCCGACCGGCTGGCCGTGATGTGCGCCGGGCGCATCGTGCAGGTGGGCGATGCCGAGTCGCTGTACCGGCGGCCGGCGCACCCGTTCGTCGCCGAGTTCCTCGGGCGCGTCAACCGCCTTCGGCGCTGCGCGCAAGACGTGGCGGACGGCATCGTTCGCATCGCCGGCCAGGCGCTGCCCTGCCCGCCCGATTGCACCGCACCGGCCGAGCTGCTGCTGCGGCCCGAAGACATCGCGCTGCAGCCCGGCGGCCCGGTGCAGGTCACGCGCCGCGTGTTCCTCGGCGAGCGCGTGCAACTGCAGTTGCAAACGCCCGATCAAGGCGAGATCCTGTGCGAAGCCGGCAAGGAATCGCCCTTCGTGGCCGGCGATTTCGTCAGCCTGACCCTGACCCCCCGGCACCTGATGCCGGCCTGCGTGGAGTGATGCACCGATGATCAAGACGCTTGTCCAACTCAGCGACCCGCACATCAAGCTGCCCGGCGCGCGAGCCTATGGCCGCGTCGACACCGCACGGTTTCTTCGCCAGGCGGTGCAAGCGGTGCGGCGGCTCCAGCAGGCACCGACCGCGGTGGTCGTCACCGGCGACCTGACCGACTTCGGCCGGCCCGACGAGTACGCGCACCTGCGCGAGCTGCTGCAGCCGATCGACTGCCCGCTGTACCTGATGCCCGGCAACCACGATGACCGCGAGGCGCTGCGCGACAGCTTTCCGGCGCACGGCTACCTGCGCCACGGATCGCCGTTCATCCAGTACGCGATCGACCTCGGCGGGCTGCGGCTGGTCGCGGTCGACACCGTCGTGCCGCGTGAGTCGCATGGCGAGGTGTGCGCGGCGCGCGTCGACCAGCTGGCGCAGTTGCTGGCGCAGGACACCGTGACCCCCACCGTCATCGCGATGCACCACCCGCCGTTCCGCACGATGATCGGCCACATGGACGAGATCGGGCTGCGCGACCCCGGCGGTGCGCTGGCCGCGCTGGTGGCCCGACACCCGCAGGTGCGGCGCGTGATCTGCGGCCACCTGCATCGCGCGATCTACGCGCCGTGGGCCGGCACCCTCGCGATGACCGCGCCATCGACCGCTCACCAGGTCACCCTGGACCTCGCGCCCGACGCACCGTCGGCCTTCTCGATGGAGCCACCGGGCTTCCTGGTGCACGCCTGGTCGGACACCGGCGAGCTCGTCAGCCATGTCGCCTCGGTCGGCCCGTTCGAGGGACCTTTTCCGTTTCACGAAGATGACGGCCAATTGATCGACTGATCCAGTCGGCTGTGCGGCACGACACCGTGCTGACATGCGGGCCACTTACGGTGGGCATCCCTTCAAGGAGCCCACTGCATGACAGCCTTCGATCGACGCCAGGTCCTCAAACTCATCGGCGCCAGCGGCCTCGGGGGCGCCCTGCCCGGCAGCATCGCGAATGCGCTGGCGGTGCCGGCCCATCACCGCACCGGCACGATCGAGGACGTCGAGCACATCGTCATCCTGATGCAGGAAAACCGCTCGTTCGACCACCTGTTCGGCACGCTGCGCGGCGTGCGCGGTTTCTCCGACCCGCGGGCCGTGACGCTGCCGTCGGGCAAGCCGGTCTGGTACCAGCCGACCCCGACCGGCACGCTGCTGCCGTTCCGCCCGCCGGTGACCGACGTCGGGCAGACCTTCCTGCCGGATCCGCCGCACGGCTGGAACGACACCCATGCCGCGTGGAACGGCGGCCGCTGCGACCAGTGGGTGCCCAACAAGGGCGCGGTGACGATGACCTACCACACGCGCCGCGACATCCCCTTCCACTACGCGCTGGCCGATGCATTCACCGTCTGCGACGCGTACCACTGCTCGGTGCTCGGGCCGACCGACCCGAACCGGTACCACCTGTGGAGCGGCTGGCTCGGCAACGACGGCCGGCAAGGCGGACCGGTCATCACCAATGCGGAAGCCGGCTACGACTGGACGACGTTCCCGGAGCGGCTGACGCAGGCCGGCATCGGCTGGAAGGTCTACCAGGACGTGGGCACCGGCCTGAATGCCGCGGGCTTCTGGGGCTGGACCTCGGACCCGTACATCGGCAACTACGGCGACAACGCGCTGCTGTATTTCCACCAGTACCAGAACGCGCCGGAAGGTTCGCCGCTGGCCGTCGCGGCGCGCACGGGCACGCAGATCAACGCGCTGAACCGCGATCCGGCGCGCCTGTTCGACACGCTGCGCGAGGACGTGCGCAACGGCCGCCTGCCGGCGGTGTCGTGGATCGTCGCGCCCGAGGCGTTCAGCGAGCACCCGAACCACACGGCCGATTTCGGTGCGTGGTACAGCTCGCAGGTGATCGACATCCTGGCCTCGAACCCGGACGTCTTCGGCAAGACGGTGCTGTTCATCAACTACGACGAGGAAGGCGGCTTCTTCGACCACATGGTGCCGCCCACGCCGCCGTTCGCCGGGCAAGGCGCGTCGACGGTGGACACCGTCAACGAGATCTACCCGGCCGGCGATGCCGGCCACCCGAGCGCGCCGTACGGGCTCGGCATGCGGGTGCCGATGATCGTGGTGTCGCCGTGGAGCAAGGGCGGCTGGGTCAACTCGCAGGTGTTCGACCACACCTCGCTGATCCGCTTCATCGAGGCGCGCCACGCGAAGGCGCATCCGCAACTCGTCGAGACCAACATCACGCCGTGGCGGCGCGCGGTGGCCGGCGACCTGACGTCGACGCTCGATTTCTCGCGCCCTGATCGGGACCGCGTGCGGCTGCCGAGCACCGCCGGGCTGATGCCGGCCGACCTGGTGCGGCACCCGGACTACACGATCGTGCCGCCGACCTCGCCGGTGCTGCCGGTGCAGGAGCCGGGCGTGCGGCCGGCGCGCGCGCTGCCCTATGTGCTGCATGCCGAAGGCGCGGCGAACAGCGCGACGGAATCGTTCCAGCTCAGCTTCGGCAACACCGGCAAGGCCGCGGCCGTCTTCCATGTGCGCTCGGGACAGGCGGCGCAGGCGCCGCGGAACTTCACCGTCGAGCCGCAGCGCCTGCTGTCCGCCTCGTGGGCGGCCGCGGTCGACGCGTCCTATGACCTCTCGGTGAGCGGCCCGAACGGCTTCCTGCGGGCGTTCAAGGGCAAGGTCCGCGCCGACAGCAGCAAGCTGCTGATCCGCGCGAGCTACGACGAGGGGCGGCTCGGCATCACGCTGTCGATCACGAACGTCGGGCTGCAGGCGGTCGGCGTGCGGGTGCGCGACGGGTATGGGGACGGGCGCAACGACGGGCGAGGTGATGGACGCAACGACGGGCAGTTCGACGATCGCTGGGCCGACCGGCTCAGGCCCGGCCAGTCGACCGCGAAGTACTGGCCGCTCGAACGCAGCCGCGGCTGGTACGAGTTGGAGATCACCGTCGACGGCGATGCGGCGTTCGCGGCGCGCTTCGCCGGGCACATCGAGAACGGCGACGACAGCATCAGCGATCCGCTGATGGGGCGGCTGCGGCTGGGTTCGCGTCCGTGAACATCGGCCCGCCTCAGTGCGCCGTCACCACGGCGATGCTGCAGTCGCGTCCCTGGACCTGCACGTTCGATGGAATCGGCCGGGCGCCGCTGTACGCGAGCTGCATCCCGAGGTCGACCGCACTGCCTGCCGCCACCGTCGCGTTCCAGTCGACCGGCCGGACGGTGATGGTGCGCGCACTGGACGTCACCGCGCTGCTCCAGTAGTTGGTCACCGTGAAGTCGTTCGATTCGGTCCATGACAGCTGCCAGTTGCTCAAGGCCTGCGTGCCGGTGTTGGCCAGGCGGATCGCCATCACCTGGCCCGTGCCCCAATCGTTGCCGATGTCCAGCGTGACCGCGCACGAGCCGGGCGGTGGCGTCGTCCCCTGTTGCGTGGTGGCCGACACCGTGGCACTGGCGGCGCCCTCCCCGCCCGCGTTCGCGGCCGTCACCTGGTACCACCAGGTGGTGTTCGCCGCCAACCCGCTGTCGAGGTAGTTCGTCGCAGTCGGCGATGCGATGGCACTGAAGCTGCCCGCCGCCCCGCTGGCCGAGCGCTTCACCGAGTAGCTCGTCGCATTCGCCGCAGCGGTCCACGCGAGCGTCACCGACCCGGCCCCGCCGGTGGCCGTGAGACCCTGCGGCGCGGCCGGCGGGATGACCGGGCTGCCGCCACACGCCGGTGGCTCATGGCCGAACACCTTCACACCGTTCGAGTAGACCGGGATCGCCAGCGACTTGACCGTGCTGCCGGCTGCGAGCCCGGCATACGACGGGTCGTTCGCCGGGTTCCAGTACGCCGTGCCCGAGGGCGCCGCAAAGCGGAACTGGATCTCCTTGCGGTGCGCCGACTGGCCGCCCGGGTAGATGTCGGTGCCGGTGAAGTCCGCGACGGCGTAGTAGATGCTGCTCGTGCCGCAGCGGAACAGACCGCTCGCCGTGCCACCCTGCGAGTAGTTCGTGCTCAGCGTGATCGCCGAGGCCGGCACGCCGGCCGCGATCACCTCGCCCAGGTCGACGTAGTAGCGCAGCGAGAGCTTGTCGCCATGGCGCGCCGGCCAGCCCGAGCGGTTGTTCAACAGCGCCTTGATCTCGGTGTAGGTGCCGCCCGAGCTGTTGATGCCGGCCTCGACGAAGAACTCGTCCTCGGTGGCCACCTCGCGCGGCGGGAAGTTCGCGAGCGGCGCGCCGCCGGGTGCGAGCTCGTTCATCTTCGCCAGCACGCCGGTGAAGGCCGCGTTGTAGTCGGTCGCGACCTCGTTCGACACGTAGTTGCCGATGTCATCGCTGTACGAATCGTTCGCGCCCGGCCCGCCCACCATCGCGCCATACAGCAGGTGGCGGTGCTGCGCCGGCGTCGCCTGGCTGTCCAGCCACGAGCCGTGCGCGGTGCGGTGGTGCGGGTGCTGCGGCGGGTTGACGCCGAAGCCGATCAGGTAGCTGCCCTGGCGCGGGTTGTCGCCCAGCACGTAGTTGACCTGGCGCGTCGCGAAGTCGCGGTAGCGCTGCTGCTTCGCCGCATCGCCCACCACGTCGGCATAGGCGAGCGCGATGAAGGCCTCGTTCATCGCATAGCGCAGCGAGCCCCATTGGTCCAGCCAGGCCAGGCCGCCCGGCGTGTAGGTCACGCGCTGGCCGTCCGAGGTGCCGGTGGTCCAGTAGTCGAGGTTGCGCTCCAGCGCGTCCTTGTAGAGCGCCTTGCCGGTGCTTTCGGCCAGCATCAGGTAGACGCCGACGAGCTTGCTGTCCCAGCCCAGCGTCCACTTGTACGGCAGGTAGGCGGTCTGCCCTTCGGTGCCGAAGCTGCCCACGAACGACTCGGCCTTCTGCAGGTAGGCCGCCTCGCCGGTGGCGCGGTACAGCCAGGCGGCGCCCCAGGCCAGCTCGTCGTAGTAGCCCGACCAGGAGTTGTAGTAGTTGGCCGCGTCGGTGACGCAATCGGAGTACTTCGCGCGCACCGTGTCGGCGAAGGTGTAGAGCTGCCGCGCATGCGTCAGCAGTTGCGCCGCATAGGCGGGATCGCTGGGCGAGAACAGCATCGAGGCGGCCGCCATGGCCGCCGCGGTCTCGGCCGCCACGTCCGATCCGCCGCAGCTGGCGGTGATCTTGTAGCTCGGCGCCGCGAGTGGGTAGACCTCGACCGGGCCCCACCAGCTGTGGTCGGTGCCGCCGTTGCCCACCTGCACCACCAGCTCGTTCGGCGCGGTGTGCGCGCGCATGAAGTAGTCGTTGACGAAGCGCAGGTTCGCGAGCAGCGCGTCGTACTGGCCGGCGGCCTGGTAGCCGGCCTTGAAGCGCAGCCCGCCCCAGGCGAGCTGGGTTGCGCTGAAGGCCATCGGGAAGCCGAACTTCACATGGTCGCCGGCGTCGTACCAGCCGCCGGTGAGGTCACGGCCGATGTCGCTTCCATCGGACAGGCGCGAATCGCCGCGCCAGCTGGTGACGCGGTTCCAGGCCGGCAGCTTGCCGGACTGTTGTGCCTCGTAGAACAGCACCGATTTCTGCAGCGCCTCGGCGTAGTTGAAGCGTGGCGCGGCCAAGGGGGCGGCCATCGCGCGGGCGCGCGCGCTGTCGCGCGCCGCGGTGTCGTCGGGCGCGGGGCTGTCCCCGCCGCCACACGCACTCAATGCGGCGACGGTGCAGGCCAACGCCCCGCGCCGCAGGCGATGGATGAGGTTCTCGTTCATGGTGATCTCCCTGGATCAGAGGTTTGTGGGCACGGAGGCGTAGCCGGCCAGGCGGGCGGCGATCGCATCCGGGAACGACTGGGTCAGCGCGTTGTAGCTGCCGGCGAAGCGGCTGTAGCGCGCGCGGGCCTCGGCCAGCTGCGCTTCCGACTGCAGCAGCTGCCGGTGCAGGCCTTGCAGTGCGGCGTCATCGCGCAGCGTGGGTTGCCGCTGCGCCGCGGCCACGAGCCGGAACAGCATGCCGGTCAGCTCGCCCTGGTTGCGCTTGAAGGCATCGAGCGCGCGCGGGTCGTCGAGCAGGCCCGGCGTGCCGGGCAGCGCCGCCGCACGCGCCAGCGCGCCGCGCGCGGCCTCGACCAGCTGCGGATCGACACCGGGCACCGCGCCGGCCGCCTGCAAGGCCGGCACGGCGAGCCGGTTGCGCTCGGCATAGACCTGCGCGACCTGGCGCCACTCGGCCGTGCTGGCCGTGCGCGCCTCACCGAGCCGGATCACCATGCGCGAGCCCCAGGCCGCAGCGCCGGCCGCCAGCACCAGCCCGAGGGCCAGTGAAGCGAGTCGCGCGTCATGTGGGTGGTTCATCGCATCCCCCTGTCGTCACTTGATGGTGACCGTGCAGCTGTGCCCTGCCAGCGCCAGCCCGGTGGGCACGGGCTTGGCGCCGCTGTAGCCGATCTGCATGCCGAACTCGACGCTGCCGCTGGGCGACAGCGTGCCGTTCC
The DNA here is from genome assembly GCF_900142965.1 of Rhizobacter sp. OV335. Taxonomy (GTDB): domain Bacteria; phylum Pseudomonadota; class Gammaproteobacteria; order Burkholderiales; family Burkholderiaceae_C; genus Rhizobacter. The sequence goes on from NZ_FRCQ01000014.1 coordinate 132,030, forward strand.
AGCCGGCCGGGGTGGCCACCACGCCGCGGCCGTTCTTCGTCACCGTGGCGCTCCACGAATTGGACAGCGTGAAGTCGTTCGATTCGGTCCAGCTCAGCGACCAGCCGGTGATCGGCGCCGTGCCCGTGTTGCCCAGCTTGATCGCAGGCACCTGGCCGGCCCCCCAGTCGTTGCTCGTGTCGAAGCTGATCGTGCAGTCGGCCACCACCACGTCGTTGTCGACCTCGGTGGCGGCGAGGCTGGCGCCGGTGTGGCCGGCAGCCGCCAGGGTGAAGCTCGCGCTGCCGTTGGCCTGGTCGGCATCCTCGGCGGCGGCGATCACCAGGTTCTGCGGCACGTTGTAGTTGGCCGGCGTGAAGCTCAGCGTGGTGGTGGCCGTGCCCAGGTCGGCGTCGCCGCCGGCGGCCTTGCTCACCGTCACCGTGACCGTCCCCGCCGGCGCCTGCGACAGGCTGACGCCGACGCTCGCGCTGGCGCCCTCGGCCACGCTCAGCGTGCCCGCGCTCAGCACGATGGCCGGCGTGCCGCCGCTGCCGTCGCCGTCGATGTTCGCGTAGTCGTTGAAGGCCATCGCGATGTCGGCCTGCGCCCAGAAGCGGTGGTAGACCCAGTCGGGCGAGGCACCGCCGGCCAGGTAGGCCTGCAGCTTCGGCCACTGCGGATCCTGCTGGTACTTCGGCCGCAGGCTCAGGAAGGTCGCGTTCGAATCGATGGTCGCGCCCTGCGCGTTGGTGCCGGTCCAGCCCGAGGGCACGTAGACACCCGAGCCGGTCGCGGGGTCGTAGGCGTCGTCGAAGCGCAGGTAGTCGGTGCGCTTCTCGGCGATGGCGATGCCCTTGCTGTCCTGGTAGCGGGTCCAGGCGCGGTCCAGCAGTTCCTTCGCGAGGGTCCTGGCGGCCGCGTTGCCGGATTTCGCGGCGTAGTGGATCAGCGTGCGCGCGAAGGCGGCGGTGGTGCCGATGTCGGTCGTGCGATCGGCCACCGTGACGCGCAGGTTCGCGTTCGCGCCCGGCGCGGCGGGGTTCCAGGTGTCGGGCTGGCCGCTCCACTTCAGCGTGCTCGGGATGGCGTAGCTGCCGTCGGCGTTCAACACCGTCTGGGCCGAGGCCCAGGCCACCCACTTGTCGAGCAGCGCCTTCGCCTTCGCGTCGCCGCTCGCGCGGTAGTACTCGGCCACCCGCTGCATCGACCACACCTGCATGCCGAACCACTCGTTCGAACCCGGGTCGTGGTAGACCGGGTTCTCGTCGTAGGCCATGCCATAGAAGGTGGCCGTGCCGGCAGGCGGTGCGCCATAGTTGCCCTCCCAGCTGTTGGTGGCGCCGCCGGCGATCGCGCCGTCGGCCGACTGCAGCCAGCGGTAGAACTCGAGCTGGCGCGCGAGGCTCCTGGCCCAGTCGCCGGCCGCCGTCGGCGAGCCCGGCTTGAAGTCGGCCTGCGTCGACAGCGCCCAGGCCGCGAGCGGGTTCTGGTAGCCGAAGTGGTTGTGGCTGGAGCCGATGCGCCAGGCCCAGCCGGCGCTCGTGTCGGTCGCGCCGCCCCAGGCGTAGTACCAGCTCATCAGGTAGGTCTGGTTGTCGCGAAAGCCGTTCGCGTCCGGCAGGCCGGTGCCGGGCGCGCAGGCCTGCGCGCCGACGCAGTTGCCGATCTTCTTGAAGTACTTGTCGAACATCGCGTAGCGCAGGTAGTCGCCCATGCGGGCCGCCTTCTTGACGAGGTCGGCCACGTCCGCGCCCTTGCCCTGCGCCTTCGCCCACACCGAGGCCCAGTAGACGGCCTGGATCGCGCGCGCATCCGCATCCGGCGCATTGGTGTAGCGCCACTGCTTCGCGTAGCTCTGGTCGCCGATGAACAGGCTCAGGAAGCCCTGCGTGCCGCCGCTGCGGCCCCAGCGAAAGGTCTCGCACGACGGATGGGGAATCGTCTCCCACACCGATTCCTGCGGGCCGCGCTGGAAAGTGTTGATGTAGGCCGGCTTGGTGGTGCCGTCGCCGCAGCGGCCGTAGCCGTACCAGTTGTCGACGTCGGTCAGCCAGTGCATGCCGTAGATGTCGCGCGTGCCGTAGGCCGTCGCCAGCTCGGTGGCGATCGGGTCCTGCCCCGCCGTCACCGAGTTGTCCAGCGGCGCGGGGTAGTTCTTCGGCAGCGCGAACTCGCCGGCGTAGGTGGCCGGTTTGGCGGGGTTGTAGAAGCTGTTGGTGGGCTGGTCGGCGGTGGGGTTGTAGAAGCTGTTGGTGGGCTGGTCGGCGGTGGGCGGGATGATGGTCCTCTCCATCGTCGCCCAGGCGGCCTTCAACGGTGCCCAGTCGCCGGTGACGCGGCCGTACTGCGCCTCCATCCAGAGCCAGAAGCTGTAGGCCTCGGAGGTGGTCTCATGGCCGTAGTCCGGCGCCTCGACCATCAGCGTCTCGATCGAGTGGTACGGCACGCCGTCGCTGCTGAAGTAGCCGTTCGCCGGATCCTTGATCTTGTTGTACTGCGTCAGGAAGCGCTGCGTGTACTCGGCGTCAGCGGCGCGCGCCGGTGCGGCGAGCGACAGGGCGAGCACGGCCGCGGCAACGGCCGAAAGCATGTGGAATCGGGTCTTCATCGAAATGTCTCCTGTTGTGAAAACGTTTTCACTGCAATGAAACTGCGATCAAGCGCACAGCGCCACCGCGGCGCCAGGGCGCAGCGGTGGGTACAACGATTCGCGGAGTGTTCGAGCGCGGTCAGGACGGGCTGGGGATGCCCGTGCGCTCAGGGGTGGCCAATGGCCTGCGGGAGGACTGCAACTGCATCATTCCGTGTCTCCTTTCCCTCGGCGCGGCGGTCTTGCGACGGCGCGCCGTCATGTTCTGGACGGTTTGTCTACAACTGCGGTTGAAATCGATTTCAACGCAACCAGTGTGCCGCCGGTCGCGCGCTCGCGGCATCCGGGTTAGCCCCATCAGATGCAACGCGTCGTGTCGCCGCTCCGCGGCGGGGGCAGATATGCAAGCGCGAAATGCGCAGTTCACAGCGCCGGCCCGCGCTCCTAAGGTCTCGCACCAATCGCTGCTTCTCTGGTGGACACCATGAACCCGACACTCCGGCATCGCCTCGCCGCCCTGCTCGTGACGCTCACCGCGGCCACGCTCTCGTTCGCGCAAACGCCCACGACGGCCACGACGATCCGCATCGGTGTCGCGACCGGCGGGGTCGGCACGCCGCCGCGCACCGGCAGCTCCACCGTCGGGCTCGTCAATTCACAAGGCCTGCTCGAGCAGGAGTTCGCGAAGGACGGCATCCAGGTCGAGTGGATCTTCTTCAAGGGCGCCGGCCCGGCCGTCAACGAGGCCCTCGTCAACAGGCAGCTCGACTTCGCATGGCAGGGCGACCTGCCGTCGATCGTGCACCGCGCCGGCGGCGTCAAGACACGCATCATCGTCGGCAGCGGCGTTCGCAACGGCCTCTACCTCGGCGTGCCGCCCGACTCCACCATCACGAAGCTCGAAGACCTGAAGGGCAAGCGCGTCGCCGTCTTCAAGGGCACCAACCTGCACCTGGCCGCGGTGCGCGCGCTGGCGGCCAAGGGCATCAAGGAGAGCGACCTCAAGCTGATCAACCTCGACACCGCCGCCGCCCAGGCCGCCCTCACCACCAAGGACATCGACGCGGCCTTCGGCTACGTCGAGCTGTTCGTGCTGCGCGACAAGGGAACGGCCAAGGTCGTCTGGTCGGCCGCACAGGACTCGTTCCGCTACACGCGCCAGACGGTGCTGCTGGTCAGCGACGAGTTCGCGACCAGGCAGCCGCAGATCGTGCAGCGCGTGGTCGACACGGTGGTGAAAACCGCGCGCCTCTATTCCGATGAAGCGCAGCGCGGTGAGCTGTTCACGCAATGGGGCAAGGCCGAGTACCCGGAAAAGTTCTGGCGCGAGGACTTCACCGGCCAGCCGCTGCGGGTGCGCCTGTCGCCACTGCTCGACCCCTTCCTCGTCGCCCGCTACAAGGACGCGACCGACGAGGCCTTCAGGCTGAAGCTGATCCGCAGCAAGCCCGAGATCGACACCTGGTTCGACCGGCGCTTCCTGAACGCCGCGCTGAAATCGCAGAAGCTCGAAGGCTGGTGGCCCGAGTACGCGGCCGATGGCCAGCTGGTCGGCAGCAGCCTGGCGGCGACACGATGAGCAGCGACCTGATGATCCCCATTGCGACGGTACCCGGGGAGTCTGCCGTGCCGCGGCCGGCACGCGCTTTTCCCTGGCCGAAGGGACCGCTGCGCGACTGGCTGCTGGCTTGGCCGCTGCCGCTCGTGTTGCTGGCCGCGTGGGCACTGGCGGCGCACTTCGAGTGGGTGGCGCCGCAGGTGCTGCCGGCGCCCGAGGCGGTGCTGGTCACCCTCAAGGAATCGCTGCTCAGCGGCGAGCTGTGGGCCAACCTGCAGATCAGCCTGCTGCGCGTGCTGGCCGGCTTCGCCATCGGCCTGGCCGGCGGGCTGGCGCTCGGCGTCGCGATGGGCCTGTCGCCGACGGTCAAGGACTACGTCTACCCGAGCTTCAACGTCTTCGCGCAAGTGCCGGTGCTGGGCTGGCTGCCGCTGCTGATGCTGCTGGTCGGCATCGACGAGGCGCTGAAGGTCATCCTGATCAGCAAGGCCGCGCTGGTGCCGATCGCCCTCAACACCTGCAAGGGCATCCACGGCGTGCCGACGCGCCACATCGAGGTCGCGCGGGTGCTGAAGTTCACGCGCTGGCAGATGCTGTCGAGGGTGGTGTTCCCGGCCGCGCTCGCGCCGATCTGGAACGGCGTGCGCTACGGGCTGACGCATGCGTGGCTCGCGCTCGTCGTCGTGGAACTGCTCGCGTCGAGCGAGGGGCTGGGCTTCATGATCGTCTACGGCCGCCAGCTGTTCCAGCTCGACGTGGTGCTGGCCGCAGTGGCGGTGGTCGGCGCGGTCGGCTATGCGCTCGACAAGCTGCTCGCGCTGGTCGAGCGCCGGCTGCTCGCCTGGCGTCGGGAGGCCTTCTGATGTCGGCCGCAAGAATTCCCCAGCGCGTTCCCAAACCCCTGCGCGGCTTCGTGCTGCCCGCCCTGCTGCTGCTCGCGTGGTGGGCCGCGGTGCGCTTCGGCTGGTCGACCTCGCCGCTGCTGGTGTCGCCCGGCAAGGTGTGGCAGACCGCCGTCGAGCAGGTCACGTCCGGCCAGGTGTTCTCGGCGCTGGCGGCCAGCCTGCGGCGCGACCTGATCGGCTTCGCGATCGGCGCGTTCGGCGGCCTCGCGTTCGGTGCGGCGCTCGGTGCCTCGCGGCTGTTCGAGAAGCTGGCCGGCCCGAGCTTCCACACGCTGAAGCAGATCTCGCTGTTCGCGTGGATCCCGTTGCTGTCGGTGTGGTTCGGGCTGGGCGACGCCGCCAAGGTGGCCTTCCTGTCGCTGGCGGCCTTCTTCCCGGTGGTGCTGAACACCTTCGAGGGCATCCGCAGCGTGCCGGCCGACCTGCTGGAAGTGGCCCGCACGCTGAGGTTCACCCGGCTGCAGACCTGGGCGCGCGTGATCTTGCCGGCGGCCTCGCCGTCGATCTTCGCGGGCATCCACCTGGGGCTGATCTACGCGTGGCTGGCCACGCTCGGCGCCGAGTACCTGCTGATCTCCGGCGAAGGCATCGGCAACACGATGATCGACGGCCGCGAGCACTTCCTGATGGACCTGGTGCTGTTCGGCGTGATCGTGGTCGGCCTGGTCGGCTTCACGCTCAACTGGATCGCCGGCCGCATCGAGGCCCGCGCGCTCGCCTGGCGCGGCCGCTCGGTCGCGCAGTTCTGAAATCCCGCTGAACACCCCACGAGGACACCCACCATGGCACACACCGGCACCCTGCAGATCCAGCACCTGAGCAAGCAGTACGAGGTCCAGGGCGACCCGCTGCCCGTGCTGCAGGACATCACGCTGACCGTCAACCCGGGCGAGTTCGTCAGCATCGTCGGCAGCAGCGGCTGCGGCAAGTCGACGCTGCTGCGGCTGATCGTCGGGCTGGAGGACGACTACCAGGGCGAGGTGCTGCTGGACGGCGAGCGCATCGTCGGCACCAGCCTCGACCGCGGCATCGTGTTCCAGGAGCACCGGCTGTTCCCGTGGCTGACGGTGGAGCAGAACATCGGGCTCGGGCTGCTGAACGGCCAGCTCAACGAGAAACAGAAGGCCGACACGGTGCGCGAGCACATCGCGCTGGTCGGGCTGGAGGGCTTCGAGACGGCCTGGCCGCACCAGCTGTCGGGCGGCATGTCGCAGCGCGTGGCGATCGCACGCGCGCTCGTCAACCGACCCGAGGTGCTGCTGCTCGACGAACCCTTCGGCGCGCTCGACGCACTGACCCGCGCCCATCTGCAGCAGGAGCTGCACCGCATCTGGCAGACCGAGGGCATCACGATGATCCTCGTGACGCACGACGTCGAGGAGGCGGTGTACCTCGGCGACAAGGTGGTGGTGATGGAGCCACGGCCGGGCCGCATCCGCCGCATCGTGCCGGTGGCGCTCGACCATCCGCGCGACCGCGTCGGCCTCGCGTTCTCGCGCGTCAAGGAAGACGTGCTCGCCGAGTTCGCCGGCGAGGCCGAGCAGGCGATGCGGGCCCGCCATGCCGGCCGCCAGGATGCCGACGACGAGCGCACCGGCACCCGTTCCGCGCTGCCGGCCGGACTGCGCTTCGCGCTTTGACAAGGAGGAGTCCCATGTCCGACCGGAAAATGCGCCTCGGCGCCTTCATCATGGCCACCGGCCACCACGTCGCCGCCTGGCGCCACCCGGGCTCGCAGATCGACTCGGGCGTCAACATCGACCACTACATCCAGGTCGCACAGACCGCCGAGCGCGGGCTGTTCGACCAGGTCTTCGTGGCCGACAGCCCCGGCCTGCAGCACCGCGGCGACGAGGAGTCGCTGAGCCGCCAGGGCCGCGTCTCGTACTTCGAGCCGGTCACGCTGTGGGCCGCGCTGTCGGCAGTGACGAAGCACATCGGCTTCGTCGCGACCGCGTCGACCACCTACGAAGACCCGTTCCTGCTGGCGCGCAAGTTCGCGTCTCTCGACCACCTCAGCAAGGGCCGCGCGGCGTGGAACGTCGTGACGACCGCCGCCGAGAACGTGTTCGGCAACTTCGGGCTCGACGCCCACCCCGACCCTGCCGTGCGCTACGAGCGCGCGCACGAGTTCGTCGACGTGGTGAAGGGCCTGTGGGACAGCTACGACGACGACGCCTTCGTGCGCGATGCGGCGTCGGGTGTGTACTTCGACCCGAAGAAGCTGCATGCGCTGAACCACGTCGGCAAGTACTTCAAGGTGAAAGGCCCGCTGAACATCGAGCGCTCGCCGCAGGGCCACCCGGTGATCGTGCAGGCCGGCTCGTCGGAAGACGGCAAGGAGCTCGCGGCCGCGACCGCCGAGGCCATCTTCACCGCATGGACCAGCGAGGCCGAGGCACGCGCTTTCTACCAGGACGTGAAGGGCCGCATGGCGAAGCACGGCCGCCACCCCGGGCAGTTGCTGGTGCTGCCGGGCATCTCGCCGGTGATCGGCCGCACCGAGGCCGAGGCGAAGGCCAAGTGGGCCGAGCTGCAGAAGTTGATCCACCCGTCGGTCGGGCTGAACACGCTGGTGCAGTTCTGGCCGAACGACGACCTGCGCCGCTGGGACCTGGACGCGCCGCCGCCCTGGTACCCCGAGCCGCCGAAGGGCATCAACAGCCGCGCCCACGTGGTGATCGAACTCGCGCGCCGCGAGAAGTTCACGGTGCGCCAGCTGTACGACTACCTGGCCGGCGCGCGCGGCCACTGGGTGGTGGTCGGCACGCCGCAGACCATCGCCGACCAGATGCAATCGTGGTTCGAGAACGGCGCGGCCGATGGCTTCAACGTGATGCCGCCGGTGCTGCCGCAATCGCTCGACGAGTTCGTCGAGCTGGTCGTGCCGGAGCTGCAGCGCCGCGGGCTGTTCCGCACCGCGTACGAAGGCCGCACGCTGCGCGAGAACCTCGGGCTGGAGCGACCGGCCAGCCGTTATGCGCAGGTCGCTGCAGCGCAGGCTGCTTGATCCCTACGCCATTTTTCCAACGACCCACCAGGAGGATTCCCATGAGTGCTGTCCTGACCCCGTCGACCACTGCCACCACCACCGGACTCGACATCGCTCCGGTGTCCGGCCGCATCGGCGCCGAAGTGCGCGGGCTGCGCCTGTCGGGCGCGTTGCCCGCGGCCACCTTCACCGCGATCAAGCAGGCGCTGTACCGCCACAAGCTGCTGTTCTTCCGCGGCCAGCAGCAGCTGGACGATGCCGGGCAGCAGGCCTTCGGGCGGCTGTTCGGCGAGCTGGTCGACCACCCGACGGTGCCGTCGAAGGACGGCACGCAGATCCTCGAGCTCGACTCGAACCACGGCGGGCGCGCGAACTCGTGGCACACCGACGTGACCTTCGAGGTCGCGTACCCGCAGGTCTCGATCCTGCGCGCGGTGACGCTGCCGCCGTACGGCGGCGACACCGTGTGGGCCAACACCGCGGCGGCGTACGACGAGCTGACACCGGCGCTGAAGGCGCTGGCCGAGAACCTGTGGGCGCTGCACGGCAACGACTACGACTACGCGGCGACCCGCGTGACGCCCGATGCGCACGGCGCGAAGCGCTACCAGGAAGTCTTCACCCGGCGCCTGATCCAGGCCGAGCACCCGCTGGTGCGCGTGCACCCGGAGACCGGCGAACGCACGCTGGTGTCGGGCCACTTCATCAAGAACTTCATCGGCTACAACACGCAGGACAGCGACCACCTGTTCGCGATCTTCCAGAACCACATCACGCGGCTCGAGAACACGGTGCGCTGGCGCTGGGCCGAGGGCGATGTCGCGATCTGGGACAACCGCGCGACGCAGCACTACGCGATCAACGACTACGGCGATGCCCACCGCGTGATGCGGCGCATCACCGTGAGCGGCGATGCGCCGGTGGCGGTCGACGGGCAACGCAGCCGGGCGCGGCCGAACCCGGCGCGGAGCACGGCATGACGGCCGTGGTGGCCACGGCGGCGCCCAAGGTGCGGCTGGACCACGACACCTCCGAGCTGGCTGCCACCTGCGACCGCGTCGGGTTCCGGCAGTTCGAGCACGGCAAGCAGCTGATCGCGCTGCTCGGCCTGCAGCCCGGCCAGCGGGTGCTCGACGTCGGTTGCGGCACCGGGCTGCTCGGCGCCTGGGTGGCCGAGCGAAGCGTGACGATTCCGCTGCAGCGCCACCTCGTTTTCGCGAGCGCACGCCGACCCGCGACCTGATCATTTTTCCGGCGCCGGAGCGGCAAGCGAGCAGCACCGAGCGCGTGCGCAGCGCCTTGCTCGAGGCTTTGCCGGCAGGCGAGCTTCCGATGGAGGCGGTGTGCCGGGCGGCGTTGCCGGAGCGCAGACGCTATGTGGCTGGCTGCAGCAAGCCTTGCCGTTGCGCCTCGTTGTCCGCCAGCAGATCGACGAAGGCGCGGACCTTGGCGGGCCGAAAGCGGGCCGCCGGAAAGACCGTGTGGATGCCGCCGGAGGGCAGCTGCCAGTGAGGCAGCACATGGATGAGGCGCCCGGCCGCAAGATCGCCTGCGACCGCATAGTCCGGGAGCACCGAGAGCCCCGCGCCGTAGCACACGGCTTCGCGCACGGCGAGCGTGGCATCCAGAAATATCGAGGCTTGCACGTTCACGGTCTCGCGTTCGATCTCGCGCTCGTCCTGGTTGAGCGAGAAATCCCACCTCAGATGGTCACGCAGGGCGGTGTTGGCGACAAACGGCAAGTTCGCAATGTCTTGCGGCCGACCGAGCCGCGCCACCTGCGGCGCCATGGACGCAGATGCCACCAGCAATTGCCGGAAGGATCCGATTTTTCGCGCCTGCAGCCCAGTCTCGGCCAGCCAACCCACACGAATCGCCAGCTCGATGTTGCCGCCCATGATGTTCAGCGTCTGGTCGCTCAGGATGGCGTCGACCTTGCAGGCGGGATAGCGCTGCATGAAAGTGGCGATGACGGGTACGACGACCCCGACACCGTAGTCCAAAGGAGCAGTCAGCCGCAGCACGCCGGACGGCTCGGTCGACGACTCGCCCAATTCGTCGAAGGCATCCTCTGCCTCGCGCAGGATCAGGGCGCAGCGCAGGTAGAACGCCTGGCCGGCTTCGGTGGCCTGCGCCTTGCGCGTGGTGCGAACCAGGAGCGAGGTGCGGAACTCGCGCTCCAACCGGGCAACCTGCTGGCTGACCACGGCCTTGGTGATGCCCAGGCGCTCCGCTGCCGCAGTGAACGAACCGGTCTCCACGACGGACACGAAGTAGGCAAGCCGGCGCAGATTCCCAAGACCGCCCAGACCATTCTCGCCTTGGCTGTATGTTTTTAGCATACGTTGTGTTTATCAGGTATGTATTTAAGAGTCAATCGAGAGTGCCTACGATCCATCGCAAGCCAACCAAGAACCCCATGGACAAGACCCTGCACTACCTGTTCGACCCGCTGTGTGGCTGGTGCTATGGCGCCACGCCGGCTGTTGCCGGGTTGCTGGAAATCCCACGCGTCAGCATCGAACTGCTGCCGACGGGCCTGTTTTCCGGCGAGGGCGCGCCGCCCATGGACGATGCGTTCGCGGCCTTCGCCTGGTCCAACGACCAGCGCATCGAACGCCTGACGGGGCAGCGCTTCACCGAGCTTTATCGTCGTCGGGTTCTCGGTGATCGCCAGCGGCTCTTCGACAGCGGCCCCGCCACGGTGGCGCTGACTGCCGTGTCGTTGACGGCGCCCGCCAGAGAGTTGGAAGCCCTCAAGGCCATCCAACGTGCGCGCTACGTGGATGGCAGCGACGTGACGTCGTTGGTGACGCTGGCCGCTCTTCTGGAGCTGCTCGATCTCGGGGAGGCTGCCGCGAGGGTTGCGAACGCCGATGCGAATCTGCTCGACGCCACCCTTGCCCGCGTGGGCCGCGCCCAGGCGTTGATGCAGGAGTTCGGCGCTCGCGGCGTGCCGACCTTGATTGCCGAATCCGGTACGAAGCGCCGGGTGCTGGATCACGCGGCTGCCTATTCCGACCCACAGGCACTGATCGGTCAGCTGGAGGCGGTTTGAGCGGTGCCTGAGCCATCGTCGGGCTCGTCCCGGCAACTCGCCACCCATTCAACTTGGTAAAAGGAACGAGCCCATGACAACACGAAGAGACGCCATCAAAACTGTAGCCGTCGCGGGTGTCGCGACGGCCATCCTAGGAGTGAAAGACGTTATGGCTGCCAATACCCCATTGACCTGGAAGCATTTCCCCGCCGGCGAGAACGGATTCTTCCGTGCCCCGGTGCTGATCTCCGGCGCGAACGAAGCAGTCCTGATCGACGGCGGCTTCACGCTTGCCGACGGCAAGGCGCTCGCCGAGGCCATCAAGGCCAGTGGCAAGAAGCTCACGACCCTCTACATCAGCCAAAGCGACCCTGACTACTACTTCAGCCTCGCGCCCATCAAGGCGGCGTTTCCCGAAGCCAAGGTGATCGCTGCGTCCGCCACGATCGCGGCCATCAAGGGCAACGTGGAGAAGAAGCTGGCGACCTGGGGACCGCAGCTCAAGGAAAACGGTCCGCAGGCTCTGGCAGACATCGTGATGCCCGAAGCCTTTGACGGCCGGACGCTTGCCCTGGAAGGGCAGACTCTCGAGATCGCCGATGCAGCTGGCCTGGCCAACCGCCGCTACGTCTGGGCGCCTTCGCTCAAAGCCATCTTCGGCGGCGTGCTGCTGTTCTCGGGCGTTCACGTGTGGACGGCGGACACACAGGGCGCCGAAGCCCGCGCGGCTTGGGTGAAGACGCTCGACGCCATGGCAGCCCGCAAGCCGGCTGTGGTGGTGCCGGGCCACATGGCGCCCAGTGCCGCAACCGACGCAACGGCAATCCGCTACACCCGAGACTACCTCGTGGCGTTCGAGGAAGAGCTGGCCAAGGCCGCTGACAGCGCCGCCCTGATCGCGGCCATGACCAAGCGTTATCCGAATGCCGGCATGGGCGTGGCGCTGCAGATCGGTGCCAAGGTCGCCAAGGGCGAGATGAAGTGGGGTTGAGGCGATGACGACCAACATCGACATCGTCCGTGCCCACTACGCAGCGTCGGCGCGGGGAAACATCGCCGAGATGATGCTCGATGTGTCGCCGCAGGTGCGCTGGACCGAGATGGCGGGCTTTCCCTGCGCTGGCACCTGGGTCGGTCCGCAGGCGGTGGCCGACAACGTCTTTGCCGTTCTGGGCAGGGATTGGATCGACTACCGATTCGAACTGCACAACCTCATCGACGGTGGGGACCAGGTCATCGGGGTGGGGACCTACCACGGCACGAACCGGGCCACGGGGAAGGCAATGCAGGCTCGCGTGGCCCACGTCTGGAAGTTGCAAGGCGGGCAGATCGTGGCCTTTGAGCAGTTCACGGACACGCTGCTCGTGCATCAAGCCATGAGCTGACGGTCGCACGTCAACGAACGAGATCCCGCCGCCAGCTCAATCAGTTGCCGCGAGCACCGGCCACCGATTCATCGACAACAAAGGCATCCCATGCACCTGACCACCTTTTCCATTCGAGCCGTGCTCGCCAGCCTGATGCTTGCAGCCGCGACATTCGCTCTGCCGGCTCATGCGCAGCCTGACTCTTCTGCATCGGTAGCTGCCGTTGAGCGCGATGGCGAAGGCCGTACGCTGCAGGATCTCTACCAGGCGGCGCTGAAGGAAGGCGGCACGTTGACCGTGTATGCCGGCGGGGACGAGGTCACGCAGGGTTTCGGCATCAAGGCAGGATTCGAGCGCCAGTTTCCCGGCATGAAGGTCGAGATCGTCGTCGATCTGAGCAAGTACCACGACGGGCGCATCGAAGAGGAACTGCTGCGCAAGACTCTGAAGGTCGACGTCGCGCATCTGCAGACGCTGCACGACTTCGACCACTGGGCCTCAGCCGGCGTTCTGCTGCCGTACAAGCCGATCGGCTGGGACCAAGTGCCCGACGGATACAAGGATCCGCAGGGCCGCTTCACGGCGCTGTTCATGCTGACTTTCGCGAACAGCTACAACAAAAACATGGTGACGGCGGAGAACGCGCCGCGCGACTACACCGACTTTCTGAAGCCCGAGTTCAAGAACCGCATCGTCATCGCGTACCCCCATGACGACGATGCGGTGCTGTACGTGTTCGACAAGATCATTCAGAAGTACGGCATCGGCTTTGTGGAGAAGCTGCAGGCCAACGGCGTGCAGTGGGTGCGCGGCACGCAGACGCCGCGCGATGCGGTCGAGGCCGGCAAATACGCGGTCGCTACCGGTACGTCAGGCAGCTTCGCGCCGGCGGAATCGGCCAACACCCGTTTCGTGCTGCCCAAGAGCGACCCGTTCCTCACCTGGGCGCAGACCGGTGCGATCTTCAAGGACGCGAAGCATCCGGCAGCCGCGCGGCTCTACATGAGCTGGCAACTGTCTTTGCCGGTGCAGTCGTCGCCACGCCAGTTCCCGCTGCGCAAGGACGTTGCGCTGCCGGCCGGCTTGAAGCCGCTGGACCAGTACAACACCAGCCCGGCGGACTTTCTCGCGTTCATGCGCGACCGGGCACGCGTCGAGCGGCTCAAGACGCTGTTCGAGCGCCTGATCGGGCCGGTACAGGGCATCTCGCCGCTGAAGGATTGACAGCGGGCGCAGCCCGCAGGTGCCGGTCGAGAACTGGTATGCCCTGGGCGGCCAGTTGCTGACGCTGAACCTGCTCACCTTCCCCCGCGCCGGCCATGCCCCGCATCACCGGCAGCCCGAGTTGGCCGCCGCGCACATCGCGGCGTTCGTCAAGAGCACCCACAAGGCCTGAGCCCACACGCGGCCCGTCCTTTCTATGTGACGACGCGTCCGTGAACGGAGGCGGGTCGCGGCGTGGACCTGTGCCGGCCCGCCAAACACAAACGCACAGAGTCACACAAACACAATAATTGCCACATAGCATGGGTGGATCGATCCACACCCGCCGGAGCTCCTCCCATGCACGTCATTCGCACCAGCCGGCCGGCCGACCCGGCCCGCGGCACACCGTTGCCCGACACATCGTCCGCGCCGACCGCGAGCTCATCGGCCCGGCGCTTCGCGTGGGGCGTGGCCCTCGCGATGACCGTTGCGCTGACCGCCTGCGGCGGCAGCAACGACAACAAGGATTGCGGCTCGGCGGGCAACACCCGCGACCTGCACTGCGCGCCCTGAGCGCCGCTGCGCAGCCTCGCCACGCCAACCGAAACACCGACGCCATGACGCTCAATCGCCGTACTTTCCTCCGCACCGCCACAGGTTCCACCCTCGCACTGGGCCTGTTCCCACCCGCCATCCAGAAGGCCCTGGCGATCCAGGCCAACAACACGACCGGCACGCTGAAGGATGTCGAGCACATCGTGCTGCTGATGCAGGAGAACCGCTCCTTCGACCACTACTTCGGCGCGCTCAACGGCGTGCGCGGCTTCGCCGACCCGTTCGCAATCCCGGTCGCCGACGCCGGCGCCATCCAGCGCCGCACGATCTGGTCCCAGCCCAATGCCGTGGCCGGTGCCGTGCCGGCCGTGGTCGCGCCCTTCCACCTGAACACCGTGCAGAACTTCGACGTGATGCGGGTGGAGGGCACGCCGCACTCGTGGGGCGACGCGCAGTACGCGTGGGACCAGGGGCGCATGAGCACCTGGACCACCTACAAGAAGAACCATGCGATGGGCTACTACACGCAGGACGACTTGCCCTTCCAGTACGCACTGGCCAATGCGTTCACGCTGTGCGATGCCTACCACTGCAGCTCGCAGACCGGCACCAACACCAACCGCCTGTTCGCGTGGACCGGCACCAACGACGGCCTGGCGCTCGGCAACGGACCGGCCACGTACAACGACTACGACTGGTTCGATGCCAATCCCGGCAATGACGGCGGCTACACCTGGACGACCTATCCCGAACGTCTCGAGCGCGCCGGCATCACCTGGCAGGTCTACGAGAACATGGACGACAACTTCACCGACAACTGCCTGGCGGGGTTCCACGCCTTCCGCGACGCGTACTACCAGCGCCCCGGCTACTCGGAAGCACTGCGGCAGCGCGGGGTCGGCACGCGCGACCTGGACAAGCTGAAGGAAGACGTGCTCGCCGGTACGCTCCCGCAGGTCACCTTCATCGTGGCAACGGCCGAAGGCTCGGAACACCCCGGGCCGTCGAGCCCGGCCCAGGGCGCCGACTACACCGCCAAGGTGCTGGATGCGCTGACCGCCAACCCCGGGGTCTGGAGCAAGACCGTGCTGTTCCTCAACTTCGACGAGAACGACGGATTCTTCGACCACGTGCCGCCGCCCGCGCCGCCCTCGTTCACCAACTGGGATGCGGATCCGGCCAAGGCGGTGCTGGCCGGCGCGAGCACGGTGGACACCGCGGCCGAGTACCACGAGCACCTGAAGGCCTACCACACGGCGGCCTACGAACCCTTGCTGCTGCACAGGCCGTACGGCCTCGGGCCGCGCGTGCCGATGTACGTGATCTCGCCGTGGAGCAAGGGCGGCTGGGTCAACTCGCAGGTGTTCGACCACACGTCGCCGCTGCAATTCATCGAGCAGCGCTTCGGCGTGAAGGAGCCGAACATCTCGCCATGGCGCCGCGCGGTGTGCGGCGACATGACCTCGGCCTTCAACTTCGCCGACCCGAACAACGCCGAGTTCTTCAAGAACCTGCCCGCAACCACCGCGCTGGCGGACCGAGCCCGCGCCCTGCCCAAGCGGACCGTGCCCGCGTTGCCCGGCCAGGCCGAGATGCCGGTGCAGGCCAAGGGCACGCGCCCGTCGCGCGCGCTGCCGTACGAACTGCATGTCAGTGCGGTCTGCGCCCCGGCTTCGCAGCAGATCACGCTGATCTTCTCCAATACGGGCCGTGCGGCTGCGGTCTTCCATGTCTACGACCGCCTGCACCTGGACGCCGTCCCTCGCCGCTATACCGTCGAGGCCGGCAAGCAGTTGCGGGGCAGTTGGGCGCTGGCAGCGGACCAGGGCGTCTACGACCTCTGGGTGCTCGGGCCCGCCGGCCTGCACCGCCATTTCACCGGCAACGCGAGGACGCTCGCCACCGCGGGCCAGCCGAACCCGGAGATCCAGGTCTGCTACGACGTCGCCAACAGCGACCTGGTGCTGAAGCTGCACAACACCGGCGCGACAAGCTGCACCTTCAGCGTGCGGGCCAATGCGTATTTCGACGCCACCCTGCAGTCGGTGACGGTGGCCCCGGGCGGCGAACAGTCGCTGGCGTGGGCGCTCAAGGAAAGCGGCAACTGGTACGACTTCAGCGTCGGCGTGCCGACACTGCCGGGCTACAGCCGCCGCTTCGCCGGGCGCCTGGAAACCGGCGCGCACCTGGTCAGCGATCCGGCGATGTTCGGCCCCGCCGTCGGCGACCAGCCGGCCATCACCCGCTGAACGCCGCAAGCCGCCCCGCGGGCGGCTTGCGGCATCATCGCGGCATGCTTCAGCAAGATCGTCATCAGCGCATCCAGGCCCTGCTTGCAGGCGACGGGCTGGCCACCACGGAGCGCATCGCCAATGAACTGGGCGTGTCGCGCGAGACGGTGCGGCGCGACGTGCTGGCGCTGGAAGCGGCCGGGCAGCTGCGCCGCGTGTTCGGTGGCGTCATGGCCTGCGAGACCGCGGCCGAGCCGCCGCTCGCGCAGCGCACCAGGACCAACGCGCTGGACAAGCGCGCGATCGTGCGAGCTGCAGCACGCCTGCCGCAGCCGGGCCAGTCCTTGTTCATCGATGCCGGCAGTACCGTGTCGATGCTGGCGCAGGAGCTGGCCTCGCTGCGCGACTTCACGGTGATCACCAACTCGTTCGACGTGGCGCTGAAGCTGGCCGGCCCGACGCTGGACGGCGGCTCACCCCGGCACCAGGTGCATGTGCTCGGCGGACGGCCCCGGCCGGAGCTTGCCGCGAACTACGGCGACGCCACCGTGGCCGAGGTGATGCGCTGGCGGGTGGACTGGGCCCTGCTCTCGCCCGTCGGCGTGGAGGCCCACATGGGCGCCAGCAGCTTCGATCCGTCCGAGGCGGAGCTGGCGCGCGCGATGGTGCGGCAGGCCCGCCGCACCGTGCTGCTGGCCGACCACAGCAAGATCGGCGTGTGTGCCCGGGTCGCGTTCTGCGGCATCGAGCAGGTTCATCAACTGATCACCAACAAGAAGGCCAGGGATTCGGCCGCGCTCGACGCGCTGGCGAACGCAGGCTGCGCGCTGACCCTGGTCTGATCGACACGCCGGGCGGCGCGAATCAGATCGAGAAGCCCAGCAGCATCGCGACGCCGGCTTCCTTGTTCGGACGCACGAAGCTGTCGCGCGTCAGGCGGCTCATCTTGATCGTCAGCGCGTCGGTCAGGAACCACTTGGTGTAGAGCGCGTTGATCTCGCCGCTGGTGTAGAGCTGCGACAGGCTGCGGTCCACCGACGCGAGCAACGCGGTGTCGCCCTTGCGCAGCATCACCGCATAGGGCTCGACCGACAGCGCCAGGTTGCTCACCTGGAAGGTGTCGAGCGCCTTGTCGTTGGAGGCCAGGCCGAGCAGCAGCGAATCGTCCTGCGGGAAGGCGCGCACGCGGCCTTCTTTCAGTGCCTTGTAGGCCTCGCCGTTGCTCGCGAAGGTCTGCAGCTGCGCGTGCAGCTCGCCGTTGGCCAGCTGGTTGAAGAGCTTTTCGGAGGTCGTGCCCTTGCTGAGCGCCACCGCGAGGCCGTTCAGGTCTTTCACCGACTCGACCTGCACGTTCTTCGGCGTGAGCAGGCGCATCGCGGCGACGAAGAAGGTGTAGCTGAAATCGACCTGCGCCTGGCGCGCGCGGGTGTTGGTGGTGGAACCGCACTCCATGTCGATCTCGCCGCTCAGCAGCTTCGGGATCCGCTCCGGCCCGCTGACGACCTTGTACTGAACCTTCAGGTCGGGCAGCTTCAGTTCGCGCTTGATGCCTTCGACGGCGTTCAGGCACAGGTCGACCGAATAGCCGACCGGCTGCTTCTGTTCATTGAGGAACGAGAACGGCCGCGCGGCTTCGCGCACGCCGAGCACGATCACCTTGGTCTCGCGGATGCGGGCCATCGTGTCGGTGGGGGCCTGGGCCAGTGCCGCGCTGCTTGCGCCGGCAAGCAGGAGCAGAGCCGGCATGTGACGCACGACGTGGCGCATCACGCCGTGAAAAGGGGAGAACATCTTGGAAGCTCCGACCAAAAGGGCGGAATTATAGGGTTTACCCTATTCGTATTTCCGTGATGTAGGTCGCACTGGACCGATCCCTCTACCCCCTTGTTCGGGGGGATTTTTCGCTCTGCCGGCAACTCGGTGGCGCCACGGGTGCATCGCCGACAATGCGGCCTGCTCGCCTCCCTCTGCCCGCCCCCTCGATGTCCACCGAAGATTTCCGCGTCCTGGCCGTGATCCCGCCGATGACGCAACTCAACACGCCGTACCCGTCGACGGCGTACCTCACGGGCTTCCTGCGCTCGCGTGGCATCCCCGCCGTGCAGGAGGACCTGGCGCTCGCGCTCGTGCTCGATCTGTTGTCATCGCAAGGCCTCGACCAGATCCGAGAGCGCGCCGAGGCGATCGCCGCCCCGGACCGCAGCGAGCCGGTGACCCATTTCCTCGCCGCCTTCGACCGCTACCGCACGACCATCGGCCCCACCATCCGCTTCTTGCAGGGGCGCGACGCCACGCTGGCGCACCGCATCGTCGGCCGCGACTGGCTGCCCGAGGGCGCGCGCTTCCGCTCGCTCGACGTCTACGTCGACGACGAGGGCGGCGACCCGCTCGCCTGGGCCTTCGGCGCGCTCGGCCTGCAGGACCGCGCCCGCCACCTCGCCACGCTCTACCTCAACGACCTCGCCGACGTGCTGCGCGACGCCATCGACGGCCGCTTCGAGTTCGTGCGCTACGCCGAGCAGCTGGCCGCGAGCCAGCCCGATTTCGATCCGCTCGCCGCCGCGTTGTCAGCCACACCCAACCTGGTCGACGAGCGACTGGCCGCGCTCGCGCTCGCCGCGATCGAGCGCCACCGCCCCCAGTTGCTGCTGCTGTCGGTGCCCTTTCCCGGCTCGATGTACGCGGCACTGCGCATCGCACAGGCGGTGAAGGCGCAGCACCCGCAGATCACCATCGCGCTCGGCGGCGGCTTCGTCAACACCGAGCTGCGCGAGCTGTCGGAGCCGCGGGTGTTCGACTTCGTCGACGTGGTGACGCTGGACGCCGGCGAACGCCCGCTGCTGGCGCTGATCGATCACCTGCAAGGCAAACGCTCGCAGCAGCGGCTGGTGCGCAGCTTCGTGCGCGATGCCGAATCCGGCGCGGTCCGCTACATGAACAGCTTCGCCGAGCCCGACGTGCCGTTCGACCAGACCGGCACGCCCACCTGGGACGGCCTGCCGCTCGACCGCTACCTGTCGCTGCTCGACATGCTGAACCCGATGAACCGGCTGTGGAGCGACGGCCGCTGGAACAAGCTGACGGTGGCGCACGGCTGCTACTGGAAGAAGTGCAGCTTCTGCGACGTGAGCCTCGATTACATCGCGCGCTTCGAGCAGGCCTCGTCAGCGACGCTGGTCGACCGCATCGAGGCCATCGTGCAGGAGACCGGGCAGACCGGCTTCCACTTCGTCGACGAAGCGGCGCCGCCGAAGGCGCTGCGCGCGCTGGCCGCCGAGCTGCAGCGCCGCAAGGTCGAGATCTCGTGGTGGGGCAACGTGCGCTTCGAGAAGACCTTCGACCGCGAGCTGTGCCAGGAGCTGGCCGCGAGCGGCTGCATCGCGATCTCGGGCGGGCTCGAGGTGGCCTCCGACCGCCTGCTGAAGCTGATGAAGAAAGGCGTCTCGGTCGAGCAGGTGGCGCGCGTGACGCAGGCCTTCTCCGAGGCCGGCATCCTGGTGCACGCCTACCTGATGTACGGCTTCCCGACGCAGAACGAGCAGGACACGGTGGATGCGCTGGAGTACGTGCGCCAGCTGTTCGAGGAAGGCTGCATCAGCAGCGGCTTCTTCCACCGCTTCGCCTGCACCGTGCATTCGCCGGTGGGCAAGCAGCCCGAGGACTACGGCATCACGCTGCTGCCGCTGCCGCCGGGCCGCTTCGCGAAGAACGACGTCGGCTTCGTCGACCCGACCGGCGCCGACCACGACGCGATGGGCCGCGCGCTGAAGAAGGCCATCTACAACTACATGCACGGCATCGGGCTGGACGCCGACGTGCGCAGCTGGTTCGACATCCGCATGCCGAAGCCGACGGTGGCGCGGCACCGCATTGCGAAGGCACTGCAGCAGGTGGCTTGAGGGCGCCCGAGGCCGACCACCCCTCGCCATCGGAACTCAAGGACGCGGAGCGATGAGAGCCTCGACCGCCTTCGGCACGTGTTCGTCGATGAGTTCCTTCAGCGCATCGATCTTGCCTTTCGGCGTCAGCGCATCCCAGGCATCCGGAGATTGCGCGACACCGACCGACGCAGACGAGTAGTTCGCCTTGATGCGGGACTCGCTCACCACCTCCAGCGATGCGAGGTCGATCAACGAGAGCTTCGCGAAGACGTACGGCGCAAAGAACCCGCGGCCGGTTTCGCCGGTGGTGGGCCTGATCATGCCGACGGCACGGTCGATGTAGAAACCCAGGCCCTGCAGGTAGCCGCTGCCCAGGCTGTCGTTCTCGCCCGCCTGCAGCCGCGCGGTCGACAGTTGCTTGGTGATCAGCACCAGGTGCGTGGCGCCATCCTTGCGCATGGCCTCGACGACCGCCGGCGAGAACTTCAGCCGCCCTCCGTCGAAGAACCGATCCTGCTCCTCGAACATCGCCGGCGACGAGAGGTCGTACAGCGTCACGCGTGCGCCGGCGTCGAGGCGCTTCAGCGACACTTCAGCCTGCGTCATGGCTTCGGCATCGAACACGCCGCCGCCCACCGGCAGCGTCTGCGTGCGATTGCGCTCGATCGTCGTGCCGGTGCTCGCCTCGTGCGTCACCACCGAGAGCTTGTCGCCGATCAGCGAAACCACCGCATAGCCGGCACGCGGCGCCTCGGCCGCCCAGGCCCCGACGCCCGCTGCCAGCAGCAGTGCGCCGAGCCATCCACGAAATACAGAACCACTCATCTTCGCTGCCATCAAGGCACTCCTTCTTGTAAATCCTTTTCAGCCACGCAGACGCCGTGACGGCGGCAAAGCCCTCATTGGAATTGTCTGAACTTGCATCCAGGTGGTCAGCACGCTGACCGGGGGGATTGCTCCACTTTGAGGAAACCAGATGGCCTCGAACTCTTCACCAGACCCGGAAAAATCCCACCCACTGCCACCGACCAGCCCGACAACTCGCTCAACAACACTTTGATGACTTCCAGTGCAATTGGCCTCCACTCGCACGATGCATGAACCCGGGGGCTTGGCATAGGGCTTGATATCGACATCAACAATCGATCCAACGGCAGAAGTTGACTGCTGGGTCAAGGCAAGCACGCGTTCATCGTCACCGCTCTCGATCGGGACAATCACGAGGCGAAGCTCAAGCCTGAATTCTTGATCCACCCGCTGCACCACTGAACATCCGTTGACTCCCGAACAATCGACCAGAAACCGCGCTGCTTGTTGAACGCAGGCTGGTCAGTCGACCGCCCTCACTGCCGACGCGGGTCGGTGAACCCGCAAGAAGGGGCGGATGGTAGGGAGGCTTGCCGGTCGACGTCAACACCCCCTTGTGTGCCCTTGACAGGCGGCTAGACTGGCGCTCGCCCGAGGAGCCGAACGAGCCCCCAAGGCCGACACAACCGACCGGAGGAGTTTCCCTTGAACCTGATCGATCCTGCGCGCCGCGCCCTGCGGCATGCGTTACTGGCCTGTGCCCTCGTCGCGGCCGCCGGCTGCACCACCATCAGCACCGCACCCGACCCGCTGAAGACGCCGCCAAAGGCGAACGAAAGCGTGGCCGTGGTCAGCATCACCGGCAACACCGCCCAGGTCACCGCGATGGACGTCGTCTCGGTGACGCGGCTCAATGCCGATGGCAGTTCCGGCAACAGCATCTTCAACCTGACCCAGGTCGCGCCCGGCCTCGCGCGCGACACCTCGCTGTTCGTCGGCGTGCTGCCGGCCGGCGCGTACGAGTTCTCGGGGCTGTCGAACAGCGCGACGAACCAGTTCCTGCACATGACGCCGACGATGCGCCAGCGCGTCGGCCACTTCACCATCGTCCCCGGCACGCCGACCGACCTCGGCCGGCTGATCATGACGCCGGTAAACACGAACGTCGTCGTCGGGCGCAGTTCGACCATCACGACGAACCTGCCGATGATGCAGCGCTTCGTTCCAGAACAGGCGCAGCGCTTCGCCGGCACCACGCCCGGCGGCTGGGACGGCATGCGCACGTCGAACGACCGGGTCGAGGAGTACGCGCGGCTGCGGCCGGTCGGCGCCGACAACATGGTCGAGCTGTCCGATGGCCGGGTCGTCGCCGCCTCGCGCCTGGGCAGCCTGCTGATCCGCTCGACCGAGGGCTACTGGCGCGTGCTGCCGAGCACCGGGCTGGAGTCGCTGCTGCACGTGACCCCGGTCGACCGCCCCGATGCCAGCCTGATCGCGGCAGGCGAGTTCAGCACGCTGCTGCGCCTGCCGCCGGGTGGCGACCGGCTGGTGCCGATCGACACCGGCGACCTGCCGCCCGGCAACCTGCTGTTCGTCGACGGCAACGACCGCACCGGCTGGTACATCGCCGAACAGAGCGGCTCCGAGGTGACGCTCTTCAAGTCGCCGCGCCTGGCCGCCGGCACCTGGACGCCGGTGCGCAAGGAAAGCGTCGCGCGCAGCTTCTGGAGCGGGCAGAACTCGTTGTGGATCTGGCGCACGCCGCAAGGCCTGGCCTACGCGCTGAGCACCGGGCAGATCCACGCGCTCGACTATGCGAGCGGCGGCTGGCGCAGCCAGGCCGCACCGAACGGCAGCCGCATCGTGATGATCGAGGTCAACCCGACCGGTTCGCTGAGCCTGCTGACCTCGCCGGGCGGCGGCTTCGCCGGCGTGTTCGCGTCGCTCTACCTGTCGAAGGACCAGGGCGCGACCTGGAAGGAGATCAAGTCCGACTTCAACGTGAAGGTCGCACCGCCCTACGAGACTCTCGGCGGTGCGCTGCTGAACCCGGGCGGCGTCTTCAGCGACCGCGAACTCCACGCGAGCGACGACGGCGGCAAGATCTGGAAGAAGCGCAGCCCGTTCGCGCTGGAGAGCCGCCTGGTGCTGCTGCCCTCGGGCAAGGCCTTTGCGGTCGACCGCGGCCTGCACGGGCTGTTCTCGGTCCAGTCGTCGGCCGACGAAGGCGCCACCTGGAAGACGGAGTACAGCAACTTCGACGCGAAGGCCTTCGAGGCGGCGCAGAAGAAGTAGGCGGCATCGCAACGGCTCCTCAACACCTGCTTACTCGCTCGTTGCCGGAGACCGCGCTCGCACCCGTCGATCAGAGGCACAATCCGATCGACTGGTACTTAATTGGTTATGTTCGTGCCAGGGCTGTAAAAGCGCGGATCCCACCGGGGTCCCGACTACAACTTCAGGGCGAACTCCGATGGTCCATCCCACTTCAAAGCCGGGCGTCACCGCACGCCGCACCCTTGCCGCGTTGACGCTGGCCGTGGCCGCCGTGGCGGTTCACGCGGCCTATCCCGCATGGAAGGCCGACACCTTCTACCCGGCGGGCACCATCGTGTCGTACGCCGGGCACGACTACAAGGCCTGGGTCGCGCAGACCGACTACACCGGCACCGGCTGGAACCCGACGACGGCGAGCCTGTGGCAGGACCTCGGGCCGAGTGGCGGCACGCCGCCGGCACCTGCACCCGCACCGGCTCCTGTGCCCGCACCCGCCCCTGTGCCCCCTCCGGCACCCGCCCCTGCACCGGCACCCACGCCTGCACCGGCTCCCGCGCCAGCACCTTCGCCTGCTCCGGCGCCCGCCCCTGCACCGGCCCCCGCGCCGGCTCCCGCACCCGCCCCGGTCGGCGCGCCCGCCAAGCCCACGCTGCAGATCCAGAACTACGACCACGCCGGCAACTTCCCGATCGTCTGGAACAAGTGGTGGGGCATCAGCGGCACCACCTGGGAGCTCTATGAAGACGGCGTCAAGGTCCAGTCCGGCACGCTGGCCGATGTCGGCAATGCAGCGCAGACGGCGACCATCCAGATCACCGGCAAGAAGCTCGGCCTCTACACCTACCAGCTGAAGCTGATCAACGCCGCCGGCGCCACGCTGAGCGATGCGGCGAGCACCACCGTCGGCAATGCCTCGCTGATCGGCATCAAGCAGTGGGACATCGGCGGCCAGTCGCTGCAGAGCACGCTCGCGGCCGGCTCGGTCACGCTCGACCTCAGCGTCGCCGGCGTCACCTACCCGACCTTCACCGTCGCCTCCAACAACCCGAAGGTCGCGACCGTGTCGGTCAGCGGCAGCAAGCTCACCGTCAACGCGCTGAGCGCCGGCCGTGCCGGCATCCGCGTGCTCGACAACAACGGCAACGGCCGCTGGGTCGGCGTGCGGGTGAAGAAGCCCGACGGCAGCCTGCCCGGCCTGCCGGCGCACGTGTCGATCGGCTCGGTGTCGGACGACGGCGCAAGCGCCCTCGCCAACTGGCAGAACTTCGGCAGCGGCGACCTCAACACCCGCGCCGACCTGCGCTACATCTACCTGAACGGCGGCGCCTCGGTGCCCGGCAATACCAGCTGGTGCACCTGGACGACGGTGCCGTGCTTCCGTGCGACCAACTTCATCCGCGAGTCGAAGAAGCTCGGCATGGTGCCGGTCTTCGTGTTCTACAACATCGCCGATGGCGGCGAGAGCTACCCGACCGACCTCGCCCACATCCAGGACGCGACCTACATGTCGGCCTACTTCAAGGACTGGGTCAAGACCATCGACATCGCGAACACCGAGGCCGGCGACGACCCGGTGGGCTATGTGATCGAGCCGGATTTCATCGGCTACATGATGCAGAACTCCGGGCTGCAGCCGTCGCAGATCACCGCGCGCGTCGACCAGGCCTATGCCGCGGGCGTGCTCACCGCGAGCGACCCGCAGTTTCCGAACACGCTCGAGGGCCTCGTCAAGGCGGTCAACTACATCGTGCAGAAGCGCAGCCGCAACGCGTGGTACGGCTGGCAGATCAATATCTGGAGCGATGCGCAGAGTGGTGCCTCGACCAACGGCCTGATGCACATCACCGACACCGCCGAGAAGGGCTGGAGCGCCGGCCGGCCGTTCATCGCCGCCAGCGCGCAGCGCGTCGCGAACTACTACAACGCGGCCGGCATCACGAGCTACGGCGCGAGCTTCATCTCGTTCGACAAGTACGGCTACGACGGTGGCGCGGCCGGCAACGCGAAGTGGCAGTTCAACGCCGACCACTGGAACAACTACCTGTACTACGTGCAGACGCTGAACGCCGCGCTGAAGAAGCCGGTGGTGCTGTGGCAGTTGCCGGCCGGCCACGTGAACGGCTCGGTCGGCACCAACCCTGCCACCGGCGCGCCGTTCGCGACGCTGAACAACACCACCAGCCGGCACTACGAGGACACCGCGCCGACGTACTTCTTCGGCGACACCTTCACCGCGACGCCGAGCATCTTCGCCGCGAGCTACTACAAGACCAATGCGGCCGGCGACCCGAAGGTCACGTCCAACGGCGCGCAGATCACCTGGGGCAGCCACCTGCAGGAGGCGAAGAACGCCGGCGTGGTGTCGCTGATGTTCGGTGCCGGCGTCGGTGACTCCACCGACAACATCGGCCTCGGCAACCTGCCGTTGACCGATGACCGCTGGTGGCTCGTCAAGGCGAACCGCTACCTGCAGGGCGCGGTCGTGCCGCTGCCCTGATCACCAGCAGTGCCAGCAACAGCGCCGCGGCCGTCACCGCGAAAGCAGCGCTGAGCCAGGGCACGGCGCCGGCCTCGTCGCCCTCGACGATGAACGACGCCATCAGCGGCCCGAAGGCGCTGCCCAGCAGCTGGGCGGCCGGCACCAGCCCGGCCAGCCGGCCGCTGGTGTCGGCCCCGAAGGCCAGGCCGATGTGGAACGGCAGCATGAACATCCACACGAAGCCGAACACCGCGCAGCCGATCGCGAAATCGACGGTGCGCCCTGGCGGCAGCGCGTGCAGCGTCACCATTACCGCGACCAGCAGCGCCGAACAGGCGACCAGCGTCGGCCGCACCGGCAACCGCCCGACCGCGAACGCGGCGATGCTGCCGCCGATCACCTGCATCACCAGCACGCCGGCGATCAGCGTCTGCGCGGCCTTCGCGTCGAAACCCGCCGCCTTGCCCAGCGGCTCGAGGTAGGCCCAGAACGCCCCGAGCGTGGCCAGCTGCAGGAAGGCCACCGCCAGCGGCAGCAGCGTCGGCACCGACCAGCGAAAGCCCGACACCGCCGGCAGCGCCAGCGGCGCGAGCCGCGCCGGCTGACGGAAGGCCAGCACGCAGGGCAGCAGCGTCAGCACGGCGAGTGCCGCGAAACCGCCCTGCCACCCGGCGCGCGGAATCACCGCATGGGCCAGCAGCGCGCCGAGCGCCGCCTGCGCGATCGTCTGCACGACGAAGAAGATGCCGCCGAGCCGCGCCGGGTTGGCGTGGCGCACGATCACGCCGGTCGTGCCCCAGACCAGCACGCCCTCGGCCAGGCCGGCGGCGGCGCGCACCGCCGTCATCGCCGCGTCGCCCGAGGCGCGCATCGTCAGCAGGTCGAGGCATGCGGCCAGCAGCGCGGCGACCAGCGTGATGCGCCGCAACTGCGCACCCGGCAGCAGCGCATCGCCGAGCGCGACGCCGAGGCCCAGCATGATGATCTCGGCCATCGCGACGATGCCGACGCCCTCCAGGCTCACCTGTTTCGCGTCGACCAGCTCGCCCAGCAGGATCGGCTGCACGCCGATCATCAGCACGGCGATGGTGCCGACGGCCAGCGCCGCGGCGACCTGGCGGGTGGGCATCGGCGGGGCGTCGTTCGCGGGCATGCGGGGCTCTCCTCGTGTGGTTGCGCGGCCTTTGGCCGGTCAGTATCCCTTGCTCTCTTCGGGCAGCAGGCCTTGCGCGAAGCGGGCTTCGGCCCGCGATGCATCCTTGCGCATGCGGCCGTTGGCGATCCACCGCACCCACCACGGCAACGCGTGCACGCGGCCACCGGCGGCCACCGCGAGCACATGCGCCTTGGCGCATTTCTCGAACAGCTCGGCGTTCAGCGCGAGGCGCGTCGCGGTCGTGCCCAGGCACAGCGGCCGGCCTTGCAGCAGCAGCACGTTGCCACGCCGTTGCAGTGAGCGTGCCAGGGTGCCCAGCGACGTGGCGGGAGCCATCGGGCCGAGGTGGCGGGCCTGTTCGTCGAACAGCTGCGGCATCGTGCCGCCGAAGTCGGCGAGCGCAACGCCGAACGACCCGCCACCCCATCCGATGGCCCCCACGTCAGGGCGTGCGCGGTAGACCGCGGCATGGGCGCCCTCTTCCCCTCCTTCGTTGTCTTGAGGCCGCAGCGGCAGCCGGCGTGGTGCCGCGTCACGCACCGTGCCGAACCACATCGCCGCCGTGGCCGGCACGCGCAGCGACAGGCTCGCGCCCTCGCCGCCCAGCAGGTGCTTCAACTCCAGGCGTTCGCGCAACTGCAGCCATTGCGTGCGCAGGATCTCGTCGGTGTTCATCGCATCAGGCTCGCGTCACACCAGCTTGAAGACGTCTTCGAAGCGATTCAGCGCATCGTCGATCACCTCGTCGGTGTCGGCCAGGCTGGTGTAGAGGCGGCTGCCGGCCAGCGTGATCAGCCCGTGCGCGGTGTAGGCCGCGCCCATCTCTTCCATCATGTGCTTGCGGGCCTTGGCCTCGTCCTTCGCGCGGTACAGCTTGTAGAGGCTGCTGGTGTCCATCAGCAGCACGCCCGAGGTCTGCAGGTGCACGATCGAGCCCATGTTGTAGACCACGTACGGCAGGCCGCGCGCGGTGATCAGCGTCTCCAACCCACGCCGCAGGCGGTCGCCGGCACGGCCCGCGACACCGGCTGCATCGACGCGCTCGGCCTCTTGCAGCGCATGGAATCCGGCGACGCACGACAGCGGGTTCGCCGACAGCGTGCCGCCGACGAAGGCACGCCGCGCCGTCGTGCCGATGCCACCGACCAGCAGCATCATCACGTCGCGCCGGCCGCCGATCGCGCCGGCCATCGGGTAGCCGCCGGCCAGGCACTTGCCGAGCACCGTGAGGTCGGGCTTCACGCCGAAGTAGCCCTGCGCGCCGCCCATGCCGATGCGGAACCCGGTGACCACCTCGTCGAAGATCATCAGCGCGCCGAACTCGTCGCACAGCGCACGCACCTGGCGGTTGTAGTCGGGGTGGACCGGGCGGGTGCCGCTCTCGGGGCCGAGCGGCTCCAGCAGCACGGCCGCGGTGCCGCCGCGCAGGCGGTTCAGCTGCAGCTTGCGGCGCAGCGCGTCGAGGTCGTTCGGGTGGCACTCCTGCGTGTGGGCCGTCGCGCCGCGCGGGATGCCGATGGCCTCCATGCGGCCGGTGCCGGGCAGCCGCATGCCGTAGACCAGCTGGTCGCTCCAGCCGTGGTACGCGCCGCCGATCTTGATGACCCACTTGCGCCGCGTGTACGCACGCGCAAGGCGCACCGCGCCCATCACCGCCTCGGTGCCGGAGCCGAGCAGCCGCAGCATCTCGACGCCCGGCATCGCACGGCACACCAGCTCGGCGAGCTTCACCTCGTACTCGTGCAGCAGCCCGGTGACCGGCCCGCACTCGTCGAGCACGCGGTTGACGGCCTCGCGCACCACCGGGTGGTTGGAGCCGAGCAGCGTCGGGCCGCCGGCCTGCAGGAAATCGATGTAGCGGTTGCCGTCGACATCGGTCAGGTGGGCGCCGTGGGCCTTCGCCGCCGCGATCGGGAACGGGTGGTTGAACGCCAGGTTGTGCTGCACGCCGCCGGGGATCACCGCCTGCGCCTGCTCGGCCAGGCGGCGCGAGCCGGCGCAGCGCTCGTCGAAGTGGCGCAGCACGCCGGCCATCGCGTCGCGGCGGATCGGGCGCATCGGCTGCTTGACGAGTTCGTCGAAGCGGCGGTAGAGCGAATCGACGTCGGGCCAGGCGGAGATGGCGCTGGTGGCGGTTGTCGGGGGTGCCGCAGCGGCGGAGTGGATCGGTGCGAGATTGCTCATGGTGCAGGTCTGTTCTTAGTCGCGAGGTGGATGGCATCGGCGAGCTCGGCATCGAGCCACGCGAAGACATCGCGCTGGGCCGGATCGGCGGTTGCGTCGACCTCGGCGCGCGCCGCGATGCGCTGCCGCAGGTGCATGCAGGCCAGCGTCTCCAGGTCTTCGACGGCCTGCACAGCGGCCTCGGGGCTGGGGCCGCAGCACAGCACGCCGTGGTTCAGCATCAGCCAGGCGTGGGTGTCGGGGCGCAGGCTGCGCGCCAGCCGGGCCACGAGCCACGAGGTGCCCGAGGGCGCATAGCCGACGACCGGCACCGAGCGCCCGAGCGATTGCCGCCACGGCCCGTCGGGCACCTCAAGTGGCTGCCCGAGCAGCGCGCAGGCGCTGGCGATCGGCTGGTGCGTATGGATGCTGCACTGCACGTCGGGCCGCGCATGCAGCACGCGCGCATGCAGGCCGGTCTCGACCGACGGCGGCTTCGTGCCTTCGAGCGGCGCGAGGTCGGCCAGGCGCAGCACGCACACATCGGCGGCCGTCATCGTCAGGTAGTCGGTGGCCGACGGCGTCACCGCGATGCGCTCGGCATCGATGCGCAACGCGATGTTGCCGCCGGTGCCGGCCAGGTAGCCGCGCAGCGACAGCTCGACGCACAGGTCGACGACGGTCTGGCGAACGAGCGCGGTGCCGCTCATGCCGCGGCCCCTTGCGGTGCGTTCAGCCGGTGGTAGAGCGGCGCGAGGCGCTTGTGCACCTCCTTGAAGGTCTCGAACTTGTCGCCGTACAGGCGGCGCAGCGCACTCGCCGGCTCGTAGGTGCGGCGCGTGCGGCGCAGCGCGGCCAGGTCGGCGAACTGCAGCGCGCCGATGCCGACCCACGCGATGCTGGCGGCGCCGATCGCATTGGCCTGGATCGCGTTCTCCAGCTGGCGGATCGGCTGGCCGGTGACGTCGGCCATGATCTGGCACCACACGTCCGACTGCGCGCCGCCGCCGACCGCGGTGACGGTGGCCACGTCCCGGCCCAGCAGCCGCGCGAACGGCTCCAGCATCCAGCGCGTGTTCAGCGCCACGCCTTCCAGGAAGGCCCGGAAGATGTCCTCGCGCGAATGCTCCAGCGACAGGTTCAGCAGCCCGGCGCGCAGCCGCGGGTCATCGACCGGCGTGCGCTCGCCGTGCAGCCACGGCGTGTACAGCAGGCCGCGTGCGCCCGGCGGCACGCGCGCGGCGATGCGGTTCAGCAGCTCGTAGACCGCAGGGTGTTCTTCGTCGCCGGCGAGCTCGTCCGGGTGGTACAGGATGCGGTCGCGCAGGAAGGACAGGTTCGCGCCCGCGGTCGACTGCAGCGCCATCGCGAGGTAGCGCCCGTCGACCGCGCACGGCACCGCGGCGATCTTGTGGCGCACGTCGGTCTTCATCGCCGGCACATGCGCGCCCAGCCACGACGAGGTGCCGAGGTACAGGTGCGTCTGGTAGTCGGCGACCGCCGCACCGACCGCGACGGCCGAGGTGTCGATCGCCCCGCCGACCACCACCGTCTTCGGATCGAGCCCGAGCGCCAGCGCGACGCCGGGCAGCAGCGGGCCCAGCACCTCGGTCGAGCGCACGATCTCGGGCAGCTTGTCGGCGTCGACGCCGAGCAGGCGCAGCAGGCCGGCGTCGTAGCGCACGTGGTGCGAGTCGCGGTTGTCGGTGACCCAGCTGGTGAGCGCCGAATCCTGCGTGGCGCAGAAGCGGCCGGTCAGGCGCAGGTTCAGGTAGTCGGGCACGTTGAGGAACTTGTGCGTGCGGGCGCAGCGCTCCGGCTCGTGGTCGTGCAGCCACGCGATGTGGCCGGCCGAATCGCGGCCCGACAGCGACGGCGCGCCGCCGCTCAGCCGCAGCCAGCGCCACAGCCTCAGCGGCCCGTAGCCTTCGATGTTGAGGCCGCGGCCGCGGGCGCGGCGGGCGATGGCATCGGCACCGCGCGCATCGAGCCAGGTCATTGCACGGCCGATCGGCTGGCCGGCGCTGTCGACGCACACCGTTCCCTCGGTCTGCGCCGAGCAGCACACCGCGACCACGCGGCGGCGCAGGCGCTCATCGGCCAGCAGCTCGCCGGCCGCCGCGATGAACGCGGCCCACCAGTCGTGCGGATCCTGCTCGGCCGCGGCGCCCTGCACATGCAAGGGCACCGCGCGGAAGGCCCAGGCCTGCACCGTGCCGTCGATCGCCACCAGCGCGCATTTGCAGCCGGAGGTGCCGAGGTCGACCGCGAGCACCAGCCGTTCGTCAATCGTCATCTCGTGGTCGTGCTCAGAACTTGCGCGAGACCGTCACGAAGAACTTGTTGTTGTCGGTGGCCTTCAGCTCGTCGCCGTCCTGGGCGAGGTAGAGCTCGCGCACGCGGGTGTGCGTGGTGACCCAGTCGGCGCTCCATTCGAAGCCCCAGCGCTTGTGCGTGATGCCGATGCGGTAATCCGAGAAGTTCGCTTCCTTGAAGTTCTCGATCTTCTGGTAGCCGGCGTGCAAGTTCAGCGTGGTGGCCGGGTCGAGGTGGTGCTTGTAATCGAGGTCGTAGAGCCAGCTGCCACGCGAGTTGTTGTCGCCGCGGGCGTAGCACTCGAGGCCGGCGGTCGGGTCGGGCATCAGCGCGAGCATGGTGCCGCAGACACCACCGGTGTCGGCGCCGCGGTAGGTCTTCGAGATCACGTTCAGCACGCGGCCTTCGATCGCGCCCCAGCCGACTTCGAGCACCGCGAACTGCGAGTTGTAGTTGGTGCTGCGGACATCCGTCGGCACGAAGTTCTCGAAATCGAAGCCGTGCGGCGCATCGAACCTGGCGCCGGGGAACAGCTCGGCAGCCAGGCCGAGACCGAAGTGCCAGCCCTCCGGGTCACCGAAGCGGTAGCCGGCACCCAGCGTGATGCCGAAGCCGTCGCCCTGCAGGAACTGCTTCTTGCTGACCGACGAGAACTCGATGAGCCCGATCACGCCGCTCTCGTGCGCGGCCTGCACGCTGAGCTTGATGCCCGGCTTGTTGAGCGAATCCGAGACGCCGCGGGTGCGCTGGTCGGAGGTGACGCGCACCTCGGTGTCGACGGCGTAGCTGGCCGTCTGGCTGTCGGCCGCGAAGGCCGGCGCGGTGATGGCAAGCAGCATCAGGCCGATGGGCACCGGCGGCCGGCTGAACAAGGTCGGTTGCATGGGCGTCTCCAGGGGTGGGGGTTGAAGCGGATCGGGATCAGGGTTTGCAGACCGGCGTGTCGGGCAGTGCCGTCACGCGCTTGAGCTGCTCGGTCTGGCCGAGCACCTCGACGCCGACGAAGGCGCGGATGTGGAGATCGCCCGACTTGATGCGCAGCACGCCCTTGTATTTCTTCTTGTCGCGCGGGTCGTAGACCCAGCCGTCGCGCCAGGCGTCGGCGTCGTAGCGCTCGAGCTGCGCGATCAGCACGCCGCAGGTGTCGGCCGAGGTGCCGGCGTCCTTGTCCCAGACGATGCGGCCGCACAGCGCGGCAGGCCGATCGGCGCAAGGCTTGAACTCGATCACGGCGTCTTTCTCGGCGGTCTGCCACAGGCCCTTCGCGTCGTCGGGGCCGGCCGCCATGGCGGACAGCACCAGCAAGCTCAACATCACGCCCGTGACCCACTCAACGCAAGACATCCACTTCATGTCGCCGCCCTCAGTCAGTAGTCATCGCTAGTTTATAGTCATGACTATCGTTTTGTCACCCACTTGATCGACCTTCGATCACCGGACAATCCCTGAGCCACCTGCCCACCACGATGCCGACACCCCGGAAGAACCAGCCCGCGCTGGCGACCAAGAAGCAGCCGGCGCAGCAGCGCGCGACCGACACCTACGAGCGCATCCTCGAAGTGACGGCGCAGACGCTGGCCGACGTGGGCATCGAGCGGCTGTCGACCAACCTGGTGTGCGAGCGCGCCGGGCTGACGCCGCCGGCGCTGTACCGCTACTTCCCCAACAAGTACGCGCTGCTGAGCGAGCTGGGACAGCGGCTGATGCAGGCGCAGAACGAGCGCATCGGCGACTGGATCTCGCCCGAGGTGCTGGCCGGGACGGCAGAGGACCTGGAGCGGGCACTCGAGGGGCTGATCCTTGCGACGCATGAAGCGACTGCGCAGACCGAAGGAGGCGTGTGGATCATGCGGGCGCTGCGCGCCGTGCCGGCGCTGCAGGAAGTGCGGCTCGCGTCACACGGCGCGGTGACGCGCGAGCAGGCGCAGATGCTGGCGAGCGTGCTGCCGGGGGCGGATGTGGCCGAGCTGCAGCTGGTCAGCCGGATCGTCGTGGAGCTGGTCTACGCGACGGTGGAGATGCTGTTCGATGAACCGCTCGATGCGACCGCTGTGGCGCGCACGGTGGCGGGGATGATCGCGAGTCATCTGGGGCGAGTGCGGCCGGTGGAGGTGGAAGCGCCCAAGCCGGCGAGGAAAAAGGCGGGACGCCGAGCTTCCTGAATTCGGCGCGGCAGAGAAACTGGGCCGCTTCAATTGTGAAGAGAACTCCGGCTGAATATCCCACGCCGAGCAACTGTTCGACACTTTACCGCTGATTTTTTCTGCGCAATCCTCCATCAAGGATGGAGGAAGTTTCACGCGTCAGGCGTCAGACTTGATGCGCCCCCAAATCCTCGGCCCGCCGGCCCTCGACCCATTTCAGATATTCACGCCTCAACGCAGAGAATCTCTCAAGTTCCCAGTTGTCTTCAGCCGGAATTATTTTTGACCCTCGAACCAGTTTTCTATCGATTAAAAACTCAATCCATGACAGCTTGCGAGGCAGGACCTCACCAAATAGCATTATATTATTAACATTATCAATAATATAAAACATCGCGGATATCTCCGAGACGGAACCGAGCATTCCGGGCCTTATATTCACCGTATTCTCGAACCATTTCATAAACTCGATGCATTTCTGATAATTTTCCATATTACTTGTATTGTGATATATTTTTTAGAGTCTCAATAATATAACTATTTGGGCCAAGGTTTGAATTATTTAGCATATTTACATACTGACTATACAACATCCCCTCAGCGCCAGTGTAAGAGTCGAATACCTTATCCCCAAATCTGACGGCAAAATGCTGAAATGCGGTGTACTTGTCGCCGATATAAACAAAGTTTGTTCTCGAAGGCGCTATCCTAATAAACTCCGGCGTCAAATTAACGGATTTAGCTGCTCTAGCTATGCCATCCGCGACATCTACGCATTTATTGGTCGCCAACGGATATCGGGTTGTCAATGTCTGGACAGCCCCTTGAAGTTGCTGCAATTTGGTTGCGAGGGCTAGAACACCGGCGCCAGCCCCTGCATTCTGCGCAATAAGGATTGCCTCTTCAAATTCCCCGCGCGCAGCCATGGCCAGTATGCGCGCATTTACCGTGTCCATCAATCCATTCGGGTCAGTCCGACTCAAAGGATCTCCACTCACATAAGCGTAGGTGTTCAGCCCTCCCGCAAGCCCGATTGGATCCGGCTGCGTGTACG
The DNA here is from genome assembly GCF_900142965.1 of Rhizobacter sp. OV335. GTDB lineage: Bacteria > Pseudomonadota > Gammaproteobacteria > Burkholderiales > Burkholderiaceae_C > Rhizobacter. The sequence goes on from NZ_FRCQ01000014.1 coordinate 166,733, forward strand.
CTCCCTTCGAGTTGTCATAGCTGCGGAAGTAGTTGTACCAAAGCCCCGACTCCGCATCCGCATACTGCCCCGGGAAACGCAGGTTCTGGGTGAAGGCACCTAGCCCGTCGGGATCAGTTTCCGGCGCCGTCGCACCGAAAGGCTCGGCCAGCCAGCGCCAACGCTTGGCTCCGCCTTGGTCCACAACGACGCGCGGTGCATTCAGATGGTCGGCATGGATGTAAAAGATGAGAGGCGGACCGCTCGTGTTCGCCGGATCCGGGGTGAACATCGCCACCGGAACGCTGTCCAACCACACGTATTCGCGTAGCGCCTTGCCGGTTTGGTCGTATTCGCCCAGCAGTTGCCCTTCGAGGGCGTAAACGAAGATCACCGTCTCACCGGTGGTCGTCACCTTGCGGATGCGCCGGCGCTGTGCGTCATAGTCGTAGCTGCCGGTCACGCCCGCTTTGGTGATGCTCGCGATCGCGCCGTTCAGTCCATAGGCCGCGGTGTAGTTCGCGCTGTCGCTGGTCGTGTTGCCGGCGCTGTCGTAGCCGAAGCTTCTTGCCGGGTTCGTGATGCTCGTCAGTCGGTTGCTCGTCGCCTCGGTCGTGTAGATGCTCGGGTTGCCGTTCAAGCTCACGCTTGTGCGGTTGCCGTTGGAGTCGTAGGCAATCGACCAGCTCGATGCGGCCGTCGTGATGCTGGTGAGCCGGCTGTTCTCGTCGTACCCGAAGCTCTGGTCGAGTGCGGGTTGCGCAGTGCCGTTGCTTGCCAAGAAGTGCGTGAAGCCGCTGATGCGGTCGGCCGCGTCATAGGTCAAGTCGCGCAGCGCGTTGCCCAGCGGGTAGCGAACGATGCGACCGCTCAGGTCGAACTGCCGCATGTGGGTCACCAAGCCGCTGGCCATGTGCCAGTCCCAGCCGCTCACCGGTCCGAAGGGTTCCCATTTCACGTTGCTGATCAGCGGGATGGGCGTGCTGCCGGCGTCCTTCGCCAAGCCCATGCCGATGAGCTCGCCGGTGTCGCGCGTGATCACCAGCACCCGGCCCGATGGATAGGTGATGGTCATCAGGTCGCCATGCGAGTAGGCGTACTTCACTGTCGTCTGGATCGGAACAGCGTTCGCGCCAGCCCTCGCGTTCACCGACCGCACTGCTTCCGTGACTCGGCCCCGCGGGTCGTACTTCACTCGGGCGAAGCCGTTCGGATGGTCGATGCGGCTGAGTCGGCCGATGCTGTACGTGTAGTCCGGGCCGGTGAGGTCCCAGGTCCACGTCACGGTCTGGCTCGGCTGACCGCTCTGCGTGTAGACGAGGCTGGTCACCCGGTTCAGCTCATCGTACGTGTAGGTCTGCGTCACGCCCCGGCTGTCGGTCAGCGTCTTCAGGTTCCGCGCCGAGTCGTAGGTGACGTTCGTGATGCCGGTGTCCGGGCTGATCAGCTGCGTCGCATCGCCGAAGCCGTTGCGCGGGTATTGCGTGATCAGGTTGCGCGGGTCGGTCACCTTGGTCGCGCGTCCTCCCCCGTCGTACTCGATCGCCGTCTTGCCGTTCTTCGGGTCGGTCAGCTCCTTCACGCGGTATTGCGCGTCGTAGCTCGCCTTGTTCTGCAGGTTCAGGCTCTCGGGAGCCTTGGTCACCTTGGTGGGATTGCCCTCGGCGTCGTATTCATAGGTGGTCACCGGCGTCGGAGACACGGGCGGGGGCGGCACTTGGGCCATCGCTGCATGGGTCAGCAACGCCGCCGCAGCCGTGGCGATCAGGTTGCGCTTCATCGTCTTTTTCATGTTCTCACTCCCTGCCCGTGCTCTGCTGCGCACGGCCCAGTGCATCCATCGCCCGGGCCAAGCCGCGCTTGAGCGCACCGGACGGATCCTTCACGCGCTGATCGGTCTGGTTGCCGGCGTTGTCCAGCAC
>NZ_FRCQ01000010.1 GCF_900142965.1 Rhizobacter sp. OV335
AGCGCGATCGTGAACTGACTGTCGCCGACTGTTTGACCACAACGAACGAAGTGAGTGACGGGAGTTTCGGCGACGGGCCATCAAACCAGTCAGCGGAGGGGAGTCTTCGCCCCGAGAGGGGCGAAGACCGCACCGTCCGGCGAGCCACAGCCTCCCCACCCGCGCCTTTGCCGCGGAGCACCACCAAGCGTCACCGTTCTCGCATGCTCTCGCCGGCGTGCTCGATCAGCGGCGACAGCAGGAAGTCGATCACGCGGCGCGTGCCGATCTTCACCTCGGCCGACACCGCCATCCCGGGACTCAACGCCACCGTGCGCCCGTCGACCTCGATCGTTCCCTTGTCCAGCCGCACCCGCGTCGAGTAGACCAGCCCGCGCTTGTCGTCGTTGATCGCATCGCTCGACACCGACGCCACGCGCGCATGCAGCACGCCGTAGCGCGTGTACGGAAACGTCTCCACCTTCACCTCGGCCGACTGGCCCGGCGTGATGAAGCCGACGTCGCGGTTCTCGATCATCGCCTCGACTTCCAGCGGCATGTCGCGCGGCACCACCAGCATCAGCGGTTGCGCCGCCGTCACGACGCCACCCACCGTGTGCACCGCCAACTGCTGCACCGTGCCGTCGACCGGTGCGAGCAGCCGCTGGGCATCGCGGCGCGCGGCCGCCTTGCGCAGGTCTTGTTCCAGCGCCGCCGCCTTCTGCTGCGCCACGGTGATGCCGTCGAGCGCGACGCGCCGCGCCTCGGCGATCAGCTGCTCGCGCTGCCGGCGCGATTGCAGCAGGCTGGCATCGACCTCGGTCACGCGGCTGGTCAGCGCGGCCAGGTCGGCCTCCTGCTCGATGCGCGCCTGTTCGCGGTCGAGGTACCCATGCCGCGAAACGAAGTTCCTGTCGACCAGGTCCTTCAGGTCGGCCGCACGCTGGCGCGCGAGCGGCACGGTCTGCTCCAGCTTGTGCACCGATTCGAGCGTCGAGCGGCGGCTCGCCTCGCGCTGCGCCATCTCGGCGTCCAGCCGGGCCAGCCGCGCGAAGTGCTCGCCGATCTGGCCGGCCAGCATGCGGCGGGCCTCGTCGAAATCGCCGTTGCCGACCGACGGCGGGCGCTGCAGCGGCGTGTCATGCCCGCCGGCCACCGCGTCGAGCAGCGCCTGTCCGCGCGCGATCTGCAGCCGCGCCGCGGCCAGGTCGCCTTCGGTGCGGTCGAGGTCGGCCTGGGTGGCCGTCAGGTCCAGCTCGATCAGCAGGTCGCCGGCATGCACCACCTGCCCCTCGGTCACGCGGATCGCGCGCACCGTGCCGGGCTCGAGCGATTGCACCAGCTTGCTGCCTTCGGCCGGCACCACCTTGCCGGACGCGACCGCGACGATGTCGAGCCGCCCGATGCAGGCCCAGGCCACCGCCAGCGCGGCGAAGCCGAGCAGCAGCCCGATCGCGACATGCGGCGCCGGCGACAGCGGTGTCTCCTGCAGCGATTGCGCGGCCGGCAGGAACTGCAGTTCGTGCGGCAGCCGGCGCGGCGGCGCCAGCTCGGCGCGGGCGCCCCACGCGAGCCGCGACGCGCGGCCGTAGCGGCGCAGCAGGTCGCCGAAGGCCAGCAGGCGGACGGGCGTCTTCATGGTCGGCACTCCTTCATGCGCAGGGAGCGGGGCGTCATCCGCGCTGCAGCCGGTGCAGCCGCGCGTAGTGCCCGGCCTCCCGCTGCAGCAGCTCGGCATGCGGGCCGGCTTCGACGATGCGGCCTTCGTCCATCACGACGATGCGGTGGGCATCGCGCACCGCCGACAAGCGGTGCGCAATGATGATCACGGTGCGGCCGCGGCAGATCGCCTTCATGTTGTCGTGCACGATGCGCTCGGATTCGACATCCAGCGCGCTGGTCGCCTCGTCGAACACCAGGATGCGCGGGTTGCCCATCAGCGCGCGCGCGATCGCCAGCCGCTGCCGCTGCCCGCCCGACAGCGTCGAGCCATGCTCGCCGACCAGCGTGTCATAGCCCTCGGGCAGCGCGGTGATGAACTCGTGCGCGCCGGCCAGCGTCGCGGCCTGGATCACCGCGTCGAGCGGCGCGCCGGCATCGGCCAGCGCGATGTTCTCGCGGATGCTGCGGTTGAACAGCATGTTGTCCTGCAGCACCACGCCGATCTGGCGGCGCAGCGAACTCGATTCGATGGTCGACAGGTCGATGCCGTCGATCAGCACGCGCCCGCGCTCGGCCACGTACAGCCGCTGCAGCAGCTTCGCGAGCGTGCTCTTGCCCGAGCCGGAGCGGCCGACGATGCCGATCACCTCGCCGGCGGCGATGTCGATCGACAGGCTCTCGATCACCGGCGCGCGGTCGGGCCGGTAGCGGAACTGCACGTCGTCGAAGGTGATGCGCCCCGCCACCCGCGGCAGGCTGCCGCGCGCGCCGCCGCTTTCGGTGTGGGTGTCGAGGATGTCGCCCAGGCGCTGCATCGACACGCCGGTCTGCTGGAAATCGGTCCACAGCTGGGCCAGCCGCATCACCGGCAGCGCGACCTGCCCGGCCAGCATGTTGAACACGACGAGCTGGCCGACCGACATGCTGCCGTCGATGACCAGCCGCGCGCCGACGTACAGCGTCGCGAGCGTCACCGCCTTCGACACCATCGAGACGCCGCCCTGCGCGAGGCTCGCGATCGTCGTGGTGCGGAAGCTCGCCGACACGTAGGCGGCAAGCTGCTGGTCCCAGCGGCGCGTCCACTGCGGCTCCACCGCCATCGACTTGACGGTGTCGATGCCGTTCACCGTCTCGACCAGGAAGGCCTGGTTCTCGGCACCGCGGTTGAACTTCTCGGCCAGGCGCGCGCGCAGCAGCGGCGTGAGGGCCAGCGACAGCAGCAGATAGCAGGGCAGCGAGGCCAGCACGATCAGCGTCAGCCAGCCGCTGTAGCACAGCATCACCGCGATGAAGACGACCGAGAACAGCAGGTCGAGCACCACGGTGATCGCATTGCCGGTCAGGAAGCTGCGGATGTTCTCGAGCTCGCGCACGCGTGCCACCGAATCGCCGACGCGCCGTGCCTGGAAGTAGGCGAGCGGCAGCGCCAGCAGGTGGCGGAACAGCCGCGCGCCGAGTTCGACGTCGATGCGGCTGGTGGTGTGCGCGAACACGTAGCTGCGCAAGGCCGTCAGCGCGACCTCGAACACCATCACCGTGCCCAGCCCGATCGCGATCACGTCGAGCGTCGTGAAGCCGCGGTGCACCAGCACCTTGTCCATCACCACCTGGAAGAACAACGGCGTGACCAGCGCGAACAGCTGCAGCGCGAGGCTGACCAGCAGCACCTGGCCGAGCAGCCGGCGGTGGCGCACGACCGACGGGATGAACCAGGTGAAGTCGAACTTGCCCCATTCGCGGCCGGCCGAAACGCGCGACGCGAACAGGATCAGCTCGCCGGACCAGCGGGCACGCAACTCGTCGTGGCTCAGCAGTTCCGGGCGGCCGACCGCGGGGTCGTGGATCAGCACCCGGTCGCCGTCGACCTTCGCGATGATGAAGTAGTGCGGCGAGGCGGCGCCGGCGGTGTCTGCTGCAGGGGCCGCACAGGCGACGGCCGGCAGCGCGGTGGTGGCCAGCCGCTCGGGCGTGGTTCGGACGGCCTTGGCCTTCAGCTGCAGCTGCGCCGCGGCCTGCAGGATGTCGGCCGTGCCGAAGCAGCGGCCGCTGTCGACGAACTCGTGCGCGAGCTGCTCGCCGTCGGCGGCCACGCCGTGCAGGCGGGCCATCATCAGCAGGCAGGCGAGGCCGCTGTCGGCGGGGCGGGCGGGGGAGGGCAGCTGCGCCGGTGCGGCGTCGTGGGCCAGGGTCATGGTGCGATGCGCCTAGCTTTTCCAGTATTTGTTCATGGCTGTCAGCACGGCGTCGTAGCCGTCAGTCGTGGACAAATCGCCGGCTGTAGCCGGCAGGTCGAAATCTGCCATCGCGGTCACCAGAGACGCCACATCGGTGGAACTCAAGGTCACGGTCCCGCCGGAGGCCTTGGCAAGAATGCTCTCGATCTGGTGAGCGGCACCCAGGTACCAATCTTCGATCCGCAGGATCTCCGCGGTGGAGTCGGTCGCGCCACCGTAAACGTAGACTTCCAGATCGTTGCCGTCCTGCTTGAAAAACACTTGGCGTTTCGACACGTCGGTGTCGAAGGTGTCATCGCCACCGCTGTCGACGAGGACGTCGTCCCCATCCCCAGGCGTGAAGTTGTAGGTGTCATCGCCGTCGCCGCCGTTGATCAGGTCATTGCCGCTGCTGCCCCACAGAACATCATTGCCGCCATAGCCGAACAGGGTGTCGTCGCCCTTTCCGCCCGAGAGCGTGTCATTCAGGTCTCCGCCGCGCAGGGTGTTCGCGCTATCGGTGCCGATGCGATCAAGCCCGGAGACCTCGGTGCGGATCTTGGCGAGGTTCCAGTCGGAGCCGTGGCCGCTCCATTGGATGATCTGCAGTGGGTTCGAGGTGTTGCCGTCGTCGGCGCTGAAGCTGAAGTCCTCCACCGTGATCTGGTTGGTGTCATCAAGGTCGTCCTTGTCCATGTAGATCACCAGCGACGTTCCTTTCCTGGTCACCAGCACGCTGCTGCTGCTGATGCTGTTGTTTGAGATGCCCAGCGTATTGACCTCGTCGGTCGTGTCGCCGCTGGCGGCCAGCGTGTCCTGCCCGTCGCCGAAGTAAAAATATTGGTCATTGCCCTTGCCACCGTCGAGGACGTCGTTCCCCCCCTGACCCAACAGCGTGTCGTTGCCATCGCCTCCGTACATCACATCGTCGCCGGCTCCGCCGATCAACGTGTCTTTGCCGTCGTACCCGAACAGCGTGTCGTCGCCCGCGCCCCCGTAGAGCGAGTCGTTCAGGTCCGCGCCCCGCACCGTGTCGTCGCCGTCGGTGCCGGTGAGCGTGAGCCCGCCGACCTTGCCGCGGATCGTGGCGAGATCCCAGGTGGCACCGCCCACCGTGATGGCCTGCAGCGGGCTCGAGGTGTTGCCGTCGCCGGCGCTGAAGCTGAAGTCCTCCACCGTGATCTGGTCGGTGTTGTCGGTGTCGGTCTTGTTCAGGTAGATGACCAGCGAGGTTCCCATCCGGGTGAACGCCAGGTCGCTGCTGGCGACGTCCGATCCGAACGCGAGCGTGTTGGTGTCGGTCGCGTTCCCGCCCGCGGCCAGGGTGTCCTGCCCATCACCCTTGTTGAACGCGTAGGTGTCGTCGCCCAGGCCGCCGTTGATGGAGTCGTCCCCGAGGCCGCCGGTCAGCAGGTCCTTGCCGGCCAGTCCGGTCAGCGTGTCGTCGCCGTCCAGCCCGGTCAGCGTGTCGTTGCCCACCGTGCCGCCCAGCCGGTTGTCGTCCTCGTCGCCGGTCGACGCGACGCCGGTGATGTGGTCGAGGATGTCGGCCATGCCCCAGGGGGTGGTCGAACCGCTGAAGGCGATGTTCTGCACCGGGCTGTAGTCGCTGCCGCTGCCGGTGAAGTCGAAATTGTTCACCGTGATCTTGTCGGTGTTGCTCTTGTCGACCTTGTTGAACTCGACGATCAGAGCACCCTTCAACTGCGTCAGCACGATGTCGTCGGTGGTGTAGTCGTCGAGCTGCAAGCTGCTGTTCTTGCCCGGCGCGGTGTCGCGGTAGCCCATCAGCGAATCCTGGCCGTCGCCGTTCGCGAACTCGTAGGTGTTGTCGCCGGTGCCGCCGGTGAGGGTGTCGTTGCCCGCCCCGCCGTTCAAGGTGTCGTTGCCGGCGCGGCCGTCCAGCGTGTCGTTGCCGTAGCTGCCGCTGATGCTGTCGGCGTCGACGGTGCCGCGCAGGATGTCCGTCCCCGAGGTGCCGCCATACAGCTTCGCCAGGATGCCGCTGAGGTCGAGGCTGAACTTGCCGTGGCTGTCGGCGCTGTCGAAGCTGATGGTCTGCAGCGGGTTGTACGGATTGGACGCCGTGTCGCCGTACAGGAAGTTCTCGACGGTGATCTGGTCGGTGGCGTCTCCGCTGAGGCCGATGATCAGCGAGGTCCCCGAGGTTTCGAGCACCAGCTTGTCGGCCGACAGGAGCGGGTCGACGATGTGCAAGGTGTCGTTGCGGCCGACGGTGTTGTCCGACGCATCGACGGTGATCACGTCCAGGCCGTCGCCGACGCTGAACTGGTAGACGTCGTCGCCCTTGCCGCCGATCAGGGTGTCGTTGCCCTTGCCGCCGATCAGCGTGTCGGAGCCGGTGGTGCCGACCAGCTTGTCGCTGCCGCCCGTGCCGGTGTTGGTCTGCTTGACGATCCAGGCGATGTCCTTGGTCGCGTCATTGAAGGCGATGGATTGCAGCGGGTTGTAGGCGTTGTACGGATTGTTGAGCAGGAAGAAGCCCTTCACGGTGACCTGGTCGCCGGAGGTGGGCGTGCCGATGACGAGGTCGGAGCCGCTGCGCGTGAGCGTGGCCTCGCTGCTCTGGAGGTACTTCAGCTCGAGCGTGTCGGTCCGGCCGACCGTGGTGTCGCGGCTGAGCGAGAGCGTGTCCGAGCCGTCGCCTTGCTCGAACACGCAGGTGTCGTTGCCCTTGCCGCCGTCGATGGTGTCGTTGCCCTTGCCGCCGTCGATCCGGTCGTCGGCATCGGTGCCCTTGAGGGTCTGGGCGCTGTCGTCGCCGGAGGTCGAACCCGTGCTGCCCGAGGCGACGACCTTGCCCTGGATGTCGGCGAGGGTCCAGCTGGCCTTGATGGGGTTGCCCTTCGCATCGGTCCCCGTCGTGACGCCGTCGAAGGTGATGGCCTGCAGCGGGTTGTAGGTCGAATCGCTGTTCAGTGCGAACGAGAAGTTCTTGACGGTGAACGACTCCTTGTTCGTCGCGGTGAACGCGTTCAGCGTGATGACCAGGTCCGAGCCCGAGCGGGTCAGCTTGACGTCGCTCTCCACGATGCCCGCCCTGAAGACCAGCGTGTTGCTCTTGCCGCTGGCGTCGTCGTAGACCCCCAGCAGCGTGTCCGCGCCCTCGCCCAGCCCGAACCAGTAGCTGTCGTTGCCCTTGCCGCCGTCGATCAGGTCGTTGCCGGCACCGCCCTCGATCCGGTCGTCGCCGCCGCGGCCATCGATGGTGTCGTTGCCCGCCAGCGCGGTGATGGTGTCGGCGCCGGCGGTGCCGCGCAGCGTGTCGGCGCTGCTGCTGCCTTTGTACAGCTGCGCGAGGATCCCGGCGACGCTGAGACTGGTTCCGTCGTCGAACTTGATCTCCTGCAACGGGTTGTAGCCGTTGCCGGTGTCGTCCTGGTAGAGGAACTTGTCGACCGTGATCTGGTCGCCGTTCGTGCCGACCTTGATCACGAGCGAGGTGCCCGAGGTGCCGAAGGTCAGCGAGTTGGCGGTGACCTTCGAGGCGCCCACGACGGGGGACGTGTGGATCTCCAGCACGTCCGTCCGGTCGGCTTGCGTGTCCTGCGTCAGCGAGGTGATCAGGTCCCGGCCGTCGCCGACGGTGAACTCGATCGTGTCGTTGCCCTTGCCGCCGATGAGGGTGTCGTTGCCGAGGCCGCCGGACATCACGTCGTCGCCGGAGGTGCCCACCAGCCGGTCGTTGCCGGTGCCGCCGGTGTTCATCTTCGTGATCAGCTCGGCAATGTCGTAGTCGGCGATCGGCGTCTGGGGCGTCTTGCCGTCCGCGCTCATGAAGGTGATCTTCTGCAGCGGGTTGTAGTCGTTGTACGGATCGTCGTTGAAGAAGAAGAGCTTCGCCGTGATGCTGTCGCCGGGCTTGCCGCTGAAACCGATCACGAGGTCGCTGCCGCTGCGGCTCAGCAGCAGGTCCGTGGCCGCTATGCCGTTCAGCTGCAGCGTGTTGCTGGGCGTGCTGTCGTGGGTCGAGAGGAGCGTGTCCTGCCCGTCGCCCGCGCGGTAGACACAGGTGTCGTCGCCCAGGCCGCCGGTGATCGTGTCGTTGCCGGTGCCGCCGGTCAGGGTGTCGGCCCCGGTGGTGCCGGTGAGCTGGTCGGCCCCGGTGGTGGGGCTGTTGCTGGTGCCGCCGGAGCCGGCCGCGGCCACGGCGGCCTGCAGCATCGCGAAGGTCCAGGTGGTCTGCGTGCCGTCGAAGATGATCTGCTGCAGCGGGTTGTAGCCGTTGTCGGTGCCGGCGGTGAAGGAGAAGCCTTCGACGGTGATCGTGCTCGCCGGGATCGTGCCGGCGCCCTTGATGCCGATGAGCAGTGAGCTGCCCGAGCGGGTGAGCGAGACGTCGTCGGCCGTGATGCCCGAGGCGAAGTGCAGGATGTTGTTCTTGTTGGCGTTGCTGTCGCTCTGCAGCTTGATCAGGTCGTTGCCGTTGCCGCGGGTGTAGTCGTACGCGTCGTTGCCGGTGCCGCCGTTGAGCGTGTCGTCGCCCGCGCCACCCACCAGGGTGTCGTCGCCGGCGCGCCCATCGATCAGGTCGCCGCCGGCCAGGCCGGTGATCGAGTCGTTGCCGGCGGTGCCGTGCTGGTTGTCCGCGCCGGCGGTGCCGGTGTACAGCGCCTTCAGGATGGCGGCGACGTCCATCGGGGCCGTCGAGTCGCCTTTCAGCGTGGTGACCTTGTCGTCGGCGAAGGTGATGGACTGCAACGGGCCGTAGGTGTTGACCGCGTTGTCGTTGTAGAGGAACTTCTCGACGGTGATCTCGTCGGTCGAGCCGGCGAAGCGGATCAACAGCGAGGTTCCCCCGCTGCCGGTGCTCGCGAAGCTGAGGTCGTTGCGCGACAGGCCGGTGCCGAGCGCCAGCGTGTCGGTGTGGGCGCTGCTCAAGTCGTACGATGCGGCGATCAGGTCCTTGCTGTCGCCGCGGTTGAACCGGTATTCGTCGTTGCCGGCGCCGCCGGTGAGGGTGTCGTTGCCAGCGCCGCCGATCAGCGTGTCGGCGCCGGCGGTGCCGCGCAGGTCGTCGTCGCCGCTGCCGCCGGTGGTCAGGGCCGTGATGATCGACGCGATCGAGAGCCCGTCGAGCGGGTCTTGCGCGGTGCTGCCGTTCGCGCTCATGAAGGTGATGCGCTGCAGCGGGTTGAAATCGTTGTACGGATCGTTGCCGAGGAAGAAGAGCTTCACCGTGATGCTGTCGCTCGTCGTGCCCTTGAAGCCGATCACCAGGTCGTTGCCGGAGCGGCTGAACTGCAGGTCGGCGGACGCGATGCCGTCGAGCTGCAGCGTGTCGACCTTGTTGCCCGCGGTGTCGTAGGTGGCGGCGATGGTGTCCTGGCCACCGCCCGCCGCGTAGATATAGGTGTCGCTGCCCTTGCCGCCGTCGAACTGCTCGCTGCCTGCGGTGCCGGTCAGGGTGTTGTCGCCGGCATCGCCTTCTGTGTTCCTGGTGCTCATCCGCGGGTCCTGGGGCTGAATTGATCGCGCAGCTTAGGAGGCGGCTCTTCGGCCCGTCTACGGTCCAAAGCGACAGGCGAACGGAACTGGCCGCGAAAGCCGGTCATTTTCCGGACATCGCTCACGGGCCTGCCGCGGTGTACTTCCAGGGTGCCGCAGCTGCGGTCGTTCCTGGAGTCCCGTGTCATGACCGTCCGCCTGTCCTACACCCTGCGCCTTGCCGGCGTGCTGGTGGCCACCGCTGTCGCGCTGCCTGCGGTTGCCCGCTGCATCGATGACGAAGGTGTGGAGTCCAGCGTCAGCTACGGCGGCAGGCCCGTGGCGGGCGATGCCGGCGGGCCGCGCGCGTCGCTGCAATCGATGGTCCAGGAGGCCGTGCGGCGCAGCCAGTCGATCGGCGCGGCCAAGCTGCTGGCCGAGGCGGCCGCGGCCGATGTCGACGAGACCCGCATGTCCAGCCGCCCGCAGGCCGGCTTGACCGGCACGCTGGGCCGCGTCGGCACGTCGGCCCCCAACACCGAATCCCTCAGCGGCAACCAGGCTCGCCTGGGCGTCAGCATCAGCGCGCCGCTGTTCGACGGCGGCCGCATCACCCAGCTGACCGACTGGCGCAGCCACCTGGCCGAGGCCGCGCGCCAGGGCCAGCTGAGCGCGCAGGAGCAGGTCGCGCTGACGACCGTGTCGCTCGCGCTCGACCGCAGCCGCTACCGCATGCAGGCGCAGGTCTACCAGCAGTACTCGCGCAAGATGAGCTGCCTGGTCGAGGCACTCGAAACCATCGTGCGCGCCGACAAGGGCCGCACCAGCGAGCTGGTGCAGGCGCAGAAGAACCAGCAGCAGGCCGACCTGCAGCAGGTGCAGACGCTGTCGATGGTGCGCCAGATCGAGGTCAAGCTGCGCCGCTTCGTCGGCGACGGGTTGCCGCCGACCGAAGGCCTGTCGTCGGTGCTGCTCGACGTGCCCAAGCTCGACGAGCTGCTGGCCCAGGCCGACCGCGCCGCCGAGATCGCCCAGCTCGACCAGCAGGCCGAGGCGGCCGACAGCTACGCCCGCGCGGTGGTGGCCGGCCAGAAGCCGCAGGTCAACTGGACGGTGGGCGGCAGCAAGGCCAAGGGCGCCGGCGACGGCACCAACTGGTCGGCCGGCGTCAGCTTCAACATCCCGCTCTACAACGCCAGCAACGACTACTCCAGTGCCGCCGCGCGCAAGCGTGCCGAGGCCGCCAGACTGCAGCGCGCCGACGCGCTGGAAGGCCGGCGCTTCCGCATGAGCGAGGTGCACGAGCAGGCCACCTCCGCCTTCGACCGCGCGCAGCGTGTGATCTCGGTGCTGCGCGACAGCGACCGGGTGCGCAACTTCACGCTGCAGCAATGGCAGCAGCTGGGCCGCCGTTCGCTGTTCGACGTGATGGCCGCCGAGGGCGACCACTACGGCCTGCGCGTCGCCTACGTCAATGCGCTGTACGACGGCGAGCAGGCGAATGCGCTGCTGCGCTCGCTGGGGCTGGGCATCGGCGCCTGGCTCCAGTGACCTTCTTCTGATCCGGACCACACGGAAAGACACCGACACCATGGGAACCAACGACACCAGCCTGCTGGCCCCGCTCGCACTGCATCCGCAGGCCTTCATCGACCCGGAAGCCCACGTGCATGGCGACTGCGTCGTCAAGAGCGGCGCCCACATCTGCCGCGGCGTGGTCATCGAGGCCGGCTGCCAGATCGGCGCCAACGTCGTGTTCGTCGAGGCCGAAGGCCACGAGCCGGTCGGCACGACGGTGCGGCGCCAGGCCTGGATCGGCGCCAACTCGACGGTCTACGGCGGCCTGACGATCGCCGCGAAGGCGGTGGTGCGCCCCGGCTCGGTGGTCACGCGCTCGGTGCCCCCGGGCGCGATCGTCGAAGGCAACCCGGCCGCGATCGTCGGCTATGTCGACACCGACAAGGGCCCGGCGAGCGCGCTGCACCTGCCGAGCGCCGCCAACGGCTTCAAGATCGAGACTACGCCGGTGCACGGCGTCACGGTGCACCACTTCCCGGTGATCCACGACCTGCGCGGCGACCTGACGGTCGGCGAGTTCGACCGCCACGTGCCGTTCAAGCCGCTGCGCTACTTCATGGTGTTCGGCGTGCCCAGCCGCGAGATCCGCGGCGAGCATGCGCACCACCGCTGCCACCAGTTCCTGATCTGCCTGCGCGGCAGCTGCGCGGTGGTGGCCGACGACGGCAAGCGCCGCGTCGAGGTGGTGCTCGATTCGCCGCAGCGCGGCCTGTACCTGCCGCCGATGACCTGGGGCGTGCAGTACAAGTACTCGCCGGACGCGATGCTGATGGTGTTCGCCTCCGACTACTACGACGCGGCGGACTACATCCGCGACTACGGCGTCTTCACCGATCTGGTTGCTGCGCAATGAGCGTGGCTCGGCTGGGCAAGGCGGCGCGGCTGCAGGGCAAGACGCTGGTGTTCCGCGATGCCGCGGTCGCCGACGCCGAATTCATCCTCGGGCTGCGCACCGACGAGGCGAAGTCCCGCCACCTGTCGCGCACCTCCGGCGCGCTGGCCGACCAGCAGGCCTGGCTGGCCGCCTATGCCCAGCGCGACGGCGAGGCCTACTTCGTGATCGAGAGCCTGGCCGGCGACAGGCTCGGCACCGTGCGGCTCTACGACGCCCGCATGGTCGACGGCCACGCCAGCTTCTGCTGGGGCAGCTGGATCCTGTCTGACGCGGCACCGTCGTCGGCCGCGATCGAGTCGGCGCTGATGGTCTACGCGTATGCCCTCGATACCCTGGGCTTTACGAATGCGCACTTTCAGGTCAACCTCGCGAATGAGCGCGTCTGCGCCTTCCACGAGCGCTTCGGCGCCCAGCGGGTCTCGCAGGACGATGTCGAGATCGAGTACACGCTGGCGAACGCGGCGATCCGTGAGGCGATGAAGCGCTATGCCCGTTTCCTGCCCGACCCTCTCAAGGTGAGCATCTGACATGGTTCCCTTCCTCGACCTGAAGTCCGTGCAGCTGCAGCAGCGTGCCGAGCTGGTGGCTGCCTTCGAGCGCGTGCTCGATTCGGGCTGGTACATCATGGGCGACGAGCTGAAGCGCTTCGAGCAGGAGTACGCGGCCTACTGCGGCGCGGCGCACTGCGTGGGCGTGGCCAACGGGCTCGATGCGCTGAGCCTCGCGCTGCGCGCGCTGGACGTGGGCGCGGGCGACGAAGTGATCGTGCCGTCCAACACCTACATCGCGACCTGGCTCGCCGTGACGCACGTCGGCGCGACGCCGGTGCCGGTCGAGCCCGACGAGCGCACGCACAACATCGACCCGGCGCGGCTCGAGGCGGCCATCACGCCGCGCACCAAGGCCATCATGCCGGTGCACCTGTACGGCCAGCCGGCCGACATGGGCCCCATTCTGGAGATCGCGCGCCGTCACGGCCTGAAGGTCGTCGAGGACGGTGCGCAAGCGCATGCCGCGCGTTACAAGGGCGAGCGCCTGGGCGCGCACGGTGATGCGGTGGCCTGGAGCTTCTACCCCGGCAAGAACCTGGGCGCGCTCGGCGACGGCGGTGCCGTCACGACGCACGACGAAGGCCTGGCCACCCGGCTGCGCGAGCTGCGCAACTACGGCTCGAAGGTCAAGTACCACAACGAGGTGATCGGCTGGAACTCGCGGCTCGACGAGCTGCAGGCCGCGCTGCTGCGCGTCAAGCTGCCGAAGCTGGCCGCCGACAACAAGCACCGCGCCGCGATCGCGCAACGCTACCTGCAAGGCCTGGCCGGGCTCGACCTGGTGCTGCCGGTGGTGCCGGCCTGGGCCGAGCCGGCCTGGCACCTGTTCGTCGTGCGGCACCGCCAGCGCGATGCGCTGGCGAAGCGGCTGGCCGATGCCGGCATCGGCACGGTGATCCACTACCCGGTCGCGCCGCACCTGCAGCCGGCGTATGCCTCACTCGGCATCGCGCGCGGTGCGCTGCCGATTTCCGAGGCGATGCACGCGCAGGTGCTGAGCCTGCCGATCGGGCCGACCCAGAGCGTCGAGCAGACCGAGCAGGTGATCCACGCGGTGCGCGACGCCGTGGCGGCACTGGGCTGAACGCGATGAACATCACGACGCTGATCCCCGCCTACAAGACCCGCTACATCCTCGACCTGCTGAACTCGCTGCGCTACCAGACGCGGCCGTCGCAGAAGGTCATCATTTCCGACGACAGCCCGCACGGCGAGTTTCGCGAGGTCTTCTTCTCCGAGCCCTACAAGCCGCTGCTGGCGGGCCTGGACATCGAGTTCCACGAAGGCCCGCGCAACGGCGCGTACGAGAACCTGAAGCAGCTGGTGCGGCTGTGGGACGGCCGCTCCGAGCTGGTGCACGTGATGCTCGACGACGACGTGATGTACCCCGAGTTCTACGAGCGCCACCTGGTGGCGCATGCGTCGGCCAACTTCTCGTGCTCGGTGAGCCGCCGCTGGGTGGCCAACGAGCTCGGCCATCCGATGACCGGGCAGCCGGTGCCGGCGGCGATCGCCCACAACGCCAGCCGCATGATCGCGCTGAGCGACGACGTGATGTTCATGAGCACGGTGGCCGAGTGCAAGAACTACTTCGGCGAGTTCTCGAACGCGATCTTTCGCGCCGACTGCGCCGACCTGTTGCTGAAGCCGGCGCTCGGCGATGTGTCGTACGCCGGGCTGTGGGACCTGGGCGCGTTCGTCGCGGCCAGCATCCGCCGCCCGCTGTGCCACATCCAGGACCACCTCGGCTACTTCCGCATCAGCGCGGGGCAAAACTCGTCGAACGTCAACAGCCCGTTCATGAAGGGCGCGCACCTGGGCTTCGTCGCGCTGGCGGTCGGCGGGCACCGCATCGGCCGCCTGAGCACCGAACTGCTGCAGCAGTGCTGCCGCATCATCCAGCCGGCGCTGAACGTGCGCTACGGCAGCCAGCCCGACATGCAGCCGTTCTGCGCGCTGCTGCCCGAGCTGGCGGCGGGCACGGCCGGCGCCGAAGAGCGCTTCATCGCCGCGTGGAACGACTTCCTCGCGACGCACGGTTTCTGAGGTCGTCCCTGAGGTCGCCCCTGCGCACGCCGCGATGATGCTGAAGCTCGATCGCTACAAGACCTGGATCTCGAAGAGCAACCCGTTCGAGCTCGAGACCTGGGTGCGGGCGCTGCTGGTGCACTACTTCTTCCATGTGTCGGACAAGGCGGCCGTCGAGGTCACCGCGGCGCAGGACGGCGCCGCGCGCGTCGTCAACCTGCTGACGCCGACCGTCTTCAAGGGCGCGGGCCGCATCCGCCTGGCGCCCACCGTGGTGTTCGGCGTGCCGCGTTCGCCGGGCAGTTATTCGTGCAGCTACATCGAGGCGCGCACGCCGCAATCGCTGATCGAGATCGGCGACGGCACGACGATCAACAACCGGGCGGTGATCGTGTCCGAGGGCGCGTCCATCCACATCGGCCAGCGCTGCCTGATCGGCTCGGAGTTCCAGGTGATGGACTCCAACGCGCACCAGCTGGCGCTCGGCCAGCGGCACCTGCCGGACCAGCAGCCGCGGCCGGTGGTGATCGAGGACGAGGTGTTCATCGGCAGCCGCGTGACGCTGCTGAAAGGCTGCCGCATCGGGCGCGGCAGCGTGATCGCGGCCGGCACGGTGGTGCCGCCGAAGTTCGATGCACCGCCGCTGTCGGTGATCGCCGGGAACCCGGCGGTGATCGTCGGGCAGGTGCAGGCACCCGCTTGAACCAAGCAGCCTTTCCAACAAACCAGGAGACGAGAACATGCACGACGAACTCATCGCATCGGTGGCCAACGACTGGTGGTACTACAACGTCGAACTGGCGCCGGGGCTGATCACCAAGGGCACGCACATGCCGCGCGTGCCGATGATGCCGCGCATGCTGCTGCGCAACGCGAACCTGCAAGGCATGGACTGCCTGGACATCGGCAGCATGGAGGGCCTGATCCCGACGCTGATGACGCGCCAGGGTGCGAAGCGGGTGCTGGCGACCGACGCGCTGCCGCACTGCGAGAAGAAGATGAACGCGATCAAGACGATCTACGGCGTCAACTTCGACTTCAAGCAGATCGGGCTGCTGTACGACCTGAGCGTGAAGCTGAAGGACGAAGGCGGCTTCGACTTCATCAACCTGTCGGGCGTGCTGTACCACGTGTTCTCGCCGATGCACGTGCTGGCGGGGATCCGGCCGTTGCTGAAGAAGAACGGGCTGATGATCGTGTCGACCAACGTGATGCGCCGCGAAGGCCACACGCTGGAATACAACCACCGCGGCAACCTGCAGCGCGAGACCAACACCTTCTGGTACCACTCGGTGCCGATGCTCGAATCGCTGATCCGCCTCTTCAAGATGGTGCCGATCGACTGCTACTACTGCCCGCATTCGGATGTGAACCCGGCGAACTTCGCGCCGGG
The DNA here is from genome assembly GCF_900142965.1 of Rhizobacter sp. OV335. GTDB lineage: Bacteria > Pseudomonadota > Gammaproteobacteria > Burkholderiales > Burkholderiaceae_C > Rhizobacter. The sequence goes on from NZ_FRCQ01000010.1 coordinate 15,748, forward strand.
GGTCGACAGCGGCTACATGTCGGTGATGTGCAGGGCGGTGGATGACGGCGACATCCAGGACGGCGACGCGTGGGCCGCCGGGGCGCGGATGGCGTCGTGGGAGTTCCTGTCGCTGTGCAACGGCGAGATGATGAACGGGCAACCCCGCTCGACCATCTCGTACCGCGGCGACCAGGATTCAGGCGGCAAGGCGACCAAGGGCATCGACCTGTTCCAGACCATTGCCGACGAGCGGCATGTGGTGCGGGCGGTGGATGATTCGCGCAATGCGCATACCTTGCGGTTGGCGGACATGTACTGAGTACGCTGCTGCACGCGGTGCCTCAAGCCACCGCCGGCAACCGAAACACCGCCACTGCGTCCACCAGCCGCTGCGCCTGCAGCTTCAGGCTCTCCGCCGCCGCGGCGCTTTCTTCGACCAGCGCCGCGTTCTGCTGCGTCGCCTGGTCCATCTGCGTGATCGCGCTGCCCACCTGGGCGACGCCGGTGCTCTGCTCGCCGGTGGCGGTGCTGATCTCGCCCATCAGCACCGTCACGCGGCGGATCGCATCGACCACCTCGTTCATCGTCGTCCCTGCCTGATCGACCAGCGCGCTGCCCTGCGCCACGCGGTCGACGCTCGCGCCGATCAGGGCCGAGATCTCCTTGGCCGCTGCCGCGCTGCGCTGCGCCAGCGCACGCACCTCGCCGGCCACCACCGCGAAGCCGCGCCCCTGCTCGCCGGCGCGAGCCGCCTCCACCGCGGCATTCAGCGCGAGGATGTTGGTCTGGAACGCGATGCCGTCGATCGTGTCGATGATCGCGGCGATCCGGTTCGAGCTGTCGTGGATGCCCCGCATCGTCTGCACGACGTTCGCCACCACCTCGCCGCCCTTCATCGCCACCGAACTCGCGCCGTTGGCCAGCTGGTTCGCCTGCACCGCGTTGTCGGCGTTCTGCCGCACCGCGGCCCCCAGCTCGTCCATCGACGCGGCTGTTTCTTCCAGCGCCGCCGCCTGCTGCTCGGTGCGCAGGCTCAGGTCGTTGTTGCCGTGCGCGATCTCGGCACTGGCGGTCGCCACGCCCTCGGCATTGGCGCGTACGCCCCGCACCAGGTCGGTCAGCCGGCGTTGCATCTCGGCCAGCGCCAGCAGCAGCAGGCCCGTCTCGTCGCGGCTGCGCGCCTGCACCGCCACCGTCAGGTCGCCAGATGCCACCGCCTGCGCCACCTGCACCGCCTGGTCGAGCGGCCTGACGATCGTGCGGCTCACGCCGATGCCGACCACGATGCCCAGCAGCGTCACGCCGAACATCACCGCCAGGCTCAGCCGGATCGCATGCCGCCCATCGGATGCGGCCTGCGCCGCGATCTGCGCGCTCTCGGCGGCGATGCGCTGCGCCGCCTCGCCGAGCAACTTCACCGGCTCGCGGTCCATGCCCTTCACGCCGTTGTCGCCGGCCGCGGGGTCGAAGCCCGCCGCGGTGAAGGCGGCGTAGCCCTGCCGGTAGCCTTCGCCCATGCGGGCATGCGCCTGCGCGAACTTCTCCACCAGCGTTCGGCTTTCGCCGTCGGTCAGCGCCTCCTGCAGGCGTGCGGCGCCCTCGGACACCGACCGGTCTTCCTTCTGGAACGCGCCCCAGTAACGCTCGAGCTGCTGCGGATCCTTGCCGCGCAGCAGCGTGTTCTTCCACTCCTGGACCTGGGTCTTGAAGCTGTTCTCCAGCGCGGCCGCCGCGCGCTCGTGCGCCACGTAGGTCTGCACGACGGTGTCGTAGGCGGTGAGGGAGCGGTCGAGCTGGCGGATGCCGAACAGCGCCGCGATCAGCAGCAAGGCAAGCGTGAATCCGAAGGCCAGGGGAAGTTTCAGATTCAGCTTCATGGCGCGCTCCGTGCTGCTGGGGCGCGACAAGCATAGACCCGCGGGTTGACCGGCGGGGGATTTAAATCAACGGGCCGTTGCGCTGGGCGTCTTCGGCGAGCAGCCGGTGCTGCTCGGCGCTGAGGGCCGGGTTGGGCAGGTGGGCGGCCGGTGCCGAGGCGACCGCGGTCGCCGGGTGCGCGGCGTCATGCGCCAGTACCTCGCCGGCCGGGGCCGCCAACAACTCGTTCAACTGCACGGTCGGCGTCGAGAGCTTCTCCTTCGCGAACCACACATCCGCCATCTGGTGCTGCGAGCCGTCGCTCATCGTCACGCTCGACACCAACCCCAGCAGGTTTCCGTGGTCCACCTGGCTGCCCGTGAGCGCATGCAGGTCCAGCGACACCACACCCACGTCCGCCAGCGATTTCAGCTCGCCGGCATCCGTCTTGCCGTCGTGGTTCGCGTCGACCCATAGCCGCAGGTCCTTGAAAGCGGCATCGGCGGCGTTGATTGCGCCGTCGTGGTTGCCATCCAGCTGTGCCAGTGCGGCATAGCCGTTCGCCGCCCGCGTGCCGTCGGCCATCCGCGTGCCGATGCCGAACAGCTCACTGCCGTCGTTGATCACGCCGTCGTGGTTGCGGTCCAGCGCCAGCAGCGCCGAGCCTTCCGCGACCCAGCCGGTGCGCGACGCACTGCCGGTGGCCGCGATGTCGAAGCTCACGCCCTGGCTCGCCGCACTCGTGTGGATGCCGGTGCCGGCCAGGTCGAGCACGATCGGCGTCACCGACAGCAGCGCCGAGATCTGCGCGCCCGTCATCACGCCGAGATCTTCCGGCGTGATCGCGGCCACCTGCTGCAGCGACATCGCGGCGATGTCGGCCGTCTCCAGCGCCACCGTCTGCGCGGTCGTCAGCGCGGCGATGTGGTCGGTGCTCAACCCGGCGATCTGGTCGGTGCCCAGCGCCACGATTTGCGCCGTCGACAGTGCGGCGAACTGGTGGGTGCTCAAGACCCCGAGCTGGTCGCTGCCGAGGGCATGGAAGGCGGCGGTGCTGAGGGCCCGCAGGTCCTGCGTCTCCATCGCCGCCACCTGGGTGGCGTCGAGCCCGGCTGCCTGCGCGCTGGTCAATGCGGCGAACTGGGCGGAGCTCATCGCGACGATCTCGTCGGTCGTCAGCGCGGCAACGGCCGCGGCGCCGAGCGCCCGCACCGCGCCGCTGCTCAGCGCGGCCAGGTCGGCCGTCTCCAGCGCCGCCACCTGGGCCGGCGTCAGCGCCGCGGCCTGCGCGGTCGACAGCGCCGCGAACTGCGTGGTCGTCAGCGCGTTCAGGTAGTCGGTCGGCAGTGCTGCAAGCTGCGGACCGGTCAGCGATGCGATCTGCGCCGTCGTCAGCGCGGCGAACTGGTCCGAGCCGAGCGCCTCCATCTGCGCGGGCGTCAGCGCGCGGAACGCGGCCGAGCTCAGCGCGCGCAGGTCGGCGGTCTCCAGCGCCAGCATCTGATCCGTCGTCAGCGCGGCGGCCTGCGTCGCGGTGAGCGCCGCGGCCTGGGCCGTCGTCAGGGCGGCTATCTCGCCGGTCGTCAGCGCGGCGACCGAGGCCGCGCTCAGCGCCTTGATCGCCGCGGTGTTCAGCGCCGCCCAATCGGCCGTCTCAAGGCTCGCCACCTGGGTCGGCGACAAGGCCGCCACCTGCGCTGACGTCAGCGCGGCGAACTGCGCGGTGCCGAGCGCCTGCAGGTCGTCGCTGTTGAAAGAGGCCACCTGCGCCGGCGTCAGCGACGCGATCTGCGCGGTGGTCAGCACCGCCAGCTGTGTCGGGGTCAGCGCGTCGATCTGCGACGCGCTCAGTGCGCGGAACGCGGCCGAACTCAGCGCGCGCAGGTCGGCCGTCTCCAGCGCCGCGATCTGCGCGTCGCTCAATGCAGTGATCTGCGCCGAGCTCAGCGCCGCAGCCTGCGCGGTGGTCAATGCGGCGATCTCGTCCGTCGTCACCGCGGCCAGCGCCAGCGGGTCGATGCCGCGGATCGCGGCCGTCGACAACGCCGCCCAGTCGGCCGTGGGCAGCGCGGCCAGCTGTGCCGGGCTCAGCCCCGCGGCCTGCGCCGAGGTGAGGGCGGCGAACTGCTGTGTCGACATCTGCTGCAGGTCGTCGGTGCCGAGCGTCGCCACCTGCGCTGCTGTCAGCGCGGCGATCTGGGCGGTGCTCAACGCGCCGATCTGCGTCGGCAGCAGCCCGTCGAACTGCGTGGTCGTCAGCGCACCCAGCTGGGCCGTGCTCAACAGCGCGATCTGCGCGGTGGTCAAGGCATCGAGCTGCGCGGCCGACAGCCCGCGCAGCGCGGCCGTCGTCAGCGCGCGCAGGTCGGCGCTCTCCAGGTGCGAGATCTGCTGCGTGGTCAGCGCCGCGGCCTGCGCGCTGTTCAGCGCCGCGAACTCGGCGGTTGTCATCGCGTTCAGCGCCGCGGTCGCCAGCGCGGCGAGCGCGGCCGGCGACAGCGCGGCCACCTGCTGCGTGGTCAGCAGCACGATCTCCTGCGTCGTCAGCGCGGCCAGTTGCGCACTGCTCCAGCCGCGGATCGCCGCGGTGGTCAGCGCGCGCAGGTCGGCCGTCTCCAGGTTCGTGGCCTGCTGCGCGGTGATCGCGCCGGCCTGCACCGGCGTCAGCATGCCGAACTGCGCGGTCGTCAGCGCGTTCAGCTCGCTGGTCGTCATGCCGGCGATCTGCTGCGTCGTCAGCGCCTGCACCTGGGCGTCGGTGAGCCCGGTGGTGTTGGAGGTGGTGACCGGCGGCGCCGGCGTGGCCGACGCGCTCGCGGTGTTGCCGTCGGACGAGAACAGGTCCCGCCAGGCCGAAGGCAGCAGCTTGCCGACCAACCACTTGACGAAGCCGAATTTCATGCGGGCAGGGGGGCGGGTGACGGGCGTGAGCGCGCGGCACGCACTTCAGGGAGTGCGTGCCGCGCCATCATCGGTTGCCGCTCAGATCAGCGGGCCGATGTTCTTCAGGTGCTCTTCATCGGCCAGCAGCTTGTGGTCGATGTGCACCGCGGCGTGCGCCGTCGGTTGCGTCGCCGCCACCGTCGGGGCACTGCTGCCACCGGCCAGCACGTCGCTGGTCGGCGCGGCCAGCACGTCGGCCAGTTGCACCGGCAGTTCCTTGGCTGCCGCCGCATCGGTCGTCGGCGCCTTGCCGAACCACACGTCCGCCATGTCGTGCTTGGCGCCGTCCGCCGTCGTGTAGCTCGACACCAGGCCCAGCAGGTTGCCGTTCTGCACCGTCGCGCCGCTCGCGGCATGCAGGTCCAGAGAGACGATCCCGAAGTCGGCCAGGCCGTGCAGCTCGCCCTTCTCGGAGATGCCGTCCTGGTTGGCATCGACCCACACCTTCAGCTTGTCGAAGTTCACGTCCGCGGCGGTCAGCTTGCCGTCGTGGTTCGTGTCCTCGATCTTCATCGCTTCGTAACCGTTGCCGGCGCGGGTGCCGTCGGCCTTCACGGTCGCGACGCCGAACAGCTCGGTGCCGTCGTTGATCTTGCCGTCGCCGTTGCGGTCCATCACCAGGATGCCGTCGGTCGCGGCCGCCCAGCCCACCTTGTTGGCATGGCCGGTGGCGTTCAGGTCGAAGTTGACCCCGTGCGCCGCCGACACCGTCGAGACGCCGTCACCGTTCAGGTCCAGCACGATCGGCGAGGCCGCCATGAAGGCATCCAGCTGCGGCGACGACATCACCGCGATGTCCTGCCCTTCGAAGGCCGAGATCTGCGTCATCGACATCGCCGCGATGTCCTGGGTCTCCAGGGCCATCGTCTGCGTGGTCGTCAGCGCGATCACCTGGTCGGTCGTCAGCGAATGCACCTGGGCGGTCGTGAAGGCCGCGATCTGGGCACCGCTCAACGCCTGGAAGGTGTCGGTCGTGATGGCCTGGATCTGGTCGGTCGTCAGCGACTGGATCGCGGCCGTGCTCAGCGCATGGATGTCCGCGGTTTCCAGGTTGCCGATCTGCGTGGCCGTCAGCGACTGGATCTGCGCCGTGTTCATCACCAGGAACTGCGAGGCGGTGAACGCGTTCAGGTCGTCGGTCGCCAGGTGCGAGAGCTGCGAGGTCGTCAGGTTGCTCACCTGGCCGCCCAGCGACGACAGCTGCGTCGTGGTCAGTTCACCCAGTTGCGCATCCGTCAGGGCACGCAGCGAGGTCGAGGTCAGTGAGCGCAGGTCCTGCGTCTCGATCACCGAGATCTGGTCGGTCGTGATGCCGAGCACCTGGGTCGCCGACAGCGACGCGTAGTGCGCCGTGGTCAGGGCCTGCAGGTCATCGGTCGCCATCGTGCCGATCTGCGACGCGGTCAGCGAGGCCGACTGTGCCGTGGTCAGCGCCGCGAACTGCGTGCCCGTCAGCGCGTTCAGGTCGTCACTCGACAGGCTGGAGATCTGCGTCGTCGTCAGCGAAGCCACCTGGGCCGTCGTCAAGGCACCGAACTGGTCGGAACCCATCGCGTCCAGCTGCGCGGTGCTCAGCGAACGCAGTGCCGCGGTGCTCAGCGCACGCAGGTCGTCGGTCTGCAGGGCCGCCATCTGGTCGGACGTGAAGGACTGCACCTGGGCCGTCGAGAAGACCGCGAACTGGCTGGTGGTCAGCGCGTTCAGGTCATCGGTGGTCAGCGTGCCGACCTGGCTGGCCGACAGGGCCGCCACCTGGCCGGTGGTCAGGGCCGCCATCTGGTCGGAGGTCAACGCCTCCAGCTGGGCGGAGTCCAGCGCGCGGATCGCGTTGGTGCTCAGCGCGCGCAGGTCGGAAGACTCCAGGTTCGGCATCTGGTCGGTCGTCAGCGCATGCGCCTGGGCCGTGGTCAGTGCCGCGTACTGCGCCGTCGTCAGTGCACGCAGGTCGTCGGATTGCAGGCCGGCGATCTGGGTGACCGTCAGCGATGCCACCTGGGCCGTCGTCATCGCCGCGAACTGCGCGGTGCCGAAGGCGTTCAGGTCGTCGGTGACCAGGTTGCTCAGTTGCGCGGTCGTCAACGCCGTCACCTGGGCCACCGTGAGCTGGCCCATCTGGTCGGAGCTCAGCGCATCGATCTGCGCGGTGCTCATGTTGGCGATGGCCGAGGTGCTGAGGGCACGCAGGTCCGACGATTCCAGGTGCGGGATCTGGTCGGAGGTCAGCGAAGCCACCTGCGCGGTCGACAGGATCGCGAACTGCGTGGTGCTCAGCGCGTTCAGCGAGTCGGAGCTCAGCGACGACAGCTGGGTGGTCGTCAGCGCGCCCACTTGCGCCGTCGTCAGCGACGCGACCTGGTCCGAGGTCAGCGCAGCGAACTGGTCGCTGTTCAGGCCACGGATGCCGGCGGTGCTGATGGCACGCAGGTCAGCCGATTCCAGGTGCGGGATCTGGTCGCTGGTCAGCGCGCCGACTTGCGCGGTGCTGAGCGCAGCGTAGTGCGCCGTGGTCATCGCACGCAGGTCGTCGGTTTCCAGGCCAGCCACCTGGCCGACCGTCAGCGAAGCGACCTGGGCGGTCGACAGCGCGGCGAAGTCGGCGGTGTTCAGCGCGTTCAGGTCGGTGCTGGTCAGGTTGCTCAGCTGCGAGGTGGTCAGTGCGGCCACTTGCGCGGTCGTCAGCTGGCCCATCTGGTCCGAGGTCAGCGCATCGATCTGCGCCGTGGTCCAGTTGCGGATCGCGGCGGTGCTCAGGGCACGCAGGTCGGCCGATTCCAGCGTCGGGATCTGGTCGGTGGTCAGCGCGGCGGCCTGGGCGGTCGACAGCGTCGCGAACTGCGTCGTCGTCAGCGCGTTCAGGTCGTCGGTGCCCAGCTGCGACAGCTGGGTCGTCGTCAGCGCGGCCACTTGCGCGGTCGTCAGCGCGGCGAACTGGTCGCTGGTCAGCGAACCGAGCTGCGCCGAGTCGAGCTGGCGCAGCGCCGTCGTGCTGATCGCACGCAGGTCGCTGGATTCGAGGTTCGGCAGCTGGTCGGTCGTCAGTGCGGCGACTTGCGTGGTCGACAGCGCGGCGAAGTGCGCCGTCGTCATCGCACGCAGGTCGTCCGACTGCAGGCCGGCGATCTGGCCGGCCGTCAGCGATGCGACCTGGGCGGTCGACAGCGCGGCGAAGTCAGCCGTGTTCAGCGCGTTCAGGTCGTCGCTGACCAGGTTGCTCAGCTGGGCGGTCGTCAGGCCGGCGACTTGCGCGGTCGTCAGCTGGCCCATCTGGTCGGAGGTCAGCGCATCGATCTGCGCGGTGCTCCAGTTGCGGATCGCGGCGGTGCTCAAGGCGCGCAGGTCCGACGATTCGAGGTGCGGGATCTGGTCGGTCGTCAGCGACGCGGCTTGCGCGGTCGACAGGATCGCGAACTGGGCGGTGCTCAGTGCGTTCAGCGAGTCGGAGGTCAGCGACGACAGCTGGGTCGTCGTCAGCGCGGCGACTTGGGCGGTCGTCAGCGAAGCCACCTGGTCCGAGGTCAGCGCAGCGAACTGGTCGCTGTTCAGGCCGCGGATGCCGGCGGTGCTGATGGCACGCAGGTCAGCCGATTCCAGGTGCGGGATCTGGTCGCTGGTCAGCGCGCCGACTTGCGCGGTGCTGAGCGCGGCGAACTGCGCCGTCGTCATCGCACGCAGGTCGTCGGTCTCGAGGCCAGCCACCTGGCCGACCGTCAGCGCAGCGACCTGGGCGGTCGACAGCGCAGCGAAGTCCGCGGTGTTCAGCGCATTCAGGTCGGTGCTGGTCAGGTTGGCCAGCTGGGTGGTCGTCAGGCCGGCCACTTGCGCGGTCGTCAGCTGGCCCATCTGGTCGGAGCTCAGCGCGTTCAGCTGGTCGGTGTTCCACGAGCGCAGGGCAGCGGTGCTCAGCGCACGCAGGTCCGAAGACTCCAGGTGCGGGATCTGGTCGGTCGTCAGCGACGCGACTTGCGCGGTCGACAGGATCGCGAACTGGGTGGTGCTCAGTGCGTTCAGCGAGTCGGAGGTCAGCGAGGACAGCTGGGTCGTCGTCAGTGCGGCGACTTGCGCGGTCGTCAGCGAAGCCACTTGATCCGAGGTGAGGGCCGCGAACTGGTCGCTGTTCAGGCCGCGGATGCCGGCGGTGCTGATGGCACGCAGGTCAGCCGATTCCAGGTGCGGGATCTGGTCGCTGGTGAGGGCACCGACTTGCGCGGTCGACAGCGCGGCGAAGTGCGCCGTCGTCATTGCACGCAGGTCGTCGGTTTCCAGTCCGGCAATCTGGCTGACCTTCAGCGCGGCGACCTGGGCGGTCGTCAGCGCGGCGAAGTCAGCGGTGTTCAGCGCGTTCAGGTCCTCGGTCGTCAGGTTCGCCAGTTGGGTGGTCGTCAGGCCGGCCACTTGCGCGGTCGTCAGCTGGCCCATCTGGTCGGAGCTCAGCGCGTTCAGCTGGTCGGTGCTCCACGAACGCAGCGCCGCGGTGCTCAGCGTGCGCAGGTCGGACGATTCGAGCACCGGGATCTGGTCGGTGGTCAGCGACGCGACTTGCGTGGTCGACAGCGCGGCGTACTGCTGCGTCGTCAGCGCGCGCAGGTCGTCGCTGTTCAGCGTCGACAGCTGGGTGGTCGTCAGCGCGGCGACCTGGCCGGTCGTCAGTGCGCCGATCTGGCCCGAGTCGAGGGCGGCCAGCTGGTCGCTGTTCAGCGCGCGGATGGCCGTCGTGCTGATGGCGCGCAGGTCGGCCGATTCGAGGTTCGGGATCTGGTCGGTCGTCAACGCACCGACTTGCGCCGAGTTCATCGCGGCGTATTGCGCGGTGGTCAGGGCACGCAGGTCATCGGATTGCAGGCCGGCGATCTGGGTCGGCGTCAGCGACGCGACTTGCGCGGTGGACAGCGCAGCGAACTGCGCGGTGTTCATCGCGTTCAGGTCGTCGGTGACCAGGTTCGACAGCTGGGCGGTCGTCAGGCCGGCCACTTGCGCGGTCGTCAGCTGGCCCATCTGGTCGGAGCTCAGCGCGTCGATCTGCGCGGTGGTCCAGTTGCGCAGCGCGGCGGTGCTCAGCGAGCGCAGGTCCGACGACTCCAGGTGCGGGATCTGGTCGGTCGTCAGCGCAGCGGCCTGGGCGGTCGACAGGATCGCGAACTGGTTGGTCGTCAGCGCGTTCAGGTCATCGGAGCCGAGGCCGGCGAGTTGCGCCGGCGTCAGCGCAGCGACCTGGCCGGTCGTCAGCGCAGCGAACTGGTCGCTGGTCAAGGCACCGAGCTGGTCGGAGTTCAGCTGGCGCAGCGCGGCGGTGCTGATGGCGCGCAGGTCGGCGGATTCGAGGTTCGGCAGCTGGTCGGTGGTCAGCGCGGCGACTTGCGCGGTGTTCAGCGCGGCGTACTGGGCCGTCGTCAGGGCACGCAGGTCATCGGATTGCAGGCCGGCGATCTGCGTCGCGGTCAGGCCGGCGACTTGCGCGGTCGACAGCGCGACGAACTGCGCGGTGTTCATCGCGTTCAGGTCGTCGGTCACCAGGTTGCTCAGCTGGGCGGTCGTCAGGGCGGCCACTTGCGCGGTCGTCAGCTGGCCCATCTGGTCGGAGGTCAGTGCATCGACTTGCGCGGTGGTCCAGTTGCGGATCGCGGCGGTGCTCAGCGAGCGCAGGTCCGACGACTCCAGGTGCGGGATCTGGTCGGTCGTCAGCGCAGCGGCCTGGGCGGTCGACAGCGTCGCGAACTGGTTGGTCGTCAGCGCGTTCAGGTCGTCGGTGCCGAGCGTCGACAGCTGGGTCGTGGTCAGCGCGGCAATCTGGCCGGTCGTCAGCGCAGCGAACTGGTCGCTGGTCAGGGCGCCGAGCTGGCTGGAGTCGAGCTGGCGCAGCGCCGTCGTGCTGATCGCACGCAGGTCGGCTGATTCGAGGTTCGGCAGCTGGTCGGTCGTCAGCGCGGCGACCTGGGCGGTCGTCAGCGCTGCGAACTGGGCGGTGCTCAGTGCGCGCAGGTCATCGGATTGCAGGCCGGCGATCTGGGTCGGCGTCAGCGACGCGACCTGGGCGGTGGACAGCGCGGCGAACTGCGCGGTGTTCATCGCGTTCAGGTCGTCGGTGACCAGGTTCGACAGCTGGGCGGTCGTCAGGCCGGCGACTTGCGCGGTCGTCAGCTGGCCCATCTGGTCGGAGCTCAGCGCATCGACCTGCGCGGTGCTCCAGTTGCGGATCGCGGCGGTGCTCAGCGCACGCAGGTCCGACGATTCGAGGTGCGGGATCTGGTCGGTGGTCAGCGCGGCGGCCTGGGCGGTCGACAGGATCGCGAACTGGGCGGTGCTCAGCGCGTTCAGCGAGTCGGAGCTCAGCGAGGCCAGCTGGGTCGTCGTCAACGCGGCGACCTGGGCGGTCGTCAGCGAAGCCACCTGGTCCGAGGTCAGCGCAGCGAACTGGTCGCTGTTCAGGCCGCGGATGCCGGCGGTGCTGATGGCACGCAGGTCGGCGGATTCGAGGTGCGGGATCTGGTCGCTGGTGAGGGCGCCGACTTGCGCGGTGCTGAGCGCGGCGAACTGCGCCGTCGTCATCGCACGCAGGTCATCGGTCTCGAGGCCGGCCACCTGGCTGACCTTCAGCGCGGCGACCTGGGCGGTCGACAGCGCGGCGAAGTCGGCGGTGTTCAGCGCGTTCAGGTCTTCGGTCGTCAGGTTGGCGACCTGGGTGGTCGACAGCGCGGCAACCTGGGCCGTGCTCAGCGCGCCCATGTGGTCGGAGTTCAGCGCGGCCAGCTGGTCGCTGTTCAGCGCGCGGATCGCGGCGGTGCTCAGCGCACGCAGATCCTGCGTCTCCAGGTTCGACATCTGCGTCGTCGTGATGGCGGCGGCCTGGGCGGTCGTCATCGCGGCGAACTGCGCAGTGGTCAGCGCGTTCAGGTTGTTGGTGTTCAGGCCGTCGACCTGCGGCGTCGAGGTCAGCGCGGCGACCTGGGCGGTCGTCAGCTGGGCCATCTGGTCGGAGGTCAGCGCATTGATCTGGTCGGTGTTCAGCGCGCGGATCGCGGCGGTGCTGAGCGCGCGCAGGTCGGCCGATTCGAGGTTCGGGATCTGGTCGGTCGTCAGCGCGCCGACCTGGGCCGAGTTCATCGCGGCGTATTGCGCGGTGCTCAGCGCACGCAGGTCATCGGACACCAGTCCGGCGATCTGGGCGGTGGTCAGCGACGCGACCTGGGCGGTGGACAGCGCGGCGAACTGCGCGGTGTTCATCGCGTTCAGGTCGGCGGTGTTCAGGCTCGTCAGCTGGGTGGTGGTCAGGCCGGCCACTTGCGCGGTCGTCAACTGGCCCATCTGGTCGGAGCTCAGCGCGTCGATCTGGGCGGTGGTCCAGCTGCGCAGCGCGGCGGTGCTCAGCGTGCGCAGGTCCGACGATTCCAGGTGCGGGATCTGGTCGGTGGTCAGCGCGGCGGTCTGCGCGCTCGACATCGCGGTGAATTGCGCGGTGCTCAGTGCGTTCAGGTCGTCCGAGGCCAGCGAGGCGATCTGCGTGGTCGTCAGCGCGGCCACCTGCGTGGTCGTCAGCGACGCGATCTGGTCGGAGGTGAGGGCGGCGAACTGGTCGCTGTTGAGGCCGCGGATGCCGGCGGTGCTGATCGCACGCAGGTCCGAGGACTCGATGTTGGGCATCTGGTCGCTGGTCAGCGCGGCGACTTGCGCCGTCGTCATCGCGGCGTATTGCCCGGTGGTCAGCGCGCGCAGGTCATCGGATTGCAGGCCGGCGATCTGCGTCGGGGTCAGCGCGGCGACTTGCGCGGTCGACAGCGCGACGAACTGCGCGGTGTTCATCGCGTTCAGGTCGTCGGTGCTCAGGTTGGCCAGTTGGGACGTGGTCAGTGCGGCGACCTGGGCGGTCGTCAGCTGGCCCATCTGGTCGGAGGTCAGCGCGTCGACTTGCGCGGTGGTCCAGTTGCGCAGCGCGGCGGTGCTCAGCGCGCGCAGGTCGGACGATTCGAGCGTCGGGATCTGATCGGTGGTCAGCGAGGCGGCTTGCGCGGTCGACAGCGTCGCGAACTGCGTGGTCGTCAGCGCGTTCAGGTCGTCGGTGCCGAGGGTCGACAGCTGGGTCGTCGTCAGCGCGGCGACCTGGCCGGTGGTCAGCGCGGCCATCTGGTCGCTGGTCAGCGAGCCGAGCTGGTCGGAGTTCAGCTGGCGCAGCGCGGCGGTGCTGATGGCACGCAGGTCGCTCGATTCGAGGTTCGGGATCTGGTCGGTGGTCAGTGCGGCGACCTGGGCGGTCGTCAGCGCCGCGAACTGGGCGGTGCTCAGCGCACGCAGGTCATCGGACTGCAGGCCGGCGATCTGCGTCGGCGTCAGCGCGGCGACTTGCGCGGTGGACAGCGCGGCGAACTGGTTCGTCGTCAGCGCGTTCAGGTCGTCGGTGACCAGGTTGGCCAGCTGTGCGGTGGTCAGCGCAGCGACTTGCGAGGTCGTCAGCTGGGCCATCTGGTCGCTGGTCAGCGCGTCGACCTGGGCGGTGGTCCAGTTGCGGATCGCGGCGGTGCTCAGGGCACGCAGGTCCGACGATTCGAGGTGCGGGATCTGGTCGGAGGTCAGCGCGGCGGCCTGGGCCGTCGACAGCACGCCGAACTGCGTGGTGCTCAGCGCGTTCAGCGAATCGGAGGTCAGCGACGACAGCTGGCCGGTCGTCAGCGCGGAGATCTGGCCGGTGGTCAGCGAGCCGACCTGGTCGGAGGTCAGTGCGCCGAACTGGTCGCTGTTCAGGCCGCGGATGCCGGCGGTGCTGATGGCACGCAGGTCGGACGATTCGAGCTTCGGGATCTGGTCGCTGGTCAGCGCGCCGACTTGCGCGGTGGTCAGTGCAGCGTACTGGGCGGTGCTCAGGGCGCGCAGGTCATCGGATTGCAGTCCGGCGATCTGCGTCGGGGTCAGGGCCACGACTTGCGCGGTGGACAGTGCGGCGAATTGCGCGGTGTTCAGCGCGTTCAGGTCGTCGGTGGTCAGGTTGGCCAGTTGCGCGGTGGTCAGGCCGGCGACCTGGGCGGTCGTCAGCGCGCCCATCTGGTCGGAGGTCAGCGCGTCGATCTGCGCGGTGGTCCAGCCCTTCAGCGCGGCGGTGCTCAGCGCGCGCAGGTCGTTGGTTTCCAGCGTCGGGATCTGGTCGGTGGTCAGCGCAGCGGCCTGGGCGGTCGACAGCGCGGCGAACTGCGTGGTCGTCAGCGCGTTCAGGTCGTCGGTGCCCAGCGTCGACAGCTGGGTGGTCGTCAGCGCGGCGACCTGGCCGGTGGTGAGGGCGGCGAACTGGTCGCTGGTCAGCGAGCCGAGCTGGTCGGAATTGAGCTGGCGCAGCGCGGCGGTGCTGATCGCACGCAGGTCGCTGGATTCGAGGTTGGGCAGCTGGTCGGTCGTCAGCGCGGCGACCTGGGCGGTCGTCATCGCGGCGTACTGGGCGGTGCTCAGGGCACGCAGGTCATCGGACTGCAGGCCGGCGACTTGCGTCGGCGTCAGCGCCACGACTTGCGCGGTGGACAGCGCGGCGAACTGCGCGGTGTTCATCGCGTTCAGGTCGTCGGTGACCAGGTTGGCCAGCTGGGCGGTCGTCATGGCGGCCACCTGCGAGGTGGTCAGCTGGCCCATCTGGTCGGAGGTCAGCGCATCGATCTGCGCGGTCGACAGGTTGCGGATCGCGGCCGAGCTCAGCGAGCGCAGGTCCGACGATTCGAGCGTCGGGATCTGGTCGGAGGTCAGCGCCGCGGCCTGCGCGGTGGTCAGCGCGGCGAACTGGTTGGTCGTCAGCGCGTTCAGGTCGTCGGTGCCGAGGTGCGCGATCTGCGTGGTCGTCAGCGATGCGACCTGGGCGGTTGTCAGCGCGGCGAACTGGTCGGAGTTGAAAGCGCCCAGCTGGTCGGAGTTCAGTGCGCGCAGCGCGGTGGAGCTCAGCGCCCGCAGGTCTTGCGTCTCCATCACGGCGAGTTCGGCGGTGCCGATCGCGGAGATGTTGGTCGACGGGATCGCGGCGACCTGCGTCGTCGTCAGTGCCTGGAACTGCGCGGTGTTGAACGCGGCCCAGTCCTCGGTCGTCAGCCCGGCAATGGACTTCGTCGACAAGCCGGCGATCTGAGCGGTCGTCAGGAACTGAATGATGCTGGCCATGAAGGGCGTCCTTTGTGTGGAATTCGTTTGCGGGGTCGGTGGGTGTGCGTGCACCTGCTCCAAACCGGACCCAGTCAAACGGGAATATCGGATACATGTGTCGAACCCTTAAGGTGCAAATGAGGCGGGGATACGGCGCTGTTTGCGCAATCCGTCTGGTTTGGGTCCGCATCGGCCGGTGCTGGTAGATTGCGCGCCATGACCGATTTCACGTTTCTCTGGCACGACTACGAAACCTTCGGCCGCGTGCCGCGCCATGACCGGCCGGCCCAGTTCGCCGGCATCCGCACCGATGCCGAGCTGAACGAGCTGCCGGGAGGCGAGCTGATGGTGTATTGCCAGCCGGCGCCCGATTACCTGCCCGATCCGGAGTCCTGCCTGCTGACCGGCATCCTTCCGCAGGCCTGCCTGGAACGCGGCGTGCCGGAGCACGCGTTCGCCGACGCGATCGAGGCGCAGCTGGCGCAGCCCGGCACGGTGGGTGTCGGCTACAACACGATCCGCTTCGACGACGAGGTCACGCGCCACCTGTTCTGGCGCAACCTGATCGACCCGTACGCGCGCGAGTGGCAGAACCAGTGCGGGCGCTGGGATTTGCTCGATGTCGTGCGGCTGACCTGGGCGCTGCGGCCGGAGGGCATCACCTGGCCGACGCACGACGACGGCCGGCCGTCCTTCAAGCTGGAGCACCTGACGGCCGCGAACGGGTTGTCGCACGAGGCGGCGCACGATGCCTTGTCGGACGTGCGGGCGACGATTGCGCTGGCGAAGCTGATCAAGTCACGCCAGCCGCGGCTGTGGGATTTCGCACTGAAGCTGCGCAAGAAGGACGAGGTGCTCCAGGAGATGGGCGTCGGCCGGCCGTTTTTGCACATCTCGGGCATGTACGGCGTCGAGCGCGGCTGCATGGCGCTGGTGTGGCCGCTGGCGCCGCACCCGAGCAACAAGAATGAAGTGATCGTGTGGGACCTGGCCCACGACCCTGCGGAATTGTTCACGCTGGACGTCGAGACGATCCGGCTGCGCATGTTCAGCAAGGCGGACGACCTGCCTGACGGCGTGGCGCGCCTGCCGATCAAGACGATCCACATCAACAAGTCGCCGATGGTGATCGGCAACCTGAAGACGCTGAGCGATGCGGTGGCGGCGAAGTGGGGCGTCGACGTGCCGCTGGCGATGGCGCATGCGGAGCTCGCTGCGAAGCAGGGGCATCTGCTGGCAGGGATGTGGCCGGCGGTGTTCGAGCGGCCGGCACCGAGCGCGAAGCCGGACGTCGACGAGGATTTGTACGGCGGCTTCGTCGGCAACGAGGACCGCAAGGCGCTGCAGCGGCTGCGCGGCTTGTCGCCGCAGCAGCTGGCCGACAAGCGGCCGGCGTTTGCTGATCCGCGGCTGGCGGAGATTTTGTTCCGCTACCGGGCGAGGAATTTTCCGCAGACCCTCAGCGAGGCCGAGCAGGCGCAATGGCTGGAGCACCGGGTGCACAAGCTGCACGATGGGGCGGGGGGGGCGCTGACGCTGCAGGCCTTCTTCGACCGGATCGATGCGCTGCAGGAATCGGAAGCGCTGGCGGAGGATGAGCGGGCGCAGGATATTCTGGGTGCGCTGGTCGACTACGCCACCGAGATAGCGCCTGAGCGGGATTGATTCCCGCCGCGAAGCACCACCTGTTCCTGCTGAGCAAAGCAGATCCCCGACGGAATCCGGCGGTTGCAAAGAAACCCGTTCGCCCTGAGCCTGTCGAAGGGTCGGACTGAGCTTGTCGAAGGCCTGGCTCGCTTCGGGCACAACCCTTCGACGGACGCGCCCTCGACAAGCTCGGTCGCTGCTCGGGCCCTTCGACAGGCTCAGGGCGAACGGGATGCTGCCCGCGCCCGCTCGTCGGTCACTTCAATCTTTTCCCCCCAAACACAGCGCGGCGGTTCCGCAAAGGCGCGGGCGGGGAGGCTGGGGAGCGCCAATCAGGGCGGGGCGCCGGAGCTGGCTGGTTTCTTGGCCCGCGTGCGCAGCACGCTTCGTGAACTGACTGTCGCCGACTGTTTGACCACAACGAACGAAGTGAGTGGAGGGAGTTTCGGCGACGGGCCATGAAACCAGCCAGCGTAGGGGAGTCATCGCCCCCCAGGGGGCGGTGACCGCACCGACCGGCGAGCCCCAGCCTCCCCGCCCGCGCCTTTGCCGCGCAGAAAGACCTCAAGCCTCCGAATATTCCTTGATCCGATCGAAGTTCAGGTACTGGTAGACCTTGTCGGACGCCGCCGTCAGCACCCCCATGTCCGCCATGTACTCGTCCTTCGTCGGAATGCGCCCGAGCTTCGAGCAGATCGACGCCAGCTCGGCCGAACCCAGGTAGACGTTGCTGTTCTTGCCCAGCCGGTTCGGGAAGTTGCGCGTGCTGGTCGAGAACACCGTCGCGCCTTCCTTCACCTGTGCCTGGTTGCCCATGCACAGGCTGCAGCCCGGCATCTCCATGCGCGCGCCCGCCGTGCCGAGCACGCCGTAATGGCCTTCCTCGGTCAGCTGGTGCGCATCCATCTTGGTGGGCGGTGCCACCCACAGCTTCACTGGAATGTCGCGCTTGCCCTCGAGCAGCTTGCTGGCCGCCCGGAAGTGGCCGATGTTCGTCATGCACGAACCGATGAACACCTCGTCGATCTTCGCGCCCGACACCTCGGCCAGCGTCTTCACGTCGTCCGGGTCGTTCGGGCAGGCGACGATCGGCTCGTGCACGTCGGCCAGGTCGATCTCGATCACGGCCGCGTAGTCGGCATCGGCATCGCCCTTCAGCAACTGCGGGTTCGCGAGCCAGGCCTCTTGCGCGGCAATGCGACGCTCCAGCGTGCGCGCATCGGCATACCCCTGCGCGATCATCCACTTCATCAGCGTGATGTTGCTGTTGATGTACTCGATGATCGGTTCCTTGTTCAGGTGCACCGTGCAGCCGGCGGCCGAACGCTCGGCCGACGCATCGCTCAGCTCGAAAGCCTGCTCCACCTTCAGCTCGGGCAGCCCCTCGATCTCGAGGATGCGGCCCGAGAAGATGTTCTTCTTGCCCTTCTTCTCGACCGTCAGCAGCCCCTGCTTGATCGCATACAGCGGGATCGCGTTGACCAGGTCGCGCAGCGTGACGCCCGGCTGCATCGTGCCCTTGAAGCGCACCAGCACGCTCTCCGGCATGTCCAGCGGCATCACGCCGGTGGCCGCGGCGAACGCGACCAGCCCCGAGCCCGCCGGGAAGCTGATGCCGATCGGGAAGCGGGTGTGGCTGTCGCCACCGGTGCCGACCGTATCCGGCAGCAGGAAACGGTTCAGCCAGCTGTGGATCACACCGTCACCCGGGCGCAGCGAGATGCCGCCCCGCGTGCTGATGAAGTCCGGCAGCTCGTGGTGCATCTTCACGTCGACCGGCTTCGGGTAGGCCGCGGTGTGGCAGAAGCTCTGCATCACCAGGTCGGCGCTGAAGCCCAGGCAGGCCAGGTCCTTCAGCTCGTCGCGCGTCATCGGGCCGGTGGTGTCCTGCGACCCGACGCTGGTCATGCGCGGCTCGCAGTACGTGCCGGGGCGCACGCCCTGCTGCTGGCCGTTGACGACCGGCAGGCCGCAGGCCTTGCCGACCATCTTCTGCGCCAGCGAGTAACCCTTCTTGGTATCGACCGGGCTCTGCGGCAGGCGGAACAGCGTCGACGGCGCCAGGCCCAGTGCCTCGCGCGCCTTCGCGGTCAGGCCGCGGCCGACGATCAGCGGAATGCGGCCGCCGGCGCGCACCTCGTCGAACAGCACCTCGCTCTTGACCTTGAACTCGGCGATCACCTGGCCGTTCTTCAGCGCCTTGCCTTCATACGGGCGCAGCTCGACCACGTCGCCCATCGCCATCTGGCTCACGTCGAGCTCGATCGGCAGCGCGCCGGCGTCTTCCATCGTGTTGTAGAAGATCGGCGCGATCTTGTTGCCCAGGCACACGCCGCCGAAACGCTTGTTCGGCACGTACGGAATGTCTTCACCGGTGAACCACAGCACCGAGTTGGTGGCCGACTTGCGGCTGGAGCCGGTGCCGACCACGTCGCCGACGTAGGCCACCAGGTTGCCCTTGGCACGCAGGTCCTCGATGAACTTGATCGGGCCGCGCTTGCCGTCTTCTTCCGGGGTGATTCCCGGGCGCGCGTTCTTCAGCATCGCCAGCGCGTGCAGCGGGATGTCGGGGCGGCTCCAGGCGTCGGGCGCCGGCGACAGGTCGTCGGTGTTGGTTTCGCCACCCACCTTGAAGACGCTGACGGTGATCGACGCCGGCACCTCGGGGCGCGAGGTGAACCATTCGGCATCGGCCCAGCTCTGCAGCACCGCGCGGGCGTGGTCGTTGCCCTTGTCGGCCTTCAGCTTCACGTCGTGGAACTGGTCGAACATCAGCAAGGTGCCCTTCAGGCCCTTGGCGGCGACGGCGCCGACCGCGGCGTCGTCCAGCAGGTCGATCAGCGGGCTGATGTTGTAGCCGCCGAGCATCGTGCCCAGCAGCTCGGTCGCCAGCTCGCGGGAAATCAGCGAATTGGATTCGGTGCCATGCGCGACGGCGGCGAGGTACGAGGCCTTCACCTTGGCCGCATCGTCCACGCCCGCGGGCACGCGGTGCGTCAGCAGGTAGACCAGGTTGGCGCCTTCACCGGCCGGCGGAGCCTTCAGCAGCTCGATCAGTTCGGCGGTCTGCGCGGCCGACAGCGGCAGCGGCGGAATGCCGAGGGTGGCGCGTTCGGCAACGTGTTGGCGATAGGCTTGAAGCATGCGGTTCTCCGGGGGCAATGACGTTCAGGGAAAGGAAAGCCCTGCAGCCGCATTGCGCGGATCTGCCAGGCGCCGGCCGCCGGTCGTCGTCGCGACCCGAGGCACAGGGAACGAAAAAACGGGGGCAGGGCGCTGGCTCGATCTCCGGAGACCGTCGGCGTTTACTTGCCGGCGGCCGCAGCGGCAGCGCGTTGCTTCTCGTGGACGCAGCCGTCGACCAGGCGCTGGCCGACCTTGGTGTCCATCAGCATCGACTTGTTGGCGATCTGCAGCAGCAGCGCGACGCCCTTGACGTCTTCCAGGCGCAGCGCGCCCGTCGACGACGACACCGGCTTCATCGTGAACAGCTTCTTGCCGAAGGCCACGTCGACGTAACCGGGGAATTTCGGGTTGATCGAGACGTCGATCTTCTGGTTGAACTCGCATTCGTACGGGCCGTACAGCGTGCGCTCGGCGGCGTCGAGCTGGGCCTGGTCGGCTTGCGCCAGCGTGGCTTCGACCTTCTTGGGCGGCGCCTTCTTCGCGGCGGCGGCTGCCGGCTTCGCGGCCGGCTTGGCCGGGGTGGCGGGATCGGCGGCCATCGCAGCGGCCGAGGTCAGGCCGAAGGCCAGGGCAAGAATCAGATTGCGGGACATCGTGTCGCTCCAACAGGTTGTGAGAAGGAGCGATTGTGGAGGTGGGTGGTGGCACACATCGGCGGCCAACCCGCGTCTTTGAAACAATTTGATGGCTTGTTGCGCACTTGCCGCGCGCAGGCGTGGAAAACATCACGACCCCTCCGCGAAGAAGGCCTGCCGCACCTCGATCGGCAGCGGCTGTCCGGTGCGGGCGGCGCGTTCCAGCACGTGCCAGTAGTAGCGGTAGCTGGCCCGGTCGTGCAGCGTGTCGCGGTGGCTGGTCGGCGCCCAGCGGGCGGCCTGCGCCGCCATCAGGATCTCGGTCGCGAGGTCGGTTTCGGCGGCGGTCGGCGCGAACGCGTCGACGATGGTGCGGATCTGGTCGGGGTGGATGCTCCACATGCGCAGGTAGCCGAGCTGGCGTGAAGCCTTGGCCGCAGCGTTTTGCAGCAGATCGAGCTTGCGGAATTCGGTGACCACGCAGTGCGACGGCACCTTGCCGTGGCCGTGGCAGGCGGCCGAGATCTCCAGCTTGGCGCGCAGCACCAGCGGGTGCTCGAACTGGCCGGTGGCGCTCATCGCCTGGTGGCCGATCGCGCCGCGGTGGGCCGAGACGAAATCCATCAGCCCGAACGACAGCGACTCGATGCGCGGGTGCGCGGCGATCGCGTCGACCTCGCGCAGCGCGCCGTGCGTCTCGACCAGCGCATGGACCGGGATCTGCCGTTCCAGCCCGTGGCGCACGCCGGCGGCGTCGATCGACGAGATCGCCGCCTGCAGCTGCGCGAGGCTGTCGACCTTGGGCACCATCAGGTAGGCCAGCCGGGCGCCGGCCTGCTTCACCAGCGTGTCGACGTCGGCATCGAAGGCCGCATCGTCCGGCGCGTGCACGCGGGCGCCGACGCGGCCATGGCGGTTGGCGGCCGACATCACGAACGACGCGACCATCTGCGCATGCTCGGCCTCGCCGCCGACCGGCGCGCCGTCTTCGCAATCGAGCGTGATGTCGAACACCGGGCCGAGCTCGGCCTGCAGCGCGAGGCTCTTGTGCATGCGGGCCTCGACGCCGGCGTAGTGGTCGCAGACGGGCAGGGCGGGCGTGCGGTCGCCGGCGCCGAACAGGATGTCACGCGGGTGGATGGTCATCAGGCGGCCTTCTTCGCGACGATGAACAACCGCGGGAACGCCAGCAGCAGCCGGCCGTCCGCATGCGCCGGGTAGGCCTCGGCGATGCGGCGGGTGTAGGCCTCGAGGAACGAGGCGCGCAGCGGGGGCGACAGCGGGTCGATGAACGGCTTCAGCCCGGTGGCGCGCACCCATTCGACGATCGCAGCGGCGTCGGCCATCGGATGCTGGTAGGCGGTGCGCCACACCTGCACCCGTGCGGCCAGCGGTGCCAGCAGGTCGTAGTAGCCGCCCACGCCGAGCATCGGCGTGCGCTTGCGGTCCGCATCGCCGATCGGCTCGGCCCAGGGCGCGAGCGCGGCGGTCTCGCGCATCAGCCGGTGGGTCGGCTCGTCGCGGTTGTCGGGCATCTGGATTGCGAGCGTGCCGCCCGGCGCGAGTTCGGCAAACAGCCGCGGCAGCAGCGCCGCGTGGTCGGGCACCCATTGCAGCGAGGCGTTCGCGTAGATCAGCGCCGCGGGTGATGTGGCGGATGAGGCCGCGCGCCACGCCGAGATGTCGCTGAGCTCGAAGCGGCTGCCCGGCAGGCGCTCGCGCGCGCTGGCGAGCATCGCCTCGGAGGTGTCGGTGCCGACGACCTGCGCACCAGGGAAGCGCCGGACCAGCAGCTCGGTCGAGTTGCCCGGCCCGCAGCCGAGGTCGAACACCGGGCCGGACGGAATGGAATCCACCTGCGCCAGCAGATCGCGCGCCGGGCGCGTGCGCTCGTCCTCGAATTGCTTGTACAGGTCGGGATTCCAGTCGCTCATCGCTTGCTCCATCCATCGCGGGTCGAAAAAAAGGCCGGATGGAGTCCGGCCTTCTCTCGGGCCCGCAGCCGTGCTCACAGCAGGTGCTTGACGCCTTCTTGTTCCTCTTGGAGTTCCTTGAGGGTCAGGTTGATGCGCTCTTGCGAGAACGCATCGATCGCCAGGCCTTCGACCAGCTTGTATTCGCCGCCGGCGGTGGTCACCGGGAAGCCGAACATCGTGTCCTTCGGGATGCCGTACTGGCCGTCAGAGGCAATGCCCATCGTGACCCACTTGCCGTTGCTGCCCAGCGCCCAGTCGCGCATGTGGTCGATCGCGGCGTTGGCGGCCGACGCGGCAGAACTGAGGCCGCGCGCTTCGATGATCGCGGCGCCGCGCTTGCCGACGGTCGGCAGGAACGTGTCCTTGTTCCACACGTCGTCGTTGATCAGCTCCTTGACCGGCTTGCCGTCGATCGTCGCGAAGCGGTAGTCGGCGTACATCGTCGGCGAGTGGTTGCCCCACACGGTCAGCTTCTCGATGCTCGACACCGGCTTGCCGGTCTTGGCGGCGATCTGCGACGCAGCGCGGTTGTGGTCCAGGCGCAGCATCGCGGTGAAGTTCTTGCGCGGCAGGTCGGGCGCGCTCTTCATCGCGATGTAGGCGTTGGTGTTGGCCGGGTTGCCGACCACCAGCACCTTGACGTTGCGCGACGCGACGGCGTTCAGCGCCTTGCCTTGCGCGGTGAAGATCTGCGCGTTGGCGGCCAGCAGGTCCTTGCGCTCCATGCCCGGGCCGCGCGGGCGGGCGCCGACCAGCAGCGCGTAATCGGTGTCCTTGAAGGCGGTGTTGGCATCGCCGTGCGCTTCCATGCCGGCCAGCAGCGGGAACGCGCAATCGTCGAGTTCCATCATCACGCCCTTCAGCGCTTTCTGGGCTTTTTCATCGGGGATCTCGAGCAGCTGCAGGATCACCGGCTGGTCCTTGCCCAGCATCTCGCCCGAGGCGATACGGAACAGCAGGGCATAGCCGATCTGGCCGGCGGCACCGGTGACGGCAACGCGAACGGGTTTCTTGCTCATGAGAGGTCTCCGCAGGGTTCAGTGGTGCCTGAAGTGTAGGGCGAGTCTAGGTGGCGACCCTGCCTTCTGTCAAGGATCTTATGTCTTATATAAGACATCTTCCATCAGTCGTGGACGGCGAGGGCCGAGCTGTGCTGCAATCGCGCACTCATGGCCACTTCGATCCCTTCTTCCTCTGCTGTTGCATCTGCCGGCGAAGCGCCGCCCGCCGAATCCGGCGGGGCCGCTTTCAGCCCGCTGTACCAGCAGATCAAGGGGCTGATCACGCGCAGCCTGCAAAGCGGCGAGTGGAAGCCCGGCGAGGCGATCCCGAGCGAGATGGAGCTGGCCGCGCGCTACAAGGTGAGCCAGGGCACGGTGCGCAAGGCGATCGACGCGATGGCCGACGAGAACCTGCTGGTGCGCCGCCAGGGCAAGGGCACCTTCGTCGCGACGCATGCGGAAGAGAAGATCCAGTACCGCTTCCTGCGGCTGATGCCCGACGACGGCGAGATCGGCGGCGCGACACGCCATGTCATCGATTGCCGCCGCCAGCGGCCGGGCGCCGAGATCGCCCGCGCGCTCGAGCTGAAGGCCGGCGACGCGGCGATCCAGATCCGCCGGCTGCTGCAGTTCAAGCGCGTGCCGGTGGTGCTGGACGACATCTGGCTGCCGGCGTCGCTGTTCAAGGGGCTGACGGCGGAGCGTCTCACCGACTACCGCGGGCCGCTGTACGGCCTGTTCGAAACCGAGTTCGGCGTGCGCATGATCCGCGCCGAGGAGCAGTTGCGGGCGGTGGCGGCCGATGCCGGCGCGGCCGAACTGCTGGGCGTGCCGGTCGGCGAGCCGCTGCTCAGCGTGGAGCGGCTGTCGCGCACCTATGGCGACAAGCCGGTCGAGCTGCGGCGCGGCCTCTACAACACGCGCTCGCATTACTACAGGAACGAGCTCAGCTAGCCGCGAAGGCGCATCATTCGGCCGCGGTTGCTTTGCCGACCCGCACGCGAACGTGCTGCGTTGCAATAAAATCTTTCGATTCGACTCGCACACAACATGCAAACAAGGTGGGTATGACCGATCTCTCCAAGCCAATCTCCTCACGGAGGCCAGGAACGATGCGTCTGATCGACGCCACCCAATACCGGCTGCCCCTTGCGGGCTGGGTGTCCATCCTCCACCGCGTCAGCGGCCTGCTGATGTTCGTGCTGCTCCCGTTCATCATCTGGATGTTCGACACCAGCCTGACCTCCGAAGTCTCGTACACGCAGTTCACCGGCGTCTTCATGGGCGGCTACGGCTTCATCCCGGCCTGGTTCATCAAGCTGGTGACGCTCGCGCTGATCTGGTCCTACCTGCACCACTTCATCGCCGGCGTGCGCCACCTGTGGATGGACGCGACGCACTCGGTCAGCAAGGAATTCGGCCGCCAGTCGGCCCTCGTCACGCTGGTGCTGAGTGTCCTGCTGACCCTCGTGCTCGGCTGGAAGCTGTTCTTCTGAGGCGCGCCACACCATGACACAAAACTTTGGTTCGAAGCGCCTGGTCGTCGGCGCGCACTACGGCCTGCGCGACTGGATGGCCCAGCGCGCCACCGCGCTGGTGATGGCGCTGTTCACGGTCGCGCTGATCGTGCAGGTGCTGCTGCCGGGCCCGATGGGCTACGACAAGTGGGCGAACATCTTCTCGCGCCAGTGGATGAAGGTGCTGACCTTCGTCGTGATCGTCTCGCTGGCCTACCACGTGTGGGTCGGCGTGCGCGACGTGCTGATGGACTACGTGAAGCCGGTCGGCGTGAAGCTGGCGCTGCAGGTGTTCACGCTGGTGTGGCTGGTCGGCTGTGCCGGCTGGGCGATTCAAGTGCTCTGGAGACTCTGACGTGAGCTTTTCCTCTTCCTCGATCTCCAAGCGCAAGTTCGACGTCGTCATCGTCGGCGCCGGCGGCTCGGGCATGCGCGCCTCGCTGCAGCTGGCCCGCGCCGGCCTGAACGTCGCCGTGCTGTCCAAGGTGTTCCCGACCCGTTCGCACACGGTGGCCGCGCAAGGCGGCATCGGCGCGTCGCTCGGCAACATGTCGGAAGACAACTGGCACTACCACTTCTTCGACACCGTGAAGGGCTCCGACTGGCTCGGTGACCAGGACGCGATCGAATTCATGTGCCGCGAGGCGCCGAAGGTCGTCTACGAGCTCGAACACTTCGGCATGCCGTTCGACCGCAACCCCGACGGCACCATCTACCAGCGCCCGTTCGGCGGCCACACCGCCAACTACGGCGAGAAGCCGGTGCAGCGCGCCTGCGCCGCGGCCGACCGCACCGGCCACGCGATGCTGCACACGCTGTACCAGCAGAACATCAAGGCGCGCACCCACTTCTTCGTCGAGTGGATGGCGCTCGACCTGATCCGCGACGCCGATGGCGACGTGGTCGGCGTCACCGCGCTCGAGATGGAAACCGGCGAGCTGCACATCCTCGAAGCCAAGACGGTGCTGCTGGCCACCGGCGGGGCAGGGCGCATCTTCGCGGCCTCGACCAATGCCTTCATCAACACCGGCGACGGCCTGGGCATGGCGGCGCGTGCCGGCATCCCGCTGGAAGACATGGAGTTCTGGCAGTTCCACCCGACCGGCGTGGCCGGTGCCGGCGTGCTGCTGACCGAAGGCTGCCGCGGCGAAGGCGCGATCCTGCGCAACAGCGATGGCGAACGCTTCATGGAACGCTATGCGCCGACGCTGAAAGACCTGGCGCCGCGCGATTTCGTCTCGCGCTGCATGGACCAGGAGATCAAGGAAGGGCGCGGCTGCGGTCCGAACAAGGACTACGTCGTGCTCGACATGACCCACCTCGGCACCGAGACGATCATGAAGCGCCTGCCCAGCGTGCTGGAGATCGGCCACAACTTCGCGAACGTCGACATCACGAAGGAGCCGATCCCGGTCGTGCCGACCATCCACTACCAGATGGGCGGCATCCCGACCAACATCCACGGCCAGGTGGTCGTGCCGAAGGACGGCGACCCGAACGCGGTGGTCAACGGGCTGTACGCGGTCGGCGAATGCTCCTGCGTCAGCGTGCACGGCGCGAACCGCCTGGGCACCAACTCGCTGCTCGACCTGCTGGTGTTCGGCCGCGCGGCCGGCAACCACATCGTCGACGCGGCGCTGAAGACGCAAGCCCACAAGCCGCTGCCGGCCGATGCCGCCGAGCGCACGCTGGCCCGCCTGAACAAGTACGAGGCCAGCAGCGGCGGCGAGTACGCGCAAGACGTGGCCAACGACCTGCGCAACTCGATGCAGAAGCATGCCGGCGTGTTCCGCACGCAGGCCACGATGGACGAAGGCGTCGAGCAGGTCAAGGCGATCGCCGAGCGCGTGAAGAACATCCACCTGGCCGACAAGTCCAAGGTGTTCAACACCGCCCGCATCGAGGCGCTGGAGGTCGAGAACCTGATCGAGGCGGCCATGGCCACGATGATCTCGGCTGCAGCCCGCCATGAAAGCCGCGGCGCGCACACCGTCAACGACTATGCCGATTCGCCGGAATTCCCGAATGGGCGCAACGACAAGGTCTGGATGAAGCACTCGCTGTGGTACAGCGAAGGCAACCGCCTCGACTACAAGCCCGTCAAGCTCACGCCGCTGACAGCGGAATCCATCCCGCCGAAGGTCCGCTCGTTCTGAGCCATCGCCACAAGAACGTCGAAAGCATTTCATGACCAAGCGTGTTTTTCAGATTTACCGCTACGACCCGGACACCGACACCAAGCCGCGCATGCAGACGATCGAGGTCGAACTCGACGGCAGCGAGCGCATGCTGCTCGATGCGCTGATGAAGCTGAAGGCGGTCGACCCGACCATCAGCTTCCGCCGCTCGTGCCGCGAAGGCGTCTGCGGTTCGGACGCGATGAACATCAACGGCAAGAACGGCCTCGCGTGCCTGACCAACATGCGCACGCTGCCCGACGTCGTCGTGCTGAAGCCGCTGCCCGGCCTGCCGGTGGTGCGCGACCTGATCGTCGACATGACGCAGTTCTTCACGCAGTACAACTCGATCAAGCCTTACCTCGTCAACGACATGCCGCCGCCCGAGAAGGAGCGCCTGCAGTCGCCGGAAGAGCGCGAGGAGCTGAACGGCCTGTACGAGTGCATCCTGTGCGCCAGCTGCTCGACCAGCTGCCCGAGCTTCTGGTGGAACCCCGACAAGTTCGTCGGCCCCGCCGGGCTGCTGCAGGCCTACCGCTTCATCGCCGACAGTCGCGACCAGGACACCGCCGGCCGCCTCGACAACCTCGAGGACCCGTACCGCCTGTTCCGCTGCCACACCATCATGAATTGCGTCGACGTCTGCCCGAAGGGCCTGAACCCGACCAAGGCGATCGGCAAGATCAAGGAACTGATGGTGCGCCGCGCCGTCTGATCTCGACATGACCGACACGCTGCTCGACGAACGTGCCCTCAGCAAGCTGCGCTGGCGTTGCCGGCGCGGCCTGCTCGAGAACGACCTGTTCGTCGAGCGGTTCTTCGCACGTCATGAGTCCGCGCTGACGGTCCGGCAGGCAGAAGGCCTCGCGCTGCTGATGGACTTGTCCGACAACGACCTGCTCGACCTGCTGCTCGCCCGCAAGGAGCCCGATGGTGACCTGCACCGGGCCGATGTGCTGGAAGTGCTTCAGCTGATGCGCGCCCGGCACTAGATGGCGCGTGCGTATAAAGTCTTACTACCTCTGAAGGAACGCTCATGACCCCGTCCGACGTGAAAGCCACCCTGTCGTTCTCCGATGGCAGCCCTGCGATGGACCTGCCGGTCTACAAGGGCACGATCGGTCCGGACGTGATCGACATCCGCAAGCTGTACGCGCAGACCGGCAAGTTCACCTACGACCCGGGCTTCCTGTCGACCGCCGCCTGCCAGTCGAGCATCACCTACATCGACGGCGACAAGGGCGAGCTGCTGTACCGCGGCTACCCGATCGAGCAGCTCGCGACCAACTGCGACTACCTCGAGACCTGCTACCTGCTGCTGAACGGCGAACTGCCGAACGAGACCGAGAAGACCGACTTCGTCAAGCTGGTGACCAACCACACGATGGTCAACGAGCAGATGCAGTTCTTCCTGCGCGGCTTCCGCCGCGACGCGCACCCGATGGCGGTGCTGACCGGCCTGGTGGGCGGGCTGTCGGCCTTCTATCACGACAGCACCGACATCAACAACCCGAAGCACCGCGAGATCTCGGCGATCCGCCTGATCGCGAAGATGCCGACGCTGGTGGCGATGGCCTACAAGTACGGCATCGGCCAGCCCTACATCTACCCGAAGAACGACCTGTCGTACTCGAGCAACTTCATGCGCATGATGTTCGCGACGCCGTGCGAGGACTACGAGCCGAACGAGGTGCTGGTGCGCGCGATGGACCGCATCTTCATCCTGCATGCCGACCACGAGCAGAACGCCTCCACCTCGACCGTGCGCCTGTGCGGCTCGTCGGGCACCAACCCGTTCGCCGCGATCGCGGCCGGCGTGGCCTGCCTGTGGGGCCCCGCGCACGGCGGCGCCAACGAGGCGGCGCTGAACATGCTGGAAGACGTGCAGAAGATGGGCGGCGTCGAGAAGATCGGCGAGTTCATCAAGCAGGTCAAGGACAAGAATTCCGGCATCAAGCTGATGGGCTTCGGCCACCGCGTCTACAAGAACTACGACCCGCGTGCCAAGCTGATGCGCGAGACCTGCCACGAGGTGCTGAACGCGCTGGGCCTGCAGAACGACCCGCTGTTCAAGCTCGCGATGGAACTCGAGAAGATCGCGCTGGAAGACGAGTACTTCGTCGCCCGCAAGCTGTACCCGAACGTCGACTTCTACTCGGGCATCGTGCAGCGCGCGATCGGCATCCCGGTCAGCCTGTTCACCGCCGTGTTCGCGCTGGCGCGCACCGTCGGCTGGATCGCCCAGCTGAACGAGATGATCGGCGACCCGGAGTACAAGATCGGCCGTCCGCGCCAGCTATTCCACGGTGCCACGCAGCGCAACGTCAAACCGATTGCACAGCGAAACTGAGCCCCGCCGGCAAAGCAGCCTGAACTCACCCCTGCGAAAACCCCGGCCTGGCGCCGGGGTTTTTCGTTGTTCAGCGCCTAAAATCCGCAATTCGCCAGAGTTTTCCACCGGAAGCGCCCCATGGCACGAACGCTCTACGACAAGATCTGGGACGAACACGTCGTCCACACCGAAGACGACGGCACCGCCGTCCTCTACATCGATCGCCACCTGGTGCATGAAGTCACCAGCCCGCAGGCGTTCGAGGGCCTGGACCTGGCGCACCGCAAGGTGTGGCGCCTGTCGGCCAACCTGGCGGTCAGCGACCACAACGTGCCGACCACCGACCGCTCGCACGGCATCGCCGACCCGATCTCGAAGCTGCAGGTCGACACGCTGGACGCCAACTGCGACCGCGTCGGCATCACGCAGTTCAAGATGAACGACAAGCGCCAGGGCATCGTCCACGTGATCGGCCCGGAGCAGGGCGCCACGCTGCCCGGCATGACAGTGGTCTGCGGCGATTCGCACACCTCCACGCACGGCGCATTCGGCGCGCTCGCGCACGGCATCGGCACCAGCGAGGTCGAGCATGTGCTGGCCACGCAGACGCTGCTGGCGCGCAAGGCGAAGAACATGCTCGTCAAGGTGGACGGCACGCTGGCGCGCGGCTGCAGCGCGAAGGACATCGTGCTGGCCATCATCGGCAAGATCGGCACCGCCGGCGGCACCGGCTACACCATCGAGTTCGCCGGCAGCGCGATCCGTGCGCTGAGCATGGAAGGCCGCATGACGGTGTGCAACATGGCGATCGAGGCGGGTGCGCGCGCCGGCCTGGTCGGCGTCGACGACACCACCATCGCCTACGTGAAGGGCCGCCCGTTCACGCCGGCCGGCCTCGAATGGGACCATGCGGTCGCCTACTGGCGCACGCTGCACACCGAGCCGGGCGCGCACTTCGATGCCGTCGTCGAGCTCGACGCGTCGACCATCCGCCCGCAGGTCACCTGGGGCACCTCGCCCGAGATGGTGCTGTCCATCGACGACCGCGTGCCCGATCCGGACCGCGAGAAAGACAGCGGCAAGCGCGGCGCGATGGAGCGCGCGCTGCAGTACATGGCGCTGGAGCCGAACAAGCCGATCGCCGACATCCTGATCGACAAGGTGTTCATCGGCTCGTGCACCAACTCGCGCATCGAAGACCTGCGCGAAGCGGCGGCCATCGTGCGCCGCATCGGTGGCAAGCTGGCGAAGAACGTCAAGCTCGCGCTGGTGGTGCCGGGTTCGGGCCTCGTGAAGGAGCAGGCCGAGCGCGAAGGGCTGGACGTGATCTTCCGTGGCGCCGGCTTCGAATGGCGCGAGCCGGGCTGCTCGATGTGCCTGGCGATGAACGCCGACCGGCTCGAGCCGGGCGAGCGTTGCGCCTCCACCTCGAACCGCAACTTCGAAGGCCGCCAGGGTGCCGGTGGGCGCACCCACCTGGTCAGTCCGGCGATGGCGGCGGCTGCCGCGATGCAGGGCCATTTCGTCGACGTGCGGCGCTTGACCTGAAGGAGAGACTGACCATGCAAGCCTTTCGCATCCACACCGGCCTGGTCGCTCCGCTCGACCGCGAGAACGTCGACACCGACGCGATCATCCCGAAGCAGTTCCTGAAGTCGATCAAGAAGTCGGGGTTCGGTCCCAACCTGTTCGACGAATGGCGCTACCTCGACCACGGCGAGCCCGGCCAGGACCCGGCCAGTCGCAAGCGCAACCCCGATTTCGTGCTGAACCAGCCGCGCTACCAGGGTGCGTCGGTGCTGGTCACGCGCAAGAACTTCGGCTGCGGCTCGTCGCGCGAGCACGCGCCGTGGGCGCTCGACCAGTACGGCTTCCGCGCCATCATCGCGCCGAGCTATGCCGACATCTTCTTCAACAACTGCTTCAAGAACGGCCTGCTGCCGATCGTGCTGCCCGAGCACGAGGTGAGCCGCCTGTTCGACGAGGTGAACGCCTTCGTCGGCTACCAGCTGACGATCGACCTGGACCGCCAGGTCGTCGAACGGGCGGGCGGAGAGGCGATCCCTTTCGACGTCCAGCCGTTCCGGAAATTCTGCCTGCTCAACGGCTTTGACGACATCGGCCTGACGCTGCGCCATGCCGACAAGATCCGCGCGTTCGAAGCAGAGCGCCTGTTGCAGAAGCCCTGGCTGGCCCAGCGCGTGTGAAGGAGTGGCCGCCATGCCCTACAGCCGCCTCTATCTCCTGCTGTCGCGGCGCTGGTGGCTGGCCTTCCTGCTGATGGGCATCAGCTTCGTGGTCTTCGGGCTCGCGTCGCTGGACCTGCTGCACACCTTCAGCGCGAACCTGGAGTTCCTGACGACCTATCGCTGGGACGCCGTTCGCGAAGGGGCGCTCTGGCAACTGGGCCAGCTGATCCTGGCGGGGTATGCAGCGGCGGCGTCGTACGTGGTGTTCAAGCTGTGTGAGAAGGTTCTCGTCGAACGGCTGGCCGTCGACAAACGCAAAGGAACTGATTCGTGAAGATTGCGATCCTGCCGGGTGACGGCATCGGGGTGGAGATCATGGCCGAGGCCGTCAAGGTGCTCGGCTGCCTCGACCTGCGCTTCGAGACCGAGAGCGCCGAGGTCGGCGGCGCGGCCTATGCCGCCCACGGCCTTCCGCTGCCCGAGGCGACGCTCGCGCTGGCGAAGTCGGCCGACGCGGTGCTGTTCGGCGCCGTCGGCGACTGGAAGTACGACAAGCTCGAACGCCACCTGCGGCCCGAGCAGGCCATCCTCGGGCTGCGCAAGAACCTGGAGCTGTTCGCCAACTTCCGCCCGGCGATCTGCTACGAGGAACTGACCCATGCGTCGACGCTGAAGCCCGAGATCGTGGCCGGCCTCGACCTGCTGATCATCCGCGAGCTGACCGGCGACATCTACTTCGGCCAGCCACGCGGCCGGCGCCAGTCGCCCGACGGCGCGTTCGCCGGCGCCGACGAGGCCTTCGACACGATGCGCTACTCGCGCCCCGAGATCGAGCGCATCGCGCACGTCGCGTTCCAGGCCGCGCGCAAGCGCCGCAAGAAGCTGCTGAGCGTCGACAAGGCCAACGTGCTGGAGACCTTCCAGTTCTGGCGCGACGTCGTCACCGAGGTGCATGCGCAGTACCCCGACGTGGCGCTCGAGCACATGTACGTCGACAACGCGGCGATGCAGCTGGTGAAGGACCCGAAGCGGCTCGACGTGATCGTCACCGGCAACATGTTCGGCGACATCCTCAGCGACGAGGCGGCGATGCTGACCGGCTCGATCGGCATGCTGCCTTCCGCCTCGCTGAACGCGAAGAACCAGGGGCTGTACGAGCCCAGCCACGGCTCGGCGCCCGACATCGCCGGCAAGGGCATCGCGAACCCGCTGGCCACCATCCTGTCGGCCGCGATGATGCTGCGCTTCAGCCTGAACCAGGAAGCCGCGGCGCAGCGCATCGAGGCGGCCGTCAAGGCGGTGCTGGCAAAGGGCCTGCGCACCGCCGATATTCACAGTGAAGGCACCACCAAGGTGGGCACGAAGGAGATGGGCGACGCTGTTGTCGCCCACCTGAAAGCGAACGGCTGATCCCTTCGAATCAAACCCTTCACGACACGACGTCGACGACACGAATTCAAAGACAGGAATCAAGATGGCTACGAGATTGGTCGGCCTGGTGGGCTGGCGCGGCATGGTGGGGTCGGTGCTGATCGACCGCATGGCGCAAGAGAACGACTTCGAACTGATCGAGCCGGTGTTCTTCAGCACCAGCAACGCCGGTGGCAAGGCGCCTGCCTACGCGAAGAACGAGACCACGCTGCAGGACGCGAACGACATCGAGGCGCTGAAGCGCTGCGAGATCGTCATCACCTGCCAGGGCGGCGACTACACCAACGAGGTCTACCCGAAGCTGCGCAATGCCGGCTGGAACGGCCACTGGATCGATGCGGCCTCGTCGCTGCGCATGAAGGACAACGCCGTCATCGTGCTCGACCCGGTCAACATGCCGGTCATCAAGAACGCGCTGGCCGCGGGGCAGCGCGACTGGATCGGCGGCAACTGCACCGTCAGCTGCATGCTGATGGGCGTGGGCGCGCTCTACAAGGCGGGCCTCGTCGAGTGGATGAGCACGCAGACCTACCAGGCCGCCTCGGGCGGCGGCGCGCAGCACATGCGCGAGCTGCTGACGCAGTTCGGCACGCTGAACGCCGAGGTGCGCTCGCTGCTCGACGACCCGAAGAGCGCGATCCTCGAGATCGACCGCAAGGTCGCCGCGAAGCAGCGCTCACTCTCCGACGCCGAGACCGCCAACTTCGGAGCACCACTGGCCGGCAGCCTGATTCCCTGGATCGACAAGGACCTGGGCAACGGCATGAGCAAGGAAGAGTGGAAGGGCGAGGCCGAGACCAACAAGATCCTCGGCCAGGGCGCGGGCTTCGGCACGCCGGCCGTGCCGGTCGACGGCTTCTGCGTGCGCATCGGCGCGATGCGCTGCCACAGCCAGGCGCTGACGTTCAAGCTCAAGAAAGACGTGCCTTTGGCCGACATCGAAGCGTTGATCGCCAACGACAACGCCTGGGTCAAGGTCGTGCCGAACACGCGCGAGGCGACGCTTGCGGACCTGACGCCGGTGTCCGTGACCGGCACGATGACGATTCCGGTCGGGCGTTTGCGCAAGATGGCGATGGGGCCGGAGTACCTCGGCGCCTTCACCATCGGCGATCAGCTGTTGTGGGGTGCGGCCGAACCGCTGCGCCGCATGCTGAGAATTCTGCTGGCGTGACAGGAAGTTACCAATGAAGACGGGGTGTCCAGTTGCGTTGCCACGCTGCAACAGGACACTCCCGAGAAGCGCCGAATCCCCGCCCCGGCGGGAATGTCAGCCATTGCATGAGCTTGTCTTCGTATCTAGTTGATGTTATTGTGTTTTCTACTGCGCCTGGGGTGCGTGCTTAAAAAACGGCCGTCCGAATGCGGTTGTCCATAAGAACTATGCCAATCGACGGGAGCCCTTGCACACTGCCCGCCACCTCCACTTGGGAGACGCCTTGAAAAGAAATTCGCTGTTCGCTCGCCGCTTTGCACTGACCGGCGTGGCCATCGCTGCCATGTGCCTGTCTGCCACCAACGCCTGGGCGCTCGGCCTCGGCCGCTTGGCGGTCCAGTCGGCGCTTGGTGAAACCCTGCGCGCGGAAATCGACGTCACGAGCCTGACGCCCGAAGAAGCGTCGAACCTGAACGTGCGCATCGCGCCGCCGGAGTCGTACCGCGCCGCCGGCGTCGACTACAACCAGGTGCTGCCGGCCACGCAGGTCGTGCTGCAACGCCGCCCCGACGGCCGCTCCTTCCTGAAGGTCACGAGCGATCGCGCGGTGCAGGAGCCCTTCGTCGACGTGATCCTCGAGATCACCTGGTCGACCGGCCGCCTGGTGCGCGAATACACGATGCTGTTCGACCCGCCGTCGACACGCACGCTGGCCGCCGCGCCGCCGGCCACGTCGCCGGCACTGTCGTCGTCCACCGAAACTGCTGCGGCCGCCGCGCCCGCGTCGGCGCCGCGTGCGACCCGCCCGGCACCGGTGCCGCGCCCCGCCGTCACTGGCGATGCGCCGCCGGCACCTGCCCGCAACACGCCGCGCGTCGCCGCTGCACCGTCCGCCGACACCGGCGTCGAGGCTGGCTCGGGTGCCGACGAGTACAAGGTCAAGCCAGGCGACACGCTGTCGCGCATCGCCGGCAACACCAAGCGTCCGGGCGTCTCGCTCGACCAGATGCTGGCGTCGCTGTACCAGGGCAATCCGGACGCCTTCCTGAACAACAACATGAACCGGCTGAAGGCCGGTGCCGTGCTGGCCGTGCCGTCCGCCGAGACCGCGAAGGCCATCACGCCGACCGAAGCGCGCCAGCTGATCCAGGCCCAGAGCGCCGACTTCGGTGCCTATCGCCAGCGTCTGGCCAGCGGCGTGGCACCGTCGAAGGTCGAAGGCGCATCGCGCCAGACCAGCGGCACCGTGCAGGCCGAGGTCGACGACCGCAAGAAGGCGGCCGCCCCGACGCCGGACAAGCTGACGCTGAGCAAGGGCACCGCGTCGACGCCGGAAGCGAAGGTTGCGAAGGAACGCGAGGCGAAGGCAAACTCGTCGCGTGTCGCCGAACTGTCGAAGAACGTCGAAGAGCTGAAGAAGCTCGGCCAGGCTTCGGCCGGTGCCAAGGCGGGCTCGCCGGCGCAAGCCCCGGCCCCGGCCGCGGTGAACGTGCCGGTCAAGCCGCCCGTCGTCACGCCGCCGCCCCCGCCGGCTCCGGTGCCCCCGCCGCCGCCTCCTCCCCCGCCGCCGCCCCCGCCGGCTCCC
This sequence comes from Rhizobacter sp. OV335, assembly GCF_900142965.1. Taxonomy (GTDB): domain Bacteria; phylum Pseudomonadota; class Gammaproteobacteria; order Burkholderiales; family Burkholderiaceae_C; genus Rhizobacter. The sequence goes on from NZ_FRCQ01000010.1 coordinate 51,403, forward strand.
GCACCGGCGCCTGTCGCTCCGGCACCGGTTCCGGCACCCGCCCCGGTGATCGAGACCCCGGCCTCGGCGCCTGCCGAAGCCGTGCCGCCGATCGCTGCCGCTTCGGCACCCGAGACGGTGGCCAGCGCGCCGGCCGTGGTCGTCCCGCCGCCGCCGAAGCCCGCTCCGGCGCCTGCGCCGGCGCCCGAACCCAGCTTCCTGTCGTCGCTGTTCGATGACAACCTGCCGGCGCTGCTCGGCGGCATCGCCGTGCTGCTGCTCGGCGGTTTCGCGGCGTGGCGCTTCAGCAAGCGCGCCAAGCGCGACAGCGGCGAAACCTCGTTCCTCGAAAGCCGTCTTCAACCGGACTCTTTCTTCGGGGCGAGCGGCGGCCAGCGCATCGACACGCGTGACGCCGGCGGTGCATCGTCGTCGATGAGCTATTCGCTGAGCCAGCTCGACGCCATCGGTGACGTCGACCCGGTCGCCGAGGCCGATGTCTACCTGGCCTACGGCCGCGACCTGCAGGCCGAAGAGATCCTGAAGGAAGCCATGCGCGCGAGCCCCGAGCGCCTGGCGATCCGCACCAAGCTGCTCGAGGTCTATGCGAAGCGCCGCGACACCAAGGGCTTCGAACTGCTCGCGACCCAGCTGTTCGGCCTGACCGGCGGCCAGGGCGAAGACTGGGCCAAGGCGCAAGAGATCGGCCAGCAGATCGATCCGGAAAATCCGATGTACCGCCCGGGCGGTGGACCGTCGACCGGCCATGGCGAGCCGCGTCCGTCGGCCGAGGTGCTGGGCGCGAGCACGATGCCGCAATCGGTGCTGCCGTCGCCGTCCGAGTTCGGCGCCAGCGGCTCGCACGGCAGTGGTTTCGACACCACCGGCGGCGGCATGGACCTCGACCTCGACCTGGCCCTGCCGAGCGGCTCGGCCGTGTCGGCGCCGCACCTGCCGGAAGAAACCCAGCCGCTGCCCACCGGCGAGGTCGGCCACTCGCTGGACGACATGAGCTTCGACCTGCCGCTGGATCCGCCGCCTCCGCCGCCACGCGCCGCGCCGGCCCCGGCGCGCAGTGCACCGGCCAGCGCGCCGATGGATTTCGACCTGTCCAGCATCTCGCTGGACCTTGGCGATTCAACGATCCCCGCACCGGCCGCCCCGCGCGCCGCCGCTGCCGCACCGGCTTCGTCGAGGAACGAATTCGGTGACATCGACCTCGGCGACGCGCCGGACGATGGCTCCGACCCGATCGCGCGCAAGCTCGAACTGGCCGAAGAATTCCGCCAGATCGGCGACATGGAAGGCGCCCGCGACCTGCTGCAGGAAGTGGTGGCCAAGGCGAGCGGTGCGACCAAGACGCGCGCTCAAGCCATGCTCAGCGACCTGGGGTGAACGAGCCGAAACTGGCCCTCGGTATCAGCTACCAGGGCCAGGCCTACCGAGGCTGGCAGAGCCAGCCGGGCGGGCAGACGATCCAGGACCATCTCGAACGGGCGTTGTCGCAATTCGCGGCCACGCCCGTTCGCACGATGTGCGCCGGCCGCACCGATGCCGGCGTGCATGCGCTGAACCAGGTGGTGCACCTGCACGCACCGGTGCCGCGCGAGACCGAATCGTGGATGCGCGGCACCAACCGCTTCCTGCCGCTCGACATCGCGGTGCAGTGGTGCCAGCCGGTGCCCGATGACTTCCACGCCCGCAACAGTGCGCACGGCCGCCGCTACGCCTACCTGCTGCTCGAATCGCGCGTGCGCGCGGCGATCGGCGCCGGTGCGGCCGGCTGGGTGTTCCGCCCGCTCGATGGCGATGCGATGCGCGAGGCCGCCGCAGTGCTGATCGGCGAGCATGATTTCAGCGCCTTCCGCGCCGCCGAATGCCAGTCGCCGACGCCGGTGAAGACGCTGCGCGAGATCCGCATCCGGCGCTTCGGCGCGTACTGGCGCTTCGATTTCGACGGCAATGCCTTCTTGCACCACATGGTGCGCAACATCATGGGCTGCCTGGTGGCGATCGGCGCGGGGCAGCGCGCGCCGGGCTGGATGGGCGAGGTGCTGGCGTCGCGCTCGCGCAGCGTGGCGGCGCCGACCTTTGCCCCCGACGGGCTGTACTTCGTCGGCCCGTACTACGATGCGCGCTTCGAGATTCCGTCCCACACGCCGCCGATGGACTGGCTCCCCGGCGGCGCTGGTCTGATCAGTCCCTGACCCGATGAGCGTTCGCACCCGAATCAAGATCTGCGGCCTGACGCGCGAGGCCGACGTCGACGCGGCCGTCGAGGCCGGCGCCGACGCGGTCGGCTTCGTGCTGTACGAGCGCAGCCCGCGGCACGTCAGCGTCGAGCGCGCGGCCGCATTGGCGCGCCGCCTGCCGCCCTTCGTCACGCCGGTCACGCTGTTCGTCAACGCGGCGCCGGCGCTGATCGCGAGTGCGGTCGGCGCGATCCCGAACCTGCTGCTGCAGTTCCACGGCGACGAGACGCCCGCCGACTGCGCCGCGCCGGGCCGCCCGTTCCTGCGCGCTGCCCGCATGGCAGGGGATTTCGATTTGCTAGACTTCGCGGCTCAGTTCCCGCTCGCCCAGGGGCTGTTGCTCGACGCCCATGTCGACGGGTATGGCGGAGGCGGAAAGGTCTTTGATTGGTCACTCATTCCTCGAAACGTGCGCTCTCCAGTCGTTTTGTCTGGTGGATTGCATGCCGGAAATGTGATCGAAGGAATTCTTCGGGTGCGGCCCTGGGCCGTTGACGTGAGTTCCGGCGTTGAAAGTGCCAAGGGCATCAAGGATGCCGAGGCGATCCGCCGTTTCTGCTCCGCGGTGCGCGAAGCCGATGCACTGGCATCCACCACCGCAGCCAGCACCCCGACCTGAAGCGAGTCAATCCATGTCGAATTATCAGCAACCCGATGCCAGCGGGCATTTCGGGCCCTATGGCGGCACCTTCGTCGCCGAGACCCTGATCCACGCGCTCGATGAACTGAAAGCGGCCTATGCCGAGGCGCAGCGCGACCCGGCCTTCCAGGCCGAGTACGAGTACGAACTGAAGCACTTCGTCGGCCGGCCGAGCCCGGTCTACCACGCGGCGCGCATGAGCCGCGAACTGGGCGGCGCGCAGATCTACCTGAAGCGCGAAGACCTCAACCACACCGGCGCGCACAAGATCAACAACACCATCGGCCAGGCGCTGCTCGCGCGCCGCATGGGCAAGCCGCGCGTGATCGCCGAGACCGGCGCCGGCCAGCACGGCGTGGCCACCGCCACCATCTGCGCGCGCTACGGCATGGAGTGCGTCGTCTACATGGGCAGCGAAGACGTGAAGCGCCAGTCGCCCAACGTCTACCGCATGAAGCTGCTCGGCGCGAGCGTGGTGCCGGTGGAGAGCGGCTCGAAGACGCTGAAAGACGCGCTGAACGAGGCGCTGCGCGACTGGGTCACCAACGTCGAGAACACCTTCTACATCATCGGCACGGTGGCCGGCCCGCACCCGTACCCGACGATGGTGCGCGATTTCCAGCGCGTGATCGGCGACGAGTGCCTGCTGCAGATGCCCGAGTTGGCCGGCCGCCAGCCCGATGCGGTGATCGCCAGCGTGGGCGGCGGCAGCAACGCGATGGGCATCTTCTATCCCTACATCGAGCATGCCGGCACGCGGCTGATCGGCGTCGAGGCGGCGGGGCAGGGACTTGATTCCGGCAAGCATGCCGCGAGCCTCAGCGCCGGTTCGCCCGGCGTGCTGCACGGCAACCGCACCTACCTGCTGCAGGACGAGAACGGCCAGATCATCGAGACGCACTCGATCTCCGCCGGCCTCGACTACCCGGGCGTCGGCCCTGAGCACGCGTACCTGAAGGACACCGGCCGCGCCGAATACGTCGGCATCACCGACGCCGAGGCGCTGAAGGCCTTCCACTACCTGTGCCGCACCGAGGGCATCATCCCGGCGCTGGAGTCGTCGCATGCCGTCGCGTACGCGATGAAGCTCGCGCCGACGATGCGGCCCGACCAGCACCTGCTCGTCAACCTGTCCGGCCGCGGCGACAAGGACATCGGCACGGTGGCCGACCTGTCGGGCGAGAAGGTCCATGCCCAGCCGTCCCAGGCGGGCCAGACGGTGAAGGGGCTGTCATGAGCCGCATCGCCACGCGTTTCGCCGCGCTGAAGAAAGAGGGCCGCAAGGCGCTGATCCCGTACATCACTGCCGGCGATCCGTACCCGGATGCGACGGTCGAGCTGCTGCTCGCGATGGCCGACGCAGGCGCCGACGTGATCGAACTCGGCGTGCCGTTCTCCGACCCGATGGCCGACGGCCCGGTGATCCAGAAGGCCGCCGAACGCGCCCTCGCGAAGAACATCGGCATGGTGCAGGTGCTCGACTACGTGCGGGGCTTCCGGGCCCGCAACACGACCACGCCGCTGGTGCTGATGGGCTATGCGAACCCGGTCGAGCGCTACGACCAGCGCCACGCCGCAGGCGCCGGTGAGAGCGCCTTCGTGCGCGATGCCGCCGAGGCCGGCGTCGACGGCGTGCTGATCGTCGACTACCCGCCCGAGGAGTGCGAAGCCTTCGCGGCCCGCTTGAAGGCGAAGCAGCTCGACCCGATCTTCCTGCTCGCACCGACCTCGACCGAACAGCGCATGAAAGAGGTCGGCCGAATCGCGACCGGCTACGTCTACTACGTCTCGCTGAAGGGCGTGACCGGTGCCGGCCACCTCGACACCGACGCGGTGGCCCGGATGGTGCCGCGGATCCAGGCCCATGTGCAGGTGCCAGTGGGTGTAGGCTTCGGAATCCGCGACGCCCAGACCGCCATCGCGGTCGCCAGGGTGTCGGATGCGGTGGTCATCGGATCCCGCATCGTGCAATTGCTTGAAACCCAGACGCGCGACAATGTCGTCCCCGCGGCCGCGGCGTTCATCGCCGAGATCCGCGCCGCCCTCGATACCTTGAAAGGAGCTCCCGCATGAGTTGGCTCGAGAAACTGCTTCCGCCGAAGATGCAGCAGACGGACCCGAGCGAGCGCCGCACGGTGCCCGAAGGCCTGTGGATCAAGTGCCCGTCGTGCGACACGGTGCTCTACAAGAGCGACCTCGAGCAGAACATCAACGTCTGCCCGAAGTGCGGCCACCACCACCGCATCCGCGCCCGCGCGCGGCTCGATGCCTTCCTCGATGGCGAAGGCCGCTACGAGATCGGGCAAGAGGTGCTGCCGGTCGACGCGCTGAAGTTCAAGGACAGCAAGCGCTACCCCGAGCGGCTCAAGGAATCGCTCGAAAGCACCGGCGAGACCGATGCGCTGGTCGTGATGGGCGGCGCGGTGCTCAGCATCCCGCTGGTGGTGGCCTGCTTCGAGTTCGACTTCATGGGCGGCTCGATGGGCTCGGTGGTCGGCGAGCGCTTCGTGCGTGGCGTCGAGGCGGCGGTCGAGCAGAAGGTGCCCTTCGTCAGCTTCGCGTCCACCGGTGGCGCGCGCATGCAGGAAGGCCTGCTGAGCCTGATGCAGATGGCCAAGACCAATGCCGCGCTGACGCTGCTGGCCAAGGCGAAGCTGCCGTACATCAGCGTGCTGACCGATCCGACGATGGGCGGTGTCTCGGCGAGCTTCGCGTTCGTCGGCGACATGGTGCTGGCCGAGCCGAAGGCGCTGATCGGCTTCGCCGGCCCGCGCGTGATCGAGAACACCGTGCGCGAGAAGCTGCCCGAAGGCTTCCAGCGCGCCGAGTTCCTGGTCAAGACCGGTGCGATCGACGGCATCATCGACCGGCGCGAACTGCGCACGACGATCGCCCGGTCGCTGGCGATGCTGCAGCGGCAAAGCGCCGACGCGGTGGCCTGAGGCGCGCCACCTCCCCACGGAAGGCGGCCTCGGCCGCCTTTCCTTCTTTCTGAAACCACCATGGCCACACCGACCACCCTCGCCGAATGGCTCGCTCACTGCGAGCAGCTGCACTCCAAGGACATCGACATGGGCCTCGAGCGCAGCCTGCTGATCAAGCAGCGGCTGGGCATCGATTTCCAGGTGCCGGTGATCACGGTGGCGGGCACCAACGGCAAGGGCTCGACCTGCGCGATGCTCGAGTCGATCGGGCTGCAGGCCGGCTACCGCGTCGGGCTCTACATCAAGCCGCATTTCGTGCACTTCGAGGAGCGTTGCCGCGTGAACGGCCGCAGCGTCGACGCGGCCGATCTGATCCCGCACTTCCAAGCCGTCGAGGAGGCCCGGGCCGGCATGCCGCTGACCTACTTCGAGTTCACGACGATGGCGATCCTGCGGCTGCTCGCGAGCGCGCCGCTCGACATGGTGATCCTCGAGGTCGGCCTCGGCGGCCGGCTCGACACCGTCAACGCGATCGACACCGATTGCGCGGTGATCACCAGCATCGACATCGACCACACCGCCTTCCTCGGCACCGACCGCGAGTCGATCGGCCGCGAGAAGGCCGGCATCATGCGCACCGGCAAGCCGGTGGTGGTCGGCGACCCGATGGTGCCGGCCAGCATCGTCGCGCGTGCCGCCGAGATCGGCGCCGACCTGCGGCTGCTCGGCCGCGATTTCAACTACGCCGGCGACAAGCAGCAATGGGGCTGGGGCGGGCGCGACAAGCGCTTCAACGGCCTCGCGTACCCCGCGCTGCGCGGCGCGAACCAGCTGCTGAATGCGTCGGCCGCGCTGGCCGCGTTCGAGACGCTGCGCGACCGCTTGCCGATCACCGCGCAGGCGGTGCGCAACGGCTTCGCGTCGGTCGAGCTGACCGGCCGCTTCCAGATCGTGCCGGGGCAGCCGACGCTGGTGCTCGACGTCGCGCACAACCCGCACGCGGTCGGCGCGCTGGCCGAGAACCTCGACCAGATGGGCTTCTTCCCGCGCACGCACGCGGTGTTCGGCGCGATGGCCGACAAGGACCTCGAAGCGATCATCCGCCGCATGGCACCGCTGGTCGACGCGTGGCATTTCACCGACCTGCCGATCGCGCGGGCAACCAGTGCGGCCGAGTTGCAGCAACTGCACGAACGCCTCGCGCTGAGAGGCCCCGGCCCGGTGACTACATTCCGTCACGCGAGCCCCGACGACGCACTGCGCGCGACGATGGCGACCGCAGACCCGGCTGATAGAATCGTGGTCTTCGGCTCGTTCTTCACCGTGGGCGGCGTGCTGAAGGACGGCATCCCCCGTCTCTCTGCCAAGCACCTGAGCTGATCGCTCGCTGCTCACCTGGAATCAGCTCTTCATGGGTCTGCTGTCCTTCCTGAAGCGCACGCCGGGCAACACGCCCAACAGCGCGTCCAAGGCCACCTCCAAGGCGAAGGCGCCCCCGGTCGCCGAATCCCCCGACACCGACACCGTCGCGCAGGCCCGCACCCGTGCGCGCCAGCGGCTCATCGGCGCGGCCGTGTTGGTGATCGCCGGCGTGATCGGCTTCCCGTTGTTGTTCGAGACGCAGCCGCGCCCGCTGCCGGTGGACACGCCGGTGGAGTTGCGGCGCGACACCGCGGCCGCGCCCACACCAGCGCCCGCCACGACCGGCGCGCGAGCCGCCGCGCCCAAGCCCGCGACGCTGCCGCCGAGCGTGATCGCCGAGAACGTCGCCGATGCGGGCCGCGAACCGGCTGCCTCGGCGCCTGCACCCGTGGCGCCGCCGCCGGCCACCGTGGCAACACCGCCGGCTGTGGCGCCCGTCACGCCGAAGCCGACGCCCGCGCCGGTCGCCGCACCGGTCGAGCGCAAGCCGGTCGAGAAGCCTGCCGACAAACCCTCTGACAAGCCGACCCCGAAGCCCACCGACAGCGCCCGCGCGCAGGCCTTGCTCGACGGCAAGCCGGCCTCGCCCGAGGCCGCCGGCCGCTTCGTCGTGCAGGTCGGCGCGTTCGCCGAGGTCAACGCCGCCCGCGATGCCCGCCACAAGGTCGAGAAGCTCGGCCTGAAGACCTACACGCAGGTCGTCGAGACCTCGGCGGGCAACCGCATCCGCGTGCGCGTCGGCCCGTTCGCGTCGCGAGACGAGGCCGACAGGGCTGCTGCGAAGATCAAGACCGCCGGCCTGCCGTCGGCCATCCTGACGCTGTGACGGCGCCGATGGGCTGGGTCGATGGACTTTTTCTCGGCATCCTGGGCATCTCGGTGCTGGTGGGCCTCGTGCGCGGCCTGGTGTTCGAGCTGCTGTCGCTGGTCGGCTGGTTCGCGGCCTGGTTCGCCGCGCAATGGCTGACGCCGATGGTCGCGCCGCACATTCCGGTCGGTCGCATCGGCTCCGGCATCAACCATGCGGCCGCGTTCGCGCTGACCTTCATCGCGGCGCTGATCGTCTGGGGCATCCTGGCCCGGTTGCTGCGCTTCCTGATCCACGTGACGCCGCTGAGCATCATCGACCGCCTGCTGGGCGGCTTCTTCGGCCTGCTGCGCGGCGTGGTCGTGCTGCTGGCCATCGGCATGGTGGTCGGCATGACGCCGATGGTGACTTCGCCGGCCTGGACCAGCTCGGTGGGCGCGCCGTGGCTCAATGCCACCCTGGCGGCCTTGAAGCCCGTGCTTCCGCCTCAACTCTCTTCCCACTTGCCCGCATGACGCGGCCAGGTTGAACAAGCAAGGACTCTCCCATGTGCGGCATCGTTGGCGTGATCTCGAAAACGCCGGTCAACCAGCTGATCTACGACGCGCTGCTGCTGCTGCAGCACCGCGGCCAGGATGCCGCCGGCATCGTCACGATGCTGGGCACCAAGTGCTTCATGCACAAGGCGCGCGGCATGGTGCGCGACGTGTTCCGCACCCGCAACATGCGCGGCCTGCCGGGCACCGTGGGCCTGGGCCAGGTGCGCTACCCGACCGCCGGCAATGCCTACAACGAGGAAGAGGCGCAGCCCTTCTACGTGAACGCGCCGTTCGGCATCGTGCTGGTGCACAACGGCAACCTGACCAATGCGCACTCGCTGAAGCAGGAGCTGTTCGATATCGACCGCCGCCACATCAACACCGAGAGCGACACCGAGGTGCTGATCAACATCCTGGCGCACGAGCTCGAGATGGCCGCGCGCGACCTGCCGCTGACCACCGAAGAGATCTTCAAGGCGGTCGGCGCGGTGCACAAGCGCATCAAGGGCTCGTACGCGGTGGTCGCGCTGATCGCCGGCTACGGGCTGCTGGCCTTTCGCGACCCATACGGCATCCGCCCGCTGTGCTTCGGCGAGGTGATGACGCCGAACGGCCCCGAGGTGATGGTGGCCAGCGAATCGGTCGCGCTCGAAGGCACCGGCCACAAGCTGGTCCGCGACGTGGCGCCGGGCGAGGCCGTCTTCATCGACCTGGACGGCAAGATCCACACCCAGCAGTGCGCCGAGAACCCGACGCTGAACCCGTGCATGTTCGAGTTCGTGTACCTGGCGCGGCCCGATTCGGTGATGGACGGCGTGTCGGTCTACCAGGCGCGCCTGAACATGGGCGAGACGCTCGCGCAGCGCCTGATCTCGACGATGCCGCCGAACGAGATCGACGTGGTGATCCCGATCCCCGAATCGAGCCGCCCGTCGGCGATGCAGCTCGCGCAGAAGATCGGCAAGCCCTACCGCGAGGGCTTCGTGAAGAACCGCTACGTGGGCCGCACCTTCATCATGCCGGGGCAGGGCGTGCGCAAGAAGTCGGTGCGCCAGAAGCTCAATGCGATCGCGGTCGAGTTCAAGGGCCGCAACGTGCTGCTGGTCGATGATTCCATCGTGCGCGGCACCACCTCGAAAGAGATCGTGCAGATGGCGCGCGACGCCGGTGCGCGCAAGGTCTACATGGCCTCGGCCGCGCCGCCGGTGCGCTTTCCGAATGTCTACGGCATCGACATGCCGACCAGCGAGGAGCTGATTGCGCACAACCGCAGCATCGAGGAGATCCGCCAGTTCATCGGCGCCGACGCGCTGATCTACCAGGACGTGGCCGCGATGAAGAAGGTGGTCGGCGCGCTGAACCCGTCGCTGAACGGCTTCGAGGCCTCGTGCTTCGACGGCTACTACGTGACGGGCGACGTGACGGCCGCCGATTTCGACGCGATCGCGGCGCAGCGCAAGTCGCAGGGCGGCGAAGAGGAAGAGGGCGCCGACCGCTCGCGCCTCGCACTGCAGAGCGCGACGACGGAGCGCGGCTGATGGCGGACGCGCCGGCGAAGCGAGGCATTCCGCGCGTCGAGCTGCCGGCCGACGTGCGGCGTGACACGCTGGCCGTGCGCGAGGGCCTGCCGCCGAGCGCCTGGGGCGAGAACTCGGAGGCGCTGTTCCTGACCAGCAGCTTCGTGCAGCCCGATGCGGCGAGTGCCGCCGCGCGCTTCGCCAACGAAGAAGAAGCCTTCATCTACTCGCGCTTCAGCAACCCGACGGTGACGATGTTCGAGCGGCGCCTGGCCGCGCTCGAAGGCGCGCAGGCCTGCATCGGCACCGCCAGCGGCATGAGCGCGATCCTGCTGCTGGGCATGGCGCTGCTGAAGGCCGGTGACCACGTGATCTGCTCGCGCAGCGTGTTCGGCTCGACCATCATGCTGTTCGGCCGCGAGTTCGCGAAGTTCGGCGTCGAGACGACGTTCGTCTCGCAGACCGATCCCGACGACTGGCGGCGCGCGCTCAAGCCGAACACGAAGCTGCTGTTTGCCGAGTCGCCGACCAACCCGTTGACCGAGGTGTGCGACATCCGCGCGCTGGCGCAGGTCGCGCACGAAGCGGGCGCATTGCTCGCGGTCGACAACTGCTTCTGCTCGCCGGCGCTGCAGCGGCCGATCGAGTATGGCGCCGACCTGGTCGTGCACTCCGGCACCAAGTACCTCGATGGCCAGGGCCGCGTGATCGCCGGCGCCGTGTGCGGCCCCGAACAACTGATCAACGACAAGTTCGTGCCGGTGATGCGCAGCGCGGGGATGTCGCTGTCGCCGTTCAACGCCTGGGTGGTGCTGAAGGGGCTCGAGACGCTGTCGATCCGGATGCAGGCGCAAGGGGACCGTGCGCTGCAGCTGGCCGGCTGGCTCGAGCAGCAGCCGCAAGTGGCGCGCGTCTTCTACCCAGGCCTGCGTTCGCACCCGCAGCACGAACTGGCGATGGCGCAGCAATCGGGCTCGGGCGGCGCGGTCGTGTCGTTCACCGTGAAGAGCACCGACGCCACCGGCGCGCGCAAGAATGCCTTCCATGTGATCGACCAGACGCAGGTGTGCTCGATCACCGCCAACCTCGGCGACACCAAGAGCACGATCACGCACCCGGCCAGCACCTCGCACGGCCGGCTCACCGAAGACCAGCGCCAGGCCGCCGGCATCACGCAGGGCCTGATCCGCGTGGCGGTGGGCCTGGATGACGTGCAGGACCTGAAGGCCGACCTGCTGCGTGGGTTGGCCGGCCTCGATTCCCTTTGATCCCCACATCATGACCCGACCGATCCGCACCCGCATCGCCCCGTCGCCCACCGGCTTCCTGCACCTGGGCACGGCCCGCACCGCGCTGTATTCGTGGGCCTTCGCGCGCCACTTCGGCGGCGAGTTCGTGCTGCGCATCGAAGACACCGACGTCGCCCGCTCGACGCAGGATTCGGTCGACCAGATCCTCGCGTCGATGCGCTGGCTCGGGCTCGACTACAACGAAGGTCCGATCTACCAGATGCAGCGGCTCGAGCGCTACCGCGCGGTGGTCGACCAGATGCTCGCCGAAGGCAGCGCCTACCGCTGCTACACGACGCCCGAAGAACTCGACGTGATGCGCGAGGAACAGCGCACGCGTGGCGAGAAAACCCACTACGACGGCCGCTGGCGTCCGGCGCCCGGCAAGACACTGCCGGCACCGCCGGCCGGCGTGGAACCGGTGATCCGCTTCGCGAACCCGCACGACGGCATCGTCACCTGGGACGACCTGGTGAAGGGCCCGATCAGCATCGCGAACAAGGAGATCGACGACCTGATCATCATGCGCGCCGACGGCGTGCCGACGTACAACTTCGCGGTGGTCGTCGACGACTGGGACATGGCGATCAGCCACGTGTTCCGCGGCGACGAGCATGTGAACAACACGCCGTGGCAGATCAACATCTTCAACGCGCTGAAGGCGCCGCTGCCGCTGTTCGGCCACGTGCCGGTGATCCTCGGCGACGACGGGCAGAAGCTGTCGAAGCGGCGCGGCGCGGTCAGCGTGACGGCGTACGAAGAGAACGGCTTCCTGCCCGAGGCGATGCTGAACTACCTGGCGCGCCTGGGCTGGAGCCATGGCGACGAAGAGCTGTTCACGAGCGAGCAGCTGGTGTCGTGGTTCGACGGCAGCCACCTGTCGAAGAGCCCCGCGCAATGGGATGCGGCGAAGCTCGCGTGGGTCAATGCGCACTACCTGAAGACCATCGACGAGCGGCGGCTGGCCGCGCTGGTGGTGGAGCAGTTCGCGCGCCGCGGCATCAGCGTGTCGGAAGACGAGGTGGCCGCGCGCTGCGGATTGTTCAAGGACCGCTGCTCGACGACGGTGGAACTGGCGGACTGGCTGCAGATGTATTTCGCCGACGTGGCGCCGAGCGCCGAAGACCTCGCGGCGCACGTGACCGATGCGGTCAAGCCGGCGCTCGCGACGCTGCGCGACAAGCTGGCCGCACTCAGCGAGTGGACCAAGCCCGCGATCGCGGCCGCGATCAAGGAGACGCTTGCGGCCCACGGCCTGAAGATGCCGCAGCTCGCGCATGCGGTTCGCGTGTTGGTGTGCGGCCGTGCGCAGACGCCTTCGGTCGATGCGGTGCTCGAGCTCTTCGCGAGACAAAAAATTCTGGAGCGTCTCCAGAAGGCCTAAAAAATCTGCCTATAATCGTGGTCTTCGCTAGTGAGAACAGCGCAGCGTCTGAAGGTAGTTCGCAAGAGCGTCCGACAGGTCACCCAAGGGGGTATAGCTCAGCTGGGAGAGCGCTTGCATGGCATGCAAGAGGTCAGCGGTTCGATCCCGCTTACCTCCACCAAGACTTCGAGTCTGGGTGCGCTGTTCGAAGTGGTGAAGTGATTGCGAGATCGGAAGGTTTCAGTCCCCTTCGTCTAGAGGCCTAGGACACCACCCTTTCACGGTGATTACAGGGGTTCGAATCCCCTAGGGGACGCCAAGTTTGGCGGGGCTTGCACAGAGAATCGGCGGCTGAAAGGCTGCGAGTCGAAGTGGAAACCTGCTGCGGTTAGAAGAAACTGGAGTGGTAGTTCAGTTGGTTAGAATACCGGCCTGTCACGCCGGGGGTCGCGGGTTCGAGCCCCGTCCACTCCGCCAACAAAAAGCCCTTGCAGCTCAATGAGTTGCAAGGGCTTTTCCGCTTTCTGAGCTGCCTGTTTTTTGTGCGCTCATCCCCTCATCTTCCAAAGTTTGGAATGTCGAGGCCAGGACGGTGGCTCCGTCTGCCCAGGGTGATCACCGACGGCGTTCGCTTTCTCTCTTCAGGTTCAGCCACTTGGCTGTGCAGCTTGGGCGTGCCAGCAGCCCTGCCACCGAACCGTGCTATCGCTCGAGGAGGCGAAGCGGGCGCCACTTCGCGCTGACCCAGCCTTGGCAGCCACCGTCATGGCACACGGATTGCCCGCGATCCTTTGCCACGGCAACGAGAGGAGATCGCGATGGCGATGCATACCGCCCTGAGCCGTCGGAGTTTGATCGGCACGATACGTGAACACGGCGGAGGTTCTTATGCCTGTGCTTAGCTGCATGAAACGCGACCTTGTGCATCATGGTCGCTTGGCCGTCGCTGCCCTGGTGTTCTTCGCTGGCTGCGGCAGTTCGGATGGCGACGATACCCGCTCGTACTTGGAGCGGACGCTGGCGCAGCAATTCGTCTCCGAGACGAGCCACCTCGTCACGCTGCAGACGTACCGCACGGAAGACCCGCAAAGCGAGCAGTTGGTGGTCGACAACCTGACGCGCTCGCGCGACTACCTGATGGGGCTGGCCCAGGAGTTCAACCTGGGGCAGAGCACCCTGAAGCTCGAGCCGTTCGAGTGGCGCCGGGCGGGCCCGACCCAGACCCAATGGGTGTTCGGGTTCCGTCTCGGCAGCGGGCCGAAGAAGGTCGCGATCCTGGCGCACCTGGACACCGTGCCCCCCGGCAATGCGGATTGGCGGCCTTTCGAGCCGCGGGTCGAGGCGCGTGACTACCGCGGCGCGGCGCAGCCCTTCCTGGTGGGCCGAGGGGCGGCGGATGACAAGGGCCCAGCCGTCCTCGCGCTCATCGTGATGCGGGCACTGGCGAACCGTTACGACGGAACCAACGCACTCGACGGGCTGACGGTCGAACTGATCTTCGACACTTCCGAGGAGACCGACTTCTCGACCGCGTACTACTTCCAGGAGGTCGGCGTGCCCGATTTCGGCATTGTCTTCGATGCGGTCTGGACGGTCCGCGCGGAGAAGGGGATCGAGCGGCCGATCTTCACCGTCCCGCTCGGCGCGGCGCCGAGCAACGGCATCTTCATCGAGGCATTCAACAGCGCCCCCGGGGCCACCAATCAGATCCCGGACACGGTGACCGCGCGCATCAACGGCAACGATGAGGCCGCGCTCGACCGCCTGGCGGCCAACGTCGCCGATCTCTACCAGCAATACGGCTTCGACGATCCGCTGTATCGGCGCGCCCCGCTCGAGGTTTCGCGCGACGCAAAGGCGGTGGTCCTGACCACCAAGGTCATCGGCGCGCAACACGGGTCGGTGCCGGATGAGAACCGCGCGAACGGAGCGAGCCCGGTCGTCTCGCTCGCGAACTTCCTCGCCCACCTGGTGGACGACGCGACGCTCACGCCGAACGGCGTCGGGCGGATGCTGCAGTTCATGACCTGGGGTTGGGGCACGACGGTCTTCGGCGAGAAGCATCCCGACCTGCTCGAACGCCACGATCAGGTCTTCGAGCAAGGCAACGGGACGACCTACGCGCTGACACGCGTCACGACCAGCCCCCAGGACGTGGCCCTCAGAATCGACATCCGCTATGCCCTCGGCCATCACGGCGTGGCGTGGGACGGCAAGACCGAGGGGCAGTTGCCAGGCACCAGCGTCTTCCCCGATGCCTTCGAACAACTGGTCAACCGCTTTCAGCAGGACCGGCCGGGTCAGGCCGTCACGGTGGCGACCGTGAACGCCGCTTCACCCGACGTGCGCGACCCGCAGAGTCCGCGGTTCCAACGGATCAGCGGCGCCTATGAGCGGGCGGTGGGCGCGCCGATGCCGTTGGCGGCCATCGGCGGGGGCACCGATGCAAAAGGGCAGGTCAATCTCGTCGCGGCCGGCCCGCTCTTCACCCTGGCGTTCGGGCCACCGATCAATTACCACGGCTTGAACGAGGGCGCCCCGATCGAAGACCTGCAGCTCAGCGCACGCATCCTGTACCAGATCATGCTGGACGAGATTGCAAACAAGACCACGAGATAGCCGATGCCATCCAGGTCTGCCCTTTAGTCCTTCCACATCAGCCAGCCCGTCTATTGGATGCGCTGCAGCACAGGAACGCACAGCCGCCTGCTGGGCGAGGGCCGAAGCTGCGATACGAAGTGCACCTGCTCGGAAGTGCCACCATCGTCTCCGACCCAGGTTCGAGTCCCATCAACCGCCTTGGCGGTGTCGAGCCGCTGCCGCATCTGCTCATGCCCTCGGTGCCCGCCGAACGCACAGGCGATCAGCTTACGCGTAGATGTCGAGATATCCGCCCAGTCCGTTCAGCGCCGTGCCGCCGACCGCCTGGGGCGGGTTCTGATCTTCGTTGCTGGAGCGCGCCGATGTCGATACGGTTTGGTGATCCCGCTTGGCGATGCGCGCCTTCAGGGTATCCAGGCGTGAACTGATTTCAGCGATCTTCTCCTTGCCTTCGGGCGTCTTGGCCGAGGGACAGTGCACCCAGTCGGACAACTGCCCCTCGCATTTGGCCAGTTCAGCCTCGAGCCCCGACCCCGAAGCGGCCGGTGCGGAGGCGGCATTGACCGCAACAGAAGAGATCGAGTTGACCATGACGACTTACTTCGGTTCGGCCTGGGGCAACTTGAGTCCCTGGCCGGTAGAGCTGACCTTGGAAGTCTCACGCGCGCAGGCGCGACCGCCGGTCTACGCAAGTGCCCACGCCAAGAGCTCGGCAACAATCACATGTGCCCGCCGTGCCACTCGATCGACGACCAGACTTCCAAGCAGCTGGTCTAGGGCGTGGAGCGCTTGATGCCACCAAGGATGTTTGGAATTCGTTCACCCGCTACCGGGCTACGCTGCCGGCTAAAGCGCGATCTTTGGAACGGTCGAGCTTCTGTGAAGCCGCGCGAATGCTCACTCCATGCCTCGGCCTGTCACGCCGGGGGGCGCGGGTTCGAGCCCCGTCCACTCCGCCAACAAAAAGCCCTTGCAGCTCAATGAGTTGCAAGGGCTTTTCCGCTTTCTGGATCGGCTGTTTCTTGGAATTCAATCTGCACCTTCACTGGCCGGCTGCTGCTTGCATTGCAGGAGCACTCTCTGGCGTCCGATGCCTGAGACGCTGACTGCGTTGGGAAGTCGGTTGCTGCACGCGAACTTCACTGCTGCTTCTCATGTGCAAGTCAAAGTGATTGTTCCAGGGTCGGCTGGACGGCGTGACCCACGCCCGGGCCGAGCGATCATTCCTTCCGTGCCCATAACTCATGACTTCACTGCGGTTTGCTGTTGCTCTGATCGTTGGCATTGCCGTTGCGTACGCGGGAAGTGACGGGCCAGGCACCTTCGCCGTGGTCGAGAGCGTGGCGGATGCCGCGAACCCGAATGCCGTCGACTATCAACTGTCTCGTGTGGGCGGCGGCGAAGGCGAACGCGAGGTCCTGGTGCATTCACCTCGACCGATCGAGTTGCTGTCTTGTGATGAAGGCCGCATCCTCTACGCTGAGGAGACCGGGCGTTTGCTCGAAATGGACCAGCAGTCGAAGGTAGTGCGCGTGGTTGGAGAACTGCCTGAACCTCTCTCGGAGGAATCGAAAGGGCACTACGTGCGAGTTGCACGGAGCGGCTCTGTGTTGGTGGCTGCCAATACCGACGCAGGCGACCTACGGGTCGAGGGAACATTCCGGCTCTACGAAGTGACCCGTGAAGGGCGCGCCAAAGTCCTTCTTGCCGGGCACAAGCGCGTGTCGGCAATGCGGATGGTGGCGCATGACGA
Source organism: Rhizobacter sp. OV335 (assembly GCF_900142965.1). Classification (GTDB taxonomy): domain Bacteria; phylum Pseudomonadota; class Gammaproteobacteria; order Burkholderiales; family Burkholderiaceae_C; genus Rhizobacter. The sequence continues at coordinate 68,493 of NZ_FRCQ01000010.1, forward strand.
AGCGGAGCTGATCCTCCCCGACAGGGTCTTGCGCTTCAATCTCGACGCCGGAACGTACGAGACCACGGGCGTCATCCCGCGCGAACTCGTCGGCGATTTGGTCTACGTGCGCAATGGGCTGAGCGTGCATGGATCCGATGCAGGCAAAACAATCACCATTCGTCGCGACCTTCACGGACCGGTCGTAGTGGCTTATCGCGCACGGGGGCACTTCGCGGGGTTTGCGGACCTTGACGGGTCGCGCGAGTCCATGCTGGTCATCGACGTCGGAATTGAGGAAGGGGATGGTCGTTTGGTGTCGAAGGGGGACCGCTTGATGGAGGTCCAAGCCAGCACCGAGCGTTCGACCGAGGTCTACCGGAGCAACGGAAACATGTTCTCTGCGTGCTTCGAGCGTCGATGATGGGCGGGAAGCCACGACCCATGGCGTAGCGATCTCAGTTTTGAACGCGAACGTCTGCGCTTTCGACGGCTGCTCGATGTCGGATGCGTGCCCTAATCTTTGGAATTTGCCCTTCGGCCAACGGGCTGTTGGGAGGCTGCGTTGAGGTTCTTTGGAACGGAAACTCAGGCCCGGGGCCGCGCCAATGCTCACTCCACACATCGGCCTGTCACGCCGGGGGTCGCGGGTTCGAGCCCCGTCCACTCCGCCAACAAAAAGCCCTTGTGAGTCAATGACTTACAAGGGCTTTTCCGTTTTCTGAACCGATCGTCTCGCGGTGGTTCAGAGCTTGGTGCCGCCACTCGCGTCGACGACCTGCCCGGTGGTCCACGCGCCGTCGGGTCCGGCCAGGAAGGCCACCACGCCGGCGATGTAGGCCGGTTGGCCGACGCCTGGCAGGGCTTGCACCTGTGCCAGCACTTCCTTGCCGCCCGGCTCGTTGATCCACGGACTCATGCGGGTCTCGATGGCACCCGGCGCCACCACGTTGACGGTGATGCCCCTGGGGCCCAGCTCAGCGGCCAGCTGCAGCGTCAATGCGTCCACGAAGCCCTTGCTCGCCGAATAGGCGGTGATGCCCGGAAACGCGATGCGTGTGGCCGCGGTACCGATGTTGACGATGCGGCCGCCATCGGGCATCAGCGGCACCACGCCTTGCGTGACGAAGAACAAGCTGCGCATGTTCACGCTGACGAGCTTCTCGAACTCCTCGGCACTGGTCCCGGCGAGCCCGGCAAACAGCGCGACGCCGGCGTTGTTGACCAGGATGTCGATGCGAGGCAGCTGCAAGGCGGCCAGGCGCGCGACGAGTTGCTGGCCGCCATCCACCGCCGCCAGGTCGGCCTGCAGCAGATGGGCCTTGTGGCCGGCATCGCGCAACGAGGCGGCCAGGGCTTCGGCTTCGGCGCGGCCGCTGCCGAAATGCAGAACCACCTCGGCGCCGTCGGCCGCCAGCCGTCGTGCGATGGCGGCGCCGATGCCGCGCGAGGCGCCGGTGACCAGCGCGATCTTTCCTGCAAGGGACTTGTCCATGAATGACTCCTAATAGACCAATCGGTCAATAACGATGGAAAAAGAAGCCGCGTGCGCGGCCAGGGAGAAATATGGGAAGGCTCAAGCCATGTCGAGAACCCCCAGCGTCAGCGCCGCCAGGCGCTCCATCTGCGCCCGGCCTCGCCCGGCACGCGCAGCAACGCGCAAGCCGCTGACCAGCGCGATCAGCAACTCGGCCAACTCGGCCGACGGTGCCTGATTGGCAATCGAACCATCGCGCTGCCCGCGCTCCACCACCGAGCGCAGCAACTCGTGGGTGGCCTGCCAACGGGCGGTCAATGCCCAGGCCAACGGGGGCTCGTCAACGCCTTCGAGCAGGCCGCCGGTCACGATGCAGCTGCGCTGCGCCGGATCTGCACTGGCGCAGTTCCGGACCATGGCATCGAAGAAAAGCGCCAAGGCCTCTCGCCCTTCTGCGGCGGACTGCATCGCAGCGGTGACGCCCGCGCCGCGTTGCACGGCACAGTCGATGGCCTGCAAGTACATGGACTGCTTGTCGCCGAAGGTGTTGTAGAGACTCTGCTTGCCCAGGCCGGTGGCCTCCTGCAGCAGTGCCAAGCTGGTGCCTGCATAGCCGTGGGTGCTGAAGACGTCGGTCAGGCGGTCCAGCACTTCGGGTTCGGAGAAGGAGCGTTCACGTGGCATGCCGGCGACTCTACGCCTTTTTGCACCGTTCGGTCAAATTGAGTGATCACCTTCGCCGAACGCCATCGTCCGTCACCACCTCGCCGTCCTCCTTGGTGAACGGCGGCAACTTGCCGACCGGCAGCAGCGTCAGCACCACGTACGAAGGACGGCACAGCGCCGTGCCCAGCGGGGTGACGACGACAGGGCGGTTCAACAGCAGCGGATGCGCGACGACGAAGTCGAGCAACTGCTCGTCCGTCCAATGGGCCTGGTCGAGGCCCAGCTCCGCGAACGGCGTGCCCTTCTCGCGCAGCAGCGCGCGCACCGGCTGGCCGCTGTCCGCGACCAGCTGGCGCAGGCGTTCCTTCGTCGGCGGTGTCTTCAGGTACTCGATGACGGTCGGCTTCAGCCCCGCATGCCGGATCAACGCGAGGACGTTGCGCGAGGTCCCGCACGCCGGGTTGTGAAAGATCGTGATGTCATCCATGGTGCTTTGCCGGTGAGTGATGGTCGTGTGGGGGAAGGCCCGGGAGGAGCCAACGGTGCACGACCAGCGCCAGCGCCGCGCCGCCCAGCTCGGCCGCGATGAAGGCCGGCACGCTGCGGGGCGCGATGCCGGCGAAGCTGTCGCTGAGCGCGCGCCCGACGACGGCCGCAGGATTGGCGAACGACGTGGACGCGGTGAACCAGTACGCCGCGCCGATGTACGCGGCAACCGCAATGGCGACGCGGGGCCCCGGGACGCGCAGGATGACGAGCAGCAGGCCGAAGGTCGCGACGCACTCCGCCAGCCAGAGACCCGGACCGCTGCGCGTTGTCGCGGCGAGCTGGAACAGCGGCAGGTCGAACATCGCGTGTGCCAACCAGGCGCCAGCCACGGCGCCGACCCCTTGGGCCGCCACATAGGCAGCCAGGTCCGCCCGCGGGAGCCGGCCCAGGCTGGCCATGGCGATCGACACCGCCGGATTGAAGTGAGCCCCACTGACGGGACCGAACACCTCGATCAATGCGTACAGCCCGCCCACCGTGGCCAGCGCGTTCGCGAGCAGCGCGATGGCCGCATTGCCGCCGGCCAGGCGCTCGGCCATGATGCCGGAGCCGATGACCACCGTCAGGAGCAGCCCCGTGCCGAGAAACTCAGCGAACGCACGAGAGGGCAGGCTGTTGATGCGCATGCGGGTCGTCAGCAGCAGGAGCCCGAAGCCGATGCCTTCACGGGAATGCCGAGCGGCTTGCCGCGAGGCGCCGTGGCCACGCAGCACGCCGCCGAGCCGGAATCATCGGACTGCGTTTTCTCACTGAACACCGGGATGTTGCCCAGCGTGCGGAACTGCTCCCAGGCGATGCCTTGCGGATCGGTCACCCAGTACTTGTCGCTGCGCGCGTAGCAGCAGCTGGTCTCGCCGACATCGAGCAGCGTCATGCCGGCGGCTTCGGCGCTGGCCTTCAGCGCGGAGAGTTCCTCTTCGGTGTCCGCCTGGATGCCGAGGTGGTCGACGCCGACGGCGTCGCCGCGGGTGGAGATCGCGAAGTTGATCCTGGGGTCTTCCAGCATCCATTTCGCATAGTCGCTCTCGACGCGGGTCGGCTCGGTGGCAAACATCCTGGAGTAGAAGGCGATGCTCTCCTGCAGATCCTGGACATGGGCGTGGACATGGAATCGCTTCATTTCGGGCTCCTGGGGTGGGTCAGCATCCGCAGCCGGCGGCTGCAGCGGGGACCGCGCAGGATTCACCCGCGCAGCAGTTCTCGGTGAGGTAGCCGATGACGCCGTTCATGCGCTCATAGGCGGCGCGGTAGACAAGGTGCCGGCTCACGCGTTCCTGCGTGACGAGGCTGGCGTTCACCAGCTCCTTCAAGTGAAAGGAGAGCGTCGTGCCGGCGATGCCCAGCCCCTCGCTCATCACCCCCGGGGTCAAACCGCTCGGCCCGGCGACCACCAGCGCGCGGAAGACTTGCAGGCGGATGGCGTGGGCAAGGGCTGCAAGGGCAGAAACGACGTCGTCCTGGTTCATGCATGCGACTGTACGAGAATTATCGAACTATCGCAAAAAACCATTTGATGCGGGTCTTGTCGCCTCGGGTGACGCCAATGGGCGAGCGCCAGCCAGGGGCACAGGCTGGCCATGGCTGGAACACCCGGCCCGCGCCGAAGGCGCTTCGGGGTGGGTCAGATCATCTCGGCGGGTGCGGTGTCGGCGCGGGGCCGCAGCGCGAGCGACAGCAACTCGTCGAGCCGGTGGTACGCGAGGCTCGCGCCCGACACGAAGTCGGTGCCCTGCGCGTGCGAGAAGCGGGCCGAGTCGAGCACGGCGGCCAGGCTGCGCCACGCGCGCGTGCGGCTGCCCAGCGGCGAGAGCAGGTGGCGCCCGCCATTCTCCTCGCTCAGGCCCAGGTGCTCGCCGAGGTTCTGCGACTGCGCCATCATGTCCAGGCTCAGCATCAGGCCCTCGCTCGCATACAGCCAGCCCAGCGCCTCCATCAGCCCGAGGCCGTGGGTCGCCGGCGTCGCGCCGGGGCTGGGCGGCCAGGCTTCCAGGTCGTGCAGGTCGGCCTCCATGCGGCTCGCGCGCGGTGCATCGGCGAGCTCGGGATCCGGGATGACGCGCCAGATCTCCTCATCGGCGTAGAGCCGCCGCACGTCCGCCAGCATGTGGTACTCCACCGTCAGGAAGCCGGCGTAGTGCTCGGTGGTCCGGAACGGCTCGATCAGGTTCAGGCCGTCGCGCAGGTAGTCGTGCAGGAAGCCGGCGTCTTCGGTGAGCCGCTGCGTCAGGGTCCTGCCCGACGGCGTCGGCGCGAACGGCGCCGGCACGGTCGGGAACTGCAGGGCGATGTAGGGGTTGTGCATAGGGAGCGCGTGGACCTCGGATCGACGTTCAGGGGCACTCAGCGGCTGGCGTGCTGCATCGGCTGCGTGGGCGCGAAGCCGTGCTCGGGCAGCGCCTGCGGCTCGGAATGCAGGTGCTCCGTGGCCGGGCGCGGCACTTTCGCCGCAGGCCCCGGCGAATGCGCGTGCGTGTGTGCGTGCATGTGCGCATGCGTCAGGTTGTCGGCCGCCTCGCGCAGGCGTTGCTTCGCGCGCGCTTCCTTCAGCTCCTGCGCCTGTTTCGCGAAGGTGGTCTGGAAACGGTTCAGTTCCTTCTTGTGCCGGCGCTCCACCTGCCCTAGCACGATGGACACGCGGCGCGACACGCGCTTCATCTCGCGCGCCCGCCCGAAGTGCCAGCCGGCCGCCACGCCGGCCGCAAGGAACACCGCCGCACTGCCGAGCCAGATCAGCAGCTCGGTCATGCGGGTTCCCCTTGCGGGCGGATGTCGTGCTGCGGCTCGGGGGCGCGGCGCACATGCCGCTGCCCGGAACTCGCCTTGCGGCCGCGCACGTCGGTGCCGCCCAGGCGGGTGCGGTACTCGGCCGGCGTGCAGCCGACCTGGCGCACGAAGGCCCGGCGCATGCGCTCGTCGTCGACGAAGCCGCTCTGCGCCGCGATCGCCTTGATCGACACCGGCGACGACTCCAGCAAATGGCAGGCGCGCTCGACGCGCAGCTGCTCCACCACCTTGGCGGGCGTCTGGCCGGTGCTGCGCACGAAGAAGCGTGCGAAGTTGCGTGGGCTCATGCCGGCGCGCCCGGCCATGTCGGTCACGGTGGTGGGCTGGCTCAGCCGCGTCGCGACCCAGCCCAGCAGGTCGGTCAGCATGCTGTCGGCGCCGCGCTGCGCAAGGCGCTCCTGCAGGTTCAGCAGCGTGCTGCGCTGCGCCTGGCTGCCGGAGCGCGCCATGAACACGACCAGCGCGCGTGCCACGTCCAGCCCGATCTGCGGCCCCAGGTCGGCACGCACCAGCGCGAGCGCCATGTCGATGCCGGCGGTCATGCCGGCAGCCGTCCAGAACTTGCCCGATTGCACGTAGATCGGGTCGTCGTCCAGGTGCACGCGCGGGAAGCGCGCTCTGAAATCGTCGCCATGGCCGGCCAGCGTGACGGCCCGCTGGCCATTCAGCAGGCCGGCCGCCGCCAGCAGGAACGAGCCGGTGCCGATCGAGCCGACGCGCGCCACTTTCGGCGCGGCCTGGGCGATCCAGTCGACCAGCACCGCATCGCGCAGCGCCGACCCGATCTCCGGGCCGCCGCACACCAGCAGCGTGTCGGTGGCGGCTGGTGCCACGGCCTCCAGCGGCTGGGCCTGCAGCGCGAATCCCGACGAGGTGCCGACCCAGCCGCCACGCCGCGAGACGCAGACGACGCGGTAGGCCGGTGGCCTGTCGGCCCGCGCCAGCAGCGCATTGGCCACGGTGAACACTTCGGCCGGACCGGCCACGCCAACGATGCTCGATCCTTCCGGTACGAGCATGGCGATGCATCGCACATCCGAGATGGCTTCCATTCTTTTTTTACTCCCTGTCCCAACATTGTTGCTGTTCGTAACAGGTCTATCTTCTCCGGCGAGTGTGGGATCCGACTGTGTACTTTCTCGCACATCGACCTCCCTTGGCGGGAATGGAGGTCGTATTGGCCTAAACCGATGGGTGGCGGGGGGCGGGTCGGCCCGGGGGGCGGTCAGGTCATCGTGGCGCGAACGGCTTCGGGCGCATCGGCGCGGGTGTTGATCTCGACCAGCAGGCCACCCGGCGCGATGCAGAAGAAGCGGGTGCCGCGCGGGCTGCGCACCAGCTCGACCTGGATCTCGATGCCGTCGGCCTTGAAGCGCTCGTAGAGGCTGCGCACGTCCTCGACCGTCGGCAGCTCGAAGCCGATGTGGAAGTTGTGCGGCCAGTCGACCTGGAAGCCCTGGGCCTGTTCGAGCACGATGTCGAAGCCCGGCCGCTTCAGGATGTTGAAGCCGGGGTAGGAGGTGCTGGTGCAGCCGAGCCGCTCCTCGAAGAATCGGGTCGACGCGGCGAGGTCGTTCGAAGGGAAGCTCAGGTGGTTGAGCTTCATGGTGGTGGTGATGGGGTTCATCAGGCGATGCCTCGGGGTGTGAAAGGAAGGCATCGTAGGAATCGGGCGCCGTTCGAGCTACTCGCATCGACGGGCCTGCGCCGGCCCGTGGGCGAGCCGAAGGCTCAGCGCTTGTCCGACTCGCTTTCGGGGCCTGCGGCGGCCAGGCGCAGGTAGCCGAAGACGGCTGCCTCGACGCGCCGGCGCAGCGCGGGCTCGTCGGATTCGCCACGCTCGCCGGCACCATCGACGATGCCGCGCACGATGGCGCCGACGTCGTCGACGGCGCGCTCCGGGTCGGGCTGGCGCGGCAGGTCGGCGCGGCCCAGCAGCTCGGCGACCAGCGCACGGAACGCCCCCTTGACCACCGCGGCCCGCAGCTCCGGGCGGCTCTCCTCCACGTCGAGCAGGCGCGCGAGTTCGGGCCGCCGCAACTGTTGCGCCACCGACGCGGCGATCAGCGCGCGCAAGGCCGCCGTGCCGTCGGCATGCAACAGCGCGGCCCGGGCCTCGGCGTGGAAGCGTTCTCCCTCGCGCTGCATCAGCCCGAGCGTCAGCGCTTCCTTGGACGGGAAGTATTGGTACAGCGAGCCGATGCCGACGCCCGCGCGCTCGGCCACCGCGTTGGTGTTGAAGCCCGCGATGCCGCGCGCTTCGAGCACCTGCGCGGCGGCCTCGAGCAGCGCCTCGACAGTGCGCTGCGAACGGGCCTGTTGTGGTGCCTTGCGGGGTGCCAGGGGAGCGGGACGGGGCATGTGCGGATTCTGGCGCACCGTCGGCTATGCTGCGCCGTATCCCGCACCCTGTATCCCGCATCTCGTATCCCGCACCACCGAAGGATGACCATGACCCGACTGTCCCCCATTCGCGCGGCCTGCCTGTCCGCCCTGTCGCTGCTGGCCCTCGGCATCACGCTGCCCGGCCATGCCGAGAGCTTCGCGTCGTCGGCATCGAGCGCCGGGTCGGCCTCGTCCGGCAGCGTCTCCGACTCGATCAAGGGATCGAGCAACAGCTCGAAGCGCGACAAGGAAGTGGCCGAAGGGCAGTACCAGGTGATCGAGGTGGCCGAGGTGGCGGAGCTGGCCGGCCGCCCGGCGATGATGCAGCTGACGCTGCGGGCCACCGAGGCCGGCGCCGATCGCGAGTTCATCCTCGAGCTGCCGCGCCAGGCGCTGGCGGCCCGCCCGCTCGGCACCGGCGACCTGGTGCAAGCCAACCAGCGGGCCTATGGCTTCGAATTCGCCCGTGTCGACACCCGCGAGGCCTTCTTCCTCGTGCTGACCGACGACTGGCGGCGCGACCTCGATTCGCGCGTCGTCACGCTGTGACGGCGTTGTGAAGAGACTCCGCGGCCGCATTGCGGTCGCGGCGCTGGCTTGCGTTGCCTGCTTCGGCACGGCGCAGGCCGCCAGCGTGCAGTTCTGCGAGCGCCCGGCCGCGATCAATGCGGGCCAGCAGGACAAGCTGCTGCGCTTCGCCGCGCTGGTGCGCCAGCAGCTCGACGGATCGGGCCGCAACGTGGCCCTGATCTCGCGCTCGGGCATCGACCTGAGCCGCTTCGGCATCCGCTACTCGCACGCCGGCATCCTGCTGAAGGCCGACGCCGACAGCGCCTGGGCGGTGCGCCAGCTCTACTACGCCTGCGAGGAATCGCGCCCGCGCATCTTCGACCAGGGCGTGGCCGGCTTCCTGCTCGGCGCCGACCGCCCGTCCGTCGGCCATGTCTCGATCGTGCTGCTGCCGCAGGCCGAAGGCGCGGCGCTCGCGCGCAGCTCGCTCGACCGCCGGCTCGCGCTCGACCTGCTGGCGGCGCGCTACAGCGCCAATGCCTACGCGTTCAGCACGCGTTACCAGAACTGCAACCAGTGGGTGATGGAGCTGATCGCCAGCGCCTGGGGCGGCTTCGACCCCGCGCGCGTCTCGCGCGAGCAGGCGCAGCAGTGGCTTGCGGCGCAGGGCTATGCGCCGGCGCCGGTCGAGATCGGTTCGCACGGGCTGATGTTCGCGGCGCAGTTCGTGCCGCTGATCCATGTCGACGACCACCCGCTGGACGACCTCTACGCGATGAAGCTGCGCATCAGCACACCGGCCGCGATGGAAGCCTTCGTACACCAGCAGATCCCTGGGGCCGAGCGCGTCGAGCTGTGTCACGACGAGCGCAAGGTGGTCGTGCACCGCGGCTGGCAGCCGCTGGGACCCGGGTGCGAAGCGGCGGCAGGCGACGAGGTGCTGGCCTTCGATTGAAAGGATCGCACGCGGGTGCATGACTTTGGTAACAAAGTGGAGTTGTCCATCTTCGCATTCGGCCCATCGGCTTCGGGTGAATCTGGAAATCAATATCTCTGTTCATCGAATACTGAATTCCTCATTCACACCGGATTGAAAGGAATTCACGATGGACAACAGTCGCATCGGGCCGCGCTATGGCTCTTACCAACCTTCCAGCAGCCGCTCGCAGCCGCGGGAGATTCCGGCCCGTTCACGCGGCCCGTCGGAAGATTCATGGGGTCCGTCGCCGTCGCGCTCGTCGGCGATCGGCATCCCGGGCGGTGGCCGCCGCCGGCGCGACAGCTTCGACTCGATCTCGTCGAGCGACGAGTCGGACGACGGCCGCCGGCGCCCCGCCGCGGCGTCGCTGGCGCCGCGCCGGAATCTGCCACGTCCGCAGGGTGTCGAGGTCTATCGCCATACGACGGATGAGGGCAACTACGACAGCATCTCCCGCACCGGCTTGCGGGCTGGCCACCACGTCGGCATCGGCGACCCCACGGGCCGAGCCAGCACCGACGGTGTCTACGTCGTGAATCCGGGTCGGCACATCATGGACAGCCAGGGTGGCAACGTGATGGTGGCTTCGTCGAGGCCGCCGTCGCACGACCCGCTGTACCACGGCGAAGCCGGAGTCTTCCGCCAACCGAACATTCCGCCGATGCGCGAGGCCCGGTATGGCCGCGGTGGACCCCAACCCACCCATTCGGCGGTGTTTCCGATGACGCCTTACACCGCCGATGGCGCGGCGGCGATGTATCGGCATCACAACCCGGGCTCGAATATTTCAGGGCCTGACGCTGCCGGTGCGATGTACTCGCAGTTCAACCGGAATTACCCGATGCACGCGCCGCACCCGGAGGACTCGAACCGCTACTACACGCCGCAGAGCCAGTATCAGCAGACGCTGGCGCCGAGGTCCAGCGTGCCGCCCTATTCGAATCCGGTCAGCAGCGTCAGCCACAACACGCCCCCGCGCGGGAGTTTCATTCCGTCGCGCCGCCACCCCGACGATCCGTATTACGACCGCTGAGCGGCTTTCGCTGACATCGTTCTGACCTTGTCGCGTCACTGACGCGACATCGGCGCTCCCTACCCTCGCGGCCACATCAACCGTGGCCTCAACGAGGGGAGAGAGCATGCTGAAGAAGACCATCGCGGCGCTGGCGGCGGGCATGGGCCTGTCGATCGCGAGCCTCGGCGCCTGTGCTGCGACGACGGCGGAACTGGCGTTCCGCTACGCACCGGTGCACTACCAGGACACCGACTCGAGCGACTACCCGTCGGAGTACATCACCGCGTACGACTACGACAACGACCGCATCACGACCAACAACTGGGACAACCGCGGCAACGGCCAGTGGCCCGCGACGGTGTACTACTCGGTGGTCGAGAGCTGCACGCACTGGTTCATCAGCTATTCGTTCTATCACCCGCGCGACTGGTCGGACACGGCCTTCGACCAGGAGCATGAGAACGACCTCGAGGGCACGATCATTTCGGTGCGCAAGGACGGCACGCCCTTCGGCACGATGGAAGGAATGATCACGGTGTTCCACACCGATTTCTTCGCGTTCACGCCGGCCGGCAGCCCGTACCGCAACGGCCATGAAACCATCGACGGCACGGTGTCGTTCGAGGTCGACAACGGCATCAGCCGCATGAAGACGGTGCAGGAGGCCAAGGGCCACGGACTGAAGGCCTGGCCGTATGCGTCCAACTTCAACGGCGCGGCCAACCAGGACGGCATCGTCTACTACCCGACGCTCGGGACCCCGGGCCATCCGTTGTCGGGCAACGACCGTCACGTGAACTACCGGCTCGTCGACCTGAACCAGCCGAACGGCATGTATGCCGCCGCGCTCAGCGACGCGCTGCAGCCGGCCGCGCAGGCGCTGACTTTCGCGAGCTGGGGCAGCTTCCGTGGCGACACCAGCGGTGGCTGCGGCTCGGGCTCGAAGACCTGCAGCACCAACTCGGCGAACACGCCGTGGGGCTGGGATGACGGCAACGACGGCGAGAGCTATCGCGGCGAGTTCGCGCTCGATCCGGCGCACCTGTTCTCGTTCTACTTCTCTGGCACCGGCAGCTTCAGCCAGCAGTACGTGAGCAACCCGTTCCTGACGGGGCTGCGCGATACCGGGTTCTATTCGGGGCATGCGCCGGCGGGGTTCGCTTCGCAGCTGGACCTGAACACGCTGTACGGGAAGCTGACGAACAGCTGCTCGTAGCCCGGACGCCAATCCGGGATCGCATCGGTATCATCCCCCCGCACAACAGCAGGACAACCGGGGGAGGGGCAGATGAGTGCGATGCGCGTTCCACGCCGCGTGCGCGGCTTTACGCTGATCGAGCTGATGACGGTCGTCTCGGTGATCGGCATCCTGGCCGCGGTGGCGCTGCCGGCCTACCAGCAGTACACCGTGCGAGCCCGCGTGGCCGAGGGGTTCGTGCTGGCGCGGGTGGTCGAGAAGAGCATCGCCGAGTACCGCGATCGCTGGGGGCGCCTGCCGGTCGACAACGCGGCGGCCGGCCTGCCGCCGCCCGCGGCGCTGCGGGGTGCCTGGGTGTCGGAGATCCAGGTGATCGAGGGCAGCATCACGGTGCGCTACTTGCCCGAGACGGGGAAGGAACTGAAGGGCCGCCCGGCCTTGCTGTTGCGGCCGGTGTCTGATCCCGAGCTTCCCACCGGCGCCTTGTCGTGGATCTGCCAGTCGGCCGCGACGCCGGCGGGGCGCGTCGCCCCCCCGGTCCCGAAAGAGCTGGTGCTGTTGCCGCGCCAGTACCTGCCGGGCACCTGCCGATGAACTGGCTCGTGCGGTCGCTGCCGATGGACCTGACGCTGAGCGCCTGCATCGTGTTTGTCGCCTCGGCGGTGTGCGTCAGCCAGGTGCCCGCCATTCTGGCCAAGGCGCGCCTGACCGAGCCCCTGATCGGCCTCGGCACGGCCCGCCTGGACGCTGTCGAAGCGTATGCGCTGCAGGGCCGGCTGATACCGTCATCCGAGCGCACCGAGGCCGCCGCCGACAACGCCCGGACCCAGTTCGTCTACGAGCGCGATGGCAGCAGCCTGCTCGTCAGTGGCGGGGTCGATCCCCGGCGATCACCGTTCCGTCTCGGCCTGCGTCCGGCCCTGGACGACGCCGGCATCGGCTGGACGGTGCTCTGGCTGTGCGGCCAGCGCGAGCCGCCCGCGGGCTGGTCGGCCGTCTCGCCGCCGCTGGTGCAGGGGCTGGCGCCCGAGCAGCTGCCGTCCGTCTGCGCCCGACGCGCTGCCCAACGTTCTCCCCGATGACATGACCTTCCAACACCTCGATCTCACCGGAATGGCCCTGCTGTTCCGCCAACTGGCCGGTGCCCACCGGCGCCAGCTGTCGCTCCAGGACGTGGCCAACGTCTACGCGCAGGACCCGGGCGCACCCGTGGCGGCGGGCGTCCAGCCACTGCGCGTGCTTCAGGCGCTGGCGCGCGGTGAGCCGCTGTCGGCCGCGCTGCGTGAGGCACAACCAGCGTTCGCAGACGACACGGTCAGCTGGGTCATCGCCGGCGAGCAGCACGGTACGCTCGCCGACACGCTGGACAGCCTGGCGCTTGATTTCGAGCGCCAGCAGCGCAGCGCCAGCGTGCTGCGGGTCGCGCTGGTCTGGCCGGCTTGCGTGGCGGTCGCCATCGTGGGGCTGTTCGCGGTCGGCTCGATCTTCGTCGTGCCGTCCTTCGTCGAGGTGTACGACAGCTTCGGCGTCGAGTTGCCGGTGCTGACGCGCTGGCTGTTTGCTGCCGGCCACCTGGCGTCGAGCGGCTGGTGGGTGTGGTTGCCGCTGCTGCTGGTCGCCGTCGGGTTGGCCGTGGCCGGCAAATTGCCGCGCCGCGTGCAGCGGTGGGCCCACGACGCAGCCGGCGGACTCGGGTTCGTCTCGCGGCTGCGGCACGCCAGCTTCGTCGCGCGTGGGCTCGGCCTGCTGCAGCGCCACCACGGCGACCGGACCGACTTGGCTGCCGCACTGGCGCACCTGGCCGCGACCACGCCGACCCGGCGCCTTGCGGCTGCGGCCCGGCAACTGCGGGCAGGCGTGCACGGCACCGATCCTCTCAGCCAGGCGCTTGCGACGCAGCCGGCCTGGCCGCCGCGCGTGCCGCTGTTCATTCGCCTGGGGGAGAAGGTGGGCGATCTGCCGTCCACACTTTCGCAGTTGAACGCGGATGCTGCGCAAGAACTCGAGATCGCGCTGGCGCGCTTCGAGCGTGGCGCGATCCTCACGCTGTACCTGCTGCTGGGCCTGGTGGCCGGCATCCTGGTGCTTGGCATCTACCTGCCGATCTTCAAGCTCGGCTCCATCATCTGAACGGTCCGACATGAACATCACACAGCAACGGCGTGGCTTCACATTGATCGAACTGATGATCGTGATCGCGATCATCGGCATCATGGCCACGATGGCCGTGCCATCGCTGCAGGATCGCGTGATCCGCGCGCAGGTGGCAGAGGGCCTGGCGTTGGCCGATTTCGCGAAGCAGTCCGTCCAGGGTTACTACGCGAAGACGCACCGGCTGCCGGCGAGCAACGAGGCTGCCGGTCTGCCGCCGGCCGAGCGCATCGTCGGCAACCACGTGGCCTCGCTGTCGGTGGTCGATGGTGCGATCACCATCACCTTCGGCAACCAGTCCAACCGCAATCTCTCCGGTCGCAAGCTGACGTTGCGGCCCGCCGTGGTGGCTGACTACCCGCAGGTGCCGATCGCCTGGGTGTGCGGCACGGCCGAGGTGCCGGACAAGATGAAGGCCGAGGGCCGCAACGCCACCGATCTGCCAGGGCCGCACGTGCCGCTGGACTGCCGCGCCAGTGGATTGAAGTAGTCCGGACGCCGATTCCGGTCGGCCATGCCGAAGCGATCCCGGATTGGCATCCGGGCTACAGGCGGGATTGGATCGTCGTGGCCACCTGAGGTGGTGCATCCTTCAACAACGCCGGCCACGCAATCGCCGCCAGCGCCCGCGTCTCGCGCACGACGCGCCGGAAGCGGTTGAACGCCAGCAGCCCCGCCGCCTTGGCCAGCGCCTCGGCGGCGTCCTCGTTCCAGGCCTTCAGCGATTCGTCCATCTTGCGGTTCTGCGCCAGCGCACGCGGATCGGCCGGGTCGAAATACGCCGCGACGCACACCATGTCGTAGGCCGGCGCGAGCCGCGGGTGCACGCCGTCTTCGTACAGCAGCGCCCAGTTCTTCGAGTGCGCATCGGTGTTGCCCATCAGCGCATACGCCGTCCAGCGGCGGAACACCTCGTCGAGCTCGCGCACGTCGCTCGCCGGCGACTGCTTCAGCAGCACCAGCAGCGCCCGCATCGCGGCCGGCAGGTCGCGGTACTTGCGGCGGCTGTCGATGCCGAGTGCCTGCGTCAGCTCCTCGAAGTGCACGCGCTGCGTGCGGCCGTCGAGCAGGCGCCGGCGGTCGAAGCGCGGCACATGCAGGTAGTGGCTGAACGGCAGCTCGACGCCGGGCAGGTCGAGCTCGGCCACCGGCCGCGCGCTCGCACCGGCCGTGCGCACGCCGACCGCCTCGGCCAGCCGGTAGCAGCAGGCCTCGTTGTGCACCAGGTCCGGGTAGGTGATCGACGGCAGCTTCACCAGCACCTCGCCGGCCTCGGTGCCGCTGCGCACCACGTAGCGCGTGCCGCGGTGGACCATCGAGAACTTGGTGACGAAGCCGCCGAGCGAGAAGCCGTCTTCGACCGGCGCCGCCACCGCCGACGGCTCCAGCGGTTCCAGCCGCTTCGTCGCGTGCAGCTCGACCACGCCGGTCGGCACCTCGTGCGCCGGCAGCACCTCCAGCGCGCCGGGCAGGTCGTGGCCGGCTGCTGCCAGCAACTCGAACTCGTCGTCGCGCTCGACGCCGCGCCGCTCGGCCAACCGGTCGCGGTTGTGGCCCTCGGGCAGCATGTTCTCGAAGAACACCGGCAGGCGGCCGATGCGCACCAGCCGCTCGTCGTTGACGGCCACGAGGATCGCGCGGGTCTGCGCCTCGTCGGCACCCCGGTACAGCTGCGACAGCGTCGGCCGGGCCGCGTCGCCGACGTAGGCGTCATCGAACGAGACGCGGATGTTGTCGCCGACCTGCGAGAGCCAGCCGATGCGCCGCGGTTGCGCTGCGTCGGGCACGTGCAGCCGCAGCTCGGCCATCGTGATGGGGGCGCTGGTGCGACTGGCGCTGCGGATCATGAGGGAGCCTCGCCGTCGTCGTCGATGGCGGCGTCGGCGTCCTTGCCGACCCGGTACTGGAACGCCTGCTGCCCGACCCCGAGTGGTGCGCTGACGCCCGCCGGCAGCGACACCGACTGCCCCTGGTTGTTGATGAACGCGACCGTCTCGGCCAGCAGCGGCTTGGGCACCGGCACCAGCACGTAGCCGAGTTCGTCGAACAGCGCGGTCAGCGTCGACAGCCGCGCATCGGCCTGGCCTTCGGCCGCCGCCACGGTCAGCCGGCTCAGGCCGGTGCGCTCGGCCAGGCTCACCAGCGAGCGCCGGCCGGCGCGGCGCAAGGCCTTCAGCTGGGCCGGGAGAGGGGCACCGGAGACATCAGTTTGCATGGCAAAGCACTCATTTTCGTCAAAATGAATGCTTCACTATACAGTGACAGGAAAACCATGCAAATCAGGCTGAATGTCTGGCAAACCATGCAGGCGGCTTCAGCACGCCGGTCGTCAGGCTGGTGCCGAGCAGGATCACCGCGCAGCCCAGCAGCATCTGCGGCGTCAGGCTTTCGTGCAGGAACAGCCAACCCCACAGCACCGCGAACACCGGGATCAGGAAGGTGACCGACAGCGCGTTCGCCGGCCCGATGTGCGCGATCAGCCGGAAGAACAGGATGTACGCGATGCCCGTGCAGCCGACCGCCAGCAGCGCGGCCGCCGACCACGCGGTGAGCGACGGCAGCGCGGCCGGCCACCACACCAGCGCCGGCACCGCCAGCAGCAGCGCCGACGACAGCTGGCTGCCGGTGGCCACAGCGAGCGGCGGCACGCCGGTCAGGAAGCGCTTCGTGAAGCTGCCCGAGAAGCCGTACAGCAGCGTGGCCGCCAGGCAGGCCAGCACGGCCCAGCCGCTGCTCGCGCCGGGCTTGAAGCTCGCCTTGTCCCACGCGAGCCAGAGCACGCCGAGGAAGCCGATCGCGAGGCCCGCCATGCGCGCGGGCGTCAGCTTGTCGCGCAGCCAGGCCCACGCGATCAGCGCGCCGAACAGCGGCGTGGCGGCGTTGAAGATCGACGACAGCCCGGCCGTGATCGACAGCGCGGCGTAGCTGAAGCACAGGAAGGGCAGGGCCGAGTTCGTGATGCCGACGACGAAGATCGGCCGCCAGTGGGCGCGCAGCGCACCGGCCTGGCCGCGCAGCGCGAGCAGCGGCAGCAGGAACAGCGTGGCGCCCCAGACGCGCACGGCGGCCAGCGCGACCGGGCCGAACTCGGCCGCGCCCATGCGCATGAAGAGGAAGGACGCGCCCCAGATCGCGGCGAGCCCGGTCAGTTCGATCGAATCGGCGCGTTTCAAGACGTGGTCTCCCGGAGGCCGATGACGCCATCCACGCCTTCGAGCTGCAGCAGCGCCTGCTTGCGGTGCAGCCCGCCGGCATAGCCGGTCAGGCTGCCGTCGTGGCCCAGCACGCGGTGGCACGGCACGATCACCGAGACCGGGTTGCGCCCGACCGCCGCGCCGACCGCGCGCACCGCCTGCGGCGCACCGACCTCGCGCGCGATCGCCGCATAGGTGCAGGTGCCGCCGGCCGGGATGCGCAGCAGCGCCTGCCAGACGATCTGCTGGAACGGCGTGCCCTGCAGGTCCAGCGGCAGCTCGAACTGCGTGCGTGTTCCGGCGAAGTAGTCGCGCAGTTGCTGCGCGGCTTCCTTCAGCAGCGGGTCGTCCGGGTCGTGCGGCACCGTGGGCAGTTCGCCCGGATGGGCCTTCTGGCCGTCGAACCACATGCCGGCCACGCCGTTCGCGGTGCGTGCCAGCAGCATCGGGCCGAGTGGTGAGTCGAACGCGGCCTGCGCGGTGCAGACGGCCTGCAGGCGGCGATTCAGCGTGCTGGAAGTGCTCATGATGTTTCTCCGGAAGAAGTTGAAGAAGGCGGAAGGGGCGCCAGGCTGTTCCACAACCTGAGCACCGCATACGAGCGCCAGGGCCGCCAGGCCTCGGCGCGGGCATCGGCCTCGCGCTGGTTCTGCGTGCCGAACAAGGTCTTCATCGCGTTCAGCACCGCGACGTCCTTCGGCGGGAACGCGTCGGGCCAGCCGAGCGCCCGCATCGCGAGGTAGTGCGCGGTCCACAGGCCGATGCCGGGCAGCTCGGCTAGCGCCGTCATCAGCGCCTCGGGCTGGTGCGGCAGCGCGAGCAGCCGCGTCAGCTCGGGCCAGGCGTTGGCGAGCGCCTGGATCGCGCCGACGCGGCTGCGGATGATGCCGAGTTCGGCGATGTGCTCCAGCGGTGCCGCGGCCAGCACGGCCGGTGCCGGGAAGCAGCGCAGCACGTCGTCCCACGGCGTCGCGACCGGTTCGCCGAAGCGCTCGATCAGCCGCCGCGCCAGCGTGCGCGCCGCCGCGACGGTGACCTGCTGGCCGAGCACCGCGCGCACCGCCATCTCGAACGCATCGATGCTGCCCGGCAGCCGCAGGCCGGGCGCACCGGGCAGGTCGCGCAGCACGTCGTCGATGGTCTGCGGCGCGGCATCGAGGTCGAGCCAGCGCCGCACCGCCATCACGACGCGGCCGCTGTGCCGCGCAAGCGTCGGCGCATAGCGCAGCCGCAGGCTCGCCGGGCGGGTCGGCGTCGCGTCGATGAACGAGGCCTCGAGCCAGCCGGCCTCGGGGCCGAGCACGCCGGCGCGCACGCTGCGCCGCACGCTGCAGGCCTCGACCGCCTCGACACCCGGCACCGCGCGCGCCGTCAGGAAGCGCAGCATCGCGGCGGTGTCGTAGGGCGCGCGGAAGCCGAGCGAGACCGTCACGCCGTCGTCGGGCGACACGGTCTCGGTGGCCGAATCGCCGCGCAGCCGCGTCGGGCTCATGCGGTAGCTGTCGGCGAAGGCCGCGTTGAAACGCCGCAGGCTGCGAAAGCCGCTGGCCAGCGCGACCTGCGCGATCGGCAGCCGCGTGTCGGTCAGCAACTGCTTGGCCAGCAGCAGGCGGCGCGTCTGCACATACTGCAGCGGCGTCACGCCGTGTTCGGCCGCGAAGATGCGCCGCAGGTGGCGGTCGCTGACGCCCAGGTGGGCGGCCAGCGCGGCGATCGACGGCGTTTCTTCCTCGGCCGCCGCATGGTCCAGCCAGTGCGCCGCCTGGCGGGCCAGCGTGCGCGATGCATCCATCACCGTCCACGCGAGCCCCGGGCCGGGCGCGACCTCGGGCCGGCACTTCATGCACGGCCGGAAGCGCGCGGCCTCGGCCTGGGCCGGCGTGTCGAAGAACACGCAGTTCTCGCGGCGCGGCGTGCGCACGCGGCAAATCGGTCGGCAATAAATGCCGGTGGACGTGACGCCGACGAACCAGCGGCCGTCGAAGCGGGCGTCGCGGGCCTTGATGGCCAGATAGGCGGCATCGGAGTCGAAGGTAGGCATGGCGTGATTATCGAACCCCTGCGCCGCAAGACTCGCCGTTTTCGGACATGTCGCGGTGATACATCTCCAACTGACTTGGCCTGAAGCCTGCATGTCGTTGCGCTGCTCATTGCACAGACCTGTGCATGCATCGGACGACCCAGCGGCCTCCGTGGAACCGGCTTTGCCGGGCCACTGGAGGCGCCCCTTGAGGGGAGGGCGCGCAGCGCCTTCGGGGTGGTCCATTCCCCTCTCTACAATCGCCCACTCTCCAGGAGAAACCGAATGCAAGTGACTGCGTCCAACTTCAAGGCCTATGACATCCGCGGCATCGTCGGCAAGACGATCGACGAAGCGTTCGCGGAGCACCTGGGCCGTGCCTTCGGCAGCGAGGCACTGAAGGCGGGTGAGAAGGCCGTGGCGGTGGGGCGCGACGGCCGCTTGTCGGGGCCGGGCCTCGTCGCCGCGCTGATCCGCGGCCTCGCGTCGACCGGGCTCGACGTCGTCGACATCGGCGCCGTGACCACGCCGATGCTGTACTACGTGGCCGCCACGCGCGGCAAGCACGGCTGCAACAGCGGCATCCAGGTCACCGGCAGCCACAACCCGAAGGACTACAACGGCTTCAAGATGGTGCTGGCCGGCCGCGCGATCTACGGCGACGAGATCCAGGCGCTGCGCATCCGCATGGAGGCCGAGAACTACACCGTGGCCAGCGGCCGCACCGGCACGATGGACGTGCTGGCCGAGTACGGCGCGCGCATCGTCGGCGACTGCAAGCTGGCCCGCAGGATGAAGATCGTCGTCGACTCCGGCAATGGCATCCCCGGCGCCTCGGCGCCCGGCATCCTGCGCGCGCTCGGCTGCGAGGTGACCGAGCTTTATTCCGAGGTCGACGGCGATTTCCCGAACCACCACCCGGACCCGAGCAAGCCGGAGAACCTGGCCGACCTGATCCGCACCGTGAAGGAGACCGATGCCGAGCTGGGCCTCGCGTTCGACGGTGACGGCGACCGCCTGGGCGTGGTCACCAAGGAAGGCAACATCATCTACCCGGACCGCCAGCTGATGCTGTTCGCGACCGACGTGCTGTCGCGCAACAAAGGCGGCACCATCATCTTCGACGTGAAGTGCACGCAGCGCCTCGCGCCGACCATCCGCGCCGCCGGCGGCAAGCCGCTGATGTGGAAGACCGGCCACTCGCTCGTGAAGGCGAAGATGAAGGAGCTGAAGGCGCCGCTGGCCGGCGAGATGAGCGGCCACATCTTCTTCGGCGAGCGCTGGTACGGCTTCGACGACGCCACCTACACCGCGGCGCGCCTGCTCGAGATCCTGTCGCGCAGCAAGAACCCGAGCCAGGTGCTGAACGCGCTGCCCACCAGCTTCAGCACGCCCGAGCTGAACGTGCCGTGCGACGAAGGCGAGCCGAAGATGGTGGTGCAGAAGCTGCTCGACGGCGCGCGCTTCCCCGGCGCGAAGGAGATCATCACGATCGACGGCCTGCGCGCCGAGTACGACGACGGCTTCGGGCTGATCCGTTCGTCGAACACCACGCCGGTGCTGGTGCTGCGCTTCGAAGGCCACACCGAGGCGGCGCTGCACCGGATCGAGGCCGACTTCATGGCCGCGCTGCGCGTCGCCAAGCCCGACGCGCAGATCGCTGCCGCCGCGCATTGACCGCGGCCGTGTCTTCGTGCGCGTCCTGATCGTCAAGTTGTCGTCGCTCGGCGACGTGGTGCATGCGATGCCCGTCGTCCACGACCTCCAGGCGGTCTACCGCCATGCGCAGGTCGACTGGGTCGTCGAGCCGGGCTTCGCGCCGCTGGTGCGGCGCGTGCACGGCGTCAGCGAGGTGATCGAGTGCGCGCAGCGCCGCTGGCGCCGCGCCTGGTGGACGCGCCCGGTGCGCGACGAATGGCGCGCCTTCCGCGCGCAGCTGGCGCAGCACCGCTACGACGCGGTGCTCGACCTGCAGGGCCTGACCAAATCGGCACTGATCGCACGGCTGGCCGACGGCCCGAGCTTCGGCCTCGCGAACCGCACCGACGGGTCCGGCTTCGAATGGCCGGCGCGCTGGCTGATCGACCAGCCGCTCGCGATGGAGCCGCACGTGCATGCGCTCGACCGCTCGCGCAAGCTGGCCGGCATGGCGCTGAACTACACCGTGCAGGGGCCGCCGCAATTCGGCCTGCGCGCCGATGCGCAGCCGCTGCCGGTGCCGACGCTGGTGTTCGTGCACGGCAGCTCGCGCGACGACAAGCTGTGGCCGGAGCAGCACTGGATCGATTTCGGCAAGCGCTGCATCGGCTCGGGCTGGCGCATCGCGCTGCCGCATGCCGGACCGGTCGAACTTGCGCGGGCGCAGCGCCTGCAGCAGGCCTTCGGCGCGCATGCCGAGGTCTGGCCGGCGATGTCGCTCGACGCGCTGGTCGACCGCATGGGCGCGACGCAGGGCGTGATCGGCGTCGACAGCGGCCTGAGTCACATCGCGGTCGCGCTCGGGCTCCCGCATGTGCAGCTGTACAACTTCCCGACCGCGTGGCGCACCGGCCCGCAGGTCGCGCACGGCCATCGGCACCAGGTGTCGGTCGAACGCTCGCCGACACCCGAGGTCGACCTGGTGTGGGCCACCTGGCAGGTCGTGCGCGCCGCGTCGCGCGCATGACGGGCACCGTGGATCCTTTGCACGATGTTCCGGCCGGCACCTGGCGGCAGTGGCTGGCGCGGCAGGCCTACTCGCTGCTGCTCGCGTCGCTGAAGCCGGCCTACCTGCTGCGGCTGTGGCTGCGCGGGCGGGCCGAGCCGCTGTACCGGCACAAGGTGCTGGAGCGGCTGGGCGATTACAGCGACCACCGCCAGCAGCACAGCGGGCGCTGGGTCGGCGACGTGTGGGTGCATGCGGTGTCGCTCGGCGAGACGCGGGCCGCGTCGGCGTTGATCGATGCACTGCGCGCCGAGCGGCCGAACCTGCGGCTGCTGCTGACCCACAGCACGGCCACCGGCCGCGAAGCCGGCGAGGCGCTGCTGCGCGACGGCGATGTGCAGGCCTGGCTGCCGTACGACACGCCGGGGGTGGTGCAGCGCTTCTTCGAGCAGTTCCATCCGCGCGTCGGCGTGCTGATGGAGACCGAGATCTGGCCGAACCTGCTGCGGCGTGCGCAGGGCAGCGGCATCCCGATGGTGCTGGCGAACGCGCGGCTGAGCGAGAAGAGCCGGCGCCAGGGCGAGCGGCTGGCGGCCGTGCTTCGGCCGGCGGTCGAGGCGATCACGCTGGTGCTGGCGCAGACCGAGGCCGATGCGCAGCGGCTGCGCGAGTCGGGCGCGCGCGAGGTCGTCGTCTGCGGCAATCTGAAGTTCGACATGGCGCCCGACGAGGCCTTGCTCGCGCGCGGCCGCGCCTGGCGACATGCGCTGGCGCGGCCGGTGCTGCTCGGCGCGGTGATGCGCGAAGGTGAAGAGGCGATGCTGCTGGCCGAATGGACCAAGCGTCCCGCGATGAACCGCCCGCTGCTGCTTATCGTGCCGCGGCACCCGCAGCGCTTCGACGAGGTCGCGGCGCTGGTGCAGGGCGCCGGGCTCACGCTCGCACGGCGCAGCACCTGGGGCGACACGCCGCCGGCCGAAGCCTTGCAAGCTGATGTGTGGCTGGGCGATTCGATGCGCGAGATGGCGCTGTACTACGCGCTGTCCGACGTGGCGCTGCTCGGCGGCAGCTTCGCGCCGCTCGGCGGGCAGAACCTGATCGAGGCCGCGGCCTGCGGTTGCCCGATCGTGATGGGACCGCACACCTTCAACTTCGCGCAGGCGGCGGAGTTGTCTCAAGCGGCCGGGGCGGCGCTGCGCGTGGCCGACATGGCGACAGGTGTCGACACGGCATGTGCCTTGCTCGACAGCCCGGAGCGCGAGCAGCGCGCGGCGCAGGCCAGGGCGTTCGCGGCCGCGCACCGCGGCGCGGCGCGGCGGATGACGGACTACCTGTTGAGGTGGTTGCCAGCCTGAACGCCGGATGTTGGTGGTAACATATGTGGTACCAATTCGGACGATAGGTGCCGATGCTGACTGTTCTCGAATACCTGGATGAAGACGAAAACAGTCCGTTCGCAGACTGGTTCGCCGACCTGGACGCGACGGCTGCGGCCAAGATTGCCGTGATCCTGACGCGGATCACGCAGGGCAACCTGTCCAACGTCAAAGGCGTCGGGGCGGGTGTACTCGAATACAAGCTCGACTTCGGTCCCGGTTATCGCGTGTATTTCGGCCGAGACGGTGATGTCCTGGTGATCTTGCTCGCCGGTGGGACCAAGAGACGGCAACAGCATGACATCGAGTCCGCGCAAGCTCGTTGGGCGGACTACAAGCGACGCAAACGATTGGAGAAGTAATCCATGGCACTCACACGAGATTTCAAGCAGACGGTTCAAGCGCGAGTGCTGGCCGATCCCGCGTTTCGCGATGCGCTGCTCAAGGAAGGCGTGGAAACGATGCTGGCTGGAGACGTGGACACCGGCAAGGGAATTCTGCGCGACTACATCAAGGCCACGGTTGGTTTCGAAAGGCTCGGCGCCGACACGGGCACCTCACCGAAAAGCCTGATCCGCATGTTCGGTCCGACGGGGAATCCCCAGGCTCGCAACCTTTTCGCGGTCATCAGTCATTTGCAGCAGCACGCCGGCGTGACCTTGCAGGTGACGTCCCGAACGCGTTAGGTTGCCTATGTAGCCCGCCTCGGATGTTCGTCCGATGGTGCCGAACCCCGGCTGAGCGGACAGTTCGTGCTCTGCCAACACACCTGGGACACACCATGAACATCGTCAAGCTGGCCGCCCTCGGCCTCACCGCATCCATCGTCGCTGCCTCGGCCGGCGCCGCCACCCCGGCTGGCGCCGACACCGCGAAGCCCAGCGTCGTGATCGTCCACGGCGCGTTCGCCGACGGCTCCGACTGGGCCAAGGTCGTGCCGCTGCTGCAGGCCAAGGGCTTGCACGTCGTCGCGGTGCAGAACCCGCTGAGCTCGCTGGCCGACGATGTCGCCACCGCCAAGCGGGTGATCGATGCGCAGCCCGGCAAAGTCGTGCTGGTCGGCCATTCGTGGGGTGGCATGGTCATCACCGAAGCGGGTGACAACCCCAAGGTCGCCGGCCTCGTCTACGTGGCCGCCTTCGCGCCCGATGCCGGCCAGTCGGTCGGCGATGTCGGCAAGGGCTTCGCGCCGGGCGCGGGCCTGGCCCACCTGGTGGCCGATGGCGGCGGCTTCCTGTCGCTGACGCAAGAAGGCATGAGCAAGCACTTCGCGCAGGACCTGCCGGCCGCCGCCACCGCGGTGATGACCGCGACGCAAGGCCCGATCAACGCGAAGGCCTTCGAGCAGAAGGTGTCGGTCGCTGCATGGAAGCAGAAGCCGTCGTGGTACCTCGTCACCGAAGCCGACCACATGATCGTGCCGGAGCAGCAGCGCGCGATGGCCAAGGCGATCAACGCCAAGGTCTCGAGCGTCGCCAGCAGCCACGTGCCGCAGCAGTCGCAACCGGCCAAGGTGGCGGCGGTGATCCTCGACGCGGTGCAGGCGGTGCAGGCCGCCCAGTGATCGCGGCATGATGCGGGGCCTGCCGTGCGCGGCAGGCCCCTTCTTTTTACAGATGCCCGTTTCGATGCAACCCACGACCGCTCCGCCGCCCGACGCCCAGGTCCTCGTCTTCGATGCCGTCAAGGCGCTCGCCTTCGTCGGCGACCTCAGCATGGGCCAGCCGGTCGACCACTCGGCGCGCACCGCGTGGATCGCGGCGCAGCTCGCCGCGGCGCTCGGTCTTGGTGCCGAGGCCTGCTCCAACGCCGCCTACGTGTCGCTGCTGCGCTGGTCGGGCTGCACCGCGAACGCGCCGGAGTTCTCCGAGCTGATGGGAGACGACGTCGGCGGCCGGCACGCGATGCTCGCGGCCGGCCTTCCGGCGCACCTGGCCGGCTCGATGACGCCGGTGGCGCAGATCCACTGCGAGGTCTCCGGCGACGTCGCACACACGCTCGGCATGCCGCCGTCCGTCGAGCTGTCGCTGCGCCGCATCTTCGAGCGGCCCGACGGCCATGGCCAGCCGAACGGCCTGCGCCCGCCCGACATCCCGGTCGAGGTGTTCATCGTCTCGGCCGCCAGCGACCTGGAGATCTTCAGCCGCGTCTACGACCTCGAGCGTGCGCTGAGCTACCTCGCCTCGCGCGCCGATGCGGCCTACCCCGCCGAGCTGGTCGAGGCGGTGCGCCGCCATGCGGTCGACTGGCTGCACACGCTGGAGCAGGACCCGGCCTGCGTCGACACCGCGCCGGTGGTCGGCATCGGCACCACCTCGCTCGAACTGATCGCCGACGTGATCGACCTGAAGCTGCCGTGGCTGACCGGCTACTCGCGCCGCGTCGCGCAGGTGGCGGCCGCCTGCGCCGAGCGCCTGGGCCTGCCGGCGCTGGCGCGCCAGCGGCTGTACCGCGCGAGCCTGGTGCACGGCATGGGCCGCGCGGCCGTGCCGAACGCGCTGTGGGACCAGCCGGGCCCCCCGAGCGAATCGGCGATGGAGCGGCTGCGGTTGGTGCCGTACTGGACGGCGCGGGCCGCGCGCCGCATCGGCAGCCTGGCCGACGAGGCCGAACTCGCATCGCATGCCGACGAGCGGCTCGATGGCTCCGGCTTCTTCCGCGGCGTGTCGGGCGCGGCGCTCGGCATCGAGGCCCGCGTGCTGGCCGCGGCAGCGCATGCGGTGCTGCTGCAGACCGCCCGCCCGGGCCGCGCGGCGCTGTCGTTCGACGAGGCGCAGGCGCAGCTGCAGCGCGAGGCGCAGCGCGGGCGGTTCGATGCCGAGGTGGTGGCCGCGCTCGGCGGCGCATCGCGTGCGGCCGAGGCGCCGCGTGCGGCCGAGCCCGTGGGCTTGCTGACCGGCCGCGAGGTCGAGGTGCTGCGCTGCATCAGCCTCGGCGAGAGCAACAAGGAAGCGGCCCGCACGCTCGGCATCAGCCCGAGCACCGTGCGGGCCCACCTCGAGAACATCTTCCGCAAGCTGGAGTGCACGACCCGGGCCGCCGCCACCCTGAAGGCGATGACGACCGGGCTGCTCTGATCAGCGGCCGCGCACCGCAGCCTTGCCCAGCGCTTGGGCAACCGCTTTCGCGGACTGCGCCTTCGCGGGCGGCAGGCCGCCCAGCAGCCCGCCGTTGACGATCTCGACCACCAGACCACCCGCCGTGCCGCGCACGCGGCCGATCACCTGGCCGTTGCCGCTGATCGTCACGGTGCCGCTGCCGCTGCCCGGCAGCCCTTGCGAGCCGAAGTCGAGCTGGAAGAAGCCGTCGACCAGGTAGCTCACGCCGCCGCGGCTGAACGCGAGCTGTGCGTACTCCTGGCGCATCAGCAGCGGCCGGACCAGCGGCTCCACGCCCTGCGACACCGAATGCATCAGCGCATTGCCGCCGCTGAAGGTCGCCACCGACTGGCTCGCGACGTCGGTCACGGTCAGCCCGTTGGCCGGCAGGTAGCGCAGCTTCGTCGTCTCGGTCGTGCCGTTCAGGCTGCCGTCGAGTTCGACCTTGGCATTGCCCTGCACGCGGCTCGTCTTCTCGTTGCCGTTGATGTCGTCGGCCGTCACGCGGAAATCGGTCACCGTCGACTGGGCCGAGCCGACGCGGTGCGCCAGGTCCGCGAAGGTGTACGCGAGGCTGCTGCCGCCGCTGTAGAGCGAGGCCGCTTCGGTGCGGCAGGCCGTGAACTGCGCGGCCAGCGTGTGGTTGCCGGTGGGCAGCGTCGTGCCTGCGGCCGGCGCGGCGCCACCGTCCAGCGTGACGGCCGCGGTTCCGCCACCGCACACCGCATCGACCGCCAGCACCTTGAAGTCGTCGTCGGCGAACTGCAGCGGTGCACCGGCGGCTTCCATGCCCGGCAGCCACGCGGTCATCAGCGCGAGCAGCTTCGCCTGCTGGTCGTCGCTGGCCTGGTTGACCGTCAGCGTCGCGGCGGCGCTGGTCACGCTGCCTTTCGGGTTCTTCACGACCACCTGGAACTGCGCGCCGTTGTCGGTCGCGGTCACGGCATCCAGCCGCAGGACGTTGGCGGTCGCGCCGGCGACGTCAGTGCCGTTGCGCTGCCACTGGTAGCTCAGCGGCGCGCTGCCCTTGGCGTCGACCGCGAAGACGGCCGGGCTGCCGACGTTGACGATGATGCCCTGCGGCTGCGTCGTGATCACCGGGGCCGATTGCGCCGGCACCACCGTGAGCTTCGCGGCATCGGTCTGCAGCGTGCCGCCGGCGTTGCTCACGGTGACGCTGAACAGCGCGCCGTCGTCGGCATCCACTGTTGCGAACGTGTAGACGGCGGCGGTCGCGCCGGCGATCGGCTGGCCATTGCGCTTCCATTGGTAGCCGAACGGCGCGCTGCCGTTCACCGCCACCGAGAAGACGGCGGTCTCGCCAGAATCAACGGTCGTGTTCTGCGGCGCGAACGCCAGCGTCGGTGGGATCGGCGTCGCGCTGACGGTGAGCTTCGCCGTCACCGTCGTCACGCTGCCGGCGGCGTTCGTTCCGCGCAGGCTGTAGACGGCGCCGTTGTCGGCCAGCGTCACCTCGGGCAGCCACAGGAAGTTGCTGTCGCTGCCGGCGATCTCGACGCCGTTGCGCAGCCAGACGTAGACCATCGGCTGCGTGCCGTCGATGGTCGCGTAGAACATCACCGTCTCGCCGATCGCGACCGTCTGCGCGCGCGGGTTGCTGGTCACCTTCGGCGCGAGCTTGCTGCCGCTGGTGGCGGCTTCGAGCACCATGCACTCGGTCATCGCGCCGTTCTCGCCTGCCATCGTCACCTGGTGGATGGCCGTGACGAGCTTGTCGGTCGCGGCCCACACCGAGGTGGTCGACGCCTTGCGCACCTGCACGACGAAGTGACCGCTGTCGTCGGTGAAGGCCGAACTGCGGCCGGAGTAGTCGACGCCGCTGGTGCTGACGAGCACGTTCGCCGCCGGCTTGCCGTCGGCGGTCACCACGCAGCCTTCGAGGTCCACGGTCTCGGCGATCTGGTCGGCGTTCCAGTAGCTGAAGTGCGTCACCGTGCCTTCGTAGTACTGGTTGGCGCCGGTGCCGGCGAGCGTGGCCGTGCCTTCCTGCACCCAGCGTGCGCTGGCTTCGTCGAAGTGCCACAGCGGCACGCTGGCGGGTGGGTTCGGCGAGCGCGTCGACAGCGGGATGCGCACGGTGGCGGTGCTGCCGGGCTTCAGGTTCAGGCGCTTGCCCTGCGCATCGCGCAGGTCGACCTTGACCGCGCCGAAGCTCTCGATCGTGCGCACGCTGCCGTTCTGCAGCGTCGTGTAGCCGCCGGGCATGCGCTCGGGGTCGCGCGCCGGGTCGACCGGCGTGATGCTGACCGACACGGTGCCGGCGGCGGCTGCGCCGGTCGTGGCGTCGACCAGGCTGTTGGCGGGCAGCGTCACCTGCGCGGTGCCGGTGGCGTTGCCGATGGTGGCGGACGCCGCGGCATCGAAGCTCTGCGGCGCGGCGAGCTTCAGCAGGCGCACGCGGATGTCGGCCGTGCTCCCGGTGGCGAGCTTGACGACGGCGACGTTCGCGCCGTGCTGGGTGGCCTCGACCTGGACGCTCACGCGCTCGGCCGGCGCGACGCCGGTCAGCGTGAAGCTGCCGTCGGCGGCGGTCTTCGTGCTCGCGCTGCCGGCGCTGACGGTGGCATCGGCGACGGCCAGGTCGCTGTCCATGTCGACGACGTGGCCGGTGACGCTGGCGGTGGCGGGTGGTGGCGGGGTGCCGCCGTCGTTGGAATCGCCGCCGCCGCAGGCAGCGAGGACGACGCTGGCGAGCAGCGCCGCCAAGCCGTGGGTGAATGATTTCTTCATCGCGGTCTTTCTCTGTGAAAACGAAAAGCGGGGGAGGCTTCAGCGGTTGCCGGCGGCGCGCGGCGGGAGGCCCTTCAGGTGCAGGTACAGCGCCTGCGCATCGGTGTCGTTCAACGCCTGCAGCGATTCGAACGGCATCACGCGGTCGACGGCACTGCCGTCGGGGCGTCGCCCGGTGCGCAGCATCCTGATGAACGCATCGGCATCGGCGTAATGCGCCATCGCGCTGCCATCGCCTGGCGTCAGGTTCGCCGCGGCCGGCCACTCGGGCGGTGCGCCGGGAATGCGCCCGCCCGACAGCCCGGCGCCGTGGCAGCCGATGCAGGCGTTCGCGACGTACCCGCCGTGCAGCGCGGTCGACGCCTCGGGCACCGGTTGCGACGGCGGCAGCGCATGGTCGATGACCTCGGCCGCATCGTGGATCACGCCGGCCGCATACAGCGCCTTCACCGGCAGCGCGAACTCGATCACCGCGGGCCCGCCCTTCGCGCTCGGCATCTGCCGCACGTAGGCGATCAGCGCGCCGAGGTCGGCATCGGTCAGCCGGTTGTAGTCCTCGCTCGGCATCACGATCGCCGGGCGGCCGTCGGGCTTCACGCCGTGGCGCACGGTGCGCACCCAGTCGGCGACGGTGTATCGCTCGACCGCGCTGCCCGGTGCCGGCGTGATGTTGGGCGCCCGCACCCGCATGCCCTTGCCGTCGTTGACGACGTCCTTGCCGGCGCCATTGACGCCATGGCATTCGGTGCAGCCCCGCGACAGGTACAGGTACCTGCCGCGCGCGAGCCCGGCTTCGTCGCCCGGCAACGCGACCGCGCCGATCGGCTGCAGCGCGACCTGCCGCTGCATCTTGCGTTCGCCCAGCTGCGCGCCGAGCACGAGGGCCGCGGCCAGCGCCGCGACCAGTCCGGTCGCCGTGAAGGCGCCGCGTTTCAACCACTTGTTCATCTCTGGGCTTCAGGGTGTTGCGGGGAGGTTCGCAGTGTTCCGCCGCCACCGCATCGCGACATCGCCCGAAGGAGCCACCGGCCGCGTCAGCGAGGAGCCACCCCCTTTAGGGGAGCCGCGACCGCTACCAGCTGCAACAAGCCGCCGCCGTGGTTGACGACCTGGTGCTCGGCACCCGCCGGTACGATCAGGGTGCAGGGCGCCTGGAAGCGCTGCGGCCCGTCGGGCAGCTGCAGCTTGCCGCTGCCTTGCAGCACCAGGATCGCCAGCTCGCCGTCATGGCGCTGGCAGCCGGTGGCGGCGCCGGGTTCCAGCTGCTGCGTCCAGGCCTCGAAGCCGTGGATGCCCTGGGCGGCGCCGGCGACGCCGACGCGCGGGTTCGGGCCGTCGGGCGGGTCGCGGGGCAGGGCGCTGTGGCTGATGACGAGCATGCCGCGATGCTGCGGGCCAGGGGCCATCGCGCGCATCGGCCGAAAGAGCCATGGTCCGCGAGACGGCGGGCCATCCCCTCATTTGAGGAGGTCGCGCGAGGCCGCGATGCGGGCGGGCGCCGTCAGAATCCCGCGATGTCGTCCGCCGTCGTTCCGCATGCCTTCGCGCTGGCCAAGATCCAGCCGCCGCGGCCGCGCACCAGCCTGGTCGGCCGGCCGGCGCTGGAGCTCGCGCTCGGCGCGGCGCTGCTGCAGCAGCGGCTGACGCTGCTGCTCGCGCCGGCCGGCTACGGCAAGACCTCGGCGCTGGCCCGCCAGATCCGCCTGCTGCCGCCGGGCACCGCGCTCGCCTGGGTCACCGCCGACGAGGACGACCAGCTGCCGCGCTTCCTCGCGTGCCTGGGCAGTGCGCTCGAGCCGCACGACCTGCCGTGGCGCGTCGACCCGGAGGCGCTGGCCACGCTGGCGCTCGGCGAGCGCGGGCTGCGCGCGGTGGCCGACGAGCTGATCAACGCGCTGGCCGGTGCCGAGCTGGTGCGCGGCTTGCTGGTGCTCGACGACGTGCACCGCATCGCCGACCCGCAGGTGTTCGAGCTGTTGCAGCTGCTGATCGAGCGATTGCCGCAGCACTGGGGCGTCGTGATGGCGAGCCGGCTCGAGCCGCC
Source organism: Rhizobacter sp. OV335 (assembly GCF_900142965.1). GTDB lineage: Bacteria > Pseudomonadota > Gammaproteobacteria > Burkholderiales > Burkholderiaceae_C > Rhizobacter. The sequence continues at coordinate 99,313 of NZ_FRCQ01000010.1, forward strand.
GCTCGCGATGGGCCGCTGGCGCGCGGCCGGCGAGCTCAGCGAGTTCCGGCAGTACGCGCTGCGCTTCAACGAGGACGAGGTGGCCGAGCTGCTGGCGAGCGCCGGGCTGCCGGCCGGGGCAGGGGTCGCACGCGAGCTGCTGGAGCGCACCGACGGCTGGGCCGCCGGGCTGCGCCTGAACCTGTCGGCGCGGCCCGGCGATTCGGCCGCCCGCGCCGGCGTGCTGACGCAGCGCCACCTGTTCGACTACCTCGCCGCCGAGGTGCTCGACGAGATGCCCGCCGAACTGCGCAGCTTCCTGCTGTGCTGCGCGGTGCTGCCGGAGCTGACGGCCGCGCGCTGCGCCCACGTCAGCGGCTCACCGCATGCGGCGCGCCTGCTGGCCGAGGTGGAGCGGCGCGGGCTGTTCGTCAGCGTGCTCGATGCCGACGAGCTGACGCTGCGGCTGCACGACCTGTTCCGCGATTTCCTCGAAGACCGGCTGCAGCGCGAGCGGGCCGGCGAGCTGCCCGCGTTGCTGCGCCGCGCCGCCGATGGCGAGGACGACCTGCCGCGCGCCGTCGGCTACCTCGCACGCGCCGGCGCGTGGGACGAGGCGGCGCAGGCGGTGGCCGGGCGCGGCGTCGAGCTGCTGGCGATCGGCGGCGGGCCGAGCCTGGCGCGCATGCTGGCCTTGTTTCCGCCGGCCGAATTCGAGCGCCGGCCCGAGCTGCATTTCCTGCGCGGGCTCAGCTGCTTCCCGACCTTTGCGTTCGACACCATGCTGGCCGCGATGCAGCAGGCCGAGGCCGGCTTCCGCGCGGCCGGCCGCGATGCGCAGGCCTGGCGCGCGCGGGCCTATGCCTGCCTCGCGATGGAGAACATGGCGCAGACCGAGGTGGCGGCGCGCGAGCTGCCGAAGCTGCTGGCGCTGCCGCTGGACGACGGCACGCGCGCCTTCGTGTGCTTCGGTGCGGCCTGGGCGGCCTATGCGCAGGCGCGCGCGGCCGACGTGGCGCCCTGGTTCGAGCAGATGCTGCAGGCGCTGGAGCGCGTGCCCGAGCAGCCGGTGTGGGACTCGTGCTTCTTCCACAGCCTGATGGTCGGCATGCCGGGCATGGACGGGCTGCTGGAGCGCTTCGGCCAGCGGGCCACGGCGCTGTTCGGCGACACGCCGACGCAGCTGCGCGCCGGCGTGCTGCATGCGCGGGTGTGGCTGGCGTTCTCGGCCGGCCGGCTCGACGAGGCCGAGCACTGGCTGGCGCGTGCCGACGAAGACTGCCGCTGGCTCGGCCGGCCGCGCAGCGTGCTGACCGAGAACCACATGGCGCACACGCTGGTCGATGCGGTGTGCGGCCGGCGCGACGCGGCCTATGCGGCGGCGCTGGCGTGCCGGCACGACATCACCGAGCACGGCTCGGCACCGAACCGGCTGACGCACGAGTACGAGGTGATCTTCACGCACAGCCGCGCCGCGTGGATCCTGCAGGACGAGGCCACGCTGCGCGAGCTGGATGCGCGGCTCGCGCAGGTGCTGAACCCGTACGAGTGGGCGGCGGCGCGCGACGACCGCTGCTTCAGCCGCGCGTTCATCGCGATGCTGGAGGGGCGGCTGCATGACGCGCAGGCGCTGCTGGTGCCGCTGGCGATCGATCACGAGTCGTCGTGCTTCTTCCCGGCCGCGCAGGCGACGCTGCTTCTGGCCGACGTGCGGCTGCGGCTCGGGGCGCTCGACGAGGCCGCCGCGACCTTGCGGCCGTGGATCGCGCGGGCGATGGGCGGTGGCTCGGTCGGTGGGGCGCTGCTGTGCGGCTGGCCGGTGCTGCAGCGCTTGCGCGACACGCGCTGGGGCGAGCGGCTGTCGGTGGACGAGAAGGCGGTGCTGGGTCGGCTGGCGGCGACGCTGGCGCCGCGCGAAGACCCCGCGGTGCGCGCCGCACGCCCGGGTGGCCCGGCCGCGCGCGCGCCGCAGGACGAGGCCCAGCTCGCGCCGCGCGTGCGCGCCGAAGGGCTGGCCGGCCTCAGCGAGCGCGAACGCGAGGTGCTTGCCCGCCTGGCCGCCGGCGACAGCAACAAGCTGATCGCGCGCGGGCTCGACCTGAGCCCGCACACCGTGAAGCGGCATGTCGCCAACATCCTCGGCAAGCTGGGCGTTGACACGCGCGGCCAAGCCGCTGCGCGGTGGCGCGAGGATTCGTAGCCCGGATGCCAATCCATCCGGGGGGGCCGATGAAGCCCTCAGGCCGCGATGCCGAACAGCTCCAGCAGTGCCTGCCGCATCGGCGCCTCGCCGACCGCATGCGTGTCATGGTGCGATCCCCCCGGCACCAGCACGAAGCGCTTGGCCGACACCGCCGCGTCGAACAGCGCCCGCCCCAGCGCGTGCGGGATCAGCCGGTCGTCGTCGCCATGCACCACCAGCACCGGGGCGCGCACCGCGCCGATCTTCTGGGCCGCATCGAAGCGCTGCGTGATGAAGCGGCGCACCGCCGACCAGCCGCAACTGAAGCTCGCGACCACGTCGGACAGCGACGTGAAGCTGCTCTCGATGATCAGACCGGCCGCGTCGTCGACCTCGGACGCCAGGTGGATCGCGATCGCGCCGCCCAGCGAGTGGCCGAAGATGTAGCGCGCATGGCCCGGCTGCCGGGCCGCGAGCCATTGCCACGCGGCGCGGGCGTCTTCATAGGCGCTGGCCTCGGACGGCAGCTCGCCGCCGCTCTTGCCGAAGCCCCGGTAGTCGACCGCCAGCACCGAGAAGCCCATGCGCTGCAGCCGGCGCAGGCGCTCGGCGCTGCAGCTCACCTCGTGCTGCGCGCCGTGCAGGTACAGCAGCAGCGGCGCCTGCGCATCGTCGTGCGGGTGCCACAGCCCGTGCAGCCGCACCGCCTGCCCGCTGAGCGCCGAGTCGAAACCGATCCACACCTCGTGCATGTCGGTCAGCCGGCGCAGCGCGCGCGCCTGCGACCAGCGGTTGCGCTTCTGCGGCCGGAAGATCCACTTGCGCTGCTGCGTGTCGATCAGCCGGTCGCCGGCGACCGCGGCGAACGCGGTCAGCGCGGCGGCAGGCCAGCCGGCACGGGTGAGGGCATAGGGAAGTTGCATGCCCTGATCTTCGGCCGCGGCGCCCTTCGCTTGAATCCCCGGGTCACGCTCCCCGCGTTCAAGTGGCCGCAGTTCCCAACATTCGTTCTCACGAGCTGCTCAATGCGCGTGCGCTTCGAGCAGCTGCACCGTCTTGTTGGGCAGCTTGATGGCGCTCTTCTCGCGCTCGGCCCGCGCCTCGTGGCACATCTTCATGCCGGTGTGGTGCTCCAGGATCTCGGCCACCCAGTCGACGAACACCCGCACCTTCGACGACAGGTGGCGGTTCGACGGGTACACCACGTGGAACGGGATCTCGTCCGACAACCAGTCGCACATCAGCAACTCCAGCACGCCGCAGCTCGGGTACTGGCGGAACATGTAGGTCGGCAGCCGGCCGACGCCCAGGCCCGCCAGGCAGGCGTCGACGTACGCGTTGGAGTCGTTCAGCGTCAGCGGGCTGTCCACCGGCAGCAGGATACGCTCGCCGTTGCGCACGAAGTCCCAGTCGAACACCTGGCCGGTGCGCAGCGAGAAATAGTTCAGGCAGGTGTGCTTCTTGAGATCCAGCGGGTGCTGCGGGCGGCCGTGGCGCGCCAGGTAGCCGGTGGTCGCGCAGGTCACCAGGTTCATCGTGCCGACGCGGCGCACCACGACGGACGGGTCCGACACCTCGCCGACGCGCAACGCGCAGTCGATGCCCTCGCTCAGCAGGTTCGGCGGCCGGTCGCTGCAGCCCAGTTCCAGCTCGATGTCGGGGTAGCGCTCGAAGAACGACGGCAGCAGCGGGATCAGCAGCCGGCTCGCCACCGCGGTGCTCACGTCCACCCGCAGCTTGCCGCGCGGCGAGGCCTGGCTGGACGAGAACGACTCCTCGGCGTCACGCAAATCCTCGAGGATGCGCACGCAGCGTTCGTAATAGGCGGCGCCGTCTGCCGTCACCGACACCTTGCGTGTCGTTCGGTGCAGCAGCCGCACCTTCAGGTGGCCCTCCAGCTCGGCGACGCTGGCCGACAGCGTCGCTTTCGGCACGTTCAGCAGCACCGCTGCACTGGTGAAACCGCCGGTGTTGACGACGCCGACGAAGGCTTGCATGGCTTTGATGGTGTCCATTGTCCCGATTCCTGAACAGTCATTCCGCAAAACGCTACTTTATAACTGATTCACAGACCAATACATTTGATGGTGCAACGCAGCATGGGGTATTTCCCGTGACTGTCGACTATTTCCATTTGTCTCTTTTATTTCGGTGGGGCCGCGTGCTCCGCTGTCCAGGATGACCCCCATGACCCTCCGTCCCACCTCCCTGATGTTCTCGACCGTCGCGTTGACGCTCGTGTCGGCTGCCATGTTGTCGCTGAGCGGCTGCTCGCGCGGCGGTGAAGCGATGGCCGCCACGGCTGGTGGGCCGCCGCCGGCGCCGCCGGTCAGTGTCGCCGTCGTCGTCTCGCGCAACGTCGTCGAGCAGCAGGATTTCTCCGGCCGCATCGAAGCCATCGAGTCGGCGCAGATTCGTGCCCGCGTGCCCGGCACCATCGACGCGGTGCAGTTCAAGCCCGGCGCGCTGGTCAAGAAGGGTGACGTGCTGTTCGTGATCGACCCGCGCAGCTACCAGGCCGAGGTGGCCAAGCTGGAAGCGGCGGTCGCCAGTTCGAAGGCCAAGGCCGACCTCGGCCGCACCGAGCTCGAGCGCTCGAAGCGCCTGATGGCCGACAACGCGATCGCCCAGCGCGATTTCGACGAGCGTGCCGCCAGCGCCCGCCAGCTCGAAGCCGGCGCGCAGGCCGACCAGGCCGCGCTCGCGGTCGCGAAGCTGAACCTCGAATACGCCGTCGTGCGGGCGCCGTTCGCCGGCCGCATCGGCAAGGCCGAGGTCACGGTCGGCAACCTGATCGACAGCAGCGTCGTGCTGACCTCGCTGGTCTCGATCAGCCCGGTGTACGTCAGCTTCGACGGTGACGAGTCCACCTTCCTGAGCATCGGCGGCGCCGCCCGCGAAGGTGGCAAGGGCGTCAAGGTGCGCACCGGGCTGACCAACGAGAGCGGCTTCCCGCACGAAGGCCGGCTCGACTTCATCGACAACCGGGTCGACCCGGCCTCCGGCACGGTGCGCATGCGCGCGGTGCTCGAGAACAAGGATGGCGCGCTGATTCCCGGGCTGTTCGCGCGCGTGCAGGTCGGCGCCGACATCGGCGCACCGGCCGCGCTGCTGATCAACGACACCGCGATCGGCACCGACCAGAACCGCAAGTACGTCTACGTCGTCAACGCCGAGAACAAGGCCGAGTACCGCGTCGTCCAACTCGGCCCGCTGGTCGATGGCTTGCGCGTCGCGCGCACCGGGCTGAAGCCGGGCGAGCGCATCGTCGTCAACGGCCTGCAGCGCGTGCGCCCGGGTTCGCCGGTCGCCCCTGAAGTCGTCGCGATGAATGCCGACACGGCAGCCAGCGCCCCGGCTCGCCAGTAATCGGCCAGACAAAAAGTCAGATCGAAAGACCCCATGCGATTCTCAAAATTCTTCGTGGACAGGCCGATCTTCGCGGCCGTGTTGTCCATCCTGTTGTTCCTCGCCGGGTTGATCGCGATCTTCCGGCTGCCGATCTCGGAATACCCCGAGGTCGTGCCGCCGTCGGTCGTCGTCAGCACCCGCTTCCCGGGTGCCAACCCGACCGTGATCGCGCAGACCGTGGCCGCGCCTCTCGAAGAGGCCATCAACGGCACCGAGAACATGCTGTACATGGCCTCGCAGGCCACCGGCGACGGCGGCATGAACCTGACCGTCACCTTCAAGGTCGGCACCAACGTCGAGCAGGCTGAAACGCAGGTGCAGAACCGCGTGCAGCGTGCCTTGGCGCGCCTGCCCGAGGAAGTGCGGCAGATCGGCGTGACCACCGTCAAGAGCTCGCCCAACATCACGATGGTGGTGCACTTGCTCTCGCCGAACTCGCGCTACGACGAGGTCTACCTGCGCAACTACGCGGTGCTCAACATCAAGGACCGGCTGGCCCGCGTGGCCGGCATGGGCCAGGTGCAGGTGTTCGGCGCCGGCGACTACTCGATGCGCGTCTGGCTCGACCCGCAGAAGATCGCCGCGCGCGGCCTGACCGCGCCCGACGTGGTGGCCGCGATCCGCGAGCAGAACGTGCAGGTGGCCGCCGGCGTGGTCGGCGCGTCGCCCGCGAAAGACGCGCCGTTCCAGCTGTCGGTCAACACGCAAGGCCGCCTGAGCACCGAAGAGGAATTCGGCGACATCATCATCAAGACCGGCAGCCTCACCGCCAGCGGCGGCGTGATCCGCCTGCGCGACGTGGCCCGCCTCGAGCTGGGTGCTTCCACCTACTCGCTGCGCTCGCTGCTGAACAACAAGCCGGCGGTCGCACTCGGCCTGTTCGAGGCGCCGCAATCGAACGCGCTGCAGATCTCGACCGACGTGCGCGCGCTGATGGAAGACCTGAAGAAGGACTTCCCGCAGGACCTCGAATACGCCATCGTCTACGACCCGACGCAGTTCGTGCGCGATTCGATCTCGGCCGTGATCCACACGCTGCTCGAGGCGATCGCGCTGGTGGTGCTGGTGGTGATCGTGTTCCTGCAGACCTGGCGCGCGTCGCTGATCCCGCTGCTGGCCGTGCCGGTGTCGGTGATCGGCACGATGGCGGTGCTGCTGGGCTTCGGCTTCTCGATCAACACGCTGTCGCTGTTCGGGCTGGTGCTCGCGATCGGCATCGTGGTCGACGATGCGATCGTGGTGGTCGAGAACGTCGAGCGCAACATCGCCAACGGGCTGAGTCCGCGCGACGCGACCATCCAGGCGATGAAGGAGGTCTCCGGGCCGATCATCGCGATCGCGCTGGTGTTGTGCGCGGTGTTCGTGCCGATCGCGTTCGTCTCCGGGCTGACCGGCCAGTTCTACCGCCAGTTCGCGCTGACCATCGCGATCTCCACGGTGATCTCGGCCTTCAACTCGCTGACGCTGTCGCCGGCGCTGGCCGCCGTGCTGCTGAAGCCGCACGGTGCCCCGAAGGACAAGCTGGCGCGTGCGATGGACTGGGCCTTCGGTGGCTTCTTCCGCGTGTTCAACCGCTTCTTCGACCGCTCGTCGCACGGCTACACCGGTGGCGTCAAGCGCGTGCTGGCGCACAAGGGCGCGACCCTCGTGGTCTACGTGCTGCTGATCGTCGGCGCGGTGTTCATGTTCCGCATCGTGCCGTCGGGGTTCGTGCCGGCCCAGGACAAGCAGTACCTGGTCGGCTTCGCCCAGCTGCCTGACGCCGCCTCGCTCGACCGCACCGAAGGCGTGATCCGCCGCATGTCGGAGATCGCGCAATCGGTGCCGGGCGTCAAGAGCTCGGTGGCCTTCCCGGGCCTGTCGATCCACGGCTTCATGAACGCGCCGAACTCCGGCATCGTGTTCTACACGCTCGACGATTTCGACAAGCGCAAGGGCGCCGCGCTGTCCAGCGGCGCGATCGCCGCCGAGGTCAACAAGCGGCTCGGCGCGATCCAGGACGCCTTCATCATGGTGTTCCCGCCGCCGCCGGTGAACGGCCTCGGCACGATCGGCGGCTTCAAGCTGTACGTCGAAGACCGCGCCAACCTCGGGCCCGACGCGCTGTACCAGGCGGTGCAGGCGCTGCAGATGAAGGCCTGGCAGACGCCGCAGCTGGCGGGCGTGTTCTCGGGCTACCAGATCAACGTGCCGCAGCTGAAGGCCGACGTCGACCGCACCAAGGCCAAGCAATTGGGCGTGCCGCTGGCGGACATCTTCGACACGATGCAGATCAACCTCGGTTCGCTCTACATCAACGACTTCAACAAGTTCGGCCGCACCTACCAGGTGATCGCGCAGGCCGACGCGCCGTTCCGCTCCGACGCCTCGGCGATCGGGCAGTTCAAGGTGCGCAACGCAGCGAACGAGATGGTGCCGCTGGGCAGCCTGGTGAACGTCAGCAACACCTATGGTCCCGACCGCGTCGAGCGCTACAACTCGTACACGGCGGCCGACTTCAACGGCGGCCCGGCTCCGGGCGTGTCGTCGGGGCAGGCGCAGGACATCATGGCCAAGCTGGCGGCCGAGACGCTGCCGCGCGGCATCAACTTCGAGTGGACCGACCTCACGTACCAGGAGATCCTGGCCGGCAACACGCTGGTGATCGTGTTCCCGCTGTGCGTGCTGCTGGTGTTCCTGGTGCTGGCCGCGCAGTACGAGAGCTGGACGCTGCCGCTGGCGGTGATCCTGATCGTGCCGGCGTCGATCCTGTGCGCGCTGCTGGGCGTCTACCTGACCAAGGGCGACAACAACATCTTCACGCAGATCGCGTTGTTCGTGCTGGTGGGGCTGGCGTCGAAGAACGCGATCCTGATCGTCGAGTTCGCCCGTGACCTGGAGCACCAGGGCAAGAGCATCGTCGAGGCCGCGCTCGAAGCCTGCCACCTGCGCCTGCGCCCGATCCTGATGACCTCGATCGCGTTCATCATGGGCGTGCTGCCGCTGGTGTTCTCGTCGGGTGCCGGTTCGGAGATGCGCCATGCGATGGGCGTCGCGGTGTTCGCCGGCATGCTGGGCGTGACGCTGTTCGGCCTGTTCCTGACCCCGTTGTTCTACGTGCTGCTGCGCAAGCTCGCGGTGGCGATCGAAGGGCGCTCCGGCGCTGCCGCGGCGCCGGTGGCGCACGAGGCGACGACCTGAGCAACGACAAGACCATGACACACACTTTGTTCAAGACTTCCGCGCTGGTGACGGCGCTGGTGCTGGCGGGCTGTTCGCTGGCCCCGACGGTGCCGCAGCCCGATGTGGGCGTGCCGTCGGCCTACAAGGAGATGACGGCCGTCGAAGGCAGCTGGAAGGCGGCCGCGCCGTCCGAGGCGCAGCAGCGTGGCGCCTGGTGGGCGACCTTCGGCGATGCGAAGCTGGATGCGCTCGAGGAGCAGGCCGCGAAGGCGAACCCGACGCTCGCGTCGGCCGCCGCTCGCGTCAAGGCGGCGCGCGCCGCGCTCGGCAGCGCCGAGGCCGATCGCTGGCCGCAGCTCGGCCTGAATGCCGGTGTCACGCGCAGCCGCTCGGCGCCAGGGCAGCTCGGCGTACCGGCCGGCACGCCGGTGTCGCCGTCGACCGTCTACAGCGCCGGCCTGGGCGCGAGCTACGAGGTCGACCTGTTCCAGCGGGTCGGCAACGGTGTCAACGCCGCGAAGGCCGATGCCGAGCAGGTCGAGGCCAGCTACCGCTCGGTGCTGCTCGCGCTGCAGGCCGATGTGGCGCAGACGTACTTCGCGCTGCGGGCACTCGATGCCGAAGCGGCGCAACTCGATGCGACGCTCGCGCTGCGCACCGAGAACGTCCGCCTGATCGGCAAGCGCTTCCAGGCCGGCGACGTTGCCGAGCTCGACGTGGCGCGCTCGCGCACCGAGCTGTCGACGTTGCAGGCCGAGGTGGTCGCGCTGCGCGGCAGCCGCTCGCGGCTCGAGCATTCGCTCGCGCTGCTGCTCGGCCAGGCGCCGGCCGGTTTCAACTTCGACAACCAGCCGCTCGCGATGGATGCCACCGTGCCGGTGGCGCCGCCCGGCTTGCCGTCGGCGCTGCTGGAACGCCGGCCCGACGTGACGGCCGCGCAGCGCAGCATGGCGGCGGCGACGGCGCGTGTCGGCGTGGCCAAGTCGGCGCTGTTCCCGGCGCTCGCGCTGACGGCCAACGGCGGCTATGCCTCGACCGAGCTGAGCGACCTGTTCAAGACCAACGCGCAGTCCTGGCTGACCAGCCTGGTGTTCTCGCTGCCGATCATCGACGGCGGGCGCAACAAGGCGGCCATCAAGCGCGCCGAGGCGCAGCTCGAAGGCGCGGTGGCCGATTACCGCCAGTCGGTGCTGCTGGCCTTTGCCGACGTGGAGGACAACCTGTCCGGCCTGCGCTCGGTGCGCGAGCAGGTGGGCTTCACCGACGCGGCGGTGTCGTCGGCACGCCGTGCAGCCGAACTCGCTGACAAGCGCTACCGCGCCGGCGAGGACAGCTACCTGCAACTGCTGGAAGCGCAGCGCGACCTGCTGACCATCGAGCGGCAGGCGGTGAAGCTGCGCGGCACCTGGGCGACCACGACGGTCGGCCTGATCCGCTCGCTCGGCGGGGGTTGGGAAACCACCCAGTGACGGAATGCCCGCTTCTGCGGGCATGATCGGGACCTGATGTAAGACGACCCGCCCGAGTTCGACTCAGGCGGGTCTTTTCAACTTTCATCCACAGGAGAACCCGATGAACAACCGTCTGATCGCCTCGTCCGCCCTCGCTTCCGTGCTGGCCCTGGGCCTGTTGGGCCACGCCAACGCCGCCGACGAGAAGGCCAAGGAAAAGTGCTTCGGCATCGCCACGGCCGGCCAGAACGATTGCGCCAACGCCTCGGGCTCGCACTCGTGCGCCGGCCAGTCGAAGGTCGACAAGGGCGCCGACGAATGGAAGTACGTCGCCAAGGGCACCTGTGCGAGCCTGGGCGGCAAGACCGCCGAAGAAGCCAAGAAGAAGTGAGCCCGCGGTGAGCGCCGCCGCGCGGCCGGCCGCCGACCGCTGGGTCGGCATCGGCCTGCGCCAGCCTCACTACGCCGAGCTGCTGGACCGCCCCGAGGCGGCTCCGGCGCTCGGTTTCGTCGAGGTGCATTCCGAGAATTTCTTCGCCGATGGCGGCGCCGCGATGGCGGTGCTGCACGCGGCGCGCTCGCGGTGGGACGTGAGCCTGCACGGCGTCGGGCTGTCGCTCGGCTCGGCCTGCGGGCTCGACCCGTGGCACCTCGATCGGCTGGCCCGGCTGGCCGAGCGCATCGAGCCGGTGCGCGTCTCCGACCATGCGAGCTTCGCCCGCGCCCCCAGCGGCCTGGCGGGTTCCGCCACGCTGCACGCCAACGACCTGCTGCCGCTCGCGTTCACCCGGGAGGCGCTCGACGTGATGGTGCGCAACGTGACCCAGGTGCAGGAGCGCCTGCGCCGGACCCTCCTGGTCGAGAACCTGTCGGCCTACCTGGCCTGGACCGACCAGGAGATGAGCGAGCCCGAATTCTTCAACCAGCTGACGCGCCGCACCGGCTGCGGGCTGCTGCTGGACGTCAACAACCTGGTCGTCAATGGCTTGAATCAGGCGAGAGACCGTCCCGCCGACGCGGCGCGCGAAGCCTGCGACTGGATCGACGCGATCGATGCGGCGAGCGTCGGCGAGATCCACCTGGCCGGCTACCTCGAACTGCCGGACATCGTGATCGACGACCACGGCAGCCGCGTGCATGCGCCGGTGTGGCAGGTGTTCGCGCACGCGATCAGCAGGCTGGGGCCGAGGCCGACGCTGGTCGAATGGGACACCGAGCTGCCACCGCTGGCCGTGCTGCTCGACGAAGCGGCGCACGCCGGCCGCGTGATCGCCGAGGCCGGCGCCCGATGAACGAGCTCGACCGCCAGCAGGCCTTGCTGCGCAGCCTGTGGGCGCGCGACGACGGCGCGTCGCTGGCCGGCGCAGTCAGCGAGCAGGGGGCCAGGCTGCTGCGCGGCTGGCAGGCGTACCAGGCGAACGGCGGCGCCTCGGCCGAGCGCGCGCTGGCAACGCGTTATCCGACCGTGCAGGCGATGCTGGGCGAGGAATCGTTCGCCGCGCTGGCGCGCGCGTTCTGGCAGGCGCAGCCGCCGCAGCGCGGTGACCTGGCCGAGTTCGGCGAGGCCTTGCCCGGCTTCATCGCCGCGAGCGACCAGCTGGCCGATGTGCCCTACGTGGCCGACAGTGCGCGGCTCGATGCGCTGGTCGCGCGCTGCGAGCAGTCGGCCGACATCGGATGCGACACCGCGAGCCTCGCGCTGCTGGCGCAGGCCGATCCCGCTGAACTCACGCTGACGCTGGTGCCGGCGGTCGGCCTGCTCTCCAGTGCCTGGCCTGCGGCGAGCCTGTGGCTGGCGCATCGCCTGGGCGACGAGGCGGCCCGCCACCTCGATGCCGCTCGTGAAGCGCTTGCCGCCGGTCGTGGCGAACATGCGCTGGTGTGGCGCGATGGCTGGCGTGCGCAGGTGCGGCCGATCGGCGAGGCCGACGCGCGCTGGACGCGGGCCTTGCTGGAGGGCAGGCCGCTGTCGGAGGCATTGGACCGCGCCGGCGAGAGCTTCGCTTTCGAACCCTGGTTGTTGCAGGCCGTGCAGCACGGCTGGCTGGCTGGCGCGCGGGCGGCGAAAGAAATGCCGCTGCCCGCCGACCAAGCCCCATCGAATCGAAAGAAACCACCATGAGCCTCACCCCCTTGCTGACCCTGTGGCGCCGCTTCGTCGCGGTGCTCGAATCGCTGCAGCCGGTCGCGCAGCTGGCGGCGCGGCTCTACGTTGCGCACGCCTTCTTCCTGTCCGGCCTGACGAAGATCCGCGACTGGGACACCACGCTCGCGCTCTTCAACGACGAGTACCACGTGCCCTTGCTGCCGCCCGAGCTGGCGGCCGTGATGGGCACCGGCGGCGAGCTGGTGCTGCCGGTGCTGCTGGCGCTCGGGCTGGCCGGACGCTTCGCGGCGCTCGGGCTGTCGGTGATGAACGTGGTCGCGGTGCTGAGCCTGGCCGAGATCGCACCGGCCGCGCTGCAGCAGCACCAGTTCTGGGGCAGCCTGCTGATCGGGCTGGCGCTGTGGGGCCCGGGCCTGCTGTCGCTCGACCGGCTGATCAGCGCCCGCTGGGGCATTCGTCCAGGCCTGGCGGTGCGCTGACGGCCGAGGCCGGCGCCCGGGGCACAATGCGGGATTGCACCCGCATTGCTTGCCCACCTCCCCTCGATGAAGCATCTCGTTCTGCTGGGCGCCGGACCTGCCCACCTCCAGGTGCTGCGCGAGTTCGCGGCGCAGGCGCTGCCCGCCGCGCAGGTCACGCTGGTGGCGCCGTCGCTGCGCCCGATGTCGCAGGCGGCGCTGCCCAGTTGGATCGCCGGCCGGCGCAGCCTCGATGACAGCGTCACGCCGCTGCTGCCGCTCGCGCAGCAGGCGCGGGTGACGCTGGTGGAAGGCGAGGTGGAGTCGCTCGACGCCGCCGGCCGGCGGGTGACCTTGGTCGGCGGCCAGGTCATCGACTACGACGCGCTGAGCCTGGACCCCGCGCCGGCGATGGACCGCGACGCGATCTCCGGCACCCGCGAACATGCCCTCTTCATGCAGCCCACCGAGCAGTTCGTGCGCCTGTGGGATGCGCTGCTCGCGCTCGCGCAGCAGCGCACGCTGAGCGTGGTCGTCATCGGCTCGGGCATCGCCGGTGTCGAGCTGTCGCTCGCGGTGCAACGGCGCCTCGGCAAGCGCGCCCGCGTCGCGCTGGTCACGCACGGTGGCCCGCCGCTGCCCGACTTTCCGTCGTCGGCGCAAGGCCGCATGCACCGCATCCTGAAGCGCCGCAACGTCACCTTGTTCGAGGAAGAGTGCGTCGCCGTCGGTGCACGGCAGGTGATGGTCGGCGACGGCATGCGGCTGGTCTGCGATGCGCCGCTGCTGGCCCTGCCCGGCCGCCCGCCGTCGTGGGTCGAAGGCAGCGGGCTGCAGCGCGATCCCGAAGACGGCACCGTGGTGGTCGGCCCCACGCTGCAGAGCGCGTCGCACCCCGAGGTGTTCCGCGGCGATGAAGATCCCGCGGCGCTCGCGACCAACCTGCGCCGCTTCGTGGCCGGTGGTGCGCTGGTCACCGCGAAGACCACCGGCCCGGCGCTGCGCTGGGTCGACTGCGGCGATGGCGACGCGCTCGTCAGCTGGGGCGCGTGGTCGTTCGAGGGACGCTTCGTGGCTTGGCTGCTGCGGCGGCGCGAGCGCGGCGCAGGGGCGCGCCCGGGGCTGCCTGCCTCACATGTCGTTCGGCCGGAAGCCGACGACCAGCGGTGACGGTACGCGACCGTTCTCATCAGGCGGCAGCTTGGCGGTCTTGTCGATCGCGCGCAGCACGGTCTCGTCCCACTCCTTGATTCCACTGCTCTTCGTGACGACTCGGCTGACGATGGTGCCTTCAGGGGTGGTGCGAATCTCGACTTCGACGCGCGGATTGCCTTCTATGGGAGCGATCAGCGTGATGTTGGGCAGTATCGCGCGGAAAATTTTGCCGCCGTAGTTCGCCGACGGCGCCGCGTCGCGCGCGGCGTTGCCGGTGCTGGTCGCCGCGCCGGTGGCGCCGGCCTGGCCGAGGATGCGATCCAGCTGCTTCTTGCGCTGCTCTTCGGTCTGCGCCGCCTGCCGCTCGAGGTCTTTCTTCTTGCGGTCAGCCTCGGCCTTGGCATCCGCGAGCCGCTTGGCTTCTTGCGCCTTCTTCTCTTCGACTTCCTTGTCCTGCTGGGCCTTCAGCTCCTTCTGCTTGGTCTTCTCCTTCTCGATCGCGATCTGCGGATCGGGGGCAGGGCGGGGCGGTGGCGGAGGCGTCTCGACCTTCGGCTCGGGCGCGGGCTTCGGTGCCGGCGGTGGTGGCGCGGGCGGCGGCTCGACAGCCTTCGGCGCAGCCACCTGTGGCACGGCGGCCCACAGCTCCGCCGCGACCGCCACGGGTTCGCTCGACTGCCAGTTCACGCCGAAGGCCAGCGCGGTGACCAGCAGCACGTGCGCGCCGGCCGCGAACGCGAAGCCGGCACCGACGCTGTCGGAGTTATCAGGCCGCAGCGCGTCGTGCTCGCGGAACTTCAGGAGGGTGGCGGTGCTCATCGCAGCGTCAGGAGCGGTCAATGGGTCAGATTCCGGTGTTCTTGACCGACAGCCCGACGCGCAGCACGCCGGCGCGCTGCAGCGTGTCCATCACGCGCACCACCGCCTCGTACTTGACCTGCCGGTCGGCCGAGATCACGACCGGCGATTGCGCGTTGCCGCCCTGCGCCTCCTTGACGGTGGCGGCCAGCGCGGTGAGCTTCAGCGGCGACGGCTCCTTGCCGTCGACGCGCAGCTTCAGGCTCTCGTCCTTGCCGACGACGACCTCGATCACGTGCTCGGGCTGCTGCTTGCTCTTGCCGACGGTCGGCAGGTCGACGACGCCGGTGGTGATCAGCGGCGCGCTGACCATGAAGATGATCAGCAGCACCAGCATCACGTCGATGAACGGCACCATGTTCATCTCGGAGATCGTGCGGCGGCGCGAGCCGCGGCCGGCGACGGCGGGCATCTCAGCGCACCCCGGCCGGGCCGGCCGAGGCTCCTGCGCCGGCCGGGCCCGCGGGCAGCGGCTGCGTCGCGTTGCGCTGCAGGATGTTGGAGAACTCCTCGATGAAGGTCTCCAGCTGGATCGCGATGCGGTCGATGTCGCGCGCGAAGCGGTTGTAGGCGATCACCGCCGGGATCGCGGCGAACAGGCCGATCGCGGTGGCGACCAGCGCCTCGGCGATGCCGGGGGCGACGGTCGCGAGCGTCACCTGCTGCAGGTTCGACAGCCCGACGAAGGCATGCATGATCCCCCACACCGTGCCGAACAGCCCGACGTACGGCGACACCGAGCCGACCGACGCGAGGAACGACAGGTTCGATTCGACCGCGTCGAGCTCGCGCTGGAAGCTGGCGCGCATCGCGCGCCGCGAACCGTCGAGCAGCGCGCCGCCGTCGATCACGCGGCGCTCGCGCAGCTTCATGAACTCGCGCATGCCCGACGCGAAGATGCGCTCCAGCGGCGCGCTGTGCGCCTTCTGCGACGCTGCGTTGAACAGGTCGTTCAGGTTCTTGCCGGCCCAGAACTCGCGCTCGAAGTCCTCGTTCATCGTGCGCACGCGGCGCAGGCCGAACAGCTTGCCGAAGATCACCGTCCAGCTGCCGAGCGACACGAGCATCAGCCCGGCCATCACGAGCTGGACCACGAAGCTGGCATGCAGGACGAGGCTGATGATGGAGAAGTCTTGGTTCATGCGATGGCGTCGAGGATGTCGTTGGGAATGCGGCGTGGCTTGAAGGTTCCGGTGTGCACGCAACCGATGCGGATCTCGCCCTCGGCCAGCGTCTGCGCGCCGCGGCGGGCCTGCTGCGCGAGCCGCAGGCTGGCACGCCCCGATTCGACCACACGCACGCTGACCTCGAGCAGGTCGTCGAGCCGGGCCGGGCTCAGGTAGCGCACGCGGGTGTCGGTGACGACGAACATCGCGCCGCCTTCGGTGCGCATGCGCTCCTGGTGGAAGCCGAGCGTGCGCAGCCATTCGGTGCGGGCGCGCTCGAAGAACTTCAGGTAGTTGGCGTAGAACACCACGCCGCCGGCGTCGGTGTCTTCCCAGTAGATGCGCAGCGGGTGGATGAAGGCGGGAGCTTCGTTGGACGTCATGGGGCGCGAACAGCAAGCCGCAGGGGCCGCCCGCGCGGAAACCCGCGCGGTGCGGCGCCAATTATGGCTGCACGCGCTTGTAGACCGGTCCCCAGGCGGGGTGACCTTGTTCCGACTTGTTCAGCGCGAAGGCCGGGTCGGCCTGGCGCGCGGCGCGGAAGGCCGCCTCGCAGTCGCTGGTGCGGCTGCTGGTGCAGTAGATGAACGCGAGGTGCTTGTGGGCGGCGGCGCGGTCGCGCGGCGACACCAGGCCGGTGGTCAGCGCAAGGTTCAGCTGCTTCTCGGCCTCGGGGTACTGGCCGTCTTCATAGGCGCGGATGCCGCCCTGCAAGGCCCGCTCAGCGGGCCGCGAGGTCACGTCGAGCAGGCCGACGGGCGGGGGCGGGGTCTGCGCGCAGCCGGCGGCCAGCACGGCAGCAGCCAGGGCGGAAACCAGCATCGCGGCAGGAAGCAGTCTCATGATCCGAATCGGTATTTGAGGTTGACCGGCTGGCCCGGCACGACATTGACCGTCGAACTGTAAGGCGGAAAGTCGTCGTTGCGAATGGTCACCACATGGCGGCCCTCGGCCAGCGTCAGCTCGTTCAGCGGCGGCGCGGTGCCGACCGACTTGCCGTCGACCTCGACCTGCCCCCACGGGCTGATCGCGAGCCGCACGACGCCGGTGGCGGCGACGGCCGGCGCGGCCGCGGCAGCGCGTTCGCGGGCCTCGCGGGCGCGGCGCTCCTTCAGCGTTTCCTTCGGCGGCAGCGGCTTGCGCGTGGTGTAGGCGCCCGATGCCGCGGCCAGCACCGGGTCGGGCGCGGCGGCCGCGGCCACCGGCAGGCCGGCCGCGGCGACCGTCAGCGGTGCCGATGCGCCGGCCGACGGGGTCGCCGCCACCTCGGAGGCCGCCGGAGCGGCGGCGCTCGCCGCAGCGGCGGGTTGCGAGGCGGCCACGGGTTCGGGGGCAGGGGCCGGTACCGGTGCCGCCGCCACGACCACCGCCGAGGCGGGCGCGGCGGATGAGGCCGTGAGCTCGCTCGAGCGTGGCGACATCAGCGTCCACCACGCGGCGGCCGCGATGCCGACGCCGGCCGCGGCCACCAGGCCCCAGGCCAGCCGGTGGCGTCCGGCGGGGTGCTCGGCGGACTCGTCGCCACCATCGCCGTCCTGCGGATGCTCTTCGAGCCAATGGCGCAGCTCGCGCGACAGCGCGCGGGCCGAGCGGTAGCGGTCGTCGGGGTTCTTCTCCATCGCCCGCGCGGCGATCTCGGACAAGGCCTTCGGGATGCTGCTGTTCACCTGGTGCACGGTCGGCGGGTTGTACTCGGCGACGGCACGGGTGATCTCGGCCAGCGAGCTGCCGCGGAACGGCCGCACGTCGGCCAGCAGTTCGTAGAGCACGACACCGAGCGAGAACACGTCGCAGCGCCGGTCGACCGGCTGCTGGCGCACCTGCTCGGGCGACATGTAGTAGGGCGAGCCGCCGACGATGTCTTCGCCGTTCGAATCGTGCTGGTGCGCGATGCGGGCGATGCCGAAGTCGAGCACGCGCGGTTGCGTGCGCCCGACCATGAAGATGTTGGCCGGCTTGATGTCGCGGTGCACGACGCCCTTCGAGTGGGCATAGGCCAGCGCATCGGCGACGCGGCGCACGATCAGCGCGGCCTGGTGCGGCGTCGGCCGCCAGCCTTCGAGGCGCAGCTGGCGCAGGTCGCGGCCCTTCAGCAGCTCCATCGCGATGTAGGCGCCTTGCTCGCTCGCGCCGGCATCGAACACCGTGACGATGTGCGGGTGGCTCAGGCCGCCGGCGGCGCGCGCTTCGTTCAGGAACAGCGCATTGAACGAATCGCGCTGCTCGGCCGAGATCTCGAGGTTCAGGGTCTTGATCGCGATCAGCCGCGACAGCAGCGGGTCGTGCGCGGCATAGACCACGCCGAGGCCGCCTTCGCCGATGCGGTACTTGAGCGCGTACCGGCCGATGTGGCCGATGGTCGGCATCTGGTCGGCCCCACCCATCGGCGGGTTGGTGGAGAAGGTCGCCGCCGGTTGCGCCGGCAGCCCGAGGTCGGTGTCGCCCCACTTCGGCGCACCCGGCGTCGAGTTGGCAAGGTCGGAGGAAGGATCAGGAACAGGGCCGGGCATGAGGCGGGTTGGGTTCGTGGGACGGTTGTCCACCACGGACGCAGCTTAGTGCAAGCGCATCGGGCCCTGGCAGTAAAAAACCCCGCGTTCTGTGCATTCGTAACATGCGCTTGCGAAAGTCGACGAGATGGTGCATGGCTTCGTTGAGAAAGTGACAACAACGCCTACAGCAAAAACCGCCGGCTACGCCGACAGCAATTGCCGCAGACGCCGCACCGCTTCTTCGAGATGCGCCATCGAACTCGCATACGACAGCCGGATGTAGCGCGCCGCCGCGTGCGGTCCGAAATCGCGGCCCGGCGTGATGGCCACCTGCGCCTCGCGCATCAGCCGGAAGCAGAAGTCCCAGCTGCTGTCGGCATGCGCCGAGCAATCGGCCCAGGCGTAGAACGCGCCATCGGGCATCACCGGCACGCGCAGGCCCAGCGCTTCGAGCGCCGGCACCAGGAAGTCGCGGCGCGCGCGGAACTCGCCGCGGCGGCGTTCGAATTCGGCGATCGAGGCCGGCTCGAAGCAGGCCAGCGCCGCCTGCTGCGCGAGCGACGACGGGCAGATGTAGAGGTTCTGCGCGAGCCGCTCGACCGGCGCGACCAGCTCGGGCGGCAGCACCAGCCAGCCGAGCCGCCAGCCGGTCATGCTGAAGTATTTCGAGAAGCTGTTGATCGAGATCACGTCGTCGCCATGCGCCAGCGCGGTGCGGCCGAACGCATCGTCGAAGCTCAGGCCGAGGTAGATCTCGTCGACCATCGTGAAGCCGCCGCGCTCGCGCACCGCCTGCACGATGCGGCCCATCTCGTCGAACGCGATCGAGGTGCCGGTCGGGTTCGACGGCGACGCGAGCAGCACGCCGCGGGTGGCCGCCGTCCAGGCCGCTTGCACGGTCGCCGCATCGGGCTGGAAGCGGTGCTCGGGCGACGCCGGCAGCAGCCGCGCGACGCCGTCGGCCGCCGCGACGAAATGGCGGTTGCACGGGTAGCTGGGGTCGGGCATCAGCACCTCGTCGCCGCGCTCGACGAGCGCCAGGCACGCGAGCTGCAGCGCGGCCGACGCGCCGGCGGTGATCACGATGCGCTCGGGGGCGATGTCGACCTGGAAGCGCTCGGCATACCAGCGGCTCAGCCGCTCGCGCAAGGCCGGCAGGCCGGTGGCCTGCGTGTACTGCGTGCTGCCGCGTTCGAGGCAGTCGCGCGCGGCCTGCTGCACCAGCGGCGGCGCGGTGAAATCGGGCTCGCCGATGTTCAGGAAGATCATCGGCCGGCCGCCCTGCGCCGGGTCGCAGGCGGCGGTGCGCGACAGCTCGATCGCCGCCTTCGCACACTCCATCACGTAGAAGGGTTCGATGTGGTCGAGGCGGCTGGCGAGCTTCATCGCGCGATCAATGCGTCAGCGCCGCTGGGCCCGGAACGCCGCCACCTCGACCGGGCGCAGGTCGAGCGCCGCCTTGTCGAGCACGCCGTTCACGTACTTGTGGCCGTCGGTGCCGCCGAAGCTCTTGGCCAGCTCGACCGCTTCGTTGATCGCGACCTTGTACGGGATGTCGATGCAGTGCTTCAGCTCGTAGGCGCCGATCATCAGCACGCCGTGCTCGATCGGCGACAGCTCGGTGGTCTTGCGGTCGACGTGGCGCGAGAGCACCGCGTCGAGGTCGGCGGCCTCGGTGATGCAGCCGTGCAGCAGCGCATCGAAGTGCGCCGCGTCGGCCTTGTCGAAGCCTTCCTGCTCGCGCATGTGGGCATCGACCACGCCGGCGTCGGCGCCGGACAGCAGCCACTCGTACAAGCCTTGCAGCGCGGCCTCGCGCGAACGGCGGCGCGACGACTTGGGCTGCGGCTTGCCGCTCTTCGGGCCGCCCTTGCCCGCGGGCTTGGGGGCGGACGATGAGGACGATGCGGCCGGGGCGGGGTTCTTGGGATCGGTATCGCTCACGAGAGGTCTTCCAGCAGGTTGGCCATCTCGACGGCGACACGCGCGGCGTCACGGCCTTTCTCTTCGACGCGGGCCCAGGCTTGCGCCTCGTCCTCGACGGTCAGGATGGCGTTGGCGATCGGGATCTCGTGGTCGAGCGCGACGCGCGTGACGCCGGCGCCGCTCTCGTTGGACACGAGTTCGAAGTGGTAGGTCTCGCCGCGCACGATGCAGCCGAGCGCGACCAGCGCGTCGTAGCGGTCGCTCGCGGCCATCGCGTTGAGGGCGAGCGGCACCTCCAGCGCGCCCGGCACCGTCACGTGCTTGATGTGCTTGGCGGCGACGCCCAGCGCCGCCAGTTCGCCGATGCAGGCGTCGGCCAGCGCCTGCGTCAGCTTGTCGTTGAAACGGGCCTGCACGATGCCGATGCGCAGGTCGGTGCCGTCCAGGTCGGCCGCCTGGCCCTTGTCTGCTGCTTGCATGTCAATCCAGTCGGTGCGTTCAGTGTTCGGGGGCGACGAAGCCGGTGACCTCGAGGCCGTAGCCGGTCATGCTCGGCATGCGGCGCGGGCTGCCCAGCAGCTTCATCTTCGTGACGCCCAGCTCGCGCAGGATCTGGGCGCCGATGCCGTAGGTGCGCAGGTCCATCTGCGCGCGGGCGCGCGCCGGGGCCGCGGGCGTTTCCTGCCAGTGCGACAGCAGCGACTGCACGTCTTCGCCGCAGTTCAGCAGCACCGCGACGCCGCGCTGGCTGGCCTGCAGCGTCGCGAGCGCCTTGTGCAGCGGCCACGAGTGGCTGCAGGCGCCGGTGTCGAGCAGGTCCATCACCGACAGCGGCTCGTGCACGCGCACCAGCACTTCATCGGCGGTGTCGACCGTGCCGTGGCTCAGCGCCAGGTGCAGGCCGCCGGTGCGGTCGCGGAACGCGGTGCAGTCGAACTCGCCTTGCGCGGTGGTCAGCGTGCGCCGGCCGATGCGCTCGATCAGGCTTTCATTGCGGCTGCGGTAGCCGATCAGGTCGGCGATGGTGCCGATCTTCAGGCCGTGTTCCTTCGCGAAGACCTCCAGGTCCGGCAGCCGGGCCATCGTGCCGTCGTCCTTCATGATCTCGCAGATCACCGAGGTGGGGCTCAGGCCGGCCATTGCCGCGAGGTCGCAGCCGGCTTCGGTGTGGCCGGCGCGCATCAGCACGCCGCCGTCTTGCGCCTGCAACGGGAAGATGTGGCCGGGCTGCACCAGGTCGGTGGCTTGCGCGTCGCGTGCGACGGCCGCCTGCACGGTGCGGGCGCGGTCGGCGGCCGAGATGCCGGTGGAGACGCCGGTGGCGGCCTCGATCGAGACGGTGAACGCGGTGCCGTGGCGGGTGCCGTTGCGGGTGGCCATCGGCGGCAGCTGCAGGCGTTCGCAGCGCTCGCGCGGGAGGGTCAGGCAGATCAGGCCGCGGCCGAAGCGGGCCATGAAGTTGATCGCCTCGGGCGTCACATGGTCGGCGGCGAGCACCAGGTCGCCCTCGTTTTCGCGGTCTTCCTCGTCGACGAGGATGACCATGCGGCCGGCGGCGAGCTCGGCGATCAGTTCGGGAACAGGCGAAATGGGCATCCGCGGATTGTAGGCGGCGGGATCAAGCAACTCCCCAGGAACCGGCTTTGCCGGGCCGAGGGGAGGCGCCCCCCCGGGGGGCAGGAGCGAAGCGACGTGGGGGCTCTATTTCCCCAGCATCCGTTCGACGTAGCGGGCGATCAGGTCGATTTCCAGGTTGACATCCGACCCGGCGGCCAGCGTGCCCAGTGTCGTGTTCTCGATCGTGTGCGGGATCAGGTTGATGCTGAACTCGCAGCCGTCGGCGCGGTCATCGACGCGATTCACCGTCAGGCTGACGCCGTTGACCGCGACCGAGCCCTTGTAGGCGAGGAAGCGGCCGATATGGGCCGAGGCCAGCACCCGCAGCTCCCACGATTCGCCGACCGGTGCGAAATGCGTCACGCGGCCGATGCCGTCGACGTGGCCGCTGACCAGGTGGCCCCCGAGCCGGTCGTGCGCCCGCAGCGCCTTCTCGAGGTTGACCGGGCCGGGCTGCGACAGGCCGGCGGTCTTGTCCAGGCTCTCGGCCGAGATGTCGATCGTGAAGCGGCTGGCGGCGGCGTCGAAGGTGGTGACCGTCATGCAGGCGCCGTTCAGCGAGATGCTGTCGCCGAGCTGCACGTCGTCGAGGTAGTGGTCGGGGGCCTGCAGCGTCAGTTGCAGCCCGTGGGAGGCGTCGGCGCCGAGCGGGCGGACGGAGTCGATGCGGCCGAGGCCGCTGATGATGCCGGTGAACATGGGTGCGATTCTCGCAGTCAGAAGATTTCCCGTGCCGGCGGCCGGGCGATCACCCGCAGGTCGTCGCCGACGCGGTCGACCGCATGGAAGCGCAGCACGGCGGCGTCTTCCAGCCGCTGCAGCGGGCCGAAGGCGGCCAGGCCGCGGCCGGTGCCGAGCAGCTTCGGCGCGAGGTACAGCAGGTACTCGTCGACCAGGCCCTCGCGCACGAACGAGCCGTTCAACTTGTGGCCGGCCTCGACGTGCAGCTCGTTGATGCCGCGTTGCGCCAGGTCGGCCAGCACGGCGGGCAGGTCGACCTTGCCCGTCGGACCGGGCCGCAGGATCACCTCGGCACCGGTGGCCGCGAGTGTCTCGATGCGGGCCGCCTCGGGGGCCGCTGCATACACCAGCACCTGGCCGGGGGCATCGAGGATGCGCGCGGTGGGCGGCATGTCGAGCCGCGAATCGATCACCACGCGCAGCGGCTGCTTCGCGGTGTCGACCAGCCGCACGTCGAGCCGCGGGTTGTCGTCGAGCACGGTGCCGACACCGGTCAGCACCGCGCCGGCCCGCTTGCGCCAGGCGTGGCCGTCGGTGCGCGCGGCCTCGCCGGTGATCCACTGGCTGACGCCGTTGTCCAGCGCGGTGTGGCCGTCGAGCGAGGTCGCGGCCTTCAGGCGCACCCACGGCCGCCCGCGCACCATGCGCGAGAAGAAGCCGATGTTGAGTTCGCGCGCCGCATCGCCCAGCAGGCCGGCGTCGACCTGCACGCCGTGCGCCCGCAGCCGCGCCAGGCCCTGGCCGGCGACCAGCGGGTTCGAGTCGGCGACGGCCGAGACGACACGCGCGATGCCGGCGGCCAGCAGCGCGTCGCAGCACGGCGGCGTGCGGCCGTGGTGCGAGCAGGGTTCCAGCGTGACGTAGGCGGTCGCGCCCTGGGTCGCGTGGGCGCGGGCGGCCGCATCGCGCAGCGCCATCACCTCGGCATGCGGGCCGCCGGCCTGCTGCGTGTGCCCGCGGCCGATCACCTGGCCGTGCGCGTCGAGGATCACGCAGCCGACGCGCGGATTCGGCTCGGTCAGGCCGACGGCTTGCCCGGCCAAGGCCAGCGCTTCGCGCATCGCGGCGTGGTCGGCGGGCGTGAACGCCGGGGCGTTTGGAAACTCGGAAGAAGACATCGGGCGGATCAGGGCTGGTGCTGCACGGTGTTCTGCAGGGCGTCATTGTGCGTCCCCGTGGCGCTGCGGGCCGGGCAGGGCTGGTCGCCGCGGATCAGCAGGTAGTTCTGCTGGGCCAGCGTGCCCTGCACCGCGGTGTAGTGCGCCGGATGCTCGTCGTTGCGGTCGATCGCGCCGCTGCCGTCGAGGTCGGCGCTGTAGCGGCACACGCGCTGGCTGCCGGCCTGCGTGCCGATGCGCCAGCCGAGCGGCTGGATCTCGACCCGGCCGGACCACCCTGCCGCCGGTGGATCGGGCACGACACAGCCGTAGCGCACGAAGCGCGCATCGGCCGCGACGACGGACTGCGTCGCGCAGCCGATGCGGCGTGGCGGCGTGCCGTCGAGCGCGAGCACGAGGTCCAGCGGCAGCAAGGCATCACCCGCGGTCGACGGATCGGGCGGCGCGCTCGCCGAGAAGCGCAGGTGGCCGCTCAGCACGCTGCCGTCGGCGGCGTCGCAAGCGCCCGCCGTGCCGGTGCAGCGCGAGACGATCGTGCCGTCGGCGTCGTTGAGCACCCATGCCGGCGAGCCCGGCGCGCCGGGTTGCCAGAGGCTTTGCCCCGGGGCGATCGCGACCGATTCGAACGGAATGCCGGTCGCGCGGGCCAGCGGCCTGGCGATCGCGATGTCTTGCGGGGCGAGGCTCAGCACGGCGTCGTAGACCGGCGAGGCGCCCGGCTCGCGCGTGCCGAGCTGCAGGCGATGCGGCTCGCCGGCAGGGCCGCGCCAGTTCACCGCGACGCTGACATCGCGCACGGCCACCGCGTTGCCCGCTTCGCCGGCCTCGTCGTGCGTGAGCTTGAACGGTGGCGGGGCCGTGCTGTCCGATGACGAGGCGGCCGGGCTGCGCAGGCGATCGAACGCCAGCCGCGCCAGCTGCAGCGCATCGAGCCGCTGCCGTGCCGCGGTGCGGGCCTGCTGCAGCGCCTGCTGCTGGTTCAGCATCGCGGCCGACAACAGCGACACGATCAGCAGCGCGACCAGCGCTTCGAGCAGGGCCGCCCCGGCGGGCGCCCGGGCGGTGGGCCGCGACCTGCGGGCACGGCGCATCAGAAGTCCCGCCAGCTGCCGGGCACGCGGGCGTAGGTGCCGCAGCACGCCTGCAGGTGCTCGACGACGCCGCTGTCGTGGTCGATGCGGGTCGGGCCGCTGAGCAGCAGGTCGCTTTCGGCCAGCAGCACGCCGTGGATGTCGGCACCGCCGTCGTCGCGCCACCCGGCCGCGCGCAGGTACAGCACCCCGTGGATGCGCACGACCCCACGCAGGTGCACCGGGCCGTCGACGACCAGCAGCACTGGTCGCTCGGGCGAGCCGAGTTCGGTGGGCCCGTCCAGGTGCAGGCCGCCGTCGAGCCAGACCAGCGAGGGGGCGCCCGGGGCCGCGAGCGATTGCGCGAGTGCCTGGTCGCAAGGCGATGCACAGGCGAGCTGCCGGGCGGCGGGTTGCGCCCGCCATGCCGCCACGTTCATCCGGAAGGCACTCGCGAAGAACTGCGCCGCGTCGAGCGAGGCGAGTGCCGCGTCGCCGGCGACGATGGTCGACAGCGGCGGCGCGCCGGGCGGGCCGACCAGCCTGGCATCGCCCGGGTCGACATGGGCGCCGGTGTGCAGCGTGAGCCCGCCGCTCGCGATGCCACGGTGGATCACGATCGGCCCGTCGCGCAGCTGCAGCGTACCGCGCACCGTGATCGCCGCTGCGGGCCGGACGTCGATCGCGGGAATGCGGGCAACTTCTGTCCAGGCCCGTGTGACACGCAGGCCCGTGGGCGCATCCGCCCCCGGCGGTACTGTGCAGGCGGTGAGGGTGGTGAGGGTGGTGAGGGTGGTGAGGGTGGTGAGGGCGCCACTGCAACCGATCGACTCGATCGTGGCGACGCCCGACGCCGCTGTGCTCAGCTGCAGCGCGAAGGCCGCATAGGCCGTGTCGGCTGCGGTGCCGGGCTCGACGCTTGCGCCCGGTGGCGGGCATCGGCACGACCAGGTGCCATCGCCGAGCGCGCAGGACGGCATCGCTGACGTGCCCTGGTAGCGCTCGCGGAAGGTCGAGCCGTTGGCCACCGGTCGGCAGGCGTTGTCGACGGGGTGGTCGTCGTTGAGCCGGGCCAGCCCCCAGGCGAGGCCCGATTGCGCCGCTTCGGTGGCCTGCGCCGCGCGCACGCGGTTGCCGGACGCCTGCAGCTCGAGCCAGGCCACGCGCGATGCGTAGGCCGCCGTCAGCGCGAGGGCGACGCCGACCACCAGCACGACGGCCAGCGCCGTGATGCCACGTTGGAGGTGTCTCATGCCGGGCACCCGCCCACCACGGCGTCATTGCGCACGCGCGCATCGATCTCGGCCTCGCGCGGCGCGCCGCTGTCGGCGGCGTTGCCGGTGATCGCCTGGGCCTGCAGCCGGATGCGCACGCGGCGCTGCAGTTGGTACGGGCAAGCACTGGCACCGGACGCGGCATCGCAGCGCCGGCTGCAGAACTCCTGCAGGTCGACGCGTCGGCTGTCGGGCACGAATTCCAGCCGCGTGACCCGCATCGACGAGGCATCGCTGAGGGCCTGCCAGTTGCCGTCGCCAAAGGCCATCTCGATGACGCCGCGGCGCAGCCGGTAGCCGAAGCGGCTGGCGGTGGCCTCCGGCCCGGCCGTCGCGGCGTAGTCGAAGCTCACGCTGTTGCCGTCCGGGGGCAGCGCGATGACCGGGTCGGGCGAGCTGGCTGCCGCTGCGGCGGCCGGCATGCCGTGGCCGGCGCGGGCGAGATCGCGCGCGATCAGCTCGGCGATCGTCTGCAGGTCATGCGTCAGGCGCAGGTCGACCAGTTGCCGGCGGGTGTCGTGCAGCTGGACACCCAGCAGCCCGAGCGCGAGCACGACGACCGCGAGGCCGATCACCATGCCCACCATCAGTTCGACGAGCGTGAAGCCGCGGCCGCGCTGCGGCACGCCGTGATTCGGGGTCATGGTCGGTCCTCAGCAGGAGCGGTAGCCGGGCACCGCGCCCAGCGGCGAGCAACTGCGCACGCGTCCCAGCAGGTTCACCACATGCTGGATCGCGAGGCCCGAGCCATTCGCCAGCCGCAGCGTGGCGGCCGGCGTGCTGGTGCCGTGTTGCGCGTCGAAGCTCATCGTCGGGACATTGGCCTGCAGGCTCAGCCGGTCTTCCACCGGCAGCGCGACGTTGCGGATCGCGTGGCCATCTGCTTCGCAGGCGGCCTGGCCTTGCGGCGTGCAGCGGCACGCATCGATCGCTCCGACATAGACGACGTAACAGTTCGACGGTGTTGTCACGCCGCGAAAACCGATGCGCACGTTCTGGTTGCGGCCGATGGCTTCGCTGCGCGCGAGCCGCAGGTCGGCCGCGAGTTCGTTCGCCACCCCTTCGAGCCGCCGCGCCTCGGTCCAGCGCTGCAGGCTGGGCACTGCGATCAGCGCGAGCACGGCGCACAGCGCCACGCACACCATCAACTCGACGAGCGTGAAACCGCCGGTCGATCCCGGCCTGGCTTGCTGGAACATGGATGATCCCCCTGATGAATGGACGCGGACTTTAGGAAGTGCCGCGCCATCGGCCACTCCCCCGATGGGGGGAGAAGGGGCTGAAACCACCCTCGGACGTACCGGTACGTGAGGGGGTTTCGGGGGGATTTGCGAGGTTCGGGGTGTTGTGTACCGGTTCAGATATCCCGGATCAGCTGCCTGAATTCGTCGACATCTTCAAAGCTGCGGTAGACCGATGCGAAGCGCACGTAGGCGACCTTGTCGATGCGCTTGAGCTCGCGCATCACCAGTTCGCCGAGGCGCGTCGACGGCACTTCCTTGGCGCCGCTGTTGAGCAGCTTGTCCTGGATGCGCTCCATCGCCGCGTCGATCTGCTCGACGCTGACCGGCCGCTTGCGCAGCGCCAGCGTCATCGACGCGCGGATCTTCGAGGCGTCGAAATCGGCGCGCGTGCCGTCCTTCTTGACGACGGACGGCAGCGCGATCTCGGCACGCTCGTAGGTGGTGAAGCGCTTGTCGCAGCTCTGGCAGCGGCGGCGCCTGCGCACCACGTCGCCCTCATCGGACTCGCGCGTCTCGACGACCTGGGTTTCCTCGTGACTGCAGAAGGGGCAGCGCACGACTCAGCAGCCGGGGTTCATCAGCCGATCCATCATCAGCGATACACCGGGAAGTCGCGCGTCAGCGCGGCCACCTTGGCCTTCACCGCCTCGATCACCGATTCGTCGTTCGGCTTGTCCAGCACGTCGGCGATCAGGTGGGCGGTGGCCCGGGCCTGTTCCTCCTTGAAGCCGCGCGTCGTGAAGGCCGGGCTGCCCAGGCGGATGCCGCTGGTCACCATCGGCTTCTGCGGGTCGTTCGGGATGCCGTTCTTGTTGCAGGTCATGTGGGCGCGACCCAGCAGCGCCTCGGCTTCCTTGCCGGTCAGGTTCTTCGGGCGCAGGTCGACCAGCATCACGTGGCTCTCGGTGCGGCCGCTGACGATGCGCAGGCCGCGCTCGATCAGTGTTTCGGCCAGCACGACCGCGTTCTTCGCGACCTGCTGCTGGTAGACCTTGAACTCGGGCGCCAGCGCTTCCTTGAAGGCCACTGCCTTGGCGGCGATCACGTGCATCAGCGGGCCGCCCTGGATGCCGGGGAAGATCGCGCTGTTGATCTTCTTCGCGATGGCTTCGTCGTTCATCACGATGATGCCGCCGCGCGGGCCGCGCAGGCTCTTGTGGGTGGTCGAGGTCACGACGTCGGCGTGCGGCACCGGGTTCGGGTAGACGCCCGCGGCGATCAGGCCGGCGTAGTGCGCCATGTCGACCATGAAGATCGCGCCGACGGCCTTGGCCACCTTCGCGAAGCGCTCGAAGTCGATGCGCAGGCTGTAGGCCGACGCGCCGGCGATGATCAGCTTCGGCTTGTGCTCGTGCGCGAGGCGCTCCATCGCGTCGTAGTCGATCTCTTCCTTGGCGTTCAGGCCGTAGCTGACGACCTTGAACCACTTGCCGCTCATGTTCAGCGACATGCCGTGCGTCAGGTGGCCGCCTTCGGCGAGGCTCATGCCCATGATGGTGTCGCCGGGCTGCAGCAGGCCGAAGAACACCGCCTGGTTGGCTTGCGAGCCGGAGTTGGCTTGCACGTTGGCGTGCTGGGCGCCGAACAGCTGCTTCACGCGGTCGATCGCGAGCTGCTCGACGATGTCGACGTATTCGCAGCCACCGTAGTAGCGCTTGCCGGGATAGCCCTCGGCGTACTTGTTGGTCAGCTGGCTGCCCTGCGCGGCCATCACGGCCGGCGAGGCGTAGTTCTCCGAGGCGATCAGCTCGATGTGATCTTCCTGGCGCTGGTTCTCGCTCTGGATCGCGGCGAAGAGTTCGGGGTCCACCTGGGCAACGGTGGAGTGGGTGCGGTCGAACATGGCTGGCAGTCCTCTTCAACAGAAGACCCCGGGGCGGATCACGCGAGGCGGACTCACGTGGCCACAGGGCTGCCCAGGCGAACGGCTGAACCGGTGCCGGAAACCCGGAACCGGCTGCGCTTCCCGGTGGTTCACCACCTCAGGCCCGCGGGCTTCACGTCGACCTTCATGTCGACCGTGACGCCCGGTGCCCCATCGCCAGTTGCGCAGCCCGCGGAGTGTACCGCGGCCCTTGAAGCCTCAGCGCAGCGAGGCCACCTGCCGAGCAGCCTGGGGGGCCATCGACACCGGCGTCGGCTCGATGACAGCCGGCTCGGCCTGCAGCGGCGTGCCCGGCAGCGCGACCGGTGTCGGCACCACCAGCGGCGCGAACACCGGCACCGACTTGCCATCGGCCACCATGCGCAGGTGCTCGCGCTCGGCCAGCACCTTGCCGGCATAGCCGCCGTCGTCGTTCAGGTTGGCGGCGCCCACGTAGAAGCGCAGCCCGGCCTCGACACCGCCGGCACGCGCGATGCATTCCTTCAGCACCTGGGCGCCGACCCGCAGGTTCGTCACCGGGTCGAAGGCCGCATGGTTGCCGCCGAAGGCTTCGTACTTGTCGTCGTGCACGCGGGTCATCACCTGCATCAGGCCTTGCGCGCCGACCGAACTCTGGGCGAACGGGTTGAAGCTGGATTCGATCGCCATGATCGCGAGGATCAGCGTCGGGTCGAGCCCCGACTTGGCGCCGACCGACCAGGCCTCCTTGACGAGCCGGCTGACCGGCTCGGGGGCCACGCGGTAGCGGCGCGAGATCCACAGCGCGACGGCCGCCTGCTGCTTGGTCAGGTCGCGCGGGTCGGCCGCGGTGGCGCGGCTGACGGCATCGGGCTCGACCAGGTCGTTCAGCGCCAGTGCGGTGCCTTCGACCCGGGCGTCGTGACGCGCCCGCAGCCAATCGAGCGCGCGGCCCTCGGCGGCATGGCGCAGGTCGGCGCGGCCGCCCACGAACAGCACGATCGCGACGATCACCAGCCCCAGCAGGGCCAGGCCGTTGTGGCTCACCTCCAGCAGACCGTGGCCCACGTCACGCAGAAAGACCGCGCTCGATCGAGCGGCGGTGTCGCGGGCGTCCTGAAATCCCGCGATCCATTGTTGAAGCGCTGTCGTCATGTCACTCCTTTTCAGTCCGTCTTGCGCCTCGACCGCCGCGGCACGGGGCTCGGCGGTGCGAGAGGTGACGGTGATAATCGACCGCAGATCGACTCCGGGAGACTCCGGAACCGCTCCGCGGCTTGCTCGTCGGCAGCGTGATCCCCGCAGCCACCTCCTGTGGTATGCGGGTTTACCCTGGTCAGTTCTCAGGGTGTCGCGAATTCTAGGAACTTGATTCATAACCAGTCAAGGATAAGGATGCCACTCTTCATAACTAAAAGACATGAAATACCGTGACCTGAGGGACTTCATGGCGGGCCTGGAACGCGCCGGTGAGCTCAAACGCATCGCCGAACCAGTCTCCGCGCGGCTCGAAATGACAGCGATCAGCGACTCCGTGCTGCGCGCCGGCGGTCCGGCACTGTGGTTCGAACGCCCCGCTGGTTACAAAATTTCGGCCTTGACGAACCTGTTCGGAACGCCTCGTCGGGTGGCCCAGGGCATGGGCGCCACCGAGGTGAGCGAGCTGCGCGACGTGGGTCGGGTGCTGGCCAGCCTGAAGGAGCCGGAGCCGCCGAAGGGGCTGAAAGACACCGGCCGTTTGTTACAAATGGTCAAGGCGCTGTGGGACATGAAGCCGTCCGCGGTGCGCTCGGCGCCGTGCCAGCAGGAGATCCTGCAAGGCAGCGAGGTCGATCTCGGCGAGCTGCCGGTGCAGACTTGCTGGCCCCTGGATGCGGGGCCCCTGATCACGTGGGGGCTGGTGATCACGCGCGGCCCGCAGGCTTCGCCGACGGCCCGCCGCCGCCAGAACCTGGGCATCTACCGCCAGCAGGTGATCGGCCGCAACGAGGTCATCATGCGCTGGCTGGCCCACCGCGGCGGGGCGCTCGACTTCCGCGACTTCGCGCTCGCCAACCCGGGCAAGCCGTTCCCGATCGCGGTGGCGCTCGGCGCCGATCCGGCGACCATCCTCGGCGCCGTCACGCCGGTGCCCGACAGCCTGTCCGAGTACCAGTTCGCCGGCCTGTTGCGCGGCAGCCGCACCGAGGTGGTCGACACCGCGGTCGGCGAGCCCGGCTGGATGCTGCAGGCCCCGGCCAGCGCCGAGATCGTGCTCGAAGGCCACATCCCGGTGGTGCCCGCCGGGTTCAGCGGCACCAGCGAGCACGGCGTGGCGCTGAAGGAGGTCGGCGGCTACCTGCATGCACTCGAAGGGCCGTTCGGCGACCACACCGGCTATTACAACGAGCAGGACTGGTTCCCGGTGTTCCGCATCGACCGGCTGACGCGCCGGCGCGATCCGATCTACCACTCCACCTACACCGGCAAGCCGCCCGACGAGCCGGCGGTGCTGGGCGTCGCGCTGAACGAGGTGTTCGTGCCGATCCTGCAGAAGCAGTTTCCGGAGATCGTCGACTTCTACCTGCCGCCCGAGGGCTGCAGCTACCGGATGGCGATCGTCAGCATCCGCAAGAGCTACCCCGGCCATGCGAAGCGGCTGATGTTCGGCATCTGGAGCTTCCTGCGCCAGTTCATGTACACGAAGTTCATCGTCGTGACCGACGACGACGTCGACATCCGCAGCTGGCAGGAGGTGATCTGGGCGATCACGACGCGCATGGACCCGGTGCGCGACACGACGCTGGTCGAGAACACGCCGATCGACTACCTCGATTTCGCGTCGCCGGTCAGCGGGCTGGGCGGCAAGATGGGGCTGGATGCCACCAACAAGTGGCCGGGCGAGACCGCGCGCGAATGGGGGCGCAGCATCCGCATGGATGCCGAGGTCGAGCAGAAGGTGGCGCAGATCGTCGCCGGCGTGATGGCGGCGCGCTGAAGCGCGGTGCTGTCGGTTACCAATTCGACGCAGATTCCTCGAATGCGTCCTTGAATCGCCGCCGAGCGTCGTCTAAGTTTGGTGGGCCTGCATGCAGGCAACCTCACCGGCGCAGTCCCTGCGCACCAGGAGCCCTGGACCCACTTCCTCCGGAGCCCCGAGTTGGCAACGTCAGTTGCCCGCCCCTCCCACCGCAAGGTCGGGAGGGGTTTCGACTTTTGGGGGACCGTCAGGCCCGCACCAAGCTGCCCAGCAGCTCGTGCAGCGCGTTGCGCACGTTCGTGAAGCCACGCGCCGTCGGCACCCATTCGAGCGACTTGGTGTCGACCCGCACCGCCAGGCCCATCGGTGCCGGCTGGATCTTGATGCTGCCGCGCGCCGCGTCTTCGAACACCGCCACCGAGCGCGGCATGTGCCAGCCGTGCGTCACCAGCACGATCTGGGTGATGCCGGCCGGCTTCAGCAAGGCGACGCTGCGGGCGGCGTTCTCGCGGGTGTCCTTCGACTGGTCCTCGACCCATTTCAGCGGATGGCCGAAATCCTGGGCCGCGATGCGCGCCGCCGTCTGCGCTTCCGGCTGGCCGTCGGGCTGCGACCAGCCGAGACCGCCGCTGAAGGCGACCGGCAGGCCGGTCTCGCGGCTGAGCCACAGGCCGTAGCGCAGGCGCTCCAGCGAGAACGAATTGAGGTTGGCCACGCCGTATTCGGGCGCCAGCGCCTCCTGCCCGCCACCGAGCACGACGATCGCGATCGGCTGCTTCGCCTGCGCCGCGGCCTTCAGTTCGGCAACCTGCTCGCGGGTCAGCGCCGGCGGCACCTTCAGCGCGACCTGGTTCAGGAACTGCGCGGTGCCGCTGCAGGCGCTGAACCACAGCCCGAGCGTGGACAGCAGGATCACCAGCCAGCCGAGGCCGCGGCGCGGCA
Organism: Rhizobacter sp. OV335; assembly: GCF_900142965.1. Taxonomy (GTDB): domain Bacteria; phylum Pseudomonadota; class Gammaproteobacteria; order Burkholderiales; family Burkholderiaceae_C; genus Rhizobacter. The sequence continues at coordinate 132,468 of NZ_FRCQ01000010.1, forward strand.
GGATCAGCCGGGCGCCGATCAGCACCAGCAGCAGCAGCGGCACCGGTGGCAGCACGAGCGCGCTCAGGATGGGCTTCCAGGATTCGATGCCGAGCAGGTTCAGCAGGCTGTTCATGCGCTGGTTCCGGAGGGGACGTAGACAAGGGACCGGCGCGGGCGCCAGCGTGGCGGCTGGATTGTGCCGGCGAGTCAGCGCTCACAGGCGTGAATCGTTCACGCTTGGTCCGGTCGGCCCGCCATCGTTGTCAGGACGCACACCGCTGCCCGACTGAGCCGCCTTGCCTTGCAAACTGCGCGGGCGCAATCATCTGGGCTGTCCAAGGAGATCTCATGAACACGACTTCCATCCAAACCATCACGCTGGGCGGTGGCTGCTTCTGGTGCGTCGAGGCGGTCTACGAGCGGGTGCTGGGCGTCACCGGCGTCGAGTCCGGCTACAGCAACGGCCGGGTGCGCAACCCGAGCTACGAGCAGGTGTGCAGCGGCGACACCGGCGCGGTGGAGGTGGTGCGGGTCAGCTTCGACCCGGCGCAGACCACGCTGCGCGAGGTGCTGGAGATCTTCTTCGTCGTGCACGACCCGACGACGCTGAACCGCCAGGGCAACGACGTCGGCACGCAGTACCGCTCGGGCATCTACTTCGAATCGCCGGAGCACGAGCGCGTGGCCCGCGAGGTGATCGCCGAGATGGTGGCGAGCGGTACGTACAAGAGCCCGATCGTCACCGAGGTGCTGCCGCTGGCCGACTATTCGCGCGCCGAGGACTACCACCAGCACTACTTCGCGCAGCATCCGGGGCAGGGCTACTGCGCGTTCGTCGTCGCGCCGAAGGTCGAGAAGTTCCGCAAGACCTTCGCGTCGAAAGTGCGCCCGGAGTAGGTGGGGGCAGGGTCGGGAGCCCTACACTTGCCCGCGCATGGACACCTTGTGGCTTTCTTCGCCGGCCCCGGCACTGCGGCTCTGGGCCGATGGCCGGTGGAAGGTGAACCCCGCCGCGGCGCGGTGGGCGTCCGACCACGGCATTGCTGACGCAGGCTGGCAGGCGCTGGCCCGCGAACTCGTCGCCACGCTGCGCCACCCGGACCCCAGCAGTCGCGGGCGCATCGCGTTTCCGGGCTCCTCGCTCGAACTCGACTGGACCTCGGTGTGGCTCGACAGCGGCTGGCTCGCGTGGCTGGTGCTGCCGTCCGTCGATGCGGCCCGGCTCGCGCTGATCGAGCAGTTCGGCCGCACCGGCGCCTGGGAGCGCGATCTGCGCACCGGCGAGGGCCGCTGGGACACGCACATGTTCCGGTTGTGCGGCTTCGATCCGGCGGGTGGCGTGCCCAATTTCGACCAGGCGAGCGAGCGCGTCCACCCCGACGACCGCGACCGCTTCCGCCGCGAGCACGAGCGCTTCGGCGAGGCGCCGGGCCGCTACGAGACCTGGTTCCGCCTCGTGCTGCCGGACGGCCAGGTCAAGGAATTCCATTCGCTGTGCGAGGTGCACCCCGGGCCGCAAGGCCGGCCGGTGCGCATGACCGGCATCCTGCTCGACGACACCGAAGGCACGACGCGCCTGCGCGAGATCGAGGCGCTGACCGCCAAGCTGAACCGTGCGGTCACGCTGGCCTCGGTGTCGGTGTGGCGCATCGACCTGGCGACGCAGCGCATCTACTTCAACGACTGGGGCTACCAGGTGATGGGCATCCCGCGCCCGCCCGACGGCCTGACGCTCGAGTACATGCGCTCGACCACCCACCCCGACGACCGCGACGCGGTGCTGCGCGCGGCCGACGAAGCCATCGCGACGCACCGTGTCGTCGACGTCGAGGCGCGCTACCTGAACCAGGACGGCAGCTACCGCCACCTGCTGACGCGCCGCGTCGCCGAGCGCGACGCGCAGGGGCGGGCGATCGCGCTGTCCGGCGTCTCGCTCGACCGCAGCGCGCAGATCGCCGAGCGCGAGCAGGCGCAGGCCTTCGCGCGCCGCATCGACATGGTCACCAACGCCGCGGGCGTCGGCATCTGGACGGTCGACATCGAGGCGCGCCAGGGCGAATGGAACGAGCAGATGTTCCGCATCTACGGGCTGCGCCCGCAGGACGGCGTGCCGAGCGAGGAGCGCTGGGCGCAGGAGCTGGTGCACCCGGACGACCGCGCGGCGATGCAGTCGCACGACGAGATCGCCGAGCGCGGTACGCAGCAGGGGCTGCAGTCGGAGTTCCGCATCCGCCGTGCGAGCGACGGCGAGGTGCGCTGGGTGTCGGCCTGGTCGCGGCGCGAGAGCGTCAACGGCCGGCTGATGGCCTTCGGCGTCAACATCGACATCACCGAACTGCACAGCACCCGCGCGCAGTTGCGGCGGGTGCAGGAGCGCACGATGCTCGCCGCCGAATCGGCGGGCATCGGCACCTGGGAGCGCGACCTGCGCACCCAGGCCTCGCAATGGGATGCGCAGATGTTCCGGCTGCGCGGCCACCGCCCGGACGGACCGCTGGGCGCCAACGACCTGCGCGACGGCTCGCGGCACCCCGACGACGTGGTCGAGCTGCAGCGCAAGATGGACGAGGCGGCGCGCGACGGCAGCGAGCTCGAGCACGAGTTCCGCGTGATCTGGCCCGACGGTTCGGTGCGCTGGCTGGCCACCCGCGGCCATGTGCAGCGCGACGCGCAGGGCCGCCCGGAGCGGCTGCTCGGCGTGAACTGGGACATCACCGAGCGCAAGCGCGCCGAGCAGGCGCTGCAGGACAAGGCGGCGGCCGAGCAGGCCAGCCGCGCGAAGAGCGAGTTCCTGGCGCGCATGAGCCATGAGCTGCGCACGCCGCTCAATGCGGTGCTCGGCTTCGCGCAGCTGCTGTCGGCCGACATCGGCGATCCGCTCAGCCTGGCGCAGGGCGAGCGCGTGGAGCGGATCCGCTCGGCCGGCCAGCACCTGCTGGCACTGATCGACGACGTGCTCGACCTCGCGTCGATCGAGTCGAGCAGCATGCCGCTCGCGCACGAGGCGGTGCCGCTGCAGGCCGCGCTGCAGGACGTGCTGCAGTGGACCCGGCCGCAGGCCGACGAGGCCGGCGTCAGCGTGCAGGCCGCGCCGACAGCGGCCCAGGTGCTCGGCGACCCGCGGCGCGTGCGGCAGGTGCTCGCCAACCTGATGAGCAATGCCATCAAGTACAACAGCGCGGGCGGCCACGTGTGGCTGGCCGTGGAACGCGGCGCGTGGCAGGGCGCGCCGGCCTGGACGATCAAGGTGCGCGACAACGGCCGCGGCATGTCGGCCGCGCAGCGGCGCCACCTGTTCGAGCCCTTCAACCGGCTGGGCGCGGAGCGCGACGCGATCCAGGGCACCGGCATCGGGCTGGCCATCGTGCACCACCTGGTCAAGCTGATGCACGGCGACATTGGCGTCGACAGCGAGCCGGGGCACGGCAGCGAGTTCCGCATCGTGCTGCGGGCGGCCGCCGGTGCCGCGGCGTTGTCGTCACCGCAAGCCTTGCCCGCATCGGCGCCGTCGATCCCGGTCCCGACCGCACCGGCCGCGCCGCTGCGCCTGCTCTACATCGAGGACAACCCGGTCAACGTGCTGCTCGTGCAGGAACTGCTCGCCCACCATGGCCACGTGACGCTGGCGGTTGCGGTGGACGGGATCTCGGGCGTGCGCCTCGCGCAGCGCTCGCGGCCCGACGTGGTGCTGGTCGACATGCAACTGCCCGACATCGATGGGGCCGAGGTGCTGCGCCGGCTGCGGGCCGATCCGGCACTGGCCGGCACGGCGATCGTCGCGCTGTCGGCCAACGCGATGCCGGAAGACGTCTCGCGGGCGCGCGAGGCGGGCTTCGACGATTACTGGACCAAGCCGATCGACTTCAAGGCCTTCCTGGCCGCGCTGGACCGCCTGGCCCAGGCACGCCTGCCCGGCGAGAACATCGGCTTCCTGCCGACGGAGAGCTGATCAGGGCGCGAGGCGCTCGCGCCGCCAGCCGCCATCGGCCTGCCGGTAGCGCAGGCGATCGTGCAGGCGCGACTTGCGACCCTGCCAGAACTCCCAGCTGTCCGGCACGAGGCGAAAACCGCCCCAGTGCGGCGGGCGCGGCGGGTTCAGCGCGAAGCGCGCCGCGGCCTTGGCGGCGTTGGCCACCAGCACGGCGCGCGAACCGATCACCTCGCTCTGCGGCGAGGCCCAGGCGCCGAGCCGCGAATCGAGCGGCCGCGACTGGAAGTAGGCATCCGACTCGGCCTCGCTGGTGCGCTCGACCCGGCCCTCGACGCGCACCACGCGCTCGAGTTCGACCCAATGGAACTGCAGCGCGGCCCACGGGTGCCCGGCCAGCTCGCGGCCCTTGCGGCTGTCGTAGTTGGTGTACCAGACCAGGCCGCGCGCATCGAAGCCCTTGATCAGCACGACGCGCGTCGACGGGCGCTGGTCGGGGCCCACCGTCGCGAGGGTCATCGCGTTCGGCTCGGGCAACTGGGCGTCGAGGGCCTGCTGGAACCACAGCCCGAACTGTTCGAGCGGGTCGCTGCGCGAGGCGGTCTCGTCGAGTTCGGCGCGTTCGTAACTTTTACGGAGGTCGGCGATGTCGGGCATGCTGGCAGTATGTCGCAGAGAAAAAATACCGCAGGGAACAAAACACCCTGCGGGGAATGCCTTAAGTGAACGCCCCACTAGGCGGCGAAAGCAAACGATTCCATTCTTGCAGCCAAGGGCTTGCGTGCGGTGATGCGCCGGCTGCCATGACCAACAAGAACGTAGGGGGTGGCCTGATGAAGGCGCGGCCGGCGATCATCGTGCTCGCCGCGGGACGGGGTTCCCGTTTCGGCGGTACGCAGCACAAGCTCACGCAGAGCCTCGGAGCGTCCAGCGTTCTCGGGACGACGCTTCGGCACGCGCTCGCGACGCACCTGCCGGTGATCGTCGTCGCCACCGAGGTGCTGGCCGAAGAGGCCGCGTTCCACGTCGCGACGCGCGATATCGTGATGCTGCCGACGGTCGGATCGGGCTCGCCGGTCAACGCGCAGCGCCTCGGCATGGGCTTCTCGATCGCCTCGGGCGTGGCGGCCTGCTCCGATGCGTCGGGCTGGCTGGTGCTGCCGGGCGACATGCCGATGGTGATGCCGTCGACGCTGGTGGCGGTGGCGCAGCAGCTCGAGCACCATCCGGTGAGCTATGCGCAGTACAAGGGCCGGCGCGGCCATCCGGTGGGCTTCGCGGCCGAGCTCTACACCGAGCTGGTGATGCTGACCGGCGACGAAGGCGCACGCCGGCTGGTGGCGCGCTACCCGGCGCAGGCGGTCGATGTGGATGATTCCGGCGTGCTGATGGATGTCGACAGCGAGGGTGATCTCGATCGCGTCAGGGCGGCGTACAGCCCAGCGCTGTTCGGCGACTCGCGCTAGAGCGCGTGACGCTCGACCAGCGCCACCAGCCGCTCGATGCCGCGATCGCGGATGCCGCACTGGCGCAGCGAGCGCGCCGTCTCCATCAGGTAGTCGAGCGTCGTGCCATAGCGCCCGCAGGCGCTGCGCAGCACGCCGAGCAGGTGCTCGTCGCTCAGCGTGCCGGTGTAGTTCGGGCTGCTGCGGCTCAGCGTGAAGCCGAGCGCGCTCACCGCGCCCTGCGGCGTGCGGCACGGCAGCCAGCGCGCATCGTAGACGCCGGTCGGCATCTCGCGCGCCCACAGCTTCGGCAATTCGTCGTCGACCCGTTCGCGCTCGATGCGGTAGACCATGCCGCGGCACGAGCCGCCGGCGACCAGCGCGAACACCAGGCCCGGGCACTCGGGCGTGCCGCGGTTGATGCGCGAACGCATCTCGAGCGCGCGGTGCCAGCCGTGCACCTGGGCCGGCCGCTGCTCGGCGGCCTCGAACTCGGGGCGCCAGATCAGCGACGCGTAGCCGAAGATCCACAGGTCGCCGCGGCCGCCCCAACTCGCATGCACCTCGGCCAGCAGTTTGGCGGGGTCGCGCACGGGCGCCACGCCGGTTTCGATCACGGAGTCGAGCATGACCGACACTCTAGAATGAATTTTCTTCCGCCGGGAGCGCTGCGATGAGTGACCAAGACGACGACGTGCAGAAGGTCGCACTGGGGGCGGTGGCCTTCGTGGTGGCGCTGGTGCTGGCCGGGGTCATCGGCCTGGCGGCGTCGCGCGTGCTGCATGCGCCGAAGGCGAGCGGCACGGCCGTTGCAGCCACCGCCGACACGTCCGCGGCCGAGCGCATCTACTTCGAGGTCGGCCAGGACAGCCTGCCCGCCGATGCCACCGACGTGCTGAACCGCGTGGCCGAAGCGGCCCGCTCGAACGGCGGCACCGTGCTGATCTCCGGCTTTCACGATGCGAGCGGCGATGCGGCCGCGAACGCCGAGCTGGCGAAGCGCCGCGCGCAGCGCGTGCAGCATGCGCTCGAAGCAAACGGCGTCGCCGCCGACCACCTGCAGCTCAGCAAGCCGGCGGTGATCACCGGCGACGGCGATCCGAAGGCCGCACGGCGCGTCGAGTTGCGCCTGCAATAGAACCCCCATGGAACCCACCGCGACGCCTGGGTAGGACATCGCGCACATCCCGTGGCGGCCCTCGCCGATAGGGTCTTCCACTGCGGCCGCCTAAGCTCGGACGAATTCCGTTCAAGCAGGGGCCGCACCATGAAGATCCACCCGCAACGCCACGAGAACCTGAAGAAGATCGTCGACCTGGTCGAGGGCATCGACATCGCGATGCTGACCACCCAGGCCCCCGACGGCCGGCTGCTCGGCCGCCCGATGGCCGCGCTCGAGGTCGATGCCGACGGCAGCTTCTGGTTCTTCACCAGCGAGCGCTCGGCCAAGGTGCACCAGCTCGACCGCGTGAACCTGGCCTTCACCGATGAAGGCGACGCGACCTACGTGTCGATCAGCGGCCACGCCGCGATCGTGAACGACCGCAGCCGCATCGACGCGCTCTGGACGGCCGCCGCCAAGCCGTGGTTCCCGCAGGGCAAGGACGACCCCGACCTGGTGCTGCTGCGCGTCGACACCGACATCGCCGAGTACTGGGACGCCAACAGCAGCAGGATGATCCGCCTGCTCGCGATGGCCGCCTCGGCCGTCAGCGGGCGGCCGATCGGCCTCGGCGAGCACGAGATCGTCAACAACCCGTCGCGTCCGCCGGTCTCGCACCAGCGCTCGCTCATCGGCGACTGATCCCGTGTCGCGGCGTCGTGCGTGGTCGTGGAGCCTGCTCGGCCTCGCCGGGGCCGTGCTGATGGCGCTGGTCGCGTGCGAGGCACTGGGCTGGCCCTTCCTCGTCGGCCCGGCGCAGCGGATGCTGGCCGACACGCTGAAGCGCGACGTGCGCCTCGCCGACGGCGCGGACCAGGGCCGCGTCCACCTGCTCGGCGGGTTGCGTGTCGACATCCCGCTGCTGGAGATCGGCAGCGCCGCGTGGAGCAAGGATCCGTACTTCCTGCGTGCCGAGAACGCCCAGCTGCGTGTCGCCTACGCGGCGCTGTGGCGCGCACACCGTGGCGACGCGCTCGACATCAAGCGCCTGCACGCCGACCGGCTGATCGTGCATGCCGAGCGCCGGGCCGACGGCAGCGCGTCATGGCAGTTCGGCGAGCCGAAGGCCCAGCAGGAAAAGGGCACGCGGTTGCCGCGCGTGCGCTCGCTGTCGGTGACCAACGGCGAGCTGACGGTCGTCGATGCGCCGTTGAAGGCCGACATCCACGCGGATGTGCGCCTGGCCGACCAGGACACGTCGGCACCGCTGCCCGCCGGTGCCGCCTCGGCGCCGCTGACCGGCCTGGTCGTGCGCGCGACCGGCACCTATGGCGGCTTCTCGCTCGAAGGCGGTCTGCGGTCGATCGGCGTGATGCCGCTGCTGGCCAGCGATGACGACGCACCGCCGGTGCCGGTGACGCTGAGCCTGGATGCCGGCGGCCGCGCTGCGCTGCGCTTCCGCGGCACCGTGACGGACGTGATGAAGCTGGGCGGCATGACGGGGAAGGTGCGCGTGAGCGGCGCCTCGCTGTCGGCGATCGGCGACCCGTTGGGCGTCACGCTGCCGACCACCGGACCGTTCGAGATCGAAGGCCGCGTCGCCAAGCATGGCGACGTGTGGAACGTGCTGGTCGACGACGCGACGGTCGGCAACAGCCGGCTGAATGCCGCGCTGACCTACGACATGCGCCCGAAGGTTCCGCGGCTGTCGGGCAAGGTCGCCGGACCGCGGTTGCTGCTGGCCGACCTGCTGCCCAGCATCGGCGTCGGGCCCGCACCGGCGCCCGCCGTCGCGCCCGGTCAGAAACCGCCGAAAAAGCCCGGCGATCGGGTGCTGCCGAACCGCGCGTTCGATCTTCCGTCGCTGAGCGCGATGGATGCGAACGTGCTGCTGGCCTTCGACCGGGCCGAGCTGGGCCGGATCTTCGCGCTGCCGCTGGAGCCGCTGCGCGCCCACCTGACGCTGGCCGACGGCAAGCTCGCGATCACCGACCTGGTGGCCAGCACGGCGGACGGGAGCCTGGCCGGGGCCGTGTCATTGGATGGCAAGCCGAAGCTCGCGCTGTGGGACAGCGACCTGCGCTGGAGCGGCGTGCGGCTGGAGCGCTGGCTGAACCAGGGCCGGCCGGCCGACAAGCCGCCCTACGTGACCGGCCGGCTGATCGGCCAGGCCAGGCTGAAGGGCGAGGGCCGCTCGACCGCCGAGATCCTCGGCAGCCTGGACGGCACGGTCGTCACGCGCATCGTCGAGGGCAAGATATCGCACTTGGCCGTCGAAGGCGCCGGGCTCGATGTGGCGCAGGCGCTCGGCGTGCTGGCCAAGGGCGACGAGTTGCTGACCGTCGACTGCGCGCTGGTCGACCTGCAAGCGAAGAAGGGCGTGCTGCGGCCGCGCGCGATGGTGATCGACACCAAGGATTCGACGATCTGGGCCGACGGCACCCTGTCGCTCGCCGAAGAGAACATGGACCTGCGCGCGGTCGTCACGCCGAAGGACATGAGCCCGCTGACGCTGCGCACGCCACTGCGCGTGCAGGGCACGTTCAGCGATCCGAAGATCTCGCTCGAGAAGGCGCCGCTCGCACGCAAGGTCGGCGCCAGCGTGCTGCTGGGCCTGCTGAATCCGCTGGCGGCGCTGATCCCGCTGGTCGACGTGGGCGAGCGGCAGCCTTCGGGCGGGGGTTGCAACGCCCTGCTCGAACGGGCGAAGCAGCACGCCCCGCCGGTGGGGGGGTGAGGCCCAGGCCCCATCGACGCGCAGGGGATGCGCTGTTGATTTGACGATGTAACTTGGTTACGCGATACTCGAAAGCCTGGTTACGACCCCGGCCGCGAGGTGCCGCCCATGAAACAAGTCCTGCAGGAAGTCACCCACCGCATCCGCGAACGCAGCACCCCGACGCGCACCGCCTACCTGGCCCGGATCGACAAGCTGGCGATGCGCCAGCGCGGTTCCGACCGCATGGGCTGTGCCAACGTCGCGCATGCCTTTGCCGCACTGCCGGCCAACGACAAGTTCAAGGTGGTGGCGCAACGCTCGCCGCACCTGGGCATCGTCACCTCGTACAACGACATGCTGTCGGCGCACCAGCCATACGAGCGCTTCCCCGACATCATTCGCGACGAAGCCCAGCGCCGCGGCGCGACGGTGCAGGTGGCCGGCGGCGTGCCGGCGATGTGCGACGGCGTGACGCAGGGCCTGCCCGGCATGGAGCTCAGCCTGTTCTCGCGCGACACCATCGCGATGAGCACCGCGGTCGCGCTGACGCACGACGTGTTCGATGCGGCGCTGCTGCTCGGCGTGTGCGACAAGATCGTGCCGGGGCTGCTGATCGGTGCGCTGCATTTCGGGCACCTGCCGTGCGTGTTCGTGCCGGCCGGGCCGATGGGCACCGGGCTGTCGAACACCGAGAAATCGAAGGTGCGCGAGAAGTACGCGCAAGGCCTGGTCGGCCGCGACCAGCTGCTCGAGGCCGAATCGGCCGCGTACCACGGCGCCGGCACCTGCACCTTCTACGGCACCGCCAACAGCAACCAGATGCTGCTCGAGGCGATGGGGCTGCACGTGCCCGGCGCCGCGTTCGTGCACCCGCATGCGCAGCTGCGCGAGGCGCTGACGCGCGAGGCGGTGCGCGCCGCGCTCGCGATCACGCAAGGCGGCGGGCGTTTCACGCCGATCGGCCGGCTGGTCGACGAGCGGGTGATCGTCAACGCGATGGTCGCGCTGCTGGCCACCGGCGGCTCGACCAACCACCTGATCCACTGGGTCGCGGTGGCGCGCGCCGCCGGCATCCTGATCGACTGGACCGATTTCTCCGAGCTGTCGCATGCCACGCCGCTGCTGGCGCGCGTCTACCCGAACGGCAGTGCCGACGTGAACCAGTTCCAGTCGGCCGGTGGGCCGGGCTTCGTGATCCGCGAGCTGCTCGATGCGGGCTACATGCATGCCGATGTCGCCGCGGTGGCCGAAGGCGGCATCGCGGCCTACGGCACGCTGCCGCACGGTGATGGCGAACGGCTGACCTGGTCGCCGCTGCCGGCGCAGAGCAACGACGACAGCGTCGTGCGCACCGCGGCCGCGCCGTTCAGCCCGTCGGGCGGCCTGAAGCTGCTGACCGGCAACCTCGGCCGGGCGGTGATCAAGATCTCGGCGGTGCCGGAAGACCGGCACGTCGTCGAGGCGCCGGCGCTGGTCTTCAACGCGCAGGAAGAACTGCTGGCCGCCTTCAAGGCCGGCGAGCTGGAGCGCGATTTCATCGCCGTCGTGCGCTTCCAGGGCCCGCGCGCGAACGGCATGCCCGAGCTGCACAAGCTGACGCCGCCGCTCGCGGTGGCGCAGGGCAAGGGCTTCAAGGTGGCGTTGGTCACCGACGGCCGCATGAGCGGCGCGTCGGGCAAGGTGCCGGCGGCGATCCACGTGAGCCCCGAGGTGCTCGGCGGCGGCCCGCTCGGCAAGGTGCGCAACGGTGACATCATCCGGCTCGACGCGGTCGCCGGCACCTTGCAGGCGCTGGTGCCCGACGCAGAATGGGCGGCCCGCGAGGTCGCGCAGATCGACGCGAAGCAGCAGGAGAACAACACCCACGACCTGGGCCGCGACCTGTTCGGCGGCATGCGCCGCAACGTGCTGAGCGCCGAGCAGGGCGCGGTCACCTGGCTCTGAATCCTTCAAACCTTCGACAAGAGAACCCCGCATGAACACGCTCGAACTGGCCGGCCACGGCCCGGTGATCCCGGTGATCGTCATCAACCAGCTGGCCGACGCGGTGCCGATGGCCCGTGCGCTGGTGGAGGGTGGCGTCAAGGTGCTCGAAGTGACGCTGCGCACGCCGGTGGCGCTGCAGTGCATGGAGGCGATCGCGAGAGAGGTGCCCGAGGCCATCCTCGGCGCCGGCACCGTGCGCAGCGTGGCCGATGCGAAGGCGGCGCTGAACGCCGGCTGCAAGTTTGCGGTGAGCCCGGGCTACACCAGCGAGATCGGCCGCGCGTGCCGCGAGATGGGCCTGCCGCTGCTGCCCGGCACCGCGACTGGCAGCGAGGTGATGCAGGCCAACGCCGACGGCTACTTCTTCCTGAAGTTCTTCCCGGCGATGCAGGCCGGCGGCATCCCGATGCTGAAGGCGCTGGCCGGGCCGTTCACCGACGTGGTGTTCTGCCCGACCGGCGGCATCACGCTGGAGACGGCGCCGCAGTTTCTTGCCTTGCCCAACGTCAAGGTGTGCGGCGGGTCCTGGCTGACGCCGGCGGATGCGGTGAAGGCGGGTGACTGGGCACGCATCACGCAGCTGGCGAAGGAAGCCGCCGCGCTGCGCGCGGCGTGATGGCCTAGCTCTTTCGCAGGCAGCAGGTTCAGTCCGACAGGATGAAGGCTGCCTGAATGAAGGTCGCGGCAGTTTCCGGTGTACTGGCCATCGTGCGGGTCAGCCGAACTTTGCCGTTTTCAGTCGCGAATTCCAGCGTGAGTTCTTCGTCGCCGCCGGGGTTCTCGGCACTGCTGCAAAGCAGATCGATGAGCGCTTTACGCTTGCGCTCGTCGCCCGGGATGGAGCCACTGCTGAAAATGCGATTTTGCTCAGCGAATACAGGTTGACCGAGACATTCTGTCAGTGCATCTCTCCAAATCGCGGAAATTTTATCGATCAATGGCTCGGCGGTGCCGGGTATCATTTCGGTGTGAATTTCCTTCGGGGATTGAATTTGATTGGATGACTCGTCGCGAGTGATTATGTAGGCTACGAGGTCACCGTCGGCATCGAATGTCCTTTGTTTGTCAAGCTTCTGGACGATATCCTGCGGGAAGTTGTTGTCTGTTGCGTCGATGATCAAGGATGTACTATTTTTCTGCAGGTCTATCAGGTAGTCGGCCAACAACTTCACGTCAGACGACTTGCCTGTCCCAAGATCATTGTGCTCCAAGTAGAGGTAGCGCAAATTTCCTTTGGATTGCTCGTAAATGAAGCGGAGAGTCTTTCGGAAGTTGGCAGTCAGATTGTTGTTGCTCAGATCCAAGGCGTTCAGCTGGGGAATTGGCAACATGCGTACGAGACGATCGATATTGGCATCACCCAGATTCTGCCCAGCAATATAGATCTCCGTGTAGAGGTTGATCTTGGCGGTTGCCGTCAGAAATTCAATGGCAGTCCCCAGATTCGCGATCTCTTGTTCTGATATCGCTCTCCCGAGTTTTTCAAAACTGAGGTCAACGCAATCCTCATTCACGACGGCATTGTAGATATCTTCAGCCGAGATTTCTTTGGCTTTTGGCGACAATGAAGCAGGTGAAGTGGGTTTCGGCAGTGCCTCTCTGGAATTTTCCCGGCTCAACGACATCTTCCGGTTTGCAGGTGTGCCGGGTTTGTTCAGGTTTGAATCAGGCGATTTTCGCGTTGTCAGGCCGTTGACTTTAGGTAGCACGTTGAGATCCCGATGTTTGATGACTCGGGTGAGTAACTTCGCCCGCACGCAGGTTCCAATGCGGGTGCAACTGGCAATCGGCCGTGGCAGATGCGCGACGTCGGATTCCCGGATGCCACTCCGGGTCGGCGGTCAGACTTCGATCAACTTGCGGTTCGCGCCGCCCGGCAGCGTGCGCAGGCTGCGCCCGGTGCTGGCCACGTACTCGCGCTTCAGGATCGTGTCGACGAACACCCAGTCGGCGCGCGCCTCGCTCGCTGTCACGTTCAGCACCATGTAGCCGCGCAGGCTGGTCTGCGCGTACTGCAACGGCCCGATCAGCTGCGTCAGCGCGGCCGCGAACGCGGTCGGTTCCTCGCTCGTGAAAATCGTCTCGAAGCCGGGCGACGTCACCGACGAGGTCGCGAACTCCACGCCGACCGCATTCCCCGACAAATCCTTCAGGTCGCTGGCCCAGGCGTTGTGCGTGTCGCCGGCCAGCGAGATCAGGTTCTTGTCGTATGCGCGCGCCGTGCCGAGCACGGTCTCACGCGCGGCCGCATAGCCATCCCAGGCGTCGAGGTTGTACGGGATCGCCGGCTGCGCGAGGATGGCCTGCTCGGTCGGTGTCAGCGTGCCCGGCGCGGTGGCCGCCTTCGTCGCGATCGCGCCATACGCGGCCACGCTGATCTGCTGCGTGACGATCGGCGCCGGCACGTTCATGCGCGCCATCAGCACCTGCTGGCCGAGCACCTGCCAGGTGGCCGTGGACGCCTGCAGCTTCGACTGCAGCCAGGCCGTCTGCGTGGCACCCATCAGCTGGCGCGTCGGGTTGCCGACCGCGTCGGTGAAGCCCTTCGCATCGAAGCCCGACGCGGTGATGTAGTTCGCATAGCTCAGCTGCTGGTCGCGGCCGACCTGGCGCGTGTCCAGCATGTGCAGCGACAGCAGCGTGCCGAAATCGAACGAGCGGTAGACCTGGTCCGGCTTGCTCGCATCGGGCAGGCGGATCGGGATCCACTCCAGGTAGGCCTGGATCGCGGCCGCGCGGCGCGCGCTGAAGCTGCCTTCGGTCGCGGGCGTGTGGTTCTCGGCCCCGCCGGTCCAGGTGTCGTTGGCGACCTCGTGGTCGTCCCACACCGCGATCATCGGCGTCGCGGCATGCAGCGCCTGCAGGTCGACATCGCCGCGGTACTGCGCGTAGCGGCGGCGGTAGTCGGCGAGCGTCAGCGTCTCGTTGGCCGGATCGGAGACGCGTCCGAGCGCGGCAGCGGTGTCCGATGCATAGCCGGCCGCGTCGTATTCGTAGATGTAGTCGCCCAGGTGCAGCGCGGCGTCGAAGTCGTTGCGCTTGGCCGCCTCGGCGTACACGTTGAAGTAGCCGGCCGGGTAGTTCGAGCACGAGAACACCGCGAGCCGCACCTGCGACACGGCGCCCACCGGCAGCGTCTTCGTGCGGCCGGTGGCCGATCGCTTGCTGCCGATGCCGAAGCGGTAGTGGTAGATGGTGTTGGCGGCGAGGCCGGTGACGTCGACCTTGGCGGTGTAGTCCTGCGCCGCGCTGGTACTGACGCTGCCCGATTTGACGATGCTCGCGAACTGGCTGTCGCTCGCGAGTTCCCAGTTCAGCTGCAGCGTGGCATCGGCCGACGGTGTCGCGCGCGTCCACAGGATCACGCGGTCGCTCAGCGGGTCGCCGCTGGCAACGCCATGCCTGAACTCGACGCCCGCGCCGGCGTCAGCGCCAGCCTCGGAAGGACCGTCATCGCTGCCGCCGCAGCCCGCAAGGCCCAGCCCGCCACCGACGGCAACGGTGCCCAGGGCGACATCGCGGATGAACTGGCGGCGTGAGGTATCGATGCTCATGAACGGCTTCCCAAGTGGTGGTGCAAAGCCCGCCACTGTGGAAAGCGTTCATGACACAGGCATGAAGGTTCTACGCGGTCTTCAAGGCAGCGCCGGCCGCCGCCTGCCGCCGGATCAGCAGCACCGAGACGGCAGCCACCAGGCAAGCCGCACCCGCCGCGAACAGCGCCGGGTTGTACGTCAGCAGCAGCGTGCGCGTCAGGCCCGCGCCATAGGCCGCCACCGCCGCGCCCAACTGGTGCGACGCGAACACCCAGCCGAAGATCATGCCGGCGCGCTCCTTGCCGAACTCCTGCGCGGCGAGCTTCACGGTGGGCGGCACGGTCGCGATCCAGTCCAGCCCGTAGAACATCGCGAAGGTCGCGAGGCCGTACAGCGTGAACGTCGAATACGGCAGCCAGAACAGCGACAGCCCGCGCAGCCCGTAGTACCAGAACAGCAGCTTGCGGTTGTCGTAGCGGTCGGACAGGTAGCCCGACAGCGTGGTGCCGACCAGGTCGAACGCGCCCATCATCGACAGCACCGACGCCGCCGGCACGGCCGACAGCCCGTTGTCGCTGCACAGCGAGATGAAGTGCGTCTGCAGCAGGCCGTTGGTGCTGAGCCCGCAGATGAAGAAGCTGGCCGCGAGGATCCAGAACGTGCGGTTGCGCGAGGCCTCGCGCAGCACCTTGAACGGCCCGAGGAAGTTCAGCGGCGCGGCGGCCGGCACCGGCGGCACCGCGGTACCTTCGGGTTCGCCGAGCGACAGCAGCCCCAGCTCGCTCGGGTGGTTGCGCATGAAGAAGGTGACCAGTGCCGCCACGATCACGCAGGCGATGAAGATCGGGATCACCGCATAGCGCCAGCCGTGGTGCTCGATGATCCAGGCCGCGAGCGGCAGGAAGATCAACTGCCCGGTGGCGGTGCTCGCGGCGAACATGCCGACCACCAGCCCGCGGTTGGCGGTGAACCAGCGGTTCGCGACCATCGCGCCCAGCACCAGCGCGGTGAGGCCGGTGCCGCAGCCCAGCATCAGCCCCCACAGCAGGAACAGCTGCCACAGCTGCGTGATGCCGGTGGCCAGCACCATCGCAACCGCGATCAGGCTGGCGGCGGCCACCATGATGCGCGGCAGCCCGAAGCGGGCGATGAAGATCGCGGCGAACGGCCCGAGCAGGCCGAACAGCGCGAAGCGCACCGCGAAGACGGACGACAGCTGGTCGGTGGTCCAGCCGAACTCCTTCGACAGCGGCTGCATCATCGCGCCCGGCAGGCCGAGCGCGGCCGAGGTGGTCAGCATCGCGAAGAAGGTGACCGCGGCGATCACCCACGCGTAGTGGATGCCGCGGCGGCCGAGCGAGGTGGAAATGCGTTGGGAGAGCATGGCGGGGTGTCCTCGGCGCAGGGCTCAGTCGAAGCGGCGTTCGATCAGTTCGACCTTGTAGCCGTCCGGATCGGTGATGAAGGCGATGACGGTGCTGCCGCCCTTGACCGGCCCGGCCTCGCGCGTGACGTTGCCGCCGCCGGCGCGGATGCGGTCGCAGGCCGCGGCGGCATCGGGCACCGCGATCGCGATGTGGCCGTAGGCGGTGCCGAGGTCATACGAGCTGACGCCGTGGTTGTAGGTCAGCTCCAGCTCGGCATGCTCCGGGTTCGGGCCGTAGCCGAGGAACGCGAGCGAGTAGTGCTGCGACGGGTTCTCGGACTGGCGCAGCAGCGTCATGCCCATGATGTGGGTGTAGAAGTCGATCGAGCGCTGCAGGTCGCCGACGCGCAGCATGGTGTGGAGGAGTCGCATGGGAAGGTGTCCGTTCAGGAGGCGTCGAAGATGAAGCAGGTGGTGGAGGCGTGGGCGTACAGCTTGCCGTCGGGGCCGACCAGGCGCCCTTCGGCGGTGGCCATGCGGCCGCCGACGTGGATCACGCTGCCGATGGCGCGCAGCACCGGCACCCGCTGGGTGACGGCGCGCACATAGTTGATCTTGAGTTCGGCGGTGGTGTAGGCCTTGCTGGCGGCGAGCGTGGTGTGCACCGCGCAGCCGACGCACGAGTCGAGCAGCGTCGCGATCCAGCCGCCGTGCACCGTGCCGAGCGGGTTGTAGTGGCGCAGCAGCGGCGTGCCCTGGAACACCGCGCGGCCGGGCGACATCTCGATCGGCAGGAAGTCCATCGTCTCGCCGATCGGCGGCGGGGGCAGGTGGCCGTCGAAGATGGCTTGGAAGAACTGCAGGCCGCTGAGGCCTTCGACCTGGTCGGGGCGGGCCACGCCCGGCGGCAGCAGGCGGGCGCGGTGCGCGGCGGCCTCGGCCTCCCACTGGGCCAGCACGGCGGCGGCATCGACGACGGGTGTGTCCATGATCGGTCGCCCGGCGGGGCTTAAAGTTGCAATTGCAATGATTGTAGCTACAATTGTTTGATCATGCCAAGCGCCACGACGAAGACTGATCCGAAAGCCGAGTTGAAAGTGACGGGCCCCCATGGCTGCACCAGCCTGAAGGTGCGCCAGCTGTCACGCCGGGTCAGCCAGCACTTCGACCGCATCGTCGCCGATGCCGACCTGAAGACGACGCAGTACTCGCTGCTGTCGCAGCTGGTGTCGCTCGGGCCGGTGAAGCCTGGGGTGCTGGCGGCCCACATGGAGATGGACGCGTCGACGCTGACGCGCAACCTGCAGCCGCTGGTGGCGCAGGGCTGGGTCACGGTGGGGCCGGGCGAAGACGGCCGCAGCCGCGTGGTCGAGGCCACCGCGGCCGGCCGCGTCAAGCGCGACGAGGCGCGCCGCGAGTGGAAGCGGGCGCAGGTGGCGTTCAACGAGCGCCTGGGCGACGAGCGCGTGGTGCGGCTGCACGCGCTGATCGAAGAGTGCCTTGCGGTGATGAACGAAACCGAGGCCGGCTCGGCGCCTTGAGGCGTTCGGGGTCGCGACAGCTCAGCGCGCCTGGCGCGCGACCTCTGCGCCCGGCTGCACCTCATCGCCATAGGCCGCCTTCCAGCGCTGGGTCAGCTTCAGGTGCTCATCCAGCCGGGTGCCGGGGAGCCCGTCGTCGACCTCCCAGTTCGCCACCTTCGACTCGATCGCGAAATGCGAGACCGGCGTGATCGCCGACGGGTCGTCCAGGCTGCCGACCGAGAGGTCCATGTGCTGCGAGCCCTCGTACGCGAAGCTCAGCGGCGTGCCGCAGTTGCCGCAGAAGCCGCGCAGTGCGAACTTCGACGAGGCGTAGGTTTTCGGCGGCTCGGTCAGCCACTCGACCTGGTCGCGCCGCAGGTTCAGGAACGGCACGCGCGTGTTGCCGAAGGCCAGCTGGCACATGCGGCAGTGGCAGTAGTAGCCCTCGCGCTTGTCGGGCGCGGCGCGGTAGCGGATGCGGCCGCACAGGCAGCCGCCTTCAAGGCTGGGTGCGGCGGCCGCGCTCATGTCGCCACCGTGTAGTTCAGCGTGAGCCGCCCGCCATCCACATAGACGATCTCGCCGGTCATGTAGCTCGCCGCGCTGCTCAGCAGAAAGGCCGCCACGTCGGCGATCTCGCCCGGCTCGCCGAGCCGCTTCATCGGCGTGCGGCTCATGATGCGGGCGCGTGCCTCCTCGCTGCCCAGCACCGCGTTCTTCGCGAGCTCGGTCGCGATCGTGCCGGGCGCCACCGCGTTGACGCGGATGCCGTGGTCGGCCAGCGACAGCGCCATCACCCGCGTCAGCTGGTTGATGCCGCCCTTGCTCGCGTTGTAGCTCGCGATGCTCGGGATCGCCATCACGCTGTTCACCGAGCTCATGTTGACGATCGCGCCGCCGCCGGTCTTCACCATCTCGCGCGCGACCGCCTGGCCGACCAGGAACGAGCCCTTCAGGTTGATGTCGATCACCGCATCCCAGTCGGCTTCGGTGATCTCGAGGAAATCGGCCGCCTTGAAGATGCCGGCGTTGTTGACCAGCCCGTCGATGCGGCCGAAGGCGGCCAGGGTGCCGGCCACCGCGGCATCGACCTCGGTCTTCTTCGAGACATCGCAGTGCAGGTAGTGCGCGCGCTGGCCTTCGGCGCTCAACGCATCGGCCACCGCCTGGCCGCGGCTGTCGTCGACATCCCACAGCGCCACCGCGGCGCCGTCGCGCGAGAGCCGCTGCGCGCAGGCAGCGCCGATGCCTTGCGACGCGCCGGTGATCACGATGACCTGCCCATGCAGGTTGAACTGGACCGGTTTCATGGAGGCTCCCCAAAAGGGAGCGAGTTTAGAACCGGGCCGCCAGCCGGCGCGCGAAGCGCAGCGATTGCCGCTGGATCCAGGTCAGACCGAGCATGGTGGCCACCGCCACCGGCAGCGCCAGGGTCGGCGCCACCGGGTGCCCGACGAGCGCCGGCGTGAGAGCGAGCAGCAGGGCGGCCAGCACCAGCCGCGTGCCCGAGCGTTCGGCCACCCACGCGAAGCAGGTCGGCAGCAGCACGGTCACCAGCAGCAGGCCGGCGGCCCGACCCTGGGCGTCGGCGCGCAGGCGTTCGTCGGGAACCCAGCGGCGCTGCAGGTGGATCTGCACGCCGGCCATGACCCAGGCGAACGCGAGGGCCCAGGCCGGGAAGCCCTGCAGTTGCAGCGAGAACGCGATGTAGCCGCCCAGCGTGGCCGCCAGCAGCACCTGCTCCGGTTCCTGCGGCGCGCTCAGCAGCAGGCCCGCGATCAGCAGCAGGATCGCCACCACCGTGAGCTCCGGCCAGGCGGCCTGCCAAAGCAGCGAGGCCAGCGCAGCAGCCAGGATCAGGGCCACGCCCAACCAGGGTGCCAGGCGCTGCCAGTGCGGCACCCAGGAAGCAGGCAGCAGGTTGCCGCGGCGTCGCAGGCCGTAGAGCAGGCCGAAGATCAGCAGCAGCGGGACGACGGTGCCCACGGCAACCCCCAGCGCCCGCCAGGTGCCGACCGCGGCCTCGCTCGCGTCGAGCGTGATGATGGCGCCCAGCGCGTAGATGCCCGCCGCGACGGCCAGTGTGCGCAGCCATTGCGCGCCCTTCAGCACCCGGGCGAGTTGCCCGAGCAGGCCGGCATCGAAGCCGATGCGTGACATCAAGGCCGGACCGGTCGACGCGATCTGGCGCTGCAGCGGCAGGCCCATCAGCGTGGCCAGCAGCAACGCGCGCAGCCAGCGGCCGCGCTCCAGCAAGGCGTGCAGGCCGACGAGGTCCACATGCGTGTGCAGCAGCTGCCCATCGGTCAGCGGCCGCTTGAGCCCGGCCAGCGCCGCCTGCACCGCCTGCGCCCGCCCGGGCCCGATCAGGCGCTCGGTGCGGAAATCGTCCAGCCAGTTGAAGTGCGCCTGCAGCATCCCGAGCAGGGCCGACGGCAGCAGCGGCGTGCGCAGCACCAGGTCGGCAAAGCGCGCCGAGGCCTCGGCTTCCTGGCCCAGCGGCAGGTCGTTCAGGTGCCGGCGCAGCACCGGCACCAGCGCCTCGAGCGCGGCCGGGCCGAGCGGCACGGCGCGGGTGACGAGCTCGCACAGCGCTTCGGGCGACGGCGATTCGACGACCGGCTCCTCGATCGTCACCTCGACCGGCTCCACGGGTTCCGGCGCGGCCGCCCGCACCGCTTGCCGATGCCGCGCCCATGCGACCATCCGGTCATAGGCCTCGCGCAGCGCCTGGTAAGCCTGCGCGTCGTCGTCCGGCCGCGTCAGCTTCAGCTTCGCGGCGTAGCTGCGCTTGATCAGCACCAGCTCATCGGTGGGCTCCGGGAGCCCGAGCACCTGCCAGTCGTGCATCGCCGGTCAGAAGCGGAAGCCGCTGTCGATGCTGTCCAGCGCCTGGCGGAACTCCTGGCGCGCGGTCCGCACCGTGCGCGCGTCCTGCGTGTTCAGCGCCGCTTCGAACTGCGCCATCCAGGCCTGCAGCGCGGTGCGCTCCTCGCCCAGCCGGTCTTCGTACAGGCGCTTCGCGCGCTCCAGCAGGTAGCGGTTCTCTTCCTCGTCGCGCGGGTGGCGCTTCAGCAGCGCGAGCCGTTCGAGCGCCGACGCGATGGCCGCGGCGTCCATCTGCGTCGAGGTGTTGTGGATCAGCGTGTTGGTGATGCGGCCGCTCGTGGTCTCGCGCGCATCGACGTCCAGCAGGCCGTTCGCGTCGTAGGTGAAGCGCACCTCCAGCGTTGCCTCGCCGGCCCGGCGCGGCGGCATCTCGACGTCCAGCACGCCCAGCGCCAGGTTCTCCGAGCCCAGCGGCGATTCGCCCTGGCGGATGTCGATGCGGATGCTCTTCTGGTTGTCGACCACCGTCGAGTAGACGCCGATGCGCGACACCGGCACCGGCGTGTTGCGCTCGATGATCGGCGAGAAGCGGTCGGCCACCAGCGCGTCGCCGACCTGCTGCGACGCGACGATGCCGAGCGAATACGGCATCACGTCGGTCAGCACCACCTCGGCCAGTGCGGCATCGCGTGCCTTCAGCCCGGCCTGCACCGCGGCGCCCTGCGCGATCGCGAGGTCGGGGTCGATGGTGCGCAGCGGCAGGCGCTGGAACAGCCGGGTCGTCAGCTGGCGGATCATCGGCATGCGCGTCGCGCCGCCGACCAGCACCACCTCGTCGAGCGACGCGACGTCGATCTTCGCGTCGTACAGCGCGCGCTCGATCGGGCGGCGCAGGCGCTGCAGCAGCTCGGCGCTCGCGGCCTCGAAATCGGCGCGGGTGATCGTGCATTCGATGCGCCGGCCTTGATGCACCAGCGCCATCGCGGCACGGTCGGCATCGCTCAGGTCGCGCTTGGCCTGCTCGGCGGCACGCCACCAAGCGCCGCCCTGCAGCAGCGCTTCGCGCTCGGCCGGCGCCAGGCCGTCGCAGCGCTCGACGAACAGCCGGCCCAGCGACTGCACGAAGTCCTCGCCGCCCAGCCGGGTGTCGCCGGCGCTCGCGCGCACCTCGACGACGCCCTCGAAATACTCCAGCACCGAGACGTCGAAGGTGCCGCCGCCCAGGTCGAAGATCAGGAAGCTGCTGTGCTCGCTGCGCTCCTGCAGGCCGTAGGCGAGGCCGGCGGCGGTCGGCTCGTTCAGCAGCCGCTCCACCGTCAGCCCGGCCAGCTCGCCGGCGGTGCGGGTGGCGCGCCGCTGCGCCTCGTTGAAGTAGGCGGGCACGGTGATCACCGCCTCGGTCACCGGCTCGCCGAGCAGCGCCTCGGCATCGGCCTTCAGCGATTGCAGCACCAGCGCCGACAGCTCCTCGGGCCGGAAATCGCGCGTGCCGAGCCGCAGCGTGCGGTCGGTGCCCATCCAGCGCTTGAAGCCCTGTGCGGTGCGGCCGGGGTGGGTGCTGGCGCGCTCGCGTGCGGTCAGGCCGACCAGCGTGCGGCCCTCGTCGTCGAGGCTGACCACCGACGGGGTCGAGAAGTCGCCGTGCACGTTGCGGACCAGTTGCG
This sequence comes from Rhizobacter sp. OV335, assembly GCF_900142965.1. GTDB lineage: Bacteria > Pseudomonadota > Gammaproteobacteria > Burkholderiales > Burkholderiaceae_C > Rhizobacter. The sequence continues at coordinate 154,548 of NZ_FRCQ01000010.1, forward strand.
GCTGCCCATCCTGGAAGAAGCCGATCAGGCTGTTGGTCGTGCCGAGGTCGATGCCGACGATCATGGTGCGCAGCGCGGGTCGACCCCGCAAATCAGGAGGCGCCGAGGATATCAGCGCGCGCGGTCGAGCCAGATGCCGATGCCTTGCGCGTTCAGCTCGAGGTCCATCGCGAGCAGCGCCATCGCGTCGTCGCGCGGCATCGTGCTGCCGAGGCTTTGCAGACGGGTCCAGTACAAGTCCGCGAGCCCGGCCATCAGCGCCGGGTGGCGCTCCGGTGCCGGCAGCGGGCGCAAACGCTCTCCGAGCGCGACGATCTCGTCGACCTGCGCCAGCATCATCGCGCCGAGCCGCGGCACACCGTCGACGCAGCCGTAGTGCGTGAGGTACAGCCGCTCGGGGTCGAAGCCGAGCATGCGCTGCACCGAGTGCTTCAGCGCCTCGGGCTCGAACTGCACCGGCGTGGTGGTGGGCAGCAGCCACGGGCCTTGCGCGGTGTCGAACTCGCGGTAGCTCAGGCCGAAGGTGTCGCCGGTGAAGAAGCCGCGGCTGCGCGCGTCCCAGATGCAGTGGTGGTGGCGGGCATGGCCGGGGGTGTCGATCAGCACCAGCGGCCGGCCGGCGAGCTCGACGACCATGCCGTCATGGCTCTCGACGACGCGCCCGGCCGGCACCGGCACCACCTCGCCGTAGGCCCGCGTCACCTCCTGCGCGCCGTACACCGCCCGGGCGCCGTTCAGCAGCGCGAGCGGCTCGATCATGTGGCGCGCGCCGCGCGGGTGGGCCAGCAGCTTCGCGTCGGGCAGGGCCTGCATCAGCGCACCGGCGCCGCCGGCATGGTCGAGGTGCACGTGGGTGACGATCACCCAGTCGACATCGTCGCGCCGCAGCCCGGCTGCCTCGACCGCCGCCAGCAGCCGCGGCAGCGAGTGCGTGGTGCCGGTGTCGATGAAGGCGCCGCGGCCGTTCTCGACCACCAGGTAGCAGGCATCGAAGGCCGGGCGGTGGAAGCCGGTGTCGATGACGTGGATGCCGTGCGGCAGCCGGTGCACGAAGGGCAGGGTGTGGACCATGCCCGCGATTTTGCGTCAGGTCATGCCGTCAGATCAGCTTGTCGAGCGTGATCGGCAGCTCGCGCACCCGCTTGCCGGTCGCATGGAACACCGCATTCGCGATCGCCGCGCCGACGCCGGTGATGCCGATCTCGCCGATGCCCTTCGCTCCCAGCGCGTTCACGTGCGGATCGTCCTCCGGCACCACCAGCGTCTCGATGCTGCCGATGTCGGCATTCACCGGCACGTGGTAGTCGGCCAGGTTGGCGTTGACGAAGCGGCCGTTGCGCGCATCGCGCCAGGTCTCTTCCATCAGCGCGAGGCCGACCCCCCACACGATGCCGCCCATCAGCTGGCTGTGGCCGGTCTTCTCGTTCAACAGCCGGCCGATGCCGTAGGCGCCGACGATGCGCGGCACGCGGATCTCGCGCAGCTCGGCGTCGACGCGCACCTCGGCGAACACCGTGCCGAACGCATGCATCGAGTACTGCTCGCGCTCCGGTCCCGGCTTGGCCTCGCTGCGCGCCTCCAGCGGCTGGCCGCCCTGCCGCGCCAGCACCGCGGCCATCGGCTCGCCGCGCGAGGCATCGGCCTGCGCGCGCAGCCAGCCGTCGCGGGCCACCACGCCCTGCGCGCTCTCGCCGTGCAGCGGCGACGCGGCATCCGCCACCGCCAGCGCGATCAGCCGGTCGCGCACCGCCTCGCAGGCCTGCTTCACCGCCGGTGCCACGCTGGCCGCCGTCTGCGAGCCGCCCGACACCGGCGCCTTCGGCATCGACGAATCGCCCAGCTGGAAGCGCACGCGGTTCACCGGCAGGCCGAGCGCGTCGGCGGCCACCTGGGTCATGATCGTGTAGGTGCCGGTGCCCAGGTCCTGCGAGCCCGATTGCACCAGCACCGTGCCATCGGGCAGCAGCCGGGCCACCGCCTCGGCGGCGCTGCGGTTGGTCGGGTAGGTGGCGGTGCCGACGCCCCAGCCGACCTGCCAGCGGCCATCGCGCATCGACTGCGGCCGCGGGTCGCGGCGCGCCCAGCCGAAACGCTCGGCGCCGACCCGGCAGCACTCGCGCAGCGATTTGCTGGAGAACGGCAGCTTCTTGTGCAGGTCGCTGTCGGCATGGTTGCGCAGCCGCATCTCCAGCGGATCGAGGCCGACCGCGTACGACAGCTCGTCGATCGCGCTGTCGAGCGCGAAGGTGCCGGTGGCCTCGCCGGGCGCGCGCGTGAAGGTGGGCGTCGCGATGTTCAGCTTCATCAGCCGCTGCGTGGTGGCGACGTTCTCGCACGCATACAGCATGCGGGTGCACAGCGACGACGGCTCGACCCAGTCCTCGAGCGTCGAGGTCTCGCTGACGACCTCGTGCCGCAGCGCCGTCAACGCGCCCTTTGCATCGGCCGCGGCCGACAGCGCCTGCTCGGTGCGCGGCCGGTTGCCGGTCGGGCCGAACATCTGCGGGCGTTCCAGCACCAGCCGCACCGGCCGGCCGACCTGGCGCGCGGCCATCGCCGCCAGCACCACGTGCGTCCAGGTCGAGCCCTTGCAGCCGAAGCCGCCGCCGACGTACGGGCAGATCACCTGCACCTGCTCGGGCGAGATGCCCAGCGTCTTCGCCACCGTGTCGCGGTCGCCGCTGACGTACTGCGTGGCGTCGTACAGCACCAGCTTCTCGCCGCTCCACGCGGCCAGCGTCGCATGCGGCTCCATCGGGTTGTGGTGCTCGATCGGCGTGGTGTAGAGGCCCGAGACCACCTGGCTGGCCGCCTGCATGCCGGCCGCCAGGTCGCCGCGCGAGCTGTCGGGCTTCTGCTGCTGCACTTCCTTCGGTGCATGGGCCTTGGCCCGCGCCGCCGCGAGGTCGAGCACCGCGTCGGGCGACGGTGCGTAGGTGATGACGAGGCGGCGCGCGGCCTCGCGGCATTGCTCCAGCGTCTCGGCCACCACCAGCGCGACCGGCTGGCCGTTGTAGTGCACCTGGTCGCCCTGCAGCAGCGTCAGCACGCGGCCGGCCGGGGGTTTCACGGCCGCCTTGCCGCCTTTCGGCAGGCGCATCGCGTTCTCGTGCGTCATCACCATCAGCACGCCAGGCAGGGCGCGTGCGGCGCGGCTGTCGATGCGCCGCACGCGCGCGCTCGGCACCGTGCTCAGCACCATCTGCGCATGCACCATGCGCGGCAGCGTGAACTCGGCGGCGTAGCGCGCCTGCCCGCACACCTTCAGCGGGCCGTCGGTGCGGTCCAGCGGCTGTCCGGTCAACAAGCGGTCCATGGGGTCCTTTCGTTGCGGTCGATCAGGCGGTGCCTGCGTGGGCCTGGGCCAGCGCGCGTGCCACCGCGCGACGGGCCAGCTCGATCTTGAAATCGTTGTGGCCGAAGCCGCGCGCGCCATCGAGCAGCAGGCGCGTCGCGTCGCCGATCGACGCGTCCGACAGCGGCCGGCCGACCAGCGCCTGCTCGGCCGCCAGCACGCGCCACGGCTTGTGCGCGACGCCGCCGAGCGCCAGCGCGGCGTCGGCGACCGCGCCATCGCGTTCGTCCAGCGCGGCGGCCACCGACACCAGCGCGAACGCATAGCTCGCGCGGTCGCGCAGCTTCAGGTAGGCATGGCGCTGCGCGAAGCGCGACGGCGGCAGGTCGACCGACAGGATCAGCTCGCCCGGTTGCAGCTGGGTGTCGATCTCGGGCCGGGCGCCGGGCAGCCGGTGGAAATCCGTCATCGGGATGCTGCGTTCGCCCTGCGCGCCGCGCACCCGCACCGTGGCGCGCAAGGCGGCCAGCGCGACGCACATGTCCGACGGGTGCGTCGCGACGCAGGCCTCGCTGGTGCCGAGGATCGCGTGCATGCGGTTGATGCCGCCGATCGCCGCGCAACCGGTGCCGGGCTCGCGCTTGTTGCAGGCGCCGAAGCCGGTGTCGGTGAAATACGAACAGCGCGTGCGCTGCATCAGGTTGCCGCCGACGGTGGCCATGTTGCGCAGCTGCGGCGACGCGCCCGACAGCAGCGCCCGCGCCAGCAGCGGGTAGCGCTCGCGCACCAGCCGGTGGTTCGCGGCGTCGCTGTTCGGCACGCCGGCGCCGACGCGCAGGCCGCCATCCGGCAACTGCGTGATCTCGCGGCCGGGCAGGCGCGTCACGTCGAGCAGGCGCAGCGGCCGCGCGACGCCGCCCTTCATCAGGTCGAGCAGGTTGGTGCCGCCGCCGATGAAGGCCGTGCCCGGCTGCTGCGCGAGGCGCACGGCTTCGTCGACCGACGCGGGGCGCTGGTAGTCGATGTTGTCCATCGCGGCGCTCCTCAGGCGACCGGCCGGATCGCGGCGACGACACGCACCGCGGTCACGATGTTCGGGTAGGCGCCGCAGCGGCACAGGTTGCCGCTCATGCGCTCGCGGATCTCGTCGTCGCTGAGCGCGGCCGGCTGGCGCAGGTCGGCGCTGACGGCACTGGCCTGGCCATCGCGGGCTTCCTGCAGCAGCGCGACGGCCGAGCAGATCTGCCCCGGCGTGCAGTAGCCGCACTGGAAGGCGTCGTGCTCGATGAACGCGGCCTGCATCGCATGCAGCGCGCCGGGCTGGCCTAGGCCCTCGATGGTGGTGATCGCGCGGTCTTCCTGCATCACCGCGAGCGTCAGGCAGCTGTTGATGCGGCGGCCGTCGACCAGCACGGTGCAGGCGCCGCACTGGCCGCGGTCGCAGCCCTTCTTGGTGCCGTACAGCGCGAGGTGCTCGCGCAGCGCATCGAGCAGCGTGACGCGCGGCTCGACCAGCAGCTCATGGCGCGCGCCGTTGACGGTCAACGTGATGCGCCGCGGTGGCGAGGCGGGGCGCGGTGCGGGCGGCGGCGGTGCTGCGTCAGCCGGTGCCGCGGCCACCGGCGCGCCGGGCAGCGCGGTGGCCAGCGCGCCGGTGGCGGCACCGGCCGACTTCAGGAAGCCGCGTCGGGTCGGGGCCGGCAGCGTGGCATGGAGGTGAGGGTCGACGCAGTCGGCGTCGTCGAGGGGATCTGACATGCGGCGGGCTCCTGGGCTGGCGATGCCCAGGCGCGGCAATCGACGTGCCCGCGCTGCAGTCCGCGTCCTACGCCGAACTCCGGAGCCGGCTGACAGTCGGCGCGGGGTGCGATGGCCAGACTGGGTGCCTTCTGTTTCGCACTGAAAGGCCCTCGATGAAACTCACCACACGACTCTCGACGCTGTTGATCCTCGGCGCCCTCGGCAGCTTCGCCGCCACCGCAGCGCATGCCCGCTCCGATGCGGCGTTCATGAAGGAAGCCGCGCAGGCTGGCAACGCCGAGGTGGAAGCCAGCAAGCTGGCACAGACCAAGGCCCAGCGCGCCGACGTCAAGACCTTCGCGCAGACGATGATCGACGACCACACCAAGGTCGGCGAAGAACTGAAGGCGCTGGCCGCCAGCAAGAAGGTCGATCTGCCGACCGGCCCGTCGGTCATGCAGAAGGGCGAGCTGAAGATGATCGATGCCGGCGCCGATGCCAAGTTCGATGAGCGCTACGTGAAGGCCTTCGGCGTGAAGGCGCACGAAGACACCGTCAAGCTGTTCGAGCAAGCCGCGAAGGAAGCCAAGGATGCCGACGTGAAGGCCTTCGCGCAGAAGACATTGCCCGGGCTGCAGCACCATCTGGAAATGGCTCGCGCCTTGCAGCCCGCCAAGCCCTGAGCTACTGAACGGCGATCGCTTCGACCTGGATGCGCAGCGTCACGTCCATGTTGAAGTGCCAGTCCTTGCCGGCGTCGATGCCGAACTGATCCCGCTGGATCGTCGTGATGGCATCGGCGCCGCACATCTCGCGCTTCAGCATCGGGTGCGGGACGCACTTGAGCCAGTTCAGCTTCAGCGTGACTGGTTTGGTGACGCCGTGCAGCGTCAGCTCGCCGGCCACCTCGGTCGGCACGCCGTCGACCACCTTGTCGAATTTGCCTTTGTAGACGGCCTTCGGGAATTTCTTGGCGTCGAACAGTTCCTTGCCCTGGGCCACCTTGTTCAGCGCGTCCTGGCCGAAATCGGCGCTGGCCGGCAGCACGGTGATCTCGAGGTCGCCGGTGCCGGCGGCCTTGTCGTAGCGCACCGTGCCGCTGCTCTTGTTGAACTTGCCGCGCCACACCGAGATGCCCATGTGGTCGGCCTCGAAGCTCGGGAAGGTGTGGTCGGGATCGATCTTGTAGGTGACCGGGGCGGCATGGGCGGTGAGCGTGGTCAGCAGGCCGGCGGCGAGGGACAGGGCGAGGCGCATGGAGGTTCTCCTGAAAGTGGTGTGAGGTGAACGGCACCGTGATTCTCGGTGCCCCCAGCCTCACGACGAACCAGCCGTGTGCCAATCGACATGAGGACCTGACCACACTGCCGTGCATCCGGCCTTCGGTCGGAGGTAGATTGCCGCAATGGCCTCTCTCAACATGCTTGTCCGCCAAGCCAGCGCTGCCGACGCCGAACGCATCGGCGAAATGTTGGCGGTCGCGTACGCTGCTCGCCGAACAGCGAGCTGAGCTTGTCCTGGCCATTCATGTCGAACGTTGAGCTACCGCTTGTGGGCGCCCACATCTTTATGCCCATAGGATGGCGGCACGGACGTTTTCTCGTTCTCGGGTGCAATTCATAGGAGGCCGAAGTGTCCGCATCAGTGCTCTACATGTCGATGTCACTCGACGGGTATATCGCAGGTCCGAACGACGAAGTGGGCAACCCCGGCGGAGACGAGTTCATGCGGCTGCACGAGTGGTACGGGGACTTCTCCCGGCCGTCGGGGCCGACCGGGGAGTTGTGGGACGAATGGAACGCTCCCGGCGCAATACTGGCGGGTCGACGTACCGTGGAGCAGGTCGATCACTGGGGCGGTGACAATCACGGTGTCCGGATCTTCGTGCCCAGCCATCGGCCGCCCGGTCCGTCCGTCGCGAACTATCCGTTGGTGACCTACGTGACCAATGGGATCGAGAGCGCGATGGCGCAGGCGAAGTCCGCCGCCGGGAAACGCGACGTGCTCATGCTGGGCGCGTACACGGCGCAACGGGCGCTCGAGGCCGGTGTGCTGGACGAGTTGCAAGTTCACCAGATCCCGGTGCTGTTCGGCGGTGGGCGTCGGCTGTTCGAGGTGTTGCCGTCGCGCATCGAGCTGGAGATCGTTCGGGTGATCGACACGCCGGAGGCCACACACATCCGCTACCGCGTCCGTCGCTGAGCCGGGCTGTGCTTCAGGTACCGCTTACCCAACTGCTAGCGCCACTCGGTACAAGTGGTCGGCTCGCACGTTCAGTAGGGGTATCGTATGAAATCAACACTCGTGGCCTGGTCGGTTCTGGTGGCCAGCGTCGTTGCGGAGGTGGCAGGTACTGTGGCACTCAAACACTCCAGTGGGTTCACGAAGTTTCTTCCGGCTGCCGTCGCGGGTTTCTTCTATGTGATCGCAATCTGGCTTATGGCCATAGCGATGCGGCAACTGGAAATGGGAGTCACCTATGCAGTGTGGGCTGCGAGCGGAACAGCAGCCATTGCGTTGGTCGGCATCGCTTTCTACGGGGAGCAAACTTCGGCTCTCAAGCTCGCAGGTCTGGTGCTCGTGGTTTTCGGCGTAGTCCTGCTGAACCTGGAGGCCCAGCCGTGACGCCTGGCCCTTCAATCGAGGGGACAAACACCGGCTTGCCGGTGTTTGCCTCTCATCTAAAACCTTGGGCGCTGCAAGTGCATTCAGTGCCGATCGAGAAGATCTACGCCATGAAAACGCCGTTCGGTTTACTGCTGTTGACTGCGATTTGGTTTCCTTGCCATGCAATAGATGTCTACAAATGGGCTGACGCAAAAGGCCAAGTCCACTACGGCGACGCCGTCCCGGAGGGAAAGGCAAGCTCCGCCAAAGGTATCTCAGTGAAAAGTGGCCCCGTGTCGGAGGCGGACAGGAAGGCTGCGACAGAGCGCCTTGCCAAGTACAGAGAAGATCTGGTGCGGGCCAGCCCCGAAGCTGCAGCCGCGCCGGCCGCGACAACGCCAAAGCCAAGGAAAACGCCTTGCGAAGAGGCTTGGGATGCCTACAACGAAAGCTATGCGTGCTTTGATCCGTACCGTATGGGCAAGGGAACAATCCGGCTGGAGGCCTTCCAAGGCTGCAAGGAAGTCAACCGGCCGCCCGAGGCATGCAGATAGCAGCGCCTGACCATTCCATCAAGAAGACTTCGCCCGGCAAGCCGGTCGCAGCTTGCACTCAGTCGCCTTCGATGTGCGCGCTCTTCACCACCTCGCCCCAACGCGCCAGCTCGTTGCGGGCCAAATTGCCGAGCGCCGCCGGCGCCAGGTAGTCGGCCGTCGCGCCCTGTTCCGCTGCCTTCTGCTTGAACGCCGGCGTCGCCATCACTTGTGCGATGGTGCGCGTCAGCTTGTCGACCACCGCGGCCGGCGTGCGGGCCGGGGCGAACACCGCGAACCACGAGGTCGCGTCCAGCCCGGGCATGCCGGCTTCGGCCGCGGTCGGCACGTCGGGCATCGAGGCCAGCCGATGCGGGCCGGTGACCGCCAGCGCGCGCAGCTTGCCCGACTGCACGAACGGGATGAACGGCGGCGGCGTGCCGAAGCTCAGGTCGACCTGCGCGCCGAGCAGGTCCTGCAGCGCCGGCCCGGTCCCCTTGTACGGCACGTGGGTCATCTGCACGCCGGCCTGCTGCGCGAGCATCGCGCCGGTCACGTGCTGCAGCGAGCCGTTGCCCGATGACGCGAAGCTCAGCTTGCCCGGGTTCTGCTTCGCGTACGCGACCAGCTCGGCCAGCGTCTTCACCGGCAGCCCGGCGCGCACCACCACCAGCTGCGGCGCGCTCAGCACGTTGGCGACCGGCTGCAGGTCGCGCTGCTCCCACTGCGACTGCTTCATCAGGTGCGGCGTGATCACGTGGTAGCCGGAGTACTGCATCAGCAGCGTGTAGCCGTCGGGCTCGGCGCGCTTGACGGCCACCGCGGCGATGCCACCACTCGCGCCGCCGCGGTTGTCGACGATGACCGTCTGGCCGAGCGCCTTGCCCAGCGGCTCGGCCAGCATGCGCGCGGCCAGGTCGGTGGTGCCACCGGGGGCGGTCGGCACGATCAGCGTGATCGGCTTGGCGGGATAGGGATCGGCGGCCAGTGCCGGAAGCGAGGCGGCGGCCAGCGAAAGGGCCAGCGCGTGCAATGTGCGGTTCATGGGGTGTCTCCTGTTGTGATGTCGTGATGAGGTTCAGCCGCGGCCCAGCGCGCGTGCACGCGTGGCCTCGAAGTCGTCGGGCAGCGGGTGCAGGTCGAGGCGCCGCCCGGCCTTGACGATCTGGCCCGGCAGGTCGTGGCCGATCAACGCCGGCAGCCGCTCGGCGGCGTTCATCAGCGCGTGCAGGTCGACCCCGGTGTCGTAGCCCATCAGCGCCAGCGCATGCACCATGTCCTCGCTGCAGACGTTGCCGCTCGCACCCGGCGCATACGGGCAACCGCCCAGGCCGCCGAGCGACGCGTCGAAGCAATCGGCGCCGGCGTCGATCGCGGCCAGCAGGTTCGCGAGGCCCAGCCCGCGCGTGTCGTGGAAGTGCACCGTCAGCGCGGTGGCCGGCCAGCGGGCGCGGAAGTCGCGCACCAGCGCCTGCACCTGCGGCGGATACGCCATGCCGGTGGTGTCGCACAGCGTCACGCCTTGCGCACCCAGTTCATCGACGAAGCGTTCGCACCAGTCGAGCACGGTAGTGGCAGGCACTTCGCCTTCCATCGGGCAGCCGAAGCAGCACGACAGCGAGACGTTGACCGCCACGCCGGCCTCGCGCGCCAGCGCCGCCACCTGCGACAGCGCGGCGAACGACTGCCCGCGCGTCATCCGCAGGTTCGCGAGGTTGTGGCTCTCGCTGGCCGACATCACCAGGTTCAGCTCGTCGCTGCGGGCGTCGATCGCGCGCTGCGCGCCGCGCACGTTGGGCACCAGCGCGCTGTAGACGACGCCGGGCCGCCTGCGGATCTCGCGCATCACGACCTCGGCATCGCGCAGCGCCGGGATGGCCTGCGCCGACACGAAGGCGGTGACCTCGATCTTGGCGGCGCCGGCCTGCGACAGCGCATCGACGAGGTCGATCTTGTCGGCGGTCGGCACGAAGGCCGCTTCGTTCTGCAGGCCGTCGCGCATGCCGACCTCGCACAGGCGCACGCGCCGGCCCTCGCCGTGCCAGATGCTGCTCATGCCACCACCCCCCGCTCGCGCAGCGCGGCGATCTCGCCATCGCGCAGCCCCAGCTCATGCAGCACCGCGTCGGTGTCGTCGCCCAGGTTCGGCGCCGATGTGCGAACGCTGCCCGGTGTCGACATCAGCTTCGGCACGATGCCGGGTACCTCCAGCGTGTCGCCGGCCCGCGTGGTCTGCGACAAGAGCATCTCGCGCGCCCGGTAATGCGGGTCTTCGGCGATGTCCTGCGCGGTGTAGACCTTGCCGCACGGCACGCGCGCTTCGCCGAGCACGGCCAGCACGTCGGCCACGTCGCGCCCGGCGGTCCAGGCCTCGATGGCGGCATCGAGTTCGGCCGCACGCGCCACGCGCCCCGCATTGCCGACCAGCGCCGCATCGTTGCCCAGGTCCGCGCGGTCGATCGCCTGCATCAGGCGCTTGAAGATGCTGTCGCCGTTGCCCGCGATCAGCACCACGCCGTCGCGGCAGCGGTAGGCGTTCGACGGCGCGATGCCGGGCAGCGCGCTGCCGGCCGGCCCACGCACCGCGCCGAACGCGCTGTACTCGGGCAGCAGGCTCTCCATCACGTTGAAGACGGCCTCGTTCAAGGCCACGTCGATCACCTGGCCGCGCCCGCCATGCGCCTGGCGGTGGTACAGCGCGGTCAGCACGCCGATGCAGCCGTGCAGCGCGGCCAGCGTGTCGCCGAGCGAGATGCCGCAGCGCACCGGCACGCGGCCGGGCTCGCCGGTCAGGTGGCGCAGGCCGCCCATCGCCTCGCCGATCGCGCCGAAGCCGGGCAGGTCGCGGTACGGCCCGGTCTGGCCGTAGCCGGAGATGCGCAGCATCACGAGGCCGGGGTTCAGTGCCGACAAGGCCTCGTAGCCGAGCCCCCAGCCTTCGAGCGTGCCGGGGCGGAAGTTCTCGATCAGCACGTCGGCCTGCGCGATCAGCCGGCGCGCGATGTCCTGCCCTTCGGCGTCGCGCAGGTCGAGCGCGATCGAGCGCTTGTTGCGCGACTGCACCTGCCACCAGACGGAGGTGCCATCCTTCAGCAGGCGCCAGCTGCGCAGCGGGTCGCCGCTGCCGGGCGGTTCGACCTTGATCACGTCGGCGCCGAATTCGCCGAGCGTCTTGCCGGCGAACGGGCCGGCGATCAGCTGGCCCATCTCGACGACGCGCACGCCGTGCAACGCGCCGGGGGCGGGGGAGGGTGTGTCCATCGGGCCATTGTCGAAACCGGCCCGGCGATGCGGAATGACGAAGGTGTGCAGCGAGCTTTCGCGGTTCGCGAAAGCGGATGAGGGTCAACCCGGATCGAGGTGGTCGATCAGCAGGCGCACGTGCCGCGGCACCGCGGCTGCATCGCGCACGCCGAGCAGCAGCTTGCGGCGCGTCCAGTCGTCGGCCAGCGCGACCTGCCGCAGGTCCATCGAGCGCAAATGCGGCAGGATCGCATCGCGCGGCAGCACGCCGACGCCGAGCCCCGCGGCCACCATGCGGCACATCGCGTCGAAGCTGCGCACGCGGATGCGCAAGCGCAGCTGGCGGCCCAGCGCCTGCGCCTCGGTGTGCAGCCGGCGTGCCAGCGAGGTGCCTTCGGACAGGCTCACGAAATCGCAGTCCAGCAGCTCCTCGAAGCGCAGGCTGCGCCGGCGCGCCAGCGCATGGCCGCGCGGCAGCACCAGCACCAGCCGGTCCTCGCGGTAGCCCATCGTGTGCAGCCCGTGCGTCGGCGTGCGGTCGGCGAAGATGCCCAGGTCGGCCCGGCCGTCGAGCACCGCCTGCACCACCGCGCTGCTGTCCTCTTCTTCCAGCTCGATGCGGATGCCCGGGTTGTGCGCGATGAAGGCGGCAATGTCCGGCGGCAGGAACTGCGTGATCGCCGAGGTGTTGGCCCACAGCCGTACCACGCCGACCAGCCCCGCGGCATGGTCCGACAGGTCGGCGGCCAGCCGGTCGACGTCGCTCAGGATGCGCTGCGCATGCAGCTGCAGCGCCTGGCCGGCGGCCGTCAGCGTGACGCCGCGCGAATGGCGCTCCAGCAGCTGCGTGCCGACGGCTCCCTCCAGGTCGGTGATGCGCTTGCTGGCCGCGCCCACCGCCAGGTGCGCCAGCGCCGCGCCCTGGCTGATGCTGCCGCTGCGCGCGACCAGGCTGAACAGCTGCAGCGAAACCAGGTCGAGGCGGTGGAGATTCATGCCAGCAAGGCCTCCAGGCTCTTGCGCGTGAACGGCTTCGGCAGGAAGGCGGCCGTGGCCGGCCAGTCGCTGCGCTGCGCATGCACTTCCGGCGGCAGGCCCGAGGTCAGCACGATGCGCTGCTGCGGCCAGTCGCGCGCGATGCGGTGCCACAGCGCGATGCCGTCGCCACCCGCGCCGAGCATCACGTCGGAGACCAGCAAATCGAACGGGCCGTGCGCCGCCATGCTGGCCAGCGCGTCCTGCTCCGACGCCACTTCGGTCACGGTGGCGCCCAGGTCGTCGAGCAGCGCGGCAGCCGTGGCCCGCACGCTGTCGTCGTCCTCCACCAGCAGCACGCGGGCCGCCGTGCCGCCCGCACGGATCGCCACGCGCGGCGCCGCAGCCGCGGCGCCGCCACGCGAGGCCGGCAGCCACAGCTCGGCCGTGGTGCCGCGGCCTTCGGCGCTGTGCAGCACGAGGCTGCCACCGCACTGGCGCATGAAGCCGTCGACGATCGCGAGCCCCAGCCCGCTGCCCTGGCCGGGCGCCTTCGTCGTGAAGAACGGTTCGGCCACGCGTGCCTGCACCTCCGCCGGCATGCCGTGGCCGGTGTCGTGCACGCGGACCACGACCGCCTCACCGGCCGGTGCGACGCAGGCGCTGTGCGCGGCGTGCGCGATCGACAGCGTCAGCCTGCCGCCGTGCGGCATCGCGGCGGCGCTGTTCAACGCCAGGTTCAGCAGCGCGTTCTCCAACTGGCCGCGGTCGGCCTGCACCGACAGCCGTGGAAGGCCCTCGTCGATCCGCACCTCGATCGCCGGCCCGACGCTGTACTCGACCAGGTCCTGCATCTCGGCCAGCATGTCGTCCACGCACACCGCCTCGACCTCCAGCGGCTGGCGCCGCGCGAACACGAGCAGCCGGCGCGACAGCCCGGCCGCCGATTCGGCCGCCTTGTGCGCGCGCACCGCCAGCGCGGCGGTCGGCCCGTCGCCGGCCAGCCGGTTGCGCAGCAGCTCCAGGTTGCCGAGGATCGCGCTCAGGAAGTTGTTGAAGTCGTGCGCGACGCCGCCGGTCAGCTGGCCCAGCACCTCCATGCGCTGCGCCTGCCGCAACTGCGCCTCCATCGCGCGGCGGGCGCTGAGGTCGCGGCAGACGGCGACCCAGCCGCCGTCGGGCATCGGGTGGCTCAGGATCTCCAGCACGCGGCCGGCCGGCAGGTGCAGCTCGGCCGACGCCGCGATGCGGTGCCGGCCGAGGCGCGCCGCGGTGTCGGCCGCCACCGCGCGCCAGGTGGCGCCGGCCGGCAGCGCCGCGTTCAGCTCGCCGATCGGAACGCCGAGGCGCAGCACGCCGGGCGCGAACGGCAGCAGGCTCTCGAACTTCTGGTTCCAGACGATCAGCGCGCCCGTCGCGTCGTACACCGACAGGCCGTCGTTCATGCTGTGGAACACGCTCTCCAGCAGGCGGCCCTGCACGTGCAGGCCCTGCGTCAGCCGCTGCTTCTCGAGCAGGTGATCGCGGAACACCTGGAAGGCGCGCGCCAGCTCGCCGATCTCGTCGGGGCGCGTGATGGCCGCGCTCGGCTGCGCCACGTCGCCGCCGGCCAGCCGCGTCATCGTGCGCGTCATCGCCTGCAGGTCGCGCAGCACGCGCTGCACGTACAGCGCGCCGGCCAGCGCCGTCAGCACCGAGAGTGCGCTCACCAGCACCAGCGCCGATGCGCCCGAGCTCACCGTGCCGCGCACCGTGTCGCGCCGCTCGGTCGACACCTTGCGCAGCTCGCCCACGTAGGCGCTGGCACGTGCGCCGAGCTGGGTGGAGTGGCTGCGCATCAGCTGCACGACGGTGCTGAGCTGGCGCTCGGTGCGCAGCTGCCGGCGGCGCAGCTGGAACGCGCCGTCGTCGCCGAAGCACAGCGCCTGCAGCGCGGCGGCGAGCGCCGGCAGCCGGCGGTCCTCGCCGGCCTGCTGCGCGAAGACCCACAGCGCCTCGACGTCGGCCTCGCTGCGGCCCAGCGTCGTGTACTCGTCGGCCAGCTCGGCCGCGACCAGCGTGCTCCAGATCGACTGCAGGCTCGGCGCCTCGCGCTGCACGCGCACGCGGTTGCGGAACAGCTGGTCGCCCAGCGCATCGAGCGTGTCGCGCTGGCTGCGCAGCTGCGCCTGCTGGCGGCGGCGCTCGCTCGACAGCGCGAGCAGGCTGGTCAGGTCGCGGTCGATGCCGTCGAGCATCGCGCTCGCCTCCAGCCGCGAATCGGCCCGCGTCGGCAGGTCGCCCGACAGGCGCCGGATCTCGCCGAGCAGCACGCGCACCAGCTGGCTGTCGCTGCGGCTGGGCGATTGCATGTCGCTGTCGGCGATGCTCGGCGCGACGGCGGCCAGCTGCGACACCTTCTCGGCCAGCTCCAGCACGCGTGCGATCTCGGGCATCACGCCGGCCTCGAAGTCGTCGAGCGCGCGCTGGTTGTGGCGCATGCCGGCGATGCCGGTGACGGCCAGCACGATGGTCAGCAGCAGCAGCGCGAGGAAGGTGGCGAGCAGCCGGGTGCGGATCGCGAAGCGCGCGGGCGGCTCGCCGCCGGGCATGGCAGGCGTCGCCGCCGCATCCACCGTGATGGCCTGCGCCACGTGTCAGCCGCGCGTCACCGGCACGCCGAACACATAGCCCTGGCCACGCTCGGTGCGGATGTAGGCGGGCTGGCGCGGATTGGGTTCGATCTTGCGGCGCAGGCGCAGGATCAGCACGTCGACGCTGCGGTCGTAGGCCTCGGTCTCGGTGCCGCGGAACTGCGACAGCAGCTCGTCGCGCGCCCACACGCGGCCGGCCTGCGTGACCATCGCGGCGAGCAGCGCGAACTCGCCGCGCGTCACGTCGCAGGGCTCGCCGCTGCTGCGCGCCAGCGTGCGGGCGGTGCGGTCGAGCACCCAGTCGCCGAAGCGGTAGCGTTCGTGCACCGGGTCGTCGGGGCGGGCCGCGGGGCGGGAGAGTTCGGTCGAGCGGCGCAGGCTGGCGCGCACGCGGGCCAGCAGTTCGCGCCCGGAGATCGGCTTGACGAGGAAGTCGTCGGCGGCGAGTTCGAGGCCGAGCACGCGGTCGGCCTCGTCGCCCTTGCCGCTCATCATGATGATGGGCACGGTCGAGCTGCGGCGCAGTTCGCGCGCGATCGCGAGGCCATCTTCGCCGCGCAGCTTCAGGTCGAGCATCACCAGCGAATGCGGGCGCTCGCGCAGCGCGCGCTGCATCTCGTCGCCGGTCTGCACCGCGGTGGCCTGCAGGCCGCCATCGGACAGCACCGCGCCGATCCAGTCGAGCACGTCGGGCTCGTCGTCGAGGACCAGGATGCGGTGGGGGGCGGGCATCGGGGGACTATACGAAAGCGCTGTGTGGGGCGGGCTCGGGAATGTCCCTCGCCGCGGCGAGCGTGTCGAGTCAAGCGTTCATATGGACTGGTTGACGCTGCCGGGGTCGAATTTCAGACTGCGCCGATTCGATCCAACCATTTCCTCAACCATGACTTTGCCAAATTTTGCCAACGTGATTACCATTTCGCGGATGAGCACGATGAACATCTCGCTTCCGGACGCCTTGAAGGACTATGTCGACGAACAGGTGGTCGCCCGCGGCTACGGCACCAGCAGCGAATACGTGCGCGACCTGATCCGCAAGGATCAAGACCGGATGGCGCTCAAGGCGTTGGTGATCGAAGGCCTCGCATCGCCGATCAGTGAGCGCAGCCATGAAAGCATCATCGAGGCGCAGCGCCAGCGGATTCGCAAGGCAGCGTCGCGGTGACGCTTCGCACGCTGCTGTGGCGTGAACAGGCGGAGCGCGACTTCCATGACGCGGTGGGCTACTACTTGACTGAAGGCGGGGACGATCTCGCAAATCGCTTCGTGGAGGCAGTCGACATCGGGCTTCGTCATGTGGCTGCCCAGTCGGCCACGGGTTCGCCTCGGTATGCCGTCGAACTCCAGATGTCCGGCCTGCGAACCTGGCGACTCAAGAAATTTCCTTACCTCCTCGCCTACTTCGACGGTGGTGATTGCATTGAACTCGTGCGTGTCTTGCACGAGCGCAGAGATATCGCCGAGGGCCTTCAGGCGCTTCCCTGAGGCCCTCAGCGTGCATCTGCGCAGCGTGGCACTTTCTCCGGAAGACCGTGTGCGCATGGCCGAGAGACTGCTCGATTCGCTTCAGGACTCCTCGCTTGCGCATATCGAAGCGGCTTGGGACGAAGAGATCGAGCGCCGAGTGGAGGCCTGCGAACGAGGTGAGGTCCGAACCTACGAGGCGAAAGACGTGTTTGCCGAGGCAAGACGCATCGCACCGTGACGGGAGTCCGGTTCACTGCCGAAGCGCGCAAAGAGTTGCTTCCCGGGGTTCAACGCGTCACGGGTAAACGCTGAAAGTTGAGCTGGTTGGCGCTGCCGTGTCCGATGGGATCACCTCGAGCGCGATGAACTGGTTGCGCTGGCTCGGCGAGAAGTTGTCATCCGAGGCCAGCAGCAGCGTCGCGTGGCCGTTCGGCAGGCGCGGGCCCCAGGCGGCGGCTTCGATGTTGTCGATGGGCCCGATCTGCGCCGACAACGTCGACAGGTCGAGCAGCAACCGCTTGCGCAACGGGCGCACGCCGGGCTGCTGCAGCGAATCGATGGCGGACACGTCCTGCGCGCCGCCGACCTCCGCCTCGTACAGCCGGATCGCGAAGCGGAACACCATCGTGTCGACCTCGTAGCCGCAGCGCTCGACCACCAGCAGCCGGTCGCGGTCGATTGCCAATATCTCGCTGACGCCGTTGTCGGCGCGGCGTCCACCGCCGGTGGGCGTGCGCGGGATCGCGTCGACCGGGTAGGCCACCTGCGTCAGCAGCGCGTCGTCGCGGCCGAGCAGGCTGAAGCGCGCCAGCGCGCCGTGCTGCGCGTCGGGCAGCGGGCCGTCCTCGATCAGCGGCGCTTCCATCGCGACCCACAGCGCCTGCGCATCGGGCGTGAACGCGAGGCCCTCCAGGCTCAGGTTGTGGCGCGGCCCGCGCGGCGGATCGCGCTGCAGGTGCAGCCGCGCCGGCAGCGCCAGCTCACGCACGAAGCGACCGTCGCGGTCCATGCGGCGCACGAACGGGTCGAGCCCGAGGCCGCGGTCGCCCTCGCTGGTGTACAGCAGGCTGCCGTCGAGCGGGTCGATGCGCAGCGCCTCCGGGTCCGGCACCACCGCGCCGGGCTGTGCACGCGCCTGCGCGAGCCCGGGGTAGGCCGTGCCGTCGGGCTGGCGCAGCAGCGTCACCGCCAGCGGCTCGATCGCACCGATGCCCTGCGCGCCAATGCGCAGGCGCAGCGTGTAGAAGCGCGCCGGCGCGAGCTCGGACTTGTCGTCGCTGAGCATCAGCCAGTCGCCGCTGGCCGGATCGCGGTCCATGCCGGAGATGCCGCCGAAGTGCTGCAGCACCCCATCGGGCGTGCGCGCCAGCGTCGCACTGCCGAGCAGCCGCAGGCCGGCGATCGGCGAGGCGGCCGATGCGGATGACGCAGACGGCAACGCCGGCGCGGCGCAACCCGCCAACAGCCAGGCCGCGACAACGCACACCACGCCGGTGCCCACGGTCCCTCTGCCGCGCCGAAATCCGTGCATCGTTCCTCCCACCCCACACCCATTCACCAAACTGGTACGTACCAGATGCTAGCGCAAATGGAAGCCCGAATCCGCATGACAGTTCCGTGAAACCTGCAAGCACCGCGGGTGTGCAACTTCGCGTGGCTGGACGATGACAGCGCTCGGGTTTCGTTTTGCCGTACGCCGGATTCCTACGCTGATGGCATTCCAGTCCAACGACCGCATTGGCCACGCAAGGAGTACCGCGCCATGTCCTTCCCGTCCCTCCCCGACAAGCTGTCCAAGCGTCCTGCCGACCCGCTGTCGCCGCCTGCGCTGACGCACGCGAAGCAGCCCTCCCTCGGCAGCCACGATGGCCATGACGGCATCTCGAAGCCGACCTCGCCGCTCGAAGGAAAGGTCGACACGCGCCGTGTCTCGAAGGCCGATCGCACGCGGCGCACCCACCGGACCGAGGCGGCCTCGCTCGCGTCGTCCCGCGCCACCTCGGCGGAGCGCGAGCCGCCGACGCCGTTCGAGATCGCCCGGGCGAACTACGGCACGAGCCTCGCGAACCTGAAGGCCCTGCCGGGCGCCTTCTACGCACCGTCCGCGTCGGCCGGCCTCGCGTTGAACGGCCTGAACGACCACGACGGCGTGCTCATCGTGCCGGCGAAGGACGGCCAGAGCATGGTCGCGGAGCGTTTCGCCGTCGTGAAGCAGAACATCGGCGGCGAGGACCGCTACTTCATCAAGGGCCACGGCGACTTCGCGGTGCCGTTCGAGGACTTCAGGCGCGTTCTCGACGAGGTCAATGCCCGCACTGACGCGCAGACCACCGAGCACCTGAAGGACCTGAAGAAGGAACTGCAGACGGCGCTCGGCACCAAGCCGTGGGAAGACCCGCTGCTCGAGACCCCGCTGCGCAGCGAGGTGCTCGCGCTGTCGGCCAAGTCGGACCTGAGCTTCCGGCGCGACGACAAGGAATCCGACGACGTGCTGGTGCCGAAGCCGCTGAACCCGACGCCGTTCCCGAAGAAGGTGTCGTGGGCCAATTCGGAGAACGCGCTGTGCCCGGGCTGCGGGCCGGTGCTGAAGAACGGCACCCGGCTGTACCAGCTCGACTGGAACCGCGTCGAGAACCGCCTGATGGGCTTCAAGAACAACAACGGCGGCGTCGAGCGGCCGGATTCGATCATGGCCGACACGGTGGCCGGCCACAAGGCGCCGGTGCTGGTCGACGGGCCGGTGATGTTCGAGCTGTCGGGCATCAAGCGTTGGCAGCTGATCGGGCCGGCCAACGAGCAATCGGGCGCCAGGGGCGGCGCGGTCTCGCGGGCCGGCACGGCGGCGGGCCAGCTGCTGAAGTCCGCCACCGGCCATGGCGACAACGCGATCGCGCAGGGCACCGCGGACCAGCTCGACACCGTGATGCACAAGCTGCGGCCCGGCGCGAAGATCCGCATCACCACCGAGGACGGCGCGGTGCACGACCTGATGCTGACCGACAAGGGTATGAGCCTGTCGCTCGCGAAGACCACCGCCGGGCCGGGCGGCGGCGACCACAAGGGCGCGCTCGGCGTCGGCATGGACCTCGACTCGATCGGCAACCGGAAGGACGCAGAAGACGGACCGACCGACCTGCGGCGCGTGCAGGCCGACGTCAACGTCTACTCGTACCAGGGGCACTACACCGGCCGGCACGGCACGCCGGACGGCCTGCCCGATCCGCAGCTGG
This sequence comes from Rhizobacter sp. OV335, assembly GCF_900142965.1. Lineage (GTDB taxonomy): Bacteria > Pseudomonadota > Gammaproteobacteria > Burkholderiales > Burkholderiaceae_C > Rhizobacter. The sequence continues at coordinate 174,271 of NZ_FRCQ01000010.1, forward strand.
TGCTGTCGACCGGCGAGCCGCTGAAGGCCGGTCCGTTGGTGAACCAGACGAACGATGCCTACGGCGTGGCGCAGGCCTTCGGCCGACTGGCCTTGTACAAGCCCAACCTGGCGGGCCCGGGCGGCGGCGCCCGCGCGCGGCTGGTCAACGTGCTGATGCTGGCGCTCGCGAAGTTCGGTACCACCGCGCTGTCGGCGATGGCCGACGAGGCGATGCGCGGCAAGGACGGCGTGCACATCGACGGCGCGACGCGCTTCTCCGGCGTCGGCAGCGGCAAGGCCTCGATCGGCACGCTGGCCGGGTCGACCGCGCTGATCGTGCTGGCGCAGGAGCTGGCCACCGCGCTGAAGGAGGCGATCCTGCCGGCCATCCCCGAGGGCTGGCAGCACCCGAGCAGCGACGTCGCGCGCAACGCGCTCACGCTGGTCGGCACGGCGCTCGAGGAAATGGCGCGGCTGGAGATCAACCTCGGCGTGCAGAAGCTGCTCGGATTGCGCGAGGGCACCGGCTGGGACCACGCGACGCTCGCGATCTCGTCCGGGCTGAAGGCGGTGCTGGAGACGGTGCGCGACAACATCGGCGGCCCTGAGGCGCGGCCCTACGCGCACATGATCATCGACGGCGCGGAGTCGCTGCAGTACATGATGCTGCGCGTGACCGGCATGGTGATGAGCGAGCCGCCGGGCGAGGCCGGGCGGCTGACCAATTTCAACGAAGCGGCGCGCACGCGCGTCAACCTGCGGCTGTACGACCAGGTGCTGGCGCCGGTCTTCGCCCAGCTGCTGAACTCGCAGGGCATCCTCGGCGAGAACGCCAACCCGTTCGACCACCAGATCGCGCGCGAACGCATGATCGAGCGCTTCGGCTCGCAGTTGAAGACCGCGCTGACGGCGCTGATGGACGGCGACACCGGGCCGCTGCAGGCGATGGTGAAAGACAAGGGCATCGTCGCGACCGTGCGGGCCAACCTCGAGCAGGTGCTGCTGGGCGGGCGCGACAAGGCCGACACCGAGTTCTTCAGCAACACCGACCAGAAGCGCGAGCACCTGAAGCAGATGCTGAACCGCGTCGACCTGATGGCCGGCAGCCTGGACGCGACCATCGCGCTCGTCGGCTCGATGATCGAGCCGCTGCACGCCTGGTTCTCCGGCACGCCCGACACCCCGGCCGCGCTGGAGGCCGGCATCCCCGCGAACCGCGTCGCCCGTGCGATCCAGATGCAGGACCTGTCCGACGACGGCACGGTGGCGCGCCGCGACGAGCGCGAGCAGCACCTGCAGGCGACCCGCGATGCGCAGGGCGCCCGCATCCTCGGCGCACAGACCCACGCGGCCGGCACCGCCGTGCTGTCGGCCGGCGCGAAGCCGCCGACCACCAACAGCCTCGACGAGGCCAGCCCGGCCCAGCGCCGGTTCGTGCAGGCGCAAAGCACCCAGCTGCAAGGGCGCCACAACGCGCTGGCGGAAGCGGACGGCTCGCTCGACCTGTCCGGCAAGCAGGGCGGGCCGCTGCGCGCGATGCTGCCGCAGCCCACCAGCGTCGACTATGCGCAGCGCACGCGACTGGCGGCCGGCAAGACTTCGACGCTGGGCGTGCCGGCCGCGTTGCGCGACGGCACGGTCCACAAGCCGGGCGTGCCGCTCGACGTGGTGCCGAAGGGGGTCGGCACCTTCGCCAACCGGCTGCAGGCCGATTCGATGCCGCAGCACGTGCCGATGACCAAGGCCGCCGGCATGAAGGACGTCGTGAAGGGCCGCGCGCCGGCGAGCCGCATCCCGGTGATCACCGAGCCGGCGGTGTTGGACGCCGAGATGCGCAAGCGCATCGACCAGTCGGTGCGCGACTACACGGTGGAGTCGCAGTTCTTCCACTACCCGCTGCGCTGGCCGGTCACCGGCGAGCCGCAGTACCTGAACATCGTGCCGGGCGTGCAGGTGCCGTACAACGTGCTGAACAAGCCCGGCAACGTGAAGGGCGAGAAGCGCGAGCGGGTCGATCCGATCGAGGCGCTGTACGCCAACATCGGCTGCGCGCGTGCCGAGAAGTTCCCGGCCGAGCTGCTGCGCGCGGTGGTCACCGAGGCCGTCTACAAGCCGGGGACCGGTGGGGCCGAGCCGAGCGGCGAGCTCCACGCGGGCGGCAGCAAGGGCGTGCTGACCGAGATCTTCTCGGCCTCGGGCTCGGACAAGGTGGCCGCGCAATTCAACCTGCCGATCTCCGGCTTCGGCGCCGCGCCGCGCGACCGCAGCCAGCGGCTCGACCTGGTCGAGGAGACCGGCGTCAACGTCGCGACGATGAGCGACCTCGCGCAGGCCGAGGTGATCCTGATGCCGGGCGGCGTGTTCACCGTCAAGCACGTGGATTCGAATGCCGGCAAGCCGCCGCGCGCCGGCGGCGAGGCGACGCCGCAGGACATCGGCCAGGTGGTCTACATGGAGCAGCAGGACACCTACCTGCTGGAGAAGGCCTTCGACGAGCACCTGCCGTACCTGCGCGACGGCACCGGCATGGCGCCGAAGGACGGCACGCTGATGATCCACCCCGAGACCGGGCAGTTCATGCGCTTCACCGAAACACCGGGCAGCGCCGACAAGCTGTACGACCCGGCGACCGGCAAGTTCGCGGCCTTCGATCCGGCGCATCCGCCGGCGCGCGGGGGCTTCAAGTTCGTCGACGCGACGCGGAACTACTTCCTCGGCAAGCCGCTGGAGTTCGACAGCACGCCGGACCTGCAGGCGCTGTGGCGCCATCCGTACACCGGCGACAGCGCCAAGCGCAGCACCAAGGACGCGATCCACGCGGCCATCCTGCGCGGTGCCGACAGCGACCCGATCGTCAACCATCTCGACGAGGCGACGAAGAACCTGCACCACGAGCATTTCCGCAAGAAGGGCGGCTTCTACGACACCCGCCTGAACGGCGCGGGCGTGCGGGAGTACATCAACCCGCGCGCACAGGCCGAAGCCGCGGCCACCGCGAAGACCAGGCAGGACGCGGGCGAGGTCGTGAAGGAGAACCTGGGCGCCAAGCTCTACGACACGCCGCAGACGCCGCTGCAGACCGAGATGCTGGCCTGGGCCACGGCCAGCATGCTGCGCACGCCGATCCAGCTGGTGCCGGTGGGCGAGGATTCGGGCGTGCCGGCGGACGGGCTGAACATCAACGAGACCTATGACAAGGTCGACTTGCTGAAGCACCCGTTGGAGAAGAAGCCGGACCCAGCGGTGGTGATCGGCGTCGGCAAGGACGGCTACTACGCGATGCGCAACCAGAACGGCAAGTTCGTGCCGACGCACCGCATCTCCGGGCGCAGCGAAGGCCGCACGGCCGAGAATTTCATGCAGGCCTACCTGCGCGCCGGGCCCCTGGACAAGGCCGACTACGCCGAGCTGCCGGCCGGCGAGGGCGAGGACAAGCCCAGCTACGTGCCGGGCAACCGGGCCGCGAGCTCGGGCCGCGCGCTGTACGACAAGCTGGGCAGCTTCGCCGCCACCAACTACATCGTGCTGCAGCAGGCGCTGGTCGCGCGCCGGGACGAGGCGCAGGGCCGGGCCGATGCCTGACGAATCAGGCGAGCCGCGCGATCTCCGCGTGCACCCGCTCGAGCAGGCCTTCGCGATCGACCGCGGTCGCAAGCTCGAAGCGGGGGCCGTGACCATCGGCGTCGGGCCGCAGCCGGCCTTCGTCGGGGCCGGGCGCGCGCTCGACATCGGCGTGTAACTGCCGGCAGTCGAACAGCTGCGGCGCGAGCGCGAACGCCACCGGGCAGGCGTCGTGCAGCAGCGGGTCCTCGAAGGCGTAGGCCGCGAGCATCGCGTGCGCCGCGCGGCCGGCGCGCGTGCGCAGGCGGCCGAGCGACGCGATCCAGTCGGCGCTCATCGCGGCCTGCGACGTGACGTCGAGCCCGAACAGCGTCAGCGCGGCGCCGGCGTTCAGCACCACGCTCGCGGCCGTCGCATCGGCATGGAAGTTGAACTCGGCCGCCGGCGTCACGTTGCCGGGGCAGAACGCCGCGCCGCCCATCACCAGCAGCGCCTTCGCGCGCCGCAGCAACCCGGGCTCGCGGATCTCGACCATCGCGAGGTTGGTCAGCGGGCCGATCGCGATCAGCGTCAGCGTGCCGATGGGCTCGTCGCGCAGCGTCCTCGCGAGGAAATCGACCGCGTGCTCCTGGCGTGGCGCGGGGCCGGCGGCGAACGCGATGCCGCCGAGACCGTCCTCGCCATGGACGAGGTTGGTCCGTGCCTCGGGCAGCGCGAGCGGCCGCGCGCAGCCGGCATGCACCGGCACGTCGCCGCGCCCGGCCAGTTCCAGCAGCGCGCAGGCATTTGCCGTGGTCGTGTGCACCGGCCGGTTGCCGGCGACGCAGCTGACGCCCAGCAGGTCCAGCTGCGGCGAGGCCGCGGCCATCAGCAGCGCGAGTGCGTCGTCGATGCCGGGGTCGCAATCGAGCAGGATCTTCGTCGGGTCCATGTTCGTCGGACTCAACACGGGCAGTCCTCGTCGGTCACGTCGGCCGGCGCCGCAGCCGCCGCGCCGAGCATCGTCGCCATGTTCTGCGGTGTCGCCAACCCCGAGCGGGCACCGACGGCCTGCACCGTGCGGCTGGCCGCCGCGCACGCGAAGGCGAGGCAGGTGGCCAGGCTGCGCCAGCGCCGCCGCGCGACCAGGAAGGCCGCATTGAAACTGTCGCCGGCGCCGGTGGTGTCGATCACGCGCACCGGCCAGGCCGGCTGCACCGCCCAGTCGTCGGCGCTCGCCGCGATCGCGCCGCGCGCGCCCAGGCTCACGACGATCACGCGCGGCCCGCCGGCCGCCAGCATGTCGCCCAGCGCCTCGCGCGACGGGATGCGCCCGCTCGCCGACAGGAACCCCGATTCGTTGAAGAACGCCACGTCGCTGCCGGCCAGCAGCGCGGCCAGCGTCACCGGGTCGCCGGCCACCTCGCGCTCGACGTCGATCGCCACCCGCGTGCCGACCGCGCGCGCCGCCGTGCTGAGCCGCGCGAAGGCCTCGGCGTCGTACGGCATCGTGTAGACGCAGCGGCTGTCGGCCAGCGCGTCGATGAAGCCGGGGCGCTGCTCGGGCGAGGCCTCCCGGCGCCGCTTCATCGGCACGTAGACGATCGCCCGCTCGCCGCCACCGCTGACGAACACCGTCGTCATCGCCGACGCGGTGTCGCGGCGCTGCGCGAGGTGCGCGGTCGACACGCCGTGCAGCTGGAAATCGTCGATCAGCAGTTGCGCATGCGGATCGTCGCCGACCTCGCCGAACACCGCGCTGCGCCAGCCGAGCCGGCTCGCGGCGCAGGCCACGTTCGATTCGGTGCCGCCGGCGTAGACGCCGAGCGCCCGCCCGAGCGCCTTGTCGTCCCAGCGCGGCAGGCGGCGCGCGCCGATCACCAGGTCGACGCACGGGTTGCCGACGGCGAGCAGGTCGATGCCGCGCGAGGCGGGCGCTTTCTTCATGGGCCCACCGGCCCGCCGGCGATGCGCGCTAGGCCGGCGGCCAGCGCATCGAGCTCGTAGTCGCCGTCATTGGCGGCGCGGAACTCGCCGTACAGCGGCTGCACCAGCGCGTCGCGGCCGTGCATCGCGCCGGCGATCGCGCCGGCCATCGTCGCGATCGAATCGGTGTCGTTGCCGATCGACGCGCACAGCGAGATGGTGCGCAGCGGGTCGGCGTTGGCATAGGCCAGCACGCCGATCGCGGCCGCCACCGATTCGGCGGCCAGCACCGAGTTGCCGACCTGCTGCTCGGTCTCGACCATGAACGCGCGGTCGTCGCCGGCCGCGCGCGCCTGGTCGGCGATGTTCAGCGCCATCATCAAGCGCGTCGCGAAGCGCGGGCCGGGCACCCGGCGTGCGCGCTGCGCGGCGATCTCCTCGCCGATGCGCGCGCCGTCGATGCAGGCCTGCAGCACCGCGTCGAGCGAGCACGGCAGCAGCGCCTGCGCGACGCCCGCGGCGATGGCGCAGGCCGACGAGACCGCGACATCGGTGTCGTGCGACGGCAGGCAGGTCACGAAGGCCAGCTCGCAGGCGGCGCGCAGGTCGCCCGGGTGCACCAGCCCGCAGGGCGCGACGCGCATCGCCGCGCCGTTGGTGTTGCCGACCGTGCTCATCTTGCGCGACGAGCTGCCGATCACGCCGACGCGCGAGACGTCGTCACCGTTCTGCAGCGCCTTCACGATGTTCGCGGTGCTCGGTCCCATGAAGCCGGCCTTCGGGCTGGTGGCGGCCCAGTCGAGCAGGCAGGCGACCCAGCCGTCGTGGTCGAGCCGGCCTTCGGCGCGCAGCAGTGCACGCGCGAGGTAATACATCTGGCTGGCGTCGTCGGTGACCTCGGCGCGCCGGCCGCCGTTGGCGCCGGCGAAGGTGTCGGGCGGCGGATCGCCGAAATGCCGCACCAGGCCGTCGTGCGCGGTGGCGATCTCGGCGATGGTCCATTGTTCGGTCTGGGCTCCGAGGGCGTCGCCCATGCCTGCGAGGCACAGCGAGCCCAGGATGCGCTCGTGCAGCGCGTGGGTCATGTGGTGGTTACTCCCTGCGGCGCGGCCGGCGGGGTGGCGCGCCATTGATGAAGCGACGCCGCGGCGAGGCGGCGTTGCGCGGCAGTGCGCCGCTGGCTGAACACCACCAGCGCGACGATCGTGACGAGCGGCGGCACCATGTAGACCACCTGGCTCGGAATGTCGAACAGCGAGAGCTGCGTCGCGAGCACCGACGACGCGCCGAACAGCAGCGCGGCCAGCACGGTGCCGAGCGGGCGGCGCCCGCCCATGAAGACGGCGGCCAGCGCGAGGAAGCCGCGCCCGGCCGACATCTCGGCCTGGAACAGCGTCAGGTAGCCCATCGACAGGTACAGCCCGCCGAGGCCGGCGAGCACGCCGCTGGCGGCGAGCGCGAGGTACTGCAGCCGTTTCGCGGGCACGCCGCCGGCACGCGCGGCCACCGGGTTCTCGCCGACCGCGCGCAGCCGCAGCCCGAGCCGCGTGCGGTACAGCGCGAACGACAGCAGCGCGGCGGCACCGAACGCGACCCACACCATCAGCGGGTGGCCGCCGCGGCCGTCGCCGTTGAGCAGCGTGTCGAGCGCGGGCCAGCCCTGCAATCCCGGCAGGTGCAGCACCGGCTGCACCGAACTCGCGAGCGTGGCGGTGGAGCCCTTGTCGCCTGTCAGCGTGACCATCAGGAACACCGTCAGGCCGGCGGCCAGCAGGTTGATGCCGATGCCGGCGACGATCAGGTCGGCGCCGAACTCGAGGTGGAACACCGCGAGCAGCAGCGCGCCCAGCACCGCCGCCGCGAGGCCTGCGAGCAGGCCGATGAGCGGCGCGACCCAGGGCGCGGCGCCGGGCAGCCACTGCAGCGCATACGTCGAGCCGATCACGCCGAAGAACGCGGCCAGCAGCATCAGCCCTTCGAGCGCGACGTTGACGACGCCGGCCAGCTCGGCGACCAGGCCACCAAGTGCGGCGAGGATGATCGGCGCGGCGGCGCGCAGCAGCGCGGCACCCAGCGTGGCGGCGACCAGCGCGAAGGAGGTCGACTCGAGGCTCATCGCGCTGCTTTCCACTTCAGCCACGACGCAGGCAGCAGCCGCTGCGACACCACCAGCAGCACGACGCAGGCCTGGATCACCAGCACCATCTCGCGCGAGACATCGCTTGCCAGCTCCATCGCCTGCGCGCCGGTCTTCAGGTAGGCGTACAGCAGCGCCGCGAGCGGCACCGCGCGCGGCTCGTTGCGCGCCAGCAGCGCGACCACCAGGCCTTCGAAGCCGAGGCCGGGGTTCAGGTCGACCGGCAGCCGCTTCAGCAGCCCGTGCGACAGGTGGAAGCCGGCGAGTCCGGCGAATGCGCCGCCGATCGCCATCGACAGCGCGACCGTGCGCGCCACCGGCACGCCGGTCTGCGCCGCGAAGGCCGGTGCATCGCCGACCACGCGCAGCTCGTAGCCGAGCGTCGTGCGGGCGAGCAGCCAGGCGGCCAGCGCGGTGGCCAGCGGCACCAGCAGGATCAGCAGCGTCACGTGCGTGCGCGGCAGCAGCGGCGCGAGCAGCGCGGGCGTCGGCACCGCCGGCGTCGCGATGTAGGCGATGCCGCCATCGTGGAAGGCGTGCGTGACGACCGCGCGGAACAGCTGCACCGCGATCAGGTTCAGCATCAGCGTGGTGACGATCTCGCTCGCGCCGAAGCGCGCCTTCAGCACGCCGGCGATGCCGCCCCACAGGAAACCGGCCGACAGCGCGGCGATCAGCGCGACCGGAAGGCCCAGCAGCGGAAAGCCGCCGAGCTGCACCCCGACCCAGGTGGCCGCCAGCGCGCCGAGGAAGAACTGGCCATCGGCGCCGATCGAGAACTGGCGCGCGCGAAAACCGAACAGCACCGCGAGGCCGAGCAGGCTCAGCGTGACCGTGTCCTCGATCACGGCGCCGACGCGCGTCAGCCGCATCAGCTGCCAGCCGGTCTCGTCGGACCAGCGCAGCTGCGGCATCGGGCCGGTCAGCAGCGCATGGAACGCGATGCCCGGCGTGCGGCTGACGAGGCAGGTCAGCGCGAAGCCGACCGCGAGCGCCAGCACGATCGCGAGCCAGGCGGGCGGCCGCTGCAGGCCGTCGGAAGGTGTCGTCATGCGCGGCTCTCGTTCGGATCGGTGAACGGCGCATCGAGCGCCGCGCTGCCGCGGCGGTCGGCGGCCAGCCCGGTCATGTAGCGGCCGATCTCGCGCGCCGACACCTGGTTGGCCGCGAAGTGCGCGACGACGCGGCCCTCGTACAGCACCGCGATGCGGTCCGACAGCGCGAGCAGCTCGTCGAGATCGGCCGAGATCAGCAGCACCGCCGCGCCGCCGTCGCGCAGGCCAACGAGCGCGCGGCGCAGCGTGTCGGCCGCGCCGATGTCGACGCCGCGCGTCGGCTGGCAGGCGAGCAGCAGGCGCGGTTGCGCGTCGAGCTCGCGGCCGACGACGACCTTCTGCATGTTGCCGCCCGACAGCATGCCGATCGGCTGCAGCTCATCGCGTGCGCGCACGCCGAACGCGTCGATCAGCCGGCGCGCGCGGGCGCGGATGAAGGCCAGGTCAAGCACGCCGCGGCGCGACGCGGGCGGGCGGTGGTAGTCGATCGAGCTGCTGTTGTCGGCGATGTCCAGCGTGGGCGCGACGCCGCCGTGCAGCCGGTCCTCGGGGATGCAGCCGATGCCCATCGCCTGCGCGCGGCGCACGCCTGGCATCAGCGGATGACCGTCGATGTCGGCCCGCCCGGCGCTCGCCGGCAGCAGGCCGCTCAGCACCTCGGCGAGTGCCTTCTGGCCGTTGCCTTCGACGCCGGCGATGCCGAGGATCTCGCCGCGCGCGACGTCGAAGCTCGCGTCCAGCAGCTCGGGCCGGCCGTGCGGCGGCACGTGGGCCAGGCCGCGCACGCGCAGCAGCGGCTCGTGGCCGCGAGCATCGACGCGCGCGACCGGCAGCGCCGGCAGCGGCTCGCCGACGATCATCGACGCGAGCGCGGACGCGTCGGTGCCGGTCGACTCGCCGCGCCCGCTGACGCGGCCGGCGCGCAGCACCGTGAAGCGCTGCGCGACGCGCTGCACCTCGGCCAGCTTGTGCGTCACCAGCACGATGGACAGGCCGGCACGTACCAGTTGCTGCAGCGACGCGAACAGCGCATCGCACTCCTGCGGCGACAGCAGCGCGGTCGGCTCGTCGAGCAGCAGCAGCCGCGCGCCGCGGTGCAGCGCGCGCAGGATCTCGACGCGCTGCTGCGCGCCGGCCGACAGCCCGGCGACGCGCGCCTGCGGGTCGACTTCCAGCCCATGCTGCGCGGCCAGCGCCTGCACGCGGCGGCGGGCGGCCTGCCGGTCGAGCAGGCCGTGGCGCAGCGGTTCGGCGCCGAGCACGACGTTCTCGGCCACCGTCAGCGAGCCGAACAGCTGCAGGTGCTGCGGCACCAGGCCGATGCCGCAGGCGATCGCAGCGCGCGGCGAGGCGAAGCGGCGTTCGGTGCCGTCGACCGTCAGCACGCCCTGGTCGGGCGACTCCAGCCCGTACAGCATCTTGATCACGGTCGACTTGCCGGCGCCGTTTTCGCCGACCAGTGCATGCACCTCGCCGCGCTGCACCTCGAACGAGACGCCGTCGGCCGCGAGCACGCCGTTCGGGTAGCGCTTGACGAGGCCGTCGAGCTGCAGCATCGGCACGGCGTCGTTCATGGCGCGCTCGCGGGCGAATTGAAGGCCGACGGCACGCGAACCTGCCCGCTGACGATGGACTGCTCGACGCGATCGAGCTCGGCCAGCAGCGCCGGCGAGGCCTGCGCCAGCACCGGCGCGCTGCGCGCGAGGCCGATGCCGCGGCTCGCGAGCCCGAGCGATTCGGTGTGGCCGTAGGGCAGCGCGTGGCGGCGGTCGAGCGTCAGCGCGCGCAGGATCGCGACGTCGACCTGCTTCAGCACCGAGGTCGCGATCGCCGCGGCGCGCTGCGGGTTCGAGTGGCTGTACATCAGGTACTGATCGGCATCGACGCCGATCGCCCAGCGGCCGGCCTCGGCGGCAGCCTCGATCACGCCCTGGCCCGAACCACCGGCGGCCTGGAACACCGTGCCGGCGCCCTGGGCATACAAGGCCTTCGCGATCTCCTTGCCGGTGGCCGGGTCGGTGAACGAATTGACGTACTGGCGCAGCACGCGGGTGCGCGGATCGGCCGCCTGCGCGCCGGCGGTGAAGCCGACGATGAAGTCGTCGATCACCGGGATCTGCATGCCGCCGACCACGCCGACGGTGGGTGCCGCGCCGCCGGCCGTGGCGCCGAGCCGCGTGGCGAGGTACCCGGCGAGGTAGGCGCCCTCGTTCTGCCGGAACAGCACCGAGTAGACGTTGTCGCAGCGGCACTGCGCGCGGTCGACCGCCGCATCGAACACGATGAAGCGCAGCTTCGGGTAGAGCGGCGCGAGCTTCTGCACCAGCGGCGTCATCGTGAAGGTGCCCGTGACGATGACGTCGAAGTCGCCGCCATCGACCAGGTCGACGAAGGCCGATTCCCAGCGCGTCGGGTCGCCGCCGCCCTCGACCGCGCGGGTGTCGATGCCGAGTGTGTCGTGCGCCTGGCGCAGCCCGCGCGCGGCGGCGTCGTAGAAGCTCTGGTCGCCGAGGGTGCCGTTGACAAACAGCGCGACGCGGGTGGGCGCTGCGGTGCCCGCCGCCGGCCGTGCGACGCCGGGCCGCCACTGCGCGAGCAGCAGCAGCGCCGCGGCGACGGCCAGGCCGGCGAGCACGCGGCGCCACCGGGCGGCGGGCATCGGCAAGGCGGGCATGCTGCGGCTCAGAGCGCGTTGCTGTGCCGGTTGATGCGCGTGCTGTAGCGGTAGCTCGGCACGTACTTCATCAGGCAGTACTCGATCGGCTCGCGGCGCTCGGACAGCGTGACGCGCTCGCACACCAGCAGTGGCGTGCCGCGCGGCACGCCGAGCAGCTCGGCGTCTTCGCTGTCGGCGGCGGCGGCGGTCAGGTTCTCGATCGCCTCGGCCGGCACGATGCCTTTCTCTTGCAGCAGCCGGTACAGCGAGCCGGCGGCCTCCAGCGCCGCGCGGTCGATGCCCTGGCCAATGCTGGCTGGCAGCAAGGCATCCTGCAGGCCGACCGGCTGGCCGTTGATCAGCCGCGTGCGCTTGATGCGCAGCAGGGCTTCGCCCGGGCGCAGGCCCAGCAGCCCGGCGACCGCCATCGACGCCGCGGCCGGCTCGATCGCCAGCACCTTCTGGCCCGGCAGCCCGCCGCGCGCCGCGGTGTCGACCGAGAAGCTGTCGAGGAAGCGCGACATGTTGCGCACGATCGACGGCTCGACGAAGGTGCCGCGGCCGTGGTCGCTGTACAGCACGCCGCGCTCCTCCAGGTAGCGCACCGCCTTGCGGACGGTGTCGCGACTCACTTCGTAGGTCTCGGCCAGCTCGCGCTCGGACGGCAGCGCCTGGTTGTCGGCGAAGCTGCCGCGCTCGATGGTCTGCAGCAGCTCGTCGGCCAGCCAGCGGTAACGCGGTGCGGCGGCGCTGTCGGCCGGCGGGGCAGGGGGCTTCGTGGCGGGCATCGTGGGTTTCCTCTCTGAATTTTTCAGGAATCCTAGTCGTGGTACGTACCACGAGTCAAGTTCTCTGGTTGAAAGCAGTCCCCAAACTGTCACACATGCCTGACAAGATGCCGACCGTTCTGGCGCCGGATTGACTAGTGGTACGTACCACTAACACAATGACCGCCTGACTGACGAAATCTGTATCAACCGTTCAGAAGAGGTATTCCATGGCAAGTTTTCCGAGCGTTCGACTCTCGATGATCGCAGCGGCGGTGCTGGCGGCCGCGTGCCCGGCGATGGCGCAGACGGCGGCCGAACCGGCGGCGCCGGAGACTGAGAAGACCGAGGCGGCGCAGAAGCCGGCCGCCGAGCCGCAGCAGCTGCCGACGCAGATGATCATCGGCGCCTCCCTCGGCAAGGGCGAGGCGCGGGCCAACACCGTGATCGACCAGCGCGCGATCCAGGAGCAGCCGCACGGGCTGGACCCGCTGAAGCTGCTGTCGCGCGTGCCCGGTCTGCAGGTGGGCTCGGGCGATGCGGTGGGCGGCAGCTTCTCGACGCGGCTGTCGATGCGCGGCATGACGAAGGAGCAGATCGGGCTGTCGATCGACGGCATCCCGAACGGCTCGACGCTGTCGAACGGCGGTTCGATGCCGATCCGGCTGCTGGACCCGTCGAACCTGTCGCGCGTCAACGTGTCGCAGACGGCCGGCGAGATCGGCACGCCGTCGAACCAGGCGCTGGGCGGCTTCATCGACTTCCAGACCCGCGACCCGGCGCGCCTGCGCGGTGTCGACATCGAGCTGTCGGCCGGCAACTACGGCTACCGGCGCGGCTTCGTGCGCTTCGACACCGGCGAGATCGCGCAGGGGCTGACGGCCTACGTGGATGCCGCGCACGACTACATCCACACCTGGCCCGGCGACCAGTCGGGCCGCAGCAGCCGCGATCACTTCGACCTGCGCGTGCTGCAGCAGTTCGACGGCGGATCGAGCCTGCGCGCGACCGTCAGCTACAACGACATGTCGAGCAACGACTACGACGCGGTCGCGCTGAGCGCGCGCAGCACCGGCTACAAGTCCAACTTCGAGACGAACCCGGAATCCGACGGGCTGACCGACCAGTGGACCGGCGACCCGGCGAAGGACCAGAACTACCGCCGCACGCGCGGCATCGACAGCAAGGAGCTGTTCGCGCACGTCGACGGCACGCTGAAGCTGAACGAGCTGACCACGCTGACGCTGAAGCCGTACTACCACCACCAGGAGGGCAACGGCTGGTTCTACGTGCCGTACAAGCAGCTGCCGGCGAACGGCCAGCTCTACAGCCCGGTCGGTGCGACCGACAAGGGGCCGGTCGCCACGGTGCAGGAGTGCTACGCGAACCAGTATCAGCGCAACCCGGACGGTTCGCTGATCAAGCTGCCGGCGGTGGCTTTCCCGACCGGCGTCACGGCGGCCACGCTGAAGGCGGCCGGCTGCCCGGCCGCGGCGGCCTATGCGATGAACGACCAGAGCGCCTGGGGCGCGCGCGAGGCGAGCACGCGGCGCGGCGGCTACGAGACCGACCGCACCGGCACGCTGGCCGAGGCCAGCACGGTGCTGGCCGACATCCACACGCTGCGCGTCGGTGCCTGGTACGAGCACATCGACCGCACGAAGACGCGCAACTGGTACATGGCCAGCGACCCGGCGCGCAGCGGGGACTATGCCGACAGCGGCCTGTACTCGATCACGCAGGACCGCAACTACCGCTCGCACTCGTCGATGGCATATGCACAGGACCGCATGAGCCTGCTCGACGACCGCATGGAACTGGACCTGGGCGCGACCTACCAGAGCTTCACCGAAACCTACCGCTCGCCGGTGGAGTTCAACGGCACGCGCGAGCTGAGCGTGAACAGCAAGCTGCTGCCGAAGGTGGCGGCGCTGTACCGCATCGGCAAGGAGTGGGAGGTGTTCGCGAGCGGGTCGAAGAACTTCAGCGCGATTCCGGATTCGGTGTTCGAGGGCACCGCGGCGGTGGATTCGAAGAACGGCATCAAGCCCGAGACCTCGATCAACAAGGACCTGGGCGTGCGCTGGATCGGCCGTACGGCGGGCCTGACGGTGCAGCTGTACGACATCGACTACCGCGACCGCATCTCGATCCAGAACGGCAACCCGAACGGCGACATCTTCTCGCGCGACGCGACGACGACCTTCCAGAACCAGGGCGGCATCAGCTCGCGCGGCTTCGACGTGACGGGGCGCGCGCTGTTCGGCGCGCTCGAGCTGTACGCGAACTACGAGTACAACGACGCGCACTACACCGAGGACACGCCGTTCGAGAACATCCGCGGCGGCGACCCGGTGCTGGGCGTGGCGCGGCACAGCGCGTTCGCCGAGGCGAGCTGGCGCACCGACCTGTGGCGTGCGGCGGTCAACGTGAAGTACGTCGGCGAGGCAGCGGGCTCATTCGACGTGCGCGACACCGCCGGCAACGTGACGTATGCGCGCGAGACCATGCCGGCGTACACGCTGGTCGGGCTGTCGGCCGGCTACAAGCTGCCCGGCAACCTGTTCGGCGCGATCGCGAAGGCCGAGCTGACCTTCAACGTCGACAACCTGTTCAACGAGCACTACCTGGGTGGGCTGGGGCAGGAGCTGACGACGTCGAGCCCGCTGACCTCGGGGCGCTACTTCCTGGGCAGCCCGCGGACGTTCTTCGTGGGGCTGAAGATGCATCTGTGAGTTGTGAGGTGTGAGCGTGGTCAACCGGACAGATGGACCGGTTGACCCGCATCGGGCTGGATTTCTAGACTGCGCCGCATCTGAACGACAAGACCAGGGAGGGTCTTTCATGAAGCATGCGTGCGCCGGCCTGCGGGCCGTGATCGGCTGTTCCTTTCTCTGTTGCCTCTCGCCTGTTGCGGCGGCGCAGACACCGCCACCGGTGTCGCCGTCGCCGACGACGCGCTACGAGTACGACGCGATGGGGCACGTCACGAAGATCCTTCGTGGCGCGAGCGGCGACAGCACCTCGATCACCTACGACAGCGTCTACCGGATCACCTCGATCACCGATGCGAAGCAGGGCTCGATTCGCTTCGGGTACTGGGGCATGACGCCCTACATCAACAAGGTGACCGACCCGCGCGGACTGGAGACGCTCTACGAGCGCACGGGCCTGGGCCATGTGGCGAAGATCGTGAGCCCCGATTCCGGGACGACGGAGTTCACTTACGTGCCCGGGAGCGATCTGGTGCAGACCGCGCTCGACAGCCGCGGCGTGCTGACGCGCTACACCTATGACGCAGGGGCTGTGCTGACCAGCGTGACACGCAGCCAAGGTGGGCGCAGCGAGCCGCCAACGCAGTTCCGCTATGACGAGCAGGGGCCGGGATTCACCTACACGATCGGACGGCTCAGCAGCACGAGCCATGCGGGCGGTGGCAGCCGCTACAGCTACGCACCGCTCGGCGACCTGCTGACGGACATGCAGGTCCTCGATGCGGCCAGTGGCGCCAACGCGGCCAGCGTCACGCACACCGTGCGCTACGGGTATGCGTCCGGCGGGCGCGTCCGCAGCATCGTCTATCCGTCAGGCCACAAGCTGCACATCACGCTCCACCGCGGAGACGTGACAGCGATGGCGCTGGCACCCAATGAGACGGCCGAGCCGTCACCGTTGATCAGCGCCGTCAAGTGGGCGCCGTTCGGCATGGGCATCGACGGCTGGCAATGGCACAGGAGCGGTGGACCCGTGCCGCACGAGCGCACGTTCGACCTCAGCGGGCGCATGACGCGCTACCCGATCGGCCAGTTGCTGCGCGATGTTCGCTATGACGCGCAGGACCGAATTGCCGCGTTCACGCATCAGCAACTCGACGGCACGTTGCAACCGGCGCTCGACCAGCAGTTCGGCTACGACGAGCTTGACCGGCTCACGAGCGTGGTGACCGCGACGACCAGTTGGTCGATCGCCTATGACCCGAACAGCAACCGCGCGAGCGTGAGCCTCGACGGCATCCCCAGCCGCTACGACACCGCGCCGACGAGCAACCGGCTGAGCGGCGTGACGAACCCGGCGCGCAACCTGGTCCACGACGACGCCGGCAACACGACGAGCGACAGCGCGGGCTACACGGCGACCTACGACATGGCCGGCCGGCTCGCGACGCTGACCAAGGGTGGCATCACGACGACCTACACCTACAACGCGATGGGCCTGCGCATCCGCAAGGTAAGCAGCACGGGACCGCAGAGCACGGTGATCTACGTCTACGACCAACAGGGCCAGTTGCTCGGCGAGTATGACCACGAGGGCAAGGCGATCCGCGAGTACGTGTGGTTGCAAGACGTGCCCATCGCGGTGTTCATGCCGAACCCGGCAGATGCGAACGGCCCGCCGCTGGTGTTCCACATCCACGCCGATCACCTGAACGCGCCGCGGGCGGTGCTCGACACCAGTGGCGCGATCCGCTGGCTGTGGCTGGCCGAGCCGTTCGGCACGACCGCGCCGGTCGTGGATCCGGGCGGACGTGGCCCACTCGCGTTCAGCCTTCGCTTCCCGGGACAGGTGGCGGATGCCGAGAGTGGGCTGTTCTACAACTGGAATCGATACTACGACCCCACGAGCGCGCGGTACACGCAAAGCGATCCGATCGGACTGGCAGGTGGAAGCTCATCGACGTATGGCTACGTGAACGGCAACCCACTGATGTATGTCGACTTTTATGGTCTCTTCGGGATGGACGATGTATGGGGAGCTGTTTACGCTGGCACCGGCGGATGGTCTCCCTCGCAGGGGTTGGTCGACTTTGGTGGCGGCTTCGGTGACGTCGTGACGTTCGGAGTGACGATGCAGGCTCGAAACCTCCTTGGCATCGAGGACGTCAATCGATGCTCGAAGTGGTACACGGCTGGCGAGGTGGCGGGCTTCGTCGCCGCGATGTCGACAGGTTACGTCGCAGGGACGAGGTCATTCGCGAGGCAGGCCAGTCCGATGAACTGGAGTAATTTCTCGCATTCGGCAACGCCGGCAAGTTGGAGGCGAGGAAGCTGGTGGAGCAGGGCGGGCAACAGGGCCAATGGCGACTACATTCCAACCACAGGCACGAGACCAGACCTCCATGACCTGATGGACGCAACGGCTGCGAATGTCGGCGGTTCCTACAAGACGTGGCCCGCTTGGCGGAGGCTGCCAAACCGCATGCCCTACACACCCGGTGCCGCGGTGTACGGAGGGGCTTCTGCCGCTCGGAATGAATGCGTATGCGAGAACTGAAGATGGACTTGGACACGCTCACGAAGACGGTGCATTCAGCCAGTCGAAAGAAATTCTTTCGGCAGAAGCCCATGTTCACACCCTACAGAGCAACTTCTCTCGATGAGCTCGAAGCCGTCGAACGAAAAATCGGGGTCGCCATGCCAGGTGATCTTCGTCGCTGGATCCTGGCGCTTGGCTACGGAGATATTGATGAGGACCTCAGCTTCCGTGAGGAGTGGTTCGTTGCCATAGAGAGCGGTGAACTGAAAGGCGGCGCGCTGTTCGCTCAGGACACTCTGGGTAACTTCTACGGTTTCGACATTTGCGGGTGTATCTATTTTTTCTCACGATCCGCGCCTGTCTTCTCGAAGCTCTCAGAGAGCTTCTCCGAATTCATCGAAGAGCTTGTCCGACGCGACTACAGGATTCTCGACTGGGTCGATGCGCTCGCAACGCAAAGGTACGAGTGGTGACTCACCGCCGACGTTCAAGGCCGGCACCTTCGAGCAACTGTGTCGTGCGATCGGATCGTGATCGATTTCCTCATGGCTTCCTCCAATCTGGTTCTTCGAATCGTCTACCTGAGTCCCTCCGTCGACGACAAGCTGCGTGACGAGGCCTATTCCACGCGCACGAGCAAGAACGACCTTATCCGCCGGTACATCGAAGCGGGCATGAAGGCCCTGTCCGGACAGGGCGCCTCCCCATCGGCTGCTGCAAGGAAGGCACCTGCGGCCAAGAAGGCAGCGCCGGCAATGAAGGTACTCGCGGCGAAGAAGACCGCTCCTGCCAGGAAGTGAAGGCGTTCACGACAATGGCATCTGATTGCGGTGTTTCATCCTTCCCCTTGTGGATGGCGGAGCGCAGACCCAAGGTCTACCTTTCAGCGTCACCGCGTTCAGACGGTCGACGAGGGGAGAACCATGCGAGGAATTGCAATCGCGCTGATCGTGATCATCACATTCGCAGCGGGGAGCGTGGACGCCAAGGGCTCAGACAAAGGTTCTAGCAGCTCGGGAGGCGCACACCACGTTGCGGGTCACACCACCAAGAGTGGAAGCTACGTCGCGCCGCATCGCGCAACGAACCCGAACAAGTCCAAGCACGACAACTGGTCGAGCAAGGGCAACACCAATCCGGATACCGGCAAGAACGGGACGAAGAATCCCGACAAACCATGAGCGCGCTTCGCCGGGTGTTGCGCGCGACGGCGAGCTGGGGCGTGCTCGGTCTGCTGTTGTCGGCATCGGTGCCGGCGATTCAGGGCTGCGGTGGAGGCGGCAGCGACAGTGGCTGCTGCAAGACCTGTACCGAGGGAAAGGCCTGCGGCGATTCCTGCATCGCAGTGAACCTGACCTGCAATTCACCGAGTGGGTGCGCTTGCAACAACTAGGCGGCTGTTTTCACCCGCGCAAACAGCATCCCGCACCGCTCCAGCCGCACCTCCCCGCCTTCCAGCAGGGCCCCGATCGACCGCCCTTCCACCGCCACCGCATTGCGGTCGATCCGATAGTCCGCCGGCTCGCCTGAGAGGTTGAACACGCAGATCAGCGATTCACCCCCCGCCACGCGCTCGAAGGCCAGTACTTGGTCGGTCGGCGCCAGCAACTGCAGCGCACCGTCGCGCAGCAGCCGCTCCCCGCGGTGCCAGCCCAGCCAGTCCACGTAGAACGCATGCAGCGATCCCGCATCGCCCACCTGCTCGCGCACCGCCAGCGGCAGGTGCTCGTCGGCGATCGGCAGCCACGGCGTGCCGGTCGTGAAGCCGGCGCCCGGCGCGCGCGTCCACGGCATCGGCGTGCGGCAGCCGTCGCGGCCCATCTTCTGCGGCCACATCGTGATGCCGAACGGGTCGCGCAGTTGCTCGAACGGCACGTCGACCTCGGTCAGCCCGAGTTCCTCGCCCTGGTAGATGCACTTGCCGCCGGGCAGCGACAGCAGCAGCGCCGCGGCCAGCTCGGCGCGCTGGCGCGCGGTCGCGCCCCAGGCCGACCAGCGCGACGCGACGCGCTCCACGTCGTGGTTGCCGACCGACCAGCACACCCGCGAGCGGCTCGCGTCGCGCAGGTACTCCTCCAGCACGCCGGCCAGGTGCCGCGCCGAACAGGCGCGCTCCAGCAGCCGGAACACGTAGGCCATCTGCAGGCGCTTGTCTCCGGCGGTGTACTCGGCCAGCGTCTTGTACTGCTGATCGTCGCCGATCTCGCCGAGCAGCACCGAACCGGGGAAGCCCTCGCACAACGCGCGCAACCGCTCGATGAAGACCAGGTTCTCCGGCTGCGTCTTGTCGTGCAAATGGCGCTGCCACGCATACGGGTTGCTGCGGTGCGCCGCACCCGCGAACTGGCCCCGCGGCTGCGGCGGGTTGTTGCGCAGCTGGCGGTCGTGCGTGTAGAAGTTGACGGTGTCGAGCCGGAAGCCGTCGACACCACGCACCAGCCAGAAGCGCGCCACCTCGAGCAGCGCGTCCTGCACGGCCGGCGTGTGGAAGTTCAGGTCGGGCTGGCTCGCCAGGAAGTTGTGCAGGTAGTACTGCTCGCGCCGCGTGTCCCATTGCCAGGCCGAACCGCCGAAGATGCTCAGCCAGTTGTTCGGCGGCGTGCCGTCGGGCTTCGCATCGGCCCACACGTACCAGTCGGCCTGCAGGTTGCTGCGGTCGGCGCGGCTCGCGGCGAACCACGGGTGCTGGTCGGAGCTGTGGCTGAGCACCAGGTCGATCATCACGCGCAGCCCCAGCGAATGCGCGCACTCCACCAGTGTCTCGAACGAGCGCATCGTGCCGAACATCGGGTCGACGTCGAGATAGTCCGACACGTCGTAGCCGAAGTCGCGCATCGGGCTGCGGAAGAACGGCGCGATCCACACCGCGTCGACGCCCAGGCCTTTCAGGTAAGGCAGGCGCGCGGTGATGCCGTCGAGGTCGCCGATGCCGTCGCCGTTGCTGTCCTGGAAACTGCGCGGGTAGACCTCGTAGACGACGGCATGCCGCCACCAATCGATGTGCTGGTTCATGTTCATCCCTTGACGGCGCCGGCCGTGAGGCCGGACACGATGTAGCGCTGGAAGGCCAGCACCAGTGCGATCAGCGGCAGCGTGACGATGACCGACGCCGCCATCAGGTTCCCCCATGGCAGCTCGTAGCTGCTGGCGCCCGAGATCAGCGCGATCGCGACCGGCACCGTGCGCTCGGTCGACGACAGCGTGAAGCTCAGCGCGAACAGGAACTCGTTCCACGCGCCGATGAAGGCCAGCAGCCCGGTCGCCACCAGCGCCGGCCACAGCATCGGCAGGAAGACGCGGAAGATCATCGTGAACACGCCGGCGCCGTCCATCAGCGCGGCCTCTTCGATCTCCTTCGGCAGGTCGCGCATGAAGGTGGTCAGCACCCACACGGTGAAGGGCAGCGTGAACAGCAGGTCCGACAGCATCAGCGCCGCCAGGCTGTCGTACAGGCCGAGCGCGCTGACCAGCTCGAACAGCCCGGCCAGCACCGCGACGTGCGGAAACATCGAGACGCCGAGGATGGTCAGCATCAGCGCCTGCCGGCCCCGAAAGCGCACCCGCCCGAGCGCCCAGGCCGACAGCAGCGCGAGCCCCAGCGACAGCGCGACGACCACGCCGGCCACCAGCGTCGAATTCAGCAGGTTGGTGCCGAAGGGCTGGTCGCGGAACAGCGACACGTAGTTGCCGATGACGGCGCGGCTCGGCCAGAACTGCGCGCTGAACAGGTCGCTGCCCTGCTTGAACGAAGTGGCGATCGCGTACGCGAGCGGGAACAGCGAGATGAAGACGACCAGCAGCGAGGCCGCGCGGCGCAGCGTGGTGGCGATGGGCGATTGCCGCGAGCGCATCAATCGAGTTCCCGCATGCGCGAGCGCGTCGCCAGCAGCCAGGCGAGCGTGACGACCGCGATGGTCGCGAACAGCAGCGTGGCCGCGGCCGAGCCCGCGCCGATCTTCTGGAAATCGATCAGCTGCTCGCGCACGTAGACTGACATGCTGCGGGTCGCTCGGCTGTTGGAGGTCATCACGTAGATCACGTCGAACACGCGCAGCGCGTCGAGGCCGCGGAACACCATCGCGACCAGCATCGCCGGCAGGATCAGCGGCAGCGTGATGTGCGTGAAGATCGTCCACGGCGACGCGCCGTCGATCTGCGCTGCCTCGTGGCAGTCGCGCGGCACCATCTGCAGCGCGGCCAGCGTCAGCAGCGCCATGAAGGGCGTGGTCTTCCAGACGTCGACCATCACGATCGTGACGAACGAGAGCGACGGGTCGGCCGTCCACGCGAGCGGCTCGCTGGCGAGGCCCGCAGCGACCAGCGCGGTGTTGATGATGCCGAACTGGTCGTGCAGCATCCAGGTCCACATCTTGGCCGACACCACGGTCGGGATCGCCCACGGCACCAGCACCGCGGCGCGCAGCAGCGTGCGCAGCCGCGACGGGTGGTTCAGCAACAGCGCGATGCCCAGCCCCAGCAGCGTTTCGAGCAGCACCGAGCTCACGGTGAACAGCAGCGTGTTGCCGACCGAGGCCCACCACTCGGGATCGAACAGCACGCCGCCTTCGCCGAAGCGCTCGCCGAGGTAGTTGTCGAGCCCGACGAAGCGCTGCGTGCCGAGCGCCGACAGCTTCGCATCGGTCAGGCTGAAGAAGATCGTGCGCGCGAGCGGCCAGCCGGCCACCGCCGCCAGCACCGCGAGCGTCGGCAGCACCAGCCACCAGGCCTGCACGCGCCGCGCGCGCTGCAGGCCGGTGCCCTTCAGTTCCATTTGTCGGCGGGGGCGAGCTTGTTGAGTTGCTTGTCGAGGTCGGCCACCGCCTGCGGCGCCTTGGTCTTGCCGGAGAGCACGTCGTGCGCGGCGTTCCAGAACAGGTTGCTGACCTGGTTGTACTGCGCGGCCGTCACCGTCGACGGGCGGCTGACGGCCGCGGCGAAGGTGCTGCCGAGTTCGGCCATGAAGGGGTTGGCCTTCATCACGTCGGCGTCCTTGTAGAGGGCCGGCAGCGTCGGGTTGTACGAGGCCTTGATCGCGCGGTCTTTCTGCACCGCGGCGCTGACGAGGTAGTTCACCAGGTCGGCGGCGATGGCCTGGTTCTTCGAGTACTTCGAGACCGAGAGCTGCCAGCCGCCGAGCGTCGCGGCGCTGCGGCCTCCCGTGCCGCCGGCGGGCAGTGGCATCACCCCGACCTTGCCGGCGATCTGGCTGTCGGGCTTGTGCGCGAGCGCCCAGACGTAGGGCCAGTTGCGCAGGAACACCGCGTTGCCCGACTGGAACACGCCGCGGCTGTCTTCCTCGGCGTAATTGAGCACCGCTTTCGGCGTGATGGTGCCGACCCAGCTGGCGGCGGTCTGCAGCGCCTTGATCGCGTTGGCGTTGTTGACCGAGACCTTGCCGTTGGTCTCGACGATGGCACCGCCGCCGAAGCTCGCGAGCCATTCGGTCGCGTTGCAGCTCAGGCCTTCGTAGGCGCGGCCTTGCCAGACGAAGCCCCACATCTTCGGGTTGCCAGCGGCGCGTTCGCCGTCCTGGATCTTCTTGGCGGCGGCGGCCAGCGCGTCCCAGGTGGTGGGCGGCGAGACCTTGTATTTCTCGAGCAGGTCCTTGCGGTAGAACAGCAGCCCGGCGTCGGTGAACCACGGCATCGCGACCAGCTTGTCGCCGACGGTGTTGTTCGCGACGATGGCCGGGAAGTGTTCTTTCTCGGCGCCCTTGGTGTAGGGCTTCAGGTCGATCAGGTGGCTGGCGAGCAGGCCGGGCCAGACGACGTCGATCTGGTAGATGTCGATCTTGTCGGAGCCGCTGCCGAGGATCTGCTGGTACAGCGCGAGGCGCTCGTTCGAGTCATTGGGCGCGTTGATGACCTGCACCTCGTTGCCGGTCTTCTGGGCCCAGGCGTCGGACTCTTCCTTGCAGAGCTGGAATTCGAGCCCGACGGCGCCGCACGAGATCTTCAGCGTGACGGCCTGGACGCCGAACGCGCTCAGGCACAGGGTCGCGGCCAGCGCGGTGGCGCGGAGGGTGGCTTGCATCGTGTTGTCTCCTGGTGTCGGGGCTGTCGACTGCAGCCCGCGGCGTGGATTGGAGGCTTGGCCGGTTAACGCTGGATTTCTTGTTGCGGCTTGCTGTTCATGATTGAAACATTGCTGGCGCGGGCTCGGCGCGGCGGGTGGCGGGAGGGGCTGGGGGCTCATGCTGGAGCGGTCGGCCCAGGGGCCGACTCCACGAAGAAGATCGGCTTCGGGGGTGCATCGGCAAACTCCCTCCACTCACTTCGTTCGTTGTGGTCAGACAGTGCCGATGAGTCGGTCTACGAAGCGGGCTGCGCCCGCCACCCCCGAAGCCGATCTTCTTCGTCACCCCAGAAATCGCCCCCACAGCCCACCCCCAGCCGCACCACGCGGGCGGCTTGTGTTTGGGGGCTGATTGAAGTGACCGTTGATCCCCGGATTCCGCTGCGCTGCATCCGGGCTGCGTAGCCCGGGTGACATCCGGGGATCCACCTTCACTTGTCAGGTCTCGCGAGGTTCCAGCCTCAGCCTTCGGACCGCCATCAATACGATGCATGCCGCCAGAACCAATAGCCACAGTGTCGTGCTGCGAACGAACACCGTGCAAAGCGTGCCGATGATCGCGACATCGAGATCGATGTAGTGCCCACCTTCTCGTTCACGCACGCGGATCGAATAGGCCTTCCCGCAGGACTGGCAGCGCGCGTCAATACGGCCCGCCAACGCTCCCAGGATTCTGGCGAGGGGCTGTGCGGCGCCACAGCTGGGACAAGCGGTGTTCACGGAATCGCCGCCTCGCAGAGCTTGCACTTCTCTTCGCAATCGACGGCTGCGCGGCAAATCGCCTGACCTCCGACCCAACCCGCGCGAGCGCCCATGGGAATGGTGGCAGGTGCGACGGCGCCGCCTGAAGGAACACTCAGCAATGCGCCGGCCACGGTGCCGAGCTGGGCGCCGCCAAAGGAGAAGGCGCTGCACATGGCCATCTGCCCAAGCATGCAGTTGGCCATGCAACTGTTGTGGCGCCGCTGCGCTTCCGTCATGGGAAGCGGAATGTTCTGGGGAACCTGCTGGCATGCCACCGGGTTGTGCCCCATCAGCATGCACAGGCTCTCGGACGGGCGATCACTGCTCTTGAGGCCATTGGGGTCAATGAGGCTCAGTGGGTTGTTCTCGACGTAGGTGTAGGTTCCGATGCTGCCTGCCAGCCCGGCGGGATCGGACGCTACATAGCGGCTCATCGTCAAGTCATGGGTTCTGGCGTGGTTGTAGACGAGGTGCACGGCGGTCGGACAACTCTTCATGGTCGATCTCCCTGAGTCCATCGCGGCAGTGCGAACGATCGGCAGTCTTCTCAAAGAGACTGCTGCGCGTCAGTGGAGAGTTGTCCGGGTCGTGATTTGCAGATGGCGGTATCGCGCGCCCAGATGGCCGATGGGTCCTTGGCGCGTAGCCCGTGCGACAACCCGGGGATCAACCTTCACTTGTTCGCTTGTCACCTCCCAAAAGGCAGGGCGGTGGCACAAGGCGCGTGCGGGGAGGCTGTGGAGCGCCAATAAGGAGGGGGCGCCGGAGCTGGCTGGTTTCATGGCCCGCGTGCGCAGCACGCTTCGTGAACTGACTGTCGCCGACTGTTTGACCACAACGAACGAAGTGAGTGACGGGAGTTTCGGCGACGGGCCATGAAACCAG
>NZ_FRCQ01000051.1 GCF_900142965.1 Rhizobacter sp. OV335
CAAGCGGGCGACAACGTCGGTATCCTGCTGCGCGGCACCAAGCGCGAAGACGTGCAGCGCGGCCAAGTGCTGTGCAAGCCGGGCAGCATCAAGCCGCACACGCACTTCACCGCTGAGGTGTATGTGCTGAGCAAGGAAGAAGGCGGCCGCCACACGCCGTTCTTCAACAACTACCGCCCGCAGTTCTACTTCCGCACGACGGACGTGACCGGCGCGGTGGAGCTGCCGAAGGACAAGGAAATGGTGATGCCTGGCGACAACGTGAGCATCACGGTGAAGCTGATCAACCCGATCGCGATGGAAGAAGGCCTGCGCTTCGCCATCCGTGAAGGCGGCCGCACCGTCGGCGCCGGCGTCGTCGCCAAGATCCTCGAGTAATTTGCGTTTGAAGGCCACAGGGGTATAGCTCAACTGGCAGAGCGCTGGTCTCCAAAACCAGAGGTTGGGGGTTCGATTCCCTCTGCCCCTGCCAATCGGTGAAATTGGTGGGGTTGAGATTGGTGGCCCAAGCAGCCCGCACGGCGACGAACAGTCCCGGCGGGCTTTGCTGCTGAAAAGCGGCACGTGTTTTTTGAAGAGCGAAATGTCGAATCCACAAGTCGAAACCGTCTCCACGGGTGCTGACAAGGCCAAGCTCGCCGCTTCCGGCGTGCTGGTGATCGCGGCCGTGGCGGCGTTCTATGCGCTGGGCAAGCAGGACCTGTGGCTGCGCGTCGGCGCGCTGATCCTGCTGCTGGTGGCTGCGGTCGCGCTGTTCTTCACGTCGGAAAGCGGCAAGCAGCTGATCGCCTTCGGGCAGGACTCGTCGCGCGAAGTCCGCAAGGTCGTCTGGCCGAGCCGCAAGGAAGCGACGCAGATGACGATGTACGTCTTCGCCTTCGTGGTCGTGATGGCCCTCTTCCTGTGGTTCACCGACAAGACGCTCGAATGGGTGCTGTACGACCTGATCCTGGGCTGGAAGCGTTGAGGACATCCCGATGAGCGAACAACAGCCCAACGAACAAGCCGCTGCCGACGCCGTGCCCGCGGTCGTCGCACCGCCCAGCAACAAGCGCTGGTACGTGGTGCATGCCTATTCGGGCATGGAGAAGGCCGTCGAACGCAACCTGCGCGAGCGCATCGACCGCGCCGGCATGCAGGAAAAATTCGGCCGCATCCTGGTGCCGATGGAAGAAGTCGTCGAGCTGAAGAACGGCAAGAAGGCCGTCACCGAGCGCCGCTTCTTCCCGGGCTACGTGCTGGTCGAGATGGAGATGGCCGACGACACCTGGCACCTGGTGAAGCACACCAGCAAGGTCACCGGCTTCGTCGGCGGTGCGAAGAACCGCCCGGCGCCGATCTCCGAAGCCGAGGTGATGAAGATCGTCACCCAGATGCAAGAGGGCGTCGAAAAGCCGCGTCCGAAGGTCGAGTGGGAAGTGGGCGAACTGGTGCGTGTCAAGGAAGGCCCGTTCACCGACTTCAACGGCGCGATCGAGGACGTCAACTACGACAAGTCGAAGGTGCGCGTCTCGGTCACGATCTTCGGCCGCGCCACGCCGGTCGAGCTCGACTTCTCGCAAGTCGAGAAGGTCTGACGGCCTGAAAGAATTCGGGCCGTGGATGGCGGCCCGGCAAGGCGACTTGCCGAAGGCCATCCCGTTGATGCCGGTGACGAGACACCGGTACGAGGAGCAAGGGTAACCAGCCCCTTGCGTTAGCACTCAAGGCCGGTCCGCCAAGACAGGCCTCATTGGAGAAATCATGGCAAAGAAAATTGTCGGCTTCATCAAGCTGCAAGTCCCGGCCGGCAAGGCCAACCCGTCGCCCCCGATCGGCCCGGCCCTCGGCCAGCGCGGCCTGAACATCATGGAGTTCTGCAAGGCGTTCAACGCGCAGACCCAGGGGCTGGAACCCGGCCTGATGCTGCCGGTCGTGATCACCGCGTTCGCGGACAAGTCCTTCACGTTCATCATGAAGTCGCCCCCGGCGACCGTGCTGATCAAGAAGGCGATCAAGCTCGACAAGGGCTCGGCCAAGCCGCACACCGACAAGGTCGGCAAGATCACGCGCGCCCAGCTCGAAGAGATCGCCAAGACCAAGGTCAAGGACCTGACGGCAGCCAACATGGATGCCGCCGTTCGCACCATCGCCGGCACCGCCCGCTCGATGGGCGTGACCACTGAAGGAGTCTGAGCATGGCCAAGCTGACCAAACGCCAAAAAGCCACCGCTGGCAAGGTCGACAGCACCAAGCTGTACGCCCTCGACAACGCGCTGGCGATCGTCAAGGAATGCGCCGTCGCCAAGTTCGATGAATCCATCGACGTGGCCGTGCAACTCGGCATCGACGCGAAGAAGTCCGACCAGGTCGTGCGTGGCGCCGTCGTGCTGCCCAACGGCACCGGCAAGACCAAGCGCGTCGCGGTGTTCGCACAGGGTGCCAAGGCTGAAGAAGCCCGCGCCGCCGGTGCCGACATCGTCGGCATGGAAGACCTGGCCGAGCAAGTGAAGGCCGGCAACCTGAACTTCGACGTCGTGATCGCCTCGCCGGACACGATGCGCATCGTCGGTACGCTCGGCCAGATCCTCGGCCCGCGCGGCCTGATGCCGAACCCGAAGGTCGGCACCGTGACGCCCGACGTGGCCACCGCAGTGAAGAACGCCAAGGCCGGCCAGGTGCAGTTCCGCGTCGACAAGGCCGGTATCGTCCACAGCACCATCGGCCGTCGCTCGTTCGACTCCGACAAGCTGGTGGGCAACCTGCGCGCGCTGATCGAGGCCCTCAACAAGGCCAAGCCGGCGTCGAGCAAGGGCATCTACCTGCGCAAGGTCGCGGTGTCGTCGACGATGGGCGTGGGTGCCCGCGTGGACATCACGTCGATCAACGCGTCGGCAACGGCCGCCTGATCTGACAGATCGAGGGCTGGCACGAGTCTGGTGCCGGTCCGATGAATTGGTGGGCCGCTGCGGCGCAAGTCGCAGCGGGCCATCCAAGACCGCAGGCGCGGCTTTGGCCGCTTAATCGACGAGACGGTGGGAACACCCGATCCGACGCCCGCGCAGATGGCGATCCCACTGGCAAGGAATTTTGGTTCCAAGGCAGAGGTCGCTGAATCGTGGTGTGTCCCGAGGCTGCCGTTTGAAACGACGGTGTCGACGGACACGATGTGTGAGGAGCAGACCTTGAGTCTCAATCGCAACGAGAAAGCAGCCGTGGTGACGGATGTGGCCGCGCAAGTCGCGCGTTCACAGACGTTGGCGCTGGCCGAGTACCGTGGCCTCACCGTGGCTCACCTTGACACCCTGCGCAAGCAGGCGCGCGACAAGGGCGTGTACCTTCACGTGTTGAAGAACACCCTGGCTCGCCGTGCCGTTGCCGGTACGTCGTTCGAGGTGGCCGCGGAAAGCTTCGTCGGCCCGCTGATCTACGGTTTTTCCGAGGACCCCGTTGCTGCGGCCAAAGTCATCGCTGACTTTGCCAAGGGCAACGACAAGCTCGTCATCAAGGCTGGCGCCTATGCCGGCAAGGTCCTGAACGCCGACGGCGTGAAGGCCCTGGCCAGCATTCCCAGCAAGGAAGTGCTGCTGTCGCAGCTGGCCGGCCTGCTCATGGCACCGGTGCAGCGCACGGCCGCCGTCCTGGCCGCCCTGGCCAAGCAACGCGGTGAGGGTGCGCAAGCCGCGCCTGCCGCCGAAGCTGTCCCGGCCTGAAGACGACCCTCTCAACCTTTACCTGATATCTAGGAACCAAAATGGCATTCGATAAAGACGCATTCCTGACCTCGCTGGACAGCATGTCGGTGATGGAACTCAACGACCTGGTCAAGGCCATCGAAGAGAAGTTCGGCGTGACCGCCGCATCCATGGCCACCGGCGGTGGCGGCGGCGGCGGTGCTGCTGCTGCTGCAGTCGTTGAAGAAAAGACCGAGTTCAACGTCATGCTGCTCGAAGCTGGCGCGAACAAGGTGTCGGTCATCAAGGCCGTGCGCGAACTGACGGGCCTGGGCCTGAAGGAAGCCAAGGACCTGGTCGACGGCGCTCCGAAGCCCGTCAAGGAAGCCGTGCCCAAGGCCGACGCAGAAGCCGCTGTCAAGAAGCTGGTGGACGCCGGCGCGAAGGCCGAAGTCAAGTAATTCGGCTGGTCAGCAGCGGGCTGGGCGCCGATTCACGGCCCCAGCCTTTTGCGCTTCAGGGGTTTGTCCCCCTGAGGGCACCTGAAAAGGCGGGAGCAACGACAATGTCGATCTTCCCCTCCTTTTCAAGTGTTCTCTGATCCGACTGCAGAGAACGGGTTTGGTCGGACTCCGGTGCAATGCCGGGGTTGTCCGCCAGCGGTTGGTAGTGGCCAACCACCAAGCGTCGAACGCAATGTTCGAAAGACAGTCGCCGACGGGAGCAGGCCTGGGCCCGGCTCTGTTCCCCGATACGGAGTGAGAAATCACATATGGCGCAGCACGCAACCCCCTACAGCTACACCGAGCGCAAGCGGATTCGCAAGAGCTTCGGCAAGCGCGAGAGTGTCCTCAACGTTCCCTACCTGCTGACGATGCAGAAGGAGTCGTACGTCGCCTTCCTCCAGAAGGACGTCGCTCCGCAGAAACGCAAGCCTGAAGGCCTGCAGGCCGCTTTCCTCTCCGCTTTCCCGATCGTGTCGCACAACGGGTTCGTCGAGATGAAGTTCATCGAGTTCAACATGGCCAAGCCTGCGTTCGACACGCGGGAGTGCCAGCAGCGTGGCCTGACCTACGCCGCTGCGGTGCGCGCCAAGCTGCAGATGATCATCTATGACCGCGAGTCGCCGCAGGCGAAGACGGTCAAGGAAATCAAGGAACAAGAGGTCTACATGGGCGAAGTGCCGCTCATGACCGACTACGGTTCGTTCATCGTGAACGGCACCGAGCGCGTGATCGTGTCGCAGCTGCACCGCTCGCCGGGCGTGTTCTTCGAGCACGACAAGGGCAAGACCCACAGCTCGGGCAAGCTGCTGTTCAGCGCCCGCATCATTCCGTACCGTGGCTCCTGGCTCGACTTCGAGTTCGACCCGAAGGACATCCTGTACTTCCGCGTCGACCGCCGCCGCAAGATGCCGGTGACGATCCTGCTGAAGGCCATCGGCCTGAACCCGGAATCGATCCTCGCGAACTTCTTCGTGTTCGACAACTTCCGCCTGATGGACTCCGGTGCCCAGATGGAGTTCGTCGCCGACCGCCTGCGCGGCGAAGTGGCCCGCTTCGACATCACCGACAAGAACGGCACCGTCGTCGTCGAGAAGGACAAGCGCATCACGGCGCGCCACACGCGCCAGATCGAGCAGAGCGAGACGCAGTTCATCAGCGTGCCGGAAGACTTCCTGCTGGGCCGCTTCCTGGCCCGCAACATGGTCGACCCGGACACCGGCGAGATCATCGCGAAGGCGAACGACGAGTTGACCGACTCGCTGCTGAAGAAGCTGCGCGCCGCCGGTGTGAAGGAGATGCAGTGTCTCTACACCAACGAGCTGGACGAAGGCGCCTACATCTCGCAGACCCTGGCCGCCGATGAAACGGCCGACCAGCTGGCCGCGCGCGTCGCCATCTACCGCATGATGCGCCCCGGCGAGCCGCCGACCGAAGACGCCGTCGAAGCGCTCTTCAACCGGCTGTTCTACAACGGCGACACGTACGACCTGTCGCGCGTCGGCCGCATGAAGTTCAACGCCCGGGTCGGCCGCGACGTGCCGGAAGGCCCGATGACGCTGTCCAACGACGACATCCTCGACGTCGTGAAGATCCTCGTCGAGCTGCGCAACGGCCGCGGCGAGGTCGATGACATCGACCACCTGGGCAACCGTCGCGTGCGCTGCGTGGGCGAACTGGCCGAGAACCAGTACCGCTCGGGCCTCGCCCGGATCGAGAAGGCCGTCAAGGAACGCCTCGGCCAGGCCGAGACCGAAGCGCTGATGCCGCACGACCTGATCAACTCCAAGCCGATCTCCGCGGCGCTGAAGGAGTTCTTCGGTGCGTCGCAGCTGTCGCAGTTCATGGACCAGACCAACCCGCTGTCCGAGATCACGCACAAGCGTCGTGTCTCGGCCCTGGGTCCGGGCGGCCTGACCCGCGAACGCGCCGGCTTCGAAGTCCGCGACGTGCACCCGACCCACTACGGCCGCGTGTGCCCGATCGAGACGCCGGAAGGCCCGAACATCGGCCTGATCAACTCGCTCGCCCTGTACGCGCAGCTCAACGAATACGGTTTCCTCGAGACGCCGTACCGTCGCGTGGCCGATGGCAAGGTGACGATGCAGATCGATTACCTGTCGGCCATCGAGGAAGGCAAGTACGTGATCGCGCAGGCCAACGCCTCGCTCGACCCGGACGGCAAGCTGATCGACGAGCTGGTCTCGGCGCGCGACAACGGCGAATCGATCCTGACCTCGCCGGAACGCATCCAGTACATGGACGTGGCGCCGACGCAGATCGTGTCGGTGGCCGCCTCGCTGGTGCCGTTCCTCGAGCACGACGATGCGAACCGCGCACTGATGGGCGCCAACATGCAGCGCCAGGCCGTGCCGACGCTGCGCCCCGAGAAGGCGCTGGTCGGTACCGGTGTCGAACGCGTCGCCGCGAAGGACTCGGGCACGGTCGTGGCCGCGCGCCGCGGCGGTGTCGTGGACTACGTCGACACCAACCGCATCGTGATCCGCGTCAACGACAACGAGACGGTGGCCGGTGAAGTCGGCGTCGACATCTACAACCTGATCAAGTACCAGCGTTCGAACCAGAACACGAACATCCACCAGCGTCCGATCGTCAAGCGCGGCGACACCGTCTCGGCCGAGGACATCATCGCCGACGGCGCCTCGACCGACATCGGCGAGCTGGCGCTCGGCCAGAACATGCTGGTCGCGTTCATGCCCTGGAACGGCTACAACTTCGAAGACTCGATCCTGATCAGCGAACGCGTGATCGCCGACGACCGCTACACCTCGATCCACATCGAGGAACTGGTGGTGATGGCGCGCGATACCAAGCTGGGCTCCGAAGAAATCACGCGCGACATCCCGAACCTGAGCGAGCAGCAACTGGCTCGCCTGGACGAATCGGGCATCGTGTACGTGGGCGCCGAGGTCAACCCGGGCGACACGCTGGTGGGCAAGGTCACGCCGAAGGGCGAGACCACGCTGACGCCGGAAGAGAAGCTGCTGCGCGCGATCTTCGGCGAGAAGGCTTCCGACGTGAAGGACACCTCGCTGCGCGTCGACCAGGGCACCAGCGGCACCGTCATCGACGTGCAGGTCTTCACCCGCGAAGGCATCACGCGCGACAAGCGCGCGCAACAGATCATCGACGATGAGCTGAAGCGCTACCGCCTCGACCTGAACGACCAGCTGCGCATCGTCGAGGCCGACGCGTTCGACCGGATCGAGAAGCTGCTGTCGGGCAAGGTCGCCAACGGCGGCCCGCAGAAGATCGCCAAGGGCACGACGATCGACAAGGCGTACCTCGCCAGCGTCGAGAAGTACCACTGGTTCGATATCCGCCCGTCCGACGACGAAGTGGCCAACCAGCTCGAGTCGATCAAGAACTCGCTCGAGCAGACGCGCCACAGCTTCGACCTCGCGTTCGAAGAGAAGCGCAAGAAGCTGACGCAGGGCGACGAGCTGCCGGCCGGCGTGCTGAAGATGGTGAAGGTGTACCTGGCCGTCAAGCGCCGCCTGCAACCGGGCGACAAGATGGCCGGCCGCCACGGCAACAAGGGCGTCGTGTCCAAGATCAACCCGATCGAGGACATGCCGCACATGGCCGACGGCACGCCGTGCGACATCGTGCTGAACCCGCTGGGCGTGCCCTCGCGGATGAACGTCGGGCAGGTGCTCGAGGTTCACCTGGGCTGGGCCGGCAAGGGCATCGGCCAGCGCATCGGCGACATGCTGCAGGCCCAGGCCAAGGTGGTCGAGCTGCGCAAGTTCCTCGACGAGCTGTACAACAAGTCGGGCGGCAAGACCGAGCGCCTGGACCACCTGAGCGATGACGAGATCCTCGAGATGGCGGCCAACCTGAGCAAGGGCGTGCCGTTCGCGACGCCGGTGTTCGACGGCGCCGCCGAAGAGGAGATCCGCGGCATGCTGAAGCTGGCCTACCCGGACGAGATCGCCAAGGTCAAGGGACTGACGGCGACGCGCACCCAGGCCACGCTGTACGACGGACGCACCGGCGACGCTTTCGAGCGTCCGGTCACGATCGGCTACATGCATGTGCTGAAGCTGCACCACCTGGTCGACGACAAGATGCACGCCCGCTCGACCGGCCCGTACTCGCTGGTCACGCAGCAACCGCTGGGCGGCAAGGCCCAGTTCGGTGGCCAGCGCTTCGGCGAAATGGAAGTCTGGGCCCTGGAAGCCTACGGCGCGTCTTACGTGCTGCAGGAGATGCTGACCGTCAAGTCCGATGACGTGAACGGCCGCACCAAGGTCTACGAGTCCATCGTCAAGGGCGAGCACGCGATCGAAGCCGGCATGCCGGAATCGTTCAACGTGCTGGTGAAGGAAATTCGTTCGCTCGGTATCGACATCGAGCTCGAGCGCAACTAAAGAAAAGGAAACAGAACATGAAGGGTTTGCTTGATCTGTTCCGCCAGTTCACCCCTGATGAGCATTTCGATGCCATCAAGATCGGACTGGCTTCGCCCGAGAAAATTCGGTCCTGGTCCTTCGGCGAAGTGAAGAAGCCGGAGACCATCAACTACCGCACCTTCAAGCCGGAACGCGATGGCCTGTTCTGCGCCAAGATCTTCGGCCCGATCAAGGACTACGAGTGCCTGTGCGGCAAGTACAAGCGCCTGAAGCACCGTGGCGTGATCTGCGAGAAGTGCGGCGTCGAAGTGACGCAGACCAAGGTTCGCCGTGACCGCATGGGCCACATCGACCTGGCCGCGCCGTGCGCGCACATCTGGTTCCTGAAGTCGCTGCCGTCGCGCCTGGGCCTGGTGCTCGACATGACGCTGCGCGACATCGAGCGCGTGCTGTACTTCGAAGCCTACGTGGTGGTCGACCCCGGCATGACCCCGCTGAAGAAGTTCAGCATCATGTCGGAAGACGACTACGACGCGAAGCGCACCGAATTCGGCGACGAGTTCATCGCGCTGATGGGCGCCGAGGGCGTGCAGAAGCTGCTGGCCGAGATGGACCTCGACGTCGAGATCGAGCGCCTGCGCGGCGACATGACCGGCTCCGAGCTGAAGGTCAAGAAGAACTCCAAGCGCCTGAAGGTGATGGAAGCCTTCAAGAAGTCGGGCATCAAGCCGCAGTGGATGGTGATGACCGTGCTGCCGGTGCTGCCGCCGGACCTGCGTCCGCTGGTCCCGCTGGACGGCGGGCGCTTCGCCACGTCGGACCTGAACGACCTCTACCGCCGCGTCATCAACCGCAACAACCGCCTGGCCCGCCTGCTCGAACTGAAGGCGCCGGAGATCATCGTGCGCAACGAGAAGCGCATGCTGCAGGAAGCGGTCGATTCGCTGCTGGACAACGGCCGTCGCGGCAAGGCGATGACCGGTGCCAACAAGCGCGCGCTGAAGTCGCTGGCCGACATGATCAAGGGCAAGAGCGGCCGCTTCCGCCAGAATCTGCTGGGCAAGCGCGTCGACTACTCGGGCCGTTCGGTCATCGTGGTCGGCCCGACGCTGAAGCTGCACCAGTGCGGCCTGCCGAAGCTGATGGCGCTCGAGCTGTTCAAGCCGTTCATCTTCTCGCGCCTCGAAGCCATGGGCATCGCCACCACCATCAAGGCGGCGAAGAAGGAAGTGGAATCGGGCACGCCGGTGGTCTGGGACATCCTTGAAGAAGTCATCAAGGAACACCCGGTCATGCTGAACCGCGCGCCGACGCTGCACCGCCTGGGCATCCAGGCGTTCGAGCCGGTGCTGATCGAAGGCAAGGCGATCCAGCTGCACCCGCTGGTGTGCGCTGCGTTCAACGCCGACTTCGACGGTGACCAGATGGCCGTCCACGTGCCGCTGTCGATCGAAGCGCAGATGGAAGCCCGCACGCTGATGCTGGCGTCCAACAACGTGCTGTTCCCGGCCAACGGCGAACCGTCGATCGTGCCGTCGCAAGACGTGGTGCTGGGCCTGTACTACGCCACCCGCGAGCGCATCAACGGCAAGGGCGAAGGCATCATCTTCTCCGACGTCGTCGAAGTGCAGCGCGCGCTGGACAACGCCGCGGTCGAGGTCACCGCGCGCATCGCCGTGCGCCTGACCGAGTGGACGAAGAACAAGGCGACCGGCGAGTTCGTGTCGGAAACCAAGCTCGTCGACACCACGGTCGGCCGTGCGCTGCTGTCCGAGATCCTGCCGAAGGGCCTGCCGTTCTCGAACATCAACAAGGCGCTGAAGAAGAAGGAAATCTCGCGCCTGATCAACACCTCGTTCCGCAAGTGCGGTCTGAAGGAAACGGTCGTGTTCGCTGACAAGCTGCTGCAGGCGGGCTTCCGCCTGGCCACGCGCGCCGGCATCTCGATCGCGATCGACGACATGCTCGTGCCGAAGGAAAAGCCGGGCCTGATCGAGCGCGCCGAGAAGGAAGTGAAGGAGATCGAGCAGCAGTACGTCTCGGGTCTCGTCACCGCCGGCGAGCGCTACAACAAGGTGGTCGACATCTGGGGCAAGACCGGCGACGAAGTCGGCAAGGTCATGATGAGCCAGCTCGCCAAGCAGCGCGTGCTGGACCGCCACGGCAAGGAAGTCGACCAGGAGTCGTTCAACTCCATCTACATGATGGCCGACTCGGGTGCGCGCGGCTCCGCGGCGCAGATCCGCCAGCTGGCCGGCATGCGCGGCCTGATGGCCAAGCCGGACGGCTCGATCATCGAGACGCCCATCACGGCGAACTTCCGTGAAGGCCTGAACGTGCTGCAGTACTTCATCTCCACCCACGGCGCCCGCAAGGGCCTCGCGGACACGGCGCTGAAGACGGCGAACTCCGGCTACCTGACGCGTCGACTGGTCGACGTGACGCAGGATCTGGTGGTCACCGCGGACGACTGCGGTACGCAGAACGGCATCAACATGCGCGCGCTGGTCGAAGGCGGCGAAGTGATCGAATCGCTGCGCGACCGCATCCTCGGCCGCGTCACCGCGATCGAAGTGCAGCACCCGGAAACGGGTGAACAGCTGCTGACCGGCGGCACCATGCTCGACGAAGATGCACTCGACGGCCTCGAAGCCGCCGGCGTCGACGAAGTGAAGGTGCGCACCGCGCTGACCTGCGGTACGCGCTTCGGCCTGTGCGGCAAGTGCTACGGCCGCGACCTGGGCCGTGGCGGCCTGGTGAACCGCGGCGAAGCGGTCGGCGTGATCGCGGCGCAGTCGATCGGCGAACCGGGCACGCAGCTGACGATGCGCACGTTCCACATCGGCGGCGCGGCTTCGCGTGCGGCGGTGGCATCGAGCGTCGATGCGAAGTCCGATGGCCACATCGGCTTCAACTCGACGATGCGCTACGTGACCAACGGCAAGGGCGACCTGGTCGTGATCTCGCGCTCGGGCGAAATCATCATCGCGGACCAGCACGGTCGCGAGCGTGAGCGCCACAAGGTGCCGTACGGCGCGATCCTGAACATCAAGCCCGACCAGCAGCTGAAGGCTGGCACGGTGCTGGCGAACTGGGATCCGCTGACGCGCCCGATCATCACGGAATTCGCCGGCAAGGCGAAGTTCGAGAACGTCGAGGAAGGTGTCACGGTCGCCAAGCAGCTCGACGAAGTGACCGGCCTGTCGACGCTGGTCGTGATCGACCCGAAGCGCCGCGGCGCGACCAAGGTGGTGCGTCCGCAGGTCAAGCTGCTGGACGCCAGCGGCAACGAAGTGAAGATCCCCGGCACCGATCACTCGGTGACGATCGGCTTCCCGATCGGCTCGCTGGTCCAGATCCGCGATGGCCAGGACCTGGCGCCGGGCGAAGTGCTGGCGCGTATTCCGGTCGAAGGCCAGAAGACGCGCGACATCACCGGCGGTCTGCCGCGCGTGGCCGAGCTCTTCGAGGCGCGCAGCCCGAAGGACAAGGGCACGCTGGCCGAGATGACCGGCACGGTGTCGTTCGGCAAGGAGACCAAGGGCAAGGTTCGCCTGCAGATCACCGATCCGGAAGGCAAGGTCTACGAAGAGCTCGTCCCGAAGGAAAAGAACATCGTGGTCCACGAAGGCCAGGTGGTCAACAAGGGCGAGTCGATCGTCGACGGTCCGGCCGATCCGCAGGACATCCTGCGCCTGCTGGGCATCGAGGAACTGGCGCGCTACATCGTCGACGAAGTGCAGGACGTCTACCGTCTGCAGGGCGTGAAGATCAACGACAAGCACATCGAGGTGATCGTTCGCCAGATGCTGCGCCGCGTGCAGATCGTCAACCCGGGCGAGACCGCGTACATCCTCGGTGAGCAGGTCGAGCGTTCGGAGCTGCTGGACACCAACGACCGCATGGTGGCCGAAGGCAAGATCGTGGCGACCCACGCCGACGTGCTGCTGGGCATCACGAAGGCGTCGCTGTCGACCGACAGCTTCATCTCGGCCGCGTCCTTCCAGGAAACCACCCGCGTGCTCACCGAGGCTGCCATCATGGGCAAGCGCGACGAGCTGCGTGGCCTGAAGGAGAACGTGATCGTCGGTCGCCTGATCCCGGCCGGTACCGGCATGGCCTTCCACGACGCACGCCGCGTCAAGGAAGAGATGGACGACGCGGAACGCCGCGCGATCGCGATGCAGGAGGCGGAGGAATTCGCTTCCGTGCAGGAAGCACCGGCGGAAGCCGGTGGCGATGCCACCGAGTAAGTGATTGCTGCGTGAGCAGAAAGGGCGGCTTCGGCCGCCCTTTTTTATTTCGGCGGCGCGGTCCAGGCTTCGGGCGTCAGGATCGCCAGGCCGCGCGGAAGCGCGCGCCGGGCGAGCCGCAGCACTGCGCGGTCGCGGGTGAACAACCAGTCGGCGCGGTGCAGCGCGAAGTCGATGAACTTCTGGTCGTCGGGGTCGGTGCAGCGCAGCGGGGCGGCCAGGCCAGCGGGCGGTGGAATGTCTTCAATGTGAGCGCATGCACTCCATGTTGACCATATGCGATCGGTATTCAGCGTCGGGTTGCGAGGCAGCCCGCGGCGCAGCACCTCGGCCATTTCGGCCTGCATCTCCGTGGTGGCGACCCACCGAAGCCGGCCGCTTTCGACCGCCTGGCTGATCGGCGCGACGGCCGGATTGGCGAACACCAGCCAGTCGAGAACGACGTTGGTGTCGAGCACGGCACGGGGCGGATCGAAGCGGAACATGGGTGAGGTCATCGGACTCGAGTGACAAGCCATCAAGCCCTCGCTTGCGGCGGTACGGGGCTACGAATATAATCGCAGGCTTTTCGGCAGATTCTGCTTCGCTCTTTTGTCGGCAAGGCTTGTGGATCCATCAGGTTCATCAGCCAGTCGATCGGGCGGTCAACGATCCCGCAGCCTCGCGGTTCCATCGTTCGGCCACACGCCCGGGGAGGGCGTGACGCTTCTTCCGAGAGTGGCCTGACCTCAGGAATTTCAGAAATGCTCTGAGTTCTGGGTGTCAGGGCAGTGACTTCAAACGGGAACAAGTTACCAACATGCCAACCATCAATCAACTCGTTCGTCTCGGCCGTGAGGTCGAGAAGACGAAGTCCAAATCCCCGGCGCTGCAGGGTGGACCCCAGCGCCGCGGTGTGTGCACCCGCGTGTACACCACCACCCCGAAGAAGCCGAATTCGGCGCTGCGTAAAGTGGCCAAGATTCGCCTGACCAACGGGTTCGAGATCATTTCCTACATCGGCGGCGAAGGCCACAACCTGCAAGAGCACAGCGTCGTGCTCGTGCGCGGCGGCCGCGTGAAGGATCTGCCGGGTGTTCGCTACCACATCGTGCGCGGCTCGCTCGACTTGCAAGGCGTGAAAGACCGCAAGCAGTCGCGCTCCAAGTACGGCGCGAAGCGTCCGAAGGCCGGCAAGTAAGCTGGTTCGTCTAGTCGTCATCGCAGGAGTTCAGTCTCCGGCATGGCGTGTCGCGGTTGCGGCGGGTGCAGATCCCGCCGGGCCGAGTAAGTGGAAGCCCGGGTGCCGAAAGCGCCTTCGTGGTGACCGCGGTGCAGGCAGCGATGCCCGTGCCAACTGAAGAAAAAAGGAAGAGAAATGCCTCGTCGTCGCGAAGTACCCAAGCGTGAGATCCTCCCCGATCCGAAATTCGGTTCGGTTGACCTCTCCAAGTTCATGAACGTGATCATGGAGTCCGGCAAGAAGGCTGTCGCCGAACGCATCATCTACGGTGCGCTGGAGCAGGTCGAAAAGAAGTCGGGCAAGGACCCGCTGGAGATCTTCACGGTCGCGCTGAACAACATCAAGCCGATGGTCGAAGTGAAGTCACGCCGCGTCGGCGGTGCGAACTACCAAGTTCCCGTGGAAGTTCGCCCCGTCCGCCGCGTGGCCCTGGCCATGCGCTGGCTGAAGGAATCGGCCCGCAAGCGCGGCGAGAAGTCGATGGCCCAGCGCCTCGCGAACGAACTGCTGGAGGCCGTCGAAGGCCGCGGCGGCGCGATGAAGAAGCGCGATGAAGTGCACCGCATGGCGGACGCCAACAAGGCGTTCTCGCACTTCCGCTTCTAAGACCGAAGTCCCCAGTCCCCCGGCCGCTCTTCGGGTTTCCACGAACCCGCGAGCGGCCCCTGCATTTGGAGTGCCATCATGGCCCGCAAGACCCCCATCGAGCGCTATCGCAACATCGGCATCTCGGCCCACATCGACGCCGGCAAGACCACGACCACCGAGCGCATCCTGTTCTACACGGGTGTGAATCACAAGATCGGTGAAGTGCACGATGGCGCCGCCACGATGGACTGGATGGAGCAGGAGCAAGAGCGCGGCATCACGATCACGTCGGCCGCGACGACCTGCTTCTGGAAGGGCATGGAGCTCAACCACCCCGAGCACCGCATCAACATCATCGACACCCCTGGGCACGTCGACTTCACGATTGAAGTCGAGCGCTCGATGCGCGTGCTCGACGGCGCCTGCATGGTGTACTGCGCCGTGGGCGGCGTGCAGCCCCAGTCGGAAACCGTCTGGCGCCAGGCCAACAAGTACAAGGTGCCCCGCCTCGCGTTCGTCAACAAGATGGACCGCACCGGCGCGAACTTCTACAAGGTCTACGACCAGATGAAGGTCCGCCTGAAGGCGAACCCGGTGCCCATCGTGATTCCGATCGGCGCCGAAGACAACTTCACCGGCGTGATCGACCTGATCAAGATGAAGGCGATCATCTGGGACGAAGCCTCGCAGGGCATGAAGTTCGAATACAAGGAAATCCCGGCCGAGCTGCTGGCCGACGCCAAGAAGTGGCGCGAGAACATGATCGAGGCCGCCGCTGAATCCAGCGAAGACCTGATGAACAAGTACCTCGAGTCGGGCGACCTGAGCGAAACCGAGATCAAGCTGGGCATCCGCACGCGCACGATCGCGTCCGAGATCCAGCCGATGCTGTGCGGCACCGCGTTCAAGAACAAGGGCGTGCAGCGCATGCTCGACGCCGTGATCGACTTCATGCCGTCGCCGATCGACATCCCGCCGGTGCCGGGCCACGACGAAGACGACAAGGACACGACCCGCAAGGCCGACGACAGCGAGAAGTTCGCCGCGCTGGCCTTCAAGCTGATGACCGACCCGTACGTCGGCCAGCTGACCTTCGTGCGCGTCTACTCGGGCGTGCTGAAGTCGGGCGACTCGGTCTACAACCCGATCCGCGGCAAGAAAGAGCGCATCGGCCGGATCCTGCAGATGCACGCCAACCAGCGTGAAGAAATCAAGGAAATCCTGGCCGGCGACATCGCCGCCTGCGTGGGCCTGAAAGACGTGACGACCGGCGAAACGCTGTGCGATCCGGAAGCCATCATCACGCTCGAGAAGATGATCTTCCCGGAGCCGGTGATCTCGCAGGCCGTCGAGCCGAAGACCAAGGCCGACCAGGAAAAGATGGGCATCGCCCTCGGCCGCCTGGCCCAGGAAGACCCGTCGTTCCGCGTGCGCACCGACGAAGAATCGGGCCAGACCATCATTTCCGGCATGGGCGAGCTCCACCTGGAAATCATCGTCGACCGCATGAAGCGCGAATTCGGCGTGGAAGCCAACGTCGGCAAGCCGCAGGTGGCCTACCGCGAGACGATCCGCAAGGCGGCGACCGACGTCGAAGGCAAGTTCGTGCGTCAGTCGGGCGGCAAGGGCCAGTACGGCCACGTCGTGCTGAACATCGAACCGCAGGAGCCGGGCAAGGGCTTCGAGTTCGTCGACGCGATCAAGGGCGGCGTCGTGCCGCGCGAATTCATCCCCGCGGTGCGCAAGGGCGTCGAAGACTCGCTGCCGAACGGCGTGCTGGCCGGCTTCCCGGTGGTCGACGTGAAGGTCACGCTGATCTTCGGTTCGTACCACGAAGTCGACTCGAACGAAAACGCGTTCAAGATGGCCGCGTCGCTGGGCTTCAAGGACGGTTGCCGCAAGGCCAGCCCGGTGATCCTCGAGCCGATGATGGCCGTCGAGGTCGAGACCCCGGAAGACTACGCCGGCAACGTGATGGGTGACCTGTCATCCCGCCGTGGCATGGTGCAGGGCATGGACGACATGCCCGGCGGCGGCAAGGTCATCAAGGCCGAGGTTCCGCTGTCGGAAATGTTCGGCTACTCGACCACGCTGCGCTCGATGTCGCAAGGCCGTGCCACGTACACGATGGAGTTCAAGCACTACAGCGAAGCTCCGAAGAACGTGGCCGACGCGATCATCACCGCACGCGGCAAGTAATTCAGTCAGTTAGACGAAGCCGGTCTTCGTCGCCTGCTTCGCGCGATGCCAGTGGCGCGCGAAACCAGTGGGCGACGGAAACCTTAAACCCAGCACTGGAAGTGCTCTTTGATACGGAGAATCTGAAATGGCAAAAGGCAAATTCGAGCGGACCAAGCCGCACGTGAACGTGGGCACGATTGGTCACGTGGACCATGGGAAGACGACGCTGACGGCGGCGATCACGACGGTGCTGTCGGCGAAGTTCGGCGGCGAAGCGAAGGCGTACGACCAGATCGATGCGGCGCCGGAAGAAAAGGCCCGCGGCATCACGATCAACACGGCGCACGTCGAGTACGAGACCGCGAACCGCCACTACGCGCACGTCGACTGCCCGGGGCACGCCGACTACGTGAAGAACATGATCACGGGTGCGGCGCAGATGGACGGCGCGATCCTGGTGGTGTCGGCCGCTGACGGCCCGATGCCGCAGACGCGCGAACACATCCTGCTGGCCCGCCAGGTCGGCGTGCCGTACATCATCGTGTTCATGAACAAGTGCGACATGGTCGATGACGCCGAGCTGCTGGAGCTCGTCGAGATGGAAGTCCGCGAGCTGCTGGACAAGTACGACTTCCCGGGCGACAAGACGCCGATCATCCACGGCAGCGCGAAGCTGGCGATGGAAGGCGACAAGGGCGAGCTGGGCGAAGGCGCGATCCTGAA
>NZ_FRCQ01000012.1 GCF_900142965.1 Rhizobacter sp. OV335
TGATGTCCACGCCGAAGGACTCGGCCGGATCAAGGACAGGAACTTGCATGCTTGAACCTCGGTGCATGCAGCGGCTAGACTGGATCGGTCGGGGTGGGCGTTTGCGCTGGCGTGGGCTTGCATCTATCGGTCGTCAGCATCCCCCCGGCCTCACGGCCGGGGCTGCTGCGGCTGCATTCCTAATCGACGTTCAGGCAAACGAAATGGGGAGCTCACTACGGTGGTCTGTCCGCTGCTGACGGCAGATAGCCCGGATCGTCCCTCCATCCCGACACCCTCATCCGCTGCGTCTGAGAGTGCAGGCGGAACATACAAGCCCGGATGCCAATCCGGGGATCGTCCATCACACGCGCCGCGTCGTCTCCCGCACGATCAATTCGAGCGGCGGCACGTGCACCTCTTCGGCGGCGTGCCCGAGCATGCCCAGCAGCGCGTGCGCCGCATACAGCCCCATCTCGTAGATCGGCTGGCGCACCGTCGTGATCGGCGGTGTCAGGTAGGCGGCGGCCGGCAGGTCGTCGACACCGACCAGCGACACATCGTCCGGCACCCGGATGCCGCGGCGGTACAGCACCACCCGCGCACCGAAGGCCGATTGGTCGTTCGCGCAGAACACCGCACTGAACGAGCGCCCGCCGTCGAGCAGCCGCGTCATCGCGAACAGGCCGCCCGGCTCGGTGAAATCGCCCTGCACCACCAGCTCGGGGTCGGGCGTCAGCCCGGCCTCTTCATGCGCCTGCAGGTAGCCCTGGTAGCGGTCCTTCGCGTCGTCGTGGTCGCGCACGCCGGCGATGTGGGCGATGCGCCGGTGCCCGAGCGAGATCAGGTGGCGCGTGGCCAGGTAGCCGCCGCGCACCTGGTCG
This sequence comes from Rhizobacter sp. OV335, assembly GCF_900142965.1. Lineage (GTDB taxonomy): Bacteria > Pseudomonadota > Gammaproteobacteria > Burkholderiales > Burkholderiaceae_C > Rhizobacter. The sequence continues at coordinate 864 of NZ_FRCQ01000012.1, forward strand.
AGCTTGATCGCGATGATGTTGTGGCTGTCGAGGTGGCGGCCGGTCACGACGATCGGCTGGTGCCGCGCAAACTCGACGATCTGCGCATCGTCCATGTGGCCGGTCAGGATCACGACGCCGTCGATGCGGCGCGTCATCAGCAGCCGCACCCGCTCGGCCTCCTCGCGCGCATCCCAGTGCCCGCTGACGATGATGGGCGCGTAGCCGCTGCCCAGCAGCCCGGTCTCGATGCCCTTCATCGCCCGCGTGTAGAACGGGCTCTCGATGTCCTGCGCCAGGATGCCGATGGTCATCGTGGTGCCGGTCTTCAGGCTGCGCGCGAACAGGTTGGGCTTGAAGTCGAGCTTGCTGATGGCGGTTTCAACCGCCTGGCGCTTGTCGGAGGTGACGCGGGCGGTGCCGTTCAGGATGCGCGACACCGTGCTCGGCGAGACGCCGGCCTCGCGCGCCACGTCGAGCAGGGTCACGGCAGCCGGGACGGTCAGGGGCGAACGGACATTCGGACGGGTCACGGTGGGCTGTGGCGAGAGGGCGATTCGCGATTTTGCATGGGGTTTCAAGTATGGCAACGTTTTCATGACCGTGCCAAAACCAGATGGCACCATGACCGGGACAGATGGCTCGCTCCCGCGCGCGCCGAATGTGTGCCGGCGCTGGCGATCAGTCGCACCACTCGAGTCACGAATGGCGCCAATGCTTGCTTGCAGCGCCATCTGGCACGAGTTACATGCCCGCGACAAGCTGCACGATCTCGGGGATTTCCCCGAGTCCGACCATCTTGACCCGCGCTGGCGCCGCGCTTCTAATTCACTTCAATCTGAAATCGATTTCAGAAATGCCACCGCCTTCAAGTGGGCAGGACTGTCCGGATTCCCCTCAGGGTGACTCCGGAGAGGACTTTCCCTCAGTGGTGAACCACCCCGGGTTTTGTCGATTGACACCCCGCCGGGCCACGGTTGAAATCGTTTGCAGATGTGAAATCGATTTCAGCCGAGCCGTTCTGGCCGAAGTTCGACCCCCGTCAGGCACGAGCCTGTACAACAGCCGGCGGAGCGAAAGGCAGCCCGCCCGGCGTCCACAAAGACCTTAGGAGACCCGACGTGACACGACTGATGAAACCCCTGCTGCTGAGCGCAGCACTGGCGCTGGCCTCGGCCGCTTCGGCCCAGACCACGACGACGCTGACGGTGGCGTCCTTCCCGAGCTTCGACCTGGCCATCAAGGCGGCGATTCCGCTCTACAAGAAGCTGCATCCCGAGGTCGAGATCAAGCTGACCAGCCTGGCCTTCGGCGACCACCACACCGCGATGACGACGGCGCTGGCCACCGGCGCCAACCTGCCGGACGTGATGGCGGTGGAAGTGGGCTTCATCGGCAAGTTCGCCGAATCGGGCGGCCTGGAAGACCTCGGCAAGGCGCCGTACAACGGCCTGCAGTACACGTCGAAGATCGCCAAGTTCACCGTGCCGCAGGGCATGAGCGGCAGCGGCGCGCTGGCCGCGATGCCGGCCGACATCGGCCCGGGCGCCCTCTTCTACCGCAAGGACCTGCTCGACAAGGCCGGCGTCAGCGAGGCCGACCTGACCAAGAGCTGGGAGTCGTACATCGAATCGGGCAAGAAGGTGAAGGCTGCGACCGGCGCCTACCTGCTCGCGAGCGCGGTCGACATCAAGGACATCTACATCCGCTCCGGCCTGAAGGACGGCGAGGGCATCTTCTTCGACAAGAAGGGCACGCCGCTGATCAACACGCCGCGCTTCCAGAAGGGCTTCGAGCTGGCCAAGGCGGCGCGCACCGCCGGCATCGACGCCAAGATCACCGCCTGGTCCAACGAGTGGAGCGAAGGCTTCAAGCGCGACAAGGTGGCCTCGCAGATGATGGGCGCCTGGCTGGCGGGCCACCTGTCGAACTGGCTGGCACCGGAGTCCAAGGGCAAGTGGCGCTCGGCGCAGCTGCCGAACGGCGCCTACGCCTCGTGGGGCGGCTCGTTCTACGCGATCCCGAAGAAGGCGGCCAACAAGGCCGCGGCCTGGGACTTCATCAAGTTCATGACCCTCGACAAGGGCATGCAAATCGAAGCCTTCCGCAGCCTGGACGCCTTCCCGTCGCTGATCGAGGCGCAGAGCGACCCCTTCCTCGACCAGCCGATCGAGTACCTGGGCGGCCAGAAGGCGCGCCAGCTGTGGAAGGTGTCGGCCGACAAGATCAAGGCGATCGCGGTCGACAAGTACGACCCGGTGGCCAACGATGTCGTCAATGCCGAGCTCGACAAGGTGCTCGAGCAGAACAAGGACATCAAGACCGCCCTGGCCGATGCGCAGGAACAGGTCAAGAAGCGCGTGCGCCGCTGACCCGCTGCGCCTCTGACTCACTTCTGATCCCCAGCTGACCGACAGACCGGGCGCGGCGCGAGCCGCCGTGCCCGGCTGCACCCGACACCATGCAGGCCATGCCCAAACCCACGGTCCCGACGACCACGACGCCGCTCGGCGCGGGCGCCGCCCAGCCCGGCGCGCGCAAGCGCCGCCGCAGCTTCCGCGACTACGCGCCGTACGTGTTCATCAGCCCGTTCTTCATCCTGTTCCTGGTGTTCGGGTTGTTTCCGCTGCTGTTCTCGATCTTCATGTCGTTCCACCGCTGGGAGCCGGCGGCCGGCCTCGACGCGATGCAGTGGGTGGGGCTGGAGAACTACATCTACGTCGTCACCAACGACGACTGGTTCCGCAAGTCGCTCTACAACACGGTGTGGATGGCCATCGTGTCGGGCGTGCCGCAGCATGCGGTGGCGCTGCCGCTGGCGTTCTTCCTGCACACCGCGTTCGGCCGCTGGCGCAACGCGGTGGTCGGTGCGTACTTCCTGCCGTTCATCACCTCGACGGTGGCGATCTCGCTGGTGTTCTCGTCGCTGTTCTCGCGCGACTACGGCGTGGTCAATGCGGCGCTCGGCGCGATGTCGCAGGTGCCGGTGCTCGGCTGGCTGTTCCCGGCCCAGAACATCGACTGGGCGCAGCCGTACTACACGAAGTGGATGATCTCGTTCGTCGTGTGGTGGCGCTATGTCGGCTTCAACACCGTGCTGTACCTGTCGGCGATCCAGACGATCCCGAAGGACCTGTTCGAGGCCGCGACGATGGACGGCGCGAAGGCCTGGCAGCAGTTCCGCTACGTGACGCTGCCGATGCTCAAGCCGATGATCTTCTTCGCGGTCACGCTGACCATCATCGGCAACCTGCAGCTGTTCGAGGAGCCCTTCATCCTGACCGGCGGCACCGGCGGCCTCGACCAGGCCGGCAAGACCGCGGCGATGCACATGTACGCGACCGCCTTCATCGACAACGACTTCGGCACCGCGTCGAGCATCGCCTGGCTGCTGTTCATGGTGATCGCGCTGGTGACCTGGGGCAACAACCGCCTGCTCGGCGAGAAGAAGGCCTGACGCGATGAGCGCGACCTCGATCCGATTCGCCCACCCGGCCACCGCCGCGAGCGCCTACGCCATCGTGCTCGGCGGCGCGCTGCTGATGCTGGCGCCGTTCTATTTCATGTTCGTGTTCGCGACGCACTCGAACCGCGAGATCCTGTCGGTGCCGCCGCCGCTGTGGTTCGGCGATGCCTTCATCGACAACGTCAAGCTGCTGCTCGACCGCCTGCCGTTCTTCTGGCGCAACTTGAGCTGGAGCGTCTACATCGCGGTGGCGATCACCGCGCTGAACCTGCTGTTCTGCTCGCTGGCCGGTTTCGCGTTCGCGATGTACGACTTCAAGCACAAGGACCGGCTGTTCGGCTTCGTGATGGCCACGCTGCTGCTGCCGAGCTTCGTCGGGATGATCCCGACCGCGCTGACGATGAGCTGGCTCGGCTGGCTGAACCAGCCGAAGGCGCTGATCGTGCCGGCGGCCTGCGGCGCGCTCGGCATCTTCATGATGCGGCAGTACATCGGCTCGGCGATCCCGCGCGACCTGATCGACGCCGCGCGCATCGACGGCTGCGGCGAGTTCGGCATCTACCTGCGCATCATCGTGCCGCTGATCGGCCCGGCGCTGGGCACGCTCGGCCTGGTGACGTTCATCGGTGCATGGAACAACTTCCTGGGCCCGCTGATCGTGATGCGCGACATGGAGATGTTCACCGTGCCGCTCGCGCTGCGCTCGTTGCAGGGCACCGGCCAGACGCCGTGGGGCGCCATCTGCGCCGGCTCGTCGATCGCGGTGCTGCCGTTGCTGGTGATGTTCGTGCTGGCCTCGCGCCGGCTGATCGAAGGGCTGACCGCCGGCGCGGTCAAGGCCTGAGACGCTGACTTTCTCATTCAAGGATCCCGACCCGTGACCGACCCGAAATTTCCCCGCGGCTTTGCGTGGGGCGTCGCCACCAGCGCCTACCAGATCGAAGGTGCGGCCCATGAAGACGGCCGCGGCCCGTCGATCTGGGACACCTTCTCGCACACCCCGGGCAAGACCTTCGAAGGCCACACCGGCGATGTCGCCTGCGACCACTACCACCGCTGGTCCGAGGACGTCGACCTGATCGCCGGGCTGAACGTCGACAGCTACCGCTTCTCGATCGCGTGGCCGCGCGTGCAGCCGCTCGGCCACGGCGCCTGGAACGACAAGGGCCTGGCGTTCTACGACCGGTTGGTCGACCGCCTGCTCGAGCGCGGCATCGCGCCGCACCTGACGCTGTACCACTGGGACCTGCCGCAAGGCCTGCAGGACCTCGGCGGCTGGGGCGTGCGCGACACCGCCTATCGCTTTGCCGACTACGCCGCGGTGATCGGCCGCCGGCTGGGCGACCGCGTCGCGAGCATCGCGACGCACAACGAGCCGTGGTGCACCGCCTTCCTCGGCAACGGCAACGGCCAGTTCGCGCCCGGCTTCAAGGACCCGCAGCTCACCGTGCAGGTCGCGCACCACCTGCTGCTGTCGCACGGCCTCGCGCTGCAGTCGATGCGCGCGGCCGGCGTGAAGGCGCCGCTGGGCATCGTGCTGAACCAGTCGCCCGCGACGCCGGCCACCGACAGCCCGACCGACATCGCGCTGGCCGAGCGCGAGTACGCGACCTTCGTGCGCTGGTACATGGATCCGATCTTCCTGAAGCGCTACCCGACGGCCCCCGGGGTGCATCTTTATCCGGTCACTCATGAAAACGATTTCGAAGTGATCGCGCAGAAGCTCGATTTCCTCGGCGTCAACTACTACACCCGCATCTGGGCCTCGAGCGAGGACCCGCAGCGCCCGGCGCCGAAGCTGCGCGGCGAGAGCGACATGGGCTGGGAGAACTACCCGCAGGGCCTGACCGAGTTGCTGGTGAAGATCCACCGCGACTACCCGTTGCCGCCGGTGTGGATCACCGAGAACGGCACGGCCTGCGCCGACCAGCTGGTGGGCGGCAAGGTGGCCGACCCGCAACGCATCGACTACCTGAGCAGCCACCTGGGCGCGGTGCGCGACGCGATCGCGCAGGGCGTGGACGTGCGCGGCTTCTTCTACTGGAGCCTGCTCGACAACTACGAGTGGAACTCCGGCTACGCGAAGCGCTTCGGGCTGGTTCACGTCGACTACGCGACGCAGCAGCGCACGCTGAAGGACAGCGCGCATTGGTACCGCGAGTTCATCGCGCGGGCCCACAGCAAGAACCCATCGGAGACCTGAAGAAATGTCCACCCTGACCCTGCGCGGCGTGCGCAAGAGCTACGAGAACAGCGTCGAGGTGATCCGCGGGATCGACCTCGACATCGCCGACGGTGAATTCGCCGTCTTCGTCGGACCGTCCGGCTGCGGCAAGTCCACGCTGCTGCGCATGATCGCCGGCCTCGAAGACATCGACCAGGGCGAGATCCGCATCGGTGGCGACCTGATCAACGAGGTACCGCCCGCCGACCGCGGCGTCGCGATGGTGTTCCAGAGCTATGCGCTCTACCCGCACATGACCGTCGCCGAGAACATGGGCTTCGCGCTCAAGCTCGCCGGGCAGTCGAAGGACGAGGTGAAGAAGGCCGTCGGCCGCGCCGCCGAGATCCTGCAGATCACGCACCTGCTCGAACGCAAGCCGAAGGCGCTCTCCGGCGGCCAGCGCCAGCGCGTCGCGATCGGGCGCGCCATCGTGCGCAAGCCGCGCGTCTTCCTGTTCGACGAGCCGTTGTCCAACCTCGACGCGTCACTGCGCGTGCAGATGCGCATCGAGCTGTCGAAGCTGCACAAGGAAATCGGCAACACGATGATCTACGTCACGCACGACCAGGTCGAGGCGATGACGCTCGGCGACCGCATCGCGGTGTTCAACGCCGGCCGCATCGAGCAGGTCGGAACGCCCATGTCGCTGTACGAGCACCCGGCCAACCAGTTCGTCGCCGGCTTCCTCGGCTCGCCCCGCATGAACTTCATCCCCTGCGTCGCTGCGGCCGCCGGCAGCGGCGCCGTGCAGCTGCGCGTCGAACAGGCCGGCACGCTCAGCCTGCCCGGCGGGCTGCCGTCAGGCGCGTCGGCCCAGCTCGTGCTCGGCATCCGCCCCGAACACCTCGGCATCGGCCGCGTCGAGAACGGCCTCGCCGCACGCGTCGACCTGCTCGAGCACCTCGGCGATTCGATCATCGTGCACGCCACGCTGCGCGGCACCGCCAACACCGTCTCGCTGCGCGTCAGCGCCGACCACGAAGGGCTCGGCGCCGGCCAGGACATCGGCCTCGTGCCGCAGGCCTCGCGCGCACTGCTGTTCAACGACAACGGCGCCGCCCTCGCCCTCCACTAGGGATCCCCCATGCACGCCTCGCTGCCCATGCTGACCACCGCTGCCATGAAAACGATTTCTCGCGTTTTCCGGACAGACCGCCCGGTGCCCGGCCGCAGCGCGGCGCCCCCGTTTTGGCCGCCCCTCCAGAGGCCAAAAGCCGCCACTTCGGCGAACGACCTTTCCACCCCAACAGGAGACCAGGAGACACCATGAACAAGAAACCTCTGTTCCTCGCGATGGCGCTTGCAGGCGCCGTCGGTTCGGCCGCCGCCGGACCAGTCATCGACTTCTCGGGCTACATGCGTGCTGGCGTCGGCCTGAACACGCGTGGCGGCAACCAGGTCTGCTACCAGCTGGCCGGTGCCGACACCAAATGGCGCCTGGGCAACGAGTGCGACTACGTCGTCGAACCGAACATCAACGCGAAGCTGGCCGAGTTCGAGGGTTCCGACTGGCACGTGCACGTGATGCCGAGCGTCTACAAGGCCTGGGATGCCGGGCAGTCGCAGCCCGACGCGCTGACCACGCGCTTCGGCCAGATCTACACCTACGGCGACCACATCAGCCAGCTGGCCAACGGCAAGGTCTGGGCCGGCCGCCGCTTCTACAACCGCCTGCAGCTCGGCATCAACGACCAGTTCCTCGAGAACAACGACGGCAACGGCGCCGGCATCGAGGACATGGAACTGGGCATCGGCAAGCTCAGCGTCGCGTTCATGATGGACCCGAACTACGGCGTGCCCGGTGTCGCCACCGATACCTCGGTGAAGAACAACCGCTTCACCTTCCCGGTGCGCCTGACCGGCATCAAGGACATCCCGAACGGCGACCTGTCGGTCTACGTGACCGGTTCGATGCAGTCGAAGACCGGCGGCGCCGACGGCCAGGAAGCTCCCAAGCAGCCGAAGGGCCTCGCGGTCGGCGCCTACCAGACCATCAACGGCACGCTCGGCGGCTCGACCATCTTCGGCGCCAAGTTCGACAAGCTGGGCTGGACCAAGAACAGCCGCATCGTGATCCAGCAGACTGGCAAGTTCGGTGACGTCACCGGGTGGGATGCGATCGCCGAGTACCGCATCAACAAGCAGCACAACGACGCCGGCAACGACGCCGGCAACAAGTGGTTCTCGCTCGGTGCGCGCACCGACACCTACCTTGGCGGGCCGTTCCGCGCGCTGCTCGAAGTGGGCCACGACCAGGTCAAGCCGGACGCCGGATCGGCCATCGCGGCCAATGCCCGCAGCACCGGCGCCCTGACGATGACGAAGATCACCGGCACGCTGGCCGCTTCGGCCGGCAAGGATCCGGGGTCGCGTCCGACCGTGCGCCTGTTCGTCACCCACGCCGCGTGGAACGAGGCGGCACGCCTGAACCTGGGCGGCACCACGCAAGCCGTCTTCGGCGACAAGAAGGCCGGCACGTCCATCGGGGTTCAAGGCGAAACCTGGTGGTGATCGGCCCGGGTCGCCGCCGGTAGGACAGGTTTTGCCGCGGTTGGGGGATCGTGCTTGCCCGACTCCCCCGGTGTGCGGCCCGACACGCGGGCTCGGCGCCTCGGCGCGGTGACCTGCGGGATCCCCACGGCGGTGGGGGTCCGAAGCGAGAGCGTTGGCCCGGCCTCGTGCCGGGCTTTTTTGCGTGCGTGGCTCCGTTCAGCCGGCGAGCAGCCGGCCGTCGATCGCGATGCGCACGGTGCGCACCGTCAGCACGGCCAGCACGACCGTCAGGAAGGCGAGCAGCGCGATCGCGATCGCCTGCAGCGGCCATGCGGCATGCACCGCGGCATAGTGCAGCGCCGCGTTGCTCAGCGCCGCCAGCGGGAAGCCGATGGCCCACCACGCCGGCGCGAACGGCACGTCGCGGCGGAACACCTTCGGCGCCAGCACGACGAAGATGAACAGCGCGAAGTAGAAGAGCATCGACGCGAAGCGGTCGACCGCGCCGCTCATCGCGGTGTACGCTAGGAAGCCGACCGCGAACGGCCCGATCAGCACCATCAGCGACGGCACCATCGCGGCTGCCAGCGGATCGTGGTGGATCAGCCGCGACAGCACCATCACCAGCAACACCAGCGCGAGCACCGTGCCGAGGGCCATCGCGGCCCAGTTGACCTCGGCCGCCCACGGCATCGGCATCTGCGCGCCGGTGACCGCGATGTCCAGCGTCGCGACGCCGGGGATCACCCAGGCGGGCACCGCGAACTTCGCATCGATGCCGCCGCGCAGCAGGCGCGACACCACCACGCCGCTCAGCGCGAAGGTGGCCACGGTGGCCAGTGACCACACCGCGATCGCCAGGGTGCTGCAGTACGGCTGCAGCACCGCCGACAGCAGCAGCACCGCGATCACGATGGTGCCGAAGAAGTTGCCGGCCACCGGGTGGCGGAACTCGGCGACCACCGCGTCCGGATGCAGCGCGAGCTTCGCCAGGTACGCGGCCGCCAGTACGCCGAACACGGCCAGCGCGAAGGCACCGATCGCTTCGCCGACGAGCGGTGGCGCACCGAACTGGCCGGCCGCCTGGCGCCACGCGAGCGCGAGGCCCGACAAGCCCATCACCGAGGCGAACAGGTTGACCGGCAGGTGGCGCACGCTGGGCGCGCTGCGAAGCGGGATGGCGGGCGGATGAAGGGTCGTCGACGGGCTGGTCATGCGGGCTCCGATGGCTGGAATTGCCGGACCCAGAAGTTTCGGCCACACTGCGGCCGGGCGTGCCGGCGATGCCAGCCGAATCCAGCCAAACATGCGAGAGCCTCCGCCATGCGCATCGGAATCCTTGTCTTTCCCGGCGTCCAGCTGCTGGACGTCGCCGGCCCGGCCGACGTCTTCGTCGAGGCGGCGCGCCAGCTCGGCGACCTGCGGGCCTACCAGGTGCAGGTGATCGGCACCGAAGCCGGCGCGCTGCGTTCCGGCAGCGGCCCGCGCCTGCAGGTCGACGCGACGGTCGCCAGCCACCGCGGTCGCCTCGACACCTTGCTGGTGGCCGGCGCCCCGGACGTGGCGTCGATCACCGGGCGCGCCGACGTGCAGCGCTGGCTGCAGCGCCAGGCGAAGGTCGTGCGGCGCATCGGCTCGGTGTGCAGCGGCGCCTTCGTGCTCGCGGCCGCCGGCCTGCTGCAGGGCCGGCGCGTCGCGACGCACTGGAACTCCGTCGACCGCCTCGCCGCCGAGAACCCCGGCGCCAGGGTCGAGCCCGACGCGATCTACGTGAAGGACGGCCCGCTGTACACCTCGGCCGGCGTGACGGCCGGCATGGACCTGGCGCTCGCGATGGTCGAAGAAGACCACGGCCGCGAACTGGCGCTGCGTGTCGCGCGCGAACTCGTGATGTTCCTGAAGCGGCCCGGTGGCCAGAGCCAGTTCAGTGCGCACCTGGCGGCCCAGACCGCCGAGAAGTCGGGGATCCGTGCGTTGCAGGACCACGTGCTCGCGAACCTGCGCGGCGACCTGTCGGTGCCGGCGCTGGCGGCGCGTGCCGGCATGAGCGAGCGCAACTTCGCGCGCGTCTTCAAGGACGAGGCGGGCATGACGCCGGCCGAGTTCGTCGAGGTGGCGCGCATCGACGAGGCACGCCGGCGTCTCGAGGCGAGCGACCTGCCGCTGAAGCGCCTGGCCGACGCGGTGGGCTATGCGAATGCCGATGCGCTGCGGCGCGCGTTCTCGCGGCGCGTGGGCGTGGCGCCGCGCGACTACCGGCGGCAGTTCACTTGATGGCGCCGACGCAAGCGGGATCCTGCGGCGGCACGATGGTCCACAGGATGTCGTAGGTCGAGGTCGCCGATCCACCGGGCATGAACGGCAGCGTCTGCAGTGGCGGCGTGCCGGCCGGCGCTTCATCGGCGCTGTGGAAGAGCTGCACCGAGCCGGCCTCGCGCATCGCGGCGAGGTCCACCCACGGCGATTTCAGCGGGTCGCCCGATTCCAGCACCGGCGGGTTGCTGCCGGCGTACACCGACACCATGCCGCCCTCGTAGGTCGGCCCGACCACGAAGCGCAGCGGGCAGGTCGTCGTCTGCCGCCACGCGGTCAGCACGGTGTCGGCCAGGTGCTGCGCCGGGTAGAACTGATCGGGCCGGCCGCGGCCGGCCAGCGTCGACGGGTCGATCACCGAGCGCGCATAGGCCGCCATCAACGCGACATGGATGACCAGCGCCAGCACGCACAGCCGCCGCAGCGTGGCCGCGCCGACGCGCGCACGCAGCAACCACGCGAGCCACAGGCTGATGAACTGCACGCTCTGGAAGCCCCAGTGGTCCTGCAGCCGCACGCCGAACACGAGGCACATCACCACCAGCACCGCGAGCGGAAAGCCGAGCAGCCCGAACAGCCACGCGCGGCGCACGCGCTGCGGCACCGCATCGTCATGCTCGGCGGCCACCGGCGCCGCACGCTGCCAGGCCAGCAGTGCGAGCATCGCCACCAGCACCGGCAACAGCATGCGCAGGTGCACCGCGCTGAACGACAGCAGCTTGTGCACCCGCCCGGCGGCGTCCAGCTGCAGCGCGGTCGTCGATGCGTAGCGCAGCGTCGAGAACTGGTGGTGGAAGACCCAGGCGATGTGTGGCGCGAACAGCGCGAGCGAGATCAGCACCGCCAGCGCGAGGCCGATGCGCGCGCGCGTGGTGGCCAGCATGCCGCTCAGGCCCAGCGCGAGGATCAGCCCGGCCAGCCCGACCGCCGACTGGTACTTCGACAACAGCGCGAGACCCGCCAGCACGCCGAGCGCGATCCACCATCCCCAGCCGGCGCGTGGCGCGGCGGCACGCAGCGCAACCCAGGCCGCGGCGGCCAGCAACACCATCATCACCGTGTTGTGGTTGAACAGCTGGCCCTTCCAGCTGAACGCGAAATGCAGCCCCCACAGCACGATGGCCACGCCGGCGAGCCGCTCGCCCAGCAGGCGCCGCGCGACGAGGAAGGTGAACACGGCGGTGCCGGCGACGCACAGCGCGGCCAGCACGTAGGGCCACAGCGGCCAGAAGCCGAACAGGCGAATCGCCGCCGCCAGCATCCAGGTCGGCAGCGGCGGGTGCTTGTGGTAGCCGCCCTCGAAGCTGTGCGACCAGGTGAACTGCTCGAAGTGGTCGCCGGGCTGTCCGGGGTTCAGCAGCGCGCCGAACAGCGCCCAGCCGACGCCGAAGGCCAGCGCGAACAGCAGGGCCGGCGACAGCGGCCAGCGCGAGGCAGCGTGCGGCCGATCGGAGACGGAAGACGAGAAGGCCATGGGTGGGGGAGCCGGGCTGCCGACAGGGCGCCGCAGTTTAATCCCCGCCCCCTGTGCCCGCGGGTGATGCGGGTGCGATCGGTAGTGACCCTCTAGGCGCCGGCACCGCGCCGCCCCTATCGTCGGCGACCGGCGCCACCGCGCCGATGCTGGAGTCGTCATGCCAGAACCCATCCTGCCGGAACACCTGGCATTGCAGCGCCTGTACCACTGGGAGCGCAGCGCGCCGGACCGCGTCTGCTTCACGCAGCCGCAGGGCGGCGGGGTGCTGCGCGAGTTCACCTGGTCGCAGGTGTTGGCCGAAGTGCGGCGCATCGCCGCCCACCTGCGCGAGCGCGGCGTGCGCGACGGCTCGAAGGTGGCACTGCTGTCGAAGAACTGCGCGCACTGGCTGATGGCCGACTGGGCGATCTGGATGGCCGGCGGCGTCTCGGTGCCGCTGTACCCGACGCTCTCAGCGGCGACGATCCGGCAGATCCTGCTGCACAGCGAGGCGCAGCTGCTGTTCGTCGGCAAGCTCGACGGGTGGGAGGCGATGCGCGCCGGCATCCCCGACGGGCTGCCGTGCATCGGCATGCCGCTCGCGCCGGCGAACGCCTACCCGCAGTGGGACGAGCTCGTCGCCCGCACCGCGCCGCTGGCCGGCGAGCCGGTGCGCGAGGCCGGCGAGCTGGCGACCCTCATCTACACCTCCGGCACCACCGGCATGCCGAAGGGCGTGATGCAGAGCTTCGGTGCGTTCGCATGGTCCATCCGCGCGGGGCTGAAGCGGCTCGACGCGATCGACCCCGACACCCGCATGCTGAGCTACCTGCCGCTGGCCCACGTGGCCGAGCGCGCGCTGGTGGAGCACGGGCAGCTGGTGACCGGCATGCACCTGTTCTTCGCCGAGAGCCTGGAGACCTTCGCGACGGACCTGCAGCGCGCGCGGCCGACGGTGTTCTTCTCGGTGCCGCGGCTGTGGGTCAAGTTCCAGCAGGGCGTGCACGCGAAGATGCCGCCGGCGAAGCTGCAGCGGCTGCTGAAGATCCCGCTGGTCGGCGCGCTGGTGCGGCGCAAGATCCTGCGCGCGCTCGGGCTCGACCAGTGCCGCATCGCCGCCTGCGGTGCGGCACCGCTGCCACCGGAGCTGCGCACCTGGTACCAGGGGCTGGGCGTGGCGATCCTTGATGCCTACGGCATGACCGAGAACTGCGGCGTCTCGCACGCGACGCACCCCGGCCGCGCGAGCCCCGGCACGGTCGGGCCGCCGTACGACGGTGTCGAATGCCGCATCGCGCCGGCGAACGGCGAGATCCAGATGCGCAGCCCCGGGCTGATGATGGGCTACTACAAGGCGCCCGGGCTGACGCGCGAGGCGATGACCGACGACGGCTGGCTGCACACCGGCGACAAGGGCGAGATCGACGAGCAGGGCAACCTGCGCATCACCGGCCGCGTGAAGGACCTGTTCAAGACGAGCAAGGGCAAGTACGTGTCGCCGGCGCCGATCGAGGACCAGCTGGTGATGCACCCGGCGGTCGAGGCCTGCTGCGTGATCGGTGCGAACCTCGGCCAGCCGATGGGCATCCTGATGCTGTCGCCGGCGGCTGCGCAGGGGGCGGGCAATCCGCTGTCGCGGCAGGAGCTGGAGGTCTCGTTCGAGGCCCACCTGCGCCACGTCAACGAAGGGCTGGATCCGCACGAGCAGCTCGACTGCCTGGTCACGGTGAGCGAGCCGTGGACCGTCGACAACGGCTTCATCACGCCGACCTTCAAGGTCAAGCGCAACCGGATCGAGGAGGCGTACGGGACGCTGTTCGAGGGGTGGTCGCGGGCGGGGCGTGCGGTGCTGTGGCACCAGGCCTGATGCCGGCACGCTGTTCCAACGGATTTCGCCACTAGACTGCCACCCCATGACCAAACTCGCCCTCACCTGCCTTGCACTCGCCCTCACGGCCTGTGCCTCCGACGCCCCGCGCCAGACGCTCACGCAGGCCGGCGAGGCGATGGTCACGCCGCTGAACGACCTGAACCTGATCCGCACCGACATCCCGGTGCCGCTGCAGGCGGCGCAGAAGGCGCCGTATGCGGTGCCGTCGCCGGCCGGCTGCACGGCGCTGGTCGCCGAGGTGCAGTCCCTCGACGCGGTGCTCGGCCCCGACCTCGACACGCCGCCGTCGGCCACCAACCCGAGCCTGATCGAGCGCGGCGCCGGTACCGCCAGCGGCATGGCGGTCGGCAACCTGCGCAGCGCCGCCGAAGGCGTGGTGCCGTTCCGCGGCTGGATCCGCAAGCTCAGCGGGGCCGAGCGCTACTCGCGCGATGTGGCCGCCGCCATTGCCGCCGGCACCGTGCGCCGTGCATTCCTGAAGGGCCTGGGCGCCGGCGCATCGTGCGAGATTCCGGCCACGCCGCGCGCCGCGAGCTGAAGTGGCGCGCCTCCACCTCGCCTGGCGAGCCGGGCTGCTCGGCGCGTCGATCGCCATCGCTGGATGCGCCGGTGTCCCCGTCGAGCGCGGCGCGGACGAGTACCGGGCCGCGACACTGCGTCCGTTGACATCCGGAACCCAGGTCGCGCTGCTGCCGGTCAAGGTGCCGCCCACCGACGTCGCGGCCGGCGACCATTTGGTGCTGCAGCAACTGGAGGCCCAGCTGCGCGCCGCCGGCCTGCAGGTCGTGTCGGTGGACGCGGCGCGCTTCGAGGCGATGTGGGCGAACGAGGTGCGTGCCGTCGGTGGCCTGTACGACCCGGCGAGCGGCGCGCTGCGCACCGGTGCCTACGGCACGGCGCTGTCGCAGATGGCGCGCCATGTGGCGCGCGAAACGCACGCTGCGTTCGTCATCGATCACCGCCTCGTCGTCCGTCACGCCGAGCTGTCGGGCGGCAACGCCCAATGGGACGGCCAGCGCCGCACGCAACCCACGCTGCGCGCCTACGGCAGCGAGAGCCGCTTCGACGGCACCACCACCGCACTGTCGGTGCAGCTGCTGGTGCTGTCCGCCGGTGGAGACTTGCTGCTCAAGAGCTTCGGCGGCACCTCGCTGCCCTATGCTGCCGACGTTCGCGAAGGCCGCTTCGTGTTGCGCCCCGGCCTGTTTGACAACCCTGACGAAACTGCGGACGGCGTGCGCGTGGCGCTGCGCCCCCTTCTCGGATCCTGACCATGACCTCTCGCGTTCGACTGCTCTTCATCACGCTGCTCGCTGCACTGTTCACCGGCTGCGCCAGCTACATCGCACCCGGCGCCAAGGCCGACCTGCAGGCCCTGGCGCCGGCCGACATCCAGGAGGGTTTCGCCGCCAAGGCGACTGCGCCCTTCCCCGCCAGCATCGCCGCGGTGCGCCTGCAGGCCGGCGGCTATGCCAACTACCACCTGCAGCGCAGCGGCGGCGTCGTCGGCGAAGGGCGCTACGCGGCGATCCTCACGCGCGAGGTCGAGGACGATGCGCAGTTCGACCGCGTCTCGCACCTGCCGCAGGTCGCCGGCCTGGTCGGGCTCAACCGCCTGTTGCTGCCGACCCGCATCGATTCCGACCGCGACATCCGCCTGGCCGCCTCGCGCCTGCAGGCGGACCTGGTGCTGGTCTACACCTTCGACACCGCGTTCTTCGATGTCGACAAGGCCAAGCCGCTGTCGGTCATCACGCTCGGGCTCTCGCCCACGCGCAAGATCACCGCGACGACCACCGCGTCGGCCTTGCTGATCGACACCCGCACCGGCTACATCTACAGCGCCTACGAGGCCAGCAGCCAGGCCGAGACACTGGCCACCTCGTGGGGCACCCGCGATGCCGCCGACGAACAGCGCCGCAACTCCGAACGCAGCGCGTTCGGCAAGCTGGTCGACGAGATGGCGAACTCCTGGCCGCGCCTGCTGGAGCGGTACGCGAAGAAGACCTGAGATGGATCGATCGGATCAACGAATCGGCCACCCGCGGTTCCGCATGAAGCGACGCCTGCTGCTGGCGGCAACCGTGGCTGTGCCGTGCCTGCAGGCCTTGCCCGCGGCCGCGGCCGATGCACCGCCGACCGGCTACTACGGCATCGGCATCTCGGTGAAGACCGACGGCGGCATGCCGTGGAACCCGAAGTTGCAGAGCGTGACGATTTCGCGCGTCGCGCCGGCGTCGCCTGCGGCGCAGAAAGGCGTCGCGGTCGGCGACCAGGTGATCGCCGCCGACGGCCTGACGATTGCCGGGCGCAAGGCCCGCGAACTCGAGCCGGTGATGCACAAGACGGTCGGCCAGAGTCTGCGCCTGGCGCTGAAGCGCCCGGACGGCAAGGCCTACGAGGTCACGCTGGTCGCGGTCGCGAAGCCCGCGCCGGCCCCCGCAACACCGGCCCGATGACCACGCTGCAGGTCAAAGTCAAGCCGAACGCCCGCATCCGCCAGCTCGAAGCCCAGCCGGACGGCAGCTGGCTCGCGCACCTCAAATCGCCGCCGATAGATGGCAAGGCCAATCAGGAACTGATCGCGCTGATCGCCGAACATTTCGGCTTGCGCAAATCGCAGGTGCAGATTCGCAGCGGGGCGTCCGGCCGGATGAAGCTGGTGCAGTTGGAGGGTTGATCGACAGTCGTCCCCGTCCTCCGTCGAACAGCTTGCTTGCGCTTCCCAGAACAGATCCGAGACAAAGCCCATGACCCATCCCTACCAAGACCCGACCCGCCCGGTTCCCGAGCGCGTGGCCGACCTGCTCGCGCGCATGACGCTCGACGAGAAGATCGCGCAGCTGCACGCCTTCTGGCTGCTGCTGTCGGAAGACGGCCAGCACCGCCCGCGCAAGGACAGCTTCACCGGCGGCAGCGACGCCGAGGCCGTGCAGCATGGCCTGCGCCATGGCCTCGGCCAGATCTCGCGGCCGCTCGGCAGCCACAGCGTCGATCCGCACGCCGGCGTGCGCGCGCTGAACCGGCTGCAGAAGTTCCTCGTCGAGGAGACCCGGCTCGGCATCCCGGCGATGTCGCACGAGGAATGCCTGGTCGGCCTGATGGGGCGCGGCGCGACGCTGTTCCCGTCGGCGCTGTCGTACGGCGCGACCTGGAACCCCGAGCTGATCGAGCGCGCCGCGCAGGCGATCGGCCGCGAAGCACGCAGCGTCGGCTGCCACCAGGGCCTCGCGCCGGTGCTCGACGTCTCGCGCGACGTGCGCTGGGGCCGCACCGAAGAGACCTTCGGCGAAGACCCTTACCTCGTCGGCGTGCTGGCCACGCGCTACGTGCGCGGGCTGCAGGGGCCGCGCCGCGACCTGCTCGCGACGCTGAAGCACTACGCCGGCCATTCGGCCAGCGAAGGCGCGCGCAACCACGCGCCGGTGAGCCTCGGCTGGCGCGAGCTGAACGACGTGTTCCTGCTGCCGTTCGAGATGGCGGTGAAGCAGGCGAACCCCGGCTCGGTGATGCCGGCGTACCACGACATCGACGGCGAGCCGTCGCATGCATCCCGGCACCTGCTGACCGAGGTGCTGCGCGACCAGTGGGGCTTCGACGGGCTGGTGGTCGCCGACTACGTCGGCATCAGCCTGCTGTATCAGCACCACGGCGTGGCCGCCGACCGCACCGAGGCGGCAGCGCAGGCCTTCAATGCCGGGCTCGACATCGAGCTGCCGGGCGACGATTGCGCACCGCAGTTGCGCGAGGCGTTGCAGCGCGGGCTGATCACGATGCAGAAGGTCGATGAGATCGTCGCCCGCGTGCTGACCGAGAAGTTCCGGCTCGGGCTGTTCGAGCGGCCGTATGCCGACGAGGCCGGCATCGCGCTGCAGCAGCCCGACACCATCGTGCTGGCGCGCGAGGTGGCGCGGCAATCGGTCGTCGTGCTGCACAACGACGGCACGCTGCCGCTGGACGCCCGCGCCGGCCGGCGCATCGCGGTGATCGGCCCGACCGCTGACGACCCGATGGCACTGCTCGGCGGCTACAGCTTCCCGGTGCACCTGATCCTCAATGACCAGACCGAGGGCACCTCGCAGATCGTCACGCCGCTCGCGGCCCTGAAGGCGGCGTTCGGCGGCGCGAACGTGCGCTACGCCCAGGGTTGCCCGATCCTCGAAGGGCGCAGCGCCGGCGCGCCGGTGTTTCCCGGCGACGTGGCCGAGGCGGTGAACGGCGAGCGGGTCTCGCGCGTCTCGCAGCGCCGCGACGGCATCGCCGACGCGGTGGCGTGTGCGAAGGATGCCGATGTCGCGATCGTCTGCGTCGGCGACTTGGCGGGCCTGTTCCAGACCGGCACCGTCGGCGAGGGTTCGGACGCCGATTCGCTCGCGCTGCCCGGCGTGCAGCAGGCGCTGCTCGATGCGGTGCTCGACAGCGGCACGCCGACCATCGTCGTGCTGACCGGCGGCCGGCCGTACACGCTGGGCGGGCGCGAGCACGAGCTGGCCGCGCTGGTGATGGCCTTCGCCGGTGGGCAGGAGGGCGGCACCGCGATCGCCGAGGTGCTCGGCGGCGCGGTCGAGCCCTCGGGCCGCCTGACGCTGTCGGTGCCGAAGAGCGCCGGCGCGATGCCGTACTTCTACAACCACAAGCTGAAGAGCGCCGGCACGCCGATCGCGCTGCATTTCGGCAGCCGCTATCCGTTCGGCCATGGGCTGTCGTACACCTCGTTCGCGTACGACGAGCTGCAACTCGCGCAGGCGAGTGTCGACATCGAGCGCGGCGAGATCGCGCTGTCGTGCCGCATCACCAACACGGGTGCGCGCGCCGGCGTCGAGGTGCCGCAGCTGTACGTGCGGGACCTGCTGGCGTCGGCGGTGCGGCCGGTCAAGGAGCTGAAGGGTTTCGCGCGCGTCGCGCTCGCACCGGGCGAGTCGGCCCGCGTGAGCTTCCACCTGCCGGTCGACATGCTGAACTTCACCGGCGCGGCCGGCGCCCGCATCGTCGAGCCCGGCGAGTTCGAGCTGCAGCTCGGCGCGTCGAGCGCCGACATCCGGCTGCGCACCCAGGTGCACGTCACCGGCGCGGTGCGCACGCTGGGGCGCGACTGGCGCATGGAAAGCCGCGTCACGTGTCAGATGCAAGGCTAGAGCAGACGTAGACTCGGCGGACCGCCCTCACCGGGGTCTTGCAGGTCCGCCATGTCCGAGCCGCCGAGCCGTTTCCCCGTCCTCGAGACGCCGCGCCTACTGCTGCGCGAAACCTCGCTGGCCGATGCGCCGGTGCTGTTCGCGATCCATGCGGATGCCGATGCGATGCGCTGGTTCGGCACCGAGCCGCTGCCGGACGAGCAGGCGGCGCAGAAGGTGATCGAGGGCTGGGCGACGGCGCGCACCCTGGCCAACCCCGGCATCCGTTGGGGGATCGAGCGGCGCGAAGACGGCCGGCTGATCGGCACTTGCGGCATGTTCCGCTGGAACCGCCACTGGCGCGCCTGCATGGTCGGCTACGAGCTGGCGCGCGACGCCTGGGGCCAGGGCTACATGCGCGAGACGCTGCTCGCGGTGCTGGGTTTCGGCTTCGTGCAGATGCAGCTGAACCGCGTCGAGGCGCAGGTGCATCCCGACAACATCGCCTCGCTGAAGCTGGTCGAGCGCCTCGGCTTCGTGCGCGAGGGCCTGCTGCGCGAAGCCGGCTGGTGGAACGGGCAGGCGCAGGACCTGCTGCAGTTCTCGCTGCTGCGGCGCGAGCAGCGGGTGGTGGTGCTGGCGGAGTGAGCGTGCTCAGAGGCCGGCGAGACGGCGCAGGCGGTCGAGGATGACCCTGGCGCGGGCCTGGCTGGTGAGGTCGCCTCGCAGGTGCATGGGGATCACGTCGACGAATCGCGGGTCGGCGAGCAGGTCGTCGAACTCCTGCCGCAGGTGGTCGCGCACCTCCTGATCGGCCGCTTCGACCTCCGTCGCGATCTCGGGTCTTCCGTCGATCACGTTGATGATGTCTTCCATGTCGTGGTGCCCCAGGTAGTCGCCTTGGCCTCGGTCGTAGAACGCCTCCAGCTTGGTGGCCAGGAAGAGCGGGGCGCTGACCACCAGAACTTCCGTGCCACTGGGGAGCTGCCTTCTCTGGGCGCTGCGAATGGCGTGCGGGTACCAGCGATTGGTCGAATGCCCCAGCACGGATTCGTCGCTCGGCATGACGTCGAGTTGAAGAGAGCCCTGGACCCATCGGCACATGTGGTCGTCGGAGGCACTCTGCGTGAAACCGCGTCTCGCGAGCTTCTCGCACAGCGCGTAGTACCCGCCGATCCCTGCGACCTCGGCGACGAGGTCGACATCGTTGGTCTCCCTGACCGGCGGGCTGGCGGGGTCGGTGATCAGCAGTCCGACCGAGCACCCTCCGACGAGAACCAGCTCCTCTCGCAGTTCGCCCAACGCCATGGCGACTTTCTCGAGCGCGATGAGGTTGGGGTCGTTGGCGTTCATCCCAGTCTTTCCAGAAGCATGGTGCTCGCCAGCTCCCTTTCCCTGGCGGCGCCGATGCGCAGAGCGTCGAGCAAGGTCAGCACGTCGAACAGTTTTTCATCCAGGCGACTGGCAGTGGGGGCCGTGTGATGGAGGGGGGTGAGGCTGGGGCCATAGGTGTCACCCTGCGCATCCGGCCACACGGGAAGGACGGCGTTCGACAGGTCGAAGTGCTGCCGCAGCGACGGGCCGGCGATGGCCGTCGGCATGCCGCGGGACATCGGACCCTGCATGCCTGGAAATGCGAATCGGGCGCCATGAACGACGAACTCTGCAAGGTGGGGCCGAACGGCGCGGATGCTGCCTGAAGCCCTGCTGAGCAACAGCGCCTGTTCACAGCGCCGGATTGAGCCATGCACGGCGGAGACGGCCATCTGAAGCTCCTGTCCGAGCGATGCCAGGAGGAACTCCTTGTCAGCGTTGACGCAGACCTTCAACGCAACAAGAAGGTCTTGAGGCTTCAACGCCATCTGCTTGTTCTTGTCGCCGGACATGGGATGGATTCACATTTCAGAAAACGAGAATTGTTGCATTGGCACGCAGAATTTGGCAAGAGACCAATAAATTCTGTTTTCCAGAAAAAGGAAATCTTTTTATAAACAATGAGTTAAGAGACTTTTGAGAATTTATTCTTAGACACATCAATGATCGTATGAGTTGGCGTATAAGATATACTGCACGCTGTAGTCTTCGCCTTCGCGCAAGGAAGTGAACATGGCGGACCTGCCTCGAAAGAAAAGCCCCCGAGCCCCTTCGGTGCCTCTTGGCGAGGCGATCGACCGGGCCCTGAGGGCGTACGACAAGCAGCGCTTGCAGCCCGCGCCGATCGATGCCGTGGCTCAGAACCTCGGCTACAAGGGATCATCAAGCGGATCAGCGCTCAGCGCGATGGCGTCCTTGCGCTACTACGGTTTGCTCGAGCGTCCACAAGACGGCTTGCTGGCTGTCACGAAGGATGTCGAGGCATTCAAGTTCGCGCCGAACGACGAGCTGAGGCGCTCCTTTCTTCTCGGGTTCCTTCGTCGGCCTGCACTCTTCGCGGAACTGCTGGAGAAATACGCCTCAGGGCTGCCTTCCGACGCCAGCCTGAAGTACGACCTCATCCAGCGCGGCTTCCTGCCGGCGACGGCATCCGATGTCGCGAACGTCTTCCGGCGGTCCGCGGAGTTCAGTCGCTTCTTCGAACGGGGCGGCACCGACTCATCGGTCGGCCTGATGTCACCTGAGGTCGTTGGAGAACCAGAGGCCAAGCCGCTTGTGGCGTCGATGCCTGAGGTGTCCGTCATTGATGCGCTCGTTCACACGGCCTTGCCGCCAGCGGCCGCACAGCCGCCGGAGGATGCCGGCCACGACCGGATTCCCGTGCGCTTGTCAGGTTCGCGACGGGCCTGGCTCTCCATCCCGACGCCGTTCTTTGCAGCGGACAAGCAGCGGCTCAAGGCGCAGATCGACCTGCTGCTGGCCGACGACGAGGACTGAAGGCGACGCCACCGGGCAAGTCGCGCCCGGTGTCAACGTCATTTGCCAAGCACCCCCTGGTGCACGCTGAGGAACAGCTCCCCCTTGAACCACTGCTGCCAGCCACCCGCCCGCAGCCCGTCCATCACCGGCCCCTTCACCTCCGACAAATCCAGCCGCATGCCGCGCGCGGCCAGCATGTCCTGAAGCGCGCGCAACGCCTCCAGGCCGCTCAGGTCGATGCGGTTCACCGGCGCCATCTGCAGCAGCACGCGGCGCGTGTCCGGATGCGTGGCCAGGTGCTGCGCGACCACGTCCTCCAGCTGGCGGGCGTTGGTGAACAGCAGGCTTTCGTCGATGCGCAGCGCGAGCACGCCCGCCGTCAGCTCGACCTGGTAGCGGTCGATGTTGCGGTAGTGCTCGGTGCCCGGCACCCGGCCGATCAGCGCCACGTGCGGCCGCGCGGTGCGCTGCAGCAGCAGCGCGATCGACGCCGCGACGCCGATCCCGAGCGACCAGCCGGCGCCGAACAGCAGCATCAGCACCGCCACCGTGACCATCACCACCCACTCGCTGCGCGCGTAGTGCCAGGCCTCGCGGAACGGCCCGAGCGCCAGGCCCGACAGCACCGCCACCAGGATCGTCGCGGCCAGCACCGGCGTCGGCAGCCACGCGAGCGGCTGCGCCAGCAGCAGCATCGCCAGCACCATCAGGATCGCGGTGAACACCCCCGCCATGCGCGTGCGGCTGCCCGCCTCCAGGCTGACGATGCTGCGCGAGAAGCTCGCGCTGACCGGCATGCCGCCCGTCAGCGCCGCCGCCACGTTGGCCGCGCCCAGCCCCGCCAGCTCGCGCCGTGGATCGACGCGCTGGCCGAGCCGGCGTGCGAGCGATTCGGCCACCACCAGGCTGCTGACGTAGGTGACCAGCGCGATCAGCAGCGCCTGCGGCAGCAGTGCCCACCACAGCGTGGCATCGAGCAGCGGCAGCGCCAAAGTGGGCGACAGCGTTGGCAGCGCGCCGACCAGCGTCACGCCGTGCCGGTCGGCGCCGGTCAGCATCGCGATCGCCATCGCGCCGACCAGCACCGCCAGCGGCACCAGCCGGCCGACCAGCACCGCGCGCGGCCGGCCGAAGCGCGCCGCCAGCCAGGGCTGCGCATGGCGGCGCGTGAACCACAGCAGCGCGACGGCCCCGATGCCATAGGCGGCGGTCAGCGGCGCCCACGGCCGCACCGCCTGCCACCAGGTGTGCAGCACCTGCACCGCATCGGCGCCGCGGGCCGACGAGCCGAGCAGCACCGGCAGCTGGCTGAGCGCGATCGACAGCGTCGCGCCGGTCTCGAAACCGTGCAGGACCGGCACGCTGAGCAGCGCGGCCAGCGCATCGAGCCGCAGCCAGGCCGCCGCCAGCAGCAGCAGCCCGACCTCGGCCGCCAGCACCAGCGCGACCGCCGGGGCCTCGACGCCGGGCGGGGCCTGGCCGATCGCCTGCGCGATCATCAGCGCCAGCACCGCGGCGGGCCCGACGCCGAGCACCGGGCTGGAGCCGAGGGCGGCATAGGCCACCAGCGGCAGCAGGCTCGCATACAGCCCGACCTGCGCCGGCAGCCCGGCGAGCAGCGCATAGGCCAGGCTCTGCGGGATCAGCAGCACGCTGATGACGAAGGCGGCGACCAGGTCGTCGCGCAGGGCCTCGCGGCGGTAGTTGCCGAGGCCGGCTCGCCAATCGGGGAAATGCATGGGCCCGATTGTCCGTCGAGTGCAACCCCCAAAGCAGCGGATGGCCGTCGCCCCCGGCCGGCCCGACACTCGCCGGGCGAGGCCGCCGACCGCGGCCAGGGAGGCGACAACCATGTGGTGGCTCAACTTCAACCCGCAGTTCAACTGGCCCTTCAGCGGCTCGGTCGTGCAGGACATCCACCCCTCGCTGCTGGCCCGCGCCGGCAGCGAAGCGACCGAGCTGCGCGTGCTGCGCGAGGTGGCGTCGTACGGCAAGCAGATCGGCGTGCTCAGCGACCTGGTGCTCGGGCTGGCGAAGCAGCTGCCGGCCGGCGCCCTCGACGACGAGGCCCGCCACGCGCTCGCGCAACTCGAGGAGATGGCCCGCCGGATCGAACGCATCAAGGATCAACGCTGAGTTTCCCGGCGTAAAGTCGCGGGCTGCTTTCGGTGATCAGCCCGCCCATGCGTTCCACAGTCGACTCCTCCGTTCCCACGCGACCGACCCGCCCCGCCATCAGCTGCGTGATGCCGGCCTACAACGAGGCCGCCAACCTGCCGGTGCTGCTGCCGCAATTGAGCGCGCACCTGGCCGGGCTGACCGACCGCTGGGAGGTCGTCGTCGTCGACGACGGCAGCACCGACGGCACCGCGCTCGCGGTCGCGCCCTTCCTCACGACGCCCGGCGTGCGCTACGTGCGGCTGTCGCGCAACTTCGGCAAGGAACAGGCGCTGACCGCCGGCATCGACCTGGCCCGAGGCGAGGTCGTGGTGCTGATGGATTCCGACCTGCAGCACCCGGTCGACCTGATCGACCGCATGGTGCAGGCCTGGGTGGGCGGCGCCGACATGGTCTGCGCGGCACGCGCCTCGCGCGCCGACGAGACCTGGGCCAAGCGCCTGGGCACCTGGGCGTTCTACCGGCTCGTCAACACGAAGCACTCGGTGCACATCCCGGTCGATGCCGGCGATTTCCGGCTGATGGACCGCCGCGTGGTCGATGCGCTGAAGTCGCTGCCCGAGCGCAACCGCTTCATGAAGGGGCTGTACGCCTGGGTCGGTTTTCGCACCGAGATCATCGACTACACGCCCGCCGAGCGGCATGCCGGCACCAGCAGCTTCTCGATGCGCAGCCTGGTGCGGCTCGCGCTGACCGGCGTCACCGCGTTCTCGAACGTGCCGCTGCGGCTGTGGAGCGCGCTCGGTGCGCTGATCGCGTTCGGCGGCATGGGCTTCGGGCTGCTGGTGATCGCGCAGCACTTCATCTACGGCCACGACGTGCCCGGCTGGGCGACGCTGGTGTGCAGCCTGATGTTCTTCAGCGGCGTGCAGCTGCTGTCGATCGGCATCCTCGGCGAGTACGTCGGCCGCATCTTCGACGAGGTCAAGCGCAGGCCGATCTACCTGGTGGCGAGCGAAGCCGGCCAGGGCCTGGTGGAGGCCGACGCCCGATGACCGGCGCGCCGCGCACGCTCGGCCTGTGTGCCGACGATTTCGGGCTGTGGCCGTCGGTCTCGCGCGGCATCGCGCGGCTGGCACGCGCGCAGCGGTTGACCGTGGTGTCCTGCATCACGAGCGGCGACGCCTGGCGGGCCAGCGCGCCGCTGCTGGCCGATGTGCCCGACAGCGTCGAGATTGGCCTGCACTTCAACCTGACCGAAGGGCTGCCGCTGAGCACCGAGCTGGCGCGCGTGTGGCCGGTGCTGCCGCCGCTGCCGACACTGATCGTGCAGGCGCACCTGCGCCGGCTGCCGGTCGATGCGCTGCGGGCCGAATGGCAGGCCCAGGTGGCGGCGTTCAGCGAGGCGACCGGCCGCGTGCCGCAGACCATCGACGGCCACCAGCATGTGCACCACCTGCCGCAGGTGCGCGAGCTGCTGCTGCAAGGCATCGAACAGCTGCTGCCGGCACCGGCGGTGCGCGACACCGGCGTGCTGCCGGGGCCGGGCTTCGCCATCAAGCGCCAGCTGATCGCCGGCACGGGCGGGCGCTGGCTGCACCGCGAGCTGCTGCGCCGCGGCTGGCTGCACAACCCGGCGCTGCTCGGCGTCTACGATTTCGTCGACACCGACTACCGCGGGTGGATGCAGCGCTGGCTGCGGGCCTTGCCCGATGCCGGCGGGCTGGTGTTCTGCCACCCCGGCGAGATCGACGCGCAGTCGGCCGGCGACGCGATCGCCGGGGCGCGACAACGCGAATTGGCCTACCTGGAGAGCGGGGCGTTCGCCGACGACCTGGCGGCGGCGAACGTCAAGCTCGGGCGGGTGTGGCGGCGCGGAGCTACGTGAACGTCCAGCGCCGATTGATCAGGAAAGTCAGCACCAATCCGGTCAGCGTCGCGCCGACCTGCGCCAGCAGGTAATGCCACCCGAGCGCCACACCACCCGCGACGATCGCCATGCCGACCAGCGCGCCGATCAGCGCCGTCCCCTGGAACTTGAGCCAGGCCGGGCCGAGCGCGCCGCGATGATCGAAGGTGAAGCGCCGGTTGCCGAAGAACGCGACCTGCGCACCGAGCGTCGCACCGAGGCCGGACGCGATCCACGCCGGCACCTGCATCCACTCCACCAGCGCCGCCATCAGCGCATAGTGCGCGGCCGTGGCGACTGCACCCACCAAGCCGTAGCGGATGAATCGGTGCAACAGGTCGGTCAGCGAAGCGGCCATGGCCGCGCATTAGACCGCACCGGCTTCAGTCGACTTTGGCGCCAGAGACCTTCACGACTTGCGCCCACTTCTTCGTCTCCGCCGCGATGTACGCCGCGAACTCCGCCGGCGGCATGCCGCTCGGGATCGCGCCTTGCGCCAACAGTCGCTCCTTCAGCGCCGGCGTGCCCAGCGCCTTCGCGCTCTCCTGCTGCAGCTTGTTGACGATCTCCGCCGGCGTGCCCGCCGGCGCCAGCAGCCCGAACCACGAACTCGCGTCGAAGCCCTTCACCGGCCCCGCCTCGGCGATCGTCGGCACGTCGGGCAGCGCCGCGCTGCGCTGCGCGCTCGTCACGGCCAGCGCCTTCAGCTTGCCGGCCTTGATCTGCGGCATCGCCGACGGCAGGTTGTCGAACATCAGGTCCATCGTGCCGCCGATCAGGTCGAGCAGCGCCGGGCCCGATCCGCGGTACGGGAAGTGCAGCATGAAGGTGCCGGTCATGCTCTTGAACAGCTCGCCGCTCAGGTGGATCGAGGTGCCGTTGCCGCTGGACGCCATGTTCAGCTTGCCCGGGTGCGCCTTCGCATAGCGGATCAGGTCGGCCACGGTGTTGATCTTCTCGGCCTCGGCCTTCGCCGGGTTCATCACCAGCACGTTCGGCACGCCGGCCACCAGCGTGACCGGCGCGAAATCCTTGATCGGGTCGAACGGCAGCTTCGGGTACAGCGACTGGTTGATGCCGTGCGTGCCGACCGTGCCCATCAGCAGCGTGTAGCCATCGGGTGCCGACTTGGCCACCTGCTCGGCGCCGACATTGCCGCCCGCCCCCGGCTTGTTGTCGACGATGAACTGCTGGCCGAACACCCGGCTCAGCTCCGGCGCGAGCGCGCGCGCCAGGATGTCGGTGGTGCCGCCGGGCGCGAACGGCACGACGATGCGCACCGGCTTGGTCGGCCAGGCGCCCTGGGCGCGGACGGGGAAGGCAAGGGCTGCGGTGGTGGCGGCCGCTGCGGTGGCCAGCACCTGGCGGCGTGTCGGACAGGTCATCGCGAACTCCGGAGTTCTCAAACAAGGGGATGCACCGAGTGTGCGGCAGTGCCACCCTGCCCCGTACCCGCGCTCGCCCTACTTCTCACCACCCGGGCGCTGTGCCACGATCCACCTGCGTCCAGCACGCTCTCGTGCCCACCGGAACCGACGACCGTGCCCCCACCGTTCCCGCCTGCTGACGACCTCGGCGCGATCATCGCGCGGGTCCAGTCCCGCTACATCCGGGCCGCGCCGCCGCGCGAGATGCTGTCGCCGCTGCTGACCGACCTGCTCGAGAGCACCGCCTGCGAGTACGGCTTCATCGCCGAGGTGCTGCACGACGGCGACGGCGCGCCCTACCTGCGCTTCTACGTGCTGACCGACATCTCGTGGGACGACGCGACGCGCGCGCTGTACGAGCGCCACATGCACGGCGGGCCGGAGCACACGATCGAGTTCCACAACATGCGCACGCTGTTCGGTGCCGCCATCACCAGCGCCGCGCCGGTCATCAGCAACGACCCCGAGGCCGACCCGCGGCGCGGCGGCCTGCCGCCCGGCCACCCGGCGATGCGCTCCTTCCTCGGCGTGCCGCTGTTCCACGGCGGCGAGATGCTCGGCATGGTGGGCCTGGCGAACCGGCCGGGCGGCTTCGACGAGGCGCTGGTCGAGCGGCTGCAGCCGCTCTTCACCAGCGTCGGCGCGATCCTCGGCGCGGTCTGCCACGACCGCGAGCGGCGCGAGGTCGAGAACGCGCTGCGCGCGAGCGAGACCCAGCTGCGCGCGGTGCTCGAGATGGCCGGCGCCGGCATCGTGCAGATCGGGCTCGACGGCTTTCCGCTGTTCCTGAACCAGCAGCTGTGCGACATGCTCGGCCGCAGCCGCGCCGAGCTGCTCGCGCTCAGCACCGAAGACGTCACGCACCCCGACGACCTGGCCGGCGAGCGCCGCCGGCGCCGCCAGCTGCTGGCCGGCGAGATCCCGCGCTACCGCGCCGACAAGCGCTACCTGCATGTCGACGGCCGCGTGGTGTGGGCGACCATCAACGTCACGCTGGTGCGCAAGCCCGACGGCCACCCCGACTACCTGATCGGCGTGGTGCAGGACATCACCGATCGCAAGCTGGCCGAGGCCGAGCTGCGCTCGAGCCGGCAGCGCTTCGTCGACCTGCTGAACTCGGTCGACGGCATCTTCTGGGAGGGCGACCCGCGCACCGAGAGCTTCACCTTCGTCAGCGACAAGGCCAAGCAGCTGCTCGGCTACCCGCTGGCCGACTGGATGCAGCCGCGTTTCTGGGCGCTGCACCTGCACCCGGACGACCGCGACCGCGCGCTGCGCGAGGTGACCGATTCGCAGCTGACCGGCTCGGTCAGCGCGATCGAGTACCGCTTCTACGCGGCCGACCGCAGCGTGCGCTGGATGAGCAGCTGGGTCACGGTGTTCCGCCCCGAAGGCGGCCACCGGCTGCTGCGCGGGCTGATGATCGACATCACCGAGCGCAAGCGCGTCGAGGAGGCGGTGCTCGCGGCCGAATCGGCGCAGCGCGCCAACGCCGCCAAGACCGAGTTCCTGTCGCGCATGAGCCACGAGCTGCGCACGCCGCTGAACGCGGTGCTCGGCTTCGCGCAGCTGCTCGAGCTCGATAGCCAGCAGCCGCTGAACGCCGCGCAGCAGACGCGGGTGCAGCACATCACGCAGGCCGGCACGCACCTGCTGGCGATGATCAACGACGTGCTCGACCTGTCGCGCATCGAGAGCGGCGGTATCACGCTGCTGTCGGGCAGCGTGGTGCTGCGGCGCGTCGTCGACGAGGCGCTGGCGATGGTCGCGCCGTCCGCGGCCGAGGCCGGCGTGCAGCTGCTGATCGACCGGGCCGCGACCCACTCGGCCGACCCGCGCACCTGCGTGCAGGCCGACCACCTGCGGCTGCGGCAGGTGCTGGTCAACCTGCTGAGCAACGCGATCAAGTACAACCGCCGCGGCGGCCAGGTGGTGCTGCGCTGGCCGGCCGATGAAGGCGTCGGGCTGGTGCACCTGCAGGTGCGCGACACCGGCGTGGGGCTCGCGCCGGCGCAGATCGCGCGCCTGTTCGAGCCGTTCAACCGGCTCGGCGCCGAGCGAAGCGGTGTCGAAGGCACCGGCATCGGCCTGGTGATCACGCAGCGCCTGGTGCAGCTGATGAACGGCCGGCTGTCGGTCGAGAGCGAGCCGGGCATCGGCAGCGTGTTCACCGCGAGCCTGCCGTGGGTGCCGGTGGCCAGCGGCCCCGAAGAAGCGGGCTTCGAGCCGACCGAGGGGCTGGACGATGCCACGCCGGCCGTGCCGTACACGGTGCTGTATGCCGAAGACAACCCGATGAACGTCGAGCTGGTGCGCCAGGTGATGAAGATGCGGCCCGACTGGCGGCTGCTGATCGCGGCGAACGGGCGCCAGGCGGTCGAGATCGCGCTGCAGCAGCGGCCCGACTTGCTGCTGCTGGACATGCACCTGGGGGACATGAGCGGGGTCGAGGTGTCGCGTGCGCTGGGGTCTGCGCTGGCCTGTCCGCGCATCGCGCTGTCGGCCGATGCGACGCCGGAGCGGGCGCAGGCGGCCAAGGCGGCGGGTTTCATCGCCTACCTGACCAAGCCGATCAACGTGGCGCAGCTGCTGCGCTGCCTGGACGAGCAGCAGGCGGCCGCGCGCGGCGGCGTCAGCTGAACAGGTCCGGCTGCGGGCCGGGTTGCTCGTGCAGCCGCACGCGGCCGTCGCGCCAGGCGCTGTCGAAGTCGCCCTCGATCGCCTTCAGCTCGTCCGGCGAGCGCAACTGCGCGCCGATCACGCCGATCGCGCGGTTGCGGCCCTGGCCCTTCGCGGTGTAGAGCGCCATGTCGGCCAGGTTGACCGCCTGCTCCCAAGGCACCGGCAGGTCGTCGGGCGGCAGCGGAAAACGCACATAGCCGATCGACGCGGTGACGCGCAGCACGTCGTCGTCGCCACCCTCGGTGCCGCTCGCGATCGGCTCGCGGCCGATCTGCTCGAGCACCCGCGCGGCGAGCTGCTCGGCCTGCTCGGCGCTGACCTCGGGCGCGAGGATCAGGAATTCTTCGCCGCCCCAGCGCACCACCAGGTCGTTCTCGCGCACGCAACCGGCCAGCCGCCGCGCGACCTCGACCAGCACCGCGTCGCCCACCGAATGCCCGTGGCCGTCGTTGACATGCTTGAAGTGGTCGATGTCGACCAGCAGCAGCGCGCCTTCGATGCCCCGTTCGCAGCCGCGCGCCATCGCGGCCTGGAACTGGCGGCGGTTGGCCAGGCCGGTCAGCGGATCGCGCTCGCTCTGCAGCCGCAGGTTCGCGTGGCTCGCCTGCAGCCGGCGGTTGACCTCGCGCACCCGCAGGTACAGCAGCGCCGCGACGCCGACCGACAGCGCCATCACCGCCGCCATCAGCGCCCAGACCCGCTGCTGCAGCTCGCGGTTCGCGAGCGCCGCGGTCTTCAGCGCGTTGTCGCGGCTCACCAGTTCGATCTCGCGCTGCTTGCTCTCGGTGTCGTAGCGCTGCTGCACGTCCTTCAGCGCGCCGGCGCGGTTGGCCTTCATGACCTCGGCGCTCAGCTTGCGTTCGCGGTGGAACAGCTCCAGCGCGCCGCGCGGGTCGCCGGCGGCCGCCAGCGCCTCGCCGAACTCGCGCAGCGATTGCGCCTCGCTGCCCGGCGCACCGCTCTGCCGCCACAGCTCGGCCAAGCGGGCCAAGTCGAGCTTGCCTTCGGCGATGCGGCCGAGGCCGATCTTCGCCAGCCCGGCGTTGTTGATCAGCACCCGCTCGGCGCGCTGGTCGCCGTGGCGGCGCACCACCGGCAGCGCGGCCTCGGCGGCGCGCAGCGCGTCGGCCGGGCGGTTCTGCCGTGCGTACAGGTCGCTGAGGTTGGCGTTGACCAGCGATTCGAGCCGCGGCGAATCGGCCTTGCGGGCGATCGGCATTGCCTCCTCGGCCAGCCGCAGCGACTGCTGGGGCTCGCCGCGCAGGTCGGCCAGGCGGGCTTCGTGCAGCCGCAGCCGCACCTGCACGTCGGGATCGTCGAGCGGCGCCGCCACGCGCTGCGCCTGCTGCAGCATGCGCAGCGCGCCGGCCATGTCGCCCTGGCGCGCGATGTCGAGCGCCAGCAGGCCCAGCACCAGCGCCTGACGGTAGCTGTCGTGCTGCGCCTCGGCCAGTTGCGCGGCGACGCGCAGGTGGCGCGCGCCTTCGGCCCATTGCGCGCGGCTTTGCGCATGGCGCTCCAGCACCTGCAGCGCGCGCCAGGCGGCGCGGTAGTCGCAACCGGGGGCGGTGGTCGCCGGCGCGCCGTCCGGGCCCGGGCAATCCTGCTGCAGCGACGGCAGCGCCGCCTGCGCCAGCGCGGCCGCCACGTCGAGCTGGCCGTTGTTCTCGGCGACCAGCGCGCGGACCAGGTTGGCGCGCGCGGTGCTGTCGGCCTCGTCGGCTGCGTTGCCGGCCAGGCCGCTGCCGACGCCGGCGCGGATGTCCTCGGCCAGCATGCCGGCCTCGGCGATGCGGCCGTTCTGCGCCAGCACAATCGCGCGTGCGAGCTGCAAACGGCGGATCGTCTGCGCCGGCCGCGGCGCCAGCGCCTCCTGCTCGCGCTGCAGCTGCAGCAGTGCCTGCAGCGCGGGCTCGGGACGGTCGTAGCCTTCGCGCACCAGGTGGTCGGACTGCTCGATGACGCCGGGCGGGCCGGCCGCGGCCGCCGCGCCGGCGAGGCCGGTGATCCCTGCTGCAGCGAGCAGCAGCCCCGCCAGGCGCGTGAAGACGAACCCGCACACGCCCTTCATGCGCGCCCCTCGTGCACCGGCCCGCGCAGCAGCGTCAACGTGACCTGGCCGTCGCGCCACGCGGATTCCAGCGAGGCGGTGATCGCCTGCAGCCCCTGCACCGTCTGCGCATGCATCAGCCCGACCCCGTAGGCCCGGTTGCGCCCATGTGCCTTGGCGAGATAGAGGGCGGTGTCGACCAGGTTGATCGCCGGCTCCCACGCAACCGCCAGGCCGGTCGGCTCGATCGGGAAGCTCGCATAGCCGATCGAGCCGGTCACCGCGATCTCGCGGCCCTGCCACGCGACCGGCGCCTGCCCGACCGCATCGAGCAGCCGCTGCGCCAGCGCGTCGACCTGCTCGCGCGACAGCGACTGCACCACGACCAGGAACTCCTCGCCGCCCCAGCGCACCACCAGGTCGGGCTCGCGCAGCGCATCGGCCAGGCGCTGCGCCATCGCCACCAGCACCGCATCGCCGGCCGCATGGCCGTGCTCGTCGTTGATGCGCTTGAAGTGGTCGATGTCGAGCAGGTACACGGTGCCGGCCAGCTGGCCGTCGACCGACATCTGCTTCATCGCCGCCTGGAAGTAGCGCCGGTTCGCCAGGCCGGTCAGCGGATCGCGCTCGCTCTGCACCTTCAGCTGCGCATTGCTGTGCGCGAGCGCCTGGTTGGTGCGGCGCACGCGGCGCATCATCAGCAGCACCACCGCGAACGACAGCAGGAAGGTCGCGGCCAGCAGCCACCACAGCCGCTGCTGCAGGTCGCGGCGCTGCAGCTGGGTGCTCTTGATCGCGTTGTCGCTGTTCAGCAGCGCGAGCGCGCGGCCGCGCCGGTCGCTGTCGAACTGCTCCTGCAGCTCGAGGATGGCCTTCTGCTGGTCGCGCTGCACCAGCTTGTCGGCGATCGCCCGGTGGCGGTGCAGCGCCTGCACCGCGCCGGCCGCGTCGCCGGCCTTCTCGAGCGCGGTGCCGAACTCCAGCAACACGTCGGACACCAGCGGTGCATCGCCGCGGTGCTCGGCCATCGACAGCGCCAGCTCGACGTGCCGCTTGCCGTCGCCCAGGTCACCGAGCCCGATGTGGGCCAGGCCCATGTTCCACAGCGCGATGATCTCGCTGCTGGTGTCGCGCACCTCGCGCGTCAGCGGCAGCGCCTCCTGCGCGCGGCGCAGCGCGGTGCGGTAGTCGCCGCGCTGCAGGAAGAAGTCCGACATGTTGGCCAGCAGCAGCGCCTCGTCGAGCTTGGCGCCGGCCTCGTGCGCATAGTTGATCGCCGACTGCATCGAATGCAGCTCGTCCGCGACCTCGGTCGGCCCGTCGAGCAGGATGCCCTGGATGTTGTGCACCCGGGCCAGCGAGATCTTGTCGGCGGCCGCCGTCGCGATCGCCAGCGCCTCGGCATTGATGCTGCGCGCGCGCTCCGGCTGCTGCGCCTTGTAGAGCGAGTAGGCGGCGCGCGTGCGGGCCTCGGCGCGGCGCCACGCGATGCCGAGTTGGTCGGCGAGGTCGATCTCCTGCAGGTGCAGCCGCACCGCGTCGTCGAGCTTGCCGGCGCGCTGCCGGGCCTTCGCATGCGCGGCCAGGAAGCGCAGCCGGCTGGTGGCCGGCGTCGCCGCCGGCAGCTCGGCCATGGCCGCGTTCAGCAGCTTGTCGGCCTCGTGCGCATTGCCGCTCTTCAGCGCCATGCTGGCCTGGATCAGGCGCGCGGCCGCGTCGGTGGTGGCCGTCGACTGCTCCTGCAGCCGGCGGGCGCAGTCGGTGGCGGCCTCGAACTCCGACGCCTCGGTGTGGAGCAGGCCCTGCAACGTCAGTGCATCGACCCAGTCGGCGCTGCCGATCGCGAGCAGGCCGACGCGCGTGCGCAGCGCGGCCGCGCTGTCGGATGGATGGGCGCGGCCGGTCGATTCGAAATCGGCCAGCTCGGCGGAGATGGCGGCGTCGGATGCCGCGGCCGGTGCGGAAACCGCAGGTGCTGCGGCGGCCGCGCCCGAGGTCGGCGCGGCGCGCACGCCGCCCCACGCCAGCGCGGCCAGCAGCACGCAGCTCAGGCGCAGGCCGCTGAGGCGCAGCGCGGCTGCCACGGGAACACGCGAAATCGGACGCATCGGTGGATATCGACCAGCAAGTGGCGGACCTGAGGCGCTGGCCGCACGCGGCAGCATCTCACGCCGGCCCGCCGTGCACCATGGCCACGTGCATCGGCGGGCGGCGCCGGCCGCTCAGCGGCCGGGCCGGCGGCGCAGCAGCGCGTGCAGCGCGATCGCACCGAAGGTCGCGGTGCCGATGCCGCCGAGCGTCAGGCCGCCGAACTTCAGCGTGTAGTCGCCGGTACCGAGGATCAGCGTGACCGCGGCGACGATCAGGTTGGTGTTGTCACCGAAGTCGACCCGGTTGTCGACCCAGATCTTGGCGCCGGCCACCGCGATCAGCCCGAACACGACGATGCTGACGCCGCCCATCACCGCCAGCGGGATCGCCTGGATCAGCGCGCCGAACTTCGGGCTGAAGCCGAGCACGATCGCGATCAGCGCGGCCACCACGAACATCGCGGTCGAGTAGATCTTGGTCGCAGCCATCACGCCGATGTTCTCGGCATAGGTGGTCACGCCGGTGCCGCCGCTCGCGCCGCTGACCATCGTCGCGAGGCCGTCGCCGATGAAGGCGCGGCCCATCAGCGCGTCGAGCGGCTTGCCGGTCATCGCGCCCACCGCCTTCAGGTGACCGAGGTTCTCGGCCGCCAGGATCACCGCGACCGGCGCGATCAGCAGCATCGCGTCGGCCTGGAACACCGGCGTGGCGAAGCCGGGCAAGCCGAACCACGCGGCCGCGGCGACGCCCGACAGGTCGAGCGGCTTGCCCAGTCCGAGGCCGTTGGCCAGCACGGCATAGATGACGCTCGCGACCAGCAGGCCGACCAGGATCAGCAGCCGCTGCGTCATGCCGCGGGTGTAGACCGCGACCACGCCGACGCTCAGGAAGGTGACGGCCTGCATCCAGGCGTCGAATGGCGTCGGCGCCATGTTCTTGATCGGCACGCCGGCCAGGTTCAGGCCGATCACCGCGACCACCGCGCCGGTGACGACCGGCGGCATCAGCGATTCGATCCACGCGGTGCCGGCGGCCGTGACCGCCAGCCCGATCAGCAGCACGACGGCGCCGCAGGCGACGATGCCGCCGAGCGCCGCGCCCAGGTTGGCATTCGGCCCATGGCCGCCATAGCCGCTGGCGGCGATGACGACCCCGATGAACGCGAAGCTCGAGCCCAGGTAGCTCGGCACCTTGCCGCCGACGACCACGAAGAAGATCAGCGTGCCGATGCCGCTCATCAGGATCGCGACGTTCGGGTCGAACCCCATCAGCAGCGGCGCCAGCACGGTGGCGCCGAACATCGCGATCACGTGCTGCACGCCCATCGCGAAGGTCTGCGGCCACGGCAGCCGCTCGTCGGGCGCGACGACCACGCCGGGTTGGGCGCTTCGAACGCGCCAGGTGGGAAGGGACATCGCGTTGCTCCTGTGTTCTTCTGATCGATCGCACCCGGGGCGGTGCGCGACGCAGTGTAGGAGCGCGGCGGAAACGAGTCACCCGGGCCGGCACCGATGGTCGGCGCCGCCCGGGTGGCGGTGGAACGTTCTGACGGATGTGAAAAAAGAGGGGAAACGGGACAGGTGCCGGGGGCTCGCTCTCATCCACCCCGGCTTGCCCGTTCCCCCTTGGACGTCACATACGTCGAGAAATCAACGCGCGGCGCGGACGCTGCCGGGCGGCGGGAACAGTGAAAGCTGCGCCGGAGCGCGGTTCGATTGCAGGACCTTGAACGACCGGTCGGTGCTGTTGCCGGCCTGCGGTGTGATGCGCGTCACGCTCGGCGTCGTCGCCGGGCGGACCATCAGGTGTTCGGTGCGCGGTGCCATCGCGGGCCCCTTCAGTGGCCGACCAGCCACTGGCTGGGCGCGAACTCGCTCGGGCGCACGGTGACCATCTCGGCCGCGGCCGGCGACAGCACGTTGGCGGCGCGTGCCAGCCAGTGCCGCACGTTGCCGCCGCCCTGTCCGGTGGCCGGCTGGGCCAGGCGCAGCAGCGACGAGGCGCCACCGCGGCAGCTCGGGGTCGCCGGGCGGGCCCGGCGGGATGAGGGGGTACGACGATGGAACAGCGGCATGGCAACGACGTCCTTGTGTTGGAGCTGCTGCCGGCGTGTAGCGGGAGAGTCACCGGACTGGCAGTCTGTACGCACTCAAGCGCAGCTTCCATGCCAGCCTGGTTTGCCGGGTTGCAAGCCCTCTGCGGACGAAAAATGCCGTGCGGTGCCCTGCTCACCGTCCGAATTTGGGCCAGACGGTAAGGTCGCGGTTACAGACTTGACCGGATTCGTCGATCCGCCGCACTAAATTCAAGAGGGTCGGTGACCGCTCGGGGTCCCTGTCGTGCCACTCATCTATTTGGCACGCACGTGCTCGACGACGGCCGTGATGCTTTGCGCATCCGACAGCACCCGCCGGTGGCCGAGGCCGCGGGTGGTCGCCAGCCGGGCATCGGGCAACGCCTGTTGCAGCGCCTGGCTGCCGGCCAGCGGCGCGACGCGGTCGCCCTCGTCGTGCAGCAGCAGCGTCGGTTGGGCCAGCCGCGGGCCCAGCCAGGCGGGCTCGAACTGCTGCAGAGGCACGCCTTCGCGGCGCTCGATCGCGGCGCGCATGCGCTCGGCCAGGCCGGCGCCCAGGCCGAAGCTGCCGCTGAACCAGTCCAGGAAGAGCCCGGGCGGCGGCGACGGCGCGATCAGCGCCAGGCGTTTCACCGGCAGGCCGCTGGCGGCGGCGTGGCTGGCCGCCAGTGCGCCCAGCGAATGCCCGACCACCGCGTGCAGCGGGCCGAGCCGGGCCGAGGCCGCCCACAGCGCGCGCACGAACTGCGGCAGCGTCGAACGCCACGCGGCGCTGCGACCGTGCGCCGGGAAATCCAGCAGCACCGGCGCGAAGCCGGCCGCCGCCAGCGCGTCGCCGAGCGGCTGCATCTGCAGCGCGTCGCCCGCCCAGCCGTGCACCAGCAGCACGGTCGGCAGCCCGGTGGGCAGGTCGGCCCGGCGGTAGACCGCGACCGTGCCGTGCTCGAACGGCCAGTGCGACAGCTGCCAGCCGGCCGGCACCGCACGCCGCCGCGCGGCGAGCTTCAGCGGCAGCGGCGTGAAGAACAGCCGCAGCGCGAGCCGCGTGCCGAGCCGGGGCGACAGCGTCTGCATGCCGCGCAGCGCGCGGCCGAGCCAGCGGGTGCTGCGGTTGGCGGCGTAGAAGGTGGTGGCGGGGTTGGGCGTGCTCATCAGAAGCAACCGAAATCGGCGTTGCTGCGCGGCACCGCGGCGACCACGCGCCACAACGACAGCGCGCCGCGCAGCAGCACACCAACGACCAGGGCGGACAGGGCAATCATCAGCATGGCAATCTCCTTGATTTCGCACGAACGTGCGAAATTGGTCGACGAGAAAAGAAAACGGTGGCGGTCATGTCAAGGCTGGAGCGATCGGATGATTCGTTCGTAGGCCGACCAGCAGCGGTCGGCGGCGCGTGGTTCGCGCAGGAAGCGGGCTTCGCGCATCAGTGCGACGAACAGGCCGTCCATCTCGAACACGAGCTGGTCGGCGTCGGTGCCGGCGCGCAGGTGGCCGGCGTCGATGGCCTGGATCACGGTGCGCTTGAGCGCGCTGCGCCAGCGCATCACGTGGTCGAGCAGCAGGTCGCGCAGCGGGCCCTCGCGGTCGTCGAACTCGAACGCGCCGGCGCAGTACAGGCAGCCGGTGCGGATCTCGACATCGCGGGCGCGCTGCAGCCACAGCCGCATGATCGCGTTCAGCCGCGGCAGGCCGCGCGGCTCGCGCATCGCCGGGACGAAGACGTCCTGCAGGAAGCGGCGGTCGTATTCGTCGATCACCGCGATCTGCAGCGCCTCGCGCGAACCGACGCGCGAGAACACGCCGCTCTTCGACAGCCCGAGGCGCTTGGCGACCTCGCCGATCGTCAGGCTGTCGAGCCCGTCGGAGGCGGCCATGCCGAGCGCGGTGTCGAGGATGGCGGCGAGCGTGAGCCCGCTGCGTTCCGTTCGGGTTTCCATCGGCGCAATTTAGCACGGTCGTGCGAAGTGTCAAGCCCCCGTCGACAGGTACTGTGGGGCCGTGGTACACCGCGTGGCGGTGCACGCGACGGAGGTGGCGCACTGTTCGAGGGAGAGGAGCCGATCGATGGCGCTGCCTGATGACGGATCGCGCATGCGCTGGCTGGTGGTCGGCCTGTGGCTGGTCGTGGTCGCCCTGCTGGCGGGGCTGAGCGCGTTCAGCGCCGACACGCTGTCGGCCGCCCGCGCGTACGTGGGTGGCGAGAGCCAGTGGTCCAAGGGCCAGAAGGATGCCATCTACCACCTCTTCCGCTACACCGAATCGCATGCCGAGGCCGACTACCAGCGCCACCTGGCGGCGCTCTCGGTGCCGCAGGGCGACCGGATGGCGCGGCTCGAACTCGACAAGCCCTTGCCCGACATGGCCGTGGTGCGCAGCGGCTTCCTGCAAGGCGGCAACCACCCGGACGACATCGACGCGCTCGCCCGCCTCTACCGGCGCTTTCGCCATGTCGGCTTCATGGCCGAGGCGATCGCCGCCTGGGTCGAGGGCGATGCGCAGATCGACGAGTTGAGCGCGCTCGGCCGCGAGATGCATGCCCGCATCCAGGCCGGGGACACGGGCTCGCCGGAGCTGCGTTTGCTGGTAGGGCGGATCCCGTCGTTGAGCGAGCGCCTGACCGAACTGGCCGTGCGCTTCTCGGGCTCGCTGGGCGAGGCTTCACGCATCACGCGCCGGCTGGTGACGACGGCGACGCTGCTGCTCGGCGCACTGCTGGCCGGTGCCGGCGTGTGGCTGACGATGCGCATGCACCACGCCCAGCGGCGCGCCGAGCACGCGCTGCGCGAGAGCAACGAGCGGCTCGCGACGGCGGCCGAGGGTGCGCACATCGGCGTGTTCGACTGGGATGTCGACCACGACCGCGTGCAACTCGATGCGCGCGCGGCGGCGCACTACGGGCTCGACGACGAGCCGGGTCCGCGCGACGGCGCACGGTTGTCGGGCGAGCGGGTCGACCCCGAGGACTTGCCCGCGCTGCGCGCCGCGCTCGCGCGGGCGGTGCATGGCGACGAGCTGGTCGCGTTGCGCTACCGCGTGCTGCTGCCCGATGGCCGGGTGCGCCACCTCGAGATGAACGCGCGACGCCGCGAGCAGGGCGCCGGTCGGCGCGTGGTCGGGCTGCTGTGGGACGTCAGCGACGACGTGGAAGCAGAGCAGCTGCGCCTGGACAAGCAGGCCGCCGACCGCGCGAACCAGGCCAAGACGCAGTTCCTGTCGCGCGTGAGCCATGAGCTGCGCACGCCGCTGAACGCGGTGCTGGGGTTTGCGCAGCTGTTGCAGACCGACGGCCGCGAGCCGCTGACGAGCCGGCAGGCCGCCAGGCTGCAGCACGTGCTCGACAGCGGCCAGCACCTGCTGGAACTGATCAACGAGCTGCTGGACCTGACGAGCATCGAGGACGGCGCGCTCGCGCTGTCGAGCCGCGACATCCCGCTCGCGCCGGTGCTGGGCGCGAGCCTGCGGCAGGTCGAGCCGCTCGCGCTGTCGATGGGCGTCACGCTGGCGATCGACGGCGCGCAGGCGCTGGCGGTGCACGCCGATCCGCGCCGGCTTGAGCAGGTGTTCTCGAACCTGCTGTCGAACGCGGTCAAGTACAACCGCGCGGGCGGCCGGGCCTGGGTGCATTGCGCGCAGGACGGCGCGCATGCGGTGGTGACGGTGCACGATACCGGCATCGGCATCGACGCCGGCAAGCTCGCGCAGCTCTACCAGCCGTTCAACCGATTGGGTGCCGAGAACACGCCGGTACCGGGCAGCGGGCTCGGCCTCGTGATCACGCGACAGCTGCTGCAGCGCATGGGCGCGACGATGAGCGTCGAGAGCGAGCGGGGCAGCGGAACGCGGGTGCGGGTGAGCCTGCCGCTGGCGCGGGTGAAGCGGCAGGAGGTGGTGCTGGAGGGGCGATGAGTGCTTGTTCGTCTTTGTGCGCGAAGCTGCCTCATCTGAACGGATAGGTCGTGCTCAATTGCCAATTCAGATAGGTCCCGTTATTGGGCGGTCTGCACGGTTCCTGCGCAATTCAGCAATCAGGTGAATTGTCATCATGAATTGACATCATTGATGGCGCGGATAGAGTCGCGAGCAGTCTGAATTGGTCATTGGGGGGATTCCATGTTGTCGATATCGAGCGCGGCCGCGCAAAGCGCCGCTGTGCGCGTCATGCCACGCGCGGGATGGCGCTTATTGATGTTCGTGTTGATGGCCGCGCTGGTGGTCCTGTGTACAGCGGTCGCGACGCCACCGGCGCACGCGAGCGGCACGTACATGATGAAACCGGACTGCTACAACTCGGGGACGTGGGCCGGATTGATCAAGCCGTGGGCGAAAGCGAGCCGGCAGTCGCCGGACTTCGGCTGC
Source organism: Rhizobacter sp. OV335 (assembly GCF_900142965.1). Taxonomy (GTDB): domain Bacteria; phylum Pseudomonadota; class Gammaproteobacteria; order Burkholderiales; family Burkholderiaceae_C; genus Rhizobacter. Next base: position 41,363 of record NZ_FRCQ01000012.1, read on the forward strand.
TTCGAGACGCCGCTCCAGGTGTTGGAGGCGCAATGCACCTTCCTCGTCACCAACGGCAACGCGAGTGACTGCGCGCTGTTCTCGCCGCCGCCACCGGTCACCGAGAACACCCCGCCGGGCAAGGGCTACAACCTCGCCCATGGAGGCACCCAGGGCACGACCTACTGGGACGTGCTCGTCAACTTCTTCGGCCTGTGCACGCCCCCCGCGGTGCAGACCGAGGGGCTGACCTGCAGCTGTCCGCCCAACACGGCGCAGAGCCAGGCGAGGGATCGGTGCGTGCCGATCAGCGTGGTGCCCGAGGCCCAGGCGGCACCGTGCGACTGCGCCGGCGGCCCGGGCCGGGGCAACCCGATCTACCCGCTGCGCGGCGTCAAGCGCGAGCGCATCGACCTGGGCATCACGATCGGCGGACTGCCGCTGGCGCTGACCTACGACAGCAGCAGCTTGGTGCCGCGGGTGCCGGCGGCATTGAACGACTTCGGCGGCGCGCCGATCATGCAGCCCTTGCTGGGCCGGGCCGAGTGGTCGGCTAGCTTCGTGCGTCGCCTGGTCCCCGAGGTGCTGGTGCGCGACGGCGAACCGGTGACGATCAATGCGGTGCGCGGCGACGGCACCGTGACGCCCTTCGACGACGCCCAGGGCCACTACGCGGCGCGCGCGGGCGGCGTGCAGCGGCTCACCAAGACGCCGGCTGTCGGCTACGTGCTCGAGGACCCGCGCGCGACCAGCCGCGAGTTCTACGCGCTCGACGGCACGCTGCAGCGCATCGAATGGGCGGACGGCCGGCGCGTGAGCTTCGGCTACAGCGACACCGGCACCCCGGCATCGATCGCGCCCGGCCCGGGCTACCTGATCCTGCTGAGCGACGGGTTCGACCGTCAAGTGCGCATTGCCTACGGCGAGGAGGTGCCGAACCCCTACGACCCGGGGTGGAACCTGCCCAAGCGCATCACGCTGCCGGACGGCGGGCTGCTGCGCCTGCAGTACAACAACCAGCGCAGCGTCAACGGGCTCACCTGGCCCGACGGCAGCCGCCGCGTCTTCCTGTACGAGAACGATCGCTTCCCGTGGGCGCTGACCGGCATTGCCGACGAACGCAATGTGCGGTACGCCGCCTTCGGCTACGACGACACGGGCGTGGCGGTGAGCAGCGTGCATGCCGGCGGAGTGGACGCAACCACGGTGCACTACGGCACGCCGCCGGCCATCGTGCTGTCCGACGAGGCGCTGGACGACGACGGTTCGCGGAGGGTGATGCGGTGGCAGGCGCCGCAGGACGTGGTGGTCACCGGGCCGAACGGCACGACCGAGACCTGGAGCACGACGAGCCTGAACGGGCACAACTTCATGAGCAGCCGCACGCAGGTGGCGGGCGCGGGAAGCGCCGCGGGTGCCAGCGCCCAGACCTTCGATGCGAAAGGCAATCTCGCGAGTGCGGACGACGTCGACGGCCGACGCGCCTGCTACATGAGCGACCCGGCCAGCGGGCTGCAGACCGTGCGCGTGGAGGGCTTGACGCAGCAGGCCTGCGACAGCGTGACCCCGGCCGATGTGGCGCTGCCGCCAGGTGCGCGCAAGACCAGCACTCAGTGGCACCCGGACTGGTCGCTGGAGCAGCGCCGTGCCGAGCCCGGGCAGATCACGACCCGCGTTTATCACGGCCAGCCGGATCCGTTCAACGGCAACGCGACGGCGAGCTGCGCACCGTCCAACGCCCAGCTGCTGGACGGGCGGCCGATCGTGGTGCCGTGCAAGGAGGTGGCGCGGGCGACGGCGGATGCCGACGGTCACCTCGGGTTCGGTGCGAGCTTGCAGCCCGGCACCATCGACACGGTGCACACCTGGACCTATGACGCGTACGGCCGGGTGCTGACAACGAAGGGCTCTCGCACGGATGTCAACGACGCGTCGAGCCTGGACTACTACACCGACACGAACGCCGATCACGCGAGGGCCGACCTGCGCAGCATCACCAACGCGAAGGGCCAGGTGACCACCTTTGACCGGTACAACAAATACGGGCAGGTACTGCAGAGCACCGACGCGAGCGGCGTGGTGACGGTGAACACCTACGACCCGCGGCAGCGCTTGCTGACGAACACGGTCGGCGGCGAGACGACGACGTACGCCTACGACGAAGCTGGTCAGCTCAAGAAGGTGAGCTTCGACAACGGCACCTGGGTGGGCTTCGACTACGACGATGCACACCGGCAGGTGGCGGCCTACGACAACAAGGCCAACCGCATCGACTATGTGCTGGACAACGCCGGCAACCAGACCGATCAGCGCGTGAAGGATCCGTCCGGTGCGCTCAAGCGCGGCTTGGCCCGGGCGATGGATGCACTGGGCCGTGCACAGCAAAGCACGGGCAGAGAGTGAGAACTATGAAGAAGACGATGAAGCGCAACCTGATCGCCGCGGCCGCAGTGACCTTGCTGACCCATGCAGCGATGGCCCAAGTGCCGCCCCCGCCCGTGTCTCCGACGCCGGTGACCACCTACGAATACGACGCCGAGGGCAATCCGACCAAGGTGACCAAGGCGCCGAGCAGCCTGAACCTGCAGAACAAGGCGAGCTACGACGCGCAGTACCGCGTGAAGGAGCTGACGGATCCGAAGAACGGCAAGACCGCGATCGAGTACGACGGCGGTGGACGCCCAACCAAGGTGATCGACCCGCGCAACCTGGTCACGCAGTACCCGCGCAACGGCTTCGGCGATGCGACGCAGCTGATCAGCCCGGACACCGGCATCACGAACGTCACCTACGACTCCGCGCGAAACCTGAAGACGCTGACTGACAGCCGGGGCGTGACGCAGACCTACACGTACGACGAGTTGAACCGGGTGACCAGCGTCGTCTACACACAGAGCGGCCAGCCGAGCCAGACCATCACGTGGACCTGGGACCTCACCGGCCCGGACTACCCGTACAGCATCGGCCGCCTGAGCCGCACCGATCACCCGAGCGGCTTCGCCCGAGTGAAGTACGACCCGCGGGGCCGGATCACGGAGGCGGTGCAGTCGGTGAACGCGAAGGCCGGTGCGAACACCGTTCCGATCGTGACGACGGTGAAGTACGCCTACTCGCATGGCGACCTGATGACCATCACCTACCCGTCGGGCCGGGTGCTGGTGATCACGCGCGATGTCGGCGAGCTGATCGGCATGAGCCTCTCAGCGAACGCTGGTGGCACGCCCATCCCTCTGATCAGCAACGTGAAGTGGGAGCCCTTCGGCCCGGTCAGCGGCTGGGACTGGCACATGACCAGCGGCCTCGTGACTCACATGCGGCAGTTCGACTTGAGCGGCCGCATCGTGCGCTATCCGCTGGGCAACGCGTTGCGCGACGTGACCTACGACGCGGCTGACCGCATCACCGGCTTCACGCACCTGCTGGCCAGCGACGGCATCGCGCAACCCGCACTCGATCAGAGCTTCGGCTACGACGAGAACAGCCGGCTCACCAGCATCACGACAGCCGCATCGAGCTGGTCGATCGCGTATGACCCGAATGGCAACCGCACCAGCGTGAGCCTGAACGGCAGCCCGAGCATCTACACGACCGAGGCGACGAGCAACCGGCTGACCAGCATCACGAACCCGGCGCGCAGCTTCGGCTATGACAACGCCGGCAACACGACCAGCGACAGCGCGGGCTACACGGCGAGCTACGGTCTGAACGGCTCGATCGCGAGCATCACGAAGGCCGGCGTGACCGGCAGCTACGACTACGACGCCGAGCGCAGGCGCATCCGCAAGGTGACAAGCACGGGCGAGACGGTGATCTTCGTGTACGACCTCGAAGGCCAACTGCTCGGCGAATACGACCAGACCGGCAAGCCGCTGCGCGAATACGTGTGGCTGGACAACATACCAGTGGCGATGTTCATGCCGGACCCCGCGAACGCGAGCAATCCCAACGCTGCGCCGCTGGTGTTCTACATCCACGCCGATCACCTGAACGCGCCGCGTATCGTGGTGGACCAGAACGGCGCCAAGCGCTGGCGCTGGCTGGCCGAGCCGTTCGGCACGACGGCGCCGGAGACCAATCCGGAGGGGCTCGGGGTCTTCACGCAGAACCTGCGCTTCCCGGGGCAATATGCGGATGCGGAGAGTGGGCTCTGGTACAACCATTTCCGGTATCTCGACAGCTCGAAGGGTCGCTACACACAATCGGATCCGGCGGGATTGGTGGGTGGAATCAACACCTTTGCCTACGTCGATGGGAATCCGCTGATGCTCATGGATCCGAACGGCCTCTGGAGCAGTGCGGATCTGCCGAGCTTGCCTGACGGCTTGGTGAATTTTTTTACTGGCTTTGGGTCGTACTACGGTGGACTGTGGAATGCGAGCAAGCACATGTATCAGCGAGCGGGCTTTGCCGGAGAGTGTCGACAAAGGCGAGCCATCGAGAATGAGGCCGCGCTGGCAGGAGGGTTACTCGCGCTTTCTAATCCGACTATTGCCGCCAATGCTGTTGCGCAGTTGGGCAACTGGGCTGCGAACCACAAGGCTTACCTAGCGGGAAGACTATCTGCCGGTGGAGTTACCAGTACTGTGACTCGCACAGGACCTTATGGGGGGATCTCACTGGGCCTCATTGCGGGCCTCGGCGACGCGCTCGAAAATATTGATCGCGCTGACGCGTCAAGTGCAGAGCACGTTCTTAGAGGCATCCTGGGGGATCGGCTGCCCGATCTACCTGACGTTCATCGAACAGAATGCGAGTGCAAAAAATGAAGATGCGAAATGCTCAGCGTCGAAACCCGTTCGACAACCCACTTTTGGCACTGCCGCTTCATATCTTGGCGTCAATAATTTTCTTCGGCACTGCGTACCTTTCTATTCGAATGAGCACGCTATGGCCTGTTGTGGCAGGAGGAATTGTACTGAGCTGCATGGAGGGTGTGTGGCTTTACTTTTTGCTGCGGAAGTAGAACTGCCCACCATCTGGAATGCTGGAATACTTGGCCTGGGAGGAATCAGTGTGATTCGTCAACTACTAAACTCTGAAGATGCGATCTGCGAGTGCCAGAAGTGACTTCAACCAATCATACCCATCTGCACGGCCCGGTCGTATTGAGAAATCTGACCAGTGGCGCGCCGTGGCAGGCCGAGTTCTTTGAATTGGATGCAGAAAAATCATCCATTCGACGTTTGCCGGAAAATGTTTCCAACAAGGGGAAAGCCGTTGGATTTGGCTCCAAGGCCATCGCCTTTTCCGGGGGGCAAACCTTATGGAATATTTCTGGCAGTATATTTTGCCGAGAATGAATGGATGTTGTTTGACGGTCGTAGGGCGCGGGCTCTGGAAAGAGTTGAAATTCTGTGGAGTCGTTCCAGAATGCATATTTTCGATGCCGGAAACGCCACGCTGCAGATTAAGAATGTTGTCGCGTCAGTGTCGATTCCATACCTTAGGCCTTGGCTTCGTCACTGGTTTGAGGATGGCTGGGCACTCGATGATATTGATATCGGATGGGTTATTGGCCATCTCGCATCCGATGCAGGTGCCAAGGTTCGATTGCTTGAGGCACTAAGAAAAGCGTGAGTAACGATCCATGTCGATGCAGTGATTGGGCGCCGGTCCCGGGGGATTTGGATGAGATTCGGGCTTGGCGCACATTGAACGGCCTTGGGTGCAAAGGCGCCATTCAAATGTTGATCGATAGTCCTTCGACCTTGCCAGAGGTGCTGTACTACTCGAAAGGCGGTTGCTTTCTCTACTACTTGGGTGTCCTTCTTGATTACCTCCTGTCTGAAGAGGCGAAAGCGAATTTCGCAGCAGCTGCGGGATTCATGAATCTTCTGACTACAAGGCATCCATCTCCGACTTTCTGCGTTGGCACTGCCGGCATTACCTTGTTGGAAGGCGCGCGCCAGATTGCCGCAAGGCAAGATTTCTATGAAGCGGATGAGGACATCTTTGGCAGGTTTCCCGAGCTGTATAAACGGTATGCCTCTGGTTGAGAGGCAGGGCGGCCTCAAGCCTGAAGCCCATCCCCCCGATACCCCCGCGGAATCGCCCCCAGCAACCGCTTCGTGTACTCCTGCTGCGGCTGCTCCAAGATCTGCGCGACGCTCGCCTGCTCGACCACCTCGCCGTCCTTCATCACCAGCACCTCGTCGGCCATGAAGCGCACCACCGCCAGGTCGTGGCTGATGAAGATGTAGGCCAAGCCCAGTTCGTCCTGCAGGTCCTTCAGCAAATTCAGCACCTGCGCCTGCACCGACACGTCGAGCGCGCTGACCGCCTCGTCCAGCACCAGCACCTCCGGGTCCAGCGTCAGGCAGCGCGCGATCGCGACGCGCTGGCGTTGTCCGCCCGAGAACTCGTGCGGGTACTTGTGCATCGCGCTGTCGTCCAGCCCGACCTTGTTCAACAACGCCCGCGCCCGCTGCTCGCGCTCCGCGCCATCGGCACCGATGCCGTGAATCGCCATCGGCTCGGTCAGCGTCTGCCCGATCGTGAAGCGCGGGTTCAGCGACGCATACGGGTTCTGGAACACCACCTGGATGCGCCGGCGCATCGGCAGCAGCTCGCGACGGCTCAAGCGCAGCAGGTCCTGCCCGTCGAACATCACCTTGCCGCCGACCGGCCCGCCGTTCACCTCGTGCAGGCGCAGCAGCGTCAGTCCCATCGTCGTCTTGCCCGAGCCCGATTCGCCGACCACGCCCAGCGTGTGCCCGCGCCGCAGCGTGAAGCTCGCGCCCTTCACCGCACGGAACTCCTTGCGGCCGAACACGCCGCTGCGCAGCCAGAAACTCTTCGTCAGGTCGCTGGCGTCGATCACGATCGGCGCCAGTGCATCCTTCGGTGCCGGCGGTGCGGCCGCCGCACGGCCGGCGATGTGGTCGTCGATCACCATCAGCCGCGCGCCGCGCTGCACCAGCGTCGGCCGGCAGGCCAGCAGCGCCTTGGTGTACGCATCGCGCGGCGCGCTGAAGATGCCGGCCACCGGCCCCTGCTCGCGCACCGTGCCCTGGCGCAGCACCACCACCTGGTCGGCGATCTCGCCGACCACGCCCAGGTCGTGCGTGATGAACAGCATGCTCATGCGGTGCTGCGTCTTCAGCTTCGCGAGCAGCTCCAGGATCTGGCGCTGGATCGTCACGTCGAGCGCCGTCGTCGGCTCGTCGGCGATCAGCAGCTTCGGCTCGCACGACAGCGCCATCGCGATCATCACGCGCTGCTGCTGCCCGCCCGACAGTTCGTGCGGGTACGCCGCCAGCCGCCGCTTCGGCTCCGGCAGCCCCACCTCGACCAGCAGCGCCTCGGCGCGCACCAGCGCCTGCCTGCGCGTCAGCCCGAGGTGGCGCATCAGCGGCTCCACCAGCTGCTGCCCGACGGTGAACACCGGGTTCAGCGAACTCATCGGGTCCTGGAACACGCAGGCGATGTCCTTGCCGCGCAGCGCCTGCAGCTCGGGCAGCGTCGCGGCCAGCAGGTCGCGGCCCTGGAAGCTGATGGCGCCCTGCCGCTCGGCATTGCTCGGCAGCAGGTTCAGGATCGACATCGCGGTCACGCTCTTGCCCGAGCCCGATTCGCCGACCAGCGCCACCGTGGTGTTCTCCGGCACGTCGAAGCTGACGCCGACCGACTGCCCGTCGATGTCGCGGCCCACCGCCTGCGTGCGCTGCACCACGCCACCATCGTTGCCCACGCGGAACGACACGCGCAGGTCCTTGATCGTCAACAAGCTCATTCGAGTCCCCGCAGCTTCGGATCCAGCGCATCGCGCAATGCATCGGCGAACAGCGAGAACGCCGTCACGAACACCGCCATGAAGGCGGTCGCCGCCACCAGCTGCCACCAGTAGCCGAGGATCAGCTCGCTCTGCGCCTCGGCCAGCATCGTGCCCCACGACACGTCGTCGACGCCGACGCCCAGCCCGAGGTACGACAGGATCACCTCGAACTTGATGAAGCCCACCACCAGCAGCGACATGCGCACCAGGATCACGTGGCTGATGTTCGGCAGGATGTGGCGGAACATGCGCGACGTTGTCGACGCCCCGATCGCCTCGGCCGAACGCACGTACTCGCGCACCGAATGCTTCAGGAACTCGGCGCGCACCTGGCGGTACATGCCGGTCCAGCCGACCAGCGCGAGGATGATCGCGACGCTGCTGATGCCGCGCCCGAAGATCACCGCGAACGACAGGATCAGCAAAATGTCCGGGATCGACGTGAACACGCTGTACAGCCACTCGAGAAAATCACCGATCTTGCCGCCGAAGAAGCCCGCCAGCGCGCCCAGCAGCGTGCCGATCACGCTGGCCGCGATGGCAGCCAGCAGGCCGACGAACACCGAGGTCTGCGTGCCCTTCAGCGCCTTGGTCAGCACGTCGCGCCCGATGCGGTCGCCACCGAACGGCAGCGTCTCGCGCTTGATGCTGTCCTCGGTCTTGAACTTGGCGGCGCGCTCGTCCCATTCCTTGTAGCGCGGCGCCAGCGGGTCCACCGCCGAGAGGTCGACGTTCGGCCCCTTCGGCACCGGGATCGCGCTCTGCTCCACGGCGGCTGCCGGCCCCATGAAGGTCGGCGGCGCATTCGGCACGCCCACTTCCTTCTGCCAGCCGCGGGCCAGCAGCCCGACCGAACCCAGCAGCACCAGCAGCGCGAACGCCGCCACCACCACCATCGACACCATGCCGACGCGGTCGGCCTTCAGCCGCTTCCACGCGGCCCGCCAGACGCCCATCGATTGCCGCGCGGGCAGCGCTGCAGGAGCAAGCGCCGCGCTCATTTGAGGACCACCCGCGGGTCGATCAGCTTGTAGAGGATGTCCGCGCCCAGGTTCACCAGCATCGTCAGCATCGCCAGGTAGATGGTGACCGCCTGGATCACCGGGTAATCGCTGCGGTTCACCGCCAGGATGATCTCGCGCCCCAACCCCGGGATCGAGAAGAACACCTCGATCAGGAACGAGCCGACGAACACGCCCGGCAGCGCCAGCGCGATGTTGGTGACGATCGGGATCATCGCGTTGCGCAGCACGTGCTTGAACAGCACCGTGCCCTCGGTCATGCCCTTGGCGCGCGCGGTGCGCACGTAGTCGTGGCCGAGCTCGTCGAGGAAGAAGGTGCGGTACAGCCGCGTCTGCGGCGCGAGGCCCACCAGCAGCGCCAGCAGCACCGGCAGCGGCACGAAGACCGCGAGGTTGGTCAGCGTACTGTCGCTCCAGCCCTGCACCGGGAACCAGCCGAGCTGGAAGCCGAACACGTACTGGCCGACGATGATGTAGACCAGGAACGAGATCGACAGCGCGACGGTGGAGATCACCATGATGCTGCGGTCGGCCAGCGAGCCGCGGCGGTAGGCCACCCACATCGCGATCGGCAGCGCGAGCAGCGTGTCGAGCACGAGGATCGGCAGCATCACCGTCAGCGTGGCCGGCGCGCGTGTCGCGAAGATGCTGCTCACGGCCTCCTGGGTGGCCCAGCTGTGGCCCCAGTCCAGCGTCACGATGCTGCGGAAGTAGATCAGCAGCTGCTGCCACACCGGCTTGTTCAGCCCGAGCTGCTCGCGGATCGCGTCGACCTGCTGCGCCGTGGCGTTCAGGCCGCCGAGGATTTCGGCCGGGTCGCCGCCAAAGTACTTGAAGAGGAAGAACACCAGCAGCACCACCCCGATCAAGGTCGGGATCATTTGCCACAGGCGCCGTATCAGGTAGGCCGCCATATCGTCGTGAGCGTCTCGGGTCGAGAAAAGAGGACCGGCCCGCCCCGCCGGCCCGGGTCGGGGGGCGGCGCGGGCCGGCGGGGCAGGCGCGAGTCTAAGGCCCGGCCCGAACCCCCCTGCCCCGCGTTTGCCCTCAGGAACTTCGCAGCGCACGCAACTTGCATGCCGGTGCGAAAGTTCCCGCGTGCAGGCCCGGGGCAAGCCCGGAGGACACCCGCGCCGGGCAGGCCCTAGACTTCGCGCCTTCGGCATGCCGCCGCGCCACGAGCGTCGGCGGCGTACCCTCCCACCAGGAGTCCGTGACCATGATCCGACGCGGTGCAGCCGGGCTGCTCGCCTTCTTCGCCCTCTGCTGTTCGGCAGCGCCACCGGCGCCCGCCGCGCAGCCCGCGGCGCCGCTGAAAGTGCTGAGGTATGCCTTCCCGGTGGCCGAGACCGGGTTCGACCCGGTGCAGCTCAGCGATCTCTATTCGCGCACCGTCACCGCCGGCATCTTCGAGGCGCCGCTGACCTTCGACTACCTCGCGCGGCCGATCCGCATGAAGCCGAACACCGCCGCGGCGATGCCGGAGATCAGCGACGACTTCAAGACCTTCACGTTCCGGCTGAAGCCCGGCACGTATTTCCAGGACGACCCGGCCTTCAAGGGGCAGCGCCGCGAGCTGGTCGCGCAGGACTACGTCTACACGCTGAAGCGCCACTACGACCCGCAGTGGAAGAGCCCCAACCTCTACCTGCTCGAGAACTCGAAGCTGCTCGGGCTGTCGGAATTGCGTCGCCAGGTGGTGGCTTCGAAGCAGCCCTTCCCGTACGACCGCGAGGTCGACGGCCTGCGCGCGCTCGACCGCTACACCTTCCAGGTGCGGCTGGCCGAGCCGTCGCCGCGCTTTCACCAGCAGATCATGACCGACCCCGGGGCCTTCGGCGCGATGGCGCGCGAGGTGGTCGAGTTCTATGGCGACAAGATCATGGCGCACCCGGTGGGCACTGGTCCGTTCCGGCTCGCCGACTGGCGCCGCAGCTCGCTGATCGTGCTCGAGCGCAACGCCGGCTACCGCGAGCAGCTCTACGAAGAAGAGGCACCGGCCGACGACCCGCGCTCGCAGGCCATCGTGCGCGCGATGAAGGGCAAGCGCATCCCGATGCTCGACCGCATCGAGATCTCGATCATCGAGGAGGCGCAGCCGCGCTGGCTGAGCTTCCTGAATGGCCAGAGCGATTTCCTCGAGCGCCTGCCGCCCGAGTTCTCGGGCATCGCGATCCCGCGCAACCGGCTCGCGCCGAACCTGGCCAAGCGCGGCATACAGATGGACCAGGCGCCGCTGGCCGACGCGGTGATCGCCGGCTTCTTCAACCACGAGAACCCGGTGGTCGGCGGCTACACGCCCGAGAAGGTGGCGCTGCGGCGCGCGATCTCGCTGGCCTACAACACGCCGGCCGAGCTGCAGCTCGCGCGCAAGAACCAGGCGGTGCCGGCGCAGACCGCGATTGCGCCGGCGGTGTACGGCTACGACCCGACGGTCAAGACCGAGATGAGCGACTACGACCCCGACCGGGCGCGCGCGCTGCTCGACACCTACGGGTATGTCGACCGCGACGGCGACGGCTGGCGCGACCTGCCCGACGGCAGCCCGCTGCTGATCGAATACTCGACGCAGCCCGACCAGCTGAGCCGCCAGCTCGTCGAGCTGTGGGACAAGAGCATGCGCGCGGTCGGCATCCACATGGTCTTCAGGACCGCGAAGTGGCCGGAGAACCTGAAGTCCTCGCGCGCCGGCAAGCTGATGATGTGGGGCGTGGGCTGGGCCGCGACGACCCCGGATGCCGACACCTTCCTCGCGCTCGCGTACGGCCCGAACAAGGGCGGTGCCAACCATTCGCGCTTCGACCTGCCGGCCTTCAATGTGCTGTTCGAGAAGCAGGGCCGCATGCCCGACGGGCCGGAGCGCGAGGCCGTGCTGCGCGAGGGGAGCAAGCTGATGGTGGCCTACATGCCGTACAAGATCAGCGGGCACCGCATCGCCACCGACCTGATGCACCCGTGGGTGCTGGGCTACCGGCGCAATCCGTTCGTCCGCGAGTTCTGGAAATTCCTCGACATCGACACCGCGCTCGAGCAAGCGCGCACCGCCCCATGATCCGACGCTTCCTCCTGATCGCCGGTACCGCGCTGGCCACCCTCGCCACCGCAGCGGGCAACGCTGCGGCGCAATCGCAGGCCGCCTCTCAGGCCGCCGCCTCTCCCGGGCTCAAGACCTTCCGCTGGGCCCTTCTGTCTGCCGAGACCGGCTTCGACCCGGTGAAGATCAGCGACCTGTACTCGCGCTACGTCACGACGCACCTGTTCGAGGCGCTGGTCCGCTACGACTACCTGGCCCGCCCGTTCAAGGTGCGGGCGGAGGCAGCGGCCGCGATGCCCGAGGTGTCGGCCGATTTCCGCACCTACACCTTCCGCATCCGCCCCGGCGTGTACTTCCAGGACGACCCGGCGTTCAAGGGCCAGCGCCGCGAGCTGGTCGCGCAAGACTTCGTCTACGCGATCAAGCGCTTCTTCGACCCGGCCAACGCGAGCCCGAACTACGCGGAGATGAACGACCAGGGCTTCATCGGCCTGGACGAGCTGCGCCAGCAAGCGCTGGCGAAGAAGACACCGTTCGACTACGACAAGCCGGTCGAAGGCCTGCGCGCGCTGGACCGCCACACGCTGCAGATCAAGCTGGAGAGCCCGCGCCCGCGCCTGCTCTTCACGCTGGCCGACAGCAGCCTGTACGGCGCCGTCGCGCGCGAGGTCGTCGAGTTCTACGGCGACAAGACGATGGAGCACCCGGTGGGCACCGGGCCGTTCCGGCTCGCCACCTGGCGGCGCAGTTCGCAGATCGTGCTGGAGCGCAACCCCGGCTTCCACGAGGCCTTCTACGATGCCGAGCCGAATGCCGACGATGCCGAAGGCCAGGCGCTGCTGCAGCGCTTCAAGGGGCGCCGGCTGCCGATGATCGACCGCGTCGAGATCTCGATCATCGAGGAGAGCCAGCCGCGCTGGCTGGCCTTCCTGAACGGCGAGACCGATCTCGTCACGGTGCCGCTGGAGTTCGCGAACCAGGCGGTGCCGAACGGCAAGCTGGCGCCGAACCTGGCGAAGCGCGGCATCCAGATGCAGCGCGTCGTCAACCCGGACCGCACGCTGTACTACTTCAACATGGAAGACCCGACCGTCGGCGGCTACACCGCCGACAAGGTCGCGCTGCGCCGCGCGATCCGGCTGGCCATCGACGTGACGCGCGAGATCAACGGCGTGCGACGCGGCCAGGCCATCCCGGCGCAGAGCATGGTGGCGCCCGGCACCTTCGGCTACGACCCGAACTACAAGACCGAGAACAGCGACTACAACGTTCCGCGCGCGAAGGCGCTGCTCGACATGTACGGCTACGTCGACCGCAACGGCGACGGCTGGCGCGACATGCCCGACGGCAGTCCGCTGGTGATCCAGTACGCCACCTCGCCGGACAGCCTGCAGCGCCAGTTCGACGAGCTGTGGAAGAGGAACATGGATGCGATCGGCGTGCGCGTCGAGTTCAAGCCCGCCCAGTGGCCCGAGAACCTGAAGGCGGCGCGCGCCGGCCAGCTGATGGTGTGGCAGCTCGGCTACACCGCGTCGACCCCCGACGTGCAGGACGCGATGCAGCTGCTCTACGGCCCGGGCGCCGGCGGCCAGAACCTCGGACGGTTCAGGAACGAGCGCTTCGATGCGATCTACGACCGCATGCGCAGCATGCCCGACGGCCCGGAACGCCTCGCGCTGCTCGACGAGGCGAACCGCATCGTGACGGCGCTCGCGCCGCACAAGTACAACGTGCACCGCATCGTGACCGACCTGGCGCAGCCGTGGATCGTCGGCTACCGCAGGCCGGTTTTCGTGAGCCGCTTCTGGCAGTACCTGGACATCGACGAGAGTCGCCGGGTCTCCCACTGAACGGCGCGGCGCAGCGGACATGGAGCTGACGCGCCGCACCTGGCTTGCCGCCTCGGCCGCGCTGTCGTGCGGCGCGCCGGGCCTCGCGGAGGCGGCCGACAAGACACTGCACCTGGCCTTCGGCGTCGCCGAGACCGGCTTCGATCCGTGCCAGATCTCGGACGTCAATTCGGCGCAGGTGGTGTCGGCGATCTTCGACGCGCCGCTCACCTACGACTATCTCGCGCGCCCGGTGAAGCTGCGCCCGAACACGGCGGCGCTGCCCGAGATCAGCGACGACTTCAAGACCTTCACGTTCCGCCTGCGCCCCGGCATCTTCTTCGCCGACGACCCGGCCTTCGGCGGCAAGCCACGCGAGCTGGTCGCGCAGGACTACGTCTACAGCGTCAAGCGCTTCTACGACCCGCGCCTGAACTGCGAGAACATCTACGTGTTCGAGAACGCGAAGCTGCGCGACCTGACCGAGCTGCGCGCGCAGGCCAGCAAAAGCGGCAAGCCCTTCGACTACGACCGCGAGGTGGAAGGCATCCGCGCGCTCGACCGCTACACCTTCCGCATCCGGCTGGCCGAGCCGAGCCCGCGCTTCCACCATTGGTTCACGCAGGGCGCGCTGGTGGGGGCGGTCGCGCGCGAGGTGGTCGAGCATTACGGCGCCGAGATCGCCGCGCACCCGGTGGGCACCGGCCCGTTCATGCTCGCGAGCTGGCGCCGCGCATCGCGCATCGAACTCGTGCGCAACCCGCGCTTTCGCGAGCTGCACTTCGAGGCCGAGCCCGCGCCCGACGATGCGCCGGCCCAGGAGATCGCGCGCCAGCTGGCCGGCCGGCGCCTGCCGGTGGCCGAGCGCATCGAGGTCAGCGTGATCGTCGAGGCTCAGCCGCAGTGGCTCGCCTTCGTCAACGGCGCGCTCGACGTGCTGGAGCTGCCGGTGGAGTTCACGCCGATCGCGGCGCCGGGCAACCGCATCGCGCCGCACCTCGCGCGCCAGGGCGTGCGGCTGCAGCGCAGCGCGAAGGCCGACATGGTGCTGACCTACTTCAACATGGACGACCCGGTGGTCGGCGGCAACACGCCGGACAAGGTCGCGCTGCGCCGCGCGATCTGCCTGGCCTACGACAACCGGCAGGACCTGGAGGACCTGCGCCACGGCCAGGGCATCCCGGCGCAGTCGGTGGTCGCGCCGTTCACCTCGGGCTACGAAGAGGACTACCGCAGCACGATGAGCGAGACCAGCATCGCCCGCGCGACCGCGCTGCTCGACCTGTGCGGTTTTGTCGACCGCGACGGCGACGGCTGGCGCGAGAGGCCCGACGGCAGCCCGCTGGTGCTGCGGCTCGCGTCGCGGCCGGACCAGCGCCAGCGCCAGTTCAACGAGCTGTGGCGCAAGTGCATGACGGCGGTGGGGCTGCGCATCGAGTTCGAGATCGCGAGCTGGCCGGACCTGCTGAAGCGGGGGCGCGCGGGCAAGCTGATGATGTGGGGCTTCAGCTGGGTGGCGGGCACGCCCGACGGCGGCTTCTTCCTCGGCATCGGCTACGGCCCGAACGCCAACGAATCGAACGATGCGCACTTTGCGCTGCCGGCCTACGATCGGTTGTTCGAGCGGCAGAACGTGCTGCCCGACGGGCCGGAGCGCGCGGCGCTGATGCGCGAGGCGAAGAACATCCTGGTGGCGTACATGCCGTACAAGGCGCATGTGCACACCGTCGTCAGCGACGTGCTGCACCGGCGCGTGATCGGGCACCTGAGGCATCCGTTCATGCGCGACACCTGGCAGTTCATCGGCATCGAATAGAGGCATGTGATGGCAGTCCCGAGACCGCAGATCCTGCGCTACACCGACTGGCTGGCCCGCGAGCGCGGCCTGCAGTTCGACGCGACCACGCACGAAGGCTACGACGCGCTGTGGCGCTGGTCCGTGACCGATCTCGACGCGTTCTGGCGCTCGATCTGGGACTTCTACGGCCTGCGGTCGCCGACCCCGTTCACGCAGGTGCTCGCCGACGACCGCATGCCCGGTGCGCGCTGGTTCGACGGCGCGCAGCTGAACTACGCGCAGCAGGTGTTCCGCCACGCCGACGCGGCGCATGCGGCCGGGCACCCGGCGGTGGTGTTCCAGGACGAGCGCCTGCGCGACTGCGCCAGCCTGCTCGAATGGAGCTGGCCGAAGCTGCGCCGCCAGGTGGCGCAGCTGGCGGCGCACTACCGGCGGCTCGGCGTCGTGCGCGGCGACCGCATCTGCGCCTTCATGCCGAACACGCCGCAGACGCTGGTCGCCTTCCTCGCGGCCGCGAGCCTCGGCGCGGTGTGGTCGGTGTGTTCGCCCGACATGGGGCCGGTCGCGGTCCTCGACCGCTTCCGCCAGATCGAGCCGACGCTGCTGGTCGGCTGCGACGGCTATGTGCATGGCGGCACCGCGCACGAGCGGCTCGCGCTGCTGCAGGACCTGGTGAAGGAGCTGCCGACGCTGAAGCACGTGCTGCTGTGGCGCAACCTCGGCGGCGCGCTGCCGGCCGGCTGGCACGACTTCGACGGGCTGCTGTGCGGCGACCTGCCGCTGCAGATCGATCCGCTGCCGTTCGACCATCCGCTGTGGATCGTCTATTCGAGCGGCACGACCGGGCTGCCGAAGGCGATCGTGCACGGCCATGGCGGCGTCGTGCTGGAGCACCTGAAGTTCATGGGGCTGCACAACGACCTTGGCCCGAGCGCCGAGGGCGGCGACCGCTTCCACTGGTACAGCGCGACCGGCTGGATCATGTGGAACTGCCAGATCGCCGGGCTGCTGAACGGCACGACGATCTGCCTGTACGACGGCAGCCCGTCCGGGCGCAGCGGACAGCCGGACTGGAGCACGCTGTGGCGCTTCGTCGCCGATTCCGGCAGCACCTTCTTCGGCGCCGGCGCGGCGTTCTTCGCGAGCTGCATGAAGGCCGGCCTGGAGCCCGCGCGGATGCCGGGGCTGGCGCGGCTGCGCGCGCTCGGCAGCACCGGCTCGCCGCTGTCGGCCGACGTGTACCGCTGGGCGGCGCAGCACCTGCCGCGTGTCGACGACCGGCCGATGTGGCTGACCTCGCTGTCGGGCGGCACCGATTTCGCCGGTGCCTTCGTGGCCGGGTTGCCGACGCTGCCGGTGGTCGAGGGCGAGATGCAATGCCGCTGCCTCGGTGCCGCGGTCGAGGCCTGGAGCGAGCCCGATCCGGCGACCGGCCGCGGGCAGGCGCTGGTCGACGAGGTGGGCGAGCTGGTGTGCACGCGGCCGATGCCGTCGATGCCGCTGTATTTCTGGGGCGATGCGGACGGGCGGCGATACCGCGAGAGCTACTTCGACATGTACCCCGATGGAAATGGAAGACCTGCGGTCTGGCGCCACGGCGACTGGCTGCGCATCACGCCACGCGGCGGCGCGGTGATCTACGGCCGCAGCGATGCGACCATCAACCGCCACGGCATCCGCATGGGCACGGCCGAGCTGTACCGCGCGGTCGAAGCGTTGCCCGAGGTGGTGGACAGCCTGGTCGTCGACCTGGAGTACCTGGGCCGCGAGAGCTGGATGCCGCTGTTCGTCGTGCTGCGCGAAGGCCGCTTGCTGGATGACGCGCTGGTCGCGCGGCTGAAGCAGGAGATCCGCGGCGCGTTGTCGGCGCGGCATGTGCCGAACGAGATCTTCCAGGTGGACGCGATCCCGCGCACGCTGTCGGGCAAGAAGATGGAGCTGCCGGTCAAGAAGCTGCTGATGGGCACGCCGGCCGAGCAGGTGTTCAAGCTCGATGCGATGGCGAATGCGGGCTGCGTGGCGTGGTTCGCCGAATTTGCCCAGCGCCGCAATGCGGCCTAGAGGGGGAGTTCGGTGAAGTAACGGCCGCCGTGATAGATCAGCGGCTGCGCACCTTCGCGCCGCTCGCAGCGCTCGACCTCGCCGACGAAGATCACGTGGTCGCCCTCTTCGTACTGGCTGCGGTTGAAGCATTCGAACACCGCTGCCACCCCTTCGAGCACCGGCGCACCGCCAACGCCTTCACGGAAGCGCAGCCCGGCGAAGCGGTCCACGTCCTTCGACGCGAAGCGTTCGGCCAGCGGGCGCTGGTCGGCGGCGAGGATGTTGATCGCGTAGTGCGAGCCGCGCGTGAACGCCGGCATCGAGCCGGCGCGGCGCGACAGGCTCCACAGCACCAGCGGCGGCGACAGCGACACCGAGTTGAACGAATTGGCGGTCAGGCCGACCGGGTTGCCGTGCAGGTCGCACGCGGTAACGATCGTGACGCCGGTGGCGAACATCCCGAGCGCAACGCGGAACTCCTGGGCCGAGAAACTGGGTGCCATGGGGCGCAGCATTGCATTCATGCCGGAATTGTGGAGGGCGACTGCGGGGCCGCCAACTCCCATTTGAGGGGGTCTGGCAGCTCCTTACACTCGTGCAGCATGACACGATACCCGATGATTCGACGGGCGCTGCGTGGCGCGGCCCTGGTCTCGGCTGCCCTGCTGGCCGCGGCACTTTCACTGCCGGCGCAGGCCGCCGGCCCCTGCCCCGAGCTGGTCCGCCGCCTGCCGAACCTGAGCCCCGCGCTGTGCGAGCGCGCCACGTTGAAGCCTTCCGGCGCCGCGTCGGTGAAAGGCGTGGCGCTGTACCAGCGCGACGTGCCGGCGCCGCAGCCGCTGCTGCTGCCCGACGACAAGCCGCCGCCCGCGCCGCGCCGCGTGCTGGTGCTGGGCGGCATCCATGGCGACGAGCTGTCGTCGAGCGCGCTGGCCTTCCACTGGATCGGCCACGCGGTCGACACCGGTGCCGGCATGGACTGGCGCTTCGTGCCGGTGCTGAACCCCGACGGCCTGCTGCTGGCGCGGCCGACGCGCACCAACGCGCACGGCGTCGACCTGAACCGCAATTTCCCGACGCCGCACTGGGACCGTGACGCCCCGGTCTACTGGACCCAGCGCACGAAGAAGGACCCGCGCCGCTGGCCCGGCCCGAGCGCGCTGTCGGAGCCGGAGAGCCGCTTCGTGACCGACACCATCGAGACCTGGAAGCCGGACGTGATCGTCACCGTGCACGCGCCCTACGGCGTGCTCGATTTCGACGGCCCGAGCGTGCCGCCGCAGCGGCTCGGCCGGCTCTACCTCGACCGGGTCGGCATCTTCCCGGGCTCGCTCGGCCACTACGGCGGCGTTCACAAGGGCGTGCCGGTGGTGACGATCGAGCTGCCGAGCGCGATCCGCACGCCGACCGATGCCGAGATGCGCCAGATGTGGATCGACCTGCTGCGCTGGCTGGACGAACGCCTCGCGCTGCGGGAACATCGCTGACCACCGCCCCGCCCGCCGCCATGACCTCGCTCGCCCGCCACCTGTACGCCAGCGCCCACAACAACGCGTGGGCCAACCACCGCCTGCTGCAGGCCTGTGGGCGGCTGACGCAGGAGGAGTTCACCGCGCCGCGCACCGGCTTCTTCCCGTCGATCCGCGCGACGCTGAACCACAACCTGACGGTCGACGACTACTACCTCGACGCGATCGAGCGCAGCCTGCGCGGCACTGCGCCGCACCCCGACCCGCGCTCGTTCTTCGACCCCGAGGAACCGTGCGCGACCTGCGCCGAACTGGCGGCCGCCCAGCAGCGCATGGACCAGCGCCTGCTCGCCGTCGCCCATGCGCTGCTCGCCGACACCGCGTTGCTGGAGCGCGTGATCGCGGTGCCGCGCACGCAGCGCATCGACCGCGAGCCGCTGCACCGCCTGCTCGCCCACCTCTACCAGCACCAGGTGCACCACCGCGGCCAGGCGCATTCGATGCTGTCGGGCACCTCGGTGGCACCGCCGCAGCTCGACGAGTTCTTCTGCGTCAACGACCTGGAGCGGCGCGAGGATGATTTCCGCGCGCTGGGCGTGACGGAAGCCGCGATCTGGAATGGATGAGCGGGAATAGCCGCCCCATGCCCCGCGTAGACGTCAGGTGAGCGTCCCCACCACCTTCCGCCAGCAGCTGCTCGGCACGATCCCGCGGCTGCGGCGCTATGCGCGCTCGCTGGTGATCGACGCTGCCACGGCCGACGACCTGGTGCAGACCGCGCTGGAGCGCGCACTGTCGCACTGGCACCAGTTCGACCAGCGGCGCGACATCCTGGTGTGGGTGATCAGCATCGCGCACAACGCCCACATGGACACGCTGCGCCGCAGCGGCCGCTTGTCGATCGTCGACCCGCACGAGCTGCAGGCCGAGCAGGACCTGCGCGGCAGCGACCCCGGTGCCGACGTCGGCCTGCGCATGGACCTGGTCGCCGCGCTGCGGCGCCTGCCGGTCGAGCAGCGCGAGCCGCTGCTGCTGGTGTCGGTCGAGGAACTGTCTTACGCCGAATGTGCCGAGGTGCTGCGCATCCCGATCGGTACCGTGATGTCGCGCATCTCGCGCGGGCGCGCCGCGCTGCGTGCGCTGCTCGACGGCCGGGCGCCGACGCCGGCGGTGCAGACGCTGCGGCGCGTGGTTTGAACCGGATGTCGATGATGGTTGCCCCCCTCTTCTCCTCCCCCGACGAACGCGACGACACGCTGAGCGCGTGGCTCGACGGCGAACTCCCGCCCGAACGCCGTGCCGAGGTCGACGCCTGGCTGCAGGCGAACCCTGAAGAGGCGGCGCGCGTGCGGCTGTGGGCCGCCGATCGCGATGCGCTGCGCGCCCGCCTGGTCTCCGCGGCGAGCGAGCCGGTGCCGGATCGGCTGCAGCAGCTCGTCTGGCAGCACGCGCCCGAGGCGGCGGCGCCGTGGTGGCAGGGCCGCGGCCAGTGGGCCGCCGCGTTCGCGATCTTCGCGCTCGGCGGGTTGATCGGCGCCGGCGCGGTGTGGCGGGCGCAGCCGGCCCGTGCGCTCGTGGCCCAGGCGCCGGCCGGCAGCTGGGTGCAGCGGGCGGCAATCGCGCACAGCGTCTACGTGCCGGAGCAGCGCCACCCGGTCGAGGTGGCGGTCGCCGGCAAGACGGCCGAGGAGAGCCGCGCCCAGGAAGAGCACCTGTCGCGCTGGCTGACGCGGCGCCTGAACGTGCCGGTGAAGCTGTTCGACCTGCGCGAGCAGGGCTACGAGCTGGTCGGCGGGCGCTTGCTGCCGGACGGCGCCGGTGCGGGGCCCGGCGCGCAGTTGATGTACCAAGCCACCGGCGGCACGGCCCGCGTGACCGTCTACCTGCGCAAGCCCGATGAAGCCGCGCCGGCCGCATTCCGCTTCGAGCGCGACGGCGACGTGAACCTCTTCTACTGGGTCGAGGCCGGCACCGGCTACGCGCTGGCCGGCAGCCTGCCGCGCGAGCAACTGCTGGCGCTGGCCGAGGCGATCTACCGGCAGCAGCCGGCAGCGGCCGCATCGGCCTCGAAGTAGCCGGGAGGGCGGTCGCCCACCGTCTCTAGAATCGGGCGATGTCCGATTCCGTCCCCGTGCAACCTGCGCCCGCGCTGTCCTCCTCCCGGGCCGCCGTCGGATTCCGGCTGCTGGTCGTCTGCGTGCTCGGCTTCGCGTCCGGGTTGCCGCTCGCGCTGACCGGCCAGGCGATGCAGGCCTGGCTCAGCGTCGAGGGCATCGACATGGCGACCATCGGCTTCCTGAGCCTGGTCGGCCTGCCCTACACCTTCAAGTTCCTGTGGGCGCCGCTGATGGACCGCTTCGAGCTGCCCTGGCTCGGCCGGCGCCGTGGCTGGCTGGTGCTGACGCAGCTCGCGCTGGCCGGCGCCTTGATGCTGATGGCCACCACCTCGCCCGGCACCGCGACGCGCAGCTTCGCGCTGCTGGCGGTGCTGGTCGCCTTCGTCTCGGCCTCGCAGGACGTGGTCGTCGACGCCTACCGCACCGACCTGCTGCCGGCGCGCGAGCGCGGGCTCGGTTCGTCGCTCTACGTGCTGGGCTACCGGCTCGCGATGATCCTGTCGGGCGGCGTCGCGCTGATCTGGGTCGATCCGACACAGGGCGGCGGCTGGTCCTGGCCCGACGTCTACCGCGTGATGGCCGGGCTGATGGTCGGCGCGGCGGTGCTGTCGGCGGTCGCGTTGCCGCGGCTGCCGCTGGCGCTGCGGCCGTCGTCGGTCGCGCGGCAGGACGTGTTCGGCTTCGTCGCGGTGCTGGGCGCGGTCGCGGTGGGCTTCGTGCTGAGCGAGCGCTTCGGGCCGCCGATCGCCGCGGCCGTGCTGTCGCCGTGGTGGGCAGGCAGCAGCCTGCCGGCCGCGCTGCAGCAGCGCTGGACCGAGCTGCTGGCGCTGCTGCTGGGCATCGCGTTCACGCTGCCGCTGGCCGCGTGGGCGGCGCGCGCGGCGCGCTTCGAGACGCTGCTGGGCGGGCTGCGCAGCTACTTCGCGCAGCCCGGCGCCGGCGCCTTCCTCGCGTTCATCGTGCTCTACAAGCTGGGCGATGCGTTCGCCGGCTCGCTGATGACGCCGTTCCTGCTGAAGGCGATGCAGTTCGGCCCGGCCGAGGTCGGCGTCGCGAACAAGCTGATCGGCCTGTGGCTGACGATCGGCGGCGCGCTGCTCGGCGGCGCGCTGATGTTCCGGCTTGGCCTGTGGCGCGCGCTGCTGCTGTTCGGCGTGCTGCAGATGCTCAGCAACCTCGGCTTCTGGTGGCTGGCCGGGCATGGCCACGGGCTGCTGCCGGGCGTCACGATCCCGGCCTTCGACTGGACGGTGGTCTGGCTGAAGCAGGCGACGCCGGTCGACGGCGGGCTGCTGATGGTCATCGCGCTCGAGAACATCACCGGCGGCATGGGCACGACCGCGTTCGTCGCGTTCCTGATGAGCCTGTGCAACCAGCGCTTCACCGCGACGCAGTACGCGCTGCTGAGCGCGTTCGCGTCGGTCGGCCGCGTCTGGGTCGGGCCGGTGGCCGGCGTCACCGCCGAGACCATCGGCTGGCCGAGCTTCTTCCTGCTGTCGACGGTGCTGGCCTTGCCGGCGTTGTTGATGCTCGTGTGGCTGCGCGCGCCGGTGCAGGCGCTCGAGGTCGATCCGACAACGCTGGTCACCGATGATTGAGCTTTGGAACCCACGCCCCCATCTCCGGTCTGAATCCGCCATGAACCACGACGCCGACCTCCCCTCGATCACCTGCGGCTGCGCCTTGCACGCGCGGCGCCGTTTCGCCGCGACGCTGGTCGCCGCCGGCGCGTCGCTGGCCGTGCCGGCCTGGGCGCGCGAGGGCGTCGACGTGGGCGGCGAGTCGCGCTTCACGAAGCTGGTGTCGGCCGACCAGATCGAGCAGGCCGCCGCGCAGCAGTACGCGCAGATGAAGCAGCAGGCCGCGCAGCAGCGCGCGCTCGGCCCCGACAGCCACCCGCAGGTGGTGCGGCTGCGCGCGATCTCGCAGCGCATCATCCCGTTCAGTTCCGAGTGGAACGAGCGGGCGAGCCGCTGGAAGTGGGAGGTCAACCTGATCGGCTCGAAGCAGATCAATGCCTTCTGCATGCCCGGCGGCAAGATCGCGTTCTACACCGGCATCCTCGAGCAGCTGCAGCTGACCGACGACGAGGTCGCGATGGTGATGGGCCACGAGGTCGCGCATGCGCTGCGCGAGCATGCGCGCGAGCGCATGGGCAAGAACATGGCCACGCAGGGCGCGATCGGGCTCGGTGCCGCGATCCTCGGGCTGGGCAGCATCGGACGCTCGGTGGCCGACATGGGCGGCCAGCTGCTGACGCTGAAGTTCGGCCGCGAGGACGAATCCGAGGCCGACCTGGTCGGCATGGAGCTGGCCGCGCGCGCCGGTTACGACCCGCGCGCCGGCGTCAGCCTGTGGAACAAGATGGCGCAGGCCAGCAAGGGCGCGCCGCCGCAGTTCATGTCGACCCACCCGTCCGGGCCGACGCGCATCCGCGACATCGAGGCCAACCTGCCGCGTGTCGAGGGGCTGTATGCGAAGGCGGCCAAGCCGCCGCAGCGCTTCGAGCCGCCGGTCAAGAAGCCCTGAGGTTCACCAGCGCGCCGGCAGCGGCCGCTTCAGCACGATCTGCGTGCGGCTGACGGCGATGTGCCCACCCGCATCCAGGTCCTTCAGCAAGCGGCTGACCATCTCGCGCGAGCAGCCGACGCGGCTCGCGATCTCCTGGTGCGTCAGCCGTTCGAGGATCACCCGCGTGCCGTCGGGCTGCGTCACCGCCAGGTCGGTCAGCAGCTGCGCGACGCGGCCGTAGACATCGAGCAGCGCCAGGCTGCGCGCGCTGTGCGTCGCCAGCCGTGCCCGGTGGATCACGCGCGAGATCAGCTCGAACGCGAACTCCGGCCGCTCGGCGATGTGCTGGCGCAGCGTGTGCCGCGTGACGACCGAGCACACCGTGGGTTCGAGCGTGATGATCGACGCCGAGCGCGGCCCGCCATCGAGCGACATCTCGCCGAGGTATTCGCCCGGGCCGTAGACGCCATAGACGATCTCGCGGTCGCGGTCGTCCATCGAGAACGCCTTGACGCGGCCGGACAGCAGGATGAACAAGGTGTCGCCGTGATCGCCTTCCTGGATCAGCAGCACGCCCTTGCGGTAGCGGCGTTGTTCGCCCCGGGCCGAGAGCAGGCCCAGGGATTCGGACAGCACGGGAGCGGATGCTGGGCCGGTGGCGGCGTCCATGAAGAAGCGGCGGCGAATGGGAAAGCCCGGGCGGTGGCCCGGGAACCCATCGAATCTAGCACGCCGCCCTGGCGCCTCCGTGACGGTGGACGACGGCCCGCGTGACGGAAGTCAGCGCCGGCCGCTGCGCGTCGACACGTCAGTGCGAGAGCGCCGTCTTCATCGCCGGCGTGATCGGCGGCAGCACCGCCACGCGGTTCAGCAGGTCGCCGATGCTGGCGGTCTGCGTCTTGATGCGGATGCTGCTGATCTGCGAGCGCACCGTCGAGACGGCGACGCTGAAGGTACGCGCCACTTCCTTCGGCCGCTGGCCATCGCACAGCGCGCGCAGCACCTTGGTCTCGGCCGCGGTCAGGCCGTGCGTGCGGGCAAAGAAGTCGAGCGTCAGCGATTCGCAGCGGTGGCGCTTGCCGAGCACCAGCATCGCGAGCCCGTCGTCCTCGGGCGACGACATCGGCACGAAGGCGACCGGCATCGCGCCGTCCTCGCGGCTCAGGTTCAGCATGCGGCGGCGGCCGCTGCAGGCGCCGAGCAGCGCACCGAGGAAGCCCGACAGTTCTTCCGCATGGCGCGGCAGCACCTGGCCCTTGATGACGCGCAGGCCGTCGCCGGCCTGCAGCGATTGCCAGCCGAGCTGGTTGGCGTGGCGCAGGCCGCAACTCGCGTCGACCAGCAGCAGTCCGTGGTCCATCTCGTCGAGCATCATCGTCAGCCAGCGGGCCATCGCGGAGGGGCCGTGGCGGCGCTCCGGTCCGGGGTATGGCAGCTGGGCGGGTTCAACGGCGGGGTGGATCGCGGCGGGGCTGGGCCGCAGATTCAGGTGGGCGGTCGGGCGGGTGTCCGGGGGTGAGAGCAGTTCATCCAACATGGCGCTGTCCTTCTGATGGCAGGCGCAGCAGCACCGCTGTGCACCTTGTTACAGCGTAGGGGCGTCGGATGCCGGCAGGTGGTGAAAACCACCGGAGCCGTTTGTGATTTATTCACCTCGGCCGGTGGCCGGGCCGAGCAGGGTGGTCAGCCAGCGTGTCAGGTCGGCGATCTCGGGGCCGCACACCGAATGCGGCATCGGGTACTCGTGCCACTCGACCGGGTGCTCGAACGCCAGCAGCGCGTCGCGCGACGCGAGCGCGCGGGCGATCGGGATCACCGGGTCCTGGCGGCCGTGCGCCAGGAAGATCGGCACCCCATGGTTCGCGCCGTGGCGCTCGGCCGCGGTCTGCGCCGCCAGCGGCAGGTAGCCCGACAGGCCGACCAGGCCGGCCAGCCGCTCGGGGTGGCGCAGCCCCGTCAGCAGCGTCATCGCGCAGCCCTGCGAGAAGCCCCCGAGCACGATGCGCGACGCGGGGATGCCGCGTTCGTGCTCGCGGGCGATCAGCGCCTGGATCAGGGCCTGGGATTCGCGCAGGCCGGCCTCGTCCTCGCGCCGCACCAGGTCGGCGCCGAGGATGTCGTACCAGGCGCGCATCACGTAGCCGCCGTTGACCGTGACCGGCCGCGTCGGCGCGTGCGGAAAGATGAAGCGCAGCGGGCCGGCGGCGGCGAGGTCGAGCTCCTGCGCGAACGGCGCGAAGCCGTTCCCGCTGTCGCCCAGCCCGTGCAGGAAGATGATGGTGGCCGTCGGATTCGGGCCGGTCTCGGTTTCGATGGTGTCGAGGAGCTGCATGCCGCGATGCTAGCCCGACACGGCCCGGACCCGGGTCAGAAGCGGTAGTTCACGCCCAGGCTCAGCTGCGGGATCGCGCGGATCTTGCCGACGCCGTCGCGCAGCTCCTGCGTTTCCTTGTCGACATCGGCGTTCAACTGGGCGCGCTGGGTCGCGTCCATGCTGTCGAAGGTGGGTCCGCTCGCGGCCGACTCGACCTTCGCGCGCCCGATGCTCGCGCCGAGGTCGAAGTGGAAGCCCCAGGCGCCCTCGGTGCCGCCCTGGTGGCCGTAGCCGAAGCCGAGGAACGGCGTCGTCTTCGGGAACTTCACGTGCGCGTCGAAGCGGTCGCCGTCCTGCGTCGCGTAGGTGGTGTTGCCGATCGTGATCTGGTTGTTGGTCGGGCGGCCGGCCAGGTCGAGCTTGATCGCGTTGAAGGTCACGCCGCCGGTCAGGCGCCAGCCGCCGGTGAAGAACCAGTCGGCGAACACGCCGCCGCGGCTGAGCTTCAGGTCGGCGTCGTAGTGGATGCTGTTCTCGGTCTTCGTCGTGCTGTGCGAGCCGAGCGACGCGACGTCGCCGCGCAGCGTCACCGACGGCGCGACCGGCTGCGCATAGCCGAGCATCACGCCGTGCGTGCCGATGCCCGTGTAGACCTCGCCGGCGTGGGCGGTGGCGGCCAGCGCCAGGGCGGCCGATGCGGCCAGCGTCTTGATCATGGGAAGCTCCTCGTACTGCATCTGAATGAAAGCGGACCCGCGGGTGCGGGTGAGTGCTCATTCTTCAGCGAGGAGGGGCCGGGACAAGGGCCGAACAACGTGGGCCGGGCGGCGTTGTTCGGCGCTTCGGGCGCCGGCTCAGAGCGTGAAGTCCGTGACGAAGAGGTTTTCGATGCGCACTTCTCCAAGCACTGCGCCGTGTTGCATGTCTTCGCTCAACACCCTCTCACGTCCGCCAACGATGGCAGCCTGCATGACGCTCGTGTCCAGCAGGCTACGCTCGGCGATTGGCCTCTTCGCGATCGAAGTGCCAGCCCCCCAGCCTTCCCGGTGTGGCCCGAGCGGATTGCTCGAAGGCCTGCAACTCGTTCGCCAGCTGCTGGCTTCCCGCCAACTGCTCCAGGTAGTCTCGAACGGCTTGGTTCAGACTTTTGCCCATCGTGGCGGCGGCAGCACGAGCCTGCTCCGCGATGCGCTCGTCCACGGAAAAGGTGATGTTCATGACTTCCCCTTATGCGCGCACATATTAGGTGTTGCAGTCACTGTGCCGCATGCTGCTGCACAAGGGAATTTGAAGCCCCTGGGTGGACGATGCTCAGAGCGTGAAGTCGTAGTCGATGACCAGCGGCGCGTGGTCCGAGAAGCGCTGCTCGAGGTAGATGTGCTCGCGCAGCGCCTTGGCGGCCAGCGCCGGCGTGGCCAGGTGGTAGTCGAGCCGCCAGCCGACGTTCTTCGCCCAGGCCTGGCCGCGGTTGCTCCACCAGGTGTATTGCTCGGGTTTCGGGTTCAGCGTGCGGAACACGTCGACCAGGCCCAGCTCGTCCAGCGTGTGCGTCATCCAGGCGCGCTCTTCCGGCAGGAAACCGCTGTTCTTCTGGTTGCTGCGCCAGTTCTTCAGGTCGATCTCCTTGTGCGCGATGTTCACGTCGCCCACCAGGATGAACTCGCGCTCGGCCTTCAGCTGCTGCAGGTAGGGCGTCATCAGCGCGAGGAAGCGGAACTTCGCGAGCTGCCGCTCCTCGCCGCTGGAGCCGCTCGGGAAGTAGCAGCTGATGATGCTGAGCTTGCGCTGCGGGGTGTCGAAGCGCAGCTCGACGTAGCGGCCCTCGGCGTCGAACTCGGGCGAACCGAAGCCGATCACCACGTCGCTCGGCTTCTTGCGGCTGTACACGCCGACGCCCGAGTAGCCCTTCTTCTCGGCGAAGTGGAAATGGCCGTGCATGTCGTGCAGGCGCTCGAAGCGGCCGGCGATGTCGGCGGCCTGGGCCTTCACCTCCTGCACCCCCATACAATCGGCGCCAATGCTTTCCGCCCACGGCAGAAGGCCCTTCGTGGCAGCCGAGCGGATGCCGTTCAGATTCAAAGACACCAGACGGAACACGAAAGACCTCCGATGAGCCCCACCGCTGACACCTTGGCCAAAGACTTCGTCAGCTTCTCGGTGGAAGCCGGCGTGTTGCGGTTCGGGGAGTTCAAGACCAAGGCCGGGCGGCTGTCGCCCTATTTCTTCAATTCCGGCCTGTTCGACGACGGCGCCAAGCTGGGCCGTCTCGCGGAATTCTATGCGCGCCGCCTGCTCGCCTCGGGCATCGAGTTCGACATGCTGTTCGGCCCGGCCTACAAGGGCATCACGCTCGCCTCGGCCACCGCGGTGGCGCTGGCGGGCCTGGGCCGCAACGTGCCTTTCTGCCACAACCGCAAGGAAGCCAAGGACCACGGCGAAGGCGGCCTGATGGTCGGCGCGCCGCTGAAAGGCCGCGTCGTCATCATCGACGACGTGATCACCGACGGCGCCTCCAAGCGCGAATCGGTCGAGATGATCCGCGCCGCCGGGGCGGAACCGGTTTCGGTGCTGATCGCGATGGACCGCATGGAACGCAAGGGTTCCGATGACAACCTGAGCGCCCGTTCCTCCGTTGAGGAGTTCGAAGCGGCGTATGGCATGCCGGTGCTGGCCATTGCGACGCTGGCTGACTTGCTGCAGTATCTGCAGACGAATGACGATCCGGCCCTGCGCAGCCACCTGGCGCGCGTGGCCGCCTACCGGGACCGTTACGGGGTGTAAATGACGAGCCTGCTTGTGGTGAATCGATCCGTGGTGAATCGATCGGTGGGAATGTGGCGCTGCCTCGCGGTGCTGGCGGGATTCGTGGCCGCCTCGTCGGCCCACGCTGCCATCTACAGCTGCGTCGACGGCAGTGGCCGGCGCCTGACCTCCGACCGCCCGATCGTCGAATGCGCGACGCGCGAGCAGCGCATGCTCAACACCGACGGTTCGGTGCGCCAGATCGTGCCGCCGACGATGACGCCCGATGAGCGCGCCGAGGCCGACGCGAAGGAGCGGCAGGCCGCCGCCGACCGCGTCGCGCAGCAAGACGCGATGCGCCGCGACCGCAACCTGGTGAACCGCTTTCCCAACGATGCCGCCCACATGAAGGCGCGCGAGGCCGCGCTCGACGACGTCCGCAAGGGCGTCGCGTTCTCGCAGGGGCGCCTGGCCGAACTCGAGCGCGAGCGCAAGCCGCTGCTCGACGAGCAGGAGTTCTACAAGGGCCGCAAGCTGCCGGCGAAACTGCGCCAGCAGCTCGACGCGAACGATGCCGCGGTGGCCGCGCAGAAATCGCTGGTGCAGAACCAGGAAGACGAGATCGTGCGCATCAACAACCTGTACGACGTCGAGCTCGAGCGGTTGAAGAAGCTGTGGGCCGGGGCGTCGCCGGGGTCGATGGGGGCGTTGCCGGCGGCGTCGGCACCTCCCCAGCGCAAGGCGGCGGGGAAGTAAGACTCACCGAACGGCTTTCCGCGCCCGCGCGTGCCTGGCTTCGCAGCGGCTGGCGCGATCGAGCTTCGCAGGTCAGCTCGCTCCGAGCTTCTTCTTCAGCAGCTCGTTCACCTGCGACGGGTTCGCCTTGCCCTTGGTGGCCTTCATCGCCTGGCCGACCAGCGCGTTGAACGCCTTGTCCT
The DNA here is from genome assembly GCF_900142965.1 of Rhizobacter sp. OV335. Lineage (GTDB taxonomy): Bacteria > Pseudomonadota > Gammaproteobacteria > Burkholderiales > Burkholderiaceae_C > Rhizobacter. The sequence goes on from NZ_FRCQ01000012.1 coordinate 70,933, forward strand.
TGCCGGCGCGGAATTCCTCGACCGACTTCGCGTTCGCCGCCAGCACCTCGTCGAGGATGCGCTCCAGCTCGCTGCTGTCGCTCATCTGCTTCAGGCCCTTGGCCTCGATGATGGCGTCGATCTGGCCACCCTCGGTCCACAGCTGATCGAACACCTGGCGGGCGCCGTTGTTCGAGACCGTGCCGTCGGCGATGCGCCCGATCAGCGCGGCCAGCGTCGTGGCACTCACCGGGCTGTCCGCGATGCCCTTCTCTTCGGCATTCAGCCGCCGCGACACCTCGCCCATCAGCCAGTTCGCCGCCAGCTTCGGCTGCCCGCAGGCCTTCGCGGTCTCCTCGAAGAACGCGCCGAAGGCCTTGCCCTGCGTCATCATCGACGCGTCGTAGGCCGGCAGCCCGTAGTCCTTCTGGAAGCGCTCGGCCATCAGGCGCGGCAGCTCCGGCATCGCGGCGCGCACCTGCTCGATCCACTCCGGCGCGATCACCAGCGGCGGCAGGTCCGGGTCGGGGAAGTAGCGGTAGTCGTGCGCATCTTCCTTCGTGCGCATCGCCCGCGTCTCGCCGGTGTCGGGGTTGAACAGCACGGTCGCCTGCTGCACCTTGCCGCCGTCCTCGATCAGGTCGATCTGCCACTGGATCTCGAAATCGATCGCCTGCTGCAGGTACTTGAAGCTGTTCAGGTTCTTGATCTCGCGGCGCGTGCCGTACTCGGCCCCCGGCCGGCGCACCGACACGTTGGCATCGCAGCGGAAGCTGCCCTCCTGCATGTTGCCGTCGCAGATCTCGAGCCACACCACCAGCGAATGCAGCGCCTTCGCGTACTCCACCGCCTCGGTGCTCGCCCGCATGTCGGGCTCGGTGACGATCTCCAGCAGCGGCGTGCCGGCGCGGTTCAGGTCGATGCCGGTCTGGCCGGCATAGTCCTCGTGCAGCGACTTGCCGGCGTCTTCTTCCAGGTGCGCGCGGGTGAGTTGCACCTTGTGCTTCGCGTCACCGACGAAGAACTCCACCGAGCCGCCCTGCACCACCGGCGTCTCGTACTGGCTGATCTGGTAGCCCTTCGGCAGGTCGGGGTAGAAGTAGTTCTTGCGCGCGAAGATCGACAGCGGCGCCACCGTCGCGCCGACCGCGAGCCCGAAGCGGATCGCCCGCTCGACCGCGCCGCGGTTCATCACCGGCAGCGTGCCCGGCAGCGCCAGGTCGACCGGCGAGGCCTGCGTGTTGGGCGCGGCACCGAACTGCGTGCTCGAGCCGCTGAAGATCTTGCTGCGCGTCGACAGCTGGGCGTGCGTCTCGAGGCCGATGACGACCTCGTAGCCGCGGATCAGTTTGGGGGTGCTTGCCATGGTCAGATCGCGGGGGCGCGGGCGTGCCAGTCGGTCGCCTGCTGGAAGGCATGGGCCGCGTGCAACAGCGTGCCCTCCTGGAAGTAGTTGCCGATCAGCTGCAGGCCGACCGGCATGCCGCCTTCGCCGGTGCCGGCCGGCAGGCTCATGCCCGGCAGGCCGGCCAGGCTGGCCGGCAGCGTGAAGATGTCGGCCAGGTAGTTCGCGACCGGGTCGTCGCTCTTGTCGCCCAGCTTCCAGGCCACCGTCGGCGCCACCGGACCGGCGATCACGTCGCACTGCGTGAAGCAGTGCTGGAAGTCGTCGGCGATCATGCGCCGCAGCTTCTGCGCCTGCAGGTAGTAGGCGTCGTAGTAGCCGTGGCTCAGCACGTAGGTGCCGATCATGATGCGGCGCTTGACCTCGGCGCCGAAGGCCTCGGCGCGGCTCTTCTTGTACATGTCGAGCAGGTCGGTGTACTTGTCGGCCCGGTGCCCGAAGCGCACGCCGTCGAAGCGGCTCAGGTTCGAGCTGGCCTCGGCCGGCGCGATGATGTAGTACACCGGGATCGACAGCTCGGTGCGCGGCAGGCTCACGTCGACCAGCGTCGCACCCAGCTTCTGCAGCTCGGCCAGCGCGGCACGCACCGCGCCGTCGACGTCGGCGGCGAGCGCTGCGGGGAAGAACTCGGTCGGCAGGCCGATGCGCAGGCCCTTCAGCGGTTGCGCGGCGCTGGCGCCGGCGCGCGCCGCGGTGAGCGCCGCGGCGTAGTCCTGCGGCGGGCGCTGCGCGCTGGTGGCGTCGCGCTCGTCGAAGCCGCTCATCGCCGACAGCATCAGCGCGCAGTCTTCGGCGCTGCGGCCGAACGGGCCGGCCTGGTCCAGGCTGGACGCGAACGCGATCATCCCGTAGCGCGAGCACACGCCGTAGGTCGGCTTGATGCCGGTGATGCCGGTGAAGCTGGCCGGTTGTCGGATCGAGCCGCCGGTGTCGGTGCCGGTGGCCACCGGCACCAGCCGCGCCGCCACTGCGGCGGCCGAGCCGCCCGACGAACCGCCCGGCACGCGCGCCGCATTCCACGGATTCTTTACCGGGCCGAAGGCCGAGTTCTCGTTGCTCGAGCCCATCGCGAACTCGTCGCAGTTCAGCTTGCCCAGCGTCACGGTGCCGGCCGTGGCCAGCCGGGTGACCACGGTGGCGTCGAACGGGCTGCGGTAGCCGGCCAGCATCTTCGAGCCGGCGGTGGTCGGCAGCGCCTCGGTGACGAAGATGTCCTTGTGCGCGAGCGGCACGCCCAGCAGCGCGCCGGTCTCGCCGGCGGCGCGGCGCGCATCGGCCTGCGCCGCCTGGCGCAGCGCGCCCTCGGCGTCGACGCACAGGAAGGCGCCCAGGTGCGCGTGCGCGGCAACGCGTGCAAGCAGATGTGTCGTCGCCTCGACGCTGGACACCTGCCGCGCGTCGAGCGCGCGCGACAGCTCGGCCGCGCCCAGTTGATGCAGGTCCTTCATGCTTCGATCACCTTCGGCACCAGGAACAGGCCGTCCTCGACGGCGGGGGCGCTGCGCTGGTTGGCCTCGCGGTGGTCGGTTTCGGTGACGACGTCGTCGCGCAGCCGCAGCGCCACCTCCTGCACCGCCGACAGCGGCGTGTACAGCGGCTCGACGCCGCTGGTGTCGACTGCGCTCATCTGCTCGACGATCGAGAAGAATCCGTTGAGTTGCTGCAGCATCGCCGCCTCTTCGGCGGGCTTCAGTTCGAGGCGCGCGAGGTTCGCGATGCGGCTCACGTCTTGGGAGTCCAGTGCCATTGGAATTTGAGGGGAGATGAGGGTGCCGACGGGGCTGAAAATCAGGGGGGTTGGGGTATTATCCCCGGTTATCCACAAGCCTCTTTCGGCGTGCAAATTCAAGGGTTTGCAGGACTTTCGAGCGGCTCGCGGACCCTGCCCGGCTCCCCATTCGCGATTGCGTCGATTCGTCCCATCCGTCCGCTCCCCCCGGGCCGATCGACGCCAACAAGAACTCTCCCGCACATGTTTGCATCCCTGCGCCGCTACTTCTCCACCGACCTGGCCATCGACCTCGGCACCGCCAACACGCTGATCTACGTGCGTGGCAAGGGCATCGTGCTGGACGAGCCTTCGGTCGTCGCGATCCGCCACGAGGGCGGTCCCAACGGCAAGAAGACCATCCAGGCGGTCGGCACCGAGGCCAAGGCCATGCTCGGCAAGGTGCCCGGCAACATCGAAGCCATCCGGCCGATGAAAGACGGCGTGATCGCCGACTTCACCGTGACCGAGCAGATGCTCAAGCAGTTCATCCGCATGGTCCACGACTCGCGCATGCTCAGGCCGAGCCCGCGCATCATCATCTGCGTGCCCTGCGGCTCCACGCAGGTCGAGCGCCGGGCCATCCGCGAATCGGCGCTCGGCGCCGGCGCGAGCGAGGTCTACCTGATCGAGGAGCCGATGGCCGCGGCGATCGGCGCCGGCCTGCCGGTCAGCGAGGCCAGCGGCTCGATGGTGGTCGACATCGGCGGCGGCACCACCGAGGTCGGCGTGATCTCGCTGGGCGGCATGGTCTACAAGGGCAGCGTGCGGGTCGGCGGCGACAAGTTCGACGAAGCCATCATCAACTACATCCGACGCAACTACGGCATGCTGATCGGCGAGCCCACCGCCGAATCCATCAAGAAGAACATCGGCTCGGCCTTCCCCGGCTCCGAGGTCAAGGAGATGGAGGTCAAGGGCCGCAACCTCTCCGAAGGCGTGCCGCGCAGCTTCACGATCAGCAGCAACGAGATCCTCGAGGCGCTGACCGACCCGCTCAACCAGATCGTCTCCAGCGTCAAGAACGCGCTCGAGCAGACGCCGCCCGAGCTGGGCGCCGACATCGCCGAGCGCGGCATGATGCTGACCGGCGGCGGCGCGCTGCTGCGCGACCTCGACCGCCTGCTCGCCGAAGAAACCGGCCTGCCGGTGCTGGTCGCCGAAGACCCGCTGACCTGCGTCGTGCGCGGCTGCGGGATGGCGCTGGAGCGCATGGAACGGCTGGGCTCGATCTTCACCTCCGAGTGAACGTGATCCTTCTCACACGGCCGGCGCGTCGCTGACGCGGCCGGCCTTTTGACTTCAAAGTTCGCTCCACAGACATGCCGCTCGGCACCCTCGACCGAACCCCACCACCCTTCTTCCGGCAGGGGCCGTCGGCGCTCACGCGGCTGATGTTCTTCTCGGCGCTCGCGTTGTTCCTGATGGTGGCCGACACCCGCTTCAGGCTGACGCAGCCGGTGCGCGCGGTGCTGGCGACCGCGCTGAACCCGGTCGAGCGGGCGCTGCGGGCGCCGGTCGACGCGGTCAGAGCCGCCGGCGATTACGCGATGGGGCTGCAGGACGCGCTGTCGGCCGAGGCCCGCGCCCGGCGCGAGCTGGCCGAGCAGGCGGCTCGCTCGGCCCGCGTCGAGTTGCTGGAGCAGGAGAACCTGCGGCTGCGCGCGCTGCTCGAGCTGCGCCCGGGCCTGTCGGTGCGCTCGCAGACGGCCGAGGTGCTGTACGACGCGCCCGATCCGTACTCGCGCAAGGTCATCATCGACCGCGGCACGCAGCAGGGCATTGCGGTCGCGTCGCCGGTCATCAACGAGGCCGGCGTGCTCGGCCAGGTGACGCGGGCGTTTCCGTACAGCGCCGAGGTCACGCTGCTGACCGACAAGGACGCCGCGATCCCGGTGCTCAACCTGCGCACCCAGGTGCGCAGCGCCGCGTTCGGCAACTCGGCCGGCGCCGGGCTGGAGCTGCGCTTCATGGCCGGCAATGCCGACGTGCAGGTCGGCGACGTGCTCGCGACCTCGGGCGTCGACGGCGTCTACCCGTCGGGCATCCCGGTCGCGAAGGTCGTCAGCGTCGACCGGCGCGTCGACACCGGCTTCGCCCGCATCGCGCTCGCGCCGATCGCGCAGCCCGACGCGGTGCGCCATGTGCTGGTGCTGGAGCCGCTGGGCGTGCAGATGCAGCCCAAGCCCGAGCCGGCGGTCGACCCGAACGCCAAGCCCGGTTCCAGCGGGCGCAGGGGGAACCGCAAATGATGCCGCGTGGCTCCGACCAGCTGCTGCTGCCGGTGAACCCGTGGTTCATCTGGAGCTCGCTGCTGCTGGCCTTCCTGTTCAACCTGGTGCCGTTCGGCCGCATCCCGGCCATTCCCGACCTGCTCGCGCTCGCGCTCGCGTTCTGGAACGTGCACCAGCCGCGGCGCATCGGCGTCGGCATCGCGTTCATGTTCGGGCTGCTGATGGACGTGCACGACAGCGCAGTGCTGGGCCAGCATGCGCTGGCCTACACGCTGCTGAGCTTCTTCGCGATCACGATCCACCGGCGCCTGCTGTGGTTCGGGCTGCCGCAGCAGGCGCTGCAGATCCTGCCGCTGTTCGTCGCGGCGCACGCGGTGTCGCTGATCGTGCGAATGTTGGTGGGCGGCATGCTGCCGGGCTGGGAACTGATGCTCGCGCCGGTGTTCGAAAGCCTGCTGTGGCCGGTGGCCTCGTGGGTCTTGCTCGCGCCGCAGCGTCGGCCGCCGGATCCCGACCAGAACCGGCCCTTGTGATCCTTCGCGCGGTCGTGGCATGACAGAACTCAAGAACGTCGAGCAGGAGCTGGGGCGGTTTCGCACCCGGCTGCTCGCGGCCGCGCTGTTCGTGTTGTTCGCGTTCGGGCTGCTGGTGTTCCGCCTCGTCGTGCTGCAGGTGATGCGCCACGACGAACTCGCGACCCAGGCCGAGAACAACCGCATCGCCGTGGTGCCGATCGTGCCCAACCGCGGGCTGATCGTCGACCGCAACGGCGTCGTGCTGGCCAACAACTACTCGGCCTACACGCTCGAGATCACGCCGACCAAGGTCGACGATCTCGACGCCGTGATCGACCAGCTGTCGCAGGTGGTCGAGGTGCAGGCGCGCGACCGCAAGCGCTTCAAGCGGCTGATGGAAGAAACCAAGAGCAGCTTCGAATCGCTGCCGATCCGCACCAAGCTGACCGATGAAGAAGTGGCCCGCTTCACCGCGCAGCGCTTCCGCTTCCCCGGCGTCGACATCAAGGCCCGGCTGTTCCGCAACTACCCGCTCGGCGAGGTCGGCAGCCACCTGATCGGCTACATCGGCCGCATCAACCAGTCCGAGAAAGAGAAGATCGAGGAGTCGGAAGACGAATCGAACTACCGTGGCACCGAGTACATCGGCAAGCTCGGCATCGAGCAGGCCTACGAGGAGCAGCTGCACGGCGCCACCGGCTTCGAAGAGGTCGAGACCAGCGCCGGCGGGCGTGCGGTGCGCCAGCTCAAGAGCAACCCGGCGACGCCCGGCAACACGCTGGTGCTGTCGATCGACATCCGGCTGCAGGCGCTGGTCGAGCAGCTGTTCGGCGACCGGCGCGGCGCGCTGGTGGCGATCGACCCGCGCAACGGCGAGGTGCTGGCCTTCGTCAGCAAGCCCAACTTCGACCCCAACCTGTTCGTCGACGGCATCGACGCCGAGAACTGGAAGGCACTGAACGAGTCCGAGGACAAGCCGCTGCTGAACCGCGCGTTGCGCGGCGCCTACCCGCCCGGCTCCACCTACAAGCCGCTGATGGCGCTGGCCGCGCTGACGCTGGGCAAGCGCACGCCGCAGCAGTCGATCAGCGACCCCGGCTTCTTCTGGTTCGGCAACCACAAGTTCCGCGACGACAAGGAAGGCGGGCATGGCGTCGTCGACATGTACCGCTCGATCGTGCAGTCGTGCGACACCTACTACTACATCCTCGCCAACGACCTGGGCGTCGATGCGATCCACGACTTCATGGCGCCGCTCGGGCTCGGCCAGATGACCGGCATCGACATGCAGGGCGAGCTGCGCGGCACGCTGCCGTCGACCGAGTGGAAGCGCAACAACTACAAGCGCAAGGAAATGCAGAAGTGGTACCCCGGCGAGACCATCTCGCTGGGCATCGGCCAGGGCTACAACACCTTCACGATGCTGCAGCTCGCGCAGGCCGAGGCGACGCTCGCGGCCGGCGGCAAGCGCTTCAAGCCGCACCTGGTGCGCGCGATCGAGAACGTCGAGACGCGCAGCCAGCAGACGCTGTCGGGCGACCGGCTGGAGCCGCTCGCCTGGAACCCCGACCACGTCGCGGTGATCCACCAGGCGCTGTACGGCGTCACGCAGGAGGGCACGGCGGCGCGTGCGTTCCAGGGCTCGCAGTACCGCTCCGGCGGCAAGACCGGCACCGCCCAGGTGATCCAGATCAAGCAGAACGAGAAGTACGACGCCAGCAAGGTCGACGAGCGGCACCGCGACCACGCGCTGTTCACCGCGTTCGCGCCGCTTGAGGAGCCGCACATCGCGATCGCGCTGGTGGTCGAGAACGCCGGCTTCGGCGCCGGCGCGGCGGCCCCGATCGCGCGCCGGGTGTTCGACTTCGTGCTCGAAGGCCAGTACCCGAGCGAGGAAGACATCCTCGCGACGCGCGGCGGCCAGACCTATGCGCCGATCGGCAAGCCGCGGCCGGCCGCGAGCGTGCCGCTGCAGGGCGTGTCGATCAACAACGTCGCGGCGGCGCCCACCGACGTGCCGCCGCCGCTGGTGGTGCCGGTGGCCGCCTCGGCACCGTCGCTGCTGATCACGCCGCCGGCAGCTTCAGCCGCATCGGCGCCCTTCCCCACGGCCTCGGCGGCCTCCAGGCCGGCCCGCCGCGCGCCATGAGCATCGTCTTCGAGAAGCCCTCGGTCTGGCAGCGGCTGAAGCCGGTCTTCACCGGCTTCGACGCGCCGCTGGTGATCGGCGTGCTGCTGCTCGGTGCGGCCGGGCTGGTGACGATGTACTCGGCCGGCTTCGACAACGGCTCGCGCTTCGTCGACCACGGCCGCAACATGGTGCTCGCGCTGGTCATCCTGTTCATCGTCGCGCAGGTGCCGCCGCAGCGGCTGATGCGGCTGGCGGTGCCGCTGTACACCGTGGGCGTCGCGCTGCTGATCGCCACCGCGGTGATCGGCGTCACCAAGAAGGGCGCGACGCGCTGGCTCAACGTGGGCATCGTGATCCAGCCGAGCGAGATCATGAAGATCGCGATGCCGCTGATGCTGGCCTGGTGGTTCCAGCGCCGCGAGGGCCAGCTGCGCGTGCTCGACTTCATTGTCGCGCTCGGGCTGCTGGCGGTGCCGGTCGGCATGATCGTCAAGCAGCCCGACCTGGGCACCGCGATCCTGGTGCTGTCGGCGGGGCTGTACGTGATCTTCTTCGCCGGGCTGTCGTGGAAGCTGATCGTGCCGGTGCTGGTGATCGGCGGCGCGGCGATCACCGCGGTGGTGGTGTCGGAGGATCGCATCTGCCAGCCCGACGTGGTGTGGCCGATGATGCGCGACTACCAGAAAAACCGCGTCTGCACGCTGCTCGACCCGACCACCGACCCGCTCGGCAAGGGCTTCCACATCATCCAGGGGATGATCGCGATCGGCTCCGGCGGCATCGAGGGCAAGGGCTTCATGAAGGGCACGCAGACCCACCTGGAGTTCATCCCCGAGCGCACCACCGATTTCATCTTCGCGGCCTTCTCCGAGGAGTTCGGGCTGGTCGGCTGCGTGTCGCTGATCCTCGGCTTCACGTTCCTGATCTTCCGCGGTCTGGTCATCGCGGCCGATGCGCCGACGGTGTTCACCCGGCTGTTGGCCGGCGCGGTGACGCTGAGCTGGTTCACCTACGCGTTCGTCAACATGGGCATGGTCAGCGGCATCCTGCCGGTGGTGGGCGTGCCGCTGCCGTTCATCAGCTATGGCGGCACCGCGATGCTGACGCTCGGGCTCGGGCTCGGCATCCTGATGTCGATCTCGAAGAGCCGGCGGCTGATGCAGCGCTGAGGCGCTCGACGAACTGCGGCGGCAAGCACGTTGACCACGCGACGCACGCCTCCTCCCCATGGGCCCGACGCGCCCGAGGCGCACCTGCGGCGCATGAACCGCGTGCTCGACCACATCGACGCGCACCTCGCCGACGACCTGCGGCTGGAGGCGCTGGCCGAGGTGGCGGCGTTCTCGCCCTTCCATTTCCATCGGGTGTTCCGCGCCTGGACCGGCGAGACCCTGCTCGACTTCGTGCGCCGGCGCCGGCTCGAGGCCGCCGGCGGGCGCCTGCGCCACGCGCCGCGCGACAGCATCACGACCATCGCGTTCGCGGTCGGCTTCGAATCGGGCGAGGCGTTCTCGCGGGCGTTCAAGCAGCACTTCGGCATGACGCCGACCGCCTGGCGGCGCGGCGGGCAGCTGCTGTGGGAGCGCCGGCAACGCATGGTGCGCACCCGGCAGCCGGTGAGCCAGCGCTACCCGGTGGTGCTGAAGCAGCTGCCCGAGTGCGAGGTGCTGTACTGGCGGGTGCAGGGCCGCTACGACACGATGGTCTCGCAGGCCTGGGCCGCGTTCATGCCGCACATCGAGGCGCTGGGGCTGGCCGGGCAGATGCGGCTGGGCATGGGGCTGGACGATCCGGACATCGCGCCGGTGTCGCGCTGCCGCTTCGACGCCTGCGTGGTGCTGCCGCCGAATTGGCACGAACCGGTCAGCGGGCGGATGTCGCGCAAGCGCGTGGCCGGCGGCCTGCACGCCTGCCTGGCCTACGAGGGGACGGGCCCCTCGATGCAGCACGCGTGGCGGCAGTTGCTCAACGACTGGCTCCCGACCTCGGGGCTGATGGTCGGGGACGTGCCGTTCTTCGAGACCTATCCGGTGGGGCAGCCCCTGCCGCCCGAAGACCGGGTGATCTGCGAACTCTGCATGCCGGTCCAGCGCTGACGGCTACGCGGTGGCCAATCCGTGCCGCTGGCGCACCACGCGCCGGTGCGTGGCCCGCGCCGATGGCACCCAGCCCTGCCGGTACCAGCGCGCCGCCATCGTCAACCCTCGCAGCCACTCATCCGCCGCATACGCGATCCACACGCCGACCAGCCCGAGCCCGAAGTACACGCCCAGCAGCCACGCGCCGCCGGCCATCACGAACACCATCGACGCGGCACCGGCCATCACCGGGAACTTCGCGTCGCCGGTCGCGCGCAGCGCGTTGATCACGACCAGGTTGAAGGTGCGGCCCGGCTCCAGCAGCACCGTGATCCACAGCAGCGTGGTCGCGGCCTGGATGATGTGCGGGTCGTGCGTGAAGAGCTGCATCGTCCAGCGGGCCGTCAGCGCACCGACCAGCGCGAGGCTGGTCGACACCACGAGCCCCCAGCGCAGGCTCTTGCGCACCAGCCGGTGCGCCGCATGCAGCTGGCCGGCGCCGATCAGGTGGCCGACCAGGATCTCGCTGGCGAAGCCGATCGCGAGACCGAACACCAGGATGAAATACATGATCTGCATCGTGTAGCTGTGCACCGCGAGTTCGGCCGCGCCCATGCGCGCCACCAGCGCGATCGTCACCAGCAGCGCGAGCCGGTAGGCCACGTTCTCGGCCGCGCCCGGCAGCCCGATGTGCAGCACCGGTCCGAGCCGGCGCCAGCGCATCACCCACCAGTCGCGCGCGCTCGGCACCAGGTCGAGCCGGCGCTGCCACAGCCACAGGTGGAAGCCGACGCCGAAGGCGCGGCTCAGCGCCATCGCGAGCGCGAAGCCCGGCAGCCCGAGCCCCGGCACCGGACCGAAGCCGGTCATCAGCGGCGTGCAGATCAGCAGGTGCAGGCTGTGCATCGCCAGCATGTTCATCAGCGTGTCGCGCGCATGCAGGTGGGCCCGCATCACCGACGACATGCTGGCGTTGAACGCGTCGAGCGCCAGCGCGACGGCCAGCACCCGCAGGTAGGGCCCGGCGATCGGCAGCACGTCGGCCGGCGCGTTCAGCAGCGAGAGCAGGGGGTTCGCGCAGGCCGCGACCACCAGCCCGGCGCCCAGGCCCAGCCAGGTGCTCGCGCCGAGCGCGGCGCGCGCGGTCTCGTCGGCGCCCTTGCGGTTGCCGGCGCCCAGGTTCTGCGTGATCACCACGCTGACGCCCATGCTGATGATGCGGAACAGCAGGAAGAACGAGGCCTGCACGTTGTTCGCGAGCGCGAACGCGCCGGATGCGGTGTCCGATTGCCGCGACGCGAGCCACAACCCAGTCAGCCCGACCAGCAGCCCGAGCACCAGCTCGGCCAGCAGCGGCCAGGTGAGCGCGATCAGGCTCGGGCGGGGCGCGGCAGGGGCGGTGGGGATGGAGCGGATGGGGGCCGGCATGAGGACAGGATTCGCGAAACCGCCATCATGGCCGCAATCGGTTGCGCGTGTCTGCGCTATCTTGCTGCGGACCTTGCTGCGGACCGTGCTCAGGCTGGCTTGTGCTTCTTCGGCCCGCGCAGGAACTCGCGGTCGACGTCGAGCGTCGACTTCACGCCGATGTCGGCCCGGTGCTTCTTCAGCCAGCTCGTCGCCGCGGTGCGTCCGAGCGCGAACAGGTCTTCGAGGAAGGCGCGGTCGGTGTTGAACTTGCTGTTTGCGCCATACGGCCCGAGGCCTTCGTCGTCGGCCACCATGTGCAGCCGCAGGTCCTTGTAGCGCCCCGGGTCGAGCTTGCCTTCGCGCACCAGCCGCGAGACGAACGAGATCGCGCGCATCTCCGACATCAGGCTCGCGTTGAAGGTGATCTCGCTGAGCCGGTCCATGATCTCCTCGCTGCGCGTCGGCGTGCCCTCGCGCACCAGCGGGTTGATGCGCACCAGCAGGATGTCGAGCGCCGCGGTCTGGTAGATCAGCGGGTAGATGGCCGGGTTGCCGGTGTAGCCGCCGTCCCAGTAGGGCTCGCCGTCGATGTGCACCGCCTGGAACAGGAACGGCAGGCAGGCCGACGCGAGCAGCACGTCGACCGTGATGTCGCGGCCGGTGAACACGCGCGCCTGGCCGGTCGTCACGCTGGTCGCGGTGATGAACAGCCGCAGCCCGCTCGCATGCACCGCGTCTTCGTCGACGTGGCGGCGCAGCACGTCGCGCAGCGGGTTCAGGTTGAGCGGGTTGAATTCGTAGGGGCTGAACGAGCGGAAGAACGAGCTCATCCACTGGTAGCCCGGCAGCTTGTCGAGCTTGAAGTTGTCGCTCAGCGAATGGGCCTGGCCGGCCGAGAACGGCGAGAAGATCGAACCGGAGCGGCTGACGTCGCGCCAGAACTCGGTCAGCGCCGCGCGCGCGCCGTCGCGGCCGCCCTTCTTGTAGCCGCTGGCCATCACCGCGGCATTCAGCGCGCCGGCGCTGGTGCCCGAGACGCCGCTGAAGTGCAGCCCGTCGTCTTCCAGCAGCCGGTCGAGCACGCCCCAGGTGAAGGCGCCGTGCGAGCCGCCGCCCTGCAGCGCGAGGTCGAGGCCGAGCGTGGCCGGGGCGTCGCCACCGTTCTTCGGGTGGGAGATCGTTTCGTGTACTGCCATCGGGATGCACCTCGGGTTAACCCGGGGCAGTCTAAGTCGGATGGGATTCGCCCGTGTTTCCGTCGGTCACCGTGCCGGGACCGGCCGGGGGCTCGACCGGCACCTGCACCGGGAACTGCACCGGAAAGCGCACCGTGAAGCGCGCCCCCGGCCCGAAGGCCACGCCGCCCTGCTCGCTCAGGCCCGGGCGGTGCCGCAGGTTGGCGTCTTCCAGCGTGATCTCGGCGCCGTGCTGCTGCGCGATCTCGCGCACGATCGCGAGCCCGAGTCCCGAGCCGTCGACGTTGGTGCCCAGCGAGCGGTAGAACGGCTGGAACACCTTGTCGCGCTCGGCGGCCGGGATGCCCGGGCCGGAGTCTTCCACCTGCACCACCACCACCTGGCCGAACGGGTCGTCGACGGCCCGCACCGTGACCGTGCCGCCCTCGGGCGTGTACTGCAGCGCGTTGTCGACCAGGTTGCGGATCAGCTCGCGCAGCAGCACCGGCTGGCCGGAGACCGACAGCCCGGCCGCGCCGCGCCGCGTGGTCTCGGGGCCTTCGTAGCCGAGGTCGATGCGCTTCTCCAGCGCGCGCGGCACGAAATCGTGCACCGCCTCGGCCGCCAGCCGCGCCAGGTTGACCGGCTGGTGCTGCAGCGCCTGCGAGGCGTCCTCGGCGCGCGCCATCGCGAGCAGCTGGTTGACCATGCGGGCGGCGCGCTGGCTGGCGCGCGCGATCTGCTGCAGCGACTTCTTCAGCGCCTGCGGATCGCGCTCGCCGGCATCGATCTCGCGCTGCGCCAGCTCGGCCTGCGTGCGCAGCCCGGCCAGCGGCGTCTTCAGCTGGTGCGCCGCGTCGGCCAGGAAGTGCTTCTGCGCGCCGATGCTGCGGTCCAGCCGGGCCAGCAGGTCGTTGATCGCGCGCACCAGCGGCGAGACCTCCTCGGGCGCGTCGCGCTCGTCGATCGGGCTCAGGTCGTGGCTCTCGCGACGGCGGATGCGCTGCTGCAGCTCGTTCAGCGGCGCGATGCCGCGCGCGAGCGCCAGCCACACCAGCAGCACCGCCAGCGGCAGGATCACGAACTGCGGCAGCATCACGCCCTTGATGATCTCGGTGGCCAGCCGCGAACGCTTGCCCAGCGTCTCGGCCACCTGCACGATCGGCGCCTCGACGCCGGCCGCCATGCTGCCCGGCAACCCGATGCGCACGTAGGCGATGCGCACCGGCTCGCGGTTGATCTCGTCGTCGCGGTAGCGCACCACGCCGGGCGCGGCGCGCTCTTCGTCGTTGGGCATCGGCAGCGCGCGGTCGCCGCTCAGGTACTGCCCGTCGAGGCCGAGCACCTGGTAGTACAGCGTGTCGGTCTCGTCGGTGTGCAGCAGCTCGGCGGCGCTGGCCGGCAGCGCGAAGCTGGCCGACGGCAGCGTGCCGCCGCCGGCGTCCTGCACCGTGACCTGCTGCGACAGCACGCGGGCCATCTCGCCGAGCTGGCGGTCGAACGGCTTGTTGGCGATGCCCTGCGCGACCAGCCAGGTCAGCACCACGCTCATCGGCCACAGCAGCAGCAGCGGCGCGAGCATCCAGTCGAGGATCTCGCCGAACAGGGAGCGTTGCTCTTTCAAGCCGCGATCTTTTCCAGGCAGTAGCCCAGCCCGCGCACCGTCGCGATCCGCACCGGGCCCTGCTCGATCTTCTTGCGCAGCCGGTGGATGTAGACCTCGATCGCGTTGTTGCTGACCTCTTCGCCCCATTCGCACAGCCGCTCGACCAGCTGGTCCTTGCTGACCAGCCGGCCGGCGCGCTGCAGCAGCACCTCGAGCAGGCTCAGCTCGCGCGCCGACAGCTCGACCATCTGGTCGTTCAGGTAGGCGACGCGGCCGGTCGCGTCGAAGGTCAGCGGCCCGTGCCGGATCACGCTCGACGCAGTGCCCAGGCCGCGCCGCGTCAGCGCACGCACGCGGGCTTCCAACTCCTGCAGCGAGAACGGCTTGGCCATGTAGTCGTCGGCGCCGAGGTCGAGGCCCTGCACGCGCTGCTCAACGCTGTCGGCCGCGGTGAGGATCAGCACCGGCACCGCCGAGCCGCGGGCGCGCAGCTTGCGCAGCACCTCGAGCCCGTGCAGCTTCGGCAGGCCGAGGTCGAGGATCAGCAGGTCGAACTCATGGGCCGACAGGGCCGCGTCGGCCTCGGTGCCGCTCGCCACGTGGTCGACCGCGTAGCCCCCATTGCGCAGCGAGCGCAGCAGCCCGTCGGCCAACACCTGGTCGTCTTCGGCGATCAACACGCGCATGGCTGCCTCCTGTGCGGCTCATGACCCGGCCGCTGCGGGATTGTAGGGAGTGGCCTCGGGGGGATTTCTCGCGAGAAAAGACTGTACAAACATCCAGCCTTTGCCATAATCCGCGCAACTCTAGGAGATCGCCCCATGGATGCCCCCGTCAAAGCCGCCACCCTCAATACCGAAAAGGCCAAGGCCCTGCAAGCTGCGCTGGCGCAGATCGAAAAGCAGTTCGGCAAGGGCTCGATCATGCGGCTCGGCGAAGGCGAGGTGATCGAAGACATCGAGGTCGTCTCCACCGGATCGCTCGGCCTCGATGCCGCGCTGGGCGTTGGCGGCCTGCCGCGCGGCCGGGTGGTCGAGATCTACGGCCCCGAATCGTCGGGCAAGACCACGCTGACGCTGCAGGTCATCTCCGAAATGCAGAAGCTCGGTGGCACCTGCGCCTTCATCGATGCCGAGCACGCGCTCGATACCGCGTATGCCCAGAAGCTGGGCGTCAACCTGCAAGAGCTGCTGATCAGCCAGCCCGACACCGGCGAGCAGGCGCTCGAGATCGTCGACGCGCTGGTGCGCTCCGGCTCGGTCGACCTGGTGGTGATCGACTCGGTCGCGGCGCTCACGCCCAAGGCCGAAATCGAAGGCGAGATGGGCGATTCGCTGCCCGGCCTGCAGGCCCGCCTGATGAGCCAGGCGCTGCGCAAGCTCACCGGCACCATCAAGAAGACCAACACCATGGTCATCTTCATCAACCAGATCCGCATGAAGATCGGCGTGATGTTCGGCAGCCCCGAAACCACCACCGGCGGCAATGCGCTGAAGTTCTACGCGTCGGTGCGGCTCGACATCCGCCGCATCGGCAGCATCAAGAAGGGCGAAGAAGTCATCGGCAACGAGACCAAGGTCAAGGTCGTCAAGAACAAGGTGTCGCCGCCGTTCAAGACCGCCGAATTCGACATCCTCTACGGCCAGGGCATCAGCCGCGAAGGCGAGGTGATCGACATGGGCGTCGAGGCCAAGGTGCTCGAGAAGTCCGGTGCCTGGTACGCCTACAACGGCGAGAAGATCGGCCAGGGCAAGGACAACGCCCGCGAGTTCCTGCGCGAGAACCCCGACCTGTCGGTCGAGATCGAGAACAAGGTGCGCGAGGCGATGGGCATCCCACTGCTGCCGACCAGCGGTGGCGGGGCTGCTGCCGACGAGGCCAAGCCGTCGAAGAAGGCGGCGAAAGAGCCCAAGGAATCGAAAGAGCCGAAAGAGCCGAAGGAAGCCCGCGAGTAATCGCGGGAGCGCAGCACCCGTCCGGCGGTGGCGATGAAACGGCGGCTGTCGCTGCGCGGGCGCGGCGTGCAGTTGCTGTCACAGCGCGAGCACAGCCGGCAGGAGCTGCGGCGCAAGCTGCTGCAGCATCTGCGGAAGCTGCACAGCGAGGCGGAGTCCGGGCTCCCCGAGCCCATCGAGCCCACCGAACCCATTGATGCCGACCAGCAAGTCGACGACGTGCTGACGTGGCTGCAGGACAAGGGCTACTTCAGCGAGCAACGCTTCGTCGAGAGCCGGGTCCATGTGCGCGAGGGCCGCTACGGCAACCTGCGCATCCGCCAGGAACTGGCGCAGCACGGTGTCGCGCTCGATGCCGACACCACGGCAAGACTCAAGGACAGTGAACTCGCGCGCGCCCACGAAGTGTGGCTGCGCAAATTCGGCGCGCCGGCCGCGGAGGCCGCCGGGCGCGCCAAACAGATGCGGTTCCTGTCGAGCCGCGGTTTCTCACCCGAGGTGATCCGCCGCGTCGTCAAAGGCGGGGCCGAGGTCGAGGGTGACGACGGCTGACGCCTGAGGTGGCGCCCGAACCGGTGCCCGATCAGGCGGCCTTGGCGGCCTGCTTCGTTGCCGACCCAGCCGCCGCTTCACGCAGTTGGCGGGTTTCCTTCTTGACATGCTTCGCGCGCTTTTGCTTTTGCCTGCGAATGGCGCGGTCCTTGTCGGCGCTCATGGCGTTCTCCGGTGTGTTGGTTGAAAGACCCGCGGTTGTACCACTGTTGGCGCACGCCCCGCCGCGCCGGGCGCCGGTTGCGGGTACAACCGCTCACTCATTCCCGACCCCGACAAGGCAAACCCATGAACTGGATCATCCTGGTGGCCGCAGGCCTCTTCGAAATCGGCTGGGCGATCGGCCTGAAGTACACCGAAGGCTTCACGCGCCTGTGGCCCTCGATCGGCACGGTGGCGGCGATGGTCATCAGCGTGTGCCTGCTGGGCTACGCGATGAAGTCGCTGCCGGTCGGCACGGCCTACGCGGTGTGGGTCGGCGTCGGCGCGGTCGGCACCGCGATCCTCGGCATCGTGCTGTTCGGTGAACCGGCTACTGCGGCACGTCTGGCGAGCCTCGCGCTGATCGTGGCCGGCATCGTCGGGCTGAAGCTGGCGAGCCCGGCCTGAGCCTGCGCTGCGAGGCTCAATACAACAGCCGGCAGCGGATCGTGTCCGGCAACGACGCCAGGTCCGCCAGCGCCGCCTCGGGCGCCGCGGTGTCGACGTCGATGACGACATAGCCCACCTCGTCGCGCGTGCTCAGGTACTGCGCTGCGACGTTGATGCCCGCCTTCGACAGCCGCTCGTTCACGCGCGCGATCACGCCCGGCACGTTGCGGTGGATGTGCAGCAGCCGGCTGCGGCCGGTGTGCTCTGGCAGCGCCACCTCGGGGAAGTTGACCGCCGAGGTCGTCGACCCGTTGTTGCTGTAGCGCACCAGCTTCGCGGCCACTTCCTTGCCGATGTTGGCCTGCGCCTCCAGCGTCGAGCCGCCGATGTGCGGCGTCAGGATCACGTTGTCCATGCCGACCAGCGGCGATTCGAAGCGTGCGTCGTTGCCTTGCGGCTCCTCCGGAAACACGTCGATCGCCGCGCCGAGCAGGTGGCCGTCCTTCAGCGCCTCGGCCAGCGCATCGATGTCGACCACCGTGCCGCGCGACGCATTGATCAGGTGAGCACCGCGCTTCATCGCGCGGATCTGCGCGCGCCCCATCAGGCCCTTGGTCGACGGCAGCTCCGGCAGGTGCAGCGTGACCACGTCGGACGCGGCGAGCACCTCGTCGAGGCTGTCCATCGCGCGCGCATTGCCGAGCGGCAGCTTGGCCTCGATGTCGTGGAAGACGACGGCCATGCCGAGCTGCTCGGCCAGCACGCCGATCTGCGTGCCGATGTGGCCGTAGCCGACGATGCCGAGCGTCTTGCCGCGCACCTCGAACGAGTTCTCGGCGCTCTTGGTCCAGCCGTTGCGATGCAGGATCGCGCTCTTCGCCGGAATGCCGCGCATCAGCATGATGATCTCGGCCAGCACCAGCTCGGCCACGCTGCGGGTGTTCGAGAACGGCGCGTTGAACACCGGCACGCCCAGGTCCATCGCGGCGCGCAGGTCGACTTGGTTGGTGCCGATGCAGAAGCAGCCGACCGCTGCCAGCTTCGGCGCGGCCTTCAGCACCTCGGCCGTCAGCTGGGTGCGCGAGCGGATGCCGAGGAAGTGCGCATCGGCGATCGCGTCGTGCAACGCGCCGCCCGCGAGCGCCTTCGCATGGGTGACGACCTGCGAGTAGCCGTCGCGCTTCAACACGTCGACGGCCGAGGCATGAATGCCTTCGAGCAGCACGAACTTGAGCTTGTCCTTCGGGACCGAGAGTCTGTGGTTCATCGCCCGATTGTTGAACAGCCGAATCGGCCCCATTCGGCGGAAGGGCATGCACCGGTTAGAGTCCCGGGGCAGCGCCTGCTGTCGTCCGTGTTGTATTTCCTGTCCGTGAGTGCCTCCCCCACCGTGAATCTTCCGAACCCGCGCCATGCAGCGCGCGTGCCCGCGCACGTCTCGCCCGAGCAGCTCGCCCGTATCCGCCAGGCCGCCTACGCGCTGCCGCAGGTGGTCAAGCCTGCCGACTATTTCGATGAGCATGCCTCGGGGCTGGACGAGCGCCTCGACAAGCTCGGCCTCGTGCTGCTGCAGAAGGCGGTGGCCGGCGCCCGGCCGAGCCGCTGGATCGCGCCTGACGTGATGGACTCGGCGCTGCAGCACCTCGACGCGGTCGGCAACGGCCCCGAAGTGCGCACCGTGATGCTGGACCGCATGGCCGCGCTCGATGCGCTGGGCATCGTGCGCGAGGGAGGCCGCTGGACGCGCCTGATCAGCCAGCCGCTGCAGCTCGCCGACGTGAACTGGCGCGTGCCGGTGATGTTCCGCATCCCGATCGCGTCCGAGCCGGTGTGGGCGTTCTTCCGCGACGGCGACAAGCCGGCGTTGCTGGCCGCGCTCGGGCCGATCGAAGCCTGGCCGCATGCCGGCGAGGTGCAGGCCGCGCTCGAAGCGCTGGTTCAGCGCAGCCGCGCGCACAACCCGCGTCACCTCGACATGCTGCTGCCGCGCCTGCTCGCCGAATGCGCCACGCCGCAGCCAGTGGCCGACCTGCGCGCCGCTTGCGTGCGCGCCCAGGAGCGCTGGGAGCACCAGGTGTCCGAACTCGACACGCTGGCCGGGCTGAACAGCGAACTCGCGTTCCAGGGCTACCCGGACACCTTCGTGAAGGCGCGCCGCCTGCAGCGCAACGTGACGCTCTACGTCGGCCCGCCCAACAGCGGCAAGACCTACGCCGCGTTCGAGCAGCTCGCGAAGGCGAAGGACGGTGCCTACCTGGCGCCGCTGCGCCTGCTGGCGCTCGAAGGCCGCGACCGGCTGGTCGGCCGCGGCGTGGCCTGCTCGCTGCTGACCGGCGAAGAGAACGTGCCGGCCGAAGGCGCCGGGCTGGTGTCGAGCACCATCGAGATGGTGAACACCAACAAGGTGGTCGACACCGCGGTGATCGACGAGGCCCAGATGATCTTCGACCCGTACCGCGGCTGGGCGTGGACGCAGGCGATCGTCGCGGTGCCGGCCAGCGAGGTGATCATCATCTGCTCGGCCTACGCGGCGCCGGCGATCGAGAACCTGCTGGGCCTGTGCGGCGAGCGCTGCAGCGTGCGGCATTTCGAGCGCAAGCAGCATGTGCAGCTGCTCGAGGCGCCGGTGCCGATCGGCGCGCTGACCAAGGGCGATGCGGTGGTGGCCTTCAGCCGGCGCGACGTGCTGACGCTGCGCGACCAGATCGCGGCCGGCGGCCACCCGGTGTCGGTGATCTACGGCGCGTTGCCGCCCGAGGTGCGCCGGCGCGAGGCCGAGCGCTTCGCGCAGGGCGAATCGCATGTGCTGGTCGCCACCGACGCGATCGGCATGGGCCTGAACCTGCCGATCCGGCGCGTGCTGTTCAGCACCATGAGCAAGTTCGACGGCCAGGGCGACCGGCCGCTGGACGAATCCGAGGTGCACCAGATCGGCGGCCGTGCCGGCCGCTTCGGCATGCATGAAGAGGGCTTTGTCGGCGTGCTGAAAGAGGCCGAGCCGCAGGCGCTGCGCATGCTGAAGGAGCGCCTGCCGCGCACCCCGCGCGCGCCACGCGACTTCAAGGCGCCGGTGGCACCGAACGGCTGGCACGTCGACACCATCGCGTCGCGCCTGCACAAGACGCAGCTGCGCGAGGTGCTTGGCGTCTTCATGGAGCAGTTGAAGCTCGACAACGCGCACTTCGCGGTGGCCGAGCTGGAGCAGATGCTCGAGCTGGCCGAGCAGCTCGACCGCAGCGCCGCCAAGCTGACGCTGAAGGAGCGCTTCATCTACGCGCAGGCGCCGGTCGACACGCGCACCGTCTCGCAGGTGCAGGAGTTCCTCGACTGGAGCAGCAGCCATGCGCTGACCGGCCGCGCCGGCTCGCCGTGGTTCCTGCAGGACGTGGACGGTCACAGCCGGCTCGACCGCATGGAGCAGGCGCTGCGCTCGTGCACGCTGTGGCTGTGGCTCGATCTGCGCTTCCCTGGCGTCTACGGCAAGGTCGACGAGGTGACGGCGCTGCGCAGCCAGCTGAACGACGGCATCGAGCGGCAACTGAAGGGCAAGCGGCCGCTGGCGCAGGTGCGGCATCGCACGCGGCGCTGAGCGCTGACCCCCTGACACACCGACTTCGCCGCACGGCGTCACAATCCCCTCCTTTCCCGCTTGTCGCTTTCCCCATGAGTTCAACGCCCCCTTCCCCGGCCACGCCCGCAGAGCTGCCTGTCGACGACATCTCCGTTGCCGACGCTTCTGCCGCCGACACGCCTGTCGAGGCGCCCGCCGATGTGTCTGCAGAAGCGACAGCCGATGTGCCTGGGGAGGTGACTGCGAAAGCGCCCGCCAAGGCGCCGGGCATGAGCCCCGCGGCCTGCGCGCAGGAGCTGCGCCAGCGCTTCCCCGCGCTGTTCGACGGCCCGCCGAAGCCGCTGAAGCTGCGCACCCACGTCGACATCGAGGCGCGCGCGCCCGGCGTGTTCAGCAAGCAGGTGCTGACGGCGTTCTTCCGCCGCTACACCGGCAGCACCTCGTACCTGCTGTCGGTGGCCCGCGGCCGCCAGCGCTTCGACCTGGACGGCAAGCCCGGCGGCGAGATCAGCGACGAGCACCGCCAGATCGCGGTCGACGAACTGACGCGGCGTGGCGTCGGCCTGCAATCGCGGCGCGAACTCGAAGAGCAGCAGCGGCGCAACCGGGCCGGCCTGCTGTTCGACTACGAGCGCACGACGCTGACGCGGGCGAACTTCTGCGTGCTGAAGCAGGTGGCCGAGGAAGAACTCGACGGCCTGCTGGAGATCGCGCGAGCCGAAGCGGCGCAGCAGGCACAGCAGCAGCCACGGCGCCCGCCGGCTGACGCGCGCCCGCCGGGCCGCCCGCCCGGCCCGCGCCGCGACGGCCCGCCGCAAGGTCCGCGCGGACGCGGCCCGCGCACTGACGAAGGGCGTCGGCGCTAGCGTGAACGGGTCGAACGCCGCGACACCGCCGGACGCTGCCGAATGGGGTGACTTCGCAGCCGACCTGGACATCGCCTACGCCTACCGCCAGTTCGCCGACAAGACGCGCGAGCAGGCGCTGGCCTTGTTCGAGCACAGCGACGTGCTGTCGCGCGCCGAAGACCTGGGCGCGATGCCGGCCGGGCCGTTCCGCTTCTACATGCCGGTGTTCCGCGACTTCGTCGTGTCGCCGCGCATCTTCGAGATCAACCAGGGCCTGTACGCGTCGACCGCGGCCGATGCGTTCCTGAACCTGATCATGCGGCGGCTCGAGGACGAGCCCGAGGCCATCGTGCCGCTGATGCCCGAGCTGCTGCCGGCGGTCGAGTACCTGGCCGAGAACCAGGCGCGCTACGACGCCGACGAAGACGTCTACGGCAGCTTCTTCGATGTGCTGGCGGCGATCCGCGAAACGCTGCGCGTGCGGTCCGGCGAGCCGTCGGTCCAGGGGCCGCCGGCGCGCTACCTGCACCTGGTGCCGGGTGGCGCGTTGCCCGACCTGTCGGCGCTGGCGCCGTTCCGCGCCGTCGTGATGATCGATGCCAAGCTGACGCTGACCTGGCAGATCGAGGTCAGCGACTGGCTGGTGGACAGTGGTTGCCTGCACGTGATGGCCTGGGGCAAGGACGCGAGCCTGTGGGATCACTCGGTCGCGATGGCCAACCTGGAGCAATGCGGCTTCGGGCCGATCCCGAAGGAAGCGCAGGTGGTGACGGTGTCGCACGAGGTCGAGTCGCTCGGCGAGGTGCTGTGGTTCTGCAAGCACTGCGCGAACCATCCGGTGGTGGAGTTGCAGCACACGGTGCTGATCGAGATCAGCGACGTGGGGGATGAGGAGATGGTGTTGCAGGCGTATGCGGATGCTTGAAGCTCCGCCTTCGCTCCAGGAACAGCCCACACCCGTTCGCCCTGAGCAGGGACCGAGCTTGTCGAGGGCCCGTCCGTCGAAGGGTTGTGCCCGACGCACACAGGGCCTTCGACAAGCTCAGTCCGAACGGATTCCTTGTGTTCCTGCGGCCACCCCTAGGGTGCTCCGTCGAACCGCTCCCCCAGCCGCTCGGCTTCCTCTGACACCAGCAGCAGCGCCGTGATCGCCATGCGGCGCAGCGCGTCATGCTGCCTGCGGTCGAGCAGAGGCGCCTGATCATCGGCAAGTGCCCACGCGTCCTGCTCCGAGAGTTCGAGCAGATGACGCGTGCCATCGGTGATGTCGATCACCTGGGCGAGCAGGCGACCGATTCGCCGGGACATCATCGGCTGCCGGAGCTGCCTTGAGCGAAGGGGCATGGCGTCGGCCTTTCATCGCGCGGTGCGGACAAGCGAAGCGCCGTATGCGAATTAGTGTTTATGCGAATGAGAGCATAGCATCGACAGTTCCGGGTGTGAAACCCAGCCTGTCTCAGCAATTCGGCGAGTGTGTGCGGGCGCTGCGAACCGAGGCTGGCCTGAGCCAGGTCGAGTTCGGCGAGCGCTGCGGGTTCTATCAAACCTACCTGAGCCGGATCGAGAACGGCCACGCGAACCCGACGCTCAATGCCATCGAAGTCATTGCCAATGCGTTGGGGATGACGGTCTTCGACTTGTTTGACCAGATTCGCCCAGCGGCGGTGGCGCGCAAGAAATGAAGAATCCATGCACCGCCTGACTCGTGGCCTGTTGGCTCTGATGCTGTGTCTCTGCTTCGACACCGCCCACGCAGACGCCTTCTTCAAGCTCGTCGGCTACCAGTGCGACCGCAAGGCGGATCGCCTGGTCCTGACCTACGATGCCGTCGCCAACGGTGCGGGCCAGCGGATGCTGGCCGCGAAGACCGACCAGCAATGGGATCCATGGAGCCTCGTTCACGCGGCCGGCGAGAGCCAGATCGGGTCGATGACGACGGTGCAGCGCACGTGCGCACTGAGCGACGGGCTCTATGCGATCGAGCTCGGCCCGGTGCCGGGGAACATGAACACCGAGGGCCGCTGCGGCGCCTGGATGTCGGCCTGGGCCGAGGTGCGACGCGGGACACGGATCATCTACCCCCATGCCGATTTCGAATCGGGCGTCGGGTGCTTCTATGCCGACGGCATGATCACCACGCGCGTGGAAATAGCGCCGCGGCGAAACCGACACCGCGTCACCCGGCATCCAGCTGAGGAATTGCTGAGCGACACCTCGGACATGCGCTGAAGCCAGCCGGTAGAGTAGGCCCCCAAGGAGGCTCACCATGC
Organism: Rhizobacter sp. OV335; assembly: GCF_900142965.1. Classification (GTDB taxonomy): domain Bacteria; phylum Pseudomonadota; class Gammaproteobacteria; order Burkholderiales; family Burkholderiaceae_C; genus Rhizobacter. Next base: position 95,021 of record NZ_FRCQ01000012.1, read on the forward strand.
TTGGAGCAATCGCCGGCGACGTGATCGGTTCGATCTACGAGTGGAACAACATCAAGACCAAGGCGTTCGAGCTGATCGGACCGCGCTGCACCTTCACGGATGACACCGTTCTGACCGTCGCGCTGGCCGAGGCCATCCTCGACGGCGCCGACTACGGCCCGCTGCTGAAGGCCTATGCGAGCCGCTACCCGCGGGCCGGCTACGGCGGCCGGTTCAAGCAATGGGCGCGCTCCGACGACCCCACGCCCTACTACAGCTGGGGCAACGGCGCCGCGATGCGCATCAGCCCGGTCGGCTTCGCGTTCGGCTCGCTCGACGAAGTGCTGGCCAAGGCCGACCACTACACCCGCGTCACGCACGACCACCCGGAAGGCATCAAGGGCGCGCAGGCCGTTGCGGCCAGCATCTTCCTGGCCCGCACCGGGCGCAGCCGCGACGACATCATGCGCTACGTCGAGACCACCTTCGGCTACGACCTGTCGCGCCGGCTCGACGACATCCGGCTCGTGTACCGCTACGACAGCTCGTGCCAGGGCACGGTGCCCGAGGCGATCATCGCCTTCCTGGAGTCGACCGACTTCGAGGACGCGATCCGCAATGCGATCTCGATCGGCGGGGACAGCGACACCATCGCCTGCATCACCGGCGGCATTGCGCAGGCTTTCTACGGTGGCGTTCCACCGGCCATCGCCCAACCGGTGATGAGGATCCTGGACGGCCTGTTGCTCACCACGACGAAGCGGTTCATGCAGTCGTACACACCGGAAGCGCCGAAGTGACCGCGCCATCGCAGACCACGTTGCGGGTGATGACGATGGACGACTACGACGCTGTGATCGAGCTGATGAAGGCGACACCGGGCGTCTCGTTCCGCGATGCCGATTCGCGCGACGCCACCGCGCGCTACCTCGAACGCAACCCCGGCCTCAGCTTCGTCGCCGAGAAGGACGGCCGGCTGGTGGGCTGCGTGATGAGCGGGCACGACGGGCGGCGTGGCTACCTGCAGCACCTGGTCGTGCTGCCCGAGCACCGTCGGCAAGGAATCGCGAACGCTCTGGTCGGCCGCTGCCTCACGGCGCTGGAACAGCTCGGAATCCTGAAGTCGCACATCGACGTGTACCGAACCAACGACGTCGGGCAGGCGTACTGGGAAAGCCAGGGCTGGACGCTGCGCACCGACATCCACCGCTACTCGCATGTGCGCCGTGGCGATGAGAACGCGTGACCGGCCCACGTACCTGCAGCCGCGGCTGATGCGAAGACCCCCGACTTCGCGGTTGTCTGAGGCGCCGGCCGTGGGAATGAATCAGTCAAGGTGTCGGCGGCAAGATGCCGTCTCACATCCCTCGCATGAGGACGCGATATGTCCATGACCCTCGAATCCCTCCAGGCTCAAGTGCTGCGTCTGTCGCTGGCCGATCGCGCGAAGCTGCTCGATCGCCTGATCGCCAGCCTCGATGCCGAGGCTGAAGCTGCGTGGGACGATCTGGCGGATCGCCGCGAACGCGAATTGCAAGCGGGAACAGTGGGGGCATTGCCACTGGACGTGGTGATCGCCCGGCTTGAAGCGCGCTTCACGGGTTGAACTCACACTCGCACGGACCAAGCAAGATACATCCCATGCAACTCGACACCCTGACCTCCAACCCCAACCTCGCCGTCGCCTGCACCGCCTACTTCATCGGCTGCGCGAGCCCCGGCCCGAGCATCGTCGCGCTGATGGGCACCGCGATGAACGGCGGGCGGGCACCGGCCTTCGCGCTGGCCGCCGGCATCACGGTGTCGTCGTGGACGCTCGGGCTCACCGCCGCGCTCGGCCTCGCTTCGCTGCTGGCCGCCTGGTCCGGCGCGCTGACCGTGGTCAAGGTGATCGGCGGGCTCTACCTGCTGTGGCTGGCCTTCAAGGCCGGGCGCTCCGCGCTGTCGCGCCACGATGCGGCCGATGCCGGCGCGGCCGGCCGCACCGGCAGCCTGCGGCAGGTGTTCCTGAAGGGCATCGCGATGCACATCACGAACCCGAAGGCGATCTTCGTGTGGCTGTCGACGATCTCGATGGGCCTGCCCGTCCACGCGTCGCCGACCGATTCGCTGGTCGTGTTCGCCGCCTGCGGCCTGCTGGGCGTGCTGATCTTCATCAGCTACGCGCTGCTGTTCTCGACGGCCGTCGCGCGGCGCGTCTACCGCTCCACCCGCCGCGCGTTCGACGGCACGATCGCGGTGTTCTTCGGCTTCGCCGGCCTGCGGATGCTGCTGTCACGCCACCTGTGAAGGTTCAGCGCACGCGCGCCCCCGTCGCCCCGTCGAACACGAACGCCGCCCCCGGATCGAACGCCACGCCGACCCGCCGCCCGACCGCCTGGTCGAAATCCTTCGCGCCCTTCACCGTCAGCTTGTGCGTGCCGATGTGCAGCGTGACGAGCGTGTGGTCGCCGATCAGCTCCACCGCGTAGATCTCGCCCTGCAGCGCACCGCCGTCGGCGATCCGGCAGTCCTCCGGCCGGATGCCGAGCACGCCTTCCGCCAGGCTCGCCGTCACCGGCGTCGGCACGCGAAACCCCGCGCCCTCCAACCACCCGCCCGACAACGCGCCACGCAGGAAGTTCATCGGCGGCGCCCCGATGAAACCGGCGACGAACAAATTGGCCGGGTCGTTGTAGATGCGCGCCGGCGTGTCGAGCTGCTGCAGCACGCCCTTGTCGAGCAGCGCGACGCGGTGCGCCAGCGTCATCGCCTCGACCTGGTCGTGCGTCACGTACAGCGTCGTGATGCCGAGCTGCTGCTGCAGGTGCTTCAGCTCGGCGCGCATGTGACCGCGCAGCTTCGCGTCGAGGTTCGACAGCGGCTCGTCCATCAGGAACACCGACGGCCGCCGCACCATCGCGCGCGCCAGCGCGACGCGCTGGCGCTGCCCGCCGGAGAGCTGCCGCGGGTAGCGGTCGAGCAGCCCGTCGAGCTGCACCTGCTTTGCCACCGCCAGCACCTGCTCGTGCTGCTGCGGCTTCGGCAGGCCGCGCACGTCCAGCGGGTAGGCCACGTTCTCGGCCACCGTCTTGTGCGGGTACAGCGCATAGCTCTGGAACACCATCGCGATGTCGCGGTTCTTCGGCAGCACGTTGGTCACGTCGCGCTCGCCGATCAGGATGCGCCCGGCACTCGCCGTCTCGAGCCCGGCGAACACCCGCAGCGCGGTGCTCTTGCCCGAGCCCGATTCGCCGAGCAGCACCAGGAACTCGCCCGGCTGCACCTGCAGGTTGAAATCGCGCAGCACCTCGACCGCGCCGAAGCGCTTGCCGAGGTGGTCGAAGGTCACCGAGTGCGGGGTCGTTGAAGAAGACAGCGTCGTCAAGGGTCAGCCTTTCACCGCGCCCGTCAGCAGGCCGCGGGCAATGAACTTCTGCAGGAACAGCGTCATCACGACCACCGGCACGATCATCAGCAGGATCAGCACGCTCATCGTCCACCACTGCGGGCCGCGCGTCGCGTTCTGCGCCGCCACCAGCAGCGGCATGGTCTGCGCGTTCGCGGTCGACAGGAACAGCGCGAGCAGGTACTCGTTCCAGCTCAGGATCAGCACCAGCAGCGTCGTCGCGACCAGCCCCGGCCGGGCCAGCGGCAGCATCAGATCGAACAGGATGCGGTAGCGCGACGCGCCGTCCAGCGCCGCGCTCTCCTCCAGCTCGCGCGGGATGCCGTCGAAGAAGTCGACCATCAGCCAGACGACGATCGGCAGGTTGGCGGTCATGTAGGTCACGATCAGCGCGAACTGCGTGTCCAGCAGGTGCACCTGCTGGAACATCACGTAGATCGGAATCGCCGACACCACCGGCGGCAGGATGCGCTGCGAGATCATCCAGAACAGGATGTCGTCGTTGCCGAGCCGCGCGGTGATGCGCCGCTGCAGCGGCCGCAGCCCGAGCACGAACAGCATCGCGGCCAGCGGCAGCGCCCCGCCGAGCGACAGCCCCGCCCCGAGCACCAGCGCGACCACCGCCGCGACGCTCGCGATGAACAGCAGCACCGCGGCGACGCTGGGCCGGTAGGTGATGCGCGTCAGCGCATACGCCGCCATCGAGCCGATCGCGACCGCCAGCAGCGTCGACAGGCTCGCGATCAGCATCGAGTTCAGGTACGGCCGCAACGTGTCGCGTCCGGTCTCGACCAGGATGTACTTCCACGCATGCAGCGAGGGCTGGAAGTCGATGAAGGGCAGGAACACCGGCCCGTCGGACACCTGCAGCGGCTCCTTGAACGAGGTGACCAGCACCCAGTACAGCGGGAAGAACACGACGAAGGTCCACGCGAGCAGCGCGCCGTAGACCAGCACGCGCGGCAGCGGCGCGAGCTCGCCCAGGCGCTCCGATTCGAACAGGCGCTTCATGCCGCCTGCTCCCCGCGCGCCGGCCGCACGACGAAGTGGAAGAAGCTCACCGCCATCAGCGTCGACACGAACAACAGCAGGTAGGCCACCGCCGCCGAGCCGCCCAGGTTCAGCGAGCGCCAGTCGATGAAGGCATGCAGCGTCATGCTCTCGGTCGCGATGCCCGGGCCGCCGTTGGTCAGCACGTTCGGCAGGTCGACGATCTTGAAGGCCTCGATCACGCGGATCAGCACGACGGCCGCGGCGGTCGGCGCAATGGCCGGCCAGGTGATGTCGCGGAAGATGCGCCACGACGGCGCGCCGTCGAGTTGCGCCGCTTCGAGCTGGTCGCGCGGCTGGCCCTCGATCGCGGCCAGCAGCACGATGAAGATGAACGGCACCCACTGCCAGGTGTCGCCGATCAGCACGACCCAGCGCGCCGACCAGGCGTTCTGCGCCCAGGTCATCGCACCCAGGCCGAGCACGCGGGCGATGGGTGCGAACGGGCCGACGCTCATGTCGGCCAGCATGCGGAACATGTAGGCGATGCCGACCGGCGTGACCATCAGCGGCAGGAAGAACGACAGCCGGAACAGCGTGCGGCCGCGGATCGGCTGCGCGCACAGCAGCGCGAGGCCGAGCCCGAGCACGAACTGCAGCGCGACGCCACCGGCCACATAGAACAGCGTCGTCAGCAGCGAACCCTGCTGGCCGTTCGCGGTGCCGGCGGCCGTCAGCGCGACCAGCAGCCAGACGCTGCCGGCGAGTTGGCGGCCGACGAGGCCGCTCAGGCCGGCGCGGGCGCCCAGCAGGCGCGCCGTCACCGCGGCCGCGATGAACAGCACGAAGCCGAGCAGCAGCCACGCGAACCACGGCCAGTCCGCCGCATCGCGCATCGCCTGTGCTGCCGATGCGAACGGACCCAGCGGCGCCAGCATCACCGCCACCAGCGCGCAGGCCAGGGCCAGCGCTGCCGCCGCGGCATGCGGAGCCGGCTGCGCCGCATCGGCAAAGCCGGCGCGCCGCCGCAGGCTGCGCAGCACGGCCCAGGCGAGCAGCACGAAGGCGAGGATGAGCCCCGTCCATGTGCCCGCCGACATCTCGCCCGCCGTGCCGAGCAGGTGGAACTGCTGCGAGCCGGCGATCAGCTTGCGGTAGTTCAGCGCGCCGACGAAGCTCAGCTCGTAGCCGCCGGATTGCAGCGAGAAGCGGGTCAGCGAGAGCCAGGCCGAGGCGAGCAGCGGGAAGATCGAGAACAGCAGGATGACGGTGACGGCCGGCCCGATGAAGACCGTCCCCGCCTGCCGGTCCAGCCAGTCGCTGAACTGCGCCTTCGTCACTTGGCGCCGATGCTCGCCTTGTAGGCCGCCTGCTGCTTCGCCTTGCCCAGCTCGTCGTTCAACTCGTTCCACGTGTCCTCGATGTTCTTCATCGTGCCCTTCACGTCCAGCTCGCCGGCCAGGAAGCGCGCCATCGCGGTGTCCAGCGCGACCTGCTGGTAGCGCTGGTTGAACGGGATGCGCAGGTCCAGCACCATGTTCGGCGAGTTCAGCGAATCCTGGATCGCGGTCAGGTAGTCCTTGGCCGCCTTGTCCGACATGCCGGCCTTCTTCCACGGGCCCATGTCCTTGAACTGGCTCTGGCGGTACGGGTTGAAGCCGGTCGCGCCGACCGTCACGTCGACGTTCGATTGCTCCGGCTGCGACATGTACGAGAACAGCGCGTAGGCCGCATCCTTGGCCTGCGGCTTCGCCTTCGCGTTGATCGCACCCGACCAGCCGCCGAAGGCCGCGAACGGCGCGCGGTTCACGCCGTTCACCGCATGCGGGCAGCGCGTCGCGTCGCAGGCCGCCAGCTTGCCGCTCGCGCGGTCGAGCACCTTGCTCGTGCCGGGCAGCATCAGCGCGCCGACCTTGTCGACCACCTTCGAGGCCTTCGGGTCGACCGCCAGCGGGCCGATGTCGCCCCAGTCGACGGTCAGCGCGCAGCCGCCGCTGACGAACAGCGTGCGGGTGTCGCCGACATCCATGTTGATCTCGTTCGGCGGGCCGTACTTGCCGGTCTCCTTGTAGATCTCCAGCGCCCGCGCGAAGGCCTCGTTGTTGACCAGCGGCTTCATCGTCGCCGGGTCGAAGAACGCGCCTTCGCTGGTGCCCTTGGCCTGCAGGAAGGCGCCGGCCACCGAGGTGATCATCCAGAACGACTGCGCGCCGCGCTTCTTCGCGATGCACGAGCCGACGATCGGCTTGCCGTCGCCGAAATCCTTGCCGTGCGCGGCCTTCGCGATGTCGAGGTACTCGTCCCAGGTCTGCGGCGGCTTCTTGCCGAGCTTGGCCAGCACGTCGCTGCGGTAGTAGGCGATGTGGAAGTCGCCGTCCAGCGTCACCGTGTAGGTCTTGCCGCCGTACTTCTGCGAGAACTCGCGGAAGAACGGCGCGACGTCGTCCTCGCGCAGCTTGGCGTCGGCCTTCACGCGCGGGCTCAGGTCCTCGAGGAAGCCGACGTAGTCGGGCATCCACTGCGGCGCGAGGATCGCGGCATCGATCGAGTTGGTGCCGGTCGACCAATCGGTCAGCAGCTTCTGGTACAGGTCCGAGTACGGCACCGTGATCACGTTGACCTTGGCGCCGGTGGCGGCCTCGAACTCCTTGCCGCGGCGCTGCAGCGGCTCGGCGATCTGCGGGCCGGTGAAGGTCATCACGTTCAGCGTGACGCCGGCGTATTGCTTGGTCTGCGCCTGCGCGCCGGGCATGCCGATGGCAGCGGCGCAGGCGAGCGTCGCCCAGAGAGGAATCGATCTGCGGTTCATGGTGTCTCCATCCTTGTTGTGTTTCACAGCGGGGTCACTCAGTCCAGCCGGTAGAAGCGCTCGGCATTGCCAGCCCACACCGCATGGCGATCGTCGGCATCCAGCGGTGCCAGCACCTGCTCGGTCGCCGCGACCCAGTCGGCATAGCGGCCGGCCAGCGTCAGCACCGGCCAGTCGCTGCCCCAGATCACGCGGCGCGGGCCGAACAGTTCCAGCACGGTCTCCATGTACGGGCGCAGCGTCGCGGCGCTCCAGCCGGCACCCGCTTCGGTGGCCAGGCCGGACAGCTTGCAGTGCATGGCCGGCAACTGCGCCAGGGCCTGCAGGCCGCGTCGCCAGGCGCTGAAGGCACCGCGTGCGATGTCGGGCTTCGCGGCATGGTCGATCACGATCGGCAGCGCCGGGTGCCGCTGCGCAAAGGCCAGCAGGTGCGGCAAGTGGGGCGGCTTCACCAGCGCGTCGAAGCGCAGGCCGTGGCGCACGAGTGCGCCCACCGCGGCATCGATGGGCGCGTTGGCGATCCAGGCCGGGTCGGGCAGGTCCTGCAGCATCGGCCGCACGCCCTTCAGCAAGCGGTTGGCGGCGAGTGCCTCGATGGCCGGTACCGCGTCGCCGCGTGTCAGGTCGACCCAGCCGACGACGCCGCGCACCACGTCGTGCGTTGCGGCCAGGTGCAGCAGCCACTGCGTCTCGGCGAGCGTCGGCGCGGCCTGCACGAGCACGGTGCCGCGCACGTCGTGAGCGGCCAGCAGCGGCTGCAGATCGGTGGGCGCGAAGTCGCGGTACAGCGGCGTCAGCTCCGGCCGCTCTGTCGGATTCAACCAGCCATAGTCGTCGCGCTCGATCGACCAGAAATGCTGGTGCGCATCGATGCGGTACGTCATCGATCCGCTCCCGGCACCGGCGCGTCGGCATCGATCAGCCCCTGCTCGCGCAGCGCGCTCCACAGCGCGGCCGGAATCGGCTGCGTCATCCAGCGCACGATGCCGTTCAGCTCGTCCGCATTGCGCGGCCCCGGCACGCACGACACCACCGCCGGGTGGCCGAGCGGAAACTGCAACGCCGCCGCCGCGAGCGGCACCTCGAAGCCGTCGCACACCGCCTGCAGGCGGGCGACGCGCCCGAGCACCTCGGGCGGTGCCGCCGCGTAGTTGAACTTCAGCGTGCTGCTCGGCCGGCGCAGCCCGGCCGCGAGGATGCCGGAGTTGAACGGCCCGCCGACGATGATGCCGACGCCGCGCTCCACGCAGCGCGCGAGGAAGGGGTCGAGCGACTGCTGCTCCAGCAGCGTGTAGCGGCCGGCCAGCAGCGTGCAGTCGAGGTCGACGTGCTCCATCGTGTCGCGCACGATCTCCCATTCGTTGACGCCGAGCCCGATCGCGCCGATCAGGCCTTCGCGGCGCAGCGTTTCCATCTCGCGCAGCCCGCCGCCGCTGGTGAGCTGCCGCCAGTGGAACTCGTGGCGCTCGCCGTGCGTCACGCGGCCGATGTCGTGCACCAGCGCGAGGTCGAGGCGGTTGGTGCCCAGGCGCTGCAGGCTGTCCTCGACCGAGCGGCGGATCGCGCCGGCGCTGTAGTCGTACTGCACCTCGAAGGGCAGCGGGTCCTGCCACGCGGTCTCGCCGGCCGGCAAGGCGCGCGGCGGGGCATGCGGCGACAGCGGCTTCAGCAGCCGGCCGACCTTGCTGCTCAGCACCCACTGGTCGCGCGGGTGCTCGCGCAGCGCCTCGCCGAAGCGGCGCTCCGACAGCGTGTAGCCGTAGAACGGCGCGGTGTCGAAGAAGCGGATGCCGGCGGCCCACGCGGCGTCGAAAGCCGCGCGCGACGCGGCCTCGGAGATCACGTCGTACATGTTGCCGAGCGGCGCGCCGCCCATGCCGAGCGTGGTCAGCACGTGGCGGGTGCGCGGGAGCATGCGGGTCGGGAGGGTCGTCATGGTGTGGCCTGTTGCATCGAAGGCATCGCGCGGATCGGCAGGCTGACCGGCAGGCAGCTCGGACCGATCGGCTCGAAGGCCTTGTAGGTGAGGATGAACTCGCGGTGGCCGAGCGATTCGCTGGCCGTCTCGCGGCCGTGGCCGACGTCCTGCACCAGTGCGACGATCTCGGCGCCGACCTCGTCGAGCGTGGCCGCGCCGTGCAGGATGCGGCCGGCGTTGACGTCCATGTCGTCGGCCAGCAGGTCGTAGGTGTCCGGGTTCGCGCACACCTTGATCACCGGCGAGATCGCCGAGCCGACCACCGAGCCGCGGCCGGTCGTGAACAGTGTCAGGTGCGCGCCGCAGGCGATCAGCTCGACGATCTCGGCGTTGTCGGAGATGTTCGGAAAGCCGAAGCGCACCTCGCCGTCGGGCACCACGTCGAGCAGGTACAGGCCGCCGGTGGGCGGGATGTCGCCGGGCTTGATCAGGCCGCTGATCGGCGAATCGCCGCTCTTCGCGTAGGCGCCCAGCGACTTCTCCTCCTGCGTCGTCAGGCCGCCGTCGGCATTGCCGGGCGCGAAGCTGCCGTGGCCGAGCGTCTCGTAGTAGCGCGCCGCCTTCGCGACGCAGCGCACGATCTCGTCGCCGAGTTCGGGTGTCGCGGCACGCCGCTGCATGTGGAACTCGCAGCCGACCAGCTCGCCGGTCTCCTCGAAGATGCAGGCGGCGCCGCGCGCGATCAGCGTGTCGAACGCGCGGCCGACCGCCGGGTTCGCGGTGATGCCGCTGGTGCCGTCGCTGCCGCCGCAGACGGTCGCGACGATGAGTTCATCCCAGCGCATCGGCACGCGCGGTTGCGCGTCGAGTTCGGCGAGCGCCCAGCGCACCCACTCGACGCCCTCGGCCAGCGTCTTGCGCGTGCCGCCGCGCTCCTGGATCGTCAGCGTGTGCACCGGCCGGCCGCTGGCCGCGACCTCGGCCTCCAGGCCGCGCTTGTCGAAGCTCTCGCAGCCGAGCGAGACCAGCAGCACCGCGCCGACGTTCGGGTGCGTCAGCAGGCGGCGCATCATCTTGTCGGCATAGGCGTTCGGGTAGCAGCCGGGGAAGCCGACCAGGTGCACCGGCTCGCCGCGGAAGGTCTGCGTCACCTCGTGCGCGACGAAGTGCGCGCACTCGACCAGGTAGGCCACCGCGACCACGTTGCGGATGCCCTTGCGGCCGTCGGCGCGGGGGAAGCCGGTCAGTTCGGGCAGGGGCTCAGTCATGGGTGGAGAGGACATATTTCGAGCCGTCCTGCAGCGTGTAGGTCGGCAGGTAATCGCTGCCGAGGTTGTCGGTGTGGATGTGCTCGCCGCGCGCGATCGGTCGCTGCACGCTGCCGATCACCGCGCCGTAGCGCAGCACCTTGTCGCCGACCGCCAGCGCCTGCCGCGCCAGCTTGTGCGCCATCGCGACCGGCCGCGGCAGCGTCACCGGCTCGCCGTCGATCAGCAGCGTTTCGCCGGCCGCCAGCGCGCGGCAGGCCACCAGGCAGTTGTCGGCCGGGTTCAGCAGCAGCAGGCGGGGATCGGTGGCGGGCGGGTCGGTGGCAGGGTTCATTCCGGCTTCCTGGGGTCGGCCTGAAAAGGTATAAAGGTCAGACCAATAGACCATTGTTGCGATCGCCAGCGATCCGCGGCAACCGGGTTGACCCTGATGGGAAAATCGACCGATGAGCCACCAGCGACTGCCGCCGATCGAGACCAAGCGCCTGTACCAGCACATCGCCGGCGTGCTGCGCGAGTCGATGGACAGCGGCCGTTTCGGCGTCGGCAGCTACCTGCCGCCGGAGCGCGAGCTGGCCGACCAGCTGGGCGTCAGCCGGGCCTCGGTGCGCGAGGCGCTGATCGCGCTGGAGGTGCAGGGGCGGGTGTCGGTGCGCGTCGGCGCCGGCGTGCAGGTGCTGGATGCGTCGGCGCCGAAGGCCCCGGCGTCCGTCGCCGCGGCGGCCACGTCAGAGGACGAGCCGCCGGTCGGCCCGCTCGAACTGCTGGAGGCGCGGCTGGTGGTCGAGACCGAGACCGCCGCGCTGGCCGCGCGCCACGCGACCGCGCAGGACCTGCAGGGTTTGCAGCGCAGCCTGGACCAGATGGTGCAGGACCATGCCCGCAACCCGATGCTGCACGACGGCGACCGCGCCTTCCACATCGGCATCGCGCGCGCCAGCGGCAATGCGGCGCTGCTGTTCATCGTGACGACGCTGTGGGACCAGCGCTACACGCCGATGCAGGAGCGGATGGAAACGCTGTTCACGACGCCCGGCCTGCATGTCGCCGCGGTCGACGACCACCGGCGCGTGCTGGAGGCCATCGCGGCCCACGACCCGGCGGCGGCCCGGCAGGCGATGCGCCGGCACCTGACGACGGTGCGCAAGACCTTCTCGCGCGCGATCGTCGCGGGCCGCTGAGGACGCGGCCCGAAGGACATCAGGCCGACGGCATCGTCTCCGACCACTGCCGCGGCCGCGACACGCTGAAGTCGGCCGGGTGCGCGCCGTCCATCTGCGTGCGCGGGCGCTGGTCGCTCGGGAGGTCGACCCGCAGCATCACGAAATCCTGTTCGCCTTCGACGATGTTCAGGTCCGGCGCATGGCGCACGCTCGGGTGCAGGTACACCGGGTCGTGGTGCGCCTCGACCAGCGCGACCTCGCCTGTCAGATGCACGAGCTGCTGCGAGCGCGGCTCGACGAACGACAGCGTCAGGTTCGGGTCGAGGTCGATGTCGCGGGCGACCCGGCTGTCGCGCGGGACCATCAGCCACACGTGCGGCGGGCCGTCGCCCGAGGTCATCGAGATCCGCACCCGGGCGGCATGCGGGTCGCCGCTGGCCAGGCGGGTCGTCACCATGCAATGGTGGGCACGCTGCAGCGCGGGCCACACCGACTGGAAGTCCCCGTCGTTGCGGCGGCTGAGGAAAGGCAGGTTCGGAAGGTTCATGACTGCTTGTAGGTATGGGTCGAGCGATTGGATGCAAGACCCTGGGGCAATCGGTGTGCCTGGGCTCAGCTGGCCAGCAGTTCGCCGACCCGCGTGCGCAGCCCGTCCGGCGTCACCTCGCCCGGCGCCAGCGGCACGCCGGCCACCATGCCGACGCGCGAGAACATGCCGCGCCGGAACGGCTTGACCATCGCACCGCCCTGCTCCACCCGCGAGAAGAACGAGCCCCACAGGTTCTGCAGCGCGAGCGGGATCACCGGCACCGGGTGCGTCTCGAGCAGCTTCATCACGCCACCCTTGAACTCGCCGAGCTGGCCGTCCTTGGTGATCGCGCCCTCGGGGAAGATGCACACCAGCTCGCCGTCGGCCAGCACCGCGCGGGCGCGTTCGAAGGCCTGCTCGTAGACCTTGGGATCGTCGCGCTGCGACGCGATCGGGATCGCCTTCGCCAGCTTGAACATCCAGCCCAGCACCGGCAGCTTGAAGATGCGGTGGTCCATGATGAAGGCGATCGGCCGCGGGCTGGCCGCCATCAGCAGCACCGCGTCGACGAAGCTGACGTGGTTGCACACCAGGATCGCCGCGCCCTTCAGCGGGATGTGCTCGTCGCCGCGCACCTTGAAGCGGTAGATGCAGCGGGTGGCGATCAGCGCGATGAAGCGCAGCAGGTACTCCGGCACCACCAGGAAGATGTAGAACGCGACGATCGCGTTCAGCACGCCGACGATCAGGAACACCTGCGGGATCGTGAGCCCGGCCTTCAGCAGCGCGCCGACCAGCACCGCGCTGACGATCATGAACAGCGCGTTCAGGATGTTGTTGGCCGCGATGATGCGGGCGCGGTGGCTGGGCTGCGAGCGCAGCTGGATCATCGCGTACATCGGCACGCTGTACAGGCCGGCGAACAGGCTCAGCAGCGCCAGGTCGGCCATCACGCGCCAGTGCGCGCCGACCGCGACGAAGCCCGCGAGCGACAGCTGCGCTGAATCGGGCAGCCCGCGCGACGCGAAGAACAGGTCGATCGCGAAGATGCTCATGCCGATCGCGCCCAGCGGCACCAGGCCGATCTCGACATGCCGGCGCGACACCACCTCGCACAGCAGCGAGCCGGTGCCGATGCCGATCGAGAACACCACCAGCAGCAGCGAGGCGACCTGCTCGTCGCCGTGCAGCACTTCTTTCGCGAAGGCCGGGAACAGCGACAGGAAGACCGCGCCGAAGAACCACATCCACGAGATGCCCAGCAGCGAACGGAACACCGCGACGTTCTGGTTCGCGAGCTTCAGGTTGCGCCAGGTCTCGGTGACCGGGTTCCAGTTGATCTTCAGCCCCGGGTCGGTCGACGGCGACGGCGGCACGTACTGCGCGGTCAGCCGGCCGAGCAGCGCGATCGCGATGCAGCCGATCGCGACGTAGTGGCGCCCGACCTCGGGGATGCCCACCAGCAGCCCGCCGGCCACCTGGCCGAGCAGGATCGCGACGAAGGTGCCCATCTCGACCATGCCGTTGCCGCCGGTCAGCTCGCGCTCGCCCAGGTGCTGCGGCAGGTAGGCGAACTTCACCGGGCCGAACAGCGTGGAGTGCAGGCCCATCAGGAACACGCAGGCCAGCAGCACCGGCACGTTGGTGACCCAGAAGCCCCAGGCGGCCAGCAGCATGATCGCGATCTCGAGCGACTTGACGAGCTGGATCACGCGCGTCTTGTCGTACTTGTCGGTCAGCTGCCCGCTGGTGGCCGAGAACAGCAGGAAGGGCAGGATGAACAGCGCGCCGATCACCAGGCCGGCGAGCTGCGGCGACAGCCACGACACCTGCACCTTGTAAGTCACCAGCACGGTGAAGGCGAACTTGAACAGGTTGTCGTTGCCGGCGCCGAGGAACTGCGTCCAGAAGAACGGCGCGAAACGGCGCTGGCCGAGCAGTGCGAACTGGTTGGGGTGCGCGTGGGGGTCCACGGTGTCTCCTGGTTGCTGTCTGTTGTTGTCGTGCGGGGCGCCGCCGGGCAATCTACCGCACAACGGTGATGGAACCACCCAGCCCGCTGCGTCCCATCCAGCGAAAGACCGAGTCGACCGTGACGGTTTCGATGCGATCGGTGAATCGCTTCGCGGCGGGGTGGTCGTCGAACGCCACATTGGCCGCCGTCATGCGCGCGCCCAGCCGCTGGAAGGCCGACAGGTGCAGCGTGTCCGGCACATAGCCGTGCTCGCGCAGCCAGGCCTGGGCCTGCGGGCGGGTCGTGATCGACGGCTCCTGCGCCGCCGCGAGCGTCTCGATCGCCCACTGGTTCGACTGCTGGTAGGTCTGCGCCCACGGGTAGGCGACCATGCTGTAGGCCGGCGTGTGCAGCTGGGCGAGGCGCCGGTTGTCGCGCAGCGCCGGCAGCAGCCGGGCCTGGATCTCGGGGCTCGGCACCACCAGGCCGGCCTCATAGTCGTACAGGTCGTCGAGGAAGAACTCGCCGAGGCCCTGGCGGTACACCGCGGCCTTCGCGGTGCCGCACTGGTTCAGCTTGTGCGCGACGCGCCAGGGCGCGCCCGGCGCGTCGCGGTAGGCGATGCCGAAGTGCGAGTAGCGCTGGCCGTACTCGCTCAGGTTCTGGCCGACGCGCGCCACCAGCACCACCTGCGCGCCGCTCGCGTCCAGGCGCTGCGCGGTGTGCTCGGCCAGCGTCATCGCGCGCTCGACGTTGCGGGCCTCGGGCAGCTTGCGCTCGCACGAACGGCCGGCCTGGGCGAGCGGTGCCGCGGCGAGCAACGCGATCGCCAGCACGAGCGCCAGCAGCCCGCGGGCGTTCACAGCGTGACCCGCTCGTTGTAGAGCAGCGCCTTGCCGATCTCGTTCGGGATGAAGGCGATCGCCTGGCCGGCGGCCGACAGCACCCAGCCGGTGCTGATCGCGGCCACCATCACCGTGGTGCCGGCCGCCACCGACATCGCGCCGGCCAGCTGCCCCGACAGGCGCAGGCTGGCGCGCGCGCCGTCGGACGCCCGTTCGAGCACCCAGACCGCGCCGTCGGCCGACGCCTCGACCGCGACGACGCTGAGGACCGCGCCGGCCGACAGGATCATCGCCGGCGCGCTGACCGAGATCGCGATCGGCAGCAGCGACAGCGCGCTGGCGTCCGAGGCGTTCGGCGGGTGGGCGTGCACCGCCGGGGCGCCGCTGGCCAGCAGGGCGGCCGAGAGCAGGCAATGCAAGGCAAATCGCTTCATGGTCGTCTCCGGTGAAGGGTTCAGGGGTTCACTCGGCTTCGCGCATCGAGCGCATGCCGTCGCGGCGGGCTTCGGCCAGTGCCGCCTCGTGGGCGTCGCGCAGCGTCTTGGCCAGCGTGAACACGCTCGAGATCAGGAACAGCCAGCACACGCCCAGGTAGGCCTTCCAGGTCGGGTTGATCTCCATGCGCCACAGGCCCCAGCCGGTCAGCGTCATCGCCAGCGCGAAGCCGCCCCACACCACGAAGCCCCACATCGGCGTGTCGTTCTTGCGCATCTCGTTGTCGCGGATGTACTTGGCCAGCGCGAAGGCGGTCGAGAGGCAGAACACGTAGCCCATCACCATGAAGGCCCGCTGGATGTCCTCGCCGGGCAGGTAGGCGAGGCCGGTCGCGCACAGCGTGGCGGCGGTGCCGAACGAGATCCAGACCTGGGCCTTCCAGGCCGTGGTGTCTTTGCGGATCAGGGTGGGTTGCATGGAGCTCTCGATGGGGTGGTTGAAGACGGAGCGGATGTTCATCTGTCCCGGACCGGAGTTCAATCCCTCCCAGGAGGGGTTGCGGTGGCATGGCTCTCGGGTATCGTCTGACGGTACTTTTTGAGGATCGCGATGAGCACCACCCAGGACCTGGTCCAGGCGCTGAAGGCCGAGCTGAAGCGCGCCGACATCACCTATGCCCGCCTCGCCGACGAGCTGTCGATGTCGGAATCCAGCATCAAGCGCATCTTCGCGAAGGGCGACATGCCGCTGTCGCGCATCGACGACGTGCTGCGCGTGCTGAAGATGGACTTCGCCGAACTGGCGCGCCAGATCGCCGATGCGCAGCCGCTGCGCAGCGAGCTGACGCTCGAGCAGGAGAAGGCGGTGGTGGCCGACCGCCGCCTGCTGCTGCTGGCGATCTGCTGCATGAGCCAGTGGACCTTCGAGCAGATGATCGGCACCTACACCTTCAACGAGGCCGATTGCGTGCGTTACCTGTTGCAGCTCGACCGGCTGGGCATCATCGAGCTGCGGCCGATGAACCGCTACCGGCTGCAGGTGGCCAAGACCTTCCGCTGGCGGCCGAACGGCCCGGTGATGGCGTTCTTCCGCGAGCACGTTGCCGACGACTACTTCAACAGCGGCTTCGACGGCGAGGGCGAGATGCTGATGCTGGTGCACGGCCAGATCGGCACCAGCCTGGCGTCGAGCTTCGTCGAGCGGCTGCAGCGCGTCGGGCAGGATTTCGCGCAGCAGCACCTGGCCGACCAGAAGCTGCCGGCCGACCAGCGGCGCGCCTACACGCTGGTGGTCGGCATGCGCTCGTGGCTGTTTGCGGCCTTCCGGGACCTGAAGAGGGACGCATGAAAAAAGGGGACCCTCGCGGGTCCCCTTCGTTGCGGTGGGCGGCCGGTGCCGCCCTGCATCACCAGAACGTGTACTTGGCCGCCAGCGTCACGGTTCGGCCCATCTGGCTGTGGTAGCCCGGGTTGTACGCGATGTAGCGGGTGACCAGGCGCTCGTCGATCGGCGGTTCGCGATTCTCGATGTTGTCGACGTTCACGCTCAGCATCAGGTTCTTGAAGCCCTTGTACTGTACGAACAGGTCGGCGGTGGACCAGGCCTTCACGCGGCACAGGTCCGGGTGCGCACCGCTGGCGTAGGAGCAGCTCAGGTCGGCCGGCGTGAAGGCGCGCAGGAAGCCGCCGGTGTAGTTGCCGCTCAGCGTGGTCGACCAGTCGCCGATGTCCCAGTCGATGCCGGCCTTGAAGCGCTCCTTCGGCTGGTTGTAGGTGCCGGCGTAGTCGACTTCCGGTGCGTCCTTCACGTTCGCGACCAGGTAGCGCGGCATCTTGTTGTAGACGACGGTCAGGCCGACGCGGCCGGCCGAGCCGAGATCCTGGCGCGCCTTCAACTCGATGTCGTAGCCCCAGATCCGGGTCGAACCGAGGTTGGTGTACTGCAGGTTCAGGCCGTCGATCTCGCCGGCCTGGTTGCGCACCACGTAGCCCGGGTAGTTCGCCTCGTTGGCCAGCAGGTAGTCCGGATCGATCGACGAGATCTCGTCACGGCGCTTGATCTTGTAGGCGTCGAACGACAGCGAGACGTTCTCGCTCGGCTCGAACACCAGGCCGGCTGTGAAGCTCTTCGACTTCTCGGGCTTCAGGTTCGGGTTGGAGCCCGACAGTGCCTCGAGCGACAGGTCGCAGTTGGGGTTGGGATCGGGGTTGGGGTTGTTCGGATCCGGGCAGAGCTTCGGATCGCGGATGCCGGTGTAGAAGGCCTTGACGGGTGACTGCGTCGTCTCGGTCAGCGACGGGGCGCGGAAGCCCTCGGCATAGGTGGCGCGCAGCGCCACGTTCGGCAGCACCTTCCACTTCAGACCGGCCTTCGGCACGGTGGCGCTGCCGAAGTCGCTGTAATGGTCGGTGCGCGTCGCGAGCGAGGCCTCGAAGGTCTTGGTGATCGGGATCGACAGCTCGGCATAGATCGCGCTGACGTTGCGCGAGCCGTCGGACGAGGCGCCACCGAGGACGCTGATCTGGTCCGTCGCGGTCAGCGTGTCCGGCGTGCTCTTGAACGACTCGCGGCGCAGCTCGACGCCGAGCGCCAGGCCCAACCCGCCGGCCGGCAGCTTCATCAGCTCGCGCGAGCCGCGCAGGTCGATCGACGTGGTGCTGGTCTTGCCTTCGTCGCGCAGCGTCGGGTAGAGGGCTGCCATCAGCGCCGGATCGTTCGCGCCCGGGTTGCCGAAGATGAAGTTCGGGTTCGCGACGCCATTGGCATCGACCACCTGGCCGCCGGTCAGCACCGAATCGTTGATCAGGCCGCGGGTCGTGACGCGTGCGCGCGTGCCGGAGAACATCAGCGCGCTCTCGGCATCCCAGCCAGCGACGGTGCCGCGCCCGCCCACGACCAACCGCGCCGTATCCGCCGTCACCTCGGTGGTGTGCAGCACGTCCATGAAGCGATAACGCAGCCCCACGTCGGCGCCGGTGGTGTTCTGCGGGTGGTTGGCCGGCAGCGTGATGAAGATGTTGGGCAGCGTGCCTTGCCCCTGGTAGGTCCCGGTGTTGTACGACGGCGACTCGCCCTTGTATTTGTTGCGCACGAACAGCGCATCGCCGAACAGCTCGAAGCCGCCGCCGAGGTCCAGCGTGCCGGCGCCGAACAGCGCATCCTGCTTGGTCTCCGGCACCAGGTCCTGGTGGTCGGTGCCCTGGTAGTAGCAGCGGCCGTTGGTGGCGGCGCCCGGCTCGTTCAGCGGCTTGCAACCCGGCATCGGCCCGAGGAACGCACCGGTGGTCGGGTCGTAGAGGTTGCCCGGGTAGCCGTAGGCCGAGCGCAGGTCGTTCAGCCCGAAGCGGCGGAAGTCGGCGCTCGAGGTCATCGGCCGCTGCGAGGCCTTCACCGAGTTCTGCTGCTCGTGCGAGTAGTTCAGGAAGAAGTTGTACTTGTCGTTGTCGAGGTCGCCCTTGCCCCAGGTGGTGCTGAACTTGCCCGATTCGCCGTCGTGGTAGCCCGACTGGGCGCCGCTGCCCGACAGCGACAGGCCGTTGTAGTTCTTGCGCAGGATCACGTTGATGACGCCGGCGATCGCATCGGAGCCGTAGATGGCCGATGCGCCGTCCAGCAGCACTTCCACTCGCTCGACGACGTCGAGCGGGATCGAGTTGATGTCGAAGAACGATTGCTGGCCGCCCGACGCGAAGCCGTACGGCGCCATTCGTCGGCCGTTGATCAGCACCAGCGTTGACTGCGAACCGAGGCCGCGCAGCGAGACGCCGCCGGCGCCGGGCGTGAAGCTCGCGACCGCGTTCGAATTGAAGTTGCCGGCATTGCTGGCCGGCAACCGGTTCAGCAGCTGAGTGACCGATTGCGCACCGGAGCGGTCGATCTGCTCACGGGTGATGACCTGCACCGGCGACGCCGTCTCGGCATCGATGCGCTTGATGCGCGACCCCGTGACCTCGACGCGTTGCAGCGTCTTCTGTGCCGCGCTCGGCGTCTCGGGGGCCGGGGTGTCCGTCGTCTGAGCCCATGCGGGGGTGGCGCCGGCGGCGCACAGCGCCATGACGGTCGCGCTCACGTACTTCAAGCGGAACATTCGCATCCTTCGATCAAGTGCCAGGATCTTCTGGCGCCAAAAGAAAGGCAGCGAAAGGATCCCTCCGCTGCCGCCATATGCCCGAGGCCGGACAATTCGCCGCCCCCTTGCTCAGCCTCCATCCTGATCAGAGCGCCCCCGCTTGTGATCTCGGGGAAACAGCAACTGCTCAAGTTCCTCACGAACGGGTAGGCATTTGTGTCACCCGTGTGAAAAACAGCAAAGCAAATGGTGGGCCATGACATGGTCCGGGCCGCTGGATGCGGCGCCGCGCGGCACGCCGGCGCGGCCGGATTTCAGCCGGCGGAGGCTGGCGCGGCGCTGCGCAACGTGAGCGTGAACTCGGCCCAGGCCCCTTGCTGGCTGCGGGCCTCGATGCGCCCGCCCATGCTCTCGATGAGCTGGCGGCTGATCGCCAGGCCGATGCCGCTGCCGGGCTCGGCCCCGGTGTCGCGGCCCAGCCGGTTGAACGGCTCGTACAGGCGCGCGAGCTGCTCGTCGCCGAGGCCGGCCCCGCTGTTCCAGACCGCCAGCTGCAGTGCGCCTGCTTCGGCACGGTGCAGCGTCACCCGGATGGTTCCGCCGATGGCACCGTACTTGATCGCGTTGGACAGCAGGTTCAGCACCGACTGCTTCAGCCGCAGCGGGTCAGCCAGCGCGAGTGGCAGGCCGGGTTCGAACGCACGCTCGATGTGCATGCCGCGCCGGCCGGCGTCGCCCGCCACCATCGCGAGCGCCTCGTCGGCCAGCGCCTGCAGGTCGACCGGCACGCTGTGCATGTCCATCGCGCCGACCTCGACCTTGCTCAGGTCCATCAGGTCGGTGATCAGGCGCAGCAGGTGCTGGCCGGCGCGCTCGATGTGGTCGACGCGCTCCAGCTGCGGGGCTTGCAGCGGCATCGCGGTGTCCAGCCGCAGCAGCTGCGAGAAACCCAGCACGGCATTGAGCGGCGTGCGCAGCTCATGGCTCACGCGCGCGAGGAACTGCGACTTCATCGCGTTGGCCTGCTCGGCCGCATGCTGCTGCTCGCGCGCCGCCTGGGCGGCCTTCACGTCGCTGATGTCGGCGAAGCTGCCGACCATGCGCAGGATGCGCCCGTCGGCATCGCGTTCGGCGACGTGGCCGCGGCTCAGCACCCACACCCAGTGGCCGTCGGCATGGCGCAGCCGGTATTCGTCGGCATAGGGCTGGCTCTGGTCGCGCAGGAAGGCGCGGAAGCGTGCGACAGCCCCCGGCAGGTCGTCGGGGTGGCACAGCTTCTCGAAGCTGTCGGCGGCGATCTCGCCGAAGCGTGAGTTGAAATCGTCCGGGGTCGTTCCGATCAGGTCGGCCCAGCGCCCGCCGAGTGTCAGCACGCCGCTGCGCAGGTCGCGTGCCCACAGGCCGATGCGGCCGCCGTCGATCGCGGCATCGAGCCATTCGCGCGAATGCTGCAGCTGCGTGATCATCTGCTCGCGCTCGGCGGCCAGCGCCTGCTGCGCCGTCACGTCGGTCACCAGGCACAGCCGCGCGCTGCGGTCGCCGAACTGCAGGCTGTGCGCGCTGATGCGCGCGAGCAGCTCGCGGCCGTCCTTGCAGCGGTGGCGCCACGGACCCGACGACGTGACGCCGGCCGCATCGGGTGCGCGCGCCAGGCGCACCTGCGCTTCCATCGCCGGGACATCCTCCGGCGGGCGCAGGTCGGCCAGCGTCATCTGCAGGAACTCCTCGCGCGACCAGCCGTACTGCGCGATCGCCGCGCCGTTCACGTCGAGGAAGCGCAGCGACAGCGCGTCGTAGATCCACATCGGCTGCGGGTTGGCGTGGAACATCTGCTCGTAGCTGACGGCGATCTCGTGCAGCACCGTGTCTTCGGTGCTGGCACGCGTGGTCAGCGAGCGCAGCAGCAGGATCAGCAGGCAACCCGACATCGCGACGAACAGCAGGCCCTGGATCGTGTGCACCAGCGTCAGCTGGCGCGGGTCGCTGGTCAGCGCGAGCGCCGCATGCTCGGAGAACAGCACCCAGGCCGTGCCCACCGCCAGGTAGGCGAGGACCAGCACGACGGGGCTGCGGTGGGGGCGCTCTTGCATGAGGATCGCTCCGGTTCTGGAGGCGTGGATCAGAGAACGCCGCGCTCGCGCAGCGCAGCCAGTTGCTCGGGGGTCACGCCGATCTCGCGCAGCACCGCCTCGCTGTCTTCGCCGAGGGTCGGGGCCCGGCGGCGGATCGAGCCGGGCGTCGCGCTCAGGCTCGGCACGATACCCGGTGTCTCGAGCGACAGGCCCTGCGCGCTGGTGATGCGCTGCAACATGCCGCGCGCGCGGTAGTGCGGGTCGTCGGCGATGTCGCGCGCGGTGTAGATGCGCCCGGCCGGCACATGCGCGGCGTTCAGTGCGTCGAGCACCTCGGCGACGCTGCGCGGCGCGGCCCAGGCGCCGATCGCCGCATCGATCTCGGCGACCCGCGCGACACGCCCGGCGTTGCCGGCCAGCGCCGGGTCGCGGCCGAGGTCGTCGCGGCCGATCGCGGCCATCAGCCGCTTGAAGATGCTGTCGCCGTTGCCGGCCACCAGCACCCAGCCGTCGTGGCAGGCGTAGGCGTTGCTCGGGGCGATGCCGGGCAGCGCCGAGCCAGCCGGCTCTCGCACGGTGCCGAAGGCGCTGTACTCGGGCAGCAGGCTTTCCATGCAGTTGAAGACAGCTTCGTAGAGTGCCACGTCGATGACCTGCCCGCGCCCCTTCGGCGTATCGGGCGACACGCTGGCGTGCCGGTGCTGCAAGGCCATCAGGATGCCGATCACGCCGTGCAGCGAGGCCAGCGTGTCGCCGATGCTGACGCCCACGCGCACCGGCACGCGGCCCGGCTCCGCGGTCAGGTGGCGCAGCCCGCCCATCGCCTCGGCGACGACGCCGAAGCCCGGCCGGTCCTTGTAGGGGCCGGTCTGGCCGTAGCCGCTGATGCGCAGCATCACGAGGCCCGGGTTGGCGGCCGACAGCGTCTCGTAGCCGAGGTCCCAGGCTTCCATCACGCCGGGCTTGAAGTTCTCGACCAGCACGTCGCTCTCGGCGGCGAGCCTGCGCACGATGTCGCGTGCCTCGGGCTGCTTCAGGTCGAGCGCCAGGCTGCGCTTGTTGCGCGACTGCACCTCCCACCAGACGCTGGTGCCTTCGTGCATCAGGCGCCATTGGCGCAGCGGGTCGCCGCTGCCGGGTGGTTCGACCTTGATCACGTCGGCGCCGAAGTCGGCCAGCGTCTTGGCGGCGAACGGGCCGGCGATCAGCTGGCCGAGTTCGAGCACCTTCAGGCCCGCGAGGGGACCGGGGGAGGTGGGCGCTTGGAGGGGCGCTTGAGCAGGCATGCCCGCGATGGTAGTGTCTGGCGCCGCCAGATCGCCGGAGAAAGCCATGCGCTTCATCGCTCTCGGAGTCTCATGCGCGCTGCTGCTGCTTGCGGCGGCCGCCGTGCCTGCCGCCGCTGCCGAGCGCGCGATCGACAAGGAGGTGGTGGTGGCCGCGCCGCTGGCGGCGGTGCCGGCGCGCTGAACGGAGCGTGCGGCCCGCTACCACTTGCACCCACTGCCCTTGACCGCATCGACCGCGAGCGGCACCGCCGCCAGCAGGCCCATGCCGTTGTAGGCGGTGCGGCAGTCGGCGCGGCCGGCCTTGTCGAGCTCCTCGGTGATCTTGGCCTTGCGCTCGGGCGGCGGCGGCAGCAGCGGCAGCACGCCGGGTGCCGCGCCACCGAAGCTGCTGCCGCGGCTGCGCAGGCTCGGCAGGTTCAGGTTCAACTTCGGCTCGCCGGGAGCGCCTGGCGGGGCGGTGGCGTCGCGGCCATCGCCCGGCAGGCCGTTCAGGCCCGTGACCGGGCTGACCGGAGACGGGGCCGTCGCAGGCTCGGCCGTGTTGCCGGGGCTGACCCGCCGCGTGGAGGGCGGGGCGGGCTGCGGCGCGGGCGGGGGCGTGAACACCGCATCAGGCGCGGGGACCGGGGCTGGGGGGGGCGGCACAGGGACGGGTGCAGGCACGGGCGCAGGGACCGGCGCGACGACCGGTGCAGGAACGGGCGCCGGTGCAGGCGCCGGTGGCGGCACGGGAAGGGGCGGCACCACCTCCACCGGCTCGGGGCGCCGGATGGGCTCCGGCAACGCCTCGGGCAGCGACGGCACGGGTGTCGGCACGGGCATCGCGATCGGCGGCGCGACAGCGGTTGCGGGCAGCGGCTGCGCCAGGATCGGCGGCAGGGGTTGCGACGCCGCCGGCTCCGGTGCCGACGCGGCCGCTTCCGTCACGGCCGGCTGTGGCGCGGGCGCGGGGCGGTCGATGCGCGGTGCGGCTGGTGTCGGCGCCGGCATCGTCCGAACCTCGACCTTCGGTGGCGCCGGCGGCGGTGCTTCGACGCGTGGAGGCGCAGGCGCGGGCACCGGTGCCACGGCCTTCGCGACGGGGGCCGGCGGCGGCGGGGCGACAGCGCGCGGTGGTGGTGGAGCGACGGGCACGCGCGGTGCAACGGGCGCCACCGGCGCCACGCGCGCAGCTGATCGCGATGGCGGTGGCGCCAGCGTGACCCGCAGCGGCCCCCAGGCCTCGGCGCGCGGCGCAGCGCCACCGTTCGGCTGGCCGGTCTGCGTGCCGACCCACATCACCGCGAGCACGTGCAGCACGATCGACAGCGTGACGAACTGCGCGAGCCTGGCGCGCTCCTGGTCCGACACACGCAAGCTGTCGGCGGGGTGGAGCGGGAGGATGGGCAGGGCACTCATCGCCTCCCAGCATGCCATCATCATGCGGTGGAAGCCGTCCCCGACCGTTTCGAGCATGCCAGCGACCGTGCGCAGTTCAAGCAGCCCGCGCACCGTGGCGGCATCGAGTTGTACCGCGCGCACATCGTGCGCTACGCGTTCGAGCCGCACACGCACGAGGCCTATGGCTTCGGCGTGATCGATGCCGGCGTCGAGCGTTTCCGCTACCGCGGCAGCGACCACCTGGCGCCGCCGCAATCACTGGTGCTGATGAACCCCGACGTGCTGCACACCGGTCGTGCCGAGACCGAGCACGGCTGGCGCTACCGCATGGCGTATTTCGATGCGGCGCTGCTGCGCGAGGTGAGCGGCGAGGCGGACTGGTCGTTCGCCGAGCCGGTGTTGCGGCATCAGGCGAGCACGCAGCGCGCGGGCGCGGCGTTGCAGGCGCTGTGGGCGGCCGACTCGCCACTCGCGTTCGATGGTGCGCTGCTGGACCTGCTGCAGGCGGTGCAACCGCATGCGCGCCGCGGATCATCCGAACGCGCGAGCGAAGTCGACGTGCCGCTGCAGCGTGCGATCGAGCTGATGCACGATCGCCTCGCCGACCCGTTGACGCTCGCTGATCTGGCGCAGGCCGCCGGGCTGAGCCCGTTCCATTTCCAGCGCCGCTTCAAGGCGCGACACCACGCGACGCCGCACCAGATGCTGATGGCGTTGCGGCTGTTCCGCGCGAAGCGGCAGCTGGCCGCCGGCCTCGCGCCGGCGCTGGTGGCGGCCGACAACGGGCTCACCGACCAAGCCCACCTGACGCGGCGCTTTGCGGGCATGTATGGGATCACGCCGGCGCGCTACCAGCAGCAGGCGCGCGCCGGCCTCAGTCCAGCAAGCCCCCCGACCGCTTGACCAGCACCTGATTGCGCCGCCGCTCCGCCGCGATCTGCTGCGCGAAATCCTGCTGCGTCCCACCCGCCGGCAGGTTGTGCGATTCACGCAGCCGCGACGCCACCGCATCGCTCGCGAGCAGCCGCCCGATCTCGGCATTCAGCCGCGTCACCACCGCCGCCGGCGTGCCAGCCGGCGCGAACAGCCCGAACAGCGAGCCGATGTTGGCCTGCGGATACCCCAGCTCCGCCAGCGTCGGCACCTGCGGCAGCGCCTCCAGCCGCGTCGGCGCGCCGACCGCCAGCGCCTTCAGCCGCCCCGCCGCCAACAGCTGCAACTGCGCTGCCGCGACATTGGTCGACAACACCTCGAACTGCCCGCCGAGCGCATCGTTGATCTGCGGCCCGCCGCCCTGGTAGGGCACGTGCGTGATGTCGACGCCGCTTTGCAGCCGTGTCTGCGCGAGCACCATGTGCCCGCTGGTCGCGATGCCCGACGTGGCCCAGCGCACCGCCCCCGGATGCGCGCGCGCCTGCGCGATCAGGTCCGCAAAACTCTGGCCGCTGAACGCCGGCGTGCCCGCCACCAGCACCGGCGTGTTCATCACGCCGGCCACCGGCACCACGCTGCCCAGCAGGTCGCGCGGGCCACCGGCCAGCAGCGGCTGCAGCGTCAGCGGCGAGACGGCCGAGAACGCGAGCGTGCAGCCATCGGGCGCAGCGCGTGACAGCACCTCCATGCCGAGCGCCCCGCCGGCCCCGCCACGGTTCTCGACGACCACCGGCACGCCCAGCGCCTGCGCGAGCGGCTCGGCCAGCGTGCGCGCCATCGCGTCGCTGACGCCGCCCGGCGGGTAGACCACGATCAGGTGCACCGGCCGGCTCGGCCAGGGCGCTGCCGGTGCCGCGGCCACACCGAAGGCCGGCCACGCCAGCGCCGCGCGAACGATCTGTCGACGCGTCGCGTTCATGCCTTCCCCTGCTTCGATGCCAGCTCGCGCGCCAAGGCCGCGAAGCGCTGCGCCGGCAGGTTGTCTTCATCGCTGCGCGACACCAGCGTCAGCGGCGCATCGAGCGGCCCGCTGCCGGCCAGCCGGCGGTAGGCGATCGCATGCGGGTGCGCGCCGGTCATCGACGCTGGCACCACCGACAGCCCCGCGCCGGCGGCCACCAGGTTCAGGTTCGTCATCATGCGATCGACCTCGGCGACGATGCGCGGCCGCAGGCCCTTCGAATGGCACAGCGCGAGCAGCTCCGCGTACAGCCCCGGCGCACCCGGCCGGCGCACCAGGATCAGCCCTTCGGAGCACAGCTGCGCGAGCGTCAGCGGCCTGGCGGTCACACCAACCCGCCTGGCCGCCGCCGCGAACGCATGGTCGCTCGGCATCGCGGCCATCACCGGCTCGCGCAGCAGCGTCTCGAAGTGCAGGCCCTCGGGCCGCGCGACCGGCACCCGCAGCAATGCGCAATGCAATCGGCCGGCCGACAGCGCCTCGGTCAGCTCGGCGGCGTTCTCCTCGCGCAGTTGCAGCTCGACCTTCGGGTGCAGGCGCCGGAAGGCCCGCAGCACCTCGGGCATGAAGCGGTGCGCCGCCGCCGAGCTGGTGAAGCCGATGGCCAGCGACCCCTCCTGCCCCTGCGCGACGCGCGCCATGCGCTGCGACATCGCCTCCATGCCCTGCAGCAGCCGCGTGGCCTCGACCTGGAACTGCCGACCCGCGTCGGTCAGCGCCATGCCGCGCGGATGGCGCCGGAACAGCGACATGCCGAGCTCGCGTTCCAGCGTGTGGATCTGCTGGCTCAGCGGCGGTTGCTGGATGCCCAGCAGCTCGGCCGCGCGCGTCATGTGGCCGGTCTGCGCGACGGCCGCGAAATAGCGGAGCTGTCTCATCTCCATGTCGTCGTCTCCATATTTTTTTCGTATCGGAATGGCCTGCTTATTTTATTTGACCGCAGATCAGGCTCGCCCCTATCGTCGCGGCGCTGTTCAACAGAAGGCCCTCGAGGCCTCAGACCGGAGACAAGACCATGGGCCCAGGCCGCCGCATGGATGGACGCGTCATGCAACGCATCCGTCCCTTCCTTTCCACCCTCGCGCTGTCCGCGCTGCTCGCCGCTTGCGGCGGCGGTGGCGATGACGGCACGCCGCCGTCCGACACTCCGCCGGTCGCGACCGGCACCTCGTGCGCAGCCCTTGCCGGCCTGCAGATCACCGCGGCGCAGATCGGCCTGCCGACGCAGGGCGCCAGCGTGACCAGCGCGACGCCGGTCGCGGCCACCGACGCCGGCAACTCGCGCGGCGACTACTGCCGCGTGCGCGGCAGCATCCTGCCGGTCGACCCGACGGCGCCGGCGATCACCTTTGCCGTCAACCTGCCGGAGCAGTGGAACCACAAGGCCATCCACTTCGGCGGCGGCGGCTTCAACGGCACGCTGATCGACGGCACCGAGCCGCTGCGCTTCGGCCCCGCCGGCAAGTCTGCGCCGCTCGCGCTCGGCTACGCGACCTTCGGCGACGACGGCGGCCACCAGAGCAGCAGCATCACCGACGGCACGTTCGCCGCCAACGACGAGGCGCTTGCCAACTACGGCGGCCAGTCGCTGAAAAAGACGCACGACGTCGCGATGCTGCTGGTGAAGACGCGCTACGGCAGTGCGCCCGAGAAGGCCTACTTCCTCGGCACCTCGACCGGCGGCCGCGATGCGCTGCTGCACATCCAGCGCTGGCCAGCCGACTACGACGGCGTGGTCGCCAACGAGCCGGCGCTCAACTACAGCGGCACGCGGCTGTCGAACGTGGCCGTCGGCCGTGCGCTGTACGCGAACGGTGGCGCCGGCTGGGTCAACCTGGCGAAGACGCTGCTGGTGCAGAAGACCGTGCTGTCCGCGTGCGACAAGCTCGATGGCGCCACCGATGGCATCGTCAGCAACGTCGAGAGCTGCCGCCGGCTGAACCCGCAGATCCTCGCGACGCTGCGTTGTGCCGGCGGCATCGACACTGGCGACACCTGCCTGTCCGATGCGCAGCTCACCACCATCCGCACGATCGAGTCGCCGCTCGAATTCAGCGGCTACACGCTGGCCGCCAACACCACGCGCGCCGGCGGCTACAACATCCTCGAAGGCACGCTGGTGGCCGGCCCCTATACCTCGCGCGACCTCGGTACGCGCCCGGTGCCGGGCAACCCGGCCAGCACCGCCGATGCCAACGTCTTCGTGACCGGCGACCAGTGGGCCAAGTACTTCGTCACCCGCGATGCCGGCTTCGACACGCTGACGCTGGACCCGGTCACGGGCGGCGCGTGGGCGACGCGCATCGCGGCGGTCTCGGCGCTCACCGACGCGCTCGATCCGGATCTCTCGCCGTTCCTCGCGCACGGCGGTCGGCTGATCCTGCTGCACGGCCTGGCCGACGAGGTGATCAGCAACAACTCGACGATCGAGTACTACGGCCGCGTGAAGAGCACCGTCGGCGACGCGGCCACCGAGCAGGGCATCCGCTTCTACACCGTGCCGGGCATGGGCCACGGCACCGGCGTGTTCATTCCGAGCTGGGATTCGCTGGCCGCGCTGGAGACCTGGGTCGAGAAGGGCGTGGCGCCGGAGACCGCCATCGTGACCGACAGCGTCGCCGCGACCGCCGGCCGCACGCGCCCGCTGTGCCGCTTCCCGGCGTGGCCGAAGTACAAGGGCAGCGGCAGCGTGGATGCCGCGTCCAACTACAGCTGCGTGCAGGAAACGGCCGATCCGCTGGCCTGCCCGAACCTGCCGGCCTCCGCCACCACCTACAAGGGCGGCAACCTGTTCGGCGAGGAACTGAGCGTCGCGCTCGACCCGGCGACGATGGGCTACACCATCACGATCGACGCCAGCGGGCAGCGCGCGGCCAGCACGCAGCGCAGCGGTGCGCTGCTGCCACGCGGCAACTGCGTGTTCGCAAGCGGCGAGAACGGGGCCGACTTCACGTTCGGCACCGGCGGGCTGCTGCAGGGCGGCGTCGCGGCGCCGACCGGCAGCACGTCCATCGGCCTGGTGGCGTTCCAGAACACCTTCCAGAACGGCGCGACGCCGGCGGTGTTCAACCCGGTCGCCAACATCTTCGACGTGACCGGCGTGCAGTACGGCGCCGATGGCGTCGCCAGCGCCTACGCCGCGTCGTCGCGGGTGCGCAATGCCGGCACCTTCCAGCACTGCCAGGACCCGGCGAGCGGCCGCTTCATGACCTACGACGCCGCCTGCACGTCGACCGCGAAGGGCTACGTCACCTACAACGCGACGCGCAACGCCTTCGACGTGTTCACCACCTCGCCGACCGGCGGTGCCACCACCACCGGCGGCACGCTGTCGGGCTCGGTCGTGTTCGGCCAGGTCGGCGCGACCACGGTGCCGCTGTTCCTGGTGCGCGATCCGTCGGGTGCGCACGGCCTGCGGCTGTATGCGCCGCAGACGCCGCTGGCCGCCGGCAGCGCCGACGGGCACTTCGCGCTCGCCGCGAGCGATGGCAGCAAGGCCGATGCGGTGGTGTCGGGCACGAGCCTCACGCTGGGTGGCAACGCCGGCACGCTGGCCTACGATGCGCCGGTGCTGGGCGTCGCGCAGAGCAGTGGTGCCGCCGCGGGCAACTTCGTGTTCAATGCCGGCGTGCTGGGTTACCTGTCAACCGGCACGGGTGCGGTCTACCAACTCGGGATCAAGAACTGATGAAGAAGAACGCCTCGGGGCCCTGGCGGGCCTGGGCCCTGGCTGCGATGCTGGCTGTGGCGGCTTCGGCCCCGCATGCCGAACCGAAGGCCGAGCCGCAGTCGGCGCCCTGCCCCGAAGGCGTCGCGTCCGACGCGCGCTGCTACAACGGCCGCGATGCCGAGGGCGCGCTGTACTGGATCGCAATCCCCGCGGACTGGAACAAGGTGCTGGTCGTGCATGCGCACGGCGGGCCGGAGGTCGGCACGCCGACGCTCGCGCGCGGCGCCGAAGACCTGCAGCGCTGGGCCGTGATGGTGAAGGCCGGCTACGCCTGGGCCGGTTCGACCTACCGGCGCGGCGGCTACGGCGTCACGATGGCCGCCGAAGACACCGAGCGGCTGCGCCAGCTGTTCGTCGAGCGCTTCGGCAAGCCGCGCCGCACCGTGCTGCACGGGCAGAGCTATGGCGCCGGCGTCGCGGCCAAGGCGGCCGAGCTGGTCGGCCCGCCGGCCTACGACGGCGTGCTGCTGACCAGCGGCGTGCTGGGCGGCGGCAACAACGCCTATGAATTCCGGCTCGACCTGCGGGTGGTCTACCAGCAGGTCTGCCACAACCACCCGAAGCCCGACGAGCCGGCCTACCCGCTGTGGCAGGGCCTGCCGCCGGACGCCAAGCTGACGCGCGCCGAGCTGGCCGAGCGCGTGAAGGACTGCACCGGCGTCGGCCTGCCGGCCGCGCAGCGCACGCCCGAGCAGGCGGCGCGCCTGCACACCATCCTGTCGGTGGTGCACATCCCCGAGCGCACGCTGCTCAGCCACCTGCAATGGAGCACCTGGCTGTTCCAGGACCTGACGCAGAAGCGCCTGGGCGGCCGCAACCCGTTCGACAACGCGAAGGTGGTCTACAGCGGCTCGGGCGACGATGCCGCGCTGAACAAGCAGGTGCTGCGCTACGCCGCCGACCCGCAGGCGGTGGCCGCGCTGGCGGCCGACAGCCGCCCGACCGGCCGGTTGAAGCTGCCGGTGCTGACGCTGCACGCGATCCACGACCCGACCGCCTTCGTCGAGCTGGAGAGCGCCTACCGTGAGATCGTCGACGCGGCCAGTGCATCGTCGTGGCTGGTGCAGACCTTCAGCGACGAGGCCGACCACAGCTACCTGGGCGACCCGGAGTACCCGGCGCTGATGACGGCGCTGCTGCGCTGGGTCGACGACGGCGAGCGGCCGTCGCCCGAGGGCGTCGCGAAGCTGTGCGCGGCGAACGAGGCACGCTTCGGCAGCGGCTGCAAGATCCGGCCGGAGTACCACCCCCCGCCGCTGTCGTCGCGCGTCCCGGCGCGGGCGCCCTGAGCCTCACCGGACGGCAATCTCGTACAAGACCGGCGACCGCCGAGGCGCGACACTGCGCCGATGACGACGCGCCCCGCCCTGCTCACCGGAACCCTGTTCGCCCTCGCCGCCGGCCTGATGTGGGGCCTGGTGTTCGTCGGCCCGCTGATGCTGCCGGAGTACCCGGCCACGCTGCAGTCCTTCGGCCGCTACCTGGCGTTCGGGCTGATCGCGCTGCCGCTCGGCTGGCTCGACCGCGCGCGGCTGTCGCAGCTGACCCGCGCCGACTGGATCGAGGCGCTGAAGCTCGCCGCCGTCGGCAACGTCGTCTACTACCTGTTCCTCGCGAGCGCGATCCAGCGCGCCGGCGGGCCGCTGCCGACGATGATCATCGGCACGCTGCCGGTCGTCATCGCGGTCAGCGCCAACCTGCGCGGCAGCGCGGCCGGCGGCGCGCCGATCGCGTGGGCACGGCTGCTGCCGTCGCTGCTGCTGATCGGCGCCGGCATCGGGCTCGTCAACCATGTCGAGATCACGCAGTTGCGCGCCGACCCGCAGGCCGACCTCGCGCGCTATGCGTGGGGCGCGGCGCTCGCGCTCGGCGCCGTCGTGTGCTGGACCTGGTACCCGCTGCGCAATGCCGACTGGCTGCGTGCCCACCCGCACCGCAGCCCGCGCAGCTGGGCCACCGCGCAAGGCCTCGCGACGCTGCCGCTGGCCGCCGTCGGCTATGCCGGCACCTGGGCGTGGATGGTGGTTCAGGGGAATGCGTTCGCGATGCCGTTCGGCCCGCGCCCCGGCGACTTCATCGGCTTGATGTTCGCGATCGGGTTGTTCGCGTCCTGGCTGGGCACGCTGTGCTGGAACGAAGCGAGCCAGCGGTTGCCGACCGCGCTGGCGGGCCAGCTGATCGTGTTCGAGACCTTGTCAGCGCTGGCCTATGCCTTCGTGCTGCGCCGCAGCTGGCCGCACGCCGAGACGCTGGCCGGCGTGGCGCTGCTGATCGCCGGCGTGTCGTGGGCGCTGCGCAGCAAGGCGGCGCCTGCGCCCAGCGAACTCACCTCGGAGCTGCATCCCTGAGAGGGGAGGTCGGCCGCGGCCGATGGCTGTCGGCGATCGGTGCGTCGTTGGCGGCGCGCGCATCGGCGCACGGGATGGAATGCGTGATCGGCAACGCGGCAGGATGGGCATGCGCGGCCGTGACGGCACGGCGGTTGCGGTACCAGGCGCTCACGCGCTCCGCGGCTTGCAGGGTTTCGATGTTCATGATTCGTCGGCATTGAAGTTGAAACAGCCCGGTCGCGCCCTGCGCGGCCCGGGCCGGTGTGATCACTCGCAATCAGTCGCGATCACCTGTCAATGTCCTTGCCGAGGTCCTTCGCGACGTCGGCGACCTTCTTCTTCGCATCGCCGTAGGCGGCTTGCGACTTGCCGGCCATCTGGTCGGCGACGCCTTCGGAGCGCAGGCGGTCATTGCCCACGACCTTGCCGGCGCCTTCCTTGATCTTCCCTTTGACGTCCTCGACACGTCCCTTGACTTGGTCCTTGTTCATCACTGAACTCCTTGTTCAAGGCAGCGCGGTGTGCGCTGCGGTGAATACAGTGTCGGTGTCGGACCGGGGCAGGTCTGTCGGACGCAGCCGCGTTCGATGTCGGACAAATCCGTCCGTTTCTGTGGGTCAGGCTGCAAGGGCCTCGTCGAGTACTTCCACCCAGTGCCGCACCGGGATCGCGGTGCCGCTCTGCAGGTGCTGGATGCAGCCGACATTCGCCGACACGATGGCCTGCGGCTGCAGCGCGTCGAGGTGGCCGATCTTGCGGTCGCGCAACTGGTAGGCCAGCTCGGGCTGCAGCACCGAGTACGTGCCCGCCGAGCCGCAACACAAATGGCTCTCGACCGCCGCGACGCGCACCTCGAAGCCGAGCGTCGTCAGGTGCGTCTCGACCCCGCCGCGCAGCTGCTGGCCGTGCTGCAGCGTGCACGGCGGGTGGAAGGCCAGCGAGCGCACCCCCGCCTTGCCGTCCCGCAGCTTCATGCGCGGCTTCAGCCGCGGCACCAGCTCGGGCAGCAGCTCGCTGAGGTCGCAGGTCAGATCGGCGATGCGTTGCGCCTTCTCGGCATAGGCCGGGTCGCGCGCCAGCGCATGGCCGTAGTCCTTCACGGTGACGCCGCAGCCGGACGCGTTCATCACGATCGCCTCGACCTGGTTCGACAGCACCAGCGGCCACCAGGCGTCGATGTTGCGGCGCATGTCGTCGAGCCCGCCGTCGATGTCGCCCAGGTGCGTGCGGATCGCGCCGCAGCAGCCGGCCTCGTCGGCCACCACCGTCTGGATGCCGGCGGCATCGAGCACGCGCGCGGTCGCGCTGTTGATGTTGGGCGCCATCGCCGGCTGCACGCAGCCCATCAGCAGCAGCATCTTGCGCGGGTGCTGGCGCGTCGGCCAGCGGTGCGCCGACGCAGCGGCGCGCGGCGGCACCTTGTTGCGCAGCGTGGCCGGCAGCAGCGGCCGCACCGCTTGGCCGAGCTTCAGCGCCGGCGCGAACAGCGGCGAGGTCAGCCCCTCCTTCAGCAGCCAGCGCACCGCGCGTTCGCCGCGCGGGCGCTCGACGCGCGCGTCGACCAGCTTGCGGCCGATCTCGACCAGCTCGCCGTACTGCACGCCCGACGGGCAGGTGCTCTCGCAGTTGCGGCAGGTCAGGCAGCGGTCCAGGTGCTGCTGCGTGCTGCGCGTGACCGGCTCGCCTTCGAGCACCTGCTTCATCAGGTAGATGCGGCCGCGCGGGCCGTCGAGTTCGTCGCCGAGCAGCTGGTAGGTCGGGCAGGTCGCGGTGCAGAAGCCGCAGTGCACGCACTTGCGCAGGATCGCCTCGGCGGCGTCGCCGTCGGGCGTTCCCTTGAACTCGGAAGACAGCCTGGTTTGCATCGGTGTACGGCGTGGATCAGAGGCCGGGGTAGAGCCGGCCGGGATTGAACAGTCCCGCGGGGTCGAAGGATTTCTTCAGCTCGCGGTGGATGCGGTCGAGCGGCGTGCGCAGCGGCGCGAACGCACCGGCCGACTTGTCGTTCGACATGAACAGCGTGGCATGCCCGCCGACCAGCGTGGCCGCGTCGCGCACCGAGGCGGCCGGCGCCGCGGTGCACAGCCAGCGCTGCGCGCCGCCCCATTCGATCAGCTGCTCGCCCGACACGCCGAGCGGCGGCGCGGTCGGCGGCACCGACAAGCGCCACAGCGCGCCGCCGTGCTCCACCGCGTGGCGTGCCTTCACGAAGTACTCGTCGGTCTGGTTGCGCAGGCCGCGCCAGAACGTGCTGGCCTGCGTCGGCTCGATCACGTCGCCGCCGAGCGCGGCCAGCGCCGACTGCACCGCCGCCAGCGCGCCGCGCAGCCGCACCACGAGCATGCCGTCCCACCAGGCGCTGGCGTTGATCGGCAGTGGCAGGCCGCTCCATTCGTTGATCTTCTGCATCGCGCTGATCTGCGCCAGCTCGAAGCGCACGGTGGCGGTGGCCGGCGCCAGCGGCAACACCTTCAGCGAGACCTCGAGGATCACGCCGAGCGTGCCGAGCGAGCCGGCCAGCAGCCGCGAGACGTCGTAGCCGGCGACGTTCTTCATCACCTGGCCGCCGAAGCTGAGCACCTCGGCGCGGCCGTTCAGCAGCGTCGCGCCGAGCACGTAGTCGCGCACCGCGCCGACCGCCGCGCGCGGCGGGCCCGAGAGGCCGGCGGCCACCATGCCGCCGACCGTGGCGCCGGGGCCGAAGTGGGGCGGCTCGAACGGCAGGTACTGGTTCTTCTCGGCGAGCGCCGCCTCGAGCGTCGCGAGCGAGGTGCCGCAGCGCGCGGTGACGACCAGCTCGGTCGGCTCGTAGCTGGAGATGCCTTCGAGCACCGTGGTGTCGAGGATCTCGCCCTGCGGCGGCTCGCCGTAGAAGTCCTTGGTGCCGCCGCCGCGGATGCGCAGTGGCGCACCGGCGGCGCGGGCGGCTTCGACCTTGTCGATCAGGATCTGGAGCGCGGGGTCGTTGATCATCAGAAGCGTGGAATGTCGGCGAACGGCAGCAGGCCGCGCTTCACGTGCATGCGCCCGTACTCCGCGCAGCGCACCAGCGTCGGGATCACCTTGCCGGGGTTCAGCAGCCCGGCCGGGTCGAAGGCGTGCTTGACGGCCAGCATCTGCTCGCGCTCGGCGTCGGAGAACTGCACGCACATCGACGACAGCTTCTCGACGCCGACGCCATGCTCGCCGGTCACCGAGCCGCCCATCGCGACGCTGGTCTCGAGGATGTCGGCACCGAACAGCTCGCAGCGGTGCAACTGGTCGGGGTCGTTCGCATCGAACAGGATCAGCGGGTGCAGGTTGCCGTCGCCGGCATGGAACACGTTGGCGCAGCGCAGCCCGTATTTCTTCTCCATCTCGCCGATCGCCAGCAGGATGTCGGCAAGCCGCTTGCGCGGGATCGTCGAATCCATGCACATGTAGTCCGGGCTGATGCGCCCGCTCGCCGGGAAGGCGTTCTTGCGCCCGCTCCAGAAGCGCAGCCGCTGCGCCTCGTCCTTGCTGACCTCCATGCGCGACGCGCCGCTGCCGGCCAGCACGTCGAGCATGCGGCCGATCTCCTCGGCCACCTCTTCCGGCGTGCCGTCGCTTTCGCACAGCAGGATGGCCTGCGCGTTCAGGTCGTAGCCGGCATGCACGAAATCCTCGACGGCGGCCGTCATCGGCTTGTCCATCATCTCGAGCCCGGCCGGGATGATGCCGGCGGCGATCACGTTGGCGACCGCATCGCCGGCCTGCCGGATGTCGTCGAAGCTGGCCATGATGCAGCGCGCGAGCAGCGGCTTGGGCACCAGCTTCACGGTGACCTCGGTGATGACCGCGAGCATGCCCTCGCTGCCCACCAGCACCGACATCAGGTCGAGCCCGGCGGCGTCGAGCGCCTCGGAGCCGAACTCCACCGCCTCGCCCTGCCCGGTGTAGCCGCGCACGCGCAGCACGTTGTGGATCGTCAGCCCGTACTTCAGGCAGTGCACGCCGCCGGAGTTCTCGGCCACGTTGCCGCCGATCGTGCAGGCGATCTGGCTGCTCGGGTCGGGTGCGTAGTACAGGCCGTAGGGCGCCGCGGCCTCGCTGATCGCGAGGTTGCGCACGCCGCACTGCACGGTGGCGGTGCGGGCCAGCACGTCGACCTTCAGGATGCGGTTGAACTTGGCCAGGCTCAGCGTGACGCCGAGCGCATGCGGCAGCGCGCCGCCGCTCAGCCCGGTGCCGGCACCGCGCGCGACCACCGGCACGCCGAGCCGGTCGCAGGCGCGCAGCACCGCGGCCACCTGGTCCTCGGTCTCGGGCAGCACCACCACCAGCGGCTGCTGGCGGTAGGCGGTGAGGCCGTCGCATTCGTAGGGCACGGTGTCTTCGCCGCGCGACAGCAGCGCATGCGGTGGCAGCAGCGGCGCCAGTTCGGCGACGACCTGTGCTCGGCGTTGGGTGCGTTCGTCGGCGCTCGGGAGGGCAGCCGCAGGCAGGGGGGCATTCACAAGCTCAGGTCTCCGACATCGGCCTGTTCATCGAGCCTGCGACTGTAGCGCGTGCTCAGGGCGCATCGATCGCGTACAGCACATGCGGGCACAGCGGCTGGCCCTGCGGGATGCGGGGATGCTCGAACTCGCCGCGCGGCGTCATGCCGATGCGCTGCATCACCGCCTGCGACGCCCGGTTGGCCTGCGCGGTGAAAGAGACGACGTGCGGCAGCCGCAACGCATCCCACGCGTGCTGCAGTGCCAGCCGGGCCGCCTCGCTCGCGAAGCCTCGTCCCCACGCCGCCCGGGTCAGCCGCCAGCCGATCTCGTGCGGGTCTTTCGCGAAGCCCGGCAGCGGCAGTTCGAACGGCACCCGGGCGAGACCGACGAAGCCGGCGAATGACCGGCCGGGGACCTCGAGTGCCCACAGTCCGTACCCGAACTGCTCGACGTGCAGGCGTGCACGCCGCGCGAGGGCATCGCTCTGTTCGCGCGTCAGCGGAGCCTGGAAGTGCCGCATCACCTCGGCATCGGCATTCATCTCGGCGAACGGCGCGAGGTCGTCGTCGCGCCAGGGGCGCAGCGCGACGCGCTCGCCGCGCAGCGTGGCCGCGGCATGCAGGCTCATGCCGAGGTCGTGAACACCGTGAGCACGCCGGTGTAGCCGTACAGGTGATGGCGCGCGATCTCGCCGGCCGCGAAGAAGCCGACCAGCGGCACGTCGCCGAGCGCGCGCCGCACGATCGCCAGTTCGGCCGACGGCGCGCCGAAATGCGGGCCGCCGCGGCCGGCGCAGCTCACGTAGACCGCACCCGCGATGCGGCGCGCCGCGTGCGGCGTCGAGCTGCCGTCGGCGCCCTGCTGCAGCGCGAGCGCGGTCTCGCGCGGCATCGTCTCGGGCTCCAGCTCTTCGCGGATCTCGCTGCAGATGCGCACCAGGTCGCGCCGCGCCGCCTCGGTGCTGCGGGTGCAGAACGCCAGGTGCATGCCGGCTTCGACCTGGTCGCTGACCGCGACGCCGCGCTGCTGCGGGTCGATGCCGACCAGGTGGCGCACCCGCGTGTCGGTGCCGAACTGGCCGGGCCGCGCCATCAGGTCGTCGCGCGGGTCGCTCAGGCCG
Source organism: Rhizobacter sp. OV335 (assembly GCF_900142965.1). Lineage (GTDB taxonomy): Bacteria > Pseudomonadota > Gammaproteobacteria > Burkholderiales > Burkholderiaceae_C > Rhizobacter. The sequence goes on from NZ_FRCQ01000012.1 coordinate 132,643, forward strand.
ACCAGCGTCTGGCGCAGCCGCGGCAGCGCCTCGCGCGGCTCGTCGCCGTCGATCCCCAGGTCGCGCAGCAGGCAGTCGAGCGCCGGCTCGCCGTCGAGCTGCGCGACCACGTTGCGCTCGCCCTGCGTGATGCGGCGCGCCGGGCCGACCGGCTGGCAGCCCTGCGTCACGCGCGACACCAGGGTCACCTCGCGGCTGAACGCGACGCCGGAAAGGCCGCCGTCGAACACGCCGTCGGCGATGTGCAGTGCCTGCGTGCGGGCCGACGCGAGCCCGCCAAACAGGTAGCCGGTGGCGGTGCGGTCGCTCATCTCGGCGATCAGCTCGGCCAGGTCGGTGGCGGCCGGGTCGGCATGCACGAGCGCGGTGCTGGCCGCGAAGCCGGCGGTGCCGACGCTCAATGGCGCAGCACCCGAGAACACGCGGAACTGATCGCGCGGCAGGTCCGACAGCATCAACGCGAGGGCCGGCTCGTCGAAGTACTCGACGCCGTTGGCCGCGATGCCCACGCCGACCGCGCCGACCCAGGCCGCGCCCGGCCAGCGCTGGCGCAGCTCGGCCAGCAGCTCGGCGGCATGCGGCGCGTAGTGGTCGCTCAGGTAGACCCAGCCGAGCGTCGGTTCGCTGATGTGCGCGCCACCGGGATCGGCGCGCTGCGCATCGATCTGCGCCGCCGACAGCGCGAGCGCCATGCGCCAGTCGGGATGGGTCGCATGGGCGTGGGCGAACAGCTTCATCGCGGCACGCTCCTCACGGCCGCGGCGCGGCGCGCTTGCGGGCAGCGGCCGATTTGGCGGCCGATTTGGCAGCGGACCTCGCGGTCGATTTCGCCACCGTCTTGGCGGCCACGCCGGCAGCCGCCTTTGCGGTCTTGACCGCCATCTGGCCCGGCATCGTCGCGGCGCGTTTCAGCGTCTGCCCCGCGGCATCGACCGATTGCTTGACCAGCGCGCCGGCCAGGTTGCGCGCCGCATCGGAGGCGCTGTCCTTCATCGCGGTGGCGGCGAGTTCGGTGAACTGCTTGGTCAGCGCGCCCCACCATTGCATCGGGTCGACGGGGGCGGGGTCCGCCGCGGCCGTGGCGGCCTTCGCCGCGGGCTTGCGCGCCGGCTCGGACTCGGGTGCCGCAGCCGGCCGCGCGGTCAGCGAATCGCGCAGGTCTTCCATCTGCACGTTCATCGTCTTCAGCGTCGACAGCGTCATGCGCTGCACCTCGAGCGCCTGGATGGTCGCGCCCAGCATGCGGGCGTTCTGCTCGAGCCAGAACTGCACGGTGCGCAGCTCCTCGATGCGCTTCTCGAGTTCCTCGGGGTTCAGCGTCGGTGCGACCCACTGGCCGATGTTCGGAAGCGCCGCGCCGGCGTTCTTCACGAGGCCCTGCAGGAAATCGAAACCGGGCACCAGCTTCGTGAAGTTCGGGGCCTCGGCCATGGTGTCTCCTTGTAAGCAGCTGTCGTCTTTTGGACAGTCGATTGTGCACGCCTTGCACGGGTCGCACACACGCGCAACCCCTAGCACCCCTACACCTGAAAACTCTTGCAGGTGAGGGACGAGCGGCGTTGACGCGACCCCCGCTTGTGCCCGACGCTGGGGGTGCGCCGCTGACTGTCGGCGCGTTTGCTTCCAACCTCACAAGGGATGAACATGACAAAGCGATCCATGCATCGAAACTCTCTGCGCGGGGTGTTGTCAGCCCTGCTGGTCCTGACGGGCGCCACCGCGCTCCCGGTCCATGCCGGCGTCCTGTCGGCAGCAGCGGCGGCCCAGAGCGTCACCGCAGTACCCCAGGCCGACGTGGCAACCCCCACCGACCGGCTGATCATCAAGTACCGCAGCGGCGCAGCCGGCGCTGCTTCCACCGCCTCCACCACCGAACGCAGCGTGCTGCACCGCAGCGCCCAGGATGTCGCGCTGCGGGCCGGTGTGCAGATGCAGCTGTTGCGCGTCGGCGCGTTCGACACCCACGTGATGAAGTTCGACCGCCGCCTGCCGCAGGCCGACGTCGCGCAGATCGCACGTGACATCGCGGCCTCGGACCCGAACGTCGAGTACGCCGAGCCCGACCGCATCCTGCATGCGCTGTTCACGCCGAACGACACGCAGTACGGCCAGCAATGGCAGTACTTCGAGGCCACGGCCGGCCTGAACCTGCCGGCCGCGTGGGACAAGTCCACCGGCACCGGCGTCGTGGTGTCGGTGATCGACACCGGCTACCGGCCGCACGCCGACCTGGCGGCGAACATCCTGCCCGGCTACGACTTCATCGCCGACACCGCCACCGCCAACGACGGCGGCGGGCGCGACAGCGATCCCAAGGATCCCGGCGACTGGATCACCGCCGGCGAATGCGGTGCCGGCGTCGCGGCCGAATCGAGCAGCTGGCACGGCACGCACGTGGCCGGCACCATCGCGGCGGTCACCAACAACGGCAGCGGCGTGGCCGGCGTGGCGTTCAACGCCAAGGTCGTGCCGGCGCGCGTGCTCGGCAAGTGCGGTGGCTACACCTCGGACATCGCGGCGGCCATCATCTGGGCCTCGGGCGGCACGGTGAGCGGCGTGCCGGCCAATGCCAACCCGGCGCGCGTGATCAACATGTCGCTGGGGGGACCCGGGGCCTGCGACACCACGTCGCAGAACGCCATCACCTCGGCCCGCAGCCGCGGGACGGTGGTGGTGGTGGCGGCCGGCAACAGCAATGCCAACGCCTCCGGCTACTCGCCGGCGAGTTGCAGCGGCGTGATCACCGTGGCGGCCACGAACCGCAGCGGTGGGCGCGCGTACTACTCGAACTTCGGCGCCCTCGTCGACGTGGCGGCCCCGGGCGGCGACGTGCGCACGAGTTCGGCGAACGGCATCCTGTCGACGCTGAACAACGGTGCCACGACGCCGGGCGCGGACAGCTTCGCCTACTACCAGGGGACGTCGATGGCGACGCCGCACGTGGTGGGCGTGGTGGCGCTGATGCTGTCGAAGAATCCGTCGTTGACGCCGGACCAGGTGGAGACGCTGCTGAAGTCGTCGTCGCGGGCCTTCCCTGCCACCTGCTCGCAGTGCGGAGCAGGTTTGGTGGATGCCAATGCGGCGGTGGATGCGGCGGGCGGCGGCGTCACACCGCCGACGACGACGCCGGAGGTGGAGTCCAACAACACCCGCGCCACGGCGCAGGCGGTGACCAAGGGCACGACGATCGCCGGTACCGCCGGCAGCAGCAGCGACACCGACTACTTCAGCGTGACGGTGGCCAGCGGCACGTCGCTGACGGCGACGCTGACGCCGAACAGCAGCTCCGACTATGACCTCTACGTCTACAACAGCAGTGGCACGCAGGTGGGCCTGAGCGAGAAGGGCACGGGCCAGGTCGACGCGGTGACGGTGACCAACAGCGGTGCCTCGGCGACGTACTACGTGCGCGTGCTGTACTACAGCGGCGGCACCGGTGCCACCAACGGCAAGTACACGTTGGGCGTGAACTGACCCACCCCCGAAGCGCCTGCGGCGCCTCCCCCTCAAGGGGGCGCCGCCAGCGGCCCGGCAAAGCCGGTTCCGCGGCGGCCGCTTGATCGCTAGTGTTTGAAGACGATGCGTTCCACGCGGTAGCCGCGGGCCTTCATCAGGGCCGGGAGGCCCTGGGGCCCGATCATGTGCAGGCTGCCGACGGCGGCGAACACCCGTTCGCCGCCGTCGTGCCAGGCCGCGACCTGCTCGGCCATCGCCGGGTTGCGCTCGTCGAGCATGCGCTTCATGTCGCGCCGGTCGTCGGCGGTCTTCATGCAATCGCACCAGCTCGCGTAGCGCTCCAGCTCGTCGAGCTTGCTGCCCGACCACACGTCGGCGATGCGCTTCAGCATGCGCCGCGTCTGGCCTTTCTCCAGCTCGGCCAGCGTGCGGTCGATCATCTCGACGCGTTCCTCCGGCGTGCCGCCGGTCAGCATCTCGAGCTGCATCTCCGGCGTCTCGAGCGAATCGACCTGCTTGCCGAGCTGGTGCCCGAGCAGCGCGATGAAGGCGTCGATGCCGTAGGCCGGGTCCAGCCCGTCGGCGCGGCCGGCCGTGACGGCCAGGTTCAGCGCCAGCAGCACCGGGCTCAGCGACTGGCTGATCGCGTCGGGGATGCAGGCGGCGCGCGCCTGGCCCTGCAGCCGCTGCTCCAGCGCCTCGGGCAGCGGCTCGCCGCCGCCGGGCGCCTGCGCCGCGCCGAGCCGGCGTGCGATGTCGGCATCGGTGATGTCGAGTTCGAGCGCGATGCGCTGGCTTTCGCGCAGCGCGGCCGCGACGGCCGGCCCCGGAATCACCCAGTCGGGTCGCGCGACGTGCATCGTGCCGTACAGCCACGAGTCATGGCCGCCTTTGCTGACGCGCCACAGGAAGCCGCGGTCGCGCGAGCCGCCGGGCTCGGACTGCGCCTTCAGCGCACGCGCCGCCTGCGCGGCGGCCTGCTGCGCGCAGGCCGCGCCCGCCTCTTGCGCGGGTGCGGTGGCGGCGAACCACAGCAACGGGAGGGCGGCGAGCAGCCGGCGCGCGAGAGCGGAGAGGGAAGGCGTCATGCCTGCGACTGTAGCCAAGCTGCGCCACAATCTCTCGCACCATGCGCAGCCTGTTTCACCTCGCCTTCCACGTCACCGACCTCGATGCCGCGCGCCGCTTCTACGGCGGCGTGCTCGGTTGCCGCGAGGGCCGCAGCACCGACACCTGGGTCGATTTCGATTTCTTCGGCCACCAGCTGTCGCTGCATCGGGGCGAGCCGTTCGCGACCACGAACACCGGCCGCGTCGGCGCCCACCTGGTGCCGATGCCGCACCTGGGCGTCGTGCTGGAGCTGCCCGACTGGCAGGCGCTCGCGGCGCGGCTGCAGGCCGCGGGTACGGCATTCGTGCTGCCTCCCGGCGTGCGCTTCGAGAACCAGCCGGGCGAGCAGTGGACGATGTTCTTCCGTGATCCGTCGGGCAACCCGATCGAGGTCAAGGGCTTCCGGTCGCTGGACAGCGTCTACGACCATTGAGTGCCTGAATTCCGTTCGCCCTGAGCTTGTCGAAGGGTCGGGCTGAGCCTGTCGAAGCCCTGTCCGCACGCTTCGGCCACACCCTTCGACAGGCTCAGGGCGAACGGGTTTTGGAGGCTCCGTCAGGCCTCCTCGGGCGCAGTGCCGCTCTGTCGCACCTGCTGGTCGATCGCGCCGAACAATGAATTCCCGTCAGGCCCCTTCATCTCGATCCGGATCGTGTCGCCGAACTGCATGAACTCGGTCTTCGGCTCGCCGGTCTCGATGGTCTCGATCGCGCGCTTCTCGGCGATGCAGCTGTAGCCGCGCGACCAGTCCTTGTTGCTGACCGTGCCGCTGCCGACGATGCTGCCGGCGCGGACGTTGCGCGTCTTGCAGATGTGCGCGATCAACTGCCCGAAGTGGAAGGTCATTTCCTCGCCGGCATCGCACAGCCCGACCTTCTTGCCGTTCCAGGTGCTCTGCAGCGGCAGGTGCACGCGGCCACCCTTCCACGCGCCGCCCAGCTCGTCGGGCGTCACCGCGACCGGGCTGAACGCGGTGGCCGGCTTGCTCTGGAAGAAGCCGAAGCCCTTGGCCAGCTCGGCCGGGATCAGGTGGCGCAGCGACACGTCGTTGGCCAGCATCAGCAGCCGCACGCCCTCCAGCGCCTGCTCGGGCGTCGTGCCCATCGCCACGTCGCCGGTGACGACGGCGATCTCGGCCTCGAAGTCGATGCCCATCTTCTCGCTCGGCACGACGATGTCGTCGCAGGCGCCGATGAAGTCGTCGCTGCCGCCCTGGTACATCAGCGGGTCGGTGTAGAAGCTCTCCGGCACCTCGGCGTTGCGCGCCTTGCGCACCAACTCGACGTGGTTGATGAAGGCCGAGCCGTCGGCCCACTGGTAGGCGCGCGGCAGCGGCGCGGCACACTGCTTCGGATCGAACGCGAAGGCATGGCGCGCCTTGCCGTGGTTCAGCGTGACGAACAGGTCTTCGAGCTGCGGCGACAGGAAGTTCCAGTCGTCCAGCACTTGCTGCAGCCGGGTGGCGATGCCGGTGGCGTAGTGGGCGGTGCTCAGGTCGCGCGAGACGACGACCAGCTGGCCGTCGCGCGAGCCGTCCTTGTAGGTGGCGAGTTTCATCGGGTGTCCGTAGGATCGGGGAAGGTATGCGGTTTGCCGTATTGTCGATGCCTGAACGATCCCCACCTACCGCCCATCCCCCAACTTGACGTCCCGTCGCCCCGCCCCCTTGCGAATCCTGCCGCCGCTCACCGCCCTGTCCCTCGTGCTGCTGATGCATGCCGCCGCGTGGCAGGGCGTCGCAGGTGGCGCGTCGGCCGGGCGCTCCGACCTGGTGGTGTCGGCAATGCAGGTGCGCACGGTCGAGGCGGTACCGGTTGCGGCAGCGGTTGCCACGGTCATCGCGCCGCCACCGGCCGCGCCGCGCCGCGAGGCCCCCGTCAGGACCGAACCCAGGCCCCCCTCATCTGACGCGCCGACGCTGCTGGCCGCGGCCTCTGCCGCGTCCGCGCCGGCCGCGGCGCCGAACGACGCCGAGGTCGCGCCGGTCTACCCGACCCGCCTGCCGCCGTCGGCCGTGCTGCGCTTCGACCTGCGCCGCAGCGGCTTCAGCGGGCGCAGCGAGCTGCAGTGGCAGAACCTCGGCGGCCAGGGCCAATACCAGGCACGGCTCGAAGGCAGCGTCGCCGGCTTCCGCGTCTTCACCTGGGCCAGCCAGGGGCGCGTCGACAAGGCCGGCATCGCGCCGCTGCGCTTCACCGACGAGCGCCGCGGCAAGTCGCTGCAGGCCGCCAATTTCCAACGCGAGGCCGGCAAGATCACGTTCTCCGGCCCCAGCACCGAGTACCCGCTGGTCGCAGGCGCGCAAGACCGCCTCAGCTGGATGATCCAGCTCGGCGCGGTGCTGAATGCGCGCAGCGCCCCGCCGGCCGCCGGCGAGCGGCTGTCGTTCTTCGTGGCCGGCGCCAAGGGCGAGGGCGAGGTCTGGCACTTCGTTTCGCAAGGCCTGCAGAGCGTGAACCTGCAGGACCAGGCGACGCCCGCCTGGCGCTTCACGCGCGAGCCGCGCAAGCCGCATGACACGCGCATCGAGGTCTGGCTCGACCCGGCGCGCCATTTCCTGCCGGTGCGCTACCGGCAAAGCAGCGATGGCGCGAGCGACGTGCTCGACCTGATCCTGCAAGAGATGCAGATCGCCTCCTGACCCGCATGGGGGCGCGACTTGAAAACCAGCCACGCCCCACCACCTCCCAGTGAAGGAGAGCCTTCCATGCACATGCTCTACAACTCCGAGAACTTCGTCGTGGTGCAGTTCGACACCACCCAGGGCGCCAGCGCCGTGCGCGAGGAATCGCTGATGCGCGGCGGCTACGAGATCGTCGACAAGTTCGCCCGCAAGGAGATCTTCATCGAAGGGGCGCTCGCCGAAAGCTTCAAGCAGGGCGTCGAGGCGCTGATCGAAAGCTCGCCCACCGAGGAGGAGATGGACGACTACCTCGAGCGCTTCTCGCCGCTGATGCAGCACCCCTTGGTTCTTCATTGACAGATTTGTAAAGCCGGGCACCTCCCCCGGCCGATGGGGCTTGCCCCCCGGCGCGGGCTGCGCCAAGATCGCCCGCACCGAGGAGGATCCATGGCAACCCGCCAGCTCGAGGCCCGCATGCTGCTGTCGCCCGGCCTGAAAGAGGCGCCGGTGCTCGACCGCATGTGCTCTCAGTTCGTGCTGACGCTCACCGTGCGGCACGCCGGGCGCTTCAACCTGCGCCGCGACTGGAACAGCCTGCTGTCGCTGACCGGGCGCCATCTGGTGTGGCCGGCCAGCGTGCTGGGGCGGCTGCGCGATTTCCTGAAGACCCGCTGCAAGGGCAACGAGCACTGGCGTGGCCACGAGGCGCTGGCCGACGAGGCCTTCATGGCGCGCCACGGCGCCTGGCGCGGCCCGTATGAAGAAGGCACGCTGTTCTTCTACGTCGACGAATACATCAAGGACGCGCCGAAGGACCTGCTCGCGGTGCTCGGCGCCACCGCCGACTGGCTCGACCGCAGCCTGAAGAAGGAATCGACGCTGGTCGAGAAGAACATCGACGCGCTGGCCGGCCTGCTGCAGCTGAACCCGGCCGAGCGCGCGCTGCTGCTGTACGGCACGCTCGCCCGCTACCAGCGCGACCTGCGCGGGCTGCTGGTCGAGTTCAAGGTGTCGAACGCGCAGGAGGCCTATGCCGCGATCGCCGCGGTGGCCGGCGTCAACGAGCAGGACGTCGCCGAGGCGCTGCGGGCCGGCTCGCGCCTGGAGCGCATCGGCATGGTCGAGAACCTGATCTCCGAGCACAACATCACCGACCTGGCCGACCTGATGAAGGTCAGCGAGCAGCTGCCGCCGGTGCTGATGCGCCATTACGCCGGCCCGTCCGACCTGATGGCGGTGTTCACCCGGCCGGCCACGCGCAGCGAGCTGCAGCCCGGCGACTTCCATTACGTCGGCGACGACCAGCGCGTGCTGACCGCGCTGCTGCGCAATGCGGTCGCGCGCAAGGCGGCCGGCGTCAACGTGCTGCTGTACGGCCCGCCCGGCACCGGCAAGACCGAGCTCGCGAAGGTGGCGGCCCAGGCGGCCGGCCTGGAGCTGTACGAGGTCGAGTACGCCGACCGCGACGGCAATTCGCTGTCCGGCCGCGACCGCTACCGCTCGCTGCAGATCAGCCAGGTGTTCCTGAAGGGCGGCAACCTCGTCGCGCTGCTGTTCGACGAGGTCGAGGACGTGTTCCCGCCGATCTCCACCGATGCCGCCCAGCTGATGGCGCGCATGGACACCGGCGACGGCGTCGTCTCGGGCAGCGTCAGCGGCAAGGCCTGGGTCAACCAGATCCTCGAGACCAACCCGGTGCCGGTGATCTGGGTCACCAACCGCATCGAGCAGATCGACCCGGCGTTCCGCCGCCGCTTCCAGTACCACCTCGAGCTGAAATCGCCGCCGCCCGGCGCGCGCGAGGCGCTGGTGACGCGCGCGCTGGTCGACGTGGCGGTGTCCGAGGGCTTCGCCGCGCGGCTGGCCGAGCGGCGCGGGCTGACGCCGGCGCAGGTGCGCACCGCGGTGAAGTTTGCGCGGCTGGCCGCCGAAGACGACGCCGGCCCCGCGATCGAGGCGCTGATCGAGCGCCAGCTCGGGCATGCCGACAAGGCGCTCGGCAACGGCATCGCCGGCCGCGGCGCGCGCCACGTGGTCACCACCTACGACCTCGGCCTCGTCAACACCGAATCGCGCTTCGAGCTGGTCCGCATCATCGAGGCGCTGCGCCGCAAGGGCCACGGCACGCTGTGCTTCCACGGGCCGCCGGGCACCGGCAAGACGGCCCTGGCCGAGCACATCGCGCAGCAACTGCAGCGCCCGCTGCTGATCCGCCAGGCCTCCGACATCGTCAGCAAGTTCGTCGGCGAGACCGAGCAGAACATGGCGCGCATGTTCGACGAGGCCCAGTCCGAGCAGGCGGTGCTGCTGCTCGACGAGGCCGACAGCTTCCTGCGCAGCCGCCGCATGGCCGAGCGCAACTACGAGGTCAGCGAGGTCAACGAGATGCTGCAGGGCATGGAGCGCTTCAGCGGCGTCTTCATCTGCACCACCAACCTGTTCGACGACCTCGACGAGGCGGCGCTGCGCCGCTTCACCTTCAAGATCCGGTTCCTGCCGCTGACCGCCGCGCAGCGCGAGCGCATGTTCGTCGCCGAGGCGCTGGGCGGCGACGCGGCGCTGCTCGACGACGAGCAGCGCGGCCGGCTGGCCGTGCTCGACCTGCTCGCGCCCGGCGATTTCGCCGCGGTGCGGCGCCAGATCGACGTGCTGGGGGAAGCGTTCACTCCGGCCGAATTCCTGTCCCAGCTTGAATCGGAACACCGCGTGAAACCCGAGGTGCGGCACCGCCGCGGGATCGGCTTCATGCATTGACGCCGAATCGTCCGCGCGCGCCTCAAGCCCGCGTCGTCCCGGCCGATAACGACCGAACGACCTGGAGCGGCGAGTTCGATGGACGAGGCATTCATTCCTTGGAGGTTCCGGCCTGAGCTGTGGGCGGCTTCCTTCGGCATGGCCGTCTTTGCCGCGTACGTCGCGCTCGACCTGGCCCGCGGCGTGGCGTCCAGCCACCGCGCGACCTCGCTGCGCGCGCTGTCCGGCTCGGCACTTGCGCTGGCGGTCGGCACCTGGGCGCTGCATTTCATCGTGATGGCGTCGGGTCCGCTGCCGTTCCCCATGGGCTACAGCGGCTGGATCGTGTTCGGCTCGCTGGCGGTGGCCTATGCCGGTTCGCTGCTGGCCTGCACGCTCGGCAGCCGCGCCGGCCTGCATGTGCGTGACGGATTGCTCGCCGCGCTGACGATCGGCAGCGCGCTGTGCGCGACCTCCGTCGTCGCGCTGTTCGCGCTGCGCCTGCAACCGCATGTCGAATGGGACTGGCGCATCCTGGCGCCCGGCTGGCTGGCTGCCTGCGCGATCGGCGGCAGCGGGCTGGGGTTGATGGCCTGGCGCCGGCGTATCGCGCCGGTCGGCTTGCGCTGGCGCGCCATCGTCTCGGTGGTGCTGGGCACCGCGATGGCCGTCGGCAATGCCGCGGTCGTGATGGGCGCGCAGGTGCCGATGCTGGCGCTGTCGCCGACCGCCGACGAGGTGAGCCTCGCCACCGTCACCGCGCTGGCCGTGGTCGGCGTGCCGATCCTGCTGGTGTTGCTGCTGCTGACCTCGATCCTCGAGGCGCGTTTCCGCTCGATGCTGCGGCGTGCCCGCGAAGACCTGCAGGTGGCGGCCTACACCGACCGGCTGACCGGCCTGCCGAACCGCGCGATGTTCGACGAGCGGCTGCAGCGCGCGGTGCTGCGCGCCGACCGCCACGGGCACCGGCTCGCGCTGCTGTTCTGCAACCTCGACGGGCTGAAGGCCATCAACGAATCCTTCGGCCAGGCGAGCGGCGATTCGGTGCTGCGCGAGGTCGCCGAGCGCGTGACCCGGCTGGCCGGCGAGCGCGACATGGTCTCGCGCGCCGGTGGCGACGAATTCCTGGTGCTGCTAGAAGGCGCGCCCGACAAGGACGTGGCCGGGCGGCTCGCGTCGCGCGTGATGGCGGCGCTGAGCGAGCCCTGCCGCTTCGACGGGCACGAGGTGCCGCTGAGCTGCTCGATCGGCATCGCGATCTACCCCGACGACGGCGCGCTGTCGAAGCTGGTGCCGCATGCGGCCGCCGCGATGAATGCCGTCAAGCGCACCGGCGGCGCGGCGCACTGCTTCTTCGAGCCGCGCATGGTGGCCGGCGCGCGCGACCAGGTCGAGCTGCTGCACGACCTGCGCCGCGCGATCGAGCACGGCGAGCTGGAGCTGTACTACCAGCCGAAGATCCACGCCCCCAGCGGCCAGATCACCGGCGCCGAGGCGCTGATGCGCTGGCACCACCCGCAGCGCGGCATGGTGAGCCCGGCCGTCTTCATCCCGCTGGCCGAGCGCTTCGGGCTGATCAACGCGCTCGGCAACTGGCTGATCGAGGACGCGTGCCGGCAGATCCGCCTGTGGCGCGACCAGGGCCTGCGCATGCGCGTCGCGATCAACCTGTCGGTGCACCAGCTGCGCCAGCCCGACCTGCCCAAGCGCATCGAGGCGGCGCTGCGCGCGCACCGCATCGAGCCTTCGCTGCTGACCTGCGAGATCACCGAATCGGCCGCGATGGACGACACGCGCGCCAACCTGCAGGTGCTGGAGGAGCTGTCGGCGCTCGGCGTGCATTTGTCGATCGACGACTTCGGCACCGGCTACTCGAGCCTGAGCTACCTGCGCAAGCTGCCGTCGGAGGAGCTGAAGATCGACCGCAGCTTCGTGCTCGACCTGGAGAGCAGCCCCGATGCGCGCGCGATCGTCGACGCGGTCGTCAAGCTCGCGCAGGCGCTCGGGCTGAAGGTGGTGGCCGAAGGCGTCGAAACCGAGCAGCAGCAGGACATCCTGCGTTCGCTCGGCTGCAACGAGTTGCAGGGCTTCCTGTTCGCCAAGCCGATGTCGGCCAAGGCGCTGGCGCTGTGGGCGATGAACGACGAAGGGCCGGCGCCGATCGACTTCCGGGCCTCGCTGTTCAGCGACACGATCTCGTCGGCCGCGCTCTGATCGAAGGGAGCGCGGGCATCGCGGTCGCCGATTGGGCACAATGCCGGCACGACGCCAGTCAACCCGCGCAGCCACCGACACTGCAATGTCCGCAAAGAAGCCACCGATCGCCGCCAAGACCGTTCGCCGGGACATCGGCAAAGTCATCGTGAACACCGCCCTGAGGGGAGAAGGTGTTGCGACGATCAATTTCGGTGAGGTGAGCGTGAAGGCGGCTTCGCCCAAGGTGGGTGAACTGCGGCGCAACGTCACCATCGGCCAGGCCGCCATGGCCCGTGCGATGCCGAAGCTGGTGAAGCCGGGGGTTGCATTCAAGACGGCGGAATCAACTCCGCTCTTCCGTGCCGATCCGCGGGACCCGAGCCGCCTGATCCGCGAGGTGAACGGCAGAGTCTCGACGGGCACGTTCGTCAACGGGAAGTTCAAGGTGGTGAGCACCAAGCGATGACTTCGCTGGCGCAGGCCGTCGAGGAAGTCCGCCGCGAACAGCGGCGTGCCGGAAAGCCGTTGGCGGTGATTCTCGCGGGTCACAACGGCTCGGGGAAATCGACGATGTGGCTGCGGCATCTCTCGCCGAGCTTCCGGATCCCGCTGGTCAACGCCGACCGGATGATGTTGTCCATCCTGCCCGAAGCCGATCGTGAAGGTCGCCTGATCAAGTGGGCCCAGGAACTGCGCGACACCGACGGGAGCTGGATGAAGGTGGCCCAGAAGGGTGTCGAGGCCTTCGTCGCCCAGGCGATGGCGCGGGGCGTTCCCTTTGCGATGGAAACGGTTTTCTCCTACTGGGAAGCATTGCCCGACGGCAAGTTCGCGTCCAAGGTCGACCTCATCCGGGAAATGCAGGCTGCCGGTTACTTCGTGCTGCTGTTCTTCGTCGGGCTGTCGAACGTCCGGTTGTCGATCGGTCGGGTGATGACCCGCGTCGCAGAGGGTGGCCACAACGTCGATGTCGACAAGCTCATCGAGCGGTTTCCGCGCACGCAGCGGGCGATCGGCGTTGCCGCCTCGGTGGCTGACGCGACCGTCTTCACCGACAACAGCCGCGGCAAGCGGCAGGCCTTCACGGTGTGTCGCATCCAGATCGGCGAGCGTGAGGCCTTCGACATGCGCAGTGGCGCGCGACGCCGAATCCCCGGTGAAATTGGCGAGTGGCTGAACGTCATCAGTCCCCAGGCGGTCCCGTAGAACGATGCCCCCTGCCGGGCCGCGGCGACAACAATGTCTCCGTGGTCACCGTGTCATTGAAACGATGGGGTTGCGGAGGTTTCCTACAATCGCCCGATGAACGCTCCCGTCTACACCCGTGGCGCGGCCCTGCCGCAGATCCTGTCGCAACGCATCGTGGTGCTCGATGGCGCGATGGGCACGATGATCCAGCGCTACAAGCTCGGCGAGGCCGACTACCGCGGCGAGCGCTTCGCCGACCACCCGAAGGACCTGAAGGGCAACAACGAGCTGCTGCAGTTCACGCGGCCCGACGTGATCCGCGAGATCCATGAGCAGTACCTGGCGGCCGGTGCCGACCTGATCGAGACCAACACCTTCGGGGCGACCAGCGTCGCCCAGGACGACTACGGCCTGGGCGCGGTGGCGCGCGAGATGAACGTGGTGGGCGCGCGGCTGGCGCGCGAGGCCTGCGACAAGTACAGCACGCCCGACAAGCCGCGCTTCGTGGCCGGCGCGCTCGGCCCGACGCCGCGCACCGCGAGCATCAGCCCCGACGTGAACGACCCGGCCGCGCGCAACGTCAGCTTCGACGAACTGCGCAAGGCCTACTACGAGCAGGCGGCAGGGCTGCTCGAAGGCGGCTGCGACCTGTTCCTGGTCGAGACGATCTTCGACACGCTGAACGCCAAGGCCGCGATCTTCGCGCTCGACGAGCTGATGGAAGACACCGGCGAGCGGCTGCCGGTGATCATCTCCGGCACGGTGACCGACGCCTCGGGGCGCATCCTGTCGGGGCAGACGGTCAGCGCGTTCTGGCACAGCGTGCGCCACGCCAGGCCGATCGCGATCGGCCTGAACTGCGCGCTCGGCGCGACGCTGATGCGGCCGTACATCGAGGAACTCTCGAAGGTGGCGAGCGACACCTTCATCAGCTGCTACCCGAACGCCGGCCTGCCGAACCCGATGAGCGACACCGGCTTCGACGAGACGCCGGAGATCACCGGCAGCCTGGTGGAAGAGTTCGCGCGCGCCGGCTTCCTGAACATCGCCGGCGGCTGCTGCGGCACGACGCCGGCGCACATCGCCGAGATCGCGAAGCGGGTCGGGAACTATCGTCCGCGCTCGCGGCACGATCCGCTGTTCAGCGGGTTGGTGGCGGTGGAGACAGAGTCGGCGTAGAGGTCGCCGCCATTGCTCGATCAACCGAAGGCAAGCATTCGGCGAGTCGGGCCGGACTTGTTGCACACTCGCGCGATGGCAACGAAATCTTCACGGACGGGGACGGCGGTCGTTGTGCCGATCCGATCGACTGGTGATGCGCAAGCACCGCAGTTGAGCCTGCTGCCATTGCAGATTGACGCTGAGTTCGAGTCCCGCTTCGCTACGGCAGATTTGAAGAAAGTCGTGAGAGCCCGCGACGGTCACTTCTATGCAGTGAAGTCGCAGACTGTGCACCCACTCCTCCCGGCGAGCGAATACCTCTGCTATCAGCTGGCGTCTGCCTGTCAGATCGCGGTTCCGTTCTCTGCCGTGTTGACTGACTCCGCGGGGCGCTACTTTTTCGGTTCTCGCTTCGAGGGCGGCGCGACGGAACTCACCGCGCAAGGCCCGACTCGAGGGTTGGAGATGTTCAAGCAAGCAGCCAAAGAGGTGTCGGCGGCTCTTGCTTTCGATCTGTTTGTCGGCAACGAGGATCGACACCGAAACAACTTCTTGTTTCGCAAGAACTATCAAGAGCAGTGGGCGCCTCTGGCGATCGATTATTCGCGTGCCCTGCTGGTTCGTGATTTTCCGAACGACACATTTCCTGTTCCCGAGTCGAGCAACACCCGCAGCACCATCAAACTGATGAAAGCCTCTGGCTTATGGCAAGGGCCTTTCGCTATATTTTCTTTGAGCACCTTGCAGGGCGTTTCGGCCGAACACGTTCTCCACTGGTGCAACGAGATGCCCGAGCAGTGGCTACCTCAAGAACGTAGGCAGCTGCTGCTCAACTGGTGGGACTCCCCGGCATTTACCGAGCGTTTGAACGCGATTTACGACCTTCTTTGACATGATCAAGACTCCGTTCACCTTCCTCCGAGCTCGACCCGATGAACTTCGCGGTGAGCAGCTGAATGTCGGCTTGATCGCCTTCCATCCTGATCGAACCAGGGTGCGCATGGGGGCTTCCTCGTGGCGCTTGCGGGTTTTGCACCCCAATCTCGATGGCATCGATTGGGATGCGTGGGGTGAAGAGCTTGAGGACGCGCTTGCCGAGTTCGACAGCATGGAGGCTCAGTTGGGCTGGCTACAGAGCGGTTCATTGGGTGCCGTGTATTGCGATGACTCCTTGGGGCGCCTTGAGTCCGCCGATGACGTTGCGTTGGAACGCGCCATATCCGAGCTCGCGGCCAGGATGATCGAGATTCCCCAGCGAACGGTTGCCGCGCCTGCGCAGCCCCCAAAGTCGAAAACCCGACTCAATACCCATCTGCGTGGATGGTTCCGGGCCTCCAAGGTGTTCTCGCCTCGGGTTTCCGACTTGAGCAACAACAAGGTCGTGCCCAGCTATCCGGTCGATGTTTCTGACGACCTCTATGCGGACTTTGCGCTGATGAACGGTGCAGTGCACATCATTGAGGCGCTGGACTATCGAGGAATTGAGCGAGTGACGAAGGGGCTGCGCGGAGAGGCAGGCGTCACTGCGGTCCTCTTCGATCAAGCGAGACAGTCTCTGCAGGGCGTCGGTCAACGAATCGCAGTGACGGCCGCTGACGACTACAGCAAGGTCCGCCCTCTGATAGGCCTTGTCAGGAAGTACGCCGATGTGGTTGTCGCGATGGAAAGCCAGGCGGATCGGCAATGGTTCGCCGACTTCGTCTCTCGATCGTTGAAGGTCGAACGAGAGCTACTGCCGATCCGGGCGTAGAAGGACGCAGCGTCACTTGCTGCCGGATCGCAGCGCCCGCTCCCCGATCAGGATTTCCACACGCCGGTTCGCTGCGCGGCCGGCGTCATCGTCGTTGCTGCCCACCGGGTCGCGCGAGCCGCGCCCGGCCACGCCGATCTTGACCGGCGACAACCCGCGCGCCACCAGCCAGTCGCGCGCGCTGGCCGCGCGGTCGAGCGACAGGGCGTCGTTGCCAGCCGCCGAGCCCTTGCTGTCGGTGTGGCCGACGATGCGCAGCTCCAGCTGCGGCTGGCTGCGCAGCACGGCGGCCACCTTGTCGAGCAGCCCGGTGGCCGCCGGTTTCAGCGCCGAGCGGTTCGGCTCGAAGGCCACATCGCCCGGCAACGTGAGCCACAGGCGTTCGTCGGTCGTGCGCGCCAGCACCATCGGCGTGCCGCCGAGGCTGGAGGCGAGCTGCCGCTCGACGGCCTCCATCTGCGGTGACCAGCTGCGCGCGGCACCGGAGGCCGCCTGGTCGTAGACCGGGCCGGGCGCGGAACCCGGCACCGAAGGCCCCGGGGCCGGCAGCGGCTTCACCGGCGGAGAGCCACAGGCGACGAGCAGGGCAGCCGCTACGAGGGCCGGGAGTGCGAGAGCGAAGAATCGTGGTTTGTTGTTCACGGCAGAAGAAGTCCAGTCGTGGGAGCCCGGATTGGACACGCTCCGTGCACCACGACCGCATCAGGGCTTTGCCAAGTTGTAACCAAGGCATTCGACGGGGCCGGCCGCATAAAATGCACCCCTCCAAGGAGCGTTGCGACGGTGGCCGATCGGCTGCTGCCAGGCTTGGACGCTTGCAACCACGCTCACCCCCGCATGATGATCCACGCATGCGCCCCGGGTGAGCTCCGGGGCGGTGCCAGCCGACCCGCCATGACCGCCTCCTCTTCGTCGACCCCCGCCGCCGCCCCCGCCGTTCCGCCGATGAAGCTGTCGGGGCTGGAACCGGTGCTCATCGGCGACGGCAGCCTGTTCGTCAACATCGGCGAGCGCACCAACGTCACCGGCTCGAAGGCCTTCGCGCGGATGATCCTGAACGGCGAGTTCGAGCAGGCGCTCAGCGTGGCGCGCCAGCAGGTCGAGAACGGCGCCCAGGTGATCGACGTCAACATGGACGAGGCCATGCTCGACAGCAAGGCCGCGATGGTGCGCTTCCTGCACCTGATCGCCAGCGAGCCCGAGATCGCGCGCGTGCCGATCATGATCGACAGCTCGAAGTGGGAGGTCATCGAGGCCGGCCTGAAGTGCATCCAGGGCAAGGGCATCGTCAACTCGATCTCGATGAAGGAAGGCGTCGAGCCCTTCATCCACCAGGCGAAGCTGGTGCGCCGCTACGGCGCCGCCGCCGTCGTGATGGCCTTCGACGAGAAGGGCCAGGCCGACACCTTCGAGCGCAAGGTCGAGATCTGCGAGCGGGCCTACCGCATGCTGGTCGACGAGGTCGGCTTTCCGCCGGAAGACATCATCTTCGACCCGAACATCTTCGCGATCGCGACCGGCATCGAGGAGCACGACAACTACGCGGTCGACTTCATCAACGCGACGCGCTGGATCAAGCAGAACCTGCCCGGCGCCAAGGTCTCGGGCGGCGTGTCGAACGTGAGCTTCAGCTTCCGCGGCAACGACCCGATGCGCGAGGCCATCCACACGGTGTTCCTGTACCACGCGATCCAGGCTGGCATGGACATGGGCATCGTCAACGCCGGCATGGTCGGCGTGTACGACGACCTCGATCCGGTGCTGCGCGAGCGCGTCGAGGACGTGGTGCTGAATCGCCAGCCGGTCTACCAGCCGGGCGAGGCGATGCTGACGCCGGGCGAGCGGCTGATCGAGATCGCCGAGACCGCGAAGGGCGCCGCGAAGGACGACAGCGCCCGGCTCGCATGGCGTGCCAAGCCGGTGCGCGAGCGCCTGAGCCATGCGCTGGTGCACGGCATCAACGACTTCATCACCGAAGACACCGAAGAGGTCTACCAGCAGATCAAGGCCGGCGGCGGCCGCCCGCTGCACGTGATCGAAGGCCCGCTGATGGACGGCATGAACGTGGTCGGCGACCTGTTCGGCCAGGGCAAGATGTTCCTGCCGCAGGTGGTCAAGAGCGCGCGTGTGATGAAGCAGGCGGTGGCCCACCTGCTGCCCTACATCGAGGAAGAAAAACGCCTGCTGATCGATGCCGGCGGCGAGGCCAAGGCCAAGGGCAAGATCGTGATCGCGACCGTGAAGGGCGACGTGCACGACATCGGCAAGAACATCGTCACCGTCGTGCTCCAGTGCAACAACTTCGAGGTCGTCAACATGGGCGTGATGGTGCCCTGCCAGGACATCCTCGCGCGCGCCAAGGTCGAGGGCGCCGACATCATCGGGCTGTCGGGCCTGATCACGCCCAGCCTCGAGGAGATGCAGTACGTCGCCGCCGAGATGCAGCGCGACGAGCACTTCCGCATCAGGAAGATCCCGCTGCTGATCGGCGGCGCCACCACCAGCCGCGTGCACACCGCCGTGAAGATCTCGCCGCACTACGACGGCCCGGTCGTCTACGTGCCCGATGCGAGCCGCTCGGTCAGCGTCTGCAGCGACCTGCTGAGCGATGAGAAGGCCACCGCCTACATCGCCGAGCTGAATGCCGACTACGTGCGGGTGCGCGAGCAGCATGCGAACAAGAAGGCCACGCCGCTGGTGTCGCTGGCGCAGGCGCGTGCCAACAAGACGCCGATCGACTGGGCGGGCTACGTCCCGGTGGCGCCCAAGTTCACCGGCCGCCGCGTGTTCCGCAACCAGGACCTGGCCGAGATCGCGCAGTGCATCGACTGGAGCCCGTTCTTCCAGACCTGGGACCTGGCCGGCCCGTACCCGGCGATCCTCACCGACGACATCGTCGGCGAATCGGCGCGCCGCGTGCTGAGCGATGGCCAGCGCATGCTGAAGCGCCTGATCGAGGGCCGCTGGCTGACGGCCAACGGCGTGATCGGGCTGTACCCGGCCAACACCGTCAACGACGACGACATCGAGATCTACACCGACGACACGCGCAGCGAGGTGCTGATGACCTGGCGCGGGCTGCGCATGCAGAGCGAGCGGCCGGTGATCGATGGCGTGCGCCGTCCGAACCGCTGCCTCGCCGACTTCATCGCACCGAAGGGTTCGGGTGTGGCGGACCACATCGGCCTGTTCGCGGTGACCGCGGGCATCGGCACCGAGAAGAAGGAAAAGCAGTTCCTCGACGACCTCGACGACTACAGCGCGATCATGTTCAAGTCGCTGGCCGATCGCTTGGCCGAGGCCTTCGCCGAGCGCATGCACCAGCGCGTGCGCACCGAGTTCTGGGGCTATGCGGCCGATGAAGCGCTGCGCAACGACGAGCTGATCGCCGAGAAGTACCGCGGCATCCGCCCGGCGCCCGGCTACCCCGCGTGCCCGGACCACACCGTGAAGGCCGAGATGTTCCGCGTGCTGCAGTGCGCCGACATCGGCATGGCGCTGACCGAGAGCCTGGCGATGACGCCGGCCGCGAGCGTCAGTGGCTTCTACCTCGCGCACCCCGACGCGGCCTACTTCAACGTCGGCAAGATCGGCGACGACCAGCTGCAGGATTGGGCCGCCCGCAGCGGTCAGGATGCGTCGCTGGTGAAGCGCTCGCTGGCCGCGCTGATGTAACGGCGGCGATGACGGTGCGATGACGGCGACGCGGTAGCTCGCGTTGCTGCTCGTTACACCAGAAGCATCCGAACGCATCGCCGACGGTTCACGTCAGGTCGGCGTCGTCCTCGGCGCCAGATAGCCACGTCCATCTGTCAAGGATTGACGCATTCCCCAGCCGACACCCTGTAGGCGGTGTCCGACGACGTCGCTGGTATGTCTCCTGCACGCAATCGACCCGTATCAGGTCGTACGCACCGCACCGAGGGAGACTGAAGTGAAATCGCTTCCACCGACATCCGCATTCCGCAAGACATCCCGCCTGTGGGCCGGCGCGCTGCTGATCAGCCTGCTGGCCGCCTGCGGCGGCAACAAGAACGACGATGACGCCGCCGCCATCGACACCAGCACGCCGCCGACCAAGGAGGAGGCCGCGCGCTTCCTGACCCAGGCCACCTACGGCCCGACCGCGGCCGACATCGACCAGCTCGCGCAGATCGGCTACCGGCGCTGGCTCGAGCAGCAGATGGCCAAGCCGCAGAAGCTGCATCGCGACTACATGACGGCGGCGATGAATGCCGCCGCGGCGGCCGGCACCAACGTGACGTCCAGCAACTTCATGGAGTCGTACTGGGCACAGGCGATCACCGGCGACGACCAGCTGCGCCAGCGCGCGGCCTACGTGCTGTCGCAGATCTTCGTGGTGTCGTTCGTCGACTCGACGCTGAGCAACCTGCCGCGTGGCGTGGCCGGCTACTACGACACGCTGGGCCAGCATGCGTTCGGCAACTACCGCGACCTGCTCGAGGCGATCACGATGCACCCGATGATGGGGGCCTACCTGACCAGCCTGCGCAACCAGAAGGAAGACGCGAAGACCGGCCGCGTGCCGGACGAGAACTATGCGCGCGAGATCATGCAGCTGTTCTCGATCGGCCTGTACCAGCTGAACAACGACGGCACGGTCAAGAGCGGCAACCCCGAGACCTACACGCACGACGACATCGCCGGCCTGGCCAAGGTGTTCACCGGCCTGAGCTGGTACGCCGGCCCGAACACCGCCGACCGCACGCGCAACCGCTTCTTCGGCGGCGACGTGAATGCCGACCGCGACTGGAAGCCGATGCAGGGCTACAACAAGTACGCCAGCAACACCGACTTCCATTCGAACACCGAGAAGAAGTTCCTCGGCAAGACGATTGCCGCGACCGACAAGCCGGACGTCGAGGGCGACATCAAGGTCGTGCTCGACACGCTGTTCAACCATCCGAACGTCGGCCCCTTCCTCGGCCGCCAGATCATCCAGCGCATGGTGACCAGCAACCCGAGCCCGGCCTATGTCGAGCGGGTTGCGAAGGTGTTCAACAACAACGGCAGCGGCGTGCGCGGCGACCTGGGCGCGGTGTTCCGCGCGGTGCTGCTGGACCCCGAGGCGCGCACCGTCGACACCTCGCGCAATGACTTCGGCAAGCTGCGCGAGCCGGTGATGCGGCTGGCCCACCTGCTGCGCACCTTCCACGCGACGTCGACGACCGGCAAGTTCCAGGGCATCGACAACACCGACGACCCGGCCAACCGCCTGGGCCAGACCGCGATGCGCTCGCCAACGGTGTTCAACTTCTACCGCCCGGGCTACACGCCGCCGAACACCAGCATCGAGGCGGCCGACCTGGTCGCGCCGGAGCTGCAACTGGCCAACGAGGTGTCGGTGGCCGGCTACCTGAACTACCTGCGCGGCTGGATCGCGATCAACACCGGGCGCGACGTGCAGATCGACTTCTCGGCCGAGCAGGCGCTGGCCGCCAAGCCGGACGACCTGCTGGACCGGCTGAACTTGCTGATGATGTCCGGGCAGATGCCGACGACGCTGCGCGCGCAGCTGCTGTCGGCCGTCAACGGCCGCATGATCCCGCCGGTCCGCAAGGACACCGCGGGCAAGGTCATCAACCAGACCGACATCGACGCCGCCACGCGGGACCGGGTGGCCATCGCCGTCTTCCTGACGATGGCCTCGTCGGATTACCTGACCCAAAAGTGACGCAGAAGTGAGGAACAGCGACATGTCCAACAACCAAGCCTCCCGCCGCGAATTCCTGCGCCGCGCGACGATCCTGTCGGGCTCCGTCGGTTCGGCCGGCCTGCCCTTCGCGCTGAACATGGCCACGATGGGCGCGGCCGTCGCGCAGACCGCGAGCGACTACAAGGCCATCGTCTGCCTGTTCATGTACGGCGGCAACGACTCCGCCAACATGGTGCTGCCGTGGGACGACGCGTCGTGGCAGACCTACAGCACGCTGCGCGCGACCGCGCCGGACCCGATCGCGCTGAAGCCGGTCGGCACCGTGGCCGACGCGACCGGCGCGGCCGGCTCGCCGGCAGCGCTCGGCGGCGTGCTGTCGATCGCGCCGAAGAACCTCGCGAACCCGGAGAACGCGGCGCGCAAGTTCGCGCTGCACCCGAGCATGACCGACACGAAGGCGCTGTTCGACCAAGGCCGGCTGGGCATCATCGCCAACGCCGGGCCGCTGGTGACGCCGCTGACCAAGGCCGACTACCAGAAGGGCACGAAGACGCGCCCGGCCAAGCTGTTCTCGCACAACGACCAGCAGTCGATGTGGCAGGCGCTCGGCCCGGAAGGCGCCCGCGTCGGCTGGGGCGGCCGCTTCGGCGACCTGCTGGCCGGCAACAACAGCACCTCGACCTTCACCAACATCTCGGTGCAGGGCAATGCGGTCTACATGGCCGGCAACTCGGTGTTCCAGTACCAGGTGACGAACAACGGCGCGACCGCGATCGGCGGCCTGACCGGCTCGCTGTTCGGCTCGACCGCGGCGACCACCGCCTTCAAGTCGATCATCACCGCCGACAACCAGAACCTGCTCGGCAAGGAGCACCAGGTGATCGTGCGCCGCTCGATGGACGCGCAGGCCGCGTTCCAGAGCGCCTTCACCGCGTCGACCGTCACCGCGCCGACCCAGTACTTCAACCCGGCGCAGCGGGCGAACGCCAACAACGGCCTCGCGCAGCAGCTGCAGACGGTGGCGCGCATCATCGGCGCGCGCACCGCGCTCGGCACCAAGCGGCAGGTGTTCTTCGTCAGCATCGGCGGCTTCGACACGCACGACAACCAGAACCGGGCGCATGCCGACCTGTACGCGCGGATCTCGCACGCGATCAACTACTTCGACGCGACGCTCGGCACGCTGGGCGTGCGCGACCAGGTGACGCTGTTCACCGCATCGGACTTCGGCCGCACCTTCACCAGCAACGGCGACGGCACCGACCACGGCTGGGGCGGCCACCACTTCGTGCATGGCGGCGCGGTCAAGGGCGGCGAACTCTACGGCCGCTTCCCGCAGGTCGGCATCAACCACGACGACGAAGTGGGCTCGGGCAGCCTGCTGCCGGGCATCGCGGTCGACCAGGTCGGCGCGACGCTGGGCAAGTGGTTCGGCGTCAGCGATGCCAACCTCGACATGGTTTTTCCGAACCTCGGCAACTTTTCGAAACGAAATCTGGGCTTCCTGGGTTGATGATCACGCCTGCCACGCTCGGGCGCCCCGCGGCGGTCCCGACCGCCTTTCCGACGACTTCTTTTTCTTGAACCAGGATTCCCCATGGACAACACCACCTCCAGCAGCCTCGCCCTCGATCCCTCGGCCACGCCGGGGGCCGCCGCGGCCGCACCGCGCCGCACCGCCTGGTGGGTCGCCGGCGGCCTGGGCGTGGTCGGCGCCGGCGCGCTCGCCGCTGCACTGACTTCCGCGCCGAAGCCGGCCCCGGTCGAGCCGGCCGCACCGGTCGCGGCGGTGGCCCCCGCCAAGGGCAAGACAGCGCACGCCGCCAAGCCAGCCCCAGCCGCCACCACCACCGCGGCCGCCGACATCTGCGCGACCTGCGGCACCGTCGAGAGCGTGAAGACCGAAACCCGCAAGGGTGAAGGCACCGGCCTCGGCGCGGTCGCCGGCGGCGTGCTCGGCGGCGTCGTCGGCCACCAGATGGGCGGCGGCAACGGCAAGAAGGCGATGACGGTGCTCGGCGCCGTCGGCGGCGGCTTTGCCGGCCACGAGGTCGAGAAGCGCGCCCGCAGCACCACCGTCTACCAGGTGCGCCTGCGCATGGACGACGGCACGATTCGCACCGTCACGCAACAGACCGCTCCCGCGGTCGGCGGCCGTTTCGAGGTCGAAGGCAGCACGCTGAAGGCGATCCCGCTGCCGAAGGCTTGACGTGATGTCCCTGCTGCGCGCCGTCGCGACGGCCGCAGCGGCACTGGCCCTGTCCGGTGCCTGGGCCCAGGAGGTCGACTACACGCTGGGCGCCAGTTCGGCGCTGCTGGTGCGCGGCATCGCGCTCGGCAATGCCAAGCCGGCGCTGCAGGCCGGCGTGGCGGTCGACACCACCGACGGCTGGCTGGCGGGCGTCGGGATCGCCACGCTGCGGCCCTCCACCGACCAGGGCTGGACGACCCAGCTGTACGCCCGCGCCGGCTATGCGTTCCGCCTCGACGACGACTGGAGCGCCCAGCTCGCGGCGACGCACTACGCCTACCCGTTCGACGACTACCTGCGCAGCTTCGACCGCGACGAGTTCGGTGCCACGCTCGCATGGCGCGACCGCGTGTTCGGCTCGGTCACCGCGCTGCGCCAGACCACCGCGTCGCCGAACGGCCACCGCAGCGGCTGGGCCGCCGACCTGGTACTGCGCGAGCCGCTCGGCAGGGCGGGCGGCGTCTCTTTCGCGCTGACGGCCGGGCTCGGCCACCAGGACCAGCAGCGCCGCGCCGGCTTCAGCTACGACTACGGGCATGTCGGCCTGAGCGGGCGCATCGGCAGCAAGGTCCAGGTCGAACTGTCGCGGGTGGCGAGCGACCACCGGGCGCGCGAGTGGTTCGGCGCGGCGGCCGACGCCCGCTGGGTCGGCAGCCTCGCGCTCGGTTTCTGATCGGCACCGAAAAATAGTTGCAACTTTCGCGGCGCTCGCGCGTACACACCGACATGCCGCTGCTTTCGCTGATCCGCGCCCGCCCCGCCCCCGCCCGCCTCGACGATGCGGACGAGGCCGTGCTGCTGCGCCGCATCGCCGACGGCGAGCGCGCGGCGCTGGAGGCGCTGTACCGGGCCTACCACCGCCGCCTCGACCGCTTCCTGGCCCGGCTGACGCGCCGCGCCGACGTGGTCGAGGAGGTGATCAACGACACCTTCTGGATCGTCTGGCAGAAGGCCGGCGAGTTCCGCGGCGAGTCGCGCGTGTCGACCTGGATCCTCGGCATCGCGTGGCGCAGCGCGCTGAAGACGCTGCGCGAGCATGGCAAGGAGCCGGCCGAGGCGCCGGCCGATGAATCGGCCCACCAGTTGCATGCCCTCGACGACCCCCACGCCCGCCACGAGCTGGCCGACTGGGTCGCCAAGGGCATGCGCCGGCTCAACGCCGAGCAGCGCGCGACGATGGAGCTGGCCTACGGTGCCGGCCATTCGCTCGAGGAAGTGGCGCAGATCATGGACTGCGAGCTCAGCACCGTGAAGGCGCGCATGTTCCACGCCCGCGTCAAGCTGCGCCAGGTGCTGCCGATGCTGGCCGGCCTGTCGAAGGGGCGCCCCGCGGGACGCAAGGAGTACGACGATGAAGCATGACGCCGATGATGGCTCCACCGACCTGGCCTGGCAGCGTGCACTGCGCCAGGCGATGGCCGAGCCGCAGCCGCCGCTCACCGATGCCGACGCGGGGCTGAAGCGGTTGATGCGGCGCATCGACGAGACCGAATCTGAAGCGGAGTCCGCGCCGGCAGAGCGCCGTGGGCGTCGCCGCAGCGGCGGACCGCTGGTGCAGTGGCTCGTCGCCGCGGTCGTCGTCGAGGCGATCGGGCTGTCGGTGCTCGGCGCCGGACTGCTGTGGCGCGACGCGGCACCGGCCTACCAGACGCTGTCGGCCCCGGCGGGCGAGCCGGCCACCGTGGCGCTGCGCATCGCGCCGGCGCCGACGCTGCGCGCCGATGAGCTGCAGGCCTTGCTGCGCGGGCTCGAGCTGCAGATCGTCAGCGGGCCGAACGCGGCCGGCGCCTATGGGCTTGCATTGCAGGCGCGCGTTGCGAGTGCGCAGCAGGTGGCTGCCAAGGTGGCGGCGCTGCGCGCGGCGCCCGGCATGCGGCTGGTCGAGCCGGTCGGCGGCCCACGATGATCCGCGCGCTGGCCGCGGCCTTCGCGGCAGCGGCGGGCCTGGTGCTGTTGTCCGGCTGTGCCGCGCCGTCGGCGGCGCTGCCGCGCGACGCCGCCGATGCCGAGTTGCTGCGCGAGCATCCGCAACGGCTGATCGTGGTCGCGGTCGCGAACCCGCGCGAGCGCGTCGTGACGCAGGCCGGCTCGACGCTGGCCTCCTACAACGCGAGCCAGCGCTACGGTGCCGGCAGCGAGGCGCGGTCGGTGCTCGAGGCGATCGAACGCGAGCACGGCCTGCGCGAGATCGCCGCGTGGCCGATCAGCGCGCTGCATGTGCACTGCGTCGTGCTGGAGATCGCGCCGGGTGCCGAGCGTGACCAGGTGCTGGCCGCGCTGGCGCGCGATCCGCGCGTCGAGCTGGCGCAGCCGCTGCAGGACTTCGACACGCTGGCGGCGCCGGAGGCCGCGCGCGCGTTGCCCGCGTCGCCTGCGTCCGTCGCGGCCTACAACGACCCGTACGTCGACCTGCAGCGCGGCTTCGCCGAACTCGACGCCGTCGACGCCCACCAGCTCGCGCGCGGCCAGGGCGTGCGCATCGCGCTGATCGATACCGGCGTCGACACCACGCACCCCGACCTGCAGGGCCGCATCGCCGCGACGCGCGATTTCGTCGACGGCAACGCGGCGCAGTTCGATGCCGACCGCCACGGCACCGAGGTGGCCGGCGTGATCGCCGCGGTCGCGAACAACCGGCAGGGCATCGTCGGCATCGCGCCGCAGGCGATGCTGTCAGTCTACAAGGCGTGCTGGCAGCGCAGCGCTGCCGACGGCGGCGGGGCGCGCTGCAACTCGTTCACGCTGGCGCAGGCGCTGGGCGCGAGCATCGACGACGGCGCCCGCATCATCAACCTGAGCCTGGGCGGGCCCGATGATCCGCTGCTCACGCGGCTGGTCGGCAACGCACTCGGCCGCGGGCGCATCGTGATCGGCGCGATGCCGCCGGACGGCCGGCCGCATGGCTTCCCGACCGGCATCGCCGGCGTGATCGCGGTCGACAGCACGACAGACAGCACGACGGACCGTGCGAAGGACGGTACCCCCGACGCGGTGCTGCGCGCGCCGGGCCGCGACATCCTGACGCTCGAGCCCGGCGGCCGCTACGACTACAGCTCCGGGTCGTCGCTGGCCGCCGCGCACGCGAGCGCGGTCGCGGCGCTGCTGCTCGAGGCCGCGCCGTCGCAGGACGCCGCCGCGGTGCGCAGCGCGCTCGAACGTGGCCGCAGCGGCGCGTCGATCAATGCGTGCGAAGCGCTTGCAACTCTTTTCGCTCCCACCCGCACACACCGACAGGAGCAGGACGGTCGCGGACCGTGCGCTTCCCGCCGCGGGCCGACGGGCCCGCCTGTCGAACCGGTCGATGAAAGACCAAGAGGAGCGATGCAATGACGATGACACGCAAGGGATTCCTGGGGGCTGCCGCCGGCAGCACGGTGCTGCTGTTCCTGCAGGCCTGCGGTGGCGGTGGCAGCGACTACAGCCCGGCGCCCGCTCCGGGGCCGGCCCCCGCCCCGCCGCCCGGTCCGGGCCCGCAGAGCTGCGGTTCGTCCGGCGGGCAGATCGCCGGCAACCATGGCCACGTGCTGGCCATCGCGACCGCCGACCTCGACTCGACCACCGACAAGACCTACAACATCACCGGCACGGCGTCGCACGCCCACAGCGTGACCTTCACGCCGGCGCAGCTGCAGTTGCTGAAGGCCGGGCAGGCGGTGTCCGTGACCTCGACGCTCGGCGCCCAGCACGACCACGTCGTCACGGCCAGCTGCTCATGAGCTGGCAGCGCACGCTGGCCGCCGCGCTGCTCGCGGCGGCCGGGATCGGTGTGCTGCCGGTGGCCTTCGCGGTCGAGGCCGGCCAGCCGGCGCCCGACGTCGAGCTGCCGGCCGCCGTCGATGCGGCGCCGCGGCTGTCGGCGCTGAAGGGCAAGCTCGTCTACGTCGACTTCTGGGCCTCGTGGTGCGGGCCGTGCCGGCAGTCGTTCCCGTGGATGAACGAGATGCAGGCGAAGTACGGCGCCAAGGGCCTGCAGGTGGTCGCGATCAACCTCGATGCGAAGCGGGCCGATGCCGACGCGTTCCTCGCGCAGGTGCCGGCGCGCTTCGGCCTTGCGTTCGATGCGGCGGGTGCCTCGGCCAAGCGCTTCGGCGTGAAGGGCATGCCGACCTCGGTGCTGATCGGGCGCAACGGCGAGGTGCTGATGGTGCACCAGGGCTTCCGCGAGGACGAGCGGCAGGCGCTGGAAACCAGGCTGGCGGCGGCGCTCGCGACACCGTAGTTCTCTCTTTTCAATTCAAGGATCTTCGATGCGATCGATGCTTCGGGCAGCGGGCTGCCTGTGCCTGGCCGTGCTCGGCGGATGTTCCGCCTGGGCGCCGCCCCAGCCGTGGGAGAAGGGCCAGCTGGCTCGCCCCGAGATGACGATGGGCGGCGATGCGCTCGGTGAGCGCTATGCGCAGCACATCTATGCGAGCAAGGAAGCGGCCTCTGGCGGCTACGGCGTCGGCGGAGGCGGCTGTGGCTGCAACTGACGCACGCGGCGCGCTGGTGCTGGCGGCGCTCGCGCTGCCCGGCGTGTGGGCCGGCAGCGTGCAGGCGCAGGGCGCGCCGGAGCACGGCCTGGTCGCGATCAAGCACCTGCACTACGAGGACTCGCAGCCCGGGCTGCACCGCATCACCGTCGACTCGCCGTCGTTCTACCTGCTGGCACCGATCAATCCCGGCTGGTCGGTCGAGGGCACCGCGGTGCTGGACTCGCTGTCGGGCGCGACGCCGCGCTGGCAGAGCGCAGTCTCCAGCGCATCGACGATGCACGAGACGCGGCGCGCCGGCGATGTGCGGGTCACGCGTTACCTGGATCGTGCGACCTATTCCATCGGCGCGAGCGTCTCGCGCGAGCACGACTACGACTCCGACGCGCTGTCGTTCAACGGCAGCTGGTCGAGCGACGACAACAACACCACCTGGCATGCCGGCATCGGCGGCAACCGCGACCGCATCCACCCGACCGACGGCGGCAATGTCGGCATCGACCGCCGCACGCGCAGCGGCACCGATGTGATCGTCGGCGTCACGCAGGCGGTGTCGCCGGTCGACCTGGTGCAGCTCGACCTGAGCCACAGCCTCGGCCACGGCTACTTCGACGATCCGTACAAGGACCTCGACTTCCGCCCCGACCGGCGGCGCCAGGCTTCGCTGCTGGCGCGCTGGAACCACCACCTCGCCGACCTCGGCGCGACGCTGCGCAGCAGCTGGCGGGCGTACCGCGACAGCTACGGCGTGCGCGCCCACACGCTGCAGGCCGAGTGGGTGCAGCCGTTCGGCGGGCAGTTCGCGCTGACGCCGCTGCTGCGCTACTACACGCAGGGCGCGGCGGACTTCTACGCCAGGGCGCAGGTCGATGCGAACGGCGCGCCGGTCTACCCGGCGCTGTCACCGGGGCAGCTGAACTCGGGCGACCAGCGGCTGTCGGCGTTCGGCGCGTTCACGCTGGGGCTGAAGGCCGAGTACAAGCTCGACGCGCTGTGGTCGGTCGACGCGAAGGTCGAGGCCTACGAGCAGCGCGGCAGCTGGCGCGCCGGTGGCGACGGGTCGCCGAACCTCGAGCCGTTCCGGGCACGCTCGGTGCAGCTGGGTGTGAGCCGCCAATTCTGACGGAGAGCATCGATGAAGAACCTGATGTTGCGGGCGCTGTGGCTGATGGCGGCACTGCTGCCTCTGCCGGCCGCCGCTGCGGCCGACGATTTCCTCGACCCGGAAGCCGCGTTCCGGTTGACCGTGCAGGCGCAGGACGCGCAGCACGTCGCGATGCACTTCGCGATCGCACCGGGCTACTACCTGTACCGCGAACGCCTGAGCGTGCAGGCCGCGCCGGCCGCGGCGGCGGGCGCGGCCGTGGCGATCCCGCGCGGCAAGACCAAGTTCGACGAGACCTTCCAGAAGGAGGTCGAGTACTTCCACGACGAGCTCACGATGGTGCTGCCCATCGCCGCCGATGCGCCGCCGTTCCGTCTCACCGTGGGCCACCAGGGCTGTGCCGAGAAGGGCCTGTGCTACCCGCCGGCGACGCATGCGTTCGACCTGAAGCCGCGAGCCGGTGGATGGACCGTCGCGGCGGTGGCCGATGCGGACAGCGCCACAGCGCCGATGGCCTCCGTGGCCGTGCCGGCCACGACTGCGCCCGCTGCCCCCGAGACCGGCCGCTTCGCGAGCGCGCTGCAATCGCGCAGCCTGCTGACGGTCGCCGGCGTGTTCCTGCTGGCCGGCGTGCTGTTGTCGTTCACGCCCTGCGTGCTGCCGATGCTGCCGATCCTGTCGTCGATCATCGTCGGCCAGCGCGGCACGGTGTCGCGCTGGCGCGGCTTCTCGCTGGCGTCGGCCTATGCGCTCGGCATGGCGCTCGTCTACACCGCGTTCGGCATGACGGCCGGCCTGCTCGGCGAAGGGCTCGCGGCCGCGCTGCAGAACGCCTGGGTGCTGGGCGCGTTCGCGCTGCTGCTGGCCGGGTTGTCGCTGTCGATGTTCGGCGTCTACGAGCTGCAGTTGCCGAATGCGCTGCAGAGCAAGCTGAGCGAGGTGTCGGGCCGGCTGCAGGGCGGGCGCTACCTCGGCGTGTTCGTGATGGGCGGCCTGTCGGCGCTGATCGTCGGCCCTTGCGTCGCGGCGCCGCTGGCCGGTGCGCTGGTCTACATCAGCCGCACGCACGACGTGTGGCTGGGCGGCATCGCGCTGTTCTCGCTCGCCGCCGGCATGAGCGTGCCGCTGCTGCTGGTCGGCGTGTCGGCCGGATCGCTGCTGCCGCGCGCCGGCGGGTGGATGGACCGCGTGAAGCACTTCTTCGGCGTGATGCTGCTGGCGGTGGCGCTGTGGATGGTGTCGCCGGTGCTGCCATCGTGGGGGCTGATGCTCGGCGCGGCCGCGCTGCTGCTGGCAAGCGCGGTGTACCTCGGCGCGTTCGATGGCGGCAGCATGTCGCCGGGGCGCGCGGCGACGCGCGGCGTCGGGCTGCTGCTGGCGGTGCTCGCGGTGCTGCAACTGGCCGGCATCGCATCGGGCGGGCGCGACCTGCTGCAGCCCTTGCAGCACCTCGCCGGCTCGGGCCAGCCAGGCGCCACGCGCGAGACCGCGCTGCCGTTCCAGCCGGTGGCCGACCTCACGGCACTCGATGCCGCGGTGCGTGCGTCGACCAAGCCGGTGATGGTCGACCTGTACGCCGACTGGTGCGTCGCCTGCAAGGAGTTCGAGTCGCTGACCTTCACCGATGCCGCGGTGCGCGAGCGGCTGGCCGGCATGACGCTGCTGCGCGTCGACGTGACGGCCAACAACGCGCAGGACAAGGCCCTGATGCGCAAGTACGGCCTGTTCGGGCCGCCGGCGCTGCTGTTCTTCCCGCCGGGCGGCGAGGAGCGCAGCGACGCGCGCGTGGTGGGCTTCCTGGATGCGGCGAGCTTCCGAGAGCACCTCGACCAGCGGCGCTGACTTCGCGCCGCTGCACGCCGGTTCGCCGGTGATGCCGTGTTCTTGCATGTGCTCAACAAAATGAACACATGAACACACATCAAGCCGCTCCGAATTCCGCGCCGGCCCACGCCGCCCTCACGCTGCGTGACCTGCACGATCCCCACCCCAAGGACATGCGCTCGTGGCGCAGCGCGTCGATGACCGTCACCGAGAGGCCGGGCAGCACCTGCCACTACGTCGTGCTGCCCGACGGGAGGCTGTTCAGGATGCCGGTGCTGCCGCCGGCGCGGATGAGCTGAGCCCCGTCGGCAGGCCGAGCCGCGCGGCCAGGTGGGCTGCGTCGTACGGCGCGTGCACCTTCACGTCATTGTCGAAGTAGCAGAACACGTCGCGCTTTGCGCGCCGGGGTGCCGCACGCGGCGACGCGAGCCGCGCATCCGGCACCTGCCGACCGTGTCGCCACGCCTCGATGCGCTGCGCCCAGTGGTCGAGCGCGGCATCGCCATAGCCGCTGGCGTACAGCTCCTTGTCGCCATGCAGCCGCAGGTAGACGAAGTCACCGCTCAGGTCCTCGAGCAGCGGCCAACGTTGCGCGGTGTCGGCGACGACCAGCGCGATGTGGTGGCGGCGCAGCAGCGCGATGAAGGCCGGGTCGACGAAGCTGTCGTGCCGGATCTCCACCGCATGCCGCAGGCGCCGCGCCGGGCCGGCCTTCAGCCAGCTGCGGTCGTCGAGGCGGTCGTCATGCTCGCGGGCCAGCGCGCGCGCGGCGTCGGTGTCGTGCGGCAGCATCGCGAAGAAGGTGTCGAAGCGCTCCGCGTCGAAGGCCAGCTGTGGCGGGAACTGCCACAGCACCGGCCCGAGCTTCGTGCGCAACGCCAGCACGCCGGAGGCGAAGAAGTTGGCCAGCGGCGTGCGCACGTCCTTCAGTTTTCGCAGGTGGGTGATGTACTTCGGGCCCTTGACCGAGAACACGAAATCGCCGGGCGTGTCGTCGTGCCAGGCCTCGTAGGACGAAGGCCGCTGCAGCGAATAGAACGAACCGTTGATCTCGATGCTCGGCAGCATGCGCGACGCGAAGGACAGCTCCTGCCGCTGCGGCAGTTTCGGCGGGTAGAAGACGCCGCGCCAGGGCGCGTAGCGCCAGCCCGAGATGCCGATTCGAACGATGCCGGTGGCCATGCAACGGAGCGGCAAGCCGCGTGCCTGCGATGGGGGCTCAGCCGGGCGCCAGCGCGCGCCGGTACTGGATGGCCTCGGCCAGGTCGGCCGTCGCGATGGCGGGACGGCCCGCCAGGTCGGCGATGCTGCGCGCCATCCGCAGCACGCGGTGGAAGCTGCGCGCCGACCAGCCCAGCTTGGTGGACACCGAACGCAGGAAGGCCGCACCGGCGGTGTCGAGCGCGCAATGCAGGTCGAGCGCATCCCCGGCCAGCTGCGCATTGCGACAGCCCTGGCGTGCCAGTGCACGCTGCTGCGCCACCTCGACGCGCCGCGCGATCGGCGCACTTGCCTCGCCATCGGGGGCCGCGGCCATTGCCTCGGCCGGCAGCGCTGGCACCTCGACCTGCAGGTCGATGCGGTCGAGCAGCGGGCCGCTGATGCGGGCCTGGTAGCGCAGCACGAGATCAGGCGAGCAGCGGCACGCGCGCTGCGGGTTGCCGAGGTGGCCGCAGGGGCACGGGTTCATCGCGGCGATCAGCTGGAAGCGCGCCGGGAAGTCGGCCTGCCGCGCTGCGCGCGAGATCGTGATGCGGCCGGTTTCCATCGGCTCGCGCAAGGCTTCGAGCGCGGCGCGCGGGAACTCGGGCAACTCGTCGAGGAACAGCACGCCGTGGTGCGCGAGCGAGATCTCGCCCGGCCGCGGCGGCGACCCGCCGCCCACCAGCGCCACCG
Organism: Rhizobacter sp. OV335; assembly: GCF_900142965.1. GTDB lineage: Bacteria > Pseudomonadota > Gammaproteobacteria > Burkholderiales > Burkholderiaceae_C > Rhizobacter. The sequence continues at coordinate 166,085 of NZ_FRCQ01000012.1, forward strand.
CCGACGCACCGTGGTGCGGGCTGCGCATCACGCGCTGCTGCCAGTGCTCGGCGCGGAAGCCGCCGCTGATGCTGAGCACCGCGGCCGATTCGAGCGCCTCCTGCGCGGTCAGCGGGGGCAGCAGCCCGGCGAAGCGCTGCGCCAGCATCGACTTGCCGGTGCCGGGCGGGCCGATCATCAGCAGGCTGTGGCCGCCGATCGCGGCGATCTCGAGTGCGCGCTTGGCACCGCTCTGGCCCTTGACGTCCCTCATGTCCGGCAAGGTCGGTGGCGTGCCGATGCGCGGCGGCAGCGCGCGCGGCAGCGGCTCGCGCGGCGTCGGGTTGTCGGGGTCATCCGGCCGCAACGCCTCGACCAGCTCGAGCAGGTGCTTCGCGCCGTGGATCTCGATGCCCGCGACCAATGCCGCCTCTTCGGCGCTCGCCGCCGGCAGCACCAGCGCGCGGGCCGGTGGGCCTTGCGTCTGCAGCGCGAGCGCCATGGCCAGCGCGCCGCGCACCGGCCGCAGGTCCCCGGCGAGCGACAACTCGCCGGCGAATTCGTAGCGTGCGAGGCGTTGCAGGTCCAGCCCGCCTTGCGCCGCGATGATGCCGAGCGCGATCGGCAAATCGAAGCGGCCCGACTCCTTCGGCAGGTCGGCCGGTGCCAGGTTCACCGTGATGCGCTTGTTGTGCGGGAAGGCCAGGCCGCTGTTCTGCAGCGCGGCGCGCACCCGCTCGCGCGCTTCCTTGACCTCGGTGTCGGCCAGCCCGACCAGCGTGAAGTTCGGCAGGCCGTTGGCCAGGTGCACCTCGACGGTGACCTCGGGTGCCGCCAGGCCATCGAGGGCCCGGCTGTGGACGACGGCCAATGTCATGCGCGTTCCCTGCTTCGGAGGTGAGAGGCGCGCGATTCTGCCCAGGGAGGTGATCCACCGACACGGGGCATCTGTCCCTCTGGACAAGCCTGAACGACCCTGCGTTTACATCCACCAGCCGCAGGTTGCAGCTTCTCAGGCGGCGTCGGTGTGCTTCTGCGAGCACGCGAACTACCAGGGGGCAAGCTGGTGTGCCGAGGCCGGCACCGCGGCCACACCCGGCGGCTGGAACGACCGGGTGTCGTCGGTGCGGGTGCCGGCCGGTTGGTCGGTGACGCTGTACGAGCACATCGGGCAGGGCGGCGCCGCGCTGGCGCTGACGGCGGACGAGCCGAACCTGGTCAACCGCGCCTTCAACGATGCGCTGTCGTCGTACCGCGTGCTCGCACCGACGGTGCCGACAGCCGCGGCGCCGGTGTGCCTGTACGAGCACGTCGCCTATGCCGGCAACTCGTTGTGCCTGGCCGAAGGCACGGCTTCGCTGCCGGCGGCCTGGAACGACTTCGCGTCGTCCGCGCGCGTGCTGCCCGGCTACCGGGTCGAGCTGTTCGAGCACGCCGGCTCGCAGGGTCGCCGCCTGGTGCTGGCGGCCGATGAGCCGAACCTGGTGCCGCGCGATTTCAACGACCTTGCAAGCTCCTATGTCGTGGCCAAGGGCACGGCGACCTGCGAACCCCATTGCACGATCCAGGCGGACGTGACCGCCGTCAGCATCACGAACGCCGCGGGCCAGCCGCCGGTCAAGGGCGACGCGCTGAAGGTGTCGCTGACGGTGCGCAACCTGAGCGGCAACGCCGGTACCGTGAAGCTGACGCCGACGCTGGCCAGCACGCGCTTCAGCGATTTCAGCGCGGTGCCGCTCGGCACCCTCGAGCTGGCGGCGGGCGAAACGCGCACCGCGTCGTTCAATGCCGGGCCGTTCATCGACGACACCGCGCGCGCCAAGCACTTCGCCGTCGGGCGCGGTGCCTACCGCATCGACGGCGTGCGCCTGCAAAGCGGCAGCACCTCGGCGCTGGACACCAGCTACGCCGGCGCGGCCTTCAGCGTCGGCGCGAGCAGCCACGTGCTGGTGAGCACCGTCTACGACCAGGCCTATTTCACGCGCCTGAACTACACACGCTCCCCGGAAACCTTCCTCGGCGAGGTCTTCACGCGCCCGGGCGAAGTGTTCACGCCGACGACGGCGGGCGGCAACACCGGCAGCTACCAGAGCTTTCCGGGCGGCTTCGACCAGATGATGGGCGTGACGCAGCACTTCCACGCCCTCCCGGGGCTGACGCTGGACACCAGCCAGGGCCTGTGCGAGCAAGCCGCCGCCTACGGGGGCAAGGTGCTGGGCCTGGCCCGCGACTGGACCACCGGCGGCTCGGTGCGCACCAGCGTCGACAACCACGGCTTCGACTACCTGATCGCGATGTCGCCGCAGATGGTCGGGGGCGTCGCCTGCGGCTGGCTGGGCGTGCAGGTGAGCGGGCAGTTCTCGTTCGACATGTCGATGAACCGCACGCAGATCCTCGCGGTGCACGAGTCGGGGCACCTGTTCGGCGCGCCGCACTGCGATCCGCTGCAGGGCTACGTGATGTGCGCCGGTGAGCTTCACGACCACTACCGGCAGACCGGCATGTACGTGTGGCACCGCGTCTCGCGCGATGCGATGAAGAGCACGCTGTTCGACTGACGCGTCAGCCAGCAGGCAGCAGGGGTGCCACGAATTCCCTGGCGACGGCGAGGTTCGTGGCGGCCAGTTGCCGCATCGCCTCGGGAATCTGCGCGGCGAGCGTTTCCGTCTGCACGGCTGTCCAGAACCGCTCGGCGGCCTGCGCGGCCCGAGCCCAGACGGCCGGCTGGGCGCCGATGGTGCCGACCTTGGGTGCGATGGGCGTGAGGTCCGGGTCCACGCCGCCGCCGATGGAGGCGTAGCGCATCGGAAGGATGTCGTAGGCCGGCGCGATGCCGGCGTACTCCCCCTTTTCGTCGATGAGCAGCGAGATGTTCTCGAAGTGACGATCGCTGTTGCCGATGAGCTCGCTGAAAGCCGCCATGGTGTCGACGCGGCGCGCATCCGCGGCGGACAGGTACTTGGCCTTCTCGCAGCGTGCCGCAAACTCCGGCCAGGAGTCTCGCCTCCCGAAGAACTCGTCGTCGACGGCACCGGCCGAGAGCATGCCGATGCGGCCGGACTTCCCCACGCGATCGAAGCGCCGGACCTCCAGGAAGACGTAGTCGCCCGAGGTCAGCAACTGCGTCGAGGACGATGGGACGTCGACCTCCGCCAGCGACCGCAGCGCCAGATGCTCGAGCGGAAGCAACTCGGCCATGCGACTCCCGAGCCTGGCGAACTTCACGATGACGTGGCCCGAGCCTTCGGTCATCCCGAGAAACTTGGGTTGCTCGCCGCCTGCGCTGGAACCGTAGGCGGCGCCCTTGAGCGCCGAGGCCATCGCCACATAGTGAGCGGCCTTCTCGGACATCGGCGTCGGGTCCAGCCTGCGGAGGTCGATTTCCATCTGCAACGAGGCATCGCCGAACACCAGGTTGCCGGGCAGATTCAGCCCGCGGGTGAAGAGCCAGGCGACGCGGTGTTCGTCGTCCCAGTCCTTGAGACTGCTCGGAAACTGCTGCGCCCGCGCCGCGTCGTGTGCCAACTGGCGCCCCAGGAAGCCGGACGGCGCTGCGAAGGCCATGTAGGGCGGCAGGCCTTCGTACATCCTCGTGACCGAGCCGATGCGCTCGAGCGTCGAGCCACCGGAGAGGAATTCGACGTCGGCGAAGGGCTCCATCGAGCCGCTGGCCAGCAGTCGGTAGATGCGCTGCCGTGAGTGGAGTCCCAGCGGCAGCTGGCGCAGCAGCGCATACCGGGGAGTCCTGTCGCCGGAGACGCGGAACGCCGTCACGGTGCTGGACAGGCTCTGAATAGTTCGCGAAAGGGTTGGCTGACTCACCCCCAGAGCCGCCATCAGCTGCGCCGCGGTCTGCACTCCACCCCGCAAGATGCGTCCGATTTCCTGGGCGGACTCGGAGCTGGATGGTTGGGATGCCGTGCTCAATTCGAATTCTCTGTGAATAATTCGCTGAATTGTATCAAGCATGACCGACGCATCAAAATGGCCCTGCTGCTCAATGCCCCATGGCCGATCGCACCACCAACGGGCACTCCGGTGCGTGTTGTGTCAATCGGCACCGTCAAGGTGCGTTTTCGGCGAGACAGCCATTTGAAAGCTGCGGAATGAGCGCCGATGGGGCGCGCGCGCCCCAAAAAATCCATGGCACAAAAGCTGCACTGAGGCCCCGGCACCTCAGTCTCAACGCCTGGAGAAATCTGCATGAAGAAAATCGCGATCCTTTCGGCCCTGGCTTCGCTGTTCGCCGTGTCGGTTCATGCCGAAGACGCCGCGCCGGCCGTGGCCACCAACTTCAGCCTGACCACGAACTACAAGTACCGCGGCCAGGACCAGGGCAGCAACAAGCCGGCCGTGCAAGGCGGCTTCGACTACGCGAACAGCGGCTTCTACGTCGGCAACTGGAACTCGAGCATCGGCTTCACGAATTCCGGCATCGAGATGGACTTCTACGGCGGCTACAAGGGCGAGATCACGAAGGACCTCGGCTTCGATGTCGGCGTGCTGCAGTACTACTACTCGCAGAAGGACAAGGTCACCGACTACAACACCACCGAGCTCTACGGCGCGCTGAGCTATGGCCCGGTGTCGGTGAAGTACTCGACCACGGTCTCGAAGGACTATTTCGGCCTCGGCGAGTTCTATGGCCAGCAGACGGGTCAGCCGGTACCCAAGGGCCGCAACACCGGTTACCTCGACCTGTCGGGCAACTTCGAGGTCGCCAAGGGCATCACGCTGAATGCCCACATGGGCTTCACGCAGCTGTCCAGCGAACTGAAGGACGTCGGCTACGAGAACTACGCCGACTACAAGTTCGGCGCGACGATGGACCTCGGCTCGGGCTTCTCGGCCGGTGCCGCGATCGTCGGTGCGACCAAGAAGGACTTCTATGGCGACATCAACAAGACGCGCGCCATCCTGACGATCACCAAGTCGATGTGATCGCGCCTCCCGCGCGACGCCACCCATTCATTGCAACAGGAGCATTCCATGAAGATGGTGACTGCCATCGTCAAGCCCTTCAAGCTCGACGAAGTGCGTGAAGCCTTGAGCGCCATCGGCGTGCAGGGCATCACCGTGACCGAGGTCAAGGGCTTCGGCCGCCAGAAGGGCCACACCGAGCTGTACCGCGGCGCGGAGTACGTGGTCGACTTCCTGCCCAAGGTCAAGATCGAGGCGGCCGTCGACGACGGCCTGATCGACCGCGTGATCGAAGCCATCGAAGGCGCTGCCCGCACCGGCAAGATCGGCGACGGCAAGATTTTCGTGTCGCCCCTCGAGCAGGTGGTGCGCATCCGCACCGGCGAGACCGGCAAGGACGCCCTCTGAGCTGCCAACAAAAGAGACAACCATGAAGAAACTCATTGCCACACTCGCCCTGGGCCTCGCCGCCTGGGGTTTCGCCGGCGTCTCGCTGGCGCAGGACGCGGCCTCCGCGCCCGCTGCCATGGCCTCGGCCGCGGCGCCCGCTGCCACGGCTGACGCCGCCTCCGCACCGGCGGCTGCGGCGTCCGCCGCAGCCGCCGCGTCGGCACCTGCCGCGCCGGTCGCCAACAAGGGCGACGTCGCCTGGATGATCGTCGCGACGCTGCTCGTGATCATGATGACGGTGCCGGGCCTGGCGCTGTTCTACGGCGGCCTGGTCCGCAGCAAGAACATGCTGTCGGTGCTGATGCAGGTGATGGTCACCTTCTCGCTGATCGTCGTGCTGTGGACCATCTACGGCTACAGCCTGGCCTTCACCGAAGGCAACAAGTTCGTCGGCGGCCTCGACCGGCTGTTCATGAAGGGCATCTTCGATCCGGCCACCGGCGCCTTCGCGATGGGCGCGACCTTCAGCAAGGGCGTCTACATTCCCGAGCTGCTGTTCGCGGCCTTCCAGGCGACCTTCGCCGGCATCACCTGCTGCCTGATCGTCGGCGCCTTCGCCGAGCGCATCAAGTTCTCGGCCGTGCTGCTGTTCATGACGCTGTGGTTCACTTTCAGCTACGCGCCGATCGCGCACATGGTCTGGTTCTGGATGGGCCCGGATGCGTACAGCGCCGCAGGCGTCGTCGACGAGATGAACGCGAAGGCCGGCATGCTGTGGCAATGGGGCGCGCTTGACTTCGCGGGCGGCACGGTGGTGCACATCAACGCGGCCGTTGCCGGCCTGGTCGGTGCGTACATGGTCGGCAAGCGCGTCGGCTACGGCAAGGAATCCTTCACGCCGCACTCGCTGACGCTGACGATGGTCGGTGCCTCGCTGCTGTGGGTGGGCTGGTTCGGCTTCAACGCCGGTTCGGCGCTCGAAGCCGGCAACAGCGCCGTGCTCGCCTTCATGAACACCTTCACGGCCACCTCGGCCGCGGTGCTCGCGTGGTGCATCGGTGAAGCGCTGATGCGGGGCAAGGCCTCGATGCTGGGTGCGGCCTCGGGTGCGGTGGCGGGCCTGGTGGCGATCACGCCGGCGGCCGGCAATGTCGGCCTGATGGGCGCGATCGTGATCGGCTTCATCGCCGGTTTCGCCTGCCTGTGGGGCGTCAACGCGCTGAAGAAGCTGCTCGGTGCCGACGACTCGCTGGACGTGTTCGGCGTGCACGGCGTCGGCGGCATCGTCGGCGCGCTGCTGACGGGTGTGTTCAACACGCAGGCGCTCGGCGGCCCCGGCCTGGTCGGCGACTGGGTCACGGCAACGGTCACCTCCAACGGCATCGGTGCCCAGGTGTGGATCCAGCTGAAGGCCGTGCTCGTGACCATCGTCTGGTCGGGCGTGGTCTCGGTGGTGGCGTTCAAGATCGTCGACCTGGTGGTCGGCCTGCGCGTGACGGAGGAAGAGGAACGCGAAGGCCTGGACATCTCGGCCCACGGCGAGACCGCGTATCACCAGTAAGTTCCGAGAAGAGGGACGCGGGCTGCGGCCCGCGGGACACTGGGAAGGCCGCATCCGGGCGGCCTTTTCTTTTTCCGGATCGGAGCGGGTCGGCCGTGATGCAAGCCTCAAACAAGGCTCACACCGGCCGGGGCCACCGCACTTGCCATCGACGCGGCCGACCCCAGATGCCTAGAATCCGCGATCCCCAGGCGTTCAACGGGCTTTTATGGTTCCCCATCTCATCACCGCACTCACCGGCCCGATCAACGAACTGGAGCAGCGCATCCTCGAATCGCTGCCGGCCATCGAGCGCTGGTTCCGCCTCGAATGGATGGAGCACACGCCGCCGTTCTACACCTCGGTGGACGTGCGCAACGCCGGCTTCAAGCTGGCGCCGGTCGACACCAACCTGTTCCCCGGTGGCTTCAACAACCTGACCCCCGAGATGCTGCCGCTGGCGGTGCAGGCGGCGATGGCGGCGATCGAGAAGATCTGCCCCGAGGCCAAGAACCTGCTGCTGATCCCCGAGAAGCACACCCGCAACACGTTCTACCTGATGAACGTGGCGCGCCTGATGCAGATCTTCCACCAGGCCGGGCTGAACGTGCGCCTGGGCACGCTGGACGACACCATCAAGGCGCCGACGCAGATCGACCTGCCCGACGGCAGCTCGCTGACGGTCGAGCCGCTGCTGCGCACCCGCGGCCGCCTCGGGCTGAAGGATTTCGACCCCTGCACGATCCTGCTGAACAACGACCTGTCGGCCGGCATCCCGAAGGTGCTCGAGAACCTGCACGAGCAGTACCTGCTGCCGCCGCTGCACGCCGGCTGGGCGGTGCGCCGCAAGACCAACCACTTCCAGGCCTATGAAGAAGTGGCCAAGAAGTTCGCCAAGCTGCTGGGCATGGACCCGTGGCTGATCAACCCGATGTTCGCCCGCTGCGGCGAGGTGAACTTCAGCGACGGCACCGGCGCCGAATGCCTGGCGAGCAACGCCGAGGCGCTGCTCGGCAAGATCCGCCGCAAGTACAAGGAATACGGCATCCAGGAGAAGCCGTTCATCATCGTGAAGGCCGACGCCGGCACCTACGGCATGGGCATCATGACGGTGCGCGACCCGAAGGACCTGGTCGACCTGAACCGCAAGGCACGCAACAAGATGAGCGTGATCAAGGACGGCCAGGAGGTCAGCGAGGTCATCCTTCAGGAAGGCGTGCCGACCTACGAGCGCGTCAACGACGCGGTCGCCGAGCCGGTCGTCTACATGATCGACCGCTACGTGGTCGGCGGCTTCTACCGCGTCAATGCCGAGCGCGGCATCGACGAGAACCTCAATTCCCCCGGGGCGAGCTTCGTGCCGCTGGCCTTCGCCGAGTCGAACCAGCTGCCGAAGCCGGGCGTCAAGCCGGGTGCCAGCGCGCCAAATCGCTTCTACATGTACGGAGTGATCGCTCGCTTGGCGATGCTGGCTGCCAGCTATGAGCTGGAGGCCACCGATCCCGACGCCGAGGTCTACGAGTAGCCCGACCCCTCATACACCCGTCGTTGCTGCAGTGCAACATGCACCCCCAATGCCTTGGGGGTGGGGCCGGCCGACCTGTTTCCGGGCGTATCCGCAGGCGCACAATGGCCCTCCTTTGGATTGAGCCGTGCCCCTTCGGCGAGCGCGGTGGATCGTGAATCAGCATCGTCCCAGCTCCAGCCTGGCCGCCCTGACGCTGGGCGCCATCGGCGTCGTGTACGGCGACATCGGCACCAGTCCCCTCTACGCCCTCAAGGAAGTCTTCGCCCACGGCCACGTGCCGTTGACGCCGCAGAACATCTACGGCGTGCTGTCGCTGGTGTTCTGGACGCTGACGGTGGTGGTCTCGATCAAGTACGTGGTGCTGATCCTGCGGGCCGACAACAACGGTGAAGGCGGGTTGATCGCGATGCTCGCGCTGGCGTCGCAGGCGGTGAAGGACCGGCCGGTGCTGCGCAAGCGGCTGCTGATGGTGGGCATCTTCGGCACCGCGATCTTCTTCGGCGACGGCGTGATCACGCCGGCCATCACGGTGCTGGGTGCGATCGAGGGCCTCGAAGTCGCCGCACCCGGCCTGCACCACTACATCGTCCCGCTGTCGCTGGTCGTGCTGACGCTGCTGTTCCTGGTGCAGCGCCACGGCACCGCGACGGTGGGCAAGCTGTTCGGGCCGGTGATGGTGTTGTGGTTCGCGGTGCTGGCGGTGCTCGGGCTGTCGCAGATCGCGACCAACCCGGCGGTGCTGGCGGCGCTGAGCCCGACCTATGCGCTGTCCTTCCTGCTCGGTCACCCGGCCATCGCGTTCATCGCGCTCGGCTCGATCGTGCTGTGCGTGACCGGTGCCGAGGCGCTGTATGCCGACATGGGCCACTTCGGCAAGCGGCCGATCCGCCTCGCGTGGTTCAGCCTCGCGATGCCGGCGCTGGTGCTGAACTATTTCGGCCAGGGCGCGATGCTGCTGGCGCATCCGGAGAACGTCAGGAATCCGTTCTACGAGATGGCGCCGCCCTGGGCGGTGTACCCGCTGATCGGCCTGGCGACGGCGGCGGCGGTGATCGCGTCGCAGGCGCTGATCACCGCGGCGTTCTCGGTCACGAAGCAGGCGATGCAGCTCGGCTACCTGCCGCGGCTGCGCATCCTGCACACCTCGGTGCGCGAGACGGGCCAGGTCTACGTGCCGTTCGTCAACTGGGGGCTATACGCCTGCATCGTGCTGGCGGTGGTGACCTTCGGTTCGAGCAGCAAGCTGGCGGCGGCCTACGGCATCGCGGTGACGATCGACATGCTGATCACGACCACGATGACCTTCTTCGTGATCCGCTACGGCTGGCGTTATCCGTGGTCGTTGAGCGTGGCGGCGACCGGCTTCTTCTTTTTGGTCGACTTCACGTACTTCAGCGCCAACGTCATCAAGGTGTTCGACGGCGGCTGGTTCCCGGTGGTGATCGGCGGCGTGATGTTCATGATCATGATGACCTGGAAGCAGGGCCGCCGGCTGATGGCCGAGCGCCTGCGCGAGGACGCGATCGACCTGAAGAGTTTTCTCGACGCGGTGTTCGTGAGCCCTCCGACGCGGGTGGCCGGCACCGCGGTGTTCCTGGTCAGCGAGCAGGGGCTGACGCCGAACGCGCTGCTGCACAACCTGAAGCACAACAAGGTGCTGCACGAGACCAACCTGTTCGTCACGGTGAAGCTGCACGAGGTGCCGTGGATCGGCTTCGAGAAGCGCTGCGAGATGGAGCCGCTCGGGCGCGACTGCTGGCAGGTGACGGTGCACTTCGGCTTCAAGAACGAGCCGGACGTGCCGGAGGCGCTGGCCTTCCTGCGCACGCGGGGCTGCCAGATGGACGACATGGAGACCTCGTACTTCCTGTCGCGCGACATCGTGATCCCGACCTTCGGCAGCGGGATGGCGAACTGGCGGGAGAAGCTCTTTGCGGGGATGCACCGGAATGCGGCGGCGGCGGCGGATTTTCTGTCGCTGCCTACCAATCGAGTGGTCGAACTCGGGTCGAAGGTGGAGATCTGATTCCACTGCGGGGCAGTGCCGGGTTTCGCCCCGGCGGGCGAGTCACTTTCATTTGAGCCCAAATGAAAGTAACGGCGGTTTCAAAGGTGAAGTGCAACACTCCAGCCCCCTGAGAGCCGTTGCATGACAAGAACCTACGAACAATTGAGCGCCGAAGAGCGAGG
>NZ_FRCQ01000022.1 GCF_900142965.1 Rhizobacter sp. OV335
GGGGCCGACTCCACGAAGAAGATCGGCTTCGGGGGTGCATCGGCAAACTCCCTCCACTCACTTCGTTCGTTGTGGTCAAACAGTGCCGATGAGTCGGTCTACGAAGCACGCTGGCGCGTGCCACCCCCGAAGCCGATCTTCTTCGTCACCCCAGAAATCGCCCCCAGCCCCTCCCGCCACCCACCGCGACGCTCAACACCACCCGCTCTTGTTGGGGGGAAAAGACTGAAGTGACTGACGAGCGTGCGGGCGCTCGCATGCTCAACCGTCTGTTCAGTCTTTTCCCCCACAAAGAGCTGCGGTGTCCGCAAAGGCGCGGGTGGGGAGGCTGTGGAGCGCCAATAGGGACGGGGCGCACCGGCCGGCGAGCCACAGCCTCCCCACCCGCGCCTTTGCTCGCGCGAAAACCGTCAGCTCCGGAGACGAAACGCGGCATCCCAGCCGAGCTCGCGCCGCACCTTGTCACCCGTGATCTGCCAGCTCGGCTCAGCGACGTTGTAGATGCCCGGCGCGCCGCGATCAACCGCCAGCAACGCCGCATACGCAGCAGCGTCCACATGCAAGGCAGACGGCTTGCCCGCGGCCGTCTCGACCCCGGTGCCCGGCCCGTAGAACTGCCCGTAGCGCAGAACCACCCCTTCGAGCCCTGGCGATTGCGTCACCAGTTGCTCAAGGGTCGCAACAGCTTCCACCGTGTGCGCCCGCGCCCCTTCGGCCTTCAGGTCCAGCGGATCGGTCTCGGCATGCGGCTCGCGCCCCGCGGCATACACCCACGCGATGCTCTGCGCCACCATGCGCTTCGCTCCACACGCAAGCGCTGCATCGACCAGGTTCTGCGTGCCCTCGATGCGCAGCCGCGCGTTGCGGGCCAGCGCCTCGTCGCGCGTCGCCGCATCGTTCAGCAGCGCGAGGTCGGTCACCTGGTGCACGATCACGTCGGGCTTCAGCCGCAGCATCGTCGCGCGCACCGCGGCCGCATCGAACACGTCGAGCACGATCGGCTCGGCGCCCGCGGCCATGATCGACGCTGCCTTCGCCTGGCTGCGCGTCGTGCCGAACACGTTGTAGCCACCGCCGACCAGCAGCGGGATGAGCCGGCGGCCGACGACACCCGTCGCACCGGCAAGAAGAATCTTCGTGGAAGTCATGAACTCATTCCACACCAAAGCGGAAGCCCCACCGGCAGCAGGTGCTCTGCAGCGGGAGGACAATCGCGGTCATGTTGAAGAACTTTGAAGCCATCTCGCAAGCAGCACCGTCGCGTGGCGACGTGTTGCTGTTCGTCGTGTAGTTCAAGGTCTTCCCCACCACCGGAAGGCCCTGCGCCTTCCGGTCCCAGAAACCCCGGTCGGCACTGCCCCCGGGGTTTTTGCTTTTCAGTCTGCACGTTACTGCCATGCGCACCTACGACAAGTTGATTGCCACGATTCACGACCGCCAAAGCACGGGCGGCTTGCGCTCGTCCTTTGGCGTGTCCGACGACACCAGAGCCATGCAAGTTACGGGCTAGCCCACGGCGAATCTTCGCCGGGGCTGGCAAAAACGGCCCCAGTTTGAAAGATTCGTCATGAACCGCAACACCACCACCCCCCGCCTTCTTCGCAACATCGGCGTCATCGCCCATGTCGACGCCGGCAAGACCACCACCACCGAACGCATCCTGTTCTACACCGGTGCGAATCACCGCATCGGCGACGTGAACGACGGCAACACCGTGATGGACTACGACCCGCAGGAGCGGGCGCGTGGCATCACCATCAACAGCGCGGCCACCACCGTGTTCTGGAACGGTGCGCAGATCAACCTCATCGACACGCCCGGACACATCGACTTCAACATCGAGGTGAACCGCTCGCTGCGCGTGCTCGATGGCGCGGTCGTCGTGTTCGACGGCGTCGCCGGCGTCGAGCCGCAGACCGAGACCAACTGGCGCCTCGCCGACAAGTACCGCGTGCCCCGCCTCGCCTTCATCAACAAGCTCGACCGCGTGGGGGCCGACTTCACCCGCGTCGTGCAGATGATGGAGTCGCGCCTGGGCGTCACCGCGCTGCCGCTGCAACTGCCGATCGGTGCCGAGGACTCGTTCCGCGGCGTCGTGGACCTGCTCGGCCGGCGCGCGCTGGTCTGGCCGGCCGCCGATGCGAGCCAGCCGCCGCTCATCGAAGCCATCCCCGACGACCTGCAGGCGCAGGCGACGATCGCGCGCGCCCGCCTGGTCGAGGCCGTGGTCGAGCGCGACGACGCCCTGCTGCAAGCTTGGCTGCAAGGCGACGAGCCGTCGGTCGAGCAGCTGCGTGCAGGCCTGCGCGCCGGCACGCTGGCGGGCGCCTTCGTGCCGGTGCTGGCCGGCTCGGCCTTCCGCAACCGCGGCATCGAGCCGCTGCTGGACGCCGTCATCGACTACCTGCCGGCGCCCGGCGACGTCGCGACCGAAGGCCAACCCGAGTCGGATGCCGACGGCCCGCTGGCGGCGCTCGCGTTCAAGGTCGTCTCCGACGACCACGGCGCGATGGTCTTCGTGCGCGTGTACCGCGGCCGCCTGCGGCCCGGCGACAGCGTGCTCAACGCCAGCACCGGCCGCACCGAACGCGTGGCGCGCCTGTATGAAGTGCATGCCGACAAGCATGTGGAAGTCCCGGCCCTCGAGGCGGGAGACATCGGTGCGCTCGTGGGCCTGAAGGACACGACGACCGGCCACACGCTCGCCGACAAGCGCCATCCGGTCGTGCTGGAGAGCATCTCGATTCCGGAACCGGTGATCCACATCGCGGTGGAGCCGCGCACGCAGGTCGACCAGCAGCAGCTCGGCAAGGCATTGGCCGCGCTCGCCAAGGAAGACCCGAGCCTGCGCATCCGCCAGGACGCCGAATCCGGCCAGACCCTGCTGTCCGGCATGGGCGAGCTGCAGCTCGAGGTGACGCTCGAGAAGCTGCGCACGCGCCATCGTGTCGAGGTGACGGTGGGCCGGCCGCAGGTCGCCTACCGCGAGACGGTCACGCGCACGGTCGAGGTGAGCCACGTGCACAAGAAGCAGAGCGGCGGCCCCGGGCAGTTCGCCGGCGTGACGCTGCGCATCGCGCCGCTGGCGCGCGGCGACGGCCTGCGCTTCGTGAACCAGGTGACCGGCGGCGCGATCCCGCGCGAGTTCATCCCGGGCGTCGAGTCCGGCGTGAAGCGCGCGGCCGAGACCGGCGTGCTGGCGGGCTACCCGGTGGTCGACCTCGAGGTCACGCTGCTCGACGGCAGCTTCCACGAGCGCGACTCGTCGGTGCTGGCGTTCGAACTCGCGGCGGTCGCGGCCTTCCGCGACGGCGTCGCACGCGCGGCGCCGGTGGTGCTCGAGCCGGTGATGGCGGTGGAAGTCGTCACGCCGGCCGACTACCTCGGCGACAGCATCGGCGACCTGCACCGCCGGCGCGGCCACGTGCGCGCCCAGCATCCGCGCGGCAACGCGACGGCGCTGGAAGCGCACGTGCCGCTGAAGGAGATGTTCGGCTACATCGGCAGCCTGCGGGCGCTCTCGTCCGGGCGGGCGCAGTACTCGATGCAGTTCAGCCACTACGCCGAAGTGCCGGCGCCGCTGCAAGCCGAGCTGTTGGCGGCTTAAGTCCCCAGCCCGCGTTCGCTGAGGGACAGCGTGCGCCGGAACTCCCGGCGCACGCGGTACAGCTGGGCCGGCCGGTTGGCCCGGCCCAGCTCCAGCTCGCCGTCGATCGGCTCCAGCATCGCGAGCTCGTCCATCTTGCGGCGAAAGCTCACCTTGTTGACCGGCTCGCCGAGCACCGCCTCGTACACCGACTGCAGCTGCGGCAGCGTGAAGCGCTCGCCGCACAGGTGCACCGGCAGCGACGAATAGTGGCTCTTCACCCGCACCCGCGACACTGCCAGTTCGACGATGCGCCCGTGATCGAACGGCAGCGTCGGCAGCCGGTCGGCCGGCAGCACGCGCAGGTGCGCCGCATCGACCGGCACCAGCTGCAGCGGCACCAGCGCGTAGTACGCGATCGACACCGACCAGCCGCGCGGATCCCGCCCGGGGCCGGACAAGGTCGCGAGCTGCTCCAGGTACGGGCTCACGATGCCGGCCTTGTCGCGCAGCACCCGCATCGCGGCATCCTCGGCGCCCTGGTCCTCCTGCTGGTGCACGTAGCCGCCGGGCAGCGCGAGCGCGCCGCGGAACGGCTCCCGGTCGCGCTTGTGAAGCACCACGTGCAAGGCACCATCGCGCAGCGTCAGCAGCACCACGTCGACGGTGCAGATGACGGGCGGGTAGGAGTCGGCGGCCATGGGCTCGATGTTAGGGCCATCGCCCGGTGGCCTCGTTACTTAGTTGCAATGTTGATCTAACTCGTCTAGAGTACCGTCACGTTCAAGACGAAAGCCAGCGATGAACCTGCGAACCCAGCTTCTGATCATCGATCCGCAGAACGATTTCTGCGACCTGCCCGAGACCTGGCGGCCCACCGATCCGCTGACCGGCCAACCGGTCGCGCCCGCGCTGCCGGTCAGCGGTGCCCACGCCGACATGCAACGCCTGGCCGGCTTCATCCGCCAGGCCGGCGATGCGGTCACCGACATCACCGTGACGCTCGATTCGCACCATCGCGTCGACATCGCCCACCCGACCTTCTGGCAGCAGCGCGACGGCAGCGCGGTCGGCCCGTTCACGCCGATCACCGCGCGCCAGGTGCGCGACGGCGCATTCCGCCCGCGCGATGCCGCGTCGCTGCCGCGCACCCTCGCCTACCTCGATGAACTCGAAGCCCGCGGCCGCTACACGCTGATGGTCTGGCCGGTGCACTGCGAGATCGGCAGCTGGGGCCACAACATCCACGCCGACGTGCGCGCCGCCTGCAACGCCTGGGAAGAACGCCGGCTGGCGGCGGTCGAGATGGTCACCAAGGGCGAGAACCCGTGGACCGAGCACTACAGCGCGGTGCAGGCCGAGGTGCCCGATGCGGGCGATCCCGACACCCAGCTCAACCTGGCCCTGATCGAGCGCCTGGACCGCGCCGACCTGCTGCTGATCGCCGGCGAGGCCGGCAGCCATTGCGTGAAGGCCACCACCGAGCACGTGGTCGACCACCTGCCCGGCGGGCGGCTGGAACGCGTCGTGCTGCTGACCGACTGCCTCAGCCCGGTCAGCGGCTTCGAGGCGCAGCAGCAAGGGTTTCTCGACGCGATGCGCGCCCGCGGTGTTCAACTTGCCACCAGCGGCGAAGTCCTTCGCCGCCTGACTTGAAAGCCACCATGCCGCCCGTCATCCACAGCCTGCTGGAGACCGATCTCTACAAGTTCACGATGTGGCAGACCATGCTGCACCGGCACCCGCAGACGCAGGCCGAGTACAGCTTCGTCTGCCGCAACGCGCCGGCGTACCCGCTGGCCGAGCTGCTCGGCGACGTGAACCGCGAGCTCGACCACCTGTGCGCGCTGCGCTTCACCGAAGACGAGCTCGCCTACCTCGGCGCGCTGCGTTTCATCAAGTCGGACTTCGTCGACTTCCTGCGCATCTTCCAGTTCCAGCGCGTCTTCATCACCGCCCGGGCCGACGGCAACACGCTGCAGATCATCGCGAACGGCCCACAGGTCCATGTGATGGCCTTCGAGATCTTCGCGCTGGCGATCGTCAACGAGCTGTACTTCCGCCGCTTCGATGCCGCCGCCGCGCTCGCCGCCGGCCGCGAGCGGCTGCAGGCCAAGATCGCGACGCTGCGTGCCTTCGGCGCCGAGCCGCCGCGCCGCAACCCGTTCGAGTTCTTCGATTTCGGCGTGCGCCGCCGCTACAGCGGCACCTGGCAGCGCGAGGTCGTCTCGACGCTGAAGGAGGCCCTGCCCGAGTACTTCCGCGGCAGCTCCAACGTGCTGCTCGCGAAAGAACTCGGCCTGGTGCCGATCGGCACGATGGCGCACGAGTACCTGCAGACCTTCCAGGCGCTCGGTGTGCGGCTGCGCGATTCGCAGAAGGCCGCGCTCGAGGAATGGGTGCAGGAGTACCGCGGCGACCTGGGCGTCGCGCTGACCGACGTGGTCGGCATGGACGCCTTCATCGCCGACTTCGACCTCTACTTCGCGAAGCTGTTCGACGGGCTGCGCCACGATTCCGGCGACCCGGTCGCGTGGGGTGAGAAGGCGCTGGCCCACTACGCGAAGCTGCGCATCGACCCGCACACGAAGCGGCTGGTGTTCTCCGACGGCCTGACGATAGCAACGGCCCTCGAGCTCTATCGTCATTTTGCCGACCGCACGCAGACCGGCTTCGGCATCGGCACCAGCCTGTCGAACGACGTCGGCCTGACGCCGCTGAACATCGTGATGAAGCTGACCCGCTGCAACGGCCAGCCGGTCGCCAAGCTCTCCGACAGCCCCGGCAAGACGCTGTGCGACGACCAGACCTTCCTCGCGTACCTGCGCCAGGTCTTCAACGTCCCCACCTGATGGAGCGCGCATGCTGAGAATCACGATCGCGCAACTCAACCCGACCCTTGGCGACATCGACGGCAACGTCGCGAAGATGATCGCCGCGGCCCGGCAGGCCGGCACGCAGGGTGCCGAGCTGGTCGTCTTCACCGAACTCGGGCTGACCGGCTACCACCCGGCCGACCTGCTGGAGGAGCCCGGCTTCCTGCAGCGCGTCGACGCCGGGCTCGATGCCTTGCTGCAGGCCTCGCGCGAGCTGCCCGGGCTGCACTGGGTGGTCGGCGCACCGCTGCGGCGCGACGGCCCCGGCAAGCGGCTGCACAACATGCTGCTGGTGCTGCATGCCGGCGAGATCGTGCTGCGCTATGCCAAGCAGCTGCTGCCCACCTACAACATCTTCGACGAACGCCGCCACTTCGAGCCCGGCCCCGATGTGGCCAAGGTGCTGCGCATCGGCGACACGCAGGTCGGCATGATGATCTGCGAAGACGGCTGGAACGATGTGGCCGGCGACTACGCGGTCAACCCGTTCGAACGCATGCGCGACGCCGCGCCCGACCTGGTCGTCTCGATCAACGCGAGCCCATCCGAGATCGGCAAGCGCGAGCAGCGGCACCAGATCTTCGGCGACGCGAGCCGCCGCCACCGGCTGCCGATCCTGTACGTCAACCAGATCGGCGGCCACGACCAGCTGGTGTTCGACGGCGCGTCGTTCGCGACCGAGGCCGACGGCCGCGTGGTGTACGAAGCCCGGCGCTTCGTCGAGGACGTGACGACGCTGCGCTTCGAGCACGGCCGCTTCCTGACGCTGGACGGCGACGCGCCGCCGCCGGTGCCGGCCGCCGGACTGCCGACGATGGCGTTCTACCAGGCGCAGATCGTCCTCGGCCTGACCGACTACGCGCGGCGCTGCGGATTCCGGCAGGCGGTGGTCGGTTCGTCGGGCGGCATCGACAGCGCGTTGACGCTGGCACTCGCCGCGCAAGCGCTCGGGCCGCACAACGTCAGCGCGGTGACGATGCCGTCACACTACTCGTCGGCCGGCTCGGTCGACGACTCGGTCACGCTGTGCCGCAATCTCGGCATCGAACTCTTCACACACCCGATCGCCGAGCTGGTCAACGGCTACGGCGCGCAGTTCGAGCGCAGCTTCGGCAAGCCGCTGCAAGGCCTGCCGCACGAGAACCTGCAGGCGCGCATCCGCGGCACCGCGCTGATGGCCTACTCGAACAGCTTCGGCCACCTGCTGCTGACGACCGGCAACAAGTCGGAGATCTCGGTCGGCTACTGCACGCTGTACGGCGACACCAACGGCGGCCTCGGGCTGATCGGCGACCTGTACAAGACAGAGGTGTTCGCGCTGTCGCGCCACCTGAACGAGGCGGCCGGCCGCGAGATCATTCCAGCCGCCATCATCGACAAGCCGCCGTCGGCCGAGCTCGCACCCGGCCAGAAGGACACCGACAGCCTGCCGCCCTATGAGGTGCTCGACGAGGTGCTGAAGCTCTTGATCGAAGGCGACCGGCTCGCGCCGCGCGAGCGGGCGCAGGCCGATGCGTTCGTCGCGCAGCTGCAGCGCAGCGGCGACGGTCGCGCGCTGGTCGAGCGGGTGCGGCGCATGATCGCCCGCAACGAATACAAGCGGCGCCAGGCGCCCCCCATCATCCGCGTCCGCCCCCGTGCCTTCGGCAGCGGCCGGCAGATGCCCATCGCGGCCTTCATCCCATGAGAACGATTCCGTCCCACCCCCCGGCAGTGCTTGGCTTGCACCACGACACCGCGGTATACATCGGACGCTTCCAACCGTTCCACAACGGCCACCTGGCGCTGCTGAACCAGGCGCTGGCGATCGCGCCGCGGGTCATCGTCGTGATCGGTTCGGCGCACCAGGCGCGCTCGCCGAAGAACCCGTTCAGCTGGGAAGAGCGGGCCGAGATGATCCGGCTCGCAGTGCCCGAAGACGAGCGCGGCCGCATCGATTTCCTGCCGGTGCGCGACTACTACGACGAGACGCGCTGGCTGAAGGCGGTGCACGACGGCGTACACGCGCTGATCGCGAAGCACGCCGATCCGCGGCTCGGCTCGATCGGTGTCGTCGGGCACTTCAAGGACGCGACCAGCGAGTACCTGCAGGGCTTCCCGGGCTGGCGGCTGCACAGCGTCGAGCGCGTGACGGCCGCCGACGGCACCGCGCTGCGCGATGCCTTCTTCGCGTGCGCGCCGGACGATGTCGACGCGACGGTCGCGGCCCTGGTCGGCCAGGCGCCATCGACGACGCTCGGCTTCCTGCGTGCCTGGTCGCGGTTGCCGCTGTTCGGCGCGCTGACGGCCGAATGGCGGATGCTGAAGGCCTACCACGCCTCGTGGGCCGGCTCACCGTACCCGCCGGTCTTCGTCACCGTCGACGCGATCGTGCAGTGCGCCGGCCGCGTGCTGCTGGTGCGCCGCGGCCAGGCGCCCGGCAAGGGCTTGTATGCGGTGCCGGGCGGGTTCATCGAGCAACGCGAGACCACCTACCAGTCGGCCCTGCGCGAGCTGCGCGAAGAAACGCAGCTGCACCTGCTCGACGCCAGCATGCACCAGTGCCTGCGCGAGACCGCGGTGTTCGACCACCCCGACCGCAGCCAGCGCGGCCGCACCATCACGCATGCCCACCACTTCGACCTCGGCGACCGCGAGCTGCCCGAGGTGGTGGCCGGTGACGACGCGGCCGCCGCGCTGTGGACGCCGATCGGCGAGCTGCCCGCGCTCGAGGACCAGTTCCTCGACGACCACTTCCACATGCTCGATCACTTCCTGGGACTGACGCCGCGATGAGGGAAGAAGCCGCCCTGCTCGACCGCTACCGCGGCTGCCTGCTCGGGCTGGCCTGCGGCGACGCGGTCGGCACCACGCTGGAATTCCGCCGCCGCGGCAGCTTCGAGCCGATCACCGACATGGTCGGCGGCGGCCCGTTCGGCCTGAAGGCCGGCGAGTGGACCGACGACACCTCGATGGCGCTGTGCCTCGCGACCAGCCTGGTCGAACGGCGCGGCTTCGATGCCGAGGACCAGATGAACCGCTACGTGAACTGGTGGCACCACGGCTACCTGAGTTCGACCGGCGCCTGCTTCGACATCGGCATCACCGTCTCGGCCGCGCTGCAGCGCTACCTGCAGACCCGCAACCCGATGGCCGGCTCCACCGATCCGATGAGCGCCGGCAACGGCTCGCTGATGCGGCTCGCGCCGGCGGTGCTGTTCGGCCACCCGGACATGGCCACCGCGATGGACCTGGCCCGCCGCAGTTCGGCCACCACGCACGCGGCCACCGAGGCGCTGGAGTGCTGCACGCTCTTTGCCGAGCTGCTGTGCCACGCGCTGGATGGCCACCCGAAGGACGCGATCCTGTCGAGCCGGCTCGCGGCACCGACGATGCCGAAGGTGCAGGCCATCGCGGCCCGCGAGTACCTGCACAAGCGGGAGTCGCAGATCGCCGGCACCGGCTACTGCGTCGCGTCGCTCGAGGCCGCGCTGTGGTGCTTCGCGCAGACCGACAGCTTCGAGGCCGCCGTGCTGCGTGCCGCCAACCTTGGTGACGATGCCGACACCACCGCCGCGATCGTCGGCCAGCTCGCCGGCGCGCACTACGGCAAATCCGGCATCCCGGCCCGCTGGCTGGTGCGGCTGCACCAGCGGGCCAAGATCGAGAAGCTGGCGGACGCGCTGCGGCGCTGAGCCGTCACGCGCCCAGCGACGTGACCGTGACACGCCAGTGCCCCTCGACACCGTCGGTCACGATGCGCAGCGGCAAGAAGCGCTCGATCACCGCGAAGTTGGTCCGCGCGTGTTCCGTCAACTCGGTGCAGCTGAAGCTCGCCGGCCGGCCGCTGCGCCACACCGCGAGCGCGAGCGGCAGCACCCACTGGTCGGCCAAGTGCGGGCCGAGCGCGCCGGTGCCGGCCTGGTAGGCGCGCAGCTCCGCGGCGAGCGACAGCGCGACCTCTTCGGCGCTGCGGCCGCGCTCACCGAAGCTGATCGCCAGCTCGGTCACGTGCTCGTGGGCCAGCGTCGCCATCAGCGCATTGCCAGGACCCTCGTTCTGGCGCAACACCGGCACCTGCAACGCATCGTCGGGCCAGCCGAGCTCGCGCTGCAGGATGGCGAGTTCGCGTGACGCGACGCTGCGCGGCACCGCCGCGGCCAGCGCCTCCGCATGGGCCGCGAGCAGGGCACCGCGCTCCACCAGGTCGTACGGTTGCAGCCCGCCGACGGCCGGCAGGATCTCGGCGACGAACTCGCCGCCGCCTGCCGGAAAGAAGCCGTGGCGGCGCAACTGCAGGCGGCTGCCCGCGCCCAGGCGCTGCAACAGCGGTGCGTAGCAACGCTCGATGAAATGGAACGGCGGCGCCATCGGGTTGTGCGTGCCGCCAGCGAGCGTCAGCCGGCTCGTTCCATTGGCCAACATCAGCGCCGGCCACACGGTCTGCAGCACGAGCGTCGCGCTGCCGGCCGTGCCGACGCTGAAGACATGGTCGCCGGCGCACACCGTGCCGGGTTCGAAGACCAGCGACATCGAGCCGGCCTCTGCACCCTGCACCCGCGCCCCACTGACAGCCTGCGCCGCCTGCACGCAGGCCAGGTGCTGGCGCATCAGGCCCGGCTTGGGCCGGCGCGCGCGGATGTCGTGCAGCGCGACGCTTTGGCCGGTGCACATCGCGAGCGCCAACGCGCTGCGCAGGATCTGGCCGCCACCCTCCCCGGTGGCGCCGTCGAGTTCGATCATCGTGATTCCTTGTTGTTGTCTTGTTCCATCGTGCGATCAAGCGGGATCCCGAAGGACCCGAGCTGGAACCGCACTGCCGCTCGCAGCGGCTCGGCAATGCCGGCCTGCGCGTCGCGCCAGGCCGCCGACACGCTGCCCCGCTGCGCGGGCGTGGGCGCAACGAAACAGCGGTTCATGTCGGCGAGCCAGGCCCGAAGGCCCTCGGACGCAAGCTGCCACGTCGTCTCCGCCAGCGTGCCGCCGGCCAGCGTGGTCAGCAGGAACCACCCACGGTCCCACGGCGACGCGCGGACCATCAGCTGCAACGCGACGCGCATCGCTTGCGGCGTCCCGAGTGCCTCGACCAGCTGCCGCGCCCGCTCGGCCGATGGCGCCGGCGCGCCACGAACGACCGCCTTGACCGCCAGCCGCTGCACGTGCGGCGATGCGTCGAGCAGCGTGCGTTCGATCAGCATCGGCAGGTCAGCACCCGGCTCGGCCATCCATCCTTCGTAGGCCGCGACCCGCAACGCCACGGCACTCGCACCGCTCATCGCCCGGCACAACGCCGGGTGACCAGGGTGCTGCCGTGCACGCAGCAGCCGCAGCATCACGGCGCGCAGGCGGGCAGACAGCGACGCATCCGGCACACCGGCCAACGCACGTTGATCGACCTCGGCACGCAGCGCAGGCGATGCCGCGGCCACGGCCAACCCTCGCACGGCTGCGCTGCGGTCGAAGCACAGCGCCTGCAGCAGCGCCGGCTCGACGCCGTCACCGCTCGTCGACAACCCCCGTAGCCCCGCCACACGCACCTCGGCGAACTTGCCACGGCAGGCCTCGCGCAGCAGCTGCGAACGCAGCGGCCCCACCGGCAGCGCCGCGGCACGCTGCACCGCGGTGCGTGCGACCAGCACATCGTTCGACCGCAGGCCACCCGCCAGCACGGCAAGGCCCGAGGCGTCGTCGCGGCAAGCCTTCGCGCTCAGCAGAAACAGAAAGCGCGCAGCCTCGCGGTCGGACGCCGGCAGACCGACGCCCACGCGCGCGAGATGCCCCGGCGTCGACAGGAAGTCCTCGATCGCCTGCAGCAGTTCGCGGTGGTCGACGCGGCGCGCCTGGCGCAGCCGCAGCAGCGCCGGCAATGCCTGCCGCCAGCCGTCGAGGCGGCGCTCGTTCAGCCACGCCAGCACGGCCTGCGCCGCGGCATGCCGCACCGGCGCGACCCAATCGTTGGCCCGCACCAGCAGCATGCGCAGCGCGCGCGGGTCATCGCTGGCCGCCAGCGCCGCGACCGCGGCCTGCCGCTCGTAGCCGCTCGGCGACGCGGCCGCGGCCAGCCAGGCCTCGACGCCGTTCGCGCTCTCGGCAGGCTTGCCGAGCCATCGGCTCAACCAGGTGTTCATGCTCCTCCTCCCTATCCTTTCACGCACACCACCTGCTTCAGCGTGTGCACGACCTCCACGAGGTCCTTCTGTGCTGCCATCACCGCGTCGATGTCCTTGTAGGCCATCGGGATCTCGTCGATGACGTCCGCATCCTTGCGGCACTCGACGCCCTCGGTCGCCTTCACCTGGTCGGCCACGCTGAACAGCTTCTTCGCCTTCGTGCGGCTCATCACGCGGCCGGCGCCGTGGCTGCAGCTGTCGAAGCTCTCCGGGTTGCCGAGGCCGCGCACGATGAAGCTGCGCGCACCCATGCTGCCCGGAATGATCCCCATCTGGCCGCGCTTCGCGCTGACCGCCCCCTTGCGGGTGACGAACACGTCTTCACCGAAGTGGCGTTCCTGCTGCACGTAGTTGTGGTGGCAGTTGACGGCCTCGACGTGCGTCTCGAACGGCTTCGCGATCACCTGGCGCACGGTGGCGATCAGGTTGGTCATCATCACCTCGCGGTTGCGCGCCGCGAACTTCTGCGCCCAGCCGACACCGCGCACGTAGTCGCCGAAATACTGCGCGCCTTCCTCGAAGTACGCCAGGTCCTGGTCGGGCAGGTTGCGCTGCTGCGCTTCGGCATCCTTCTTCGCCAGTTCGATGAAGTGGGTGCCGATCGCGTTGCCGACACCGCGCGAGCCGGAGTGCAGCATGAACCAGACGGCGCCCTCCTCATCGAGGCAGACCTCGATGAAGTGGTTGCCGCCGCCCAGCGTCCCCAGGTGCTTGCGGTTGTTGGTGTTCTTCAGGCGCGGGTGCAGCTCGCACAAGGCATCGAACTCGTCGACGAGCGTCGCCCACACCTGGTCGACGGTCTCCGGCGGGTTCTCCCAGCTGCCCTGGTCGCGGCCGCGGTGGCGCGGCGTCGAGCCGTGCGGCACCGAGCGCTCGATGGCCGCGCGCAGCGGGCCCAGGTTGTCCGGCAGGTCTTCGGCGCGCAACGTGGTCTTGCAGGCCATCATTCCGCAGCCGATGTCGACGCCGACCGCGGCCGGGATGATCGCGCGCAGCGTCGGGATCACCGAGCCGACGGTCGCGCCGATGCCCAGGTGCACGTCGGGCATCGCCGCGATGTGCTTGAAGACGACCGGCAGGCGGGCCGCGTTCGCGAGCTGCTGCTTCGCCTCGGCTTCGACCGGCACGCCGCGGGTCCACATCTTGACGGGCACGCCGCCCTCGATGGTTTCGGTGTCGTAGTTCGTGTTCATGTTCTTCTCGCTTGCTGATTCACAGATTCAAAAGATGATGTCGTGCACCGACCAGGATCGGTGAAACGTTTCGCGCTCTATCCCCTGAGCTACGGTCCCCCTGATTCGGGACCGGCGGGACTCGAACCCGCGACCTCGAGCACCCAAAGCTGTAGTTCCACCCGCATTCGATGCACGACATCAAAACCTCAAGACGGAAGCCCCCGCGTGGCGACAAACAATTGGGGAGACGGAACAATTTTGGATGTAGTCCCACCCGGCATTCGCCACGCGACAGCTTTCAATCACTTCATTGCATTTCCAGTGGCAGCTTGTCGATCTCGCCGACCCAGTGCCCGGCTCCCATCCGGCCCTCGGCAAACATCGCCAGCATCGAGAACACCGCATCGGAGAATCCTCCGACGTTCATGATGTCCTCACGCTCCGCCGCCTGCGTCGTCGCATGCGGCTGGATGTCGATGCACACCAGGCGGGCCTGCGGATTGCGGTGCTTCAACAGCTCCCACTCGCGCAGGGTCTGCGTTGCACCGCCTCGCCGCGCATCCACCCAGGACTCGTTGTCCGATACCAGCACCACCAAGTCCACCTTCGCGCCTTCGGCATTCAACAGCGCCAGCGGTGCGCTGCAGTTCGTGCCGCCACCCCCGATGCGGGCCAGGGCCCGCGCATTGGTCATCACCGAATCACGGCCGTTCAGCGCGAGCTTCACGACCTTCTGCTCGAACGGCAACACGCGCGCCGTCGGCGTCTTGCGCAGGATCGCCGCCGACACCAGGGCTGCCACATCGATGCAACGCACCGTGCTGGTCGCCGAACCGCGATGGCCCGTCACGGCCGAGCTCATCGAGCCCGACACGTCGGGGCACACCACGACGCGGCCTTGGAGACGCGGCACGTTGACCAATGCGGCCTCCATCGCATCCTGCAGGGCCTCTCGAACCACCGCCGGCACACCATCGCCGGTCGCCATGAAGGCCGACATCAGCTGGTACGGCATCACCCGCGCCTGGGCCACGGCCTTCGGATCGCGCAGCTTCGCGGCAACCACGTCGGCCATGCCGTCCAGCGCGAACACGCCATGCCGGGCAAAGGTGTTCAGGTTCTGACGCACCATCTGCCATGAACCGGTTCGAGCCACTTCCGCCCATTGCCGAGCGCTCAGCGGCACCGCCGTCAGCATCTGGAACGGCACGTCGGGCAGCTCGGCCACCTCGCCGCGGGCCACGGCCCGCTTGAAGCGCTCGAAGGCTTGCGTCAACGGCGGCAGTGCCGCTTCGTCGACCGGCTTGCCGATCAGCCATGCGAACCACGCAGCGCGCCAGGCCTCCGCAGGCTTCGGGTGAACCATCTTCACCACATCGGCCAACGAAGGCGTGTTGCCCACCGAGGCGTTCAACAGCTGCTTCTCGCTGGCATTCAGCAACCAGTCCTGCACCAGCTTCTTCGGGCGCGTTCCCAGTGACTTGCGACCGACAGCGCCGCTTCGGACGATCTGCACGAAGTTGCGCAGCATCTTGCCGTTGTCGACCACGCGGCCGAACACCTGGGCCAGCAACGCCACGTCGCGAGCGGCCAGCGACGCCGCCAGCAAGGCCGGCATGTCCTTCATGTGACCTGTCTGACGGGCATGGACGGCGGTCTTCGCAACGAACGGCGCGTCGACCTGCGCGGCCAGCGTCATCGCGCGCTCCAGTTGCTCCTCGGCGCCGGCATAAAAGGTCTGGCCCAGACAACCGGTGGCAGCCAGCTGCGCCAGTTGGTGGCGCGGGCTCAGTGCGTACGCGCCGGCCTGGTGATGGTTGGTCGCATCGGCCGCAGGCGGCAACTTGCCCTTGAGCGTCTGGAACAGTTCGGTGTTGACCATGTGGGTTCTCCTCGCATTCAACTTGTGCAAGTCTTATTGCAACGGATGTGCCAGATGTGGGAAGGCCTCGCTTGTCACCACTTAACTCATTGATAAATAAGGAATTTTCTTCTCCACCTGCGGAAATTTCCCGAAACACCGAAGAACAAAATCCCCGTACAGCTAGACTCACAGCTAGTGAATTAGCCACCTATCCATGTCCAAGCAAACCGTCGTCATCGGCTTCCTCGGCACCCAGCTCGACGCCGGCCAGGGCGCCGGCCGTTGGGAGAAGTGGCGCCCCACCGTCTCGCTGGTGCAGCAGCCCGACGTCGTCGTCCACCGCATCGAGCTGATCCACACGCCACGCCACCTGGGCCTCGCGCAGCAACTGCAGCGCGACATCGCCTCGGTCTCGCCCGAGACGCTGGTCAACCTGCTCCCGATGGACGTGGCCGACCCGTGGGATTTCGGCGAGATGTACGGCGCGCTCTACGACTGGGTCCGCGCCTACCCGTTCGACACCGAGCGCGAGCAGTACCGCGCCCACATCACCACCGGCACGCACGTCGCGCAGATCTGCATGTTCCTGATGGTCGAGTCGCGCTTCATTCCCGGCGTGCTGCTGCAGACCGCACCGCCGAAGAAGCAGACGCACGAGAACCCCGGCAGCCTGACGCTGATCGACCTCGACCTGTCGCGCTACGACGTGCTCGCCAAGCGCTTCCACCAGGCGCAGCAGGACGCGGTCGAGTTCCTGAAGGACGGCATCGCGACGCGCAACAAGGCCTTCAACGCGCTGATCGACGAGATCGAGCGCGTGGCCGTGCGCTCTCGCGCGCCGATCCTGCTGACCGGCCCGACCGGCGCCGGCAAGTCGCACCTCGCGCGCCGCATGTTCGAGCTGAAGAAGTCGCGCCACCAGGTCAGCGGCGAGTTCGTCGAGGTCAACTGCGCGACGCTGCACGGCGACGGCGCGGCCTCGACGCTGTTCGGCCACCGCAAGGGCGCGTTCACCGGCGCGGCCGCCGACCGCGCCGGCCTGCTGCGCAGCGCGCACGGTGGCGTGCTGTTCCTGGACGAGATCGGGGAGCTGGGCCTGGACGAGCAGGCGATGCTGCTGAAGGCGGTGGAGGAGAAGCGCTTCTACCCGATGGGCAGCGACCGCGAGGTCACGAGCGACTTCCAGCTGATGGTCGGCACGAACCGCGACCTGCGCATCGACGTGGCCGAGGGCCGCTTCCGCGAAGACCTGTACGCCCGCATCAACCTGTGGAGCTACCTGCTGCCGGGCCTCGCGCAGCGGCCGGAAGACATCGAGCCGAACGTCGAGCACCTGCTGGCGCGCGTGGCCGCCGAAAACGGCCGGGCGGTGCGCTTCAACGCCGAGGCCCGCTTGCAGTACCTGCGCTTTGCGCAGTCGTCCGAGGCGCTGTGGCGCGGCAACTTCCGCGACCTGTCGGCCAGCATCACGCGGCTGGCGACGCTGGCCGATGGCGGGCGCATCTCATCGGCGCTGGTCGATGCCGAGCTGCAGCGGCTGCGCTGGCTGTGGCAGCACCACGCGAGCGATGCGCCGGCGAGCGACGCCGTCGACCTCGAGGCCTTGCTGGGCGACGCCGCATCAGCACTCGACCTGTTCGACCGGCTGCAGCTGCAGGCCGTCGTGCAGCTGTGCCGCCGCTCGCGCACGCTGTCGGAGGCGGGGCGCCAGCTCTTCGATGTCTCGCGCCAGCAGCGCAGCGTCGTCAACGACGCCGACCGGCTGCGCAAGTACCTTGCGAAGCACGGTCTGAGTTGGGAACGCGTGACAGCCTGATGCCGCGGCGGGGGAGTCGAACCCCCTGGCCCTGGCCGCGCGGCATCGCGCCGCGCGGTATGTCGTTCAGGGCCGGGGACCGTGGCATCCACTGCACTTCGGCTGTGTCCAAGCGCGAGCATCCCGTCGGATGTGGTGTCTCGCTGCACGGGGTCCGGGTCCGGACCGCGCACATCCCGCGCCGCCAACACCATCGGATGCGGTCGCGGAGGGCAAGGGCACACCCGAAGTGGAGCGGGTGGCGCATTCAAAAAACGGGCTCAAAAGCAGAAAGGCCCGGATCCTTCGCGGAA
The DNA here is from genome assembly GCF_900142965.1 of Rhizobacter sp. OV335. Taxonomy (GTDB): domain Bacteria; phylum Pseudomonadota; class Gammaproteobacteria; order Burkholderiales; family Burkholderiaceae_C; genus Rhizobacter. Next base: position 17,760 of record NZ_FRCQ01000022.1, read on the forward strand.
TCCGGGCCTCTGCGAACAGAGTCGAAAGGTGGGCCTATGCCCTGCCTTCTCCCGGATGCCGTCGATCGTTGCCCATCTCCATGCAGAAGCACTCGCCCGATGCGCGGACGGCTTGCTGCAGGTGACGGGGAAGGTGGCGGCTGATCACGATGGGGTCCTCGGATTCGTTGATTCGGTGCGCTTTTTCAAGCAAGGGGCGGATCGTAAAAACTCTTTACCGATTCGTCAAGCATTTACTCAAGCACTCACTTCAAATCGACCTTCACGAGGTTGTCCTCCGAGATGCGATCGATGCGCTTGTTGTAGGGGTCGACCCCGGCAAACGTCGGCGCCTTGTCCACCACCAGAGCAATCGACTGCTTGCCGCTGTGCACCGGCAGGCGCTCGAAGTGCAGCACCGAGGCCGCACCGAACCCCTCCTTGCCCGGCTCGGCGCTGAACACGCCGATGTCGACCGGCTCGTCCAGCGGCGCCTCGGTCTCCTGCCCCTTGCCGTCGGCGTAGAGCTTGCGCGCCTCGACCTCCAACACCAGGTCGTAGCGGCCGTCGACGCGCTTCGTCGCGCTCGCGGCCGTGGCCTTCAGGTCGAGCAGCGTGATCTTCTCGAACAGGTCGGTGATCAGCGCGTCGTGCTGCGGTCCGGCCTCGGCGCGCAGGATGCGCAGGAAGTCGCGCGTGTTCGGGTATGGCGCGGCCTTGAACGCGAACTCCTTCAACAGCTTGGCCAGCGCCCGGTTCACGACCTCTTCACCGACCACCTCCTTCAGCCAGTACATCGCGAGCGAGCCCTTCTGGTAGTGGATGTAGCCCTGGTTCTCGACCCGCGCGAGCGGCAGCTCCTCGACCACCTCGCCACCGCGCTGGCGCAGGTAGCGGTCGAGTTCGTACTTCAGGAAGCGGCGGATCTGGTCGCGCCCGTACATCTTCTCCATCACCAGCAAGGCCGAGTACTGCGCGAAGCTCTCGACCAGCATCGCTCCGCCCTGCTGCGAACTCGCCACCAGCTGGTGGCCCCACCACTGGTGGGCGATCTCATGCGCCGTCACGTAGGTCACCACGTCGATCTTCTGCGGGTCGGTCAGCCGCGAGATGAAGCCGAGGTTCTCCGAATACGGGATGGTGTTGGCGAACGACTGCGCGAAATCGGCATACGACGGGAACTCGAGGATCCGTGCCTGCCGGAACTGGTACGGCGAGAACTTCTCGCTGAAGAGTTCGAGCGACAGCTTCATCGCCTCCATCATCCGGGCCGTGTTGAACTCGTGGCCCGGCTGGTGGTAGACCGCGAGGTCGACCTCCTTCCAGCGGTCACGCAGCACCGCATAGCGCGCCGACTGGATCGAGAAGAAATGGTTGATCGGCGCATCGGGCTTGAAGTGCGCGGTGCGCCGCCCGTTCGCCGTCGTGTCGCTGACGGTGTAGCCCGGCGCGATAGGGGTCTGATCGGCATCGGTGGTCACCGTGATGTCGGCCTCGACCCAGTCGCTGTCCTTGCGGAAGCCGCTGTCGGCCCGGCCCGACTCGTCCTCCAGCGTCGGCGGGCGCAGGTCCGGCGCGAGGCCGTGCTTGCGGCGCTTGGCGCGGTCTTTCAACAGCCCGTCGCGCGACATGCCGATCGCCGGCGTGATCTCGCCGTTGTCGACGAAGCTGCCGTTGGCGACCAGGCGCGTCAGCGGCTGGCCGTTCGGAAAGCCCCGCTCGGCCAGCGTCGTCGCGAAGCGCAGCAGCCGCGTCTCGTCCGGCTGCATCGCCGGCTCAAGCTTGTAGATGCGGTAGTGCTCCTTCGGCCACTCGCGCTGCAGCGTCGCGCCGGGCAGCTCCACGCGATCGAGTGTGGTGCGCTCGGGCCACAGCAGGTGCAGCGTGTCGATCGGCGCGCCGCTGCGGTTGCGCAGCAGGTAGCTGCCGGTCGTCACCGCCCGCGCCTCGCGCGGGTACAGCTGCACGTCGAGCGTGACGGCCGTGATGCGCGGCTGCGGCAGCTTCTCGAAGGCCAGGAAGTCGCGCTCGTACTGTGCGAGCTGCGCATCGCGCTGCGGCTGCGTCACGTAGGCGTTCAGCACGTTGGTGTTGTAGTAGATCCAGCCGCCGCTGCCCGCCCACACCGCGAGGCCGATCGCCAGCAGCGCCCCGGCCCCGCCGCGCAGGTGGCGGCCCATGTGGGCCAGCCGCGGGCGCAGCGCCAGGTTCGCGCCGCGCCGCCACAGCGCATGCGACAACACCGCCAGCACCAGCGCGAACCCGCCCCAATACACCTGGAACCAGGCCTGCGCGATCCAGAAGCGGCCCAGGCCGTTCATGTCCGACAAGGGCACGCTCGGCGTGCCGCCGTAGTTGTAGAGGTTGTGCTCGAAGCCGGCCGCCGCCAGCGCGACCGAGCCGACGATGTACAGCAGCATCACACCCCAGCCGATGAACTTCTGCGGCACCAGCACCTGCACGAACACCGCAAGAACCGCCAGCAGCAGCGCACCGATGGTCATCGGCAGCACGAACCACAGCAGGTAGGCCAGCGGCTCGAAGCGGGTGTAGCCCTTCAGCGCCTGCACCAGCATGCCGGTCAGCACCGCGACCCCCGCGCTGGCCGTCAGCACCAGCGCGATCGCGACGATCTTCGGCAGCAGGTGTGTCCAGTCGGGCGCGGCGGTCGCGTCGACGATCTCGTGCATGCGGCGCTCGCGGTCGCGCCACACCAGCTCGCCCGCATAGAAGATCGCGATGATGATCGGCATCAGGCTGAAGGTGCCGGCCAGCGTCTGCACCATCAGCCGCGTGACCGGGTAGGAGCCGCTGCCGTACCACTCGCCGCTGAACCACAGCGAGCCGCCGGCATTCAGCACCCCGATGCCCAGCAGCACGAAGAAGGCCGGGCTTCGGAACACGAAGGCCATGTCGAAGCGCGCGAGCCGCCACAGCTGCGCGCGGCGCGTGGGCGCGTCGGCGCGCGCGGCCGGCAGCTCGCCGATCGCGGTGGGGGCTGCGGCCCGGTCGGAAGCGGTGTCCTTCGACTTCTTCGGCGCCCTCTTCGACACTCTTTCCACCGGCGCGCGCTGTTCGAAGCGAAACAGCCAGCAGGCCAGCGCGAACACCGCCAGCGCGATGCCGGACCACAGCAGCCGGTTCGCCAGCATCGGCCCCGCCATCGCGGGCAGCAGCGTGTTGCGCTCGGCCGCCGTCCAGTACTTGGTGGTGATGCTCAGCGCCGACAGCCCGAACGGGTCGAGCAGCGCCGCGATGGCGTCGTACTGCGGGTTGCGCAGCATCCCGCGCATCACGAAGTACAGCACCAGCATCGCGATCGCGCAGACGTAGGTCCACATCATCGAGCGCGTCACGGTGGCCGCCGCGAAGAACACCGCCGACACGATCAGCAGCGTCGGCAGCCCGAACGCGAACAGCGCATACAGGTAGTGCGCAAGGTGGAACGCCCCCACCTTCTCGGCGTCGACCCACGGCATCGCGACGCCGACCGCGATGGCCAGCGGAATCGAGGCCAGCACCAGCAGCGCGGCAAGGTTCGCGCCGGCGAAGCGGCCGATCAGATAGGCGCCCTTGCCGAGGCGTGTCGAACGCAGGATCGGCGCGAAGCCGGTCTCGTCATCGCGGATCACGACGTTCGACACCATCGCGACGACGATGAACACCGCGAACAGGCTCATGATCGCGAGCGTCTGCAGGATCGCGAACGGCGAGTTCAGGTGCACGTTGCCGCGGCTGCCGATCTGGATCGTGTCGACCGTGACCGAGCCGAAGGTCAGCAGGAAGAACATCAGGCAGCCGACCCAGAACACCGGGCTCTTCAGCTGGTAGCGCACCTCGAAGCGCGCGACGTGCATCAGCATGCTGCCGCTCATGCCGCAGCCCCGACAGCGGCGCTGCGCAGCTGGTGCAGCGTCGAGAAGTACACATCCTCCAGCCCTGCCTCCACCGGCGTGAAGCCCGGCGCCGGCGCGTCATCGGCCAGCACGTGCACCACCGGCCGGCCGCCGCGCAGCCGGGTCGCGATCACGTCCATGCGGGTGCGTGCGTCGGCCAGGCCCTCCTTCGCGACCTCGCCCTGCCAGACGCGCCCGGCCATCTCGGCGATCAGCGCCTGCGGCGTGCCGCTGCGCACGATGCGTCCGCCGACCATGATGGCCATCCGCGGGCACAGGTCGGTCACGTCGTCGACGATGTGGGTCGACAGGATCACGACCACGTTCTCGCCGATCTCGGCCAGCAGGTTGTTGAAGCGGTTGCGCTCCTCCGGGTCGAGCCCCGCGGTCGGCTCGTCGACGATGATCAGCCGCGGGTTCGCGATCAGCGCCTGCGCGATGCCGAAGCGCTGGCGCATGCCGCCCGAAAAGCCGGCGATGGCTTTCTTGCGCACGTCCCACAGGTTGACCTGCTGCAGCAGCGACTCCACCGTCTCGCGCCGCTCGCCGCGGCCGGCCACGCCCTTCAGCACGGCCAGGTGGTCGAGCATGTCCCATGCCGACACGCGCGGGTAGACGCCGAAATCCTGCGGCAGGTAGCCGAGCATCGCGCGCAGCCGCGCCGGCTCGGCCAGCACGTCGATGCCGTCGAACGCGATGCGCCCGGCGCTCGGTTGCTGCAGCGTCGCCAGGCAGCGCATCAGCGAGGACTTGCCGGCACCGTTCGGTCCGAGCAGCCCGAACATGCCGCGCGGGATGTCGAGCGTCACGTCGTCGAGGGCGCGGGTGCCGTTGGCATAGGTGTGCGACAGCTGGGCGATGGTCAGCATGCGGGGTCTCCGTCGGGAGGTTGGGAAAACAAGACACTCTAGGGGCGGCACGACGGAATGCCATCGCCGCGCGACAGGCTGCACGGCGGGGCGGACAGGCCGTCCGCCATCACGCTCAGAACGTCTTCGCGCCGTTGACCGGCAGCAGCACCGACAGCAGCGAGCTGGTCGCGCACAGGAAGAGCCGGTTGCGCTTCGGCCCGCCGAACACGACGTTGGCGACGCGCTCGGCCGTCTTCACTTTGCCGAGCAGCGTGCCGTCGGGCGCCAGGCAGTGCACGCCGTCGGCGGCGCCGCACCAGAGCCGGCCGGCATCGTCGACGCGGAAGCCGTCGAACAGCCCGGCGCTGCAGGTGGCGAACACCTCGCCACCCGACAGCCCGCCGTGCGCCGTCACGTCGAACACACGGAGGTGGCGCGGCCCGCCCGGCTGGTGGGTCGCGCCGCTGTCGACGATGTAGAGCTTCGATTCGTCGGGCGAGAACGCGAGGCCGTTCGGCCGCACGAAATCATCGGCGACGCGCACGCACTCGCCGCTGCGCGGGTCGAGCCGGTAGGCGTGGCAGCCCTCGGTCTCGCTCTCGCCGCGGTGGCCTTCGTAGTCGGAGTCGATGCCGTAGGCCGGGTCGGTGAACCAGATCGAATCGTCGGACTTCACGACCAGGTCGTTCGGGCTGTTCAGCCGCCGGCCCTGCACCCGGTCGACCAGCGTCGTGATGCGGCCATCGTGCTCGGTGCGGGTGACGCTGCGCGAGCCGTGCTCGCAGGTGACGAGCCGACCCTGGCGATCGAGCGTGTTGCCGTTCGCGAAGTTCGACGGCGCGCGGAACACGCTGACGCGGCCGTCGGTCTCGTCCCAGCGCAGCATCCGGTCGTTCGGGATGTCGCTCCACAGCAGGTAGCGCCCGGCCGGCACGTAGACCGGCCCCTCGGCCCAGCGCAGGCCCTGGTGCAGCGTCTCGACGCGGGCGCTGGTGCGCACGCAGCTGCGGAATCGCTCGTCGAGGATCTCGAAATCCGTCTCGGCCATGGTCTGCTCCCGGCAGCGCCGGCTGCCGGGTCCGACTGTAGGGGATCAGGCCGGCTCGGCCAACCGCAGGCGCGCGGCCATGTCCTCGAGGAATTCCAGCACGCCCTGGTCGACGCTCTTGCGCCAGAAGTCCATCGCGCGGCTGCGCTTGCCTTCCGCCTGGTAGCGCTCGCCGATGTAGAAGTAGGCCTCGCTCAGCGACTCGGCGGGCACCTTGGTGGCGCGCGCGGCGTCGATCAGCGCATCGGCCGAGATCGTGCCGATCGCATAGTCGACCAGCGGGCGCGGCCAGTCGGCCGGCAGCTGCTCGTTGGGGTGGCGGGCCGCCAGCGCCGACGGATCCTGCCCCGCCTGGCGCATCGCCAGCGCCAGCCACAGCAGCGGGTAGCCGCGCTGCACCGCCGCCGGATCGGTCAAGACCTCCTCCAGGTCGGCCTGCGCGGCCGCGAAGTCCTTCTGGAAGTAGCGGGCCACCGCGCGCATCCTCCGCGCCTCGGCATCGCGCGGATCGCGCTGGAGCACGCTGCCGGTCAACTCGACGGCGCGCGGCAGCTCGCGCAGGCCGATCGCATTGACGGCCGCTGCGTTCTGCGTTTCGGTGACGTCAGGCGCCAGTTCGAGCGCACGGGCAAAGTCGCGCCGCGCGTCGGCCAGGCGTCCCAGGTGGTCGTACTGGATGCCGCGCGCCGTCAGCGCCTGCGCCTGCAACGGTGGCGTCAGGCGGCCCGCGGCCAACTGGGCCGACAGCAACACCACCCGCCCGTGCGCGTCCGCCTGGATTCGGGTCGCCGCCTTCAGCTTCTTGCTGCGCAGGCCCTCTTCGACCCCGTTCAGGTCGGCCCGAAGCTTGTCGAGGTCGGTCGCCGCCAGCGTCGAGATCGACACGTTCGTCGACAGCTTCGGCCACAGCTTGCCGAGCTTTTCCATGTAGGCCGGCCAGGCCGGCGCCTCGATCTGGTCCGCCGACACGCGCAGCACCGAGCGGTAGACCGCGTGCTTGCGATCGGCGTCGAACGTTCCCTTCCAGGTGAAATGGGCGTCCCCTTCGGTCGTGCTCTGCGACAGCGGCTTGGCCGTCACGTCGCCCGGGAAGTCCAGCGCCACCGAGTGGCGGTAGGTGCCCAGGAAGGGGCCGGCATAGGCATCGCGCCGCTGCTCGGCCTTGGCGACCAGCATCACATCGGCGGTGGCCCAGTAGCCGATGTCGGCGACCAGCATGCGCTCTTCGGGAAAACGCCAGAAGCCCGGCACGCTGAAGCGCTGGACGAAGGTCACCGCATCGTCGACATGCGAATCGACGACCTCCATCGCCCCCAGGCTGCGGGCCTTCGGATAGAGACGCAGGTAGGGCGCGGCCAGTTGCGTCTGCACCGCCTCGGGACCTTGCGTGGTGACCGTGTCGCGGAAGGCTTCGGCCAGGATGCCGCGGAACGTGACCCGCGACTCCAGCACCGGGTCGGCATCGAAGCGCTCGAAACGCAGGCTGTCCTCGACCACCTGGCGATCGGTGTCGACCGCGCTCGGCAGCACGGCCATGCTGGTGGTCGACGCCAGCAGCGGCAGGCCGGCGTCGAAATCGACCGCCTGGCGGTTCTCCAGCTGGCCGGTCTGGCGGCTGCGGGTCGCGTCGAGCCAGTAGGTGCTGCCGTCGAGCTCGACGCGCGCGATCACGTGGTCGAAGGCCAGCGGGCCGGGCAGCAGGCTGCCGACCCGGCCGCGCGCTGCCATCGACACCAGCACCGGGGTCGCCGGCACGTCGAGCTTGCGCAGCAGGGCCACCAGCAGCGCGACCTTGTCCTTGCAGTCGCCGAAGCGCTGCTCGATCACCCGGTCCGGCGCGGCCGGCTGGTGCGAGCTGCTGCCGATCTCGGTGCCGAAGTAGCGCACCTCCTGCTGCACGAAGCGCAGCGCGGCGCGCACCCGGTCGGCCGGGGTGGCCTCCTTGTCGCGGATCTCCTGCGCCACCGCGTCCACGCGCGGGCCGGCGGGCAGACCGGCGAACAGGCCCTGGCCCCAGCGCGCCACCTCGGCCCAGTCGGCGAACTCGCTGACCTGCAGCATCTGTGCCGCACCCACGCTGAAGCCGGCGTTGGCATCGGGATTGAAGCGCGGCACCGCGACACGGCGCCAGCTCGTCTCGCGCCGGCCATTGCGCACCTGGCTCGTGCTGACGGTGTCGGCCGGGCCGACGCGCACCTGCAAGGACCGCTCGACCGGCGCGAGCAACCGCACCTGGTAGGCCTGCACCGGCCCGCGCTGCGACGAGAGGGGTTCGAGCGCGACGAACTTGCCGCCGAACACCGGGTTCGCGCCGCGCACCGAGTACGCGAAGTCGATCTCGTCGCCGACCCGCACGTCGTCCAGCACCGCCGACACCGTGACGCGTCCGTCGAGCATGCGCCGCTCGAGCTGCGTCTCGCGCTGCAGCAGCTGGATCTTGCGCCGGTCCATCTTGGCGATTCGCTTGCCGTTGCGCACCAGGTCGAGGTGGTGCAGCGTGAAGGTCTGGTAGCTCGGGTCGAACTCGAATTCGATCTGCGACGCGACCGACAGGCCGGCGTCGGTGTCGACGACCCGCACCACGTGGTTGTAGTCCCAGATCGACTTGCCGTCGGCGAGCAACTGGCGGTCGATGATGCGGTAGTGCATCGCGCTGCGGTCGACCGCGGCCTGCGGGGCTTCGGCGGCGGCCACGACCCAGGCCGGTGCCGGCCCGGTGGCGTAAGTGAAGGCACCTGCCGCGGCGCGCGGGGATGCCGCGGCCTGGGCCCGGACCCCGGCCGTCATGGCAAGGGCCAGCATGAGCGCCACGAGACGCCCGCATCGAATCAGTGTCATGCATCCTCCCGAAAGCCGCGGCACTTTGGCGGCCGTCGGCGATCCCGCAATGGTAAGCGTGGCCGGCCTGCCGCCATCGGTCATCATCGGGCCCGGCCCCTGGTCACCTCCCTCCCCCAACCCTGAAGAGCGAGACCCCTCATGCGATTGCCACCTCTGCCCGACCATGCGATGACCCCCGCCCAGCGCGCCGCCGCCGATGAACTGATCGCCGGCCCCCGCAAGGCCGTCAAGGGCCCGTTCATCGCGCTGCTGCGCAGCCCCGAGCTGCTCGCCCATGTGCAGAAGCTCGGCGCCTTCCTGCGCTTCGGCACCTCGCTGCCGGTGCGCGTCAGCGAGTTCGCGACACTGCTCGTCGCACGGCACTGGCGGCAGCAGTTCGAGTGGAAGGTGCATGTCGCGCTGGCGCTGCAGGCCGGCACGGCGCAGGCCACGATCGATGCACTGCGCGACGGCCGCCGCCCCGACACGATGGATGCCGACGAGACGCTGGTGCACGACTTCTGCACCGAGCTGCTGGCGCATCACGGCGTCAGCGAGCCGACCTGGGCGCGCACGGTGGCGCGCTTCAGCGAGGCCGGTGCCGTCGAGCTGACCGGCCTGGTCGGCTATTTCGCGATGGTGTCGATGGTGCTCAACGTGGGCCACATCCCGGCCGAGCCGGGTGGCGACATCGCCCCGCTGCCGGTGCTGCCGCCCTGAGGGCCGTTCAGCGCGGCGGCGGCCGGTCGAGCATCGCGAGCCACGGCGACGGCTGCAGGCTGTCGAGCTGCGTCGGCAGGTCGTCGAACTCGCGCTGGAACAGCGCCACCAGCCAGTCGCTGAAGGCCCGCAGCTTCGCGGTCGGCTGGCGCGGCCGCGCATGCAGCAGCGTGAGCGGCAGGCTGCCGGCGCTCCAGTCGGCCAGCACCTGCACCAGGCGGCCGTGCGCCAGGTGGTCGACCACCACACGGCTGCACGGCGCCTGCACCAGGCCGAGCCCGGCGACTGCCGCCGCGATGGAGGTGTCGACATCGTTGCAGGCGACGCTGTGCGCGCCGCGCCACTGGTGGTGTTCGCCGGCGCGATGGAAATCGAACGGGAACAGGTGGCCGTCGCGTGGCGAATGGAAGTTGACGACGCGGTGCTGCGCCAGGTCGTCGAGCGAGTGCGGCGTGCCGTGCGCATCGAGGTAGGCCGGTGCGGCACAGGTGACGACCGGCAGGCGGCCGAGCAGCCGCGCGGCCAGCCGTTCGTCATGCACCTCGCCGGCCCGCACGACGCAGTCGTAGGCTTCGGCCAGCGGATCGACCGGGCGGTCGGAGCTGCCGAGCTCGATCACGATCCCGGGGTAGCGGCGGAAGAAATCCGCCAGCGCCGGCGCGATCACCTGGCGCCCCATCGCCGCCGGCACGTCGACCCGCAAGCGGCCCGACGGCGCTCCCGACGGGTCGTGCAGCGCCCCTTCCAGCTCGCGCATCTGCCCCAGTATCGCGAGGGCACGCTGGTGGTACAGCGCGCCTTGGTCGGTCAGGCTGATGCGGCGCGTGGTGCGAATCAGCAGGCGCACGCCGAGGTGCGCCTCGAGCGCCTGGATCACCGTTGTCACGCGCGCCTTCGGCATCTGCAGCGCGAGGCCGGCCCGCGTGAAGCTGCCCAGCTCCACCACGCGGGTGAAGACTTCCATGCCGTGAAAGCGATCGATCAACGACAGATCAATGGGGGTACGGCATCAGCGGCACATCGCGCTGCGGCTGGAAGCTGAACGCTGTGCCGACGTCTCGTTCGACATGCTCGCGCAGTGCCGCCAGAAAGCTGCGCTCCAGGTTGGTCGCCGCGGCACAAGCATGGTCGACCATGTAGACGGCAAGCGCAGGACCGATCGCAGCCTGCTTGTCGATGGCCATCCGGATCGCGCGTGCCACCATGCGGTGCGGCGCCGGGTTGTGGGCCAGGTTGATCTCAAGCGTGCGCTGCACCATGCTCAGCGCGAAGCCGGGCGAATGCTGCAGGCGGCGCGTTTTCAGATCGAGGTAGGCAGCATCGGCGTGGAAGAACGTCGTGCACAGCAGATCGGACATGGACCGGCCCGGCACCAGTCCTTCGCGGAAGGCCCAGGTGTCCTCCAGCGACCAGATGTCGAAGCTCCTGCGTGCCGCCACGAACCGATAGCCACCGAACTTGTTCAGCACCGGTTCATGGCGACGGATCGCGCTGTGGATCTCCGCCCGAGTCGACCGGGTCACCAGATCGATGTCCGACGAGAAGCGCCTCGCCTCACCCCAGCCGAACTCGCGCAACATGCCGCCAAACACGGCAGTGCCCGGCAAGGCTTCGGCGAGCTGATCGAGCGTGCAGCGGAGCGCGACGCGCTCGGCGCTCGCGTGGTCGATGTAGGCGCAGACGGCGGCACGGGTGCGCGCGGAGATCACGTTGTCCCCAGTCCTCGCAGGCAGTAGCCGCCCCGCAGCGCCTGCAATTCCTCGTTCAGACTCACAGCGAAGGAGTCCGTCATCCCGGAGATCATGTCGGTGAGCAGCAGGCATTCTCGATATCTCATGGGCAGGGTGCCGCTATTGCCCAGCGGCTTCTCAAAGACACGTCGGTAGTTCTCGGAGATCCGGCCATAGACGAACCGGCTATAGGGGTGGGCTCTCTCCGAGGCCGGATTATCCGGATTCTCGCGGTTGACGATCGCGTCCCAGAAGATGTCCATCAGGCTGTGGATCACGTTGTGGCCGGACAGTTCGACCTTGAGCACCGAACGGTGACGGTACGCGTGCTTGAAACCGAAGGCCTTCAGGGCCTTGCGCAACCGTTCTCCGCTGCTGACTTCGAGCAGGCTGGTCGTCAACTCTCCGCGCTCGATCTCGGCCTGTCGTTGCACAAAGGCCTCGATGGCAGCACGCACCAGCGCGCCTATGGCGAACACGCGGAAGCGTTGCATTGACACATCGTTGAGCTCGGCAGGTGACAGGTCGCTGGTCTCTCGGTAGTGCCTGTGCTTTTCGCAGCTCCGTTCAACGACGTCGTCGACCGCGGAGTCACCGGCGGCGTCGTGACGCAAAGCGGCCATGAGATCGGAAAACGAAGTGAGGCCCTTCTTCACTGCGTCTTCTGCGTCGAGAACGACATAGGCGATGTCGTCGCAGGCCTCCATCACGTAGGCCAACGGATGCCGCACGCCCAAGGCGAGACCCGTGCGTTCCAATACCCTCTTCGCGATGTCCTGCTCCGCGGCAAAGAAGCCATGCTTCTTCGTGGCCGCACGACCTTTGCCCACGCCGTCCGATCCGACGGGATACTTCAGCATCCCCGCCAACGTCGCATAGGTCAGGTCCAATCCAAAATCGTCGTTCAGCAACTGCAGCCGGGTCACCAGCCGAAATCCCTGAGCGTTGCCCTCGAAGCGCGTGAAGTCCTGGACATGTTGTGGTGTCAGCGAGGGGTCTTCGAGAACGGCGGCGCGGTGGTCTTCGAACCACGACTGGATTGCCGCTTCGCCTTGGTGCCCGAATGGCGGGTTGCCCAGATCGTGGACCAATCCGATGGCGGCCAGCAACGCCGGCACATTGCGCTGCGAGTCCGGCACGTCCGAAGCCAGCTTGTGTCGAAAGGCCAGTGCCGTGCCGAAGCTGCGAGCCAGATTGGACACCTCGTGCGAATGCGTCAGCCGCGTGCGCACGCTGTCGTTCTTCTCCAGAGGAAAGACCTGCGTCTTGTCGGCCAACCTGCGAACCGGGGTCGAGAACAGGATCCGGTCGTGATCTCTCTCGATCTCGGTGCGGGAGTCGTCCCCCGCTGAACCGGATGTGCCATGCCTGGCCTCGTGTTCCTTCTTGCGCCGTTGCGGATTGAGCAACTGCTGCCACCTGTCTGGGTGGGCTGCCCTACTGCGCTCCTGGATTGCCATTCGATGCCTCCTTGGCGGTGATCGGAACACTCTAGGTCCTCGGTCGCCACCGCCCGCTCATGTGATCTGGCAAACAGATGCCACCGTGCATCTCAAGATGGCCACGGCAGGCGCTGTCCCGCGAGTTTCACGTCACCCGGCTGCGGCAATGCCGCAGCATCACCCGCACCAGCTCGTCCGCATCGATCGGCTTCGTCACCCGGTCGACCATGCCGGAGGCGATGCAGTGCTCCCGCTCCTCGGGCAGCGCATGCGCCGTCTGGCCGATGATCGGCAGCTGCGGGTACAGCGCATGGATGCGCCGCGCGGTCTCGTAGCCGTCGATGCCGGGCATCATCACGTCGAGCAGCACCACGTCGTAGCGCGCGTCCGGCGCCGACACGCGGGCGACGGCCAGGTGCCCGTCGCCGACGATGTCGGTCTGCGCGCCCTCGCTCTCGAGCAAGCTCTGGATCACGATCTGGTTGACGATGTTGTCCTCGGCCACCAGCACCCGCAGGCCGGTCAGCCGCTCGCGCATCGGCACGTCGATGGCCACGGGCGGCAGGCGTTCGCCGGCCGACGCACCGGCCGGCATCGCGCCCGCCAACGGCAGCCGCACGCAGAACACCGAGCCCTCGCCGGTGCGGCTGGACACCCGGATCGAGCCCTTCATCAGCTCGACCAGCCGCTTGCTGATCGCCAGGCCCAGGCCGGTGCCGCCATAGCGCCGCGTGGTCGATGCATCCGCCTGCTCGAACGACACGAACAACCGCCCCACCTGCTCGGCCGACATGCCCACGCCGCTGTCGCTGACCTCGACCAGCAGCTCGCCATGGTCCACCTGCAGGCTCAGCGACACCTCGCCGGCGTCGGTGAACTTCACCGCGTTCGACAACAGGTTCAGCAGCACCTGCCCGAGCCGCAACCCGTCGACGCGCATCTGCTCGGGCACCCGCTCGTCGACCAGCAGGTGCAGACCGACGCCCTTGTCGGCCGCCGCCTGGCGCACCAGGTCGGCGGCACGCTGCGCGATCGGGCGCAGCGGCGTGGGGCCCTCGTCGAGCAGCAGCTTGCCGGCCTCGATCTTCGACATGTCGAGCACGTCGTTCAGGATGCCCTGCAGCAGCTTGCCCGATTCGAGGATGCGCCCGAAGCGGCTGCGCACCTCGGGCGACGACGTGAGGTCGCGGAAGCCGATCTGCGCAAAACCGAGCACGCCGTTCAGCGGCGTGCGGATCTCGTGGCTCATGTTCGCGAGGAACAGCGACTTCGAGCGGCTGGCTTCCTCGGCACGTTCGCGCGCCGCTTGCAGCTCGCAGAGCACCGCGGCACGGTGGCGCGCAGCCCGGTACTGCGTGCCCAGCAGCGCGGCGACACCGGCCACCAGGCAGCACCAGAACGCCGCGGCGATCGTCAGCTCGCGCCGCCACGGCGCCATCAGCTCGCCCTGCTCGAGCCCGATCAGCACGTAGGCGGGGTAGCGCCCGAGCTGCCGGTAGATCACGGTGCGCAGCTGCCCGTCGAGCGTGCTGCGCGTCTCGAACCCCCCCACGGTCTGCCCGCTCGCCACCGCCTGCTGCGTCTCCGGCGAGGCCAGGCGCGCCGGCTTCTCGTCGGCGACGAGCGGGACCTCGGGCAGGCGCAACAGCACCTCGCGGTCGGCGTTGAAGACGGTGATCACCCCGCGCTCGCCCACCCGCAGCGAGCGCATGATGCCGCCCAGCTCGTCGAGGTCCATGTTGAGGTAGACCACGCCGGCGAGCGCGCCGCTCGCATCGCGAAGCTGGCGCGCGATCGGCAGCACCCAGCGCGAGGTGATGCGCGACTTCAGCGGCAGCCCGAGCACCAGGCCCGGCGCGTTGACGGCCTGCTTGAAGAAATGGCGCTGCGCCACGCTGAGCGCCCGTTGCGCATCGGCACCAGCACCGAACTTCACGAGGCCGTCCGCATCGGCCGCGCGCAGCGCCGGTGCCTCGGGCAGGCGCTGCTGCAGGCCGATCAGCACCTCGGTGAACTGATCTGCCCGCACGGGGCCCTGGCTGTCGAGCCGCCGGAACTCCTGGGCCGCCGACTGCAGCACCAGGTCGGCCGCCTGCAGCCGCGTGAAGAGGTAGCGCTCGAGGTTCAGCGTCAGGTTCTGCAGGTTGTCGGCCGCGGCCACCTGGTAGCGCTGGTGGCTGGTCCACAGCGAGAACGCGAGGAAGCCCGCCACCACCGCCAACGCGAGCGCGGCACCAATGGCCAGGCGTCGAAACGGCTGTCGCCAGTCCTGTGCGCTCGGCTCGTCGCTCACATCGGCTCCCTGTCGCGCAACGCCTGGCGGCGCGCGCTGATTGCTGAGGGTCGGTTATAGCCCCGTCACGCAGCCGATGCCAACCGAAGTTCCACCCACGCGCGGATCAGCAAACTTGGGGATGCGCATTTCGCCGCAACGTCATTTGCGCTGTTGCAGCGACAGCAACGCATCCACATGGGCCACGAACCGGTCGAAGTAGCCGGGCGACAGCTCGCGCATCAGCGTCAGCGAGCGGTGCACGAGGTGGTGCGAGTTCAGCGGGCCGGCGTTGTCCGGCAACGCGGCCTGCGATTGCGCGAGGCGCTGATCGGCGCTCAGCCGCGACCAGGTGCGCCGGAAAAACGGCAGCGTCTCCAGTTCGACGCTCGAATCAATTGCCGCCGTTTTTGTCTTCGCCTGTGCTGTCGACACCGGGGCCGTCTGCGTGGAACGCCCACCAAGATCGGCAACGAGGTCCGCCAACGCGCTGCGAGGCAGCGGATCAGTGCCGGCAGGCGGGCGAGCGTTGTCCTGCGGCTGCGCCACCTGGTCGAGCTTCAGCTCATGGGCCGACAGAAGCTGCGCCAGCCGCTCGTCCAGCACGCGCCGCGCGGCGCCCTCGTACCGTGCGGCGCGCTCGGCCAGCGATTCGATGAAGCGGAAGCGCACCGGATCGACCCGCTGCGCCCCGCGCTCGCGCAAGGCCTCGATCGCCGAGACGAATCGCTCGCCGTCAGCCATGAGGTTGCGCCGCGCTCCCGCGCGACGGCCGCGATGTCGGCGCCATCTCGACGCGCCGGTTCTTCGAGCGGCCGTCGGCATCGGCATTCGGCGCCACCGGCTGCTCCGAGCCGAACGCTGCCGCGAAGATCGACGACGACGGGACGCCCTCTTCGATCAGCGCGCGCGTCACTGTCAGCGCGCGCTGGGCCGAGAGCTCCCAGTTGTCGGCGAACTGCCGGTTGCCGCCACGCACCTGGCGGTCGTCGGTGAAGCCGCTGACCATCAGCACCTCGTCGCGCGCCTGCAGGTAGGCGGCAAGCGGCGCGGCCAGCGTCTGCAGCAGCTGCCGGCCTTCGGGCTGCAGGTCGGCCGAATTGAAAGCGAACAGCACGCTGCCGCTGATGCCGATGCGCCCATGGTCGAGCGTCACGCGGCCGGCGGCCAGCGGCCCGGCCAGCGCATGCTCCAGTGCCTGGCGGCGCTGTTCCTCGAGCTGGTGCTGCCGCACCTCGTTCTCGAGCCGGCTCGCGAGTTCGAGCTGCGCGCCGATCGCGCACAGCAGGATCAGCACGAAGGCGCCCAGCAGCCCCGCCATCAGGTCGCCGAAGACCGCCCAGACCGGTATCGACGATTCGCCGCCCGTGTCGATCTCTTCCATCACCGCACCGCCACGGCCACCGGGGCCGCCTTGCCGGCGAGGCGCTGCAGGTCCTCGATGATCTGCTTCTGCGACAGCAGGCTCAGGTCGATGACCTCGCGCGCCTGGGCCACGTAGTACGCCAGCTGCTCGTCGCTGCGCGCGAGCGACTTGCCGAGCGCGCCGTCGATGCGCTGCAACTGCGCCACCAGCTTGTCGTTCGACTGGCCGAACAGCTCGACGGCCAAGCCGAACGCATCGCCGAGGCTCGCCACCTCGACGGCGCTGCCGGTGACCTGGGCGGCCACCGCGGCGAGCTTGTCGGTCTGCGCGTCGACCTGTTCGCTGAAGCGCGTGCCGACGCGGTCGAGCAGCGCGGCCGACGAGCCGACCAGCGCATCGATCGCACTGCGCTGTTCGGTGGCGGCCTGCTGCACCGTGTCGAGCAGGCTGCCGAGCGTGCCGAGGATGCGGGCGCGCTCGTCGAGCAGCGTGTTGTCGCGCGCCATGCTGTCGGACAGCTTCTGGCGCAGCTCGACGATCACCTCGGCGGCGGCGCGCGGGGCTTCGGCGGCGGCCTGCAGCAGGCGGGCGATCTCGGTGGTGGTCGCCTTGGCCTGGCGTTCGGCCTGCACCGTGATCTCGCGGGCGCTGCGCTCCATCGTCTCGCAGACCTGCTGCTGCTGCGCCAGGCTGCGCGAGCCGGCCTGCTGCCATTCGTGCCGCAGCGATGCCGCCATCGATTCAAGGCTGTCGGCCATGGCGGCCAGGCGTTCCTGCTCTTGCAATGCGGACGCCGACTGCAGATCGGCATGCGACTGCGCCACCGTGGCCAGCAGCGCGTTCGAACGCTGCTCGAAGGCCTGCGCAAAACCGTCGAGCGACGACTGCCAAGTGGTCGCGATCGTCTGGTGCAGCGAAGCGGTCTCGCGCGCGACGCCCGCCATCGTGGCCTCGACGGCGGGACGGATCGTCGCGCCGGCCAGGCGGGCGCTTTCCGCGAGGCTCTCCTTCAGCGTGCGATCGACCGACGATGCGAGCGCCGTGAACGCCGCCTCGGCCGTGCCGTGGAAGCGCTCCTGGCTGGCCAGCAGGCGGGCGTTCGCTGCCTCGGCCTGCCGTTCCATCGCCTGCATCACCGCGTGCAGACCGTCGACCAAGGCCGGCATCTGCTCGACCTGGCGCTGCAGCAGCTTCAGCGATTCCTCGCGCTGGTGCACGCCCGAGAAGGGGCGCAGCGTGGTGGCGATGCAGGCGTCGAGCTGCTGCAAGGCCTGCACGCGTTCGCGCCGGGCGAGTGCCGACAGCAGGCCCAGCGCGGCCGAGGCAGCGACGCCGGCGATCGAGGTGCCGAAGGCCAGCCCCAGGCCCTGCACCGGTGCGACCAGCGAGGCGCGGACGGCCTGCAGGTCGGTCGACGCATCGAGCGCCATGCCGGTGCCGCGCAGCGTGAACACCATGCCGACGAAGGTTCCGAGCATGCCCAGCAGGACCAGCAGGCCGGCGAGGTACGGCGCGAGCGCCGGGCCGGGGAAGCTGGCGGACTCGCCCTCGATGCGGCGGCGCACCGCGTTCTGCAGCGACGCGGGCACGCCGTCGAGCCACGGGCGCAGCGCAGGCAGCGGATCGGCCAGGCCGGCGACGGCCTGCGCCAGCGTGGCGGTGGCCTGCCGGAAGCGATGCAGCTCGAGCGCGCCCATCAGGTAGAACGCCCCGATGAGTGCGGTGATGGCGAGCGCCAGCGGGTTGGAGCCGACATAGCCGGCACCGACCCAGCCGAGGGCGGCCAGGCCGGTGGCGAACGCGGCGTGATGAAGAAATCTGGTCATGGTTGGTCAGGTGACGACCCGCGAAGGGCTTCGAGGAGCCCTTCGACCGGTTGCATTCGGAGGTCCAGTTCGGCGAGCAGCACCTCGCGCATGTCCTGGCAGAAGGTTTGGCGCCAGCGGTCGGGCTGGTCGTCGGGCGATCCTCGGCGCAGGCGCTCGAAGTGCTGCTCGAGCCAGGCCGGCACCGTCGCCAGCAGCGTGCGTTCATGGGCACCGATGACTTTCTCCATCACCGCATCGACGGCAGCCAGCCGCGCCAGTGCCGGCGAGGCGGCCAACAGCGATGCACGCAGCTTGCGGCGCAGCGGGCCGATGTTCGACTCCATCGCCTGCTGCCAGCCGAGGTAGCGCTGGCGGTGCGGCGGGAAGTCGTCGGTGGTCGGATCCGGCGCAGCGAGTTGGGTCACGGTGTCGCGCACGCGGCGGCATTCGCGCTCGGCGGCCGTCGCGGCCGTGCGGCTGAAAGGCGCGTCAGTCAATGCCGCCTGCGGGCCATCGAGGGCCGACGACAACGAGATCGCGTCCGTCCAGTCGAACCACCGGCACAGCCCGTCCGAGAAGCTGTCCTTCGGGGCCGGGATGTCGGTGTCGCCAAGCGTTGCCAGCAGGCGGATCAGGCCGGAGCCGGAAAGGGGGATGCGGCGCGGTGCGAGCGCCAAACTGCCAGTCAAGGTGCCGATGGAAAAACGTCGGATTTTACGGGGTGGCGAAGGCCGGCTCTGGGGGGTTGACAACGGCTTCGCGGAAGGACGCACAGGGCTCTTCCCTCATTTCATCAATATCCCTAAAATATGGACAATCATCCACATTTTAGGGATATGTGAGCGCCGTCGACTTCCTCTTCACCCCCACCGTGCAACGCGTGCTCGGTGCGGTGTTGCCTCGACCGGAACAGTCCTTCACGCTGCAAGAACTGCTGCGCCAAGCCGCCACCGGGCGCGGCAGCACCCAGCTGCAGATCGACCGCCTGGTCGCGGCGGGCGTGTTGATCGACGAACCGCGCCGCGGCCGTCAGCGCAGCATTCGCGCCAACACGGACTATTTCTTGTACTCGGAGCTCAGGAGCATCGCGCTGAAGACCTTCGGTCTCGCCGAGCCGGTCCGCGACGCGCTTCAACCATTTGCCGATCGCATCGAGCAGGCCTTCATCTTCGGCTCGGTCGTCAAGGGAACCGACACCGCCAGCAGCGACGTCGACGTCATGATCATCGGCACGGTGCCACAGCTGGAGCTGTACGAAGCCGCAAACCAGCTGCAGCAGAAGCTTGGGCGCATCGTGCAATTCAACATCTATGAGCCGGCCGAATGGCGTGGCCTGATTCGCAACGACCCCGTGGTCTCGCAAATCGTCAACGGACCCACATTGCAGGTGCTTCCCCATGCCGAGACCGACTGAATACGACAACCTCATCAAGACGCGCGCGCTGGAAGCTGTGCAGCCGACGCCAGGAGCCGTCGCTGGCTTCCTGAAAAATGCCGAAGGCTTTCTCGCGCTTGCGAAGACACTCCTGGCCGGCGCGCCTGTGGTCACCGAGCCGATGCAGATCTTCACCAACGCCTACGAGGGCTACCACCAAGTCGTGCAAGCCGTGCTTGAGTTCCACGAGGTGCGCACCAAGGAAGCCGGCCGAGCGCTGGCCATCCAGCGCGTCGGCGCCGACCTGAAGCTGTCAGCTCCTGAGATGGCCGCCGTCATCCGTGCGCACGAGCGACGAAACGACACGTCCTATCGGTCGCCGTTTCCGCCGCTGTCAAAGGCTGACGCGACCACGATGGTCGCGATCCTGGAGAAGTACTTGCCGGTGGCTCGAACCCTGACCGGAACGCTCGCCTGAGCGGTGCACCCACGAGCCGACGAGGTCAAGCGTCGATGTTCGCCGCCCTCAACGCATTCGCCTCGATGAACTCCCGACGCGGCTCCACCTCGTCGCCCATCAGCATCGTGAACACGCGATCGGCCTCGATCGCATCGTCGATCTGCACGCGCAGCAGGCGGCGCACGGTCGGGTCCATCGTGGTCTCCCACAGCTGCGCCGGGTTCATTTCGCCCAGCCCCTTGTAGCGCTGGCGGCCGACCGCCGATTCGGCCTGCTGGATCAGCCAGGCCATCGCCTGGCGGAAGTCGCCGACCTTGGCTTCCTTCTGCTTCTCGCCCTCGCCGCGCTTGACCACCGCCTCGCTGCTGACCAGCCCCTTGAAGGTCTGGCCCGCGGTCGACAAGGCTTCGTAGTCGGCACCGTGCACGAAGTCGGCGCTGATCACGCTGCTCTTGCGGTTGCCGTGGTGCATGCGGCTGATGCGCAGGATGTGCTTGTCGGTGCGGGCATCGAACTCGGCCGTCACCTCGGCATCGTGCAACGCACCCTTCAGCCCGGCCGCCGACACCTCGGCCGCCTCCAGCGTGTCGAGGTCGAGCGCCAGCCCGTTGGCCATCGCGCGCAGCGCCTCGATGTCCATCCAGTTCGACAGCCGCTCCACCACGTTGTTCGCCATCACGTACTGGCGCGCCAGCGTCTCGAGCGTCTCACCCAACAGCACCGTGCCGCCGACACCGGTCTCGAGCTTCGCGTCCTTCAGCGCCACCTTCAGCAGGTAGGCGTCGAGCTCGTGCCCGTCCTTCAGGTACTGCTCTTCCTTGCCGAGCTTCACCTTGTAGAGCGGCGGCTGGGCGATGTAGATGTGGCCGCGCTCGACGATCTCCGGCATCTGCCGGTAGAAGAACGTGAGCAGCAGCGTGCGGATGTGCGCGCCGTCCACGTCCGCGTCGGTCATGATGATGATGCGGTGGTAGCGCAGCTTGTCCGGGTTGAACTCGTCCTTGCCGATGCTGGTGCCCAGCGCGGTGATCAGCGTCAGGATTTCATTGCTCGTCAGCAGCCGCTCGAAGCGCGCCCGCTCGACGTTCAGGATCTTGCCGCGCAGCGGCAGGATCGCCTGGAACTTGCGGTCGCGGCCCTGCTTGGCCGAGCCGCCGGCCGAGTCGCCCTCGACGATGTAGATCTCGCACAGCGCCGGATCCTTCTCCTGGCAGTCCGCCAGCTTGCCCGGCAGCCCCATGCCGTCGAGCACGCCCTTGCGGCGCGTCATCTCGCGCGCCTTGCGGGCCGCTTCGCGTGCGCGCGCCGCCTCGACGATCTTGCCGCAGATGATCTTCGCGTCGACCGGGTTCTCGAGCAGGTAGTCGGTCAGCGCCTTGCTGACCACGTCTTCCACCGGGCCGCGCACTTCGCTGGACACCAGCTTGTCCTTGGTCTGGCTGCTGAACTTCGGCTCCGGCACCTTCACGCTCAGCACGCAGCACAGGCCTTCGCGCATGTCGTCACCGGTGATCTCGACCTTCGCCTTCTTCGCGAGTTCGTTGTCCTCGATGTACTTGTTGATCACCCGCGTCATGCCGGCACGCAGGCCGGTCATGTGGGTCCCGCCATCGCGCTGCGGAATGTTGTTGGTGAAGCAGAGGACGTTCTCGCTGTAGCCGTCGTTCCACTGCATCGCCACTTCGGTGGTGATGTTGGTGTTCTGGTCCGACATCTTGTCGCCGGTGGCGTGGAAGATGTTCGCGTGCAGCACCTTCTTGCCGGTGTTGATGAAGTCGACGAAGCCCTTCACGCCGCCTGCGTAGGCGAAGTTGTCTTCCTTGTTGTTGCGCTCGTCGACCAGCCGGATCTTGACGCCGTTGTTCAGGAAGCTCAGTTCGCGCAGCCGCTTGCTCAGGATGTCGTAGTGGAAGTCGATGTTGTTGAAGATCTCGTCGTCCGGCAGGAAGTGCACCTCGGTGCCGCGCTTCTCGGTCTCGCCGGTGACCTTCATCGGGCTCACCTCGAAGCCGTCGCGCATCTCCAGCACGCGGTCTTGCGGCACGCCCTTGCGGAACTCGATGAAGTGCGTCTTGCCATCGCGCCGCACCGTGAGGCGTAACCACTTCGACAGCGCGTTCACGCACGACACGCCCACGCCGTGCAGGCCGCCCGAGACCTTGTAGCTGTTCTGGTTGAACTTGCCGCCGGCGTGCAGCTCGGTCAGCGCGATCTCGGCCGCACTGCGCTTGGGCTCGTGCTTGTCGTCCATCTTGACGCCGGTCGGGATGCCGCGGCCGTTGTCGGTGACGCTGATCGCGTTGTCGCTGTGGATGGTCACGACGATGTCGTCGCAATAGCCGGCCAGCGCCTCGTCGATCGAGTTGTCGACCACCTCGAACACCAGGTGGTGCAACCCGGTGCCGTCGGAGGTGTCGCCGATGTACATGCCCGGGCGCTTGCGCACGGCCTCCAGGCCTTCCAGGATCTGGATGCTGCCTTCGCCGTAGGCGCTCGACACTGCATCTGCAGCCGCCTTCTTGGCGGCGCCGTCGTCGGGAGTGTTCAGGGAATCGGTCATCGCGGTATTGAACTCATGGAATGCATCGGGTACGGGCGGCCGGCGTGCTGGACACGCCCTGCGGATCTCGACCGGCAGGTCAGATCCGCATCGGCATCACCACGTACTTGAAGCCCGCCTGCTCGGGCACGGTGAACAGGGCGCTGGAGTTGGTGTCCTGCAGCTCCAGCTTGACCATCTCGACGCTCATGTTGGCCAGCGCGTCCATCAGGTAGGTGACGTTGAAGCCGATCTCGATCGCGTCGCCGTTGTAGTCGATCTCGAGTTCTTCCTTGGCCTCTTCCTGCTCGGCATTGCTCGATGCGATCCGCAGCACGCCGGGCTCGATGTTGACGCGAACGCCCTTGAACTTCTCGCTGGTCAGGATGGCGGCGCGCTGCAGGCTCGCCAGCAGCGGCGCACGGCCGAGCGTCACGTGGTTCTTGTGGTTCTTCGGGATCACGCGGTTGTAGTCGGGGAACTTGCCCTCGACCAGCTTGGTGACGAACTCCATGCCGCTGAAGCTGAACTTGGCCTGGTTGCCGGCGAAGCGCATCTCGATCGGGGCGTTGTCCTTGTCTTCCTTGTCGTCCTTCAGCAGCCGCTGCAGCTCGAGCACCGTCTTGCGCGGCAGGATGACCTCCTGCTTCGGGATCTCGACATCGAGGTTGGCCTGCGCCAGCGCCAGGCGGTGGCCGTCGGTCGCGACCAGCGTCAGGCTTTTGCCTTCGGCGACGAACAGGATGCCGTTGAGGTAGTAGCGGATGTCGTGCACCGCCATCGCGAAGTGAACCTGGTTGATCAGCGTCTTCAGCGTCTTCTGCGGCACGCTGAACACCGGCCCGAAATCGGCGGCTTCCTGCACCAGCGGGAAATCATCGGCCGGCAGCGTCTGCAGCGTGAAGCGGCTCTTGCCGCCTTGCAGCGTGAGCTTGTTCTGCGCTGCGCTCAGCGTCACGGTCTGGTCGGCCGGCAGCGAGCGAAGGATGTCGATCAGCTTGCGCGCGCCGACGGTGGTCGCGAAGTTGCTCGCATCGCCGTCGAACTCGGCGGTGGTGCGCACCTGGATCTCCAGGTCGCTGCTGGTCAGCTCGACCTGGCTGCCGGTCTTGCGGATCAGCACGTTGGCCAGGATCGGCAAGGTGTGCCGACGTTCGACGATGCCGGAGACGGCCTGCAGGGCTCCCAACACTTTTTCTTGCGCTGCCTTCAAGACAATCATGTCAACCTCTTAAATTAGTCGTCTTAGTAGAGGATCGCGTTCCTTGTGGAGAACGCCATTTTCCCCTTTTCCATCAACCGCTTACAGACCTCGAAACCCTGTGTGCAGCGGACCCTGAACTCCGGGACTCGCACACAACAACTTTCCGGAACCCGCCTGGCCTGTGGACATCTCGCATGTTGTCCGAGAGTTGTCCCCAGGCTTGTGCTTTGACATCCTCACGCGCTTCTGTTGCGCTCGCTTTCAGCCCTTCAACGTCTGTTCCAGCACGTGCAGCTGCTGGTTCAACTCGGTGTTCTTCTGGCGCTCGCCCGCGATCTTGCGCACCGCGTGCAGCACCGTCGTGTGGTCGCGCCCGCCGAACAGCTCGCCGATCTCGGGCAGGCTCTTCTGCGTCATTTCCTTGGCCAGGTACATCGCAATCTGGCGCGGCCGCGCAATGCTGGCCGGGCGCTTCTTGCTGTACATGTCGGCGACCTTGATCTTGTAGAAGTCGGCCACGGTCTTCTGGATGTTCTCGACGCCGACCTGGCGGTTCTGGATCGACAGCAGGTCCTTCAGCGCCTCGCGGGCCAGCTGGATGTTGATGTCCTTGTGCGAGAAGCGCGAGTACGCCAGGATCTTGCGCAGCGCCCCTTCGAGCTCGCGCACGTTGGCCCGCACGTTCTTCGCGACGAAGAAGGCCACGTCCTCCGGCATCGCGGTGCCTTCGGCATCCGACTTGCGCATCAGGATGGCCACGCGCATCTCGAGTTCCGGCGGCTCGATCGCCACCGTCAGCCCGGCGTCGAAGCGCGAGGTCAGCCGCTCGTCGATGTCCACCAGCCCCTTCGGGTAGGTGTCGCTGGTCATGATGATGTGGGCGCGCTTGGCCAGCAGCGCCTCGAAGGCGTTGAAGAACTCCTCCTGGGTGCGCTCCTTGCCGGCGAAGAACTGCACGTCGTCGATCAGCAGCAGGTCGAGCGAGTGGTACTTGGCCTTCAGCTCGTCGAAGGTCTTGCGCTGGTAGTTCTTGACGACGTCGGTGATGAACTGCTCGGCGTGCAGGTAGAGCACGCGGGCGTCGCTGCGGTCGGCCAGCAGCGCATTGCCGACGGCATGCACCAGGTGGGTCTTGCCGAGGCCGACGCCGCCGTAGATGAAGAGCGGGTTGTACATCTGCCCGGGCGCGCCGGCCACGTGCAGCGCCGCGGTACGGGCCATCTGGTTCGCGCGGCCGGCGACCAGCGAACCGAAAGTCAGCGCAGGGTTCAGGCGATGGCGCGGCAAGGCCGCGTTCGCGGCGGAGGGGCTGCGCGGCACGGTCACCGCGGGCGCGCCCAGCGTCGCGACATCGGCACCGCCGGCAGACCGGGCGGGGCCGAGCGCGCGGACGATCGGCACCGGGCCGTCACTGCGGAAGCCGCTGATCGGCGCCGGGTTGTCGCGCGGCGCGAGCATCAGGTCGAGCCGCACCGGCTTGCCGGCGAGCTCGCTCAGCACGGCCTCGATGCGGCCGGCGTATTGGTTGCGGATCCAGTCGAGCTTGAACCGATTGGGCACACGCAGTGATGCCACCGCGCCGGAGATGCCTTGGTCAGTGACGTCGGCAGCCGGTAGCGGGCGGATCCAGGTGTTGAATTGTTGTTCGGGCAGTTCGGCTGCCAAACGCTCGCAGCCGCGCTGCCAGAGATCAGCGCTCATGTTGTGGAAAAGTTCTTCTCGGAGCGGCCGGATTCTACGGTGCAACGGGCCCGCCGGGCGAGGTTATCCACAGTCTTGTGAAGCGGGATGCAACCGCCGCGGGGGCGCATGCCACCGTGCAAGTCTTTGACTTGGCAGGGGGTTTTTGGTGTAATAGTGGGTTTCCCGAAGGCCCGGCTCTTGTGACTCTTGTAGATCAAGGTGAGCATGCAGGGTCGAGTCATGTGCAGCGGCGTTGGAGTATGACGCCAGCAGCCACGTGAACTTGGGACCCCCTTTCTGCAGGACTGATCAACATGAAACGCACCTACCAAGCTTCGAAGACCCGCCGCGCCCGCACCCATGGTTTCCTCGTGCGCATGAAGACCCGCGGCGGCCGCGCCGTCATCAACGCACGCCGCGCCAAGGGCCGCAAGCGCCTGGCCGTCTGAGGCCGGTTGCAGTAGCTGCAGTCACCGCATCGACGGCACCCACAGCTTCGGCCTCGGGTGCGCCAACGCCCAGCGTGGCGTCCAGGGCGACACCGTGATCGGGCGAATCGTTCAATCGGTTGACTTCGAGCGCGTGCTCGCGGCGCCCACCCGGGCACGCAGCACGCATTTCGCCGTTCATTTCCTGGCCGCCCGGCCTGCCGTCAAAGTGGCTGCTGTCCGACATGCTGCCCACAAGTTGTCAACAGGTGAGGCACCGATTGGGGGCGCAGCTGTGGATGACTTGCCTGAAGGTGCCTGCTGGCTGGGCGCCGTGGTACCGAAGCGGCATGCCAAGCGGTCGGTCACGCGCAACCTGCTGAAGCGTCAGATCCGGCGCGTCGTGCATGCGCAGGCCGGCCTGCCGAGCGGCTTGTGGGTGATCCGGCTGCGCAGCCCGTTCGACCGCAAGCTGTTCCCGAGCGCGGCATCCGACGCGTTGCGCACGGTGGCCGGCAATGAACTGCTGGCCGTGATGGCGAAAGCTGCCCGGACAGGAGCCTGACGATGTCGCGGTGGGTCGAGTCGTTGAAGTCCGCGCCGCAACGCCTGCTGATGACGCTGGTGCGCGGCTACCGCTTCTTCCTGAGCCCCTGGCTCGGCAGCGCGTGCCGCTTCGAACCCACCTGCTCGGTGTATTCGCTGCAGGCGCTCGAGCGGCATGGCGCGCTCGGCGGCAGTTACCTGACGCTGCACCGGCTGGCCCGTTGCCACCCGTGGTGCAATGGTGGTCACGACCCGGTGCCCGACACGCTGGGCGGCCTGTTCACCCGGCTTGAGGCCCGGCGTTCAGGCCCCATTTCCGACGCGGCCTCCCGCATTCCTTCTTCCCACATTCCCCGCGAAGAGACTCTCCCATGACCGATATGCGCCGCACCCTGCTGTGGGTGGTGTTCTCGATGTCGCTCGTCCTGATCTGGGACGCCTGGAGCCGGCACAACGGTCAACCGTCGTTGTTCGGGCCGCAGCCGGTGACGGCACCGGTCGCCGCAGCGGGCCCGGGCAGTGCCCCGGCCGGCGTGCCGGCAACCACCGGCTCGGCCACGACGACCGCCGCCGCGATTGCCACCGCACCGGCCGCCTCGGCGGTGGTGTCCGAGCGGGTCGACATCCAGACCGACCTGGTGAAGGCCACGCTCGACAGCAAGGGCGGCACGCTGGTGCGCGTCGAGTTGCTGACGCAGCACGAGCAGCTGCAGAAGGACCTGTGGCAGATGGTGCAGGAGCTGGTCGGCCTCGCCCCACGCCATGACGAGCAGTTCCAGAAGAAGAACGTCGTCGTGCTCGACGAGTCGGCGCACCGCCTGTACGTCGCGCAAAGCGGCCTGATTCCGGCGGCGGGTGGCAGCGGCCTGCCGAACCACCTGACGGTGATGAGCCTCGTCCCCGGCGAACGCACGCTGAAGGACGGCAGCAACGAGTTGCAGGTGCGCTTCGAGTCGCCGGTGGTCAACGGCGTCAAGCTGGTGAAGACCTACACCTTCAAGCGCGGCGACTACGTCATCGCCGTGCACAACGAGATCACCAACGCGTCGGGCGCCCCGGTCAATGCGCGGCTGTACCTGCAGCTGGTGCGCGACGGCAACGACGGCACCGGCGGCTCGAGCTTCTACTCGACCTTCACCGGCCCGGCGATCTACGACGAAACCAAGCACTTCACGAAGGTCGACTTCAAGAGCATCGAGAAGCGCGGGCCGAAAGAAGCGCCGGACCACGTGACGACAGCCGAGACCGGCTGGGTCGCGATGGTGCAGCACTACTTCACGTCCGCCTGGCTGATCGACAAGGCCGACACCAAGCAGCCGCGCGAGTACTTCACCGGCAAGGCCGACGTCACGAACGACGTGACCGGCGGACCGGCCCACGTCTACCAGGTCGGCATGACCGTGCCGCTGGGCGACATCGCGCCGAATGCCACCAAGACCTTCGACGCGCAACTGTTCGTCGGCCCGCAGGAAGAGCACAAGATCGCCGCACTGGCGCCCGGCCTCGAGCTGGTGAAGGACTACGGTTACTTCAAGGTCTTGTCCGAGCCGCTGTTCTGGGTGCTGACCCAGCTGCACAAGCTGATCGGCAACTGGGGCTGGTCGATCATCGCGCTGGTGGTGCTGCTGAAGATCGCGTTCTACTGGCTCAACGCCAGCGCCTACCGCTCGATGGCCAAGATGAAGGCCATCAACCCGAAGGTGATGGAGCTGCGCGAGCGCCTGAAGGACAAGCCGCAGCAGATGCAACAGGAGATGATGCGCATCTACCGCGAGGAGAAGGTCAACCCGATCGGCGGCTGCCTGCCCATCATTGCGCAGATGCCGTTCTTCATCGCGCTGTACTGGGTGCTGCTGTCGACGGTCGAAATGCGCAACGCACCGTGGATCGGCTGGATCACCGACCTGTCGGCCAAGGACCCGTACTTCATCCTGCCGCTGCTGATGACGGCCTCGAGCCTGCTGCAGACCTGGCTGAACCCGACGCCGCCGGATCCGGTGCAGGCCAAGATGATGTGGATCATGCCGCTGGTGTTCTCGGTGATGTTCTTCTTCTTCCCGGCCGGCCTGGTGCTGTACTGGCTGACGAACAACATCCTGTCGATCGCGCAGCAGTGGCTGATCAACAAGCAGCTGGGCGTGCTCGGCAAGTAGCGCGCCGACAGCGCCCCCGCGCTTGCGGCCCCCCAAGCGGGGGCTTGTCGCCAGACACGGCGGGCGCGACCATGCACCCATGGAACGACGGCACCGTGCCGGCGCTTCCACCAGTTCAATGCGGGGCAGACCCGCTGCCGTGATTCTCGGCAGCGGCTCGGGAGGATGATTCGGACTGCAGCATGCTGCGCCGGCGCTTCCCCCCGCGCCATCTTCAACCCGGGTGACGCCTTGTGCGTCGCCCGGGTTTGTCGTTTTCGGGCCGTTGAATTCCGCCCCGAAGCGCCCTTCCTCGACAATCGCCGCCATGCTGCCGCGCCACCACGACCCCGTCATTGCGATCACCACCGCGCCCGGCCGCGGTGCCGTCGGCATCGTGCGGGCCTCGGGCCGCGACCTGAAGCCGCTGGTCGATGCGCTGTTCGCACGCGCGCTGGCGCCGCGGCATGCCACCTACCTGCCCTTCACCGATGCGCAGGGCCAGGTGATCGACCGCGGGCTGGCGCTGTACTTTCCGGCGCCGCACTCCTACACCGGCGAAGACGTGCTCGAGCTGCAGGCGCACGGCGGACCGGTCGTGCTGCAGCTGTTGCTCGCACGCTGCCTCGAAGCCGGGCGCGCGATGGGGCTGCGCCTGGCCGAGCCGGGCGAGTTCACCGAACGGGCGTACCTGAACGACAAGCTCGACCTCGCGCAGGCCGAGGCCGTCAGCGACCTGATCGATGCCAGCACCGAAGCCGCAGCCCGCTCGGCCAGCCGCTCGCTGAGCGGTGCGTTCTCCGACGAGGTGCATGCGCTGCGCGACCGGCTGATCTCGCTGCGCATGCTGGTCGAGGCGACGCTGGACTTCCCCGAGGAGGAGATCGACTTCCTGCAGAAGGCCGATGCGCTCGGCCGCCTGCGCGCGATCGACGCCGACGTGGCCGGCGTGCTCAGTCGAGCGCGCCAAGGCGCGCTGCTGCGCGAAGGCATGCAGATCGTGCTGGCCGGGCAGCCGAACGTTGGCAAGAGTTCGCTGCTGAACGCGCTGGCCGGTGCGGAACTCGCGATCGTGACGCCGATCCCCGGCACCACGCGCGACAAGGTCAGCGAGACGATCCAGATCGACGGCGTGCCGGTGCATGTGATCGACACCGCCGGGCTGCGCGAGGCGGGCGACGAGGTCGAGCGCATCGGCATCGCGCGCAGCTGGGAGGCGATCGAGCGGGCCGACGCGGTGCTGTTCCTGCACGACCTGACGCGCCGTGGCGAGCCGGCGTACGACGCGGCCGAGGCGGTGATCGCCGCGCGGCTGCCGCCACCGCGGCGCGATGGCGAACGCATCGTGCACGTCTACAGCAAGAGCGATCTCGCGGCGATGGCGAGCCTGTCCGATGACGGCGGCCACCACCTCGCGCTGTCGGCCCGCACCGGCGACGGCCTGGACGCGCTGCGCCGCCTGCTGCTGCAACTGGCCGGCTGGCATGCGTCGCCCGACGGGTTGTTCATCGCGCGGGCCCGCCACGTCGACGCGCTGCGCCACACCGCGGAGCACCTGGCGCTGGCGCTCGAACTGGCCACCTCGCCCGACCCGGCGCTCGACCTGCTCGCCGAAGAACTGCGCCTCGCGCAAACGGCGTTGTCGCAGATCACCGGCGAGTTCACGTCAGATGACCTGCTCGGCGAGATCTTCAGCCGCTTCTGTATCGGCAAGTAGCACTTTTTGTCACACGACCCCCGACAGACGGGCCCGCGACGGGGACCGACGGGCACAAGTTTTGCCACGCACTGTTGTGATGCCCGTCACACGCGCTGATAATCGCGTCACTTTCACGCACTTGCCTCGCAAGTTCGCGTCACACCACACAGAGGACACGATGGAACTGCAGGACCTGGCCCAAGCGATTCAAACGTTGAATGCGGAAGACGCCTTTCGCGCCCGTTTGTCGGTCGAGCAGTGGCGCGTCATCGGTCCCTACCTCACCCGCCACGACATCCGCGCCGGCGACCTGCTGATCAAGCAGGGCGACTCCGACCGCAGCATGTACTTCCTCGGCCAGGGCTCGCTGCAGGTCTTCGTGACCGGCGGCCCGCCTGGCAGCAACCGCATCGCGATCCTGCGCGCCGGCTCCGTGGTCGGCGAACCGGCGCTGTTCCTCGATGGCCCGCGCATGGCCAACGTCGAGGCGATGACGCCGTGCATCGTCTGGGCGCTGCGCGGTCCGCGCCTCGAAGAGCTGGCCCAGCGCACGCCGGCGCTCGCGCTCGAACTGGTGCGGGCCGCCGGCTCGGTGATGGCGCTGCGGATGCGCGCCAACATCACGCGCCAGACACCGATCACCTGAGTTCGGCCGCGGGGCTCGGTGCCCCGCTCAGTGCCCGCTGAAATCGACCAGCGTGAACAGCGGCAGCCCCGCTTCGCGCAGCCGCTGCGAGCCGTGCAGCTCCGGCAGGTCGACGATCGCCGCGCCTTCGATCACCACCGCACCCAGCCGCTGCAGCAGCCGCATGCCGGCCATCATCGTGCCGCCAGTGGCGATCAGGTCGTCGACCAGCACGATGCGGTCGCCCGGCTTCACCGCGTCGGTGTGCATCTCGACCGTGGCCGAGCCGTACTCGAGCTCGTAGGTTTCCTGCACCGTCGTGAACGGCAGCTTGCCCTTCTTGCGGATCGGGATGAAGCCGACGTTGAGTTCGTAGGCCAGCACCGATCCGATGATGAAGCCGCGCGCGTCGAGCCCGGCGATCGCGGTCGGCCGCACGTCGAAGTAGCGGTGCACGAACTCGTCGATCAGGATGCGGAAGGTGCGCGGATCGGCCAGCAGCGGCGTGATGTCGCGGAACTGCACGCCCGCCTCCGGCCAGTCGGGCACGGTGCGGATGCTGCGCTTGATGGTGTCGCGCGCTGATTCCTGGAGGGTGTCTGCGGTCATGGGATTTGCCGTCGGGAACGGGGCGCCATTGTGAACCCAAGCTTGTGGACCCAAGCTCGTGGACCCAAACGGCCGGTGTTTCACCGTGCAGGACGGCTTGTCCCGCGCGCGACAGCCCGCGACGGGAAAGCCCGGGCGACGCGACGGTGCACGCCGACTAGTCTGGATCTGCCGCACGGCGAACACGCTGTCGCGAGCCCACGAGACCACACACCAGGAGACCCACATGCATCAGCGACACCTGCTGAGGATGACGGCGTTCGTCGCCGCCTCGACCCTACTGTTCTCTGCCTGCGGAGGCGGAGACGACGGCCCCGCCCCGGCGCCCGCGCCGGTCCCCGAGGAAACGCGTGCGCAGGACGGCCGCACCGCCTTCGCCGCCGATCCCGCGGCGCTCGCGTTCGACGCGCTCGCCGGCGTGGCGGTCGACACCGACCGCTGGACCGGCGTGCAAGGCGGCGCCGGCTACCGCATCGAGGTGCCGAAGACCGGCTGGAACGGCAAACTGGTGATGTATGCGCACGGCTACACCGGCGCCGGCAATGGGCTGGTCGTGACGAGCCCGTCGATCCGCCGCTACCTGCTCGAGCAGGGCTTCGCGTGGGCCGCATCGAGCTACAGCAAGAACTACTACGACGTGCGCGCCGGCGTCGAAGACACCAACGCGCTCGCACAGGCCTTCGTGCAGATCGCCGCGGCGAACGGACGCACGCTCACCGCGCCGACCCGCACCTACCTGATCGGCGTTTCGATGGGCGGCCACATCACCGCCGCGGCGATCGAGGACGAGGCCGCGGCCACCGCGGTGCACAAGCAGAAGTACGACGGCGCGGTGCCGATGTGCGGCGTGGTCGGCGACACCGAGCTGTTCGACTATTTCGCCGGCTACCAGCTCGCGGCGCAGCAACTGGCCGGCGTGCCGGCGGCGTCCTTCCCCACCACCGACTGGGCCACCCTCGTCGCCGACGTGCGGACCACGCTGTTCGCGAGCCAGACCGCGTTCACCGCGCCGACCGCGCAGGGCGCGAAGCTGAAGGAGGTGGTGATGAACCTGACGGGCGGCCCGCGGCCGATCTTCGACCAGGGATTCGCGAACAGCGGGCTGCAGAACGTCGTCTGGGGCACCTTCGGCGGCGACGGCACGATCAACGGCATCCTGAACAAGAGCGTGATCGACACGCAGCGCTTCAGCTACAAGTTCACGGCCAGCGATGCCGTGCTGGCCTCGTTCAACGCGTCGATCGCGAAGGCGGTCGCCGCGCCCGACGCCAACCGCCTGCGCAGCGACGGGTTGCGCTGGATCCCGAAGGTGAACGGCGAGTTCAAGATCCCGGTCGTCAGCCTGCACACGCTGGGCGACCTGTACGTGCCGTTCCGCATGGAGCAGGTCTACCGCGCGCGGGTCGAGGCCAAGGGCAACGGCGGCTGGCTGGTGCAGCGGGCGGTGCGCGCACCCAGCCACTGCGATTTCACGGTGGCCGAGCAGGTCGGCGCGTTCGCCGCGATGGTGGCGTGGGCCGAGACCGGCGTGAAGCCGGCCGGCGACGACGTGGTCACCCCGGCGACGGTGGCCGATCCGGCGTACGGCTGCACCTACACCGTCAACACCGGCGGCACCGACGACAACCCGACGACGATCGCGACGCGCGCGTTGATGCCGGCCTGCCCTGCGCCCTGACAAACCCGTTCGGACTGAGCTTGTCGAAGGCCAGCGCGAACTGAATCAGCGCCCGAGCAGCTTGCCCTCAGCGAGGGCGAGCGGCTCGGGCAGCCCCGACAGCACCAGCGTGTCACCGCCGGCCATCACCAGCGTCTCGTGCGGCTTCGTCACCGCACCCGAGGCGCGGCGCACCGACACCACCGTGGCGCCGACCGCGTGCAGCGCCAGCGCCGACAGCGGCTGGCCGACCCAGGTCGCCGCCGTCGGCAGCGTCACGCTGAGCAGCCGCGCCTGCTGCAGCTCGTCGACGGTGTCGTCGTCGGCGCCGTGGAAGTAGCCGCGCAACAAGCCGTAGCGCGCATCGCGCTGGTCCTGCACGACGCGGATCACGCGCCGCATCGGCACGCCGACGAGCGCCAGCGCATGGCTCGCGAGCATCAGCGAGCCCTCGATCGCCTCGGGCACCACCTCGGTCGCGCCGGCCGCCTGCAAGCGCTCGATGTCGCTGTCGTCCAGCGTGCGCACGATCACCGGCACCGTCGGCGCATGCGCCTGCACCAGGCGCAGGATCTTCATCGCCGACGGCGTGTCGTGGTAGCTGACGACGACCGCGCTGGCGCGCGCCAGCCCGGCCGCCATCAGGCTCTGCAGCCGCGCGGCGTCGCCGAACACCACGCTCTGCCCGGCGGCCGCGGCCTGGCGCACGCGGTCGGGGTCGAGGTCGAGCGCCATGTACGGGATGTGCTCGCCGTCGAGGATGCGCGCCAGGCTCTGGCCGCTGCGGCCGTAGCCGGCGATGATCACGTGCGCCTCGGTGTTGATCGCGCGCTTGGCGATGCTCGTCATCGCGACCGACTGCATCAGCCAGTCGCTCGAACTCAGCCGCATCACGATGCGGTTGCTGTACATGATGATGAACGGCGTGGCCAGCATGCTCAGCACCATGCTCGCGAGCACCGGGCTCTGCAGCGAGGCCGGGATCAGGTGCTCCTGCGTCGCCAGCGTCAGCAGCACGAAGCCGAACTCGCCGGCCTGCGCGAGGTACAGCCCGGTGCGCAGCGCGATGCCCGGCGCCGCGCCCGACAGCCGCGCCAGCAGCGTCACCAGCGCAAACTTGAACAGCACCGGCAGCACCGTCATCACCAGCACCAGCGGCCATTGCCGCAGCACGATCTCGACGTCGAGCTTCATGCCGATCGTGATGAAGAAGAGACCGAGCAGCACGTCGTGGAACGGGCGGATGTCGGTCTCGACCTGGTGCTTGTACTCGGTCTCGGCAATCAGCATGCCGGCCACGAAGGCACCGAGCGCCAGCGACAGCCCGGCGTGCTCGGTCAGCCAGGCCAGGCCCAGCGTGACCAGCAGCAGGTTCAGGATGAACAGCTCCTCGCTCTTGCGCCGCGCCACCAGCGTGAGCCACCAGCGCATCACGCGCTGGCCGCCGACCAGCAGCACGGTGAGCAGCGCCACCGCCTTCAGCCCGGCCCAGGCGAGTGCCGGCGCCAGCGCGTCGGGCGACGCACCGAGCGCCGGGATCAGCACCAGGAACGGCACCACGGCCAGATCCTGGAACAGCAGCACGCCCATCACGCGGCGGCCATGCTCGCTCTCCAGCTCGAGCCGCTCGGCCATCAGCTTGACGACGATTGCGGTGCTGCTCATCGCGAGCGCCCCGCCGAGCGCGAACGCGCTCTGCCATGACAGCCCCCAGCTGCGGCCGACCTGGGCCAGCCCCCAGCCGAGCAGCGCATTGCCGGCCAGCGCGGCCAGCACCGTCATCGCGACCTGGCTGAGCCCGAGGCCGAACACCAGCCGGCGCATGCTGTTCAGCTTCGGCAGGTTGAACTCGAGCCCGATCACGAACATCAGGAACACCACGCCGAACTCGGCCAGGTAGGTCATGCCGGCCGAATCCTTGGCCAGACCCAGGGCATTCGGGCCGATCAGCACGCCGACCGTCAAATAGCCGAGCATCGGCGGCAGTTTCAACGAACGGCATGCCACCACCCCGGCGACCGCGGCAACGAGATACAGCAGGACGAGTTCGAGAGTGGATGCCATTGAATCGCCAACGCAACGTGCGTGCCTACAATCGCCGGATCCTATCGGACCGAAGCCGCTCTCCGTGCCCCTGACCGCCCCTCCCGCCGTTTCTTTTGATGCCGAACGCGTGCTCAAGCTGGCGCGCGAGACCTTCGACATCGAGGCCCGCGCGCTGCTGGCGCTGCAGGCACGCCAGGGCGACAGCTTCGTCGAGGCGGTGCGGGCGATGCTGCACTGCAAGGGCCGCGTGGTGGTGATGGGCATGGGCAAGAGCGGGCACGTTGGCCGCAAGGTCGCGGCCACGCTGGCCTCCACCGGCACGCCGGCGCTGTTCGTGCACCCGGCCGAGGCGAGCCACGGTGACCTCGGCATGGTCACCCCCGGCGACGTGGTGCTCGCGATCTCGAACTCCGGCGAAAGCGACGAGCTGGCCGCGATCCTGCCGGCGCTGAAGCGCCTGGGCGTCACGCTGGTCGCGATGACCGGCCGGCCCGACTCCAGCCTGGCGAACCATGCCGACATCACCATCAGCAGCGCCGTCGACCAGGAGGCCTGCACGCTGAACCTCGCGCCCACCGCCAGCACCATCGCGCAGATGGCGGTCGGCGACGCGCTGGCGGTCGCGCTGCTCGACGCGCGGGGTTTCCGCGAAGAGGATTTCGCCCGCTCGCACCCCGGCGGCAGCCTGGGGCGCAAGCTGCTGACCCATGTGCGCGACGTGATGCGCAGCGGCGACGAGGTGCCGCAGGTGCCGCCGGCCACGCCCTTCGTCGACACCATGCGCGAGATGACGCGCAAGGGCCTGGGCGCCACCGCGGTGCTCGGCGAACGCGGCGAGATCCTCGGCATCTTCACCGACGGCGACCTGCGCCGGCTCGTCGAGCAAGGCCTCGACCTGCGCGCGCTGACCGCCGCCGACGTGATGCACCGCAGCCCGCGGCGCGTGCGCAGCGATGCGCTCGCGGTCGACGCGGCCGACCTGATGGAGCTGCACCGCATCACCGTGCTGCTGGTGGTCGATGCGGACGACCGGCTGGTCGGCGTCATCAACACCAACGACCTCATGCGCGCGAAAGTGATCTGATGGCCCTCGACGACATCACCCCGGTGCTGGGCTTCGCGCCCGAGCTGCTGCTGCGGGCGCAAGACATTCGCGCCGCGATCTTCGACGTCGACGGCGTGCTGACCGACGGCCGCATCTACATCAGCGAGCGCGGCGAGGAGTTCAAGGCCTTCAACACGCTCGATGGCCACGGGCTGAAGCTGCTGGCGCAGGGCGGCATCGCGCCGATCGTCATCACCGGCCGCGACTCGCCGGCGGTGCGCCGCCGCGTCGCCGACCTCGGCATCGCGCATGCGGTGTACGGCGTGCACGACAAGCTCGCCGCCGCGCAGCAGTTGCTGTCCACGCTCGGCATCGGCTGGGACGCGGTGGCCGCCATCGGCGACGACTGGCCCGACCTGCCGCTGCTCGCGCGCGCCGCGCTGGCCTGCGCGCCGGCCAACGGCCACGTCGAGGTGCGCGCGATCGCGCACCACGTGACCACGGCCGCCGGCGGCCATGGCGCCGGGCGCGAGTTCTGCGACCTGCTGCTGTCGGCCACCGGCCGCTATGCCGCGCTGCTGCGCGGACACCTCGTCACGCTCGATGGCGGAAGCTGACACGGCGACCCCGGCCAGCAGCCGGCCCGGCACGCTGGCGCCGGCCGCGGCACGCCCGGGCGGCCGGCGCACGCCGCAGCCGCTGCGCTGGCGGCTGGTCGAATTGCTGTCGTCCTACCTGCCGCTGCTGCTGATGGGCGTGCTCGCGATGGGCACCTGGTGGCTGGTCAAGAACACGCCGCTGTCCGACGACCCGCGCATCGCCGCGCCGCTGCGCCACGTGCCCGACTACGAGATGCGCCACTTCGCGCTGCAGCGTTTCACGCCGCAGGGCCAGCTGCGCGCGCAGATCGAAGGCGACGTGCTGCGCCACTACCCCGACACCGACACCGTCGAGATCGACAACGTGCGGCTGCGTGCCGTCGGCCCCGACGGCCGCGTGCTGCATGCCACCGCGCGCCAGGCCATCGCGAACGGCGACGCCACCGAGGTGCAGCTGGTCGGCCAGGCCGAGATCATCCGCGACGGCATCGACGGCGGCCCGCCGATCGATTTCCGCAGCGAGTTCCTGCATGCCTTCATCGACACCGAAAGCATTCGTTCGCACCTGCCGGTCACCGTGACCCAGGGCGGCACCGAGCTGCGGGCCGACAGCATGGAATACAGCCACCTCGACCGGGTGATCAAGTTCGGCGGACGCATGCGGGCCGTCTTCAGCCCGCGGGAATCCAAATGAGCGGCGACCGCCTCGTCTACATCACCGGCGCGTCCAGCGGCATCGGCCAGGCGCTCGCGCTGCGCTTCCACCAGGCCGGCTACCGGCTGGCGCTGGTTGCGCGCCGCACCGACGAGGTCCGCAAGTGGGCCGATGCGCAGCGCCTCGACGCGTCGCGTTTCGCGGTCTACGCCGCCGACGTGCGCGACATCGACGCGATCACCGCGGCCGGGCGCGCCTGCATCGACGCGCAGGGGGTGCCCGACGTGGTGATCGCGAACGCCGGCATCAGCGTCGGCATCGACACCGCGGTGTTCGACGACCTGGCGGTGATGCGCGCCACCTACGAGACCAACAACCTCGGGATGGCGGCCACCTTCCAGCCGTTCATCACCGCGATGCGGGCCCGGCGCAGCGGTGCGCTGGTCGGCATCGCGAGCGTGGCCGGCATCCGCGGGCTGCCGGGCCATGGCGCCTACTGCTCCAGCAAGGCGGCGGTGATCGCCTACTGCGAGAGCCTGCGCGGCGAGCTGCGGCCCGACGGCGTCAAGGTCGTCACGCTCGGCCCGGGCTACATCGACACGCCGCTGACGCGCGAGAACCGCTACGGCATGCCATTCCTGATGCAGCCCGAGGTGTTCGCCGACCGGGCCTTCCGCGCGATCGAGGCCGGCGTGACCTACCGCGTGATCCCGTGGCAGATGGGGGTCGTCGCGAAGCTGCTGCGCGCGCTGCCGAACTGGCTCTACGACCTGGCGCTGGCCGGGCGGCCGCGCAAGAAACGCCAGGGCGAGTGACGGCGGCATGAATCGTCGCGGCGGGTTCACCCCGTTCGGCGGGCTCGCGCGTATCAGTCTTCACCTGAACTCTGTGTGAGACGCCCGATGCGCCGTTTTGTGCCCGTGTTGACCCTGTCCCTCGTCGTGAGCACCCTGGCCGCCTGCGGGCGCGGGGCGCCGATGGAGCCCGAGAGCGCCGCGCTGGCGGTCCGTGCCGCGGCGCCCGCGGCCGCGTTCGCGAAGCGGCGCGCCGCCCCCGAGCAGGCGCAGGCCGAGCGGACCGCGGCCGACAGCGCGTCGTCTGAAACCCGCCGCTACGTCGCGGTGCGCCACACGCTGCAGATCTTCACCGCGGCCGATGGCGTCGAGGCCGCGTGGCGCGACGCCACCGACGCTTGCGCCGCCGCCGGCTGCGAGGTGCTGAACGCCGCGCTCGAGCGCAACGACGAGCGCCACCCCGCCACCGCGACGCTCGAAGCCCGCGTGCCGCCCGAGCGGCTCCAGGCCTTCCTGGCGCACCTGGGCAGCCTCGGTCGCACCGGGCTGAACGCGCGCACCGCCGAGGACAAGACCGACACCGTGCTCGACACCGAGGCGCGCCTGAAGAACCAGACCGCGTTCCGCGACCACCTGCGCGTGCTGATGTCGACGCCCGGCGCAAAGCTGAAGGACCTGATCGAGGTCGAGCGCGAGCTGGTCCAGGTGCAGAGCGAGCTCGACAGCCTGGCCGCGCAGCGCAAGGTGCTGGCCAACGAGACCGACAAGGTGCACATGTCGATCAGCTTCCGGGCGCAGCCGTCGGTCATCGAGACCGGCATGTGGGAGCCGGTCACCGATGCGCTGCGCAGCGCCGGCCATGTCGTGGCGGTGAGCGTTGGGGTGCTGATCACCGCGGCGGTCGGGCTGTTGCCGTGGATCGTCGTGCTGGGGCTGGCCGGCTGGGGCGTGCGCGCGGCCTGGCGTCGCCGAGCCCGCCGGCGCGGCTGACCGGGGCATGAAAAAAGCGGTGAGCGCTTTCGCACTCACCGCTTTCTGTCAGAGCTTGATCGGTCGGGAGGACGGATCAGTAGCCGCCGCGGCCACCGCTGCCGCCGCCACCACCGTAGCCGCCGCCACCGCCGGAGCGGCCGCCGCCACCACCGCCGTAGCCGCCGCCACCGCCGGAGCGGCCACCGCCACCACCGCCGTAGCCGCCGCCACCGCCGGAGCGGCTGCCGCCACCACCGCCGCCGCCGTAGCCGCCGCCACCACCGCCGCCGAAGCCGCCACCACCGCCGGAACGGCCACCGCCGCCACCGAAGCCGCCCGGACGCTCTTCGCGCGGACGGGCCTCATTGACGACCAGCGCACGGCCGTCGAGGGCCTGGCCGTTCATGCCGTTGATGGCGGATTGAGCTTCGGCATCCGAGCCCATCTCCACGAAGCCGAAGCCCTTGGAGCGGCCGGTATCGCGGTCCATCATGACCTTGGCGGACGAGACGGTACCGAATTGTGCGAATGCTTGTTGGAGATCGTCGTCGCGAACGCTGTAGGCGAGGTTGCCGACGTAGAGTTTATTGCCCATGGAGAGCGCCTTTCTTTCCTGAAGTCACGAGAACCATGTGGAGCGTGTACCCATCCTGAACCATTCAAGTGAAGGCGCTGCTTCCAGACACAGAATTTTGATTATCGAGTAATTGCGCGAAGCGGTGCAAATTGTGGAAACCCCTTGCAAGGCGAGGGAAACGAAAAGTGTTGTCTGTACGCCGCAAGAAAGGTCCGATGAGCCCCCGCATTGCCAGTCTCGTGCCCAGCCTGACCGAGCTCGTCGTCGAACTCGGCCTCGGTCCGTGCCTCGTTGCGCGCACCGGCTACTGCGTCCATCCGGCCGCCGTCGTGCGCGGCGTGCCCAAGGTCGGAGGCACCAAGGCGGTGAACCTCGACAAGCTGCGGCGCCTCGCGCCCACCCATGTCCTCGTCAACGTGGATGAGAACCGGCACGACATCGTGCCGGCGCTGCACGAGATGGGTGCGCAGGTCATCGTCACGCACCCGTGTGGTCCCGAGGACAACCTCGCGCTGGTCGACCAGGTGGCGGCCGTGTTCGACGACGAGCCCGGCGTGCGCGAGCGGGCGCGCTCGCTGCGCGAGGCCTTGCAGCACGAACTAGGGGAAACCCGTGATGACCCATGTCAGTCGCAGCGCGTGCTCTATCTGATCTGGCATGACCCGTGGATGACGGTCGCACGCAACACTTACCTGTCGCGCATGCTGGCGCGCATCGGCTGGCACACCGAGCCGGCGGTCGATGGCGGCCCGCACGGTGCGGCGCGCTACCCGGCGCTGCGTGGCGACGAGCCCTGGCTTGCGCAGGTGGAGCGCGTGCTGCTGAGCTCCGAGCCGTTCGCGTTCGGCGACGCGCACGCCGTGCGGGCCCGGGCGCTGTGCCCGCGGGCGCGCGTGCAGCGGGTCGACGGCGAGCTGCTGAGCTGGTACGGGCCGCGCGCGCTGCCGGGGCTGCGCTACCTGCGCGAACTGGCGCGCAGCTGAAGGCGCGCCCGCGCCCTCAGAATGCCGCATGGACATCTACAAGCCGCTGATCGCCCTGCTCGCCATCGTGAACCCGATCGGCGTGATCCCGTTCTTCATCCACTTCACCGGGGGTTTCACCCGCGAACAGCGCCAGCGCACGATCCGCGTCGCCGCGTTCAGCGCCTTCATCGTGATCGCGGTCAGCGCGATCGCGGGGCTGAAGATCATCGAGTTCTTCGGCATCTCGCTGGCGTCGTTCCAGGTCGGCGGCGGCACGCTGCTGCTGATCTCGGCGTTGCAGATGCTGAACGCCCAGCCCGCCGAGACGCGGCAGGAGGACGTGACCGAAGGCAACACAAAGGTCGATGCCGGCGACAGCATCGCTGTGGTGCCGCTGACCATCCCGCTGCTGACCGGCCCGGCCACCATCTCGACGATGGTGATCTACGCCGACAAGACGCGGCATTGGTGGGAGATCGCGGTGCTGGTCGGCTACGGCGTGGTGATCGGAATCGCCGTGTGGCTGGCCTTCAGTGCATCGGGCCGCATTGCGCGGGTGCTCGGCAAGACCGGCATCAACGTGATGACGCGGCTGATGGGGCTGATCCTCGCGGCGCTCGCGGTCGAGGTGATGTCGGACGGGCTGGTGAAGCTGTTCCCGATCCTCGCGAGCAGCATCCACTGAACGGCTTCATCGACCGGCTTCACCCACGCTTCATGGCGGCTTCACCCGGGCTGGCCACAGTCCGCGGCTTCAACTCCTGGAGCCCGCATGAAGCCCCCACCGCTGCTCGTCAAGGCCGCCGCCATCGGCGCGATCGCCATCCTGTTGTCCGTGGCCCTGGCCCGCATCGGCGACCTGGTCGATGAACGCCAGCGGCGCCTCGCCGAGGCCGAACTGAACGTCGAGCAGAGCCAGGCCGGCCGCCAGACGCTGGCCGGCCCGCTGCTGCGCATGCGCTGCACCGAAGCCTGGGACGTGCAGTACGGCAGCGGCCCCGCCGCCCGCAGCGGCACCGAGAAGCGCGAGTTCATCGTCACCAGCGTGCCGGCCAAGCTCGACGTCGTCGCGACCGCGACGATGGAGCCGCGCTACCGCGGCCTCTTCAAGGTCAACACCTACGGCCTGCATGCCGAGATGGAAGCCACCTGGGCGCCGGTGCGCCCGCCGCTGCGGCACGCGAATGCGCGGCTGCAGTGCGACACGCCGACGCTGCAGGTCGAGGTGGCCGATCCGCGCGGCATCCGGCGCGCCGACCTGCGTGTCGGCAGCGACCTGCTGGCCGTGCAGCCGGGCACTGGCGACGAGAAGAACCCGCAAGGCTTCCAGGCGCGCTTGCCCGAAGGCTGGTTGCGCGCCGACGTGCCGCCGGTCGTGAAGCTGTCGCTCGACCTGGCCGGCACCAGCGCGCTGGGCTGGGTGCCGCTGGCGCGCGAGAACCATGTGCAGCTGTCGTCGAACTGGCCGCATCCGTCGTTCGGCGGGCGATTCCTGCCGACACGGCGCGACGTGCGCAAGAACGGCTTCGACGCCACCTGGGACGTCTCCGCACTCGCCACTGGCATCGCGACCGGCCTGTCGAGCGAGGACACCGCGGCGGCGCTGGTGCCGCTGACCGCTTCGGCGGCCGCGGTCGTCGATGACAGCCGCGAGAAGCGGCCGTCGGAGTCCTTCGACGTGTCCTTCATCGACCCGGTGAACCCTTACTCGCTGAGCGACCGCGCGATCAAGTACGGCCTGCTCTTCATCGGCCTCACCTTCGTCGCGGTCGCGATGGTCGAGCTGCTGCTGCGCCGCCGCGTGCACCCGGTGCAGTACCTGCTCGTGGGCTGCGCGATCAGCATCTTCTTCCTGCTGTTGCTGGCGCTTTCCGAGCACGTCGCCTTCGCGCTGTCGTACGCCATCGCGGCCAGCGCCTGTGCCGGGCTGCTCACCTTCTATGGCCGCCACATGCTGGGCGGCTGGGGCGCCGGCGCGCTGTTCGGTGCCGGCATCGCCGGCCTGTACGGCGCGTTGTACGTGCTGCTGCAGATGGAGCAAAGCTCGCTGCTCACCGGCGCGGTGCTGCTGTTCTGCGTGCTCGCGGGCGTGATGGTGGCGACCCGGCGGCTCGACTGGCACGGCCTGGCCGACACAAACTTGCAACAAGTGGAAGCGCCTTAGCGCAACAACTTGGCAGCGGAGCGCGGTCGGCGCGGCGTCCGCGCCACCCAGGCAGTCGTACCATGCCGCACCATGAATGTGCTCAGCTTCGACAGCTTCGGTGCGCCGGATGTATTGCGCTATCGCCCGCATCCCGACCCGACGCCGGGGCCGGCCCAGGCCCTGGTGCGCACGCGCGCCATCGGCCTGAACTTCGCCGACGTCTATCGGCGCAAGGGCACCTACCACCTGGCCGGCTCGCCGCCGTACATCGCCGGCTATGAAGGCGCCGGCGAGATCGTCGGTGCGCCGGCCGGCAGCGGCTTTGCGGCCGGCGACCGCGTCGGCTTCGCCGACATGCCGTTCGCCAACGCCGAGCTGGTGGCGGTCGATCTCGCGAAGCTGATCCCTCTGCCCGACGACATCGGCTTCGACACCGCGGCCGCCGTGCTGCTGCAGGGCCTCACCGCGCAGTACCTGGTGCGCGACAGCCATGCGCTGAAGCCTGGCGAGCGGGTGCTGGTGCATGCCGCGGCCGGCGGCGTCGGCGGGTTGCTGGTGCAACTGTGCAAGGCGCTCGGCGCGCGCGTGATCGGGCTCACGTCCAGCGAGGCCAAGGCCGCGCAGGCGCGCGAGGCCGGTGCCGATGCGGTCGAGCTGTATTCGCAGGACTGGGTCGCCGCCGCGCAGGCCTTCGCGCCGGGCGGCGTCGACGTGGTCTACGACTCGGTCGGGTCCACGCTGGCCCAGAGCTTTGCCGCGACGCGCACCGGCGGCCACGTCGTCTTCTACGGCATGGCCGGCGGCGAGCCGCCACCGGTCGACCCGCGCATGCTGATGGACACCTCGAAGTCGCTCACCGGCGGCGACCTGTGGAACGTGCTGACCAGCGCCGACGAGCGCCGCAGCCGCGCCGGCGAGCTGTTCGGCTGGGTGCGCAGCGGCCGGCTGCGCGTGCCGGTCGACTCGCGCTTCGCGCTGGCCGACGGCGCCCAGGCGCATGCCCGCCTCGAGAGCC
Organism: Rhizobacter sp. OV335; assembly: GCF_900142965.1. Taxonomy (GTDB): domain Bacteria; phylum Pseudomonadota; class Gammaproteobacteria; order Burkholderiales; family Burkholderiaceae_C; genus Rhizobacter. The sequence goes on from NZ_FRCQ01000022.1 coordinate 61,463, forward strand.
GTGCCTCGACCGGCAAGGTCCTGCTGATTCCCTGAGCGGGCCGTCACGATGCGCGAGATCACCTACGACTACATCGTCTGCGGCGCCGGCACCGCGGGCTGCCTGCTGGCCAACCGGCTGAGTGCCGACCCGACCAAGAGCGTGCTGCTGATCGAGGCCGGCGGCAACGACGACTACCTGTGGATCCACATCCCGGTCGGCTACCTGTACTGCATCGGCAACCCGCGCACCGACTGGCTGTTCCAGACCGATGAAGACCCGGGCCTGAACGGCCGCTCGCTGCGCTACCCGCGCGGCAAGGTGCTGGGCGGCAGCTCCAGCATCAACGGCATGATCTACATGCGCGGCCAGGCACGCGACTACGACCAGTGGGGCGCGCTCGGCAACCCCGGCTGGAGCTGGCGCGAATGCCTGCCGTTCTTCAAGCAGCACGAAGACTTCCACAAGGGCGCCGACGAGTTCCATGCCGCGCCCGGCTTCGACCGCAGCGGCCAGCGCGCCGGCGGCGAATGGCGCGTCGAGAAGCAGCGGCTGCGCTGGGAGATCCTCGACGCATTCGCGCAGGCGGCGCAGCAGGCCGGTATCCCGCACAGCAACGATTTCAACCGCGGCGACAACGAGGGCGTCGGCTACTTCGACGTCAACCAGCGCAGCGGCATCCGCTGGAATGCCGCCAAGGCCTTCCTGCGGCCGGCGCTGCGCCGGCCGAACCTGCAGGTGTGGACCGGCGCGCAGATCGCCCGGCTGCTGATCGAACCCGGGCCGAGCGACGGCTCGTGGGATGGCGTGCCGGAGGCGAACGGCGTCGAGGTGATCCCGCAAGGCGGCGGCGAGCGCGTGCGCGCCCGCGCGGCGCGCGAGGTCATCCTGTGCACCGGCGCGGTCGGCACGCCGCAGCTGTTGCAGCTGTCCGGCATCGGCCCGCGCGCGCTGCTGCAGCAGCATGGCGTGATGGTGATGCGCGATGCCCCCGGCGTCGGCGGCAACCTGCAGGACCACCTGCAGATCCGCGCCGTCTACGAGGTCGACGGCGTGCGCACGCTGAACGCGATGGCGAACTCGCTGTGGGGCAAGGCGATGATCGGTGCCGAGTACCTGCTGCGCCGCAGCGGCCCGATGAGCATGGCGCCGTCGCAGCTCGGCGCGTTCACGCGCAGCGACCCGTCGCAGCCGCACGCCAACCTGCAGTACCACGTGCAGCCGCTGTCGCTCGACGCGTTCGGCCAGCCGCTGCACCGCTTCAACGCGTTCACCGCCAGCGTCTGCAACCTGAACCCGACCAGCCGCGGGCGCATCGACATCCGCAGCGCCGACGCCGCCACCGCGCCGTCGATCCGCGCCAACTACCTCAGCACCGACGAAGACCGCCGCATCGCGGCCGGCTCGCTGCGCGTCACGCGCCACATCGTCGCGCAGCCGGCGCTCGCGCCCTACCACCCGAAGGAGGTCCGGCCCGGCGTGCAGTTCCAGAGCGACGACGAGCTCGCGCGGCTGGCCGGCGACATCGGCACCACCATCTTCCACCCGGTGGGCACCGCGAAGATGGGGCCGGCCAGCGACCCGGACGCGGTCGTCGATGCGCAACTGCGCGTGCACGGCGTCAAGCGGCTGCGCGTGGTCGATGCCAGCGTGATGCCCACCATCACCAGCGGCAACACGAATGCGCCGACGCTGATGCTCGCCGAGCGCGCCGCCCACTGGATCCGCTCGGAAGCGACCGGCACGTGACGCTCGCCCTCGCCATCAACGCCTGCGTGAACCTGATCGTCGGCTGGGCGCTGCTGCTCGCTTGGCGCAGCGACCGCGCGCAGATGTTCTCGCGCGACCTCGGCTGGGCCTTCGCGAGCCAGGCGATGATCCCCGCCGCCTACCTGATGCAGGCGCAGAACCACGGCGCCGTCGCCGCGCTGGGCACGGTCGTGATCGTCGGCGTGTCGGCGCTGTACCTGACGCTGCTGCTGCTGGGCAGCGCCCGCCTGGCCGGCCGCACGCCGACGCGCGTGCAGGGCTTCGCGCTCGGCGCGGTGCTGCTGCTGGTCGCCGCGCTGCTGGTGCCGCTGAACGTGCAGGCGGCACAGGCGGTCAGCGCGAGCCTGCATGTCGCGGCCGGCGTGGTTGCGACCGTCTGGCTGTGGCGGCAGGGCGGCTCGGAGCGCCTCGCCGGGCTGCTGCTGATGCTGCTCGGCATCAACCAGTTCACCTTCGTGTTCTGGGGCGCGGCCGGCATCACGGTGCAGGCCACGGTGGCGGCGATGCTGCGGCTGACGCTCGGCTTGGCGTTGCTGCATGCCGCGGTGCGCCGCTCGCACGAGGAATCGGGGCGGCTGCGCGACCGCTTCCTGCAGCTCACCGAGCATTCGCACCAGGGTGTCGCGGTGGTGCGCGGCGAGGACCTGCTGTATGCCAACCCGGCGCTGCTGAAGATCTACGGGCTGGGCTCGCTGACCGAGGTGCTGACGCTGTGGCGCGAGGCCACGATGCCGCCCGAGGAACGCGAGCAGGCGCGCGACCGCCACCGCAAGATCATCGCCGGCGAGTTGACGCAGGCCAGCTGGCAGGGGATGCGCTACCGCTTCGACGGCACGCCGATCCAGCTGCGCTTCAGCGCCTGGCGCATCGACTGGGACGGTCGCCCGGCCGAGCAGGTGGTGGTCAGCGACGAGACCGCGCAGCACGACGCCGCGCAGGCGATGCTGTACCAGGCGACGCACGACGAGCTGACCGGGCTGCCGAACCGCGTCGCGCTGCTGCAGCGGCTGCGCGACCTGTGCGCGGCCGAGCTGCCGACACCGTTCGCGCTGGTGCTGATGGACGTCGACCGCTTCAAGCTCTTCAACGAGGCGCACGGCCCGTCGATCGGCGACGCGGTGCTGCGCTCGCTGTCGGCGGCGTTGCAGAAGGCCCTGGCGGGACGCGCCGAGGTGATGCGCCTCGGCGAGGACGAGTTCGCGCTGCTCGCGCCCGGCAGCGAGAGCGACCGCACCGCGCACAGCGTCGCGCAGGCGGTGCGCCAGATGTTGATGCAGCCGCTCGCGCTGCCGCAGCATGAGTTCTTCCTCGATGTCTCGATGGGCATGGCGACCTACCCCGCCACCGCGCGCGAGCCGGAGGCGCTGCTGCGCGCGGCCAATGCCGCGATGCACGAGGCCAAGCGCACGCCCGGCACCTCGGTGCAGTTCGCCGAGGAGCGCTTCGAGCGCGGCTCGGGGGCGTCGCTCGATGCCGAGCAGGCGCTGCGTGCCGGCATGAAGAACGACGAGTTCTGCCTGGTCTACCAGCCCAAGGTCGATGCGCAGAACAAGATGCTGGTCGGCTTCGAGGCGCTGGTGCGCTGGGACCGGCCGGGGCTCGGGCGCATCAGCCCGATGGAGTTCATCCCGGCGGCCGAGCGCACCGGGCTGATCGGCCCGCTGGGCAACCTGATCCTGACGCAGGCCTGCCAGCAGATCTCGGAGTGGCGCGGGGCGTTCGGCAAGATGGTGCCGGTGGCGGTGAACGTGTCGCCGCTGCAGCTGCTCGACCCGGGCTTCCCGGAGCTGGTGCTGCGCACGCTGCGGCACTTCGACGTGCCGCCGGCCTTGCTGACGCTCGAGATCACCGAGAGCGCGGCGGTGACCTACATGGAGCAGGCCCGCGAGCAGATCCGGCAGATGCGGGCGCACGGCATCGAGGTCGCGCTGGACGACTTCGGCACCGGCTTCTCGTCGCTGAACATGCTGCGCAGCCTGCCGCTGCGCACCGTGAAGATCGACCGCAGCCTGATCGACCCGATGCCGGCACCCGATGCGACGGCAGTCGTCAAGGCGATCTGCGACCTGGCGTCAGCGCTGCGCCTGGACGTGGTGGCCGAAGGTGTCGAGACGCGTGAGCACGCGCGGGCCGCCACCGCGGCCGGCTGCGACGTGCTGCAAGGCTACCTGTACGCCCGCCCGCTGTCCCCCGCCGACGCCGCGCGCTGGCTGGGCGAAATGCGCAGCCCGGATGCCAATCCGGGACCTGTCGCCATCACGCCACCTCAGGCACCCAGTCAGAGCTTGTAGTCGAGCGACACCGCGACCGTGCGCGGCGCGCCGTAGATCGCTCCGTAAGCCAGCCCGGTGACGTACTTCTTGTCGAACACGTTGTTGACGTTCAAGCGCACGGTGGCGGCCGGGGTCAGTTCATACGCGGCGAACGCGTTGGCCACCAGATAGGCCTCCTGCTTCGCGCTGCCGATCTTGCTGACCTCCGACTGCCAGCGGCCGCCCGCGCCCACGCGCAGCGCCGGCAGCATCGGCACGCGGGTGTCGGCGCGGAAGTTGACGGTGTTGCGAGGCACCCATTCGTAGATGTCGTTGCCGTCCGGGCCGGTCAGGATCAGGCGGGTGTAGCCGAAGGTCAGCCGGGTGTCCTTCGCGATGCGGCCGGTGGCTTCGAACTCGAAGCCCTTGGACTTCACGTCCTTGCCTTCGAACCAGTCCTGTCCGTTGAGCGGGCTGTTCTCGTCGGTGATGGTGCCGGCATAGGTCGCCAGGCCGTCCTGCTTCGCGCTGAACACCGCGAAGGTCGTCAGCAGCGCCTTGTCCAGCCACTCGGCCTTCACGCCGACCTCGGTGTTGACGCCCTTCATCGGGTCGAGGTACTTGCCGTTGATGTCGGTCTGGTCCTGGTTCTGGAAGATGTCCGAGTACGACACGTAGCCGAGCACATCGGGCGTGAAGTCATAGGTCAGGCCGACGTAGGGGCTCGTTTCCTTCGTGACGGGGTAGTCGGTGTTGGTGGCGGTGCTGCCGTAGATCGAGGCACCCTCGCGTGCGAGGCGGACGGCATTCACGCCGAAGACGCCTTTCAGCGAATCGGTGAGTGCGATGTGCGAGGCCGCGTACAGGCGGGTCAGCTTCTGCTCGCCGCGCGTGCTGGGCAGGCGCGGGCCCCAGGCCGGCTCGGCATACACGTCGCCGCCATACGGGAAGGCCGGCAGCGGGTCGGCAGCGTGGGTCAGCGGCTCGTGGCTGTCGACGGCGGTTTTCTCCCGCGACTGGCTCAGGCCGACCAGCAGGCTGTGCTTGCGTCCGAAGGCCGAGAACTCGCCGTTGAGGTTGATGTCCAGCACGTGGTTGTCCGAGCTGCCCTCGCTGCGATAGGGCAGACCGACCAGGCCGGTGTTGTCCGGGTTCAGCACGCCACTGAGCGAGTAGGCATACAGCAGGCGCGTCGATTCGTTGCCGTGGCGGTAGTTGTAGGTCGCCTTGGCTTCCCAGTCGGGCGTCAGGTGGTGGGCGTACTCGACGAAGGCGTTGTACGACTTGTTGTTCCAGTAGGTCCAGTTCTGCGAGGTGGACGAACCGACGTCGAAGTCGGCCTGCGTGCCGTCGGAGCGCAGCAGTGTCAGCGAGCCCCACATCGGCGAGTCCTGCTTGGCGTCGACGGCGGTGACGCCCAGCGTCAGCACGCCGTCGGTGCCGATCTGGCCGTCGACCACGCCGTAGAGGGACGTGCGCTCGTTGTGCAGGTCGCGGATCCAGGAGTCCTTGTCCTCATGGGCGACGACGAAGCGGCCGGCCCAGGAGCCGTCTTCGGCCAGCACCTTGTTGTAGTCCAGCGCGACGCGCTTCAGGCCGTAGGAGCCGAACGACACGTTGGCCTCGCCGCCGTCCTCGTTCTTCGGGCGCTTGCGGATGTAGTTGATCGTGCCCGATGCGTTGCCGACACCGGTCAGCAGCCCGTTGGCGCCGCGGATCAGCTCGATGCGCTCGAACAGGAAGGTGTCCTCGCGGCCGACGACCGTGCCCCACGAATTGGTCATGCCCAGGCCGTCGACCTGCGTCAGCTGGATCTCGAAGCCGCGCGCATTGAAGGTCGCGCGGTTGGTTTCGTACTGCTCGACGTTGATGCCGGTGGCCAGGCCCAGCGCTTCATTGCTGCCGGTCAGGCCGAAATCGGCCATCTCGCCCTGGTCGATGGTGCTGATGGTCTGCGGCGTTTCCTTCACGTCCATCGGCAGGCCGGTGGCGCCCTTCGAGACGCGGTGGGCGCGCTTGCCGGTCACGGAGACCTTGTCGAGGGTGGCTTCTTGCGGTTTGGCTTCTTGCGCACGGGCATCGCCCAGGGCCACGCAGGCCGCGAACGCGCAGGCCGTCATCAGGAATGGTTGCTTCACTGCTACTTCTCCAACGTTGAGATCGAATTGCGTTTCGCCGCCGGCTCTTTCCAGGCAGGGGTCGACCACGCGGTCCGATGGCGGACGCGTTCTGCGTTGGATGGCGGGTGGGTTCGGCCGGCGAGATCCGTCCCAGGCTCGAGGCGGGACGATCGCCGGCGTGCGGCTAGAGGCGGTGGGCCGTGGCTCCCATGCGCCGAGTTTACGGGCGAATAGGAATCGTTCTCAACAAGTCGCTCTGAAAATCCGAGGGATGTCGGGTTCGCGCGACGCGGGCCGGAGAGGCCCGGCTTCGATTCAGTCTGCTTCCGGACGCACCAGCAGCACCGGCACCGGCGAGCTGCGCAGGATCTGCTCGGCATCGCTGCCCAGCAGCCAGCGCCCGACACCGCGGCGGCCGTGCGTGCCGACCACGACCGCGTCGGCGTGCCAGGAGCCGATCTCGTCGACCACCACATCGGCCAGCCGGCGCTGCAGGGTCTCGAACAGCGCGACCTCGGCGGCCACGCCCGCCGCATCGGCGCGCGCCTTGCCTTGGGCCAGCACCTCGTTGCCGGCGCTCTTCAAGACGCTGGCCACGTCGCCCGCATAGCCGCCGAAGCCGGTCGCGAAGCTGAGTTCATCGACCATGTGGACCAGCCGCAGCGTCGCGCCGGTTAGCTTGGCGAGGCGGATCGCCTCGTCGAGCCCGCGGGTGGAGGTGGCACTGCCGTCGATCGGGACGAGGATGCGTTGGTACATGCGCGCCATCTTGCCCCAGCCCCGATACCCGAGCGGCGCACGCAAGTTCATGCGCACAACGCAAACCGCAGATCGACCGGCGATTTCCTTCGTTCGCCGCGCGCAGTCCGCCGACCACACTGCCGGCCACGATGTCCCAGGTCCTCCCGTTGTCCCGCCATGCCGATGCGCATGAGCGAATCTCTGCCGCCACCGCCACCCTCGTCCAGCAGCTCGCCGCCACCGCGGTCGAGCGTGACCGGGCCGGTGGCCATGCCGCCACCGAGCGTGAACACATCCGCGCGAGCGGCCTGCTGACCCTGACGATCCCGCGCGAGCTCGGCGGCCTTGGCGCCGACTGGCCCACCTTCTTCGGTGTGCTGCGCCAGCTCGCGCAGGCCGACAGCGCGCTCGCCCACCTGTTCGGCTTCCACCACCTGCAGCTCGCCGGCGTGCTGCTGTACGGCAACGCCGACCAGCAGCGCACGCTGCTGCGCCGCACCGTCGACGAGCAGTTGTTCTGGGGCAATGCGCTGAACCCGCTCGACAAGCGCGCGGTCGCCCGCGACGTCGACGGTGGCTTCGTGATCGACGGCATCAAGAGCTTCGCGTCCGGCTCGGTGGGCTCCGACCAGCTGACGATCTCCGCCTGGCACGAGCCGACGCAGACGGCGCTGATCGCTGCGCTGCCGACGCGCCGCGACGGCGTCAGCGTGCAGGCCGACTGGGATGCCTTCGGCCAACGCCAGACCGACAGCGGAAACGTCGCGTTCAACGCGGTCCGCATCTCGCACGACGAGGTGCTGCAGGCGCCCGGCGTCGTGCCCGGCGTGCGCGCGACGCTGCGCTCGCAGGTGGCGCAGCTGATCATGGCGAACCTCTACCTCGGCATCGGTCTGGGCGCGTTCGACGAGGCCCGGCACTACACCCGCGAGTCGAGCAAGCCGTGGTTCGCGTCCGGTGTCGCGCAGGCCGGCGACGACCCGTTCATCCAGCACCGCTACGGCGAGCTGTGGCTGCTGCTGCGCCCTGCGATCGCCTTGGCCGACGCAGCAGCGCTCCGGCTCGACCAGGCGCTGCGCCAGGGCCCGGCACTGACGGCGGCCGAGCGCGGCGAGGTCGCGATCGCGGTGGCCGAGGCGAAGGTGTTGTCGCACCGCGCCGGCATCGAGGTCAGCTCGCAGCTCTTCGAGCTGACCGGCGCACGCTCCACCTCGCAGCGCTTCGGCCTCGACCGCTTCTGGCGCAACGCGCGCGTGCACACGCTGCACGACCCGGTCGACTACAAGCTGCGCGACATCGGTCGCTACGTGCTGAGCGGGCAGATTCCCGAGCCGACCGCCTACTCGTGATCGCGATGAGCAACATCCAGAACCTCGACCCCGGCCTGCCGCCGCCGCTCATCCGCCTCGACGGATTGAGCAAGCGCTTCGCGCTGCCCAACGGCACCCGCTTCGACGCGGTGAAGAACGTCTCGCTGCAGGTGCGCCAGGGCGACATCTTCGGGCTGGTCGGCAAGAGCGGCGCCGGCAAGTCGACGCTGCTGCGGCTGATCAACCTGCTCGAGCGGCCCGACCACGGCAGCGTCACCGTCGACGGCCGCGAGCTGACGGCGCTGGGCAAGCGCGAGCTGCGCGAGGCGCGGCAAGGCATCGGCATGATCTTCCAGCAGTTCAACCTGCTGCAGAACGCCAGCGTGTTCGACAACGTCGCGTTCCCGCTGCGCATCCATGGCCGCTGGCGCGCGGCCGAGATCGCGCAGCGCGTGCATGAATGCCTCGCGCTGGTGGACCTGGCGGAGAAGGTCGATGCGCATCCGGCCCAGCTGTCGGGCGGCCAGAAGCAGCGCGTCGCGATCGCCCGCGCGCTGGCCTCGCGGCCGTCGGTGCTGTTGTGCGACGAACCGACCTCCGCCCTCGATGCCGAGACCACGCAGTCGCTGCTGGCCACGCTGCGCGACATCAACGCCCGGCTCGGCGTCACCATCGTGATCGTCACGCACGAGTTGGCGGTGGTGCACACGCTGTGCCGCCACGTCGCGGTGATCGAAGACGGCGCGGTGGCCGAGCAGTTCGCGCTGGCCGAGACCGGCGCCGCGCGCAAGACCGTGCTCGGCCGCACACTCGCCCGGCTGGTGGCCGCGCCGCCGCAAGACGAGGCGGTGGCGTATGCCTGAGAACATCATCGCCATCCTCCCCGAGCTGGGCACCGCGCTCGGCCAGACGCTGCTGATGCTGGTCATCGGCCTGTCGGCCGCGCTGCTGCTCGGCGGGCCGCTCGGCATCTGGCTGTTCCTGCTCGGGCCCGGCCAGTCGCTCGCCAACCGGCCGGTGTTCGCAGTCGTCAACTGGCTGGTGAACACCGTGCGCTCGTTCCCGTTCATCATCCTGCTGGTCGCGCTGGTGCCCTTCACCCGCGTGATCGCCGGCACCTCGATCGGGCCGGTGGCCGCCGCGGTGCCGCTGTCGTTCGCCGCGATCCCGTACTTCGCGCGCCTGGTCGAGCAGAACCTGCGCGACGTGCCGCGCGGCGTGATCGAGGCGGCGCATGCGATGGGCGCCTCCGAGCTGCAGATCATCTGGCGCGTGCTGATCGTCGAGGCGCGCTCGGGCCTGGTGCTCGCGCTGACGGTGCTCGCGATCAGCTTCCTGTCGTACTCCGCCGTGGCCGGCGTGGTCGGCGGCGGCGGCATCGGCGACCTCGCGATCCGCTACGGCTACTACCGCTTCCAGACCGACGTGATGGTGTTCACCGTCGCGATCCTGATCGTGCTGGTACAGGCGATCCAGCTGGTGGGCAACACCATCGCGCGCCGGCTCGACAAGCGCTGAGTTTCATTTCCCAAGGAGTACCCCCCATGTCCCTCGCCCGACGCACGCTGCTCGCCGTCGCACTCTCCGCCGTCGCGCTGGTCGCGGCCGCCCAGCAGAAGAAGGAGATCGTGTTCGGCGCCACCGCCGGCCCGTACGCCGACCAGATCAAGCTCGGCATCAAGCCGCTGCTCGAGAAGAAGGGCTACGTCGTGAAGGTCGTCGAGTTCAACGACTACATCCAGCCGAACCATGCGCTGGCCCAGGGCGCGCTCGACGCGAACGCGTTCCAGCACATCGTCTACCTGACGAAGTTCGCGACCGAGAACAAGCTCGCGATCAGCGAGCTGCTGAAGGTGCCGACCGCGCCGATCGCGATCTACAGCCGCAAGCACAAGACGCTGGACGTGAAGGAAGGCGCCGTCGTCGCGCTGCCGAACGACCCGACCAACGCGGCGCGCGCGCTGGTCGTGCTGCAGGAGATCGGCTGGGTCAAGCTGCGCGAGGGCACCGACCCGATCCGCGCGTCGGAGAAGGACGTGGCCGTCAACATCAAGAAGATCAAGCTGGTGCCGATCGAGGCCGCGCAGCTGCCGCGCTCGCTCGACGACACCGACTACTCGTTCGTCAACGGCAACTTCGCGCTCGCGTCCGGCCTGAAGCTGACGGAGGCGCTCGCGCTCGAGAAGACCGGCCCGACCTACCAGAACGTGGTGGCCGTGCGCACCGCGGACAAGGACACGCCGTGGGTCCGCGACATCGCCGAGGCCTACCGCTCGAAAGAGTTCCTGGCCATCACCGAAACGAAGTTCGCCGGCTTCGTGAAGACCGACTACCAGCAGGCACTCGCAAGCAAGTGATCCGCTTCAACGCCTTCCAGATGAACACGGTCGGGCACCAGTCGCCCGGGCTGTGGACGCACCCACGCGACCGCTCGCACCGCTACACCGACCCGGACCACTGGATCGAGCTCGCGAAGCTGCTGGAGCGCGGCCGCTTCGACGGCGTGTTCCTGGCCGACGTGCTCGGCGTCTACGACGTGTACCAGGGCGCCGCCGATGCCGCGCTGCGCCACGGCGTGCAGGTGCCGCTGAACGACCCGCTCGCGCTGGTGCCGCTGATGGCGCAGGCGACGCAGCACCTCGGCTTCGGTGTGACCTGCGCGCTGACCTACGAGCACCCCTATCCGTTCGCGCGCCGCATCAGCACGCTCGACCACCTGACGCGCGGCCGCATCGGCTGGAACATCGTCACCGGCTACCTCGACAGCGCGGCGCGCAACCTGGGCCTGCCGCAGCAGGCGGCGCACGACGACCGCTACGACGTGGCCGACGAGTACCTGGAGGTCGTCTACAAGCTGTGGGAGCACAGCTGGCAGGACGACGCGGTGGTGCGCGACAAGGCGCGTGGCGTCTTCACCGACCCGGCCCGCGTGCACCCGATCCGCCACCGCGGCGAGCACTACCAGGTGCCCGGCATCCACCTGTGCGAGCCCTCGCCGCAGCGCACGCCGGTGCTGTACCAGGCCGGCGCCTCGCCGCGCGGCAAGGCCTTCGCGGCGCGCCACGCCGAGTGCGTGTTCGTCAGCGGGCCGAGCGTCGCGGTGGTGCGCAAGTATGTCGACGGCATCCGCGCGGCCTTGGTGGCCCAGGGCCGGCCGGCGAACGACGTGCTGATCTATGCGCAGGCGCTGATCATCACCGGCAAAAACGAAGCCGCCGCGAAGGCGAAGCACGCCGAGTACCGCGAGCACATCGACCTCGAAGCCTCGCTCGCGCTGCTGTCGGGCTGGACCGGCGTCGACTTCAGCCGCTTCGCACCGGACGCGACGGTCGAGTACATCGACACCGAAGCCGGCCGCAGCGCGCTCGCGTCGTTCAACCAGGCCGACCCGACACGGGTCTGGACGGTGCAGGAGGCTGCGCAGTTCATCGGCCTCGGCGGCCGCGGGCCGGTGATCGTCGGCGATGCGGTGCAGGTGGCCGACGAGCTGGAGCGCTGGGTCGAGGCGACCGGTGTCGACGGCTTCAACCTCGCGTACGCGGTGGCGCATGAATCGATGCGCGACGTCGTCGAGCATGTCGTGCCCGAGCTGCAGAAGCGAGGCCGCTACCGCCGCGAGTACGCCGGCGGCACGCTGCGCGAGCAGCTGTTCGGGCGCGGCCCGCGGCTCGGCCGGCAGCATGCGGCGCACCAGGTGCGCATCGACGCGCCGCAGGCCGCCGCCTGAATTCCCTTCTCGAAAGTCTTGCCATGAAACGCCGTACTGCCCTGAAAGCCGCCGCCGCCGTGCTGGCCGCCCCTGCCCTCGCGCGCGCCGCCGATGCGAAGGAGCTGCGCCTCGACTACGCGTACTACTCGCCGTCCAGCCTGGTGCTGCGCCGCTTCGGCTGGCTCGAAGAAGATTTCAAGCGCGACGGCGTCAACGTCAAGTGGGTGCTGAGCGCCGGCAGCAACCGCGCGCTGGAGTACCTGAACAGCAACAGCATCGACATCGGCTCCGGCGCCGGGCTGGCAGCGCTGCTTGCCAAGGCCAACGGCAACCCGATCCGCACGCCCTACATCTTCTCGCGCCCGGAATGGACCGCGCTGGTCGTGCCCAAGGGCTCGCCGATCAAGTCGCTGGCCGACCTGAAGGGCAGGAAGGTCGCGGCCACCAAGGGCACCGACCCGTACCTGTTCCTGCTGCGCGCGCTGCACAGCGTGGGCCTGAAGCGCAGCGACATCGAGCATGTCGCGCTGCAGCATGCCGACGGCCGCACCGCACTCGAGCAAGGCCGCGTCGACGCCTGGGCCGGGCTGGATCCGCTGATGGCGGCCAGCGAGCTGGATGCCGGCTCGACGCTGCTGTACCGCAACGTCGCGTTCAACACCTACGGCTTCCTGAACGTGCGCGAGGACGTGCTGGCGCAGCGCCCGAACGACGTGAAGCGCGTGATCGCGGCCTACGAGCGCGCGCGGCTGTGGATCCTCGCGAACCAGAGCGAGGCCGCGAAGATCCTGTCCGACGAGGCCAAGGTCAGCCTGCAGGTCGCGCTGCTGCAGATCAAGCTGCGCACCGACTTCAGCAACCCGCAGCCGTCGGCCGAGCATGTGAAGGCCTTGCAGGCGGCGGCACCGATCCTGCTCGACGAGCAGCTGGTCAAGCCGGGGACGGACCTGAATCGCACGATCACCGAGCTGGTCGACACCCGCTTCGCGACCGGCGTGATCCAGCGTGCCGCCTGAACCGTCGCTGGCGGCTGCGCCGGCACCGTCCGCGGTGCAGCGCTCGCGAAGAAAACGCCGCTGGCGCCTGCCGGTCGGCATCGTGCTGCCGGCGGTGGTGCTCGGCGCGATCGAACTCGCGGCCGCGCTAGGCTGGTCCGGCAGCCGCGCGCTGCCGCCGCCCAGCGAGGTGCTGCGCACGCTGATCGGCCTGGGCGGGCAGGCCCTCGGGCTGCATGTGCTGGCCAGCACCGGCCGCGTCGCCGCGGGCTTCGCGCTCGGCAGCGGGCTGGCGCTCGCAGCCGGCTCGGCGGTCGGCCTGTCGCAGCGCGTGTCGGCCTGGCTCGATCCGAGCGTGCAAGGCTTGCGCGCGATCCCGTCGCTCGCCTGGGTGCCGCTGCTGCTGCTGTGGCTGGGCATAGCCGAGACGCCGAAGATCGTGCTGATCGCGATCGGCGCGTTCTTCCCGGTCTACCTCGGCGTGGCCTCGGGCTTTCGGGGCGTCGACCGCAAGCTGGTCGAGGTTGGCAGGCTGTTCGGCTTCTCGCCGCTGGTGCTGGTGCGGCGCGTGCTGCTGCCGGCCGCGCTGCCGTCGGTGCTGACCGGGCTGCGCAACGGCCTCGGCCTCGCGTGGATGTTCATGGTGGCCGCCGAGCTGATTGCCGCGAGCAACGGCCTGGGCTACCTGCTGACCGATGGCCGCGAGACCGGCCGCGCCGACATCGTGCTCGCCGCGATCGCGCTGCTGGCGCTGCTGGGCAAGCTGAGCGACGGCGCGATGCGCGCGCTGGAGCGCCGGCTGCTGGTGTGGCGCGACGGCTTCGAGCCGTCACCCTGATCCCCCTGTTTCCCTTCACCCCCATCGACCATGACCTTCCATCGCCGTACCCTGCTGTTGTCCTCCCTGCTCCTCATCGCCGCGGCCGCGCCAGCCGCCGCGCAGGAGACGATCAAGATCGCCGTCACCGCCGGCCCGCACGCGCAGATCGCCGAGGAGGCGAAGAAGGTCGCCGAGCGCGACGGGCTGAAGCTGCAGATTGTCGAGTTCAACGACTACATCCAGCCGAATGCCGCGCTCGACGCCGGCGACGTGCAGGCCAACAGCTACCAGCACCTGCCGTTCCTGCAGTCGCAGATCCAGGCGCGCGGCTACAAGATCAGCGCCGTCGGCAACACGGTGACCTTTCCGATGGGCTTCTATTCGAAGAAATACAAGTCGCTGGCCGAGCTGCCGCCGGGCGCGAAGGTCGGCATCCAGAACGACCCGTCGAACAGCGGCCGCGCGCTCGCGCTGCTGCAGAAGTACGGCGTCATCAAGCTGAAGCCGGGCGCCGGCATCAGCGCGACGGTGCAGGACGTGGCCGAGAACCCGAAGAAGCTCCAGATCGTGCAGATCGAGGCGGCGCAGCTGCCGCGCTCGCTCGACGACCTGGACGCGAGCGCGATCAACACCAACTACGCGGTGCAGGCCAAGCTGGTGCCCACGCGCGACGCGATCGCGATCGAGGACCCGAAGAACCCGTACGCCAACCTGCTGGCGGTGCGCACCGAAGACAAGGACAAGCCCTGGGTCGCGAAGCTGGTGAAGGCCTTCCAATCGCCCGAGGTGAAGCAGCTGGTCGAGTCGACGTTCAGCGGCTCGATGGTGCCGGCCTTCTGAGGCGGATTGTCGAGACGGAGGGTCCGGGGGGCTGACTTCGGGGCCGCACAGTGATACTGTGCGGGCGCGTCCGTTGGAGGCCCGCCATGCCCGATACCACCGCCGACACGATCGAACTCGTTCCCTACGATGCCCGCTGGCCTGCGCTGTTCAAGGCCGAGCAGCAGGCGATCCGCGCCGCGTTGGGGCCGGACATCGAGGCCAGCATCGTGCACATCGGCAGCACCGCGGTGCCGGGCCTGCCGGCCAAGCCGATCATCGACATCCTGCTGATCGCGCCGGTGACGGTGCAGTGGCCGTCGTTCATCGAGCCGCTCGAAGGCCTGGGTTACGCGTTCTGGCCCGACAACCCGCGGCGCGACCGCATGTTCTTCGTGAAGGGCATGCCGCCCTATGGCACAGGCCGCACCCACCATGTGCACGTGCGCATGCCGGCCGATGCGCAGGCCGAGTTGCGGTTTCGCGACCAGCTGCGCGCCCACCCTGAGCTGGCCGCGCAGTACGTGGAGGTGAAGCGTGCCCTCGCCGCGCGCTACCGCGACGACCGCGAGGCCTACACCGAAGGCAAGTCGCGCTTCATCCGCGAGCTGCTCGCCGCCGCCTGCGTCGACGGCGCATGAAATGGCTGCGGGGGGTGCACGCCGGGCGTGAGGTCTTCGGGCTGCTGCAAGGCGACGAGGTGGTCGTCCACCGCGGTGACTTGTTCGATTCCCCTTCCCCGACCGGCGAGCGGCTGCCGCTGGCCGGCCTCGACTGGCTGACGCCGTGCCGGCCGTCGAAGATGATCGCGCTGTGGAACAACTTCGCCGCGGCGGCCGAGAAGAACGGCTGGTCGCGGCCGGCCGAGCCGCTGTACTTCCTGAAGGCGCCGAGCAGCTTTGCCGCGCACGGCCAGGCGATCCCGGTGCCGAACCCGGAGGTCGGCCGCGTGGCCTACGAGGGCGAGCTGGCGATCGTGATCGGCCGCCGCGCGAAGGCGGTGCCGGTCGACCAAGCCCCGTCGCACATCTTCGGCTACAGCTGCGCCAACGACGTGACCGCGATGGAGCTGATCGCGCGCGACCCGAGCTTCGCGCAGTGGGCGCGCGCGAAGAGCTTCGACGGCTTCGGCGTGTTCGGCCCGGTGATCGAGACCGAGTTCGATGTGGCCGCCGCGACGCTGCGCACGACCGTCGGCGGCCGCGAGCGCCAGAACTACCCGCTCGCCGACATGTTCTTCACGCCGGTCGAACTGGTGTCTCGCCTGTCGCACGACATGACGCTGGAGCCGGGCGACGTGATCCTGTGCGGCACCTCGCTCGGCGTGCTGCCGATGAAACCGGGCACGGCGGTCGAGGTGACGATCGACGGCATCGGCACGCTGGCCAACGTCTACGGGGCCGGCTGAGTCGACGGCAGGGGCTGAAGCGCCTTCTTCATGAAGTAGCGCGCGAAGCCCGGCGGGTAGTCGTCGATCTGGCCGAAGCAGGCGTAGCCGAGCTTCTCGTAGAAGCCGCGCGCCTGGAACTCGAAGGTGTCGAGCCAGGCGCCGATGCAGCCGCGCTCGATCGCCTCGCGCTCGGCGCGCTGCATGATCTGCGTGCCCAAGCCCTGGCCGCGCGCATCGGCCGGCACCACGAGCAGCTGGATGTACAGCCACTGGAAGCTGGTGTAGCCCCAGGCGCCGCCGGCGACCTGGCCCTGGTTGTCGTGCACCAGCACCGCGAGCGGCCGCTTGCCGCTGGCACCGGCCTGCGACAGGTTGTACTCGACCAGCGGCGCGAGGATCGCCTCGCGCAGTGCCTCGTCGTCGGACTCGGTGAGTGTCAGCGCGTAGGGCGTCGGCATCGGGTGTTCAGAGCATCTTGCGGTAGATGAGGAAGCCGGTGTTCGTCGCGACCCCGTCGTACAGCGTCCTTGCGGTCGCGTTGGTCTCGTGCGTCATCCAGTAGACGCGGCTGGACCCACCCGCGGCGGCACGCTCGTAGACGCCCTCGATCAGCGCTCGGCCGACGCCGCGCCCGCGTGAGGCGGTGGTCGTGAACAGGTCCTGCAGGTAGCAGGTCGGCCCGAGCAGCGTCGTGCTGCGGTGGAACAGGTAGTGCGTCAGGCCCAGCAACTCGCTGCCGCGCGCGGCCACCAGCGCGTGCACCGGTTCGTAGGCATCGAAGAAGCGCGACCAGGTGGCCTGCGTGATCTCGTCGGGCAGCGCTGTCGCGCCCTCGCGGCCGTAGAACGCGTTGTAGCCGTCCCAGAGCGGCTTCCAGGCAGCGAAGTCGTCGCGCGCGACGGGGCGGATCGTGAAGTCGGGTTTCATCGCGGGGCCCAGGTCAGGCAGCGGACACGGCGCGGTGCTTGCGCACCAGCCGCACGAGGGTGTTCCAGGCGCGCGTCGTCAACGGCGAGCCCAGGCGCTTCTCAAGAAAGGCGTTCGGGCTGCCCGGCGAGGCGCCGAGTTTGCGGCTGAGGCTCAGCACCTCGGCGGGCGTCACCGCGATCAGCTCGACGTCGCCGCGTGCGGACGCGAGCGGCAGCATCGGCGGCACCACATCCGGCGAGTGCAGGAAGGACACGCAGAACTCGTAGACGCTCGCGCGGTCGATGCCGGCGAACGGGTCGGTGTCGACCAGTGCGGCCAGGTAGTCGACGGTGCGCACGAAGGCGGGCTCCTTCAAGCCGCAGCGGGCGTTGAGCAACGCATGCGCCCGATCGAACACCTGCCTGGCTTCGTCGAGCGACGAAGCCGCATAGACCAGCGTGCCGTTGGTCAGAAACGAGGCGGCGCTGACGGCGCCCGCGTCCAGGAAGGCGGCTTCGAGCTGCAGCTTCGTCGGGCAGTTCGTCCGCCCGAGGTTCATGTTGCGGAAGAAGACGGCGAAGTCCATGCCTCGCGCGGGCCGCGCCTACTTGACCCGGTCGCCGTAGGTCACCGCGGTGACCTTGCCGGCCTGCAGCCGCAGCGTCGTGATGAACTGCCCGTAGCCGGGGTTGTAGGTCCACTCGTCGACCTTCTCGCACGGCAGCACGACGGCGGTGCCGGACGCGCCGGCGGCGATGGCCTGCGGATCGACCGGCTTGCAGAACGAATCCCGGGCGATGGGCTCACCGCATTTCTGCAGCACGCCGGAGCGCGGCTCGCCGATGCCGATGGTGTTGGAACTGCAGCGCAGCGATTGGGCGCCGGCCGATGCGGACAGGCCCAGCAGCAGCAGCGGCAGGGCGAATGACGACTTCATGATTTCTCCTTGTGGTCCGCAGGGGTGACTCAAGCGGGCGAAACCGCGAGTTTGCCCGCCTGCTGCGCCAGCGTCTGCGCCAACAGCCCTGCCACCGCGTACACCGCCTCGATGTTCGGCGCCGGCGTCTGCGTGATCTGCGCGAGCTCGACCACCGAGCCCACCAGCGCCTGCAGCTCCAGCGCGCGGCCGTGCTCCACGTCCTGCAGCATCGAGGTCTTGTGCGCGCCCACCGCCTCGGCACCGGCGATGCGCTTGTCGAGCGAGATCTTGAACTCCACGCCGAGCTTCTCGCCGATCGCCTGCGCCTCGGTCATCATCCGCGCGGCGAGCTGCCGCGTCGCCGGGAAGCGGCAGATGTCCTGCAGCGTCGCGTGCGTCAGCGCGCTGATCGGGTTGAAGCTCAGGTTGCCCCACAGCTTGACCCAGATCTCGCCGCGGATGTCCTTCGACACCGGCGACTTGAAGCCGGCCCGCATCATCGCCTGCGACAGCGCCTCGATGCGCTCGCTGCGAGAACCGTCGAGCTCGCCGAGCGTGAAGCGGTTGCCCTCGACCACCCGCACCACGCCCGGCTCGACCAGCTCCGAGGCCGGGTAGACGATGCCGCCGATCACGCGCTCCGGCTCGATGTGCGCGCCGATCACGCCGCCCGGGTCGACGCTCTCGAGCGAGCGCCCTTCGTACGGCCCGGCCAGCTTGTGGAAGTACCACCACGGCAGCCCGTTGATCATCGTGACCACCAGCGTGTGCGGGCCGAACAGCTCGCGCAGCTCGGGCAGCACGTCTTTCACCTGGTGCGCCTTCAGCGTCAGCAGCACCACGTCCTGCGGGCCGGCATCGGCCATGCGCTGCACGGCGCGCAGGTTGCGCGCGACCTGCTCGCGGCCGTCTTCCTCGATCAGCTTGAAGCCGTTCGCGTTGATGGCCGCCAGGTTGCGGTTGCGGGCGATGAAGGTGACCTCTTCGCCGGCCAGTGCCAGCCGGGCCCCCAGGTAGCCGCCGATGGCGCCGGCGCCGACGATCGCGAATTTCAAGGCATCTCCTTCAAGGATGTTCTCCGACCGGTGCGGTCCCGCGGGCGTGTGCCCAGGCACGGGCCCGCTGCACCGCCGGCCACAGCAGGATCACCAGCGCCAACGCCGTGATGCCGCCCACCAGCGGGTTCGACCAGAAGATCGAGAGTTTGCCCTGGGACGCGAGCATCGACTGCCGGAAGCTCGCCTCGGCCATGTCGCCCAGCACCAGCGCCAGCACCATCGGCGCGAGCGGGTAGCGCAGCTTCTTGAAGACGTAGCCGACGACGCCGAACACCAGCATCATCACCACGTCGAACATCGAGCTGTGCACGGTGTACGCGCCGATCGCGCAGATCACGATGATCACCGGCGCGATCACCGAGAACGGGATGCGCAGGATCGCCGCCCACCACGGCACCGTCGTCAGCACGACGATCAGCCCGACCAGGTTGCCGAGGTACATCGACGCGATCAGCCCCCAGACGAAATCCTTCTGCTCGATGAACAGCATCGGCCCCGGCTGCAGCCCCCAGATCAGCAGGCCGCCGAGCAGCACCGCCGCGGTCGGCGAGCCGGGGATGCCCAGCGTCAGCATCGGCAGCAGCGCCGAGGTGCCGGCCGCATGCGCCGCGGTCTCGGGCGCGATCACGCCCTGGATCTGCCCCTTGCCGAAGCTCTGCGGGTCGTCGGACATGCGCCGCGCCATGCCGTAGCTCATGAACGAGGCCGGCGTCGCGCCGCCCGGCGTGATGCCCATCCAGCAGCCGATGGCCGTCGAGCGCAGGAAGGTCTTCCAGTGCCGCGCGAGTTCGCCCCAGGTCTGCCACACCACCTTGAAGTTGATCTTCGCGCTCTTGCCCTTGAAGGCCAGGCCCTCCTCCATCGTCAGCAGGATCTCGCCGATGCCGAACAGCCCGATCACCGCGATCAGGAAGTCGAAGCCCTTCAGCAGCTCGGGCACGCCGAAGGTCATGCGCAGCTGGCCGGTCACGCTGTCCATGCCGACGGCGGCGAGCGCGAAGCCGAGCATCATCGACGCGATGGTCTTGGCCGGCGGTTCCTTGCTGGTGCCGACGAAGCTGCAGAAGGTGAGCAGCTGCACCGCGAAGAACTCGGGTGGGCCGAACTTCAGCGCGAACTTCGCGAGCAGCGGCGCGAGGAAGGTGATCAGCAGCACGGCGAACAGCGCGCCGACGAACGACGAGGTGAATGCCGCCGTCAGCGCCTGCGCCGCGCGGCCCTGCTGGGCCATCGGGTAGCCGTCGAAGGTGGTGGCCACCGACCACGGCTCGCCGGGGATGTTGAACAGGATCGAAGTGATCGCCCCGCCGAACAGCGCGCCCCAGTAGATGCACGACAGCATGATGATGGCCGACGTGGGGTTCATCGAGAAGGTCAGCGGCAGCAGGATCGCGACGCCGTTAGCCCCGCCGAGGCCGGGCAGCACGCCGATCAGCACGCCCAGCGTCAGCCCGATCAGCATGAAGCCGAGGTTGGGCAGCGTGAGGGCCACGCCGAAGCCGTGCATCAGGTTGGTGATTTCTTCCATGCGCTTCTCTCCCTGTGGGTTCTTGTGTGCGCGGGCGGAGGAACTTCTACAGCCTTGGCTAGAGACCGAACAGATGCTCGATCGGGCCCTTCGGCAGCGGCACCAGGAACCACTTCTCGAACACCGCGAACAGCAGCAGCGGCACGCCGACCGACACCGCCACGGTCATCGGCCAGCGGTAGTGCCCGTGGCGGCGCATGAAGTAGCCGATCAGCAGCGCCGACGCGAGGTAGATGCCGAGCCCCCAGATCAGCGCGACATACACCACCATCGGCAGCAGCACCGCGACCACCATGCGCAGCTGCGCGCGCTCGGCGAACACCGGGTCGGGCTGCTTGCGGCGTCGGAACTCGCCGAACAGGATGCTCGCGGCGGCCGCCAGCAGCAGCAACCCGATGTAGAACGGAAAGTAGCCGGCGCGCGGGCCGTCGTCGGCCCAGCCAATGCCCACGCGCAGGCTGTCGCCGATGACGATCAGCGCGATCGCGGCCAGCACGCCGGCCATGCCGACCTCCGGCCACCGTTTGCCGACCGGTGCGGATTCAGGTTCGCTCATGCATCACCTCGTTGTGGGGAGAGGTCTATTGCGCCAGAAAGCCGGCCTGCTTCATCAGCTCGCGGTGCATCTGCTCGTTCTTGCCGAGCCAGTCGACGAACTCCGGCCCGCTCATGAAGGTCTGCTTGAACGCACCCTTGTCCATGAAGTCCTTCCATTCCGGCAGCGCGCGCACCTTCTTGAACAGCTCGACGTAGAACGCCACCTGCTCCGGCGTCGCGCCCGGCGGCATGAAGATGCCGCGCAGCATCAGGTAGTCGACCGGCACGCCGGCCGAGGCGCAGGTGGGGATGTCGTTCCAGCTCTGCGTCGGCGTCAGCTTGGTGCTGTACGGCAGC
This sequence comes from Rhizobacter sp. OV335, assembly GCF_900142965.1. Taxonomy (GTDB): domain Bacteria; phylum Pseudomonadota; class Gammaproteobacteria; order Burkholderiales; family Burkholderiaceae_C; genus Rhizobacter. Next base: position 82,676 of record NZ_FRCQ01000022.1, read on the forward strand.
TTGTCCTTGTCCATCACGCACAGCGCGCGCAGCTTGCCGGCGCGCCAGTGTGATTCGGCCTCGATCGGGTTGTTGACCGTCGAGTCGACGTGCTTGCCCACCAGCTGCACCGCGACGTCGCCGCCGCCCTTGTACGGGATGTAGGTGAGCCTCTTGCCGACCGCCTTCTCGAGCATCGCGGTGATGATCTGGTCTTCCTGCTTCGAGCCGGTGCCGCCCATCTTGAAGCTGTTGGCCGGCTGCGCCTTGATCGCGTCGATGTACTCCTTCGCGGTCTTGTACGGCGACTCGGCATTGACCCACAGCACGAACTCGTCCTGCGCGAGCATCGCCACCGGCGTCAGGTCGCGCCAGTTGAACGGCACGCCGGTCGCGAGCGGCGTCGTGAACAGGTTCGACAGCGTGATGACGATCTTGTGCGCATCGCCCTTCGCGCCCTTCACGTCGAGGAAGCCCTCGGCGCCGGCGCCGCCCGCCTTGTTGACGACGATGATCGGCTGCTTCATCAGGTTGTTCTTCGCGACCACGCCCTGGATGAAGCGGGCCATCTGGTCGGCCCCGCCGCCGGTGCCGGCCGGCACCACGAACTCCACCGGCTTGGCCGGCTCCCAGGCCTGTGCCGCCCCGCCCCCGCCCATCGCCCACAGCGCCGTCGCGGCCGCCGCCCACTGCTTGAACTGCTGGTACTTCAAGATCGCTCCTTTTGGTAGTCACGCTGGGGGCACATGCCCCCGGGGTCCATCGGTGTCGTTCTTGTGGGTGCGGCCGCCAACGTCCTCACGGACGCCGACCGCGGGCGACCGGCAGGGTTCGCCCGGGAGGAAAACGGTGTCAGCCGAGGCCGAGCTTCTGCGCCAGGCCGATGCGCTGCAGCTTGCCGGTGGCGCCCTTCGGGATCTCGTCCATGAAGAGGATCTTCTTCGGCACCTTGTAGTCGGCGGCCCGTGTGCTGACGAAGGCCTGCAGCTCGCGCTCGGTGGCCGGCTGGCCTTCGCGCAGCACGACGACCGCGGCGACTTCCTCGCCGAGCTTCGGGTGCGGCATGCCGAAGCACACCACCTGCGCGACGGCCGGGTGGTCCATCAGGATCTCGTCGACCTCGCGCGGGCTGACCTTCTCGCCGCCGCGGTTGATGATTTCCTTCAGCCGCCCGGTCAGGCTGATGTAGCCGTCGGCGTCCATCGTGCCCTGGTCGCCGGTGCGGAACCAGCCGTTCGTGAAGCCCTCGGCATTGGCCTTCGGGTTGTTCTCGTAGCCGCGCGTCACGTTGGCGCCGCGGATCACGATCTCGCCGATGCCGCCGGCCGGCAGCAGGCCGCCGTCGTCGCCCATGATGGCCACCTCGGGCCCGGCCGCGAGGCCGACCGCGCCGGGTTTGCGCGCCTTCGGCGGCAGCGGGTTCGACGCCATCTGGTGCGTGGCCTCGGTCATGCCGTAGGCCTCGATCAGCGGCGCGCCGAACACCTCCTCGAGTTCGCGGATCACCTGCGGCGGCATCGATGACGACGACGAGCGCAGGAAGCGCAGCGGGTGGCGCTTGATCACGTCGGCGTTCTTGCCGGCGCGCGACAGGATCGCCTGGTGCATGGTCGGCACCGCGGTGTACCAGGTGGGCTTCGCCTCATCCATCCAGCCGAAGAACTTCAGCGCGTTGAAGCCCGGCGTGCAGAACACCTGTGAGCCGGCCGACAGCGGCGCGAGCACGCCGGCGATCAGGCCGTGGATGTGGAACAGCGGCATGATGTTCAGCCCGCGGTCGGCGCCGGTGAACGCGAGCGTGCTGCGGATGTTGGTGGCCGAGGCGCACAGGTTGCGCTGCGACAGCGGCACGATCTTCGGGCGCGAGGTGGTGCCGGAGGTGTGCAGCACCATCGAGACGTCGTCGGGCTCGGCCCAGGTTGGTTCGGCGGCCGATGCGGCGATGCTGCCGTCGCGCGGTTCCAGCACGAAGCTGCCGGCACCGGCGCCTTCGTGCACCACCAGGTCGATCACGCGCACGCCGAGCTTGGCGGCCACGTCGATCGCCGGCGAGACGCTGCCGCGCTCGACGATCAGCGCCTTCGCGTTCAGGTCGGACAGGTAGAACTCGAACTCGTCGGCGCGGTAGGCCGGGTTCAGCGGCGCGCTGGTCACGCCGCAGGCGCAGGCGACGAAGCAGGTCGCCATCTCGGGGCCGTTGTTCAGCACGATGGCCACGCGGTCGTTGCGGGCGATGCCCAGGCCGTTGAGCCGCGCGAGGGTCTCGGCGATCAGCCGGCGCAGTTCGCGGTACCGGAGCGGCGGCCGGTCGGGGGCGGAGACGGCAACGTTGTCATCGACGCCGGTGGCAAGCAGATCCTTCAAGCTGTGGGACATCGGTGCCTCGCTAGATGGGAACGAGGCCGCGCGTCGACGACGCACGCCCCCCAACGTGGTGTGTTTCTACTTGTTGTCGGGGGCGAGTGTGCCGCACGAAGCTGGGGGCTGGCAAGAAAGGGGATGCCCGGGCAGGCGCACAGAACCCGTTTGCCCTGGGGAAAACAGGTGCTGCGGCGGCTGCAAAGAAACACCGTTCGCCCTGAGCCTGTCGAAGGGCCCGATCATCCTGAGCCCGTCGAAGGACCTGAGCCTGTCGAAGGCCCTGCGCGCGCTGGGTGCAACCCTTCGACGGACGGGCCTTCGACAGGCTCAGTCCCTGCTCAGGGCGAACGGATGCCTCAGGGCTTGTTCGGCTGCGGCGTCAGCCGCAGGTACGGCGTCACCGCCGTGTAGCCCTTCGGGAACTTCTTCTTGATCAGCTCGGGGTCCTGCAGCGACGGCACGATCACGACGTCGTCGCCGTCTTTCCAGTTGCCCGGCGTCGCGACGCTGTGCGAATCGGTCAGCTGCAGCGAATCGATCACGCGCAGGATCTCGTCGAAGTTGCGGCCGGTGCTGGCCGGGTAGGTGATCGTCAGGCGGATCTTCTTCGCCGGGTCGATCACGAACAGCGAGCGCACCGTGGCGGTGGTGCTCGCGTTCGGGTGGATCAGGTCGTACAGCTCGGCCACCTTGCGGTCGGCATCGGCCAGGATCGGGAAGTTGACCCGCGTCTTCTGCGTCGTGTTGATGTCGTGGATCCACTTCGTGTGCGAGTCGACCGGGTCGACGCTCAGCGCGATGGCCTTCACGTTGCGCTTCGTGAACTCGTCCTTCAGCTTGGCGGTCAGGCCGAGCTCGGTGGTGCACACCGGCGTGAAATCGGCCGGGTGCGAGAACAGCACGCCCCAGCTGTCGCCCAGCCACTTGTGGAAGCTGATCGGGCCGTCGGACGATTGCTGTTCGAAGTCGGGGGCGATGTCGCCCAATCGCAAGCTCATGGTGGTCTCCTGGTGATGGGTGGGTCAGACGGCGAACGAGAACTCGTGCAGGTCGGCGCGCTCGGGCCGCCGTGATTGCTCGACGCGGTGGATCAGGAACTCGGTCAGCTTCTTCGCCGCCGGCAACGGGCCGAAGCCCGCCTCGGCGTTGATGTGGCCGGCGTCGCCGAGGTTCACGAAGCCGCTGCCCCAGGCCTGGGCGAACGATTCTGCGCGCTGCGCGCTCATCCACGGGTCGGTGTCGCTCGCGAGCAGGGTGGCCGGCAGGCGCAGCCGTTGGCGCAGCGGCAGGTCGTCGAGCGCGAAGCGGCCCGGCTCGGCCGGCGCCACCAGCAACGCGCCGCGCACGCCATGGGCGGTTCGCCCGCAGGTCGACAGCAGGTGCTGCGCCAGCGCCAGGCAGCCGAAGCTGTGGGCCACCGCGATCCACGGGCCGAGTGGCTCGGCGGCGAGCGTCTCGCCGATGCGGGTCGCCCAGGTCTCGAGGTCGGCGGTGTCCCAGTCGTCCTGCTCGACGCGCACCGCACGCCGGAAGTGGCCCTGCAGCCAGCTCTGCCAATGCGCCGGACCGCTGCCGCGCAGGCCGGGGATCACCAGCACGCGCACCGGGCTGCCGTGGAATGCCATGGGAGGGTCTCCGTCAGAAGGACTTGTCAGAGAGTGGCGATCGACACCTCGGTCGACTTGACCAGCGCGATCACGTCCTTGCCGACCGTGAGCTTCAGCTCCTTCACCGAACGCGTCGTGATGACCGACGTGACGATCAGGCCGGACGGGGTCTCGACGTCGATCTCGGACACGACCGGTCCTTCGATGATTTCCTTGACCTTGCCGCGGAACTGGTTGCGCACGTTGATGGCGGTGATGCTCATGAGTGACCTCGGGGTGAGAGTGAGCATCGATGATGGGCACGCGGTGCGGCCGTCGCAAGGAATGAAACCGGATCAGGTCATGCGGATAGCGAATTTGGCGGACGAAAAAAAGCGCCTCCACCCCGCAGGGAGAAGGCGCTTGGTCTTGCTAGATCAGGCGTTGGTGCAGGCGCTGGCTACTTCCAGTCAGCTGACTGCAGCAGCGGGTCGACCGGCAGGCCGAAGCTGTTGCCGACCTTCTGGCCGACCGTGCCGGGCGCTGCCAATGCGGCGCTGCCGCACGAGCCGGACGCCGGCTTGATGATGGCCCACAGCATCGCGCCGTCGCGCGGGTTGCGGTTCGACGCCGTGCTGTTCAGCACCGCCGTCGTGAAGCGCTGCACCGAGTACGGCAGGTTCAGCGTCGCGCCGTACTGGTCCTGCAGGATGCGCGAGCCTTCGCACTGCGCGTCGCCGTCGTTGATGACCAACTGGCCGCCGCTCCAACCTTCCGGTGCCGGCTCGAAGCCGATCGACACGATGGTCTTCGACGGGTAGAGGCTGCGGTACTGGTTGTACGCGACCACGCCGTCGAAGTGCTCGTAGCGGGCGTCGTAGCTCATCACGTTGACCAGGTCGAGCATCGCCGCCGTCGCCGGGTACTTCAGCACCACGCCGCGTTCGCGGCCGGCGTTGCCGCCCCAGTACGACATCTTGCCGGCGCAGCGCGAGTCGGCCGTCGTGCCCGAGGTGCAGTCCGCGCCGCTCGACCAGCCGGCCAGCGTCAGCACGCGGCCGCCGCCTGCCAGGTCGACCGCCTTGCGCAGCGCCTTGATGGCGTTGGCGTAGCGGTCCACGTCGCCGTCGACTTCGTAGTCGACATCGAGGCCGTCGAAGCCCATCTCGGTCTGGATCTTGGCCAGCGCGTTGATGATCGGGCCGCCGCCGGCCGCGCCTTCCGCCGCGATCGGACCCCAGTTGTTGTAGGTCGCGCCACCGACGGCCAGGATGATCTTCTGGTTGCGCTTGTGCAGCACGTCGATCGCGGCCTTGATGTCACGCGGCGTCGCGTTGAAGTTGATGCCGGTGCCCGAGAAGCTGTTCGTCGCGATGCCGGCCCACGAGAAGTTCGGGTCCGCGAACGAGGCCATCACGTGCGTGTAGGTCGCCGGCACGCGCGCCAGCTTGCTGGCGTTGTAGACCTCGGCCGGGCTCTTGCCGGTGGCGTCGAACCAGTTGTCGCTCCAGCTCGGGTAGTAGCCGACGTAGACGCGCTTGCTCTGGTTCGCCGACAGGGCGCCGGCCGGCAGGTCGCCCGCGGGTGCGGGGGCCGGAGCGGGGGCAGGTGCGGGCGCCGGCGCAGGCGACGGTGCGGGGGCGGGTGCCGGCGCAGGGGCCGGCGACGGTGCGCCGTTGCAGTTGCCGGTGGGCGACCACGGCTGGCCGCTGCCGACCGGGCCGCTGTTGGTCGACGGGTTGTTGCCCTGCGTCCACCAGTTGGCCTTGTAGTTCACGCCGTTGACGCTGACGACCGCGCCGCCGTTGTAGGCGGTGCTGGCCGACCACGGCATCGCGCAGGTGCCGGGCGCCGGGGCGGGCGACGGGCTCGGCGCGGGGGCCGGTGCGGGTGCGGGGGCAGGTGCCGGAGCGGGCGTCGGGGCGGGGGCCGGCGCGGTGCCGCCGGTCGGCGACCACAGCGTCGGCGTCGCGGCCGGGTTCCAGTTGGTGCCGGCCCAGGCGGTGTGGGTCACGAGCGCGACATACAGCGCGCCGTTGTAGCTGACGATGGTGCCGGCGGTGTAGGTCACGCCTTCTTTCCAGGCCGGGGCCGTCGTGGCTTGCGCCAGCAGCATCCCGTCGAACGACACGGCCTGTGCGGCCACCGCCGCCGTCGCCGGTTGCAGGCTGGCTGCCTGCACCTGCGACCACAAACCGCCGATGGCCACGGCCACCACGGTCATTCCCACGCTCTTCATGATCTGTCCCTTTCAGTGTTGTTGACAACGGAGCACTGAGGGAATTTTCGAAGCCGCCTTCACCGACGACGACGTGTGTCTTGCAACAAGATGCGAGCGCTTTCAGAAACGTAACGGTGATGGCTCCAGCCGCCAAGCCGTGCCCATCGGACGCCAAAGCAAGCGATCAACAGGTATTAGATTGGTTATGTATCGGTCTGCTTTGGTACTTATTCTGTCGCACTGCTTACGTTTCGTTTCAAACAAGGCGGCGTGTGTGAACCCGGTTAACCCTCGGTCAGCCAGATCTGGCTGCTGACGCCGCGCGGGTAGTACTTGGCCGCGAACACCAGGCCGTTCTTCACCTGCTCGCTCCAGCAGTGGACGCTGAGTTCGGGGTGCAGCTGCCAGGTGGCGTGGGCCTGGTCGGCGCGGGCGCCGGCGGTGCCGAGATCCATTTGCAGGATCTCGCGGGCGACGAACTGGCAGACGTAGCTCTTGGCCGGGAAGGTGTTGTCGCTGCGCGAGGTGATGCGCCAGCCGCCATCGGCGAACAGGCAGGTGTCCTCGCGCAGCACGTGCTCGCCGACGTGGCGCTTCAGCGCGGCGAGGTACGGCGCGTACTCGCCGTCCGGGGCCAGTGCGTCGCGGCAGCCGGCGAACCACGGGTAGGCCAGCGCCTCGATGACCGGCAGGATCACCGCGTCATCGTCGGGCGCCTCCAGCAACGCCGGGATCAGGCCGTCGGGCCGGGCGGCCGCCACCACCGTCGCGGCGGCGCGCCGCGCCTGCCGGCGCGCCCGCTCGGCCAGCGCCGGCCGGTCCAGCTGCACGAACAACTGTTGCAGGATGACGTGCGCCGCCCACGCCTTGCCGGCGATGTAGGTGTTGCCGGCCGCCTGGCCGAGCGACGGGTCGAGGCAGTCGTAGGTGGTGATTTCGCGCCCGCCCTCGCAGCGGCTGCTGTCGGCGCGCGGCACGCCGTTGCGCTGCGCCGGCTCGGGGTGGTCGCGGCGCTCCAGGCTCTGCAGGCAGCGCTCCAGCAGCGCGGCATGGCGCCGTGCCCAGGCCGGGTCGCGGCCCTGGTGCACGTACAGCCCGGCGCACAGCGTCCAGTTCAGCAGCTCTTCGGTCGTCATCTGCGAGAAGCAGCCGGTCAGCCCGGCGCGCTCGTAGGCCGAGCGGCCCGGCGGCGCGAAGATGCCGTCGACGCCCATGTCGTGCGTGAAGCTGACGCCGTCCTCGTCTTCGTACGAGTAGCCGGCGGCGTACTGGTCGAGCACGTTGCGGATGGTCCACGGGTGGTGCAGGCCTTCGTACAGCGAGTGGTCCGGCACCAGGTCGAGCGTGTTCAGCATGTTGTACTCGCCCTCGTTGACGACCCACAGCGCGCGGCCGTCGCGATCGAGCAGCTGGGTCGAGTAGAGGTAGGAGCGGGTCGTGTGCGCGACCGTGAAGCGCTGCGCCGGCGACAGCGCGCTGGCCGCCAGCTGCGCATCGGCAGCCCGGCTGGCCTGCACGGCCTCGTCGAAATCCGACAGCGCGAAGCGCGCCACCGACTCGACCGAGTCGAACCAGCGGTTGTAGAGCTGGCGCGTCGCGATGCCGCCGGTGACGACGCCGGCGCGGTGAAAGCAGAACGCGAAGCGCAGCGTGCGCCGCTCGCCGGCCGGCACCTCGGCGCAGACCAGGCCCCAGCCGCCCAGCATCGACGCGCGGTTGCTCACATGCCGGTCGCCCAGCACCGCGAGCGGGTCGAAGCCGATGCCGGACCAGGCGCCGGGCGCGTCGGTCGCGAAGCCCTGTTCCAGGCCGTCGCCGATGCCGGCACCTTCTCCGAACGCCAGGTGCCGCAGCCCGCGCAGCGGATCGATGCCCGACAAGCCCACCGCGACCCGGCGCGCGCGCGTGCCGGCCCGGTTGTCCACCTCGATCTCGGCGCGCACCGCGGGCACGAAGGCGCGCATCGCGTCGAGCGGTTCACTCGCATCGGGATCGGGCAGGTCGCGCACCGGCGTGTACAGCGTGAAGCGCAGGTCACCGGCTTGCCAGCTGTCGGTGGCCAGCGAGAACTCGCGCTGCACTTCGTCCAGCGCGAACAGCCGCGCGCCGAGGCCCGATGCACCGAGGTGCGAGTCGCCCTGGTCGCTGACGAAACGCTGGCGCTCCGCATCGTCGGGCGGCTCGCAGAACGGCAGCGTCTCGAACAGGCCCGGCTGCTGCGCCGATTCGAGCGCGACCAGCACCGATTGGCCGGGCGCGCCGCACAACTCCAGGTCCATGCCGCCGCGGGCACCGGGGAAGCCGAGCGTCAGGCTGGCGTGGGCGCCGACCGGCGCGTGCTGGGTATTGAAGAAGCGGTTGGCGGACAGCGGGTCTGGCGAACGCATGCGGTGTCTCCTGGGTGCCCCTGAGCGCGGCTTGTTGGGTGTAAGGTTCCGATTCTGGAAGGCAGGCCCGCGCCGGACCATGTCCCAAGGCGCGAACGGCATGCCCCAAGCCGCGACACCTCCACCTGCCCCGCGCATGCACCCCGCCCGCTCCGAGCCCAGCGCTCCCGACTACCTGAAGCAGCCCGACGTGCGCACCACGGTGTCGCTGATGGACGCGCACACCCGGCGTGTCGCCGCGCGCTGGCAGTACCCGCGGCACGACCACCCCTACTTCGAGATCTGCCTGCTGCTGTCGGGCGAGCAGCAGGTGCGGCTGACCGGCCGCACGCTGGAGCAGCACGCCGGCGACCTGCTGCTGATCACGCCCTTCGAGGCGCATTCGTCGAGCACGCCGGTCGCCTCGCGCTTGTACTGCGTGCACTTCGATCTTGACGACCTCGAGCTGCGGCGCCTGCTGTGCGGCGCCGGCACGCGCGTGTTCGGCGCCGACAGCACGTTGGCGAACAGCCTGCGGCCCGCGCTGCAGCGCCTGCTGGCGCTGGCCGAGGGCCGCGTGGCCGGCTCGGCACTGGCGCGCCGGCTCGAGACGGCCGCGGCGCTGATGTCGCTGTTCGCGGCCTTGACGCAGGCGCTGGAACGCGACGAGATCGCTGCCGCGCCGGTGCCGCAGCTCGCGCTGCAGACAGCAGGCCGGCTGGCCGAGCTGATCGAGCGCGAGGTGCAGCGCGGCGGCGCCGAGACCTCGCTCGAGGCCGCGATCCGCCGGCTGGGCTATACGCCGGACCACGGCAACGCGCTGTTCCGGCAGGTGTACGGCATGTCGGCGCGCCAGTACCGCTCGACGCTGAAGCTGCGCCGCGCGAAGCTGCTGCTGATGGATGCGCAACTCAGCATCGCAGCCGTCGGCGAGCGCCTCGGCTACGCCAGCGGTGCGCACTTCAGCCGGCAGTTCAAGCGCTGGTGCGGGGTGGCGCCGGCCGACTACCGCCGCTCGTAGCCTGGACGCCCAGGCGCCGCTCCATCGCATACGCGACGCGCGACAGCCCGAAGCACAGCACGAAGTAGGTCAGGGCCAGCGTGCTGTACACCTGCACCGGCTTCGTGAACACCTGCGTGTTGATCTGCGTCGTGATGAAGGCCACCTCGGTCAGCCCGATGATGTAGCCGAGCGAGGTCTCCTTGATCGTCGAGACGAACTGGTTCACCAGCGACGGCAGCATGTGGCGCAGCGCCTGCGGCAGGATCACGTAGCGCAACGCGCCGAAGCGGCCGAAGCCGAGCGAGCGCGCCGCATGCATCTGGCCGTCCGGGATGCCGCGCACGCCGGCGCGCACGATCTCGGCGATGTAGACGCCGTCGAACACCACCAGCGCGATCAGCATCGTGCTGAACTGGTCGGTCTTGTGGCCGGTGACGCTGGGCAGGAAGAAGTAGGCCCAGAACACCACCATCAGCAGCGGGATCCCGCGCACCACGAACACCAGCGCTGTCACCGGCCAGCGCAGCGCGCGGTGCTCGCTGATGCGAGCCAGGCCCAGCAGCAGCCCGAGCGGGAACGCCAGCAGCAGGCCGAGCGCGGCCAGCAACAGCGTCAGCGCGAGCCCGCCCAGCGGGCCGTTCGGGTACTGGCCGATCAGGAAGTAGAGCCAGTAGGTCTGGATCAGCTCGATCATCGTGTTCTCAACGCGGCTTCAACGCGAGCGCACCGGGTATCGGTGCTGGTACCAGCTCGCCAGGCCGGTGATGGTGAGCGAGATCGTCAGGTAGGCCGCGGTCGCGAACGCGAAGGCCTCGACGCTGCGGAAGGTGGCTGATTCGACCTGCGCCGCGCGGTACATCATCTCGGCCACGCCGATCACGGTCGCGATGCTGGTGTTCTTCCACAGGTTCAGCGTCTGCGAGATCAGCGGCGGCACGGTGATGCGCACCGCCTGCGGCAGGATCACCAGCTGCATCGACTGCAGGAAGCCGAGGCCGAGCGCGCGGCTCGCCTCCATCTGCCCCGGCGGCACCGCGCGGATGCCGCTGCGGATGTCCTCGGCCATGTAGGCGGCGGTGTAGAGCGTCAGCGCCGCGACCGCGCTGATCGCCTCGATGTTGGTGGCGTACAGGCGCTGCTTCAGCGCCTCGGGCAGCATCTCGGGCGCGCCGAAGTACCAGAACAGCATGTGCGCGAGCAGCGGCACGTTGCGGATCGCCTCGACGTACGAGACGCCGAGCGCGCGCAGCAGCCGCGACGGCGACAGCCGCAGCATCGCGACCGTGGTCGCCAGCGGCACGGCCAGCACCAGCGTCACGGCCGTCAGTTGCAGCGACAGCACGAAGCCGGCCACCAGCGCATCGTGGTACTGGCCGGAGAGCAGCAGGGAGAAGTCAAAGGAGAGCACAGGGAAGCCCAACAGCAAAGTGCCTCGCCCCCGTGAGAGGGCGAGGCACGCGAGTATCGCGTCAGACGAAACGGATCGGCGAGCGCAGGCCGTTAGCCGTCAATTTTGTCGGACACAAACTTGAAGTCCCGGCTCTGGAACTTCAGCCGCGTGTTCGGCCCGTACCACTTCTGGAACAGCTTGTCGGCGTCACCCGACTTCTCCAGGTCGCGCAGCACGCCGTCGACGACGCCCTTCACGCCGGCCTCGCCCTTGCGGATGCCCAGCGCCAGCGCCTCGGTGCTGATGCTCTGCGGAATGATCAGGTAGTTCTTCGCAGCCGGGCCGAGCTTGCCGAAGTCGTCGATCAGCGAAGCCTCGTCGTTGACGTAGCCGATGCCCTTGCCCTGCTGCAGCGCGAGGAACGCCTGCTGCGTGGTCTCGAAGGTCACGACGTCGACGGTCGGCACCGCCTTGCGGATGTTCGGCTCCTGCGTGCCGCCCTTGACGGTCAGCACCTTCTTGCCGGCGAGCTGCGACAGCTGCGAGATGCCGCTGTCCTTCTTCACCAGCACCTTCTGGCCGGTCACGAAGGTGGTCAGCGAGAAGTCGATCAGCGCCTCGCGCTCCTTGTTGTGCGTCAGCGACGCGGCCAGCAGGTCGACCCGGCCTTGTTGCAGCTCGGGGATGCGCGCGGCCACGGCGAGCTGCTTGAACACCGGCTTCACGCCCAGCTTGGCAGCGATCGCACGGCCGATGTCGACCTCGTAGCCGACCACGTCGCGGGTCTTCGGGTCGACGAAGCTGTTCGGCTCGTCGGTGCCGAGCACGCCGATGACGATCTCGCCCTTCTTCTGGATGTCGGCGAGCTGGTCGGCGTGGGCGCCGACCGAGAACACCGCGGCGGCGGCCGCGACCAGCGTGGACAGGAACAGGCGTTTTTGCATGGAGGTTCTCTTCAGCATGTTGTTGGAATCAAGGCCCGCAGACTAACCAAGGCCGGCCGATCCGCGAACGACTGAATCCGGATAAGCAAAGGCGTGTCGGTTAGATGCCTGCCTCAGATGCGGGCCAGCGCGCCTTCGAGATCGGCACGCTGGTCGGCCAGGTCCTCGACGCCGACGCTCAGCCGCACCAGTGCATCGCCGATGCCCAGCTGCGCGCGCTGCTCGGGGGGAATCGTCGCGTGCGTCATCAGCGCCGGGTGTTCGATCAGGCTCTCGACGCCGCCCAGGCTCTCGGCCAGCGAGAACACTTCGCAGGCCTCGAGGAAGCGGCGCGAGCCGGCCAGGTCGGTCTTCAGCGTGACCGACACCATGCCGCCGAAGCCGTTCATCTGGCGCTTCGCGAGCGCATGCTGCGGGTGCGATTCGAGGCCCGGGTAATGCACGCGCGCGACCTTCGGATGGCGCTCCAGCCACTGCGCGAGCGCGAAGGCGTTCTCCGAATGGCGTTGCATGCGCAACGCGAGCGTCTTCACGCCGCGCAGCGTCAGGAAGCTGTCGAACGGCCCGGCGATCGCGCCGACCGCGTTCTGCAGGAAGCCCAGGCGCTCGGCATGGCCCGCCGCTTCGGCGCGCTGGCCGACCACCGCGACGCCACCGATCACGTCGGAGTGGCCATTGAGGTACTTGGTGCTCGAATGCACGACCACGTCGAAGCCGTGCTCCAGCGGGCGCTGCACGTAGGGACTCGCGAAGGTGTTGTCGGCCGCCGCCAGCAGGCCGTGCTCGTGCGCGATGCGGGCGATGGCCTCCAGGTCGGTCAGCTTCAGCATCGGGTTGCTCGGCGTCTCGACCCAGACCATCTTCGTCTCGGGCCGGATCGCGGCGCGCAACGCCTGCGGGTCCGACAGGTCGACGAAGCTGAAGCGGTGCCCGGCACTGCGCGTGCGCACCTTGTCGAACAGCCGGAAGGTGCCGCCGTACAGGTCGTCGCTCGCGATGATGTGGGCGCCGGCGTCCAGCAATTCCAGCGTGGTCGAGATGGCGGCCAGGCCAGACGCGAACGCGAACGCGCGCGTGCCGCCTTCGAGGTCGGCGACGCAGCGCTCCAGCGCCCAGCGCGTCGGGTTGTGCGAGCGGCCGTAGTCCAGCCCCTTGTGCACGCCGGGGCTCTGCTGCACATAGGTCGAGGTGGCGTAGATCGGCGGCATGATCGCGCCGGTCGTCGGGTCGGGCGACTGGCCGGCGTGGATCGCACGGGTCGCGAACTGGTGGGTGTCCTTGGAGCTCATCGGCGTGCCTTGCGGAGGTGGTTCAGAAGATCGAAGCGGGTGATCAGGCCGTGGAATGTATCGCCGTCGGCGACGATCGCGACCAGGCCGCGGTCCAGCACCTGGCGCAGCGCGGCGATGCTCGAGCCGGGCCGCAGCGTCTCCAGCGCGGTGCTCATCGCCGAGCTGACGGTGTTGACGTAGTGGTCCGGGTCGCCCTGCAGCTGCATCAGCACGTCGGATTCGTCGATGACGCCGGCCAGCCGCGCGCCGTCGAGCACCGGCAGCTGCGACACGTCGGCCAGCCGCATGCGCTGGAACGCGGTCAGCAGCGTGTCGTCGGGCGTCACGCTGACGACGCTGCCTTCGTCGGGCCGGCGCGCGACGATGTCGCGCAGGTCGCCGTACTGCGTACGGGCGAGCAGGCCCTCGTCGATCATCCAGCTGTCGTTGTAGACCTTCGACAGGTAGCGCGTGCCGGTGTCGCACACGAAGGTGGCGACGCGCAGTGGCTTGGTCTGCGCGCGGCAGAAGCGCAGCGCGGTGGCCAGCAGCGTGCCGGTCGATGAGCCGGCCATCAGGCCTTCGGCGCGCAACAGCTCGCGCGAGGTGGCAAAGCTCTCTTCGTCCGAGATCGAGTACGCGTGCTTGATGCCGGACAGGTCGGCGATCGGCGGGATGAAGTCTTCGCCGATGCCTTCGACCGCCCAGGAGCCGGCCGCACCGTGCGTGCCGGTCAGCACCTGGTCGGCGAGGATCGAACCCACCGGGTCGGCGAGCACGAACTCGAGCTTCGGCTGCACGCCGCGGAAGTAGCGCGTCAGCCCGGTCAGCGTGCCCGACGAGCCGACGCCGACGACGATCGCGTCGAGGTCGTGGCCGCTCTGTTCCCAGAGCTCCGGGCCGGTGCCGCGCTCGTGCGCGAGCGGGTTGTTCGGGTTGTTGAACTGGTCGGCGAAGAACGAGTTGGGGATCTCCTTCGCGAGGCGCGCCGCGTAGTCCTGGTAATAGGCCGGGTGGCCCTTGCCGACATCGGAGCGCGTCGTGTGCACCTCGGCGCCGAGCGCCTTCAGGTGCAGCACCTTCTCGGTCGACATCTTGTCGGGCACGACCAGCACGACGCGATAGCCCTTCGCGCGTGCGACGAGGGCGAGGCCCAGGCCGGTGTTGCCGGCGGTCGCCTCGACGACGGTGCCGCCGGGCTGCAGCAGGCCGTCGCGCTCGGCGGCCTCGATCATCGAGACGCCGATGCGGTCCTTGATCGAGCCGCCGGGGTTCTGCGATTCGAGCTTCAGCAGCAGCGTGCACGGGCCGGTGTCGAGGCGCGTGACGCGCACGAGCGGCGTGTTGCCGATCAGGTCGAGCACGGCGGGGTGGGTGGTCGCGTTCATGGGCTTGTCTCCTGAATGAGTGAAGCCGCGCGCCTCGTGAGCACGCGCCCGTAGCCCGGATGCTAATCCGGGATGCATGTCGTCGAGGAGAACCCGGATTGGCATCCGGGCTACGGGTCAGCGCTTGTTCGCGAGCTGTCGGATCACCGCGATGAACCTGTCCACTTCCTCGCAGGTGTTGTAGAACGCCAGCGACGGCCGCACCGTCGCCTCGAGCCCGAAGCGGCGCAGGATCGGCTGCGCGCAATGGTGGCCGGTGCGCACCGCGATGCCCTCGCGGTTCAGCGCCTGCCCGACCTGCTCCGTCGAATACCCGTCGAGCACGAACGACAACACGCTCGCCTTGTCCTCGGCCGTGCCGACCAGCCGCACGCCGGGGATCGGCTGCAATGCATGCGTCGCGTAGCCGAGCAGCGCGTGCTCGTACTGCGCGATGGCGTCCAGTCCGAGCCGCTGCACGTAGTCGATCGCGGCCCCCAGCCCGACCGCATCGGCGATGTTGCCGGTGCCGGCCTCGAAGCGCGTCGGCGCGCCGTGGTACACGGTCTTCTCGAAGGTGACGTCGGCGATCATGTTGCCGCCGCCCTGCCACGGCGGCATGTCCTCCAGGATCTCCTTCTTGCCGTACAGCACGCCGATGCCGGTCGGGCCGAACAGCTTGTGGCCGGAGAACACGAAGAAGTCGGCGTCGATCGCGCGCACGTCGACCCGCATGTGCGACACCGACTGCGCGCCGTCGACCAGCGCCTTCGCGCCGGCCGCGTGGGCGAGCGCCACGATCTCCTGCACGGGCACCACCGTGCCGAGCGCGTTCGACACCTGCGTCACCGCCACCAGCTTGGTCTTCGACCCGAGCAGCTTGCGGTACTCGTCGAGCTTCAGCTGCCCGCGGTCGTCGACCGGGATCACCCGCAACACCGCGCCCTTCTCGGTGGCGAGCTGCTGCCACGGCACGATGTTCGCGTGGTGCTCCAGGTGCGAGACGATGATCTCGTCGCCGGCGCCGATGTGCTTCGCGCCCCAGCTCTTGGCCACCAGGTTGATCGCCTCGGTGGTGCCGCGCACGAACACGATCTCGTCGACCGACGCCGCGCCGAGGAAGCGCTGCACCGTCTTGCGCGCGCCTTCGTACGCATCGGTCGCGCGCGCGGCCAGCTCGTGCGCCGCGCGGTGGATGTTCGAGTTCTCGTGCTCGTAGAAGGTGCTGATGCGGTCGATCACCGATTGCGGCTTCTGCGTGGTCGCGGCGTTGTCGAACCAGACCAGCGGCCGGCCGTTGACGCGCTCCTGCAGGATCGGGAAGTCGCGCCGCACCGCGTTGACGTCGAAGGCCGGCTTCACCGGTGCCGCATGCGATGGCTCACCCAGCGCGCGCTGGCCCGGGTGGCGCGGCGACTCGAGGAAATAGAACGACGGCGAGGCTGGAGCGACCCCGGCGGCCGAGCTGCCGAAGCGGCCGTCCCAGGCCGGTGCCGCGGTGTAGCCCAGGTCGGGCACGCCGTTGCCGGCCGGCGCATGCGGCAGCGATGACGGCAGCTGCGCGGCCAGCGCCGCCGGGTGCTGCGGCGAACTCGGCAGCAGGTTGCTGCCGGGCACGGCCGCCGTCAGCGGCTGTACGTTCGGCGTGGCCGGGCCGGTGCTGCCCGGCGGCGGCGTGAAGCCGGCCGGGTGCGCGTTGGCCGGCACCGAGGGCACCGATGACGGAACCGACGAAGGCACCGCCCCAGGCCAGTTCGCGAAGAGTTCCCCCGCCAGCTTCGCGATCGCGGCCGGGTCGAACGCGTCAATCGTGCTCATCTGCGCGTCACTTGTAGGTGTCCGGATACTCGTGGAACTTGCCGATCTCGACGTCCTCGAGCACGGCCAGCGCGTCAGGCACCTGCACCGCGAGCGAGCAGTACAGCGAGATCAGGTACGACGAGATCGCGTTGCGGTTGATGCCCATGAAGCGCACCGACAGCCCCGGGCTCTGCTCGCCGGCGAGGCCCGGCTGGTACAGCCCGACGACGCCCTGGCGCTTCTCGCCGACGCGCAGCAGCAGGATCTTGCTCTTGCCGTCGGCCACCGGCACCTTGTCGGACGGGATCAGCGGGATGCCGCGCCAGGTGATGAACTGCGAGCCGAACAGGCTCACGGTCGGCGGCGGCACGCCGCGGCGGGTGCATTCGCGGCCGAATGCGGCGATCGCGAGCGGGTGCGTCAGGAAGAAGGCCGGCTCCTTCCAGACCTTGCTCAGCAGCTCGTCCAGGTCGTCGGGGGTCGGCGCGCCGGTCAGCGGGAACACGCGCTGTTCGTCGGCCACGCTCGCGAGCAGCCCGTAGTCCGGGTTGTTGATCAGCTCGCTCTCCTGCCGCTCCTTGATGGTCTCGATCGTCAGGCGCAGCTGCTCCTTGATCTGGTCGTGCGGGCTGCTGTACAGGTCGGAGATGCGGGTGTGCACGTCCAGCACGGTGCTGACCGCGTTCAGGAAGTACTCGCGCGGCTGCTCGTCGTAGTCGACGTAGGTGCTGGGCAGCTCGCCCTCGTCGCGCTGCGACGAACAGGCGACCAGCACGTCCTGCGGATTCTTGACGGTGTTCAGGCGGTAGATGCCGGCCTCGACCGGGACCCACTGCAACAGGTGCGTCAGCCAGCGCGGCGTCAGCGTCGCGAGCGTCGGCGCGGTCTTGGTCGCGTTGGCAAGTTGCCGGGCGGCGTGATCGCCAAGGGCCAGCGGTTGCTGGGTGTCAGCCATGGAAACTCCTGGGAGGGACGAAAAGAGACGGCGCATTGCGCCATGGGGAAAAACTTCAGGCGCTCACGGGCGGCGGTCCTGGCGCGCGCTGGCCTGCGTCACGTTGCTGCCCGGCGGCACGTCGTCGGTCACCCAGACGTTGCCGCCGATGGTCGAGCCGCGGCCGATCACGATGCGGCCGAGCAGCGTCGCGCCGGCGTAGATCACCACGTCGTCCTCCACCTGCGGGTGGCGTGCGAGGCCCTTGCGGATCTTGCCGTCGTCGGTGGGGAAGCGCTTCGCGCCCAGCGTCACCGCCTGGTAGACGCGCACCCGTTCGCCGATCACCGCGGTCTCGCCGATCACGACGCCGGTGCCGTGGTCGATGAAGAAGCCGGCACCGATGGTCGCGCCCGGGTGGATGTCGATGCCGGTGCGGCCGTGCGCCAGCTCGGCGACGATGCGCGCCAGCAGCGGCACGCCCAGCTCGTACAGCCGGTGCGCGACGCGGTGGTGCACCATCGCGTCGATGCCGGGGTAGCACAGCAGCACCTCGTCGACGCTGCGCGCGGCCGGGTCGCCCTGGAAGGCGGCCAGCACGTCGCTGTCGAGCAGGCCGCGGATCGCAGGCAGCGACGCGGCGAAGCGGCGCACCAGGTCGTCGGCATCGACCTCGTGCCGGCCGGCGTGGCGCAGCTCGAGCCGCACCTGCGCGCACAGCGCATGCAGCAGCGTGTCGAGCGTGTGGCCGATGTACCAGTCCTCGCTGTCCTGGCGCAGGTCGGGCGGGCCGAGGCGCATCGGGAACAGCACGCCGCGCAGCGATTCGACGATGCCCTGCAGCGCTTCGCGCGACGGCAGTTCACGCCCACCGGGTTCGCGCTGGCGTTGTTGCGACTCGCGCCAGCGGGTGCGCGCGGCGCGCAGGCCGGCGACGACCTCGGCCACGTCGAAGGCGGATGCCGACATGACTAATCCTGGATCCACGGCAGGCCGTGGAAGCGCCAGCCGTCGTCGTGGCCGCGCTGGCCCTGCGCATTCAGCTCGCCTTCGAAACCTTCGCTGACGTTGAAGGCCTGCGCGAAGCCGGCCTTGGTGGCCGCCTCGGCCGCCGCCGCCGAGCGCTTGCCGCTGCGGCACAGCAGCAGCACGACGGCGGGCTTGGCGACCTTGGCCTCGAGTTCGCGCACGAAGCGCGGGTTGCGCGTCAGGCTGGTGCCGGTGGCCCAGGGCACGTGCACGCTCTCGGCGACGTGGCCGACGAACTTGCGCTCCTCGGCGGTGCGCACGTCGACCAGCACGGCCTGGCCGCTGCGCGTCAGCGCCCAGGCATCGGTCGGCGACAGGCTGCCGGCGAACGGCAGCTTGCCGTCACGGGCGCGCTGGCGGGCTTCTTCGAGCACGGTGGCGCGGGGGAATTCGGTGAGAACTGCGGCAGCAAGCACTGCGGACATCGGAGGTCTCCTTCATGGATCAGGGTCGATGAAGGCTATCGCCACCAATTGCGCCGGCGAACGAAGAAAAGCGCGCTTCGATATCTGCCCGCGTCAGGCGCCGCATGAGCACATCCGAAAACCTTCGTTCGTCCGGCACGGGCCGCGCCGTACCGTGCAGGCCTTGCAGTCACCGAGGAGGAGAACCATGACAAACACGCGTCGCGCTTCCATCGTCCAGGCCCTGGCCATCGCGCTCGGCCTGTTCGCCACCGCGGGCTCGGCCTTCGCGCAAGTCCGCATCGCCTACCAGACCGTCGTCGAACCGGCCAAGGTCGCGCAGGCCGACGGCCTGTACGAGAAAGCCACCGGCCAAGCCATCGAATGGCGCAAGTTCGAGAGCGGCTCTGAAGTCATCACCGCCGTCGCGTCGGGTGACATCCAGATCGGCTACGTCGGCTCCAGCCCGCTGGCCGCCGCGGCCAGCCGCGAGCTGCCGATCGAGACCATCCTGGTGGCCGCCGAGATCGGCAGCGCCGAGGCGCTGGTGGTGCGCAACGGCTCGGGCATCGCGAAGCCGGCCGACCTGGTCGGCAAGAAGATCGCCGTGCCCTTCGTGTCGACCACGCACTACAGCCTGCTGGCCGCGCTGAAGCACTGGGGCATCGATGCGAAGAAGGTCAGCATCATCAACCTGCGCCCGACCGAGATCACTGCGGCCTGGCAGCGTGGCGACATCGACGCAGCCTACGTGTGGGATCCGGCACTCGGCAAGATCAAGGAAAACGGCAAGCTGCTGACCAGCTCGGCCGAGGTGGCGACCTGGGGCGCGCCGACCTTCGATGCGTGGATCGTGCGTCGCGACTTCGCGCAGAAGAACCCGGAGTTCGTCGCGCAGTTCGTGCGCATCACCGGCGAGGCCTATGCGGCCTACCGCAAGGATGCGAAGGCCTTCGTCGCGAACCAAGCCAACGTCGACAAGATCGTCAAGCTGACCGGCGCCGCCGCGGCTGACGTGCCCGAACTGCTGGCCGGCTCGAAGTTCCCGACGTTGGCGGAGCAAGCCTCACCCGCACTGTTGGGCGGAGGCACCGTGAAGGCGTTGACCGACACCGCGAAGTTCCTGAAGGAGCAGGGCAAGGTCGACAAGGTGCTGGCCGATTACGGCAGCTATGTGAGCGTGAAGCATGTGCAGGCCGCGGCCAAGGCCTCGGACCAGGCCGTCGCGGCGGCGCGCTGACACGCCACCACAAGCCACATCAACAAGACACGAAGGAGTTCACGCCGTGGTCGAACTGCAGGCGGTCACTGTAGGGTACCGGGGTGCTGCAGGCTCGGCCACGGCTGTGAACACCCCCGTGCTGGACGCCATCAGCTGGCAGGTGCCGCAAGGCGCGCTGGCGGTGCTGCTGGGGCCTTCGGGTTGCGGCAAGTCCAGCCTGTTGAACGTGATCGCCGGGTTCGTGACGCCGAGCGGCGGGCGGGCGTCGGTGTCGGGCCGGCCGATCACCGGGCCGGGCGCGGACCGCGGCGTCGTGTTCCAGGACGACGCGCTGCTGCCCTGGCTCGATGTGCTGAGCAATGTCGCCCTGCCCTTGCGCCTGCGCGGTGGGGGCCGCGCCGCGCGCGAGGACAGGGCGCGCGGGCTGCTCGCGCTGGTCGGGCTCGAGGGCTTCGAGTCGCGGCCGGTGTGGGAGCTGTCGGGCGGCATGCGCCAGCGCGTCGGCATCGCGCGTGCACTGGCCGCCGACCCCGAGGTGCTGCTGATGGACGAACCCTTCGGCGCGCTCGATGCGCTGACGCGCGAGCGCATGCAGGAGCTGCTGCTGAAGGTGTGGCAGGCCACCGGCAAGACCATCGTGCTGGTGACGCATGGCGTCGAGGAGGCGGTGTTCCTCGCGACCGACCTGGTCGTGCTGTCGCGCCGGCCGGCGCGCATCGTGACGCACCGTGCGCTCGACTTCGGCCGCCGCCATGCGCAGGGCGAGGCGGCGCGGGCGATCAAGTCGCTGCCCGAGTTCGTCGCGGTGCGCGAAGAGGTGCTGGGCGCGGTGTTCGCGCAGGACGACGCACTGGGCGACACACTGAGCGAAGCGCTGCACTGAGCCGGCCATGGATGCGATCTCTCCGATGACCGTGCGTGTGCTGACGCAGCCTGCCGAGCTGGACGACTCCGTGAAGCGGCCGGCCGCGATCGAGGCCACGGCCCCGCTGTGGTCGCGCCCCGTCGTGGTCAGCCTGCTGAGCGTGCTGGTGCTGCTGGCCGCATGGCAGGCGGTGACGGCTGCGCGCTGGATCGAGCCGCTGTTCCTGCCGCCGCCCGCCGCGGTGTGGGAGAAGTTCCTGCGCGTGGCCGGCGAGGGCTACCTGGATGCCACGCTGTGGCAGCACGCCGGCGCGAGCCTGGCGCGTGTGGCGCTGGCGTTGGCCATCGCGGTGTTCACGGCGATCCCGCTCGGCCTGTGGATGGGCCTGTCGCCCACCGCGCGCGGCGTGTTCGATCCGCTGATCGAGTTCTACCGGCCGGTGCCGCCGCTCGCCTACCTGCCGTTGATCGTGATCTGGTTCGGCATCGGCGAGTTGTCGAAGGTGCTGCTGATCACGCTTGCGATCTTCGCGCCGCTGGTGATCGCGACCGCGACCGGCGTGCACCAGGTCGACGAGACGCGCCGGCGCGCCGCGCAATCCTTCGGCGCGACCCGCTGGCAGCTGCTGCGCCACGTGGTGCTGCCGACGGCGCTGCCCGAGATCCTGACCGGGCTGCGCGTCGGGCTGGGGGTCGGCTGGTCGACGCTGGTCGCGGCCGAGCTGGTCGCCGCAACGCGCGGGCTGGGCTTCATGGTGCAGTCGGCCGCGCAGTTCCTGGCGACCGACATCGTGCTGCTCGGCATCTTCACGATCGCGCTGATCGCGTTCGGGCTGGAGCTGGGCCTGCGGGCGCTGCAGCGGCGGCTGGTGCCGTGGCAGGGGCGGGGTTGATCACCTCGGCATGCCGCTCGGCCGGCCTGTCGTCGTGCTGGTGAAGCGGAAGCGGCAGATGTCGAGCACCTTGCCGCTGCGGACTGTCGCGACGCGGTGGTACTCATCGCCCGCCTGCTGCAGAGGCCAAGCGTAAGGCTTCGTCTCGAAGTAGACCCGGCTCCGATGCTCGAAGAAGCGCGCCTGGTTGCCGCAGGTCACCGGATAGCGGGTATCGGCCTGCGCCTCCTGCAGCGCCATCAGCAGGTCGCGGTCGGGCCCGGGGCGCAACACCGTGGCGTCGTCGTCGAGCGTCTCGTAGAAGGTGGCCTCACAACCTGCGCCGGCGCTGCTGGACATGCTCAGCCTGGCCACGCGAACCGGCCTTCCGGCGTTGGCGAAGGCCAGCATCGCCGTGCCGTCGATCTCGGTCCACGGCCAGCGCTCCTTCAGGGCGGCCGGGGGCACCGATGCCTTCTCGTCGAAGTCGATGTCGGGCACGGAGTCGGGATCCTGCAAGGCCTTGCACAGTTGCGGTTCGCTCGCCTGTGCGCCCACCGTTTCCTTCGTGGTCATGGTGAACCGGCAATCGTCGCTTCCGTCCTGTTCCCCATCCATCGAGAACGTCTCGATCGGTTGCCGCAAGCCGCGGTGGTGGAGGATGTGGTGGCGGCCGTCCAGCGTCAGCAGGCCCAGATCGTCGCCACCCCCCTCGCCATTCAACAGCCCGGACTTGATGTCCAGCTGTTCCTCCGTGACGACCTGGTCGGTGACTGCATCGGACACGTCGATCATCGGCACGTGGGCGGTTCCCTGCAGCGAGAAGAGCAGGTCGACCCGCCGGGTGCCCCACGGCACGTCCACGCCGACGCCGGACACCAGCTCCTTCAGGCGGCCCGCGTTCGCCCAGGCGGCGATGCGGGGGCACGTCTCGCGGATGCCGCCGGCCGGGTCGTCACGCAGGAACGAGGTCGACGCCGCCGTCGGCGGACCGCCTGCGGCGAGGTAGGCGCGATAGTGCGACGCGATCTCCTTATTGCGCGACCCGACGTCGCCGCCCGCGCCTGCGAACGTGCCGAGGTCGGCGCGGAGGACATCAGCGAGGTTCAGGTGGGCCAGCGCCCGGCCCGGGTCCAGCGCGATCGCGCGGTGCAGCGCGGCTTGCGCCCGGTACGACGACCGGTTGGTCCTGGCCAGCAGGAACCCGTAGTCGTTCAGGATGGCCGCCGCACGCCGGGGTGGCAGCTCGGCGACGGGAGCCGACACGGCCTCGGCGATGCCGGCTTCTTCAAGTCGTTCGAGGGCCGTCCACTGGCGCGAGAACAGGGCCGTCGGCATCCTGGCGCGAAGGTCCTGGAGCGCCGCCTGGTGCGCCAGTTCCAGCGGACGCCAGTCCACCGGCGCGAGCGGGACGGCATCGAGTCGGAACAGGCGCAGTTGCGCGGGCTTCCAGCGCGCGGCCAGTACCACGTTGCCGACGGCGGCCCGGGGGCTGAAGCCCGCCGGCAGTTGCCACTCGCCGCGAACACCCGGCGATGGCGTGCCCGGCAGCCCGAGATCGAGCACCCGGCCCGATTCGCCGGCGAACGAGAGCACGCTGTCGCTTCGAGCATCGTTCAGCGGGCGGCAGCCGAGCGGCATCGAATCGACGCGAAGGGCCGCGACCCGTGGCAACCCGGCGCCGGGTGCGTAGATGCCGATACGGCGCGTCCGGCCGTCGGGGACCACGATGTGGCCGGAGTCGAGCACGGCGTGGATGCATCCGCGCGCAAAGCGGCCACCGGGTCCGTCCGAGCTTTCTTCGCGGGCGTCGTCTGGAGAGTCGAGGTCCCACAGGCTCAAGCTGCCGTAGGACGTGCGGGCGAGGAAGCCGCCTTGCGGCGACAGCACGCTCACGGCGTCGTACCGGTCATGTGCGATGACCCGCAGGGTGTGGCGGTCGTCGGCCGAGACCACGGCCGTTTCCCATTCATCGGGCTTGCCGGACCCCGGTCGGGTGTAAGCGAAGCGACCGGCCTGTGCTGCCAGCACCAGGTTGCGCGCGAGGTAGTGCTCGCGCCAGCGCACGCGCGGCTGGATGGGCGTGGTGAGGTCGACCGCAATGACCTCGTGGTCGATCGCGGTCTGGTGGTTGCCGGGCGGCCCGGTCACGACGAACAACGCGTTGCGGCCGTCGGCGGACAGCGCCATCGCCGCCGGAGAGGGCAGGTCCAGCGTGCCCGATTCGCGCAGCTGCGCCGGGTCCGTGGCATCGAGGATGCGAAGGGTCGCGCCCTTCCCATCGGCATGCTGTGACACGACGACGAATCGCTTGCCGTCGGCGGAGGCACGTGCGTCGACGACCAGCTCCTGGAGGTCGAGTGCTGCGAGCGGCGTCACTGCGGCTGCGGGCGTGATCCAGAGGCCCAGGCAGAAGAGGAGGACGACGCCGGAAAACAAGGAAGGCATGGACGGTCTCAGCTCAAGGCGCGCAAAGGATGTCCGGGAGGCGACATGACGGCGACGGCGCCCGCGTCGGGTGAGTCCTGCATGCGCGCTCCTCTCTCTCGATGTTCTTGCTTGCGCGGGCAGTCTAGCGGGCCGGGCGCGAAGCTCCACCAGCCCTTCGGAGGGAGCGTGATTCGAATGCATGCCTGTGCGAAAAGCCGATATGCAGCAACGAATTCCTTCGTTGACGGCGCACGGTGCCGTGTCTACGGTGGCGGCCGATGAGCACCTCCCTCACCCTGCAAGCGCTCGGCCCGGCGATCGGCGCGCTGGTGTCCGGCATCGACCTGCGCGATCCGCTCGGCGACGCCGCGCACGACAAGCTGCTGGGCGCTCTGTTGCGCCACCACGTGCTGTTCTTCGAGAACCAGCCGGTCACGCCGCAGCAGCAGCGCGACCTCGCCGCGCGCTTCGGCGGCTTGCACATCTACCCGATCTACCCGCACGTGGCCGAGGTGCCCGAGATCATCGTGCTCGACACCGACGCGAAGAACCTGCCGGACAACGACAACTGGCACACCGACGTCACCTTCATCGAGACGCCGCCGATGGGCGCGCTGCTGTCGGCGCGGCTGCTGCCGCCGTCGGGCGGCGACACGCTGTGGGCGAGCGGCATCGCGGCCTTCGAGAGCCTGTCGGCGCCGCTGCGGCGTATGCTCGATGGCCTCACGGCAGAGCACGACATGGTGAAGTCCTTTCCCGCACACCGCTTCGCCCGCACGCCCGACGAGCGCGTGCGCTGGGACGAAGCGCGCGCGAAGAACCCGCCGGTGGTCCACCCGGTGATCCGCACGCACCCGGTCAGCGGGCTGCGCGGGCTGTTCGTCAACGAAGGCTTCACGACGCACATCGTCGAGCTGGCCGCGAAGGAGAGCGACGCGCTGCTGCGGTTGCTGTTCGAGCATGTCGCGAAGCCGGAGCACACGGTGCGCTGGCGCTGGAAGCTGCACGACCTCGCCTTCTGGGACAACCGGCTGACGCAGCACTATGCAACCGCCGACTACCTGCCAGACCGCCGCGTGATGCACCGTGCGGCGGTGCTGGGCGACAAACCGTTCTGATGCGGTGATGGCGCTGTCGCTGCAACAGCACGTGCCGGTGATCGACCTCGCGTCGCCGGAGCCCGAGGTGGCGCGGCGGATCGGCGAGGCCTGCCGCGCGCACGGCTTCTTCTACGTCGTCGGCCATGGCGTCGACGAGGCACTGATGGATCGCCTGGAAGACCTGAGCCGCCGCTTCTTCGCGCTCGACGAGCCGACCAAGCTGCAATGGCGCATGGCGCTCGGCGGCAGGGCGTGGCGCGGCTACTTTCCGCTGGGCGGCGAGCTGACCTCGGGCCGGCCCGACTGGAAGGAAGGCCTGTACCTCGGCGAGGAACTCGGCGACGACGATCCGCGCGTGCAGGCGCGCACGCCGGTGCATGGGCGCAACCTGTTCCCGGAGCACCCATCGCTGGCCGGCTTCCGCGAGACGCTGCTCGCGACGATGGCGGCGCTGACCCGTCTCGGCCACCGCGTGGTGCGCGCCATCGCGCAGAGCCTGGCGCTGCCGCCGGAGTACTTCGCCGAGCGCTGCACGGCCGACCCGCTGATCCTGTTCCGCCTGTTCAACTACCCGACGCGGCCGGTGCCGGCGGGCACCGATGCGCAGTGGGGCGTCGGCGAGCACACCGACTACGGGCTGCTGACGCTGCTGCGCCAGGACGATGTCGGCGGCCTGCAGGTCAAGACGCGCGAGGGCTGGATCGAGGCGCCGCCGCTGCCGCACAGCTTCGTCTGCAACATCGGCGACATGCTCGACCGGATGACGGGCGGGCTGTACCGCTCGACGCCGCACCGCGTGCGCCTGAACACCTCGGGCCGCGACCGGCTGTCGTTCCCCTTCTTCTTCGACCCGGTCTTCGATGCGCGGGTGCAGACCATCGAGGGCCTGCCGCCGGCCGGCGACGACAGCGCGACGCGCTGGGACCGCGCGAATCCGCATGCGTTCGACGGGACGTATGGGGACTACCTGCTGGGGAAGGTGGGGAAGGTG
The DNA here is from genome assembly GCF_900142965.1 of Rhizobacter sp. OV335. Classification (GTDB taxonomy): domain Bacteria; phylum Pseudomonadota; class Gammaproteobacteria; order Burkholderiales; family Burkholderiaceae_C; genus Rhizobacter. The sequence continues at coordinate 108,810 of NZ_FRCQ01000022.1, forward strand.
TTTCCGCAGCTGCGGGATCAGGTGTTGTGACGAGGCGAGACCACTCGGCTGAAAGGCTCCGTTCGGGCTGAGCCTGTCGAAGCCTGTGCATCACCGCCGTTCGCCCTGAGCCTGTCGAAGGGTCGGACTGAGCTCGTCGAAGGCCCGCACGCTTCGGCTGCAACCCTTCGACGGACGGGCCTTCGACAGGCTCAGTCCCTGCTCTCTCAAGAAACAGGAATGACGAGGCGGGTTGTCATGCGGTTTGAATAGTAGGTTGCAGCTGGAATCCCAGGGCGGCGGCACGGCGCTTGAGTGCGGCAACACTGCGCAGGCGCTGCTGCTCTTCGTAATGCTGCTGGCCCTGATCGACGTAAGTCTCACCGCGGGTGAGCATGAAGTACACCATGCGCGCGAGCTTGTGTGCGACGGCTGTGTTGGCCCGTGGGGCGTCCATGCGAGTGCACAGTCGCCGGTAGAACGCGCCCAGCGCCGAGCGACTGTGGGTGAGTGCCAAGGCGGCCATCTTCAGGGCTTGCCGGGCGCGGTTGGCCGATCGTCGGGTCGCCGCGCGTAGAACTTTGCCGCCGCTGATCTTGGTGGCCGGACATAACCCCAGCCACGAACAGAAGTGCTTGACACTGGCGAAATGACTGAGGTCGGTGCCGATCTCCGTCAGCACCGTCAGCACCACACTCGCCCCCAGGCCATCGATGCGGGTGAGGTCCACGCCGGCCCAGTCGGCCAGCGCTTGGCGCAGATCGAACTGTGGCAGGTTCTTGGCTCGCTTGGCGGGGCCTTGCAGTCGAACCGTCTGACCATCAGCCAGCCCTGCCAGCAACGCCTGCAGCTTGGCCTCGCAGTGGCTCACGCGCCGTGCGAGATCGTCGTACATGCCCAGTGCCTGCTCCAGCACGAACAGGTGCTCTTCCCGCCAATTGCCGGTCAACGCCTTGACGATGCTGAGTTCGTCGGCCTTGACGCGGTAGTTGCGATGACTGGCCAGAACCCGCGGGTCTCGCTGGCCGCCCACGATGTCGCGCACGATCGCTTGACCGGTCACGCCCATCATGTCGGAGAGCACTTCGCTGAGCTGGATGTTCATCTGCACCAGCGCCTTGTGCATGCGCTGCACCCAGCGCGCCTGCTCTCGGATCAGCAGCTCGCGCTGACGCGCGACCGCACGCAGCACACAAACGCCATCCGAGGGGCGCCATGCGGCACGCAACAGCCCCAGGCTCATCAGCTTCTGCAGCCACTGGCAGTCCTGAACGTCGCTCTTGCGCCCGGGCACGTACCTCAACTGCCGCGCGTCAACCAGCCATACCTGCAGCCCCCGTCGCTCCAGCACCTCGTACAGAGGGATCCAGTACACGCCGGTGGATTCCAGCGCCACCACATCCACTTCGCACGCCAGCAGCCAGTCCGCCAGTGCGTCCAGTTCATCGGTCGTCGGACCGAACTCCCGCACCGGCTCGCTCGCAGCATGTGAGCCGACGGCCACCCAATGCCGCGAAGCCCCTACATCAATCCCGGCGGCCTGCGGATACACCTCATCTCGCTTGCGCATTGCCATGGTCTGCTCCAACATGGTTGTTGAACGGCAGCGCCATGGGAAACGTCGCTATCGACTCGATCTCTCAAACGGGATGCGGCTCAACGCCGCTCACCAATGTCGCCGACGAACCCCGGACCATGCTCAGGGACGGGCTCACCCACGGTGCCTTCACACCACGAGCTCGCTCCATTGCAGAATCGGTCTTGTCGGCGCTGCCGTTCCCTTTTTAGCTCCACAGCGTTTCTTTGCAACCGCCGGGTCCCTTCGAGGACCTCTTGTGCTCAGGGCGAACGGAATTCAAAACTCTCAACGGCTTTGAGAGTTCTGACTCGGGCAGGTATGCGCTGACCCGATAAGCAAAACCACTTTCATTCGTTGGCGTTCGCCCGACCGGTCCCTATCGTGGCGGCTCGTTGTCATCACCGGGCTTCACCCCGCCCGACCCGCCATGAAGATCGTCAGCATTTCCGGCAGTCCCTCGCTCCGATCGCGCTCGGGCTGGTTGCTCCAGCTCGCGCAGACTCGCCTGGAAGGCACGGGCGACAGCAGCCGCCTGATCGCGGTGCGCGAACTGCCCGCTGCGCCGCTGCTGCATGCCGATGCCCACAACGCGTCGATCCGCGAGGCGCTCAACGAAGTGCGCGATGCCGACCTGCTGCTGGTCGCGACCCCCATCTACAAGGCCGCATACAGCGGCCTGCTGAAGCTGTTCCTCGACCTGCTGCCCACCGACGGCCTGCGCGGCAAGACCGTGCTGCCGCTGGCCACCGGCGGCAGCCTCGCCCACCTGCTCGCGCTCGACTACGCGCTGAAGCCGGTGCTGTCGGCCCTCGGCGCGCGCGACATCCTCGATGGCGTGTTCGCCACCGATGCGCAGTTGCTGCCTCACGAATCCGGCGGCTACGTCCCCGATGACGCGCTGGTCGAACGCCTCGACCGCGCGCTGCAACCCTTGTCTCCTCGCCCGCTTGCCATGAACGCCGGGTGATTCGGCACCCTGGCGCCGTCCCGGGCCGGGGTGTCTTTTTCCTTTTTCCGTCTCCACCTCTGGAAGTACCACCATGAACCTGCGGATCGATTCGCTGTTCTCGACGCGCCGGCTCGGCCTCGTGCTGACCCTGGCGTTGGGTCTCGTCGCCGGCCCGGCTCTCGCGCAGACCCGCACCGAGCTGCGCATCGGCTACCAGAAGTACGGCACGCTGACGATCCTGAAGGCGCGTGGCGACCTCGAGAAGCGCCTCGCGCCGCAAGGCGTCGACGTCAAGTGGACCGAGTTCCCGGCCGGCCCGCAGCTGCTCGAAGGGCTGAACGTCGGCTCGATCGATTTCGGCACCGTCGGCGAAGCGCCACCGATCTTCGCGCAGGCGGCCGGTGCCGACCTGGTCTACGTCGCGAACCAGCCGCCCGCACCGGCCGGCGAGGCGATCGTCGTCGCGAAGGATTCGCCGATCCGCTCGGTCGCCGAGCTGAAGGGCAAAAAGGTCGCGCTGAACAAGGGCTCCAACGTCCACTACCTGCTGGTGAAGGCGCTCGAAAAGGCCGGCGTCAAGTACAGCGAGATCCAGACCGTGTTCCTCGCGCCGGCCGATGCGCGCGCCGCCTTCGAGCGCGGCAGCGTCGACGCCTGGATCATCTGGGATCCGTTCCTGGCCGCGGCCGAGAAGCAGCTCGGCGCACGCGTGCTCGCCGACGGCAAGGGGCTGGTCGCCAACCACCAGTTCTACCTGGCCTCGCGGCCCTATGCCGACAAGCAGCCGCAGGTGATCCGCGCGATCGTCGAAGAACTCGCCAAGCTCGACCGCTGGGCCGAGGGCAACAGCCGGGAGGTGGCCGCCTTCCTCGCGCCGCAGATCGGGCTCGATGTCGGCGTCGCCGAGGTGGCCGCGGGCCGCTTCGCGTACGGCATCGTGCCGATCACGCCGGCGGTGGCCGCGCAGCAGCAGAAGATCGCCGACGCGTTCTTCGAGCTGAAGCTGATCCCGAAGGCGATCCGCATCTCCGATGCGCTGCCGGCCTCGCTGAAGACCGCGAGCACGCCATGAGCTTCACGCGCCGCGAGCTGCTGCAAGCGAGCCTCGGCGCGGCCGCGGCGTCGCTGCCAGGGTTCGCGCATGCGGCCGAGTCGGCGCCCGCGCAGCTGCGCATCGGCTTCCAGAAGGCGGCCGTCAACCTGGTCGTGCTGAAGCAGCAGACCGCGCTCGAGAAGCGCTTCGCCGGCAGCACCGTCAAGTGGATCGAGTTCCCGGCCGGCCCGCAGCTGCTGGAGGCGCTGGCCGTCGGCAGCCTCGAGTTCGGCCTGACCGGCGACACGCCGCCGGTGTTCGCGCAAGCCGCTGGCAAGGACTTGCGCTACGTCGGCGCCGAGCCGCCGAAGCCGCTGTCGTCGGCCATCCTGGTGAAGCCCGACGCGCCGCTGAAGACGCTGGCCGACCTGAAGGGCCGCAAGGTGGCGTTGCAGAAGGGATCGAGCGCGCACTACCTGCTGGTGCGCGCGGTCGACCGGGCCGGGCTGCAGTGGGCCGACATCCAGCCGGTGTACCTCGCGCCGTCCGATGCGCGCGCCGCGTTCGAGCGCGGCAGCGTCGACGCCTGGGCGATCTGGGATCCGTACTACGCCGCTGTCGAGCTTGACCTGAAGCCGCGCGTGCTGGCGAACGGCCGCGACCTGTCGAGCAACAACTCGTTCTACCTCGCGTCGCACGCGCTCACCGAGCAGCACCCGCAGGTGGTGCAGGCGCTGCTGGTCGAGCTGACCCGCGCCGATACCTGGGTGCAGGCCAACCGCAAGGAGGCGGCGCAGCTGATCTCCGACTTCAGCGGACTGAGCCTCGCGACGACCCACCTGTTCATCTCGCGCCGCCCAGTCTCGCCGGCGGCGCCGCTGACGCCGGCGATCGTCGCCGACCAGCAGCGCGTGGCCGATGCGTTCGCGCGGCTCGGGCTGATCCCGCAGCCGGTGCGCGTGGCCGAGATCGTCTGGTCCCCCACCCCGAAGTCCCTGTGACGTCCCTATGAAGATCCTCTGGTTCATCCCCACCCACGGCGATTCGCGCTACCTCGGCACCAGCAAGGGCGCGCGGGCCGCGACCTTCGACTACTTCAAGCAGGTCGCGATCGCGGCCGACAGCCTCGGCTATGAAGGCGTGCTGCTGCCGACCGGCCGCTCCTGCGAAGACTCGTGGGTGCTGGCCGCGAGCCTGATCGACGCGACGCGGCGCCTGAAGTTCCTGGTCGCGCTGCGGCCGGGGCTGGTGCAGCCGGTGCAGTCGGCGCGCATGGCCGCCACCTTCGACCGCCTCTCGGGTGGCCGCCTGCTGGTCAACCTGGTGACCGGCGGCGATGCCGAAGAGCTGGAGGGCGACGGCCTGTTCCTGCCGCACGCGCAGCGCTACGAGCTGTCGCGCGAGTTCCTGACGATCTGGCGCGACGTGCTCGCGAAGAGCCACGACAACGAAGGCGTCAGCTTCGACGGCGAACACCTGCGCGTGAAGGGCGGCAAGGTGCTGTACCCGCCGATCAACAAGCCCTACCCGCCGATCTTCTTCGGCGGCTCGTCGGAAGAGGCGCACGAGCTCGCCGCGCAGCAGCTGGACACCTACCTGACCTGGGGCGAGCCGCCCGAGGCCGTCGCGACCAAGGTGGCCGACATCCGCCAGCGCGCCGCGAAGTACGGCCGCACGCTGGAGTTCGGCATCCGCCTGCACGTGATCGTGCGCGAGACCGAAGACGAAGCCTGGCGCGCCGCGGCCGAACTGGTGTCGCACCTCGACGAAGAAACCGTCGCGCGCGCGCAGCAGAAGTTCGCGCAGATGGATTCGGTCGGCCAGCGCCGCATGGCCGAGCTGAACAAGGGAAAGTTCAACCCGAAGAACGTGCGCGAGGGGCTGGAGGTGGCGCCGAACCTGTGGGCCGGCGTCGGCCTGGTGCGCGGCGGGGCCGGCACCGCGCTGGTGGGCGACCCGCAGCAGGTGGCCGACCGCATCAAGGAGTACGCGGCGCTCGGGCTGGAGTACTTCATCCTGAGCGGCTACCCGCACCTCGAAGAAGCGCACCGCTTCGCCGAGCTGGTGTTCCCGCTACTGCCGATCAACCTGCGCGAACGCCTGGCCGGCCAGGTGCTGACCGGCCCGTTCGGCGAGGTCGTCGCCAATACCTACGTGCCCAAGGTTTCGCAGAGCTGAACATGCCCGACTTCCGCAGCGTCGACCACGTGCAGTTGCCCATCCCCCTCGGTGGCGCCGCGCGGGCCCGCGCGTTCTACGAGGACGCGCTCGGCCTGCGCGAGGTGCGCGACCCCGAGCTCGACCGCCCCGGCACGCTGCGCTACTCGCTCGGCTGGCAGCGGCTGGACCTGACCGAGGGCCACTACACCGGCGTCGCGCCGCAGGCGCACCTGGCGCTGCGTGTCGGCGACCTCGACGCCATCGTGTTCCGCCTGCAGCGCGCCGGCATCCGCGTCGATGAGGCGCCGCTGTTCGATGCGAGCCGGGCCTATGTCGAAGACCCGTTCGGCAACCGCCTCGAACTGATCGAGCCCCACCCCCCCGATGCCGAGACGCAGCACCATGTCACCGACATCCAGATCGCGGTCTAGTTCGACCTTCATTGCCGTGCGCCGGCGCCTTGCGCCGTGGCTGCTGCCGGTGGCGGTGCTGCTCGCCTGGGAGCTGTCGTCGCGCAGCGGCTGGCTGTCCACGCGCGTGCTGCCGGAGCCGCTGGCCGTCGTGAAGGCTTTCTGGGCGCTGCTGTTGTCCGGCGAAATGGCGCAGCACGTGGCCACCAGCACCGGGCGCGCGCTGGCGGGCTTCGCGATCGGCGGCGGGCTCGGCCTGGTGCTGGGGCTCGCGACCGGCTCGTGGCGCGTGGCCGAGACGCTGCTCGACTCGACGCTGCAGATGGTGCGCAACATCCCGACGCTGGCGCTGATCCCGCTGGTGATCCTTTGGTTCGGCATCGAGGAATCGGCCAAGCTGTTCCTGGTGTCGCTCGGCGTCTTCTTCCCGGTCTACATCAACACTTTCCACGGCATCCGCTCGGTCGACAAGGGGCTGATCGAGATGGCGCGCAGCTACGGGCTGTCGGGCTGGCCGTTGTACCGGCACGTGATCCTGCCGGGCGCGTTGCCGTCGATCCTGGTCGGCGTGCGCTTCTCGCTCGGCTTCATGTGGGTGATCCTGATCGTCGCCGAGACGATCTCGGCGCAGGCCGGCATCGGCTACATGACGATGAACGCCCGCGAGTTCCTGCAGACCGACGTGGTGCTGGTCGGCATCCTGCTGTATGCGCTGCTCGGCAAGCTGGCGGATGTGCTGGCCAAGGGGCTCGAGCGCTGGTGGCTGCGCTGGAACCCGGCCTACCAGGTGGCGAAATGATGTTCAAGAGGATGGCGATGTTGCCCTCGCAGATCGAGTTGCAGAGCATGGCGTTTGCCGGCGAGTCGGCCGGCGATGTGATCCTGCGCGAGTCGAGTGCCGCAACGCCGCGTCGCAGCGCGCCGGCAGGCATCGGCTTGCAGGTGAGCGGCTTGTCGAAGCGCTTCGGCGAGCGCGAGGTGCTGTCCGGCATCGACCTGCGCGTCGAGCCGGGCGAGTTCGTCGCCATCGTCGGCCGCAGCGGTTGCGGCAAGAGCACGCTGCTGCGGCTGGTGGCCGGGTTGGAGGACGCAAGTGCCGGGGCGCTGAGCCTCGACGGCGCACCGCTGGCGCAGCACAAGAGCGACCTGCGCTTCATGTTCCAGGATGCGCGGCTGCTGCCGTGGAAGCGGGTGATCGACAACATCGCGCTCGGCCTGGATGCGGCCGATGCGCGCGAGCGGGCGCTGGAAGCGCTGGCGCAGGTCGGCCTGGCCGATCGCGCGAACGACTGGCCGGCGGTGCTGTCGGGCGGTCAGCGGCAGCGGGTCGCATTGGCGCGCGCGCTGGTGCATGCGCCGCGCCTGCTGCTGCTCGACGAACCGCTCGGCGCGCTGGATGCGCTGACGCGCATCGAGATGCAGTCGCTGATCGAATCGCTGTGGAAGCGGCACGGCTTCACCGCGCTGCTGGTGACGCACGACGTGTCCGAGGCGGTCGCGCTGGCCGACCGGGTGCTGCTGATCGAGGATCACCAGGTGGCGCTGGACGAACGCATCGCGCTGCCGCGGCCACGCTCGCGTGGCAATGCGGCGTTCGCGGCGCTGGAGGAGCGGGTGCTGCAGCGGGTGTTGCAGACGCCGGGCAGCGAGGTGCCGGAGCCGTTGCCGTCGCTCGCCGATTGGCGTTTTTCCGTCTGAGACCCGGATTGGCACCTGGCTCACGGGCCTTCGCGACTCGCGGCACACTGGCGGCCATGTCCGCCACCGAGCCCCTCCTCGTCGCCTGCCTCTGCGCTGCCTGGTGCGGTACCTGCCGCGACTACGAACCGCTGTTCGACAGCCTGCGCGCCGAGCACCCCGGTGCGCAGTTCGCCTGGGTCGACATCGAGGACAACGACGAGGTGCTCGGCCCGATCGACGTCGAGAACTTCCCGACGCTGCTGATCGCCCGCGGCGACCGGCCGCTGTTCTTCGGCACCGTGTTGCCGCATCTGCAGACGCTGTCGCGCCTGGTGCAGAGCGCCACCGAGGGCAACCTGCCCGGCGTGCGCGAAATGGGCCTCGAGGGCATGCCGGCCCGGATCCGCGCGCTTCAAGTCGACAGCGCCTAAGCCAGAAAGCGCATAAGAACGGAAGTTTTGATTCGTTCCGCGAACTAGGGCGGCTGCCTACCATCTGCATCCTCCCCGCGGCTTCGTGCCGCCCACCCAGGACGATTTCATGACGACGGCTCGCTTCATCCGCCATTCGCTGCTCTCCCTCGCGCTGGCCGCCACGGCGGGCGTCGCGCTCGCCAAGGACATCACGCTGCTCAACGTGTCCTACGACCCGACGCGCGAGCTCTACCAGGAATACAACACCGCCTTCAGCAAGTACTGGAAGGCCAAGACCGGCGACAACGTGACGATCAAGGCCTCGCACGGCGGCTCGGGCAAGCAGGCCCGCTCGGTGATCGACGGCATCGATGCCGACGTGGTCACGCTGGCCCTCGCCTACGACATCGACGAGATCGCCGAACGCGCCAAGCTGCTGCCCACCGACTGGCAGAAGCGCCTGCAGCACAACAGCACGCCGTACAGCTCCACCTACATCTTCCTGGTGCGCAAGGGCAACCCGAAGGGCATCAAGAACTGGGACGACCTCGTCAAGCCCGGTGTCTCGGTGATCACCGCGAACCCGAAGACCTCGGGCGGCGCGCGCTGGGGCTACCTGGCCGCCTATGGCTTCGAGCTGAAGCGCAACGGCAACAACGACGCGAAGGCCCGCGAGTTCATCTCGAAGGTCTACAAGAACGTGCCGGTGCTCGATTCGGGCGCGCGCGGCGCCACGGTGACCTTCGCCGAGCGCGGCATCGGCGACGTGCTGCTGGCCTGGGAGAACGAGGCCTACCTGTCGCTGAAGGAATTCGGCGCCGACAAGTTCGACGTGGTCTACCCGCCCACCAGCATCCTGGCCGAGCCGCCGGTGTCGGTGGTCGACAAGGTGGTCGACAAGCGCGGCACCCGCGACGTGGCCCAGGCCTACCTCGAATACCTCTACACGCCGGCAGGCCAGGAGATCGCGGCCCGCAACTTCTATCGGCCGATCGACCCGAAGGTCGCCGCCAAGTACGAGAAGCAGTTCCCGAAGCTGAACCTGTTCACGATCGACGAGGTGTTCGGCGGCTGGACCAAGGCCCAGAAGACCCACTTTGCCGACGGCGGGGTGTTCGATCAGATTTACTCGAAGTAATTCGAGAGCTGAACGGAAAGTAAGCGCAGGCTTCAAACCACAGCGGCAGGCGCCTCGGCGCACTGCCGCTGAGCCGCTTGTGCGAAAAACTCATAAGGATTCGACGATTGAGTCGTTCGCTGTCGCCATGTCCGTCCGTAACATCGGCGCTCCCATTTGCCTGGGCCGCGTCGTTGGCGGCTGAACCACCATGTCCACCCGCCTCCTGGCCGCGCGCCGCGCCCTCCTGTTGTCCTGCGTCGGCGCTGCCGCGCTGCTCGCGTTCTCGCCCGCCCAGGCGGCTGGCCCGACGCTGCTGAACGTCAGCTACGACGTCGCGCGCGAGTTCTTCAAGGAGATCAACCCGGCGTTCCAGAAGTCCTGGAAGGCGTCGACCGGCGAAGACCTCGCGATCAACCAGTCGCACGGCGGCTCCAGCAAGCAGGCGCGTGCGGTGCTCGACGGGCTCGAGGCCGACGTGGTGACGATGAACCAGTCGAGCGACATCGACGTGCTGGCCACCCGCGGCAAGCTGCTGCCCGAAGACTGGGCCAAGCGCCTGCCGAACAACGCGGCGCCGACCACCTCGGTCACCGTGATCCTGGTGCGCAAGGGCAACCCGAAGGCCATCAAGGACTGGGGCGACCTGGCGAAGCCGGGCACCAGCGTCGTGATCCCGAACCCGAAGATCACCGGCAACGGCCGCTACAGCTACGTGGCCGCCTGGGGCTCGGTGATCAAGGCCGGCGGCACGCCGGCGCAGGCCCGCGAACTGGTGCAGAAGATCTTCGCGAACGTGCCGGTGTTCGACGGCGGCGGTCGCGCCGCGACGACGACCTTCGCGCAGCGCAACATCGGCGACGCGCTCGCGACCTTCGAATCGGAAGTGAACCTGATCAAGGAAGAGTTCGGCGACAACTTCGAGGTGGTCTATCCGAAGTCGACGATCCTGGCCGAGAACCCGGTGGCGGTGGTCGAGAAGGTGGCCGACAAGAAGGGCACCCGCAAGCAGGCCGAGGCCTACCTGAAGTTCCTGTGGACCGACGAGGCGCAGGAGATCGCAGCCAAGCACCAGCTGCGCCCGCGCAATGCGGCCATCCTGGCCAAGTACGGCAAGGATTTCCCGAAGGTCAACACCTTCACGATCGACGAGGTCTTCGGCGGCTGGACCAAGGCGCAGAAGGAGCATTTCGACGACGGCGCGATCTACGACCAGATCCTCGCCGCCGCGAAGAAGTAAGCGCCGCCCGTGCTGTTCACCCGCACCCTGCTGAAGCGGCACAGCGTGCTGCCCGGCTTCGACCTGGCGCTCGGCTTCACGCTGCTGTACCTGAGCTTCATCGTGCTGCTGCCGCTGTCGGCGGCCTTCCTGAAGACGGCCACGATGACCTGGCCGGCGTTCTGGGACGCCGTCACCTCGCCGCGCGTGCTCGCGTCGTACCGGCTCACCTTCGGCGCGTCGTTCGCCGCCGCGCTGATGAACGCGGTGTTCGGGCTAGTCGTCGCGTGGGTGCTGGTGCGCTACGAGTTTCCGTTCAAGCGATTGGTCGATGCGCTGGTCGACCTGCCGTTCGCGCTGCCGACCGCGGTGGCCGGCATCGCGTTGACCGCGCTGTACGCGCAGAACGGCTGGATCGGCCGCTACCTGCCGTTCAAGGTCAGCTTCACGCCGCTCGGCGTGTTCGTCGCGCTGACCTTCATCGGCCTGCCCTTCGTCGTGCGCACGCTGCAGCCGGTGCTCGAAGACCTGCACAAGGAAATCGAGGAGGCCGCAGCCACGCTCGGCGCGTCGCGGCTGCAGACCTTCACGAAGGTGATCTTCCCGATCATCTCGCCGGCCCTGCTCACCGGCTTCGCGCTCGCGTTCGCGCGGGCGCTCGGTGAATACGGCTCGGTGATCTTCATCGCCGGCAACATGCCGCTGATCAGCGAGATCACGCCGCTGCTGATCATCACGAAGCTCGAGCAGTACGACTACACCGGCGCCACCGCGATCGCGGTCGTGATGCTGGTCAGCGCGTTCGCGCTGCTGCTGGCGATCAATGGGCTGCAGGCCTGGACCCGCGCAAGGCAAGGCCGATGAACACTGCCACCGTTCCCCGCAACGCCGCGAGCCCGGCCGTGAGCCCGCGCCACCTGCCATCGGCCACCACCGAGCCCGCGTGGGTCAAGTGGACGCTGATCGGCATCGCGCTCGCGTTCCTGACGCTGTTCCTGTTCGTGCCGCTCGCGATCGTGTTCGCCGAGGCGTTCAAGAAGGGCGTCGGCGTTTACCTCGCGGCCATCACCGACCCCGATGCGCTGTCGGCGATCAAGCTGACCTTCATCGCGGCGGCCATCTCGGTGCCGATGAACCTGGTGTTCGGCATCGCCGCCGCGTGGTGCATCGCGAAGTTCGAGTTCCGCGGCAAGAACGTGCTGCTGACGCTGATCGACCTGCCGTTCTCGGTCAGCCCGGTGATCTCCGGCCTGATCTACGTGCTGATCTTCGGTCTGCAGGGCTGGTGGGGCGAGTGGCTGCGCGACCACGACCTGAAGGTCATCTTCGCGGTGCCGGGCATCGTGCTCGCAACCGTGTTCGTGACCTTCCCGTTCGTCGCGCGCGAGCTGATCCCGCTGATGCAGGCGCAGGGCACCGAGCAGGAAGAAGCGGCCCGCGTGCTGGGCGCCAACGGCTGGCAGATCTTCCGGCGCATCACGCTGCCGAACGTCAAGTGGGCGCTGCTGTACGGCGTGATCCTGTGCAATGCGCGTGCGATGGGCGAGTTCGGCGCCGTCAGCGTCGTGTCGGGCCACATCCGCGGGCAGACCAACACGATGCCGCTGCACATCGAGATCCTCTACAACGAATACCAGTTCGCGGCGGCGTTTGCGGTGGCGTCGCTGCTGGCCGGGCTCGCGCTCGTCACGCTGGTGTTGAAGTACCTGGTCGAGCGCCGCGTGCGCGCGCAGAAGAAGTCGGCCGAAGGCCGCTCGGAATGAGGTTTCCAGAATGAGCATCGAAGTCCGCAACCTGAAGAAGAGCTTCGGCAAGACCGTCGTCTGCGACAACCTGAACCTGGACATCCCGGCCGGCGAGCTGGTCGCGCTGCTCGGGCCGTCGGGCTCGGGCAAGACCTCGCTGCTGCGCATCATCGCGGGGCTGGAGGTGCCCGACAGCGGCACCGTGCTGTTCCACGGCGAGGACGCGACGAACACCGACGTGCGCGAGCGCCAGGTGGGTTTCGTGTTCCAGCACTACGCGCTGTTCGGCCACATGACGATCTTCGAGAACGTCGCGTTCGGGCTGCGCGTGCGGCCGAAGGCGACGCGGCCGAGCGATGCCGAGATCAAGGCCAAGGTGACCGACCTGTTGAAGCTGGTGCAGCTCGACTGGATCGCCGACCGCTACCCGCACCAGCTGTCGGGCGGGCAGCGCCAGCGCATCGCGCTCGCACGCGCGCTGGCGGTGGAACCGAAGGTGCTGCTGCTGGACGAGCCGTTCGGCGCGCTCGATGCCAAGGTGCGCAAGGAGCTGCGCCGCTGGCTGCGCCGGCTGCACGACGAGATGCACGTGACCAGCGTGTTCGTCACGCACGACCAGGAAGAGGCGATGGAGGTGGCCGACCGCATCGTCGTGATGAACCAGGGCCGCATCGAGCAGGACGGACCGCCGGACGAGGTGTATGACCACCCGGCCAGCCCGTTCGTGCTGCAGTTCCTCGGCGACGTGAACCTGTTCCACGGGCGCTTCGGGCGCAGCGGCGCGGGCACCGCGGCCGAGGACGTGAGCTACGTGCGGCCGCACGAGCTGCAGATTCTCGGCAGCGCCGAGGAGGGCACGCTGGAGGTGACGCTGTCGCAGGCGCTGACGGTCGGGCCGAACACGCGGCTGGAGTTCAAGCGTGCGGACGACGGCAGCTATGTGGACGTGGAGCTGCCGCGTTCGGAATACCAGGGGCTGCGCGAGAAGCTGCAGCTGGCGACCGGTTCGCGCGTGCATCTGAAGCCGCGGCGGGTGCAGCGGTTCGCGAATGACGAGTTGCCGGATCCGGCGGCGATGATCTGAGGATTGCGCTGGGCTTCGACAGGAGAAAACCGTTCGCCCTGAGCTTGTCGAAGGGTCGGGCTGAGCCTGTCGAAGCCAGCGCAGTCAACGAGCCTGGCTACTCCTCGACCGCTTCCCCGTTCAACGACCGCTCCACCGTCTCGCGCGTCAACGTCGGCGCGAACGCCTCGATGAACGAGTAGACATACCCCCGCAGCCACGTGCCACGCCGCACCGCGAGCCGCGTCAGGTTCACCGCGAACAGATCCCGCGCATCGATCGCGCGCAGTTGCCGGTCGCGTTCCGAATCGAACGCGATCGACGCGACGATGCCCACGCCCATGCCGAGTTCGGCATAGGTCTTGATCACGTCGGCGTCCATCGCGGTCAGCACGACGCTCGGCTTCAGCCCCTCGGCGGCGAAGGCCTCGTCGATGTGGGTGCGGCCGGTGTAGCCGACGTCGTAGGTGATGATCGGGTAGCGCGCGAGGCGCTGCAGCGTCAGCGGCCCCTCCTGCTTCAGCAGGTCGTGGCCGATCGGCACCACCACGCTGTGCGTCCAGCGGTAGCACGGCAGCGCGACCAGCTGCTCGTAGCTGGCCAGCGCCTCGGTCGCGATGCCGATGTCGGCCTCGCCCGACAGCAGCATCTCGGCCACCTGCTTCGGCGAGCCCTGGTGCAGGTTCAGCGTGACCTGCGGGTAGAGCTGGCGGAAGTCGCGCACGACGGCCGGCAGCGCATAGCGGGCCTGCGAATGGGTGGCCGCGATCGACAGCCGGCCGCTGGTCTGCGCGCTGAATTCATCGCCGGCGCGGCGCAGGTTCTCGGCGTCCAGCAGCAGCCGCTCGACGATCGGCAGCACCGCCTCGCCGGGCGGCGTCAGGCCGGTGAGCCGCTTGCCGGCGCGCACGAAGATCTCGATGCCGAGTTCGTCCTCGAGTTCGCGGATCTGCCGGCTGATGCCGGGCTGGGACGTGTGGAGCACCGCGGCAACCTCGGTCAGGTTGAAGCCGCAGCGGACGGTCTCGCGGACAGACCGCAGTTGCTGGAAATTCATTCGCGTGGGCGCGGCCGCGGGGGTGGCGCGGCATGCGCATGAGGAGGTGCGTGATTCTGCTGAGCGCACCGGCCTCCTACAACGAATGATTCCTTATGACCATATTCGCGTGGGGATCACGACAGCAGCTGCTTGCGCGCCCGGTGCAGGCGCACGAACAGGTTGTCCTCGGTGATCGCCAGCGCCGCGCAGACCTGCTCGGTCGGCTGGTCGTGCAGCACGCGCAGCCGCATCACGTCGCGCAGCCCGGTCGGCAGCGCCTCGATGCGCGCGAGCATCCGGTCGAGCTGCTGGCGCTGCTCGGCGACCTCGTCCGGCCGGGCCTGCGGGCATTCGAGCGCCGCGGCGCCGACCGCCTCGCCGTCGTCATCCAGCCACTGCGCGTCCAGGCTGTCGTGCCCGGCGCGCTGGCGCACCAGGTCGACGATCTTGTTCTTCAGCACCGCCGTCAGCCACGAGCGCAGCGCGGCCCGCCCGCCGAAGCTGGCACGGCCGGAGATCACCGCCTCGAACACGTCGTGCACCACGTCCTCGGCCAGCATCGGGTCGTGCAGCTTGCGCTGCGCGAAGCGCACCAGGTAGCCGCGGTGCGAGACCATCTCCGACCAGGACACGGCGGCCGGCAGGAAGGCGGTCGTGGCGGCAGTGGCGTGGGCGTTGGCTTGCATGGAGGACTCCTGGGATCGGTCGTTGTCGATGGGGTGACTGTGGCCAGCGCACCTCGCGCCGCTGTCGCCGAACCTCACAGGAAGATCACATTTGCCTCAGGACGCGCTGTCCGGCGTGATCGACGGC
Source organism: Rhizobacter sp. OV335 (assembly GCF_900142965.1). GTDB lineage: Bacteria > Pseudomonadota > Gammaproteobacteria > Burkholderiales > Burkholderiaceae_C > Rhizobacter. Next base: position 124,009 of record NZ_FRCQ01000022.1, read on the forward strand.
ACGTAAGAAGCTTCCCGGCCCGCACGACAATGCCCCCATGCCCGCCACCATCCTCGTCGCCGAAGACCAGACCGACATCCGCGATCTGATCGTGCTGAACCTCAGCAATTCGGGGTATGCCGTGACGGCCGTGGCCGACGGCATCGCGGCGCTGGCCAGCCAGAACGAGCAGGCGAGCGACCTGCTGATCCTCGACCTGATGATGCCGGGCCTGGACGGGCTGGAAGTCTGCAAGGCGCTGCGCGCGCGCGGCCGCAGCACGCCGATCCTGATGCTCACTGCCAAGGCGACCGAGCTCGACCGCGTGCTCGGGCTGGAGCTGGGCGCCGACGACTACCTGACCAAGCCGTTCTCGCTGGCCGAGCTGCTGGCGCGCGTGAAGGCGCTGCTGCGCCGGGCCGACCTGCTGCGCGCCGCCCAGGCCGGCGCGCAGGCCCAGGCCGGCACGCTGCGCAATGGCGACCTGGAGATCCTGCCGACCAAGCGCCAGGTGCGCTACCGCGGCGAGGAGATCGACTTCACCGCGCTCGAGTTCGACCTGCTGCTGCACTTCGCCAACCACCCGGGGCATGTGTTCTCGCGCGGGCAGTTGCTGAACGCGGTGTGGGGCTACACGCACGACGGCTACGAGCACACGGTGACGACGCACATCAATCGGCTGCGCGCCAAGCTCGAGGCCGACCCGATGCGCCCGCAGCTGATCCTCACCGTCCGCGGCGCCGGCTACAAGATGCGCGACGCCCCAGCATGAGCGTCCGCCTCAAGATCGCGCTGACCATCCTCGCGACCGGCCTCGTCACCGCGCTCGCGGTGATCGCGACCGTGGCCTTCGCGTTCCAGCGCTTCGAGCACGAGACCACCTACCAGCGCGCGACGCTGTTCCTCGGCCGCGTCGTCGCGATGTACGACAACCTGTTCGAGATGCATGAACTGCACCCGCAGGACTTCGATGCCTTCCTGAAGAACCTGGTGCTGTTCGAGCCCGACACCCAGCTCTACCTGCTCGACATGCAGGGCACCGTGCTCGCGAGCACCGGCTCGGCGAAGCTCGCGCCCGGCTTCCGTGTCGCGATCGACCCGGTGCGGCAGGCGGTGTCGTCGCAGGGCTCGTCGTACGTGATGGGCGACGACCCCGAGCGCATGGATGCCGATGCGGTGATCGCCGCGCGGCCGATCGGCCGGCCGCAGATCCGCACCGGCGACAACCTCGCCGGCTACCTCTACCTGGTGGCGCACAAGGCCGACCTGCCGCCCGACCGCTGGCAGGTACTGAGCGCGAGCGTGGCGCGGCCGGCGCTCGGCGTGATCGCCGGCATCGTGATGCTGACGACGCTGCTCGCGGCGATGGTCATCGCATCGGTGACGCGCCCGCTGCGGCGGCTCACCGATGCGGTCGCGATGCTGTCCGAGAAAGGCCTGCAGCATGGCGCGGCCGATGCGCAGCCGCTGCTGCCGCCGGCCACCCCTGACGAGTTCGGGCAGCTGACGCGCGCCTTCGGCGCGATGCTCGCGACGCTGCAGCGGCAATGGAACGCGCTGAGCCGGCTCGATCACTTCCGGCGCGAGGCCGTCAGCAACCTGTCGCACGACCTGCGCTCGCCGCTGACCGCGACCGATGCCTGCCTCGAGACGCTGGAGGCGCGCTGGGTCGGCGACGCGGCGCGTGCCGAAGACCGCCGGCTGGTCGAGGTGGCGTTGCGCAACACGCGCAATGCGTCGCGGCTGGTGAAGGCACTGGGCGACCTCGCGACCCTCGACGAGCCGAGCTTCCAGCTGCGCGCCGAGCAGGTCGATTTGCGCGAGTTGCTCAACGACATCCAGATGCGCTTCGCCGAGCGCGCGGCGCAGTCGGGTGTCGAGTTGCAGGCCGAGGTCGGCGACGCGCCGGTGCCGGCCGAGGTCGACGTCGAGCTCTTCGAGCGCGCGATCGCGAACCTGGTCGACAACGCGCTGAAGTTCTGTGGCCGCGGCTGCCGCGTGACCCTCGCGGCCGCGAGCGTCGGCACGCAGGCCGAGGTCAGCGTCAGCGACACCGGGCCGGGCATTCCGGCCATCGACCTGCCGCATTTGTTCGATCGCTTCTACCAGGCACGCACCAACGTGGCGCCCGCCACCGGCGAGGGCGGCAAGGGCCTCGGGCTCGCGATCGTGAAGCGGATCACGGAACTGCATGGTGGTGATGTCGCGGTGCAGAGCCCTGTGGGACAGGGCACGCGCGTGACCCTGCGCATTCCTTTGCTGCGGGACAGCGCTGCCCTGTAACGGTGCAGGAAAACACCTAGTGCGTGCGTGGGGCCCTGCTCCCAAAATCCGCCCACTCGCGGCCGACATCCCCGGATGACCGGCTGGGCGGGGGACTGAGGAGACAGACACAACGCATCCGAGGGTCGCGTCATTCACGCGTTCAAAGGCTGCGACACACCGACAGGCCGGCACTCCAGAGAGCGACCGGACCGATGACAAAATGCGAAGGGCGCCAGGTGATCCTGGCGCCCTTTCCCATTCTGGGTTCTCTCATTTCTTCTCTGCCCCGCCCGCATGCTCGATCTCGTCACGGTCACCCTCGCCTCGCTGTTCGCTGGTTTCATCGATGCCATCGTCGGTGGCGGAGGATTGATCCTGGTGCCTGCCCTGTTCAGCGTCTACCCGAGCGCGCCGCCGGCCACGCTGCTGGGCACCAACAAGGGCGCGGGCGTCTGGGGCACCGGCTGGGCCACCGCGCAGTTCGCCAAGCGCGTCGAGCTGCAGTGGAGCGCGCTGCTGCCGGCCGCGGTGGCGGCACTGGTCGGCGGGCTGAGCGGCGCATGGACCGTCACGCTGGTCAGCGCCGACGGCCTGCGCAAGGCGCTGCCGCTGATCCTGATCGGGGTGCTCGCGTACACGCTGGCGCGCAAGGACATGGGCCGCACGCACGCGCCGCTGCACACCGGGCGCACGCAGGCGCTGCTGGCCAGCGGCATCGGCCTGGTGATCGGCTTCTACGACGGCTTCTTCGGCCCCGGCACCGGCAGCTTCTTCGTCTTCCTGTTCGTGCGCCTGCTCGGCTACGACTTCCTGAACGCGAGCGCCAGCGCGAAGCTGCTGAACACCGCGACCAACCTCGCCGCGCTCGCGCTGTTCGCGATCAAGGGCCACGTGTGGTGGCACATCGCGCTGACGATGGCGGTGGCCAACGTGATCGGCAGCCTGCTCGGCACGCGCCTCGCGCTGAAGCACGGTGCGGGCTTCGTGCGCGGGGTGTTCATCGCGGTGGTGTCGGCGCTGATCCTCAAGACGGGCTGGGACGCGTTCCTGCGCTGACGCCCTCGACGGGTGCCGCACGGAGCTCGGTTCGAAGGCGACGGGTGAAGGTTGCCGCCACCCGCTCGGAGCGCACGAAGTACAGCGCCCACAGCAGGCTGATGAACACCGAACGGCCGACGGCAGCCCAGTCGCGCATCGATTCGGCAGCGTCGCTCTTGAGCAGTTGGGCCGCCATCACGAGATCGGCCGCATTGACGAGCGGCGAGATCACCAGCCACCCGATGATCACCGTCGGCAGGCTGCTGCGTCTGCGAAAGAACAGCGCCGCGATCATGACCACGAAGATGAGCTTGGCCAGGTTGACGGCCAGCTCGATCAGCAGCACCGGTGCCCACATCGGATCGTAGGCGGCCTGCCCGGCGACGGTCAGAGCGTTCCAGGTTTGCAGCGAATAGCTCGGCAAGGTCTCGCGGATATCGAACACCAGCCGCACCGACGCCCCGACCAGCGACAGCCCCGCCAGCGCGAGCCAGCCGCGGATGCCGGTGAGCGAGGGATCCTGCGCGGATGGCCTGGGCAGCGGATCCCAGCGGTACAGCTTCCACGCCAACGTGCACCAGAGCCCGGCGAACATCGCGCCGACGAATGCGACCAGCCAGTTGAAGCCTGTGCCGGCAGCGGCCGCCGGCAGCGCTGCGGCGTCGTACTTGTAGAAGGTGTAGCCGAGGCTGCCGCGCGCCCGCTCCAGGTTGCCGGCATAGCGCTGTGCATCGGTGCCGGCGACGTGATCGAGGTGCGAGACCAGCCGCTCGCGCAGGTTGACCACCCGGTTGTCGGTGCTGCTGCCAACGCTGTGCTCGAAGCTGAAGGCCGCGTCCTTGACCTCGGTGTGCTGCGGCTCGATCGGCCAGGTTTCGGGCAGCCGCACCTCGACCATGTGAACGAACTCGGTTGGCAGCCCCAACCCCAGCGGGGCATCGCGGCGTGTCAGGCGGGGCCCGCGCAGCGCATCTTCCATGTCGGGGGCGAACACACCGGCCTCCAGTCGCTTCTTGTCCTCGTTGCGTGTCCAGAAGGCGGCGATGCGGTAGTTCTCCGTCACGGTCACCCGGTTGGCAGACCCGTCGTCGGCCACCGTCATCGGGCGATCGACCGCGATGTCGGGGTAGTACCGGGCGTAGAAATTGAGGTAGTTCTTCTGCTGGTCTTCGCGGGTGGCCGTCGCGAGGCTGTTGCGCATCGACTCCGCATAGGAGCCGTCCGCGATGGTGACCACCGTCAGGCGCGCCGGTTTGTCCAGGCCGGCGCTGGCGTCGATCAGCATGCGCACCTCGCGATGCTGCTGGGGTGCCGGCGGCATCTCGGTCAATCCGGTGGTGCCTGCGCGGATGACGAGCGCACGGCCGAAGTCGGCCTGCACCAGGGTGTCCAGCGTGCCCGGTTGCGGCGAACGCGTCGGGTCGAGCCAGTAGGTCGTTCCGTCGACCTCTGCCCGCACCACCACATGGTTGAAGGCGCCAGGGGTCGGCTGCAGGCCGGCGATCGTCCCAAGCGAACCGGTGTGCACCAGTGCCGGATGCGCTTGCATGCCCAGCGCGTTGAGCATCGTGACCGTCAGCAGCGATTTGTCCTTGCAGTCGCCGAAACGGCGGTTGAGCACGGTGTCGGGTGACGTCGGCGCATGCGAGCCCGGACCCACCTCCACCCCCAGGTAGCGGATCTCGCCTTGCACGAAGCGCAGCACCTTCGCTGCCTTGTAGAGCGGGCTGCCGCCCACAGCGTCGATGCGATCGACCTCTGCACGCAGAGCCGGGCCCAGGATGACGGGCTTGCGGTACAGCGGTTCGGCCCACCGTGCCACGGCGGCCCAGTCGGCGAACTCGCTCCACTGCACGAAAGGATAGGGGTTGAACCAGTCCGGGGCGCCGGACTCGATCGTCAACGGTGCCACGTCGTGCGCTTCCCAGCGGTGGTCGATCAGGCCGTCATGCTCCGAGACGGCAGGCCGCAACGCGGTGCGCAGCGGTTGCAGCGCCAGCGGGCGGCCCGCGGGCCACACCAGCCGGCCCACCAGATGGTGCACCGGCACGCTCCATTGAAGTTCGACGCGGCCGAAATGCCGGTTCCCGAACACCGGATTGCTGCCCCGTACCGAGTAGGCGTACTCGACGACATCGCCGACGCGCACGTCTTCGAGGAAGACGTGCGCGGTCTTGCTGCCGTCGAAGATGCGGTACTCGAGATCCTTCTCCTGCTGCAGGACCTTGACGGCAGCCGCATTCAGCTTGGAGATGGTGCGGCCGTCGCGGTGCAAGCGGATCGAATGCAAGGTCAGGGTCTGGTAGGCCGGGTCGAAGCCGATCTCCACATGTGCCGCCGATTCGACCCCCGACGGGTTCACCGCCCTCATCGCGATGTGCCGGTAGGTCGTCCGGTCCTGTGCGTCAACCCGCGTCTGCGTGTCCGACAGCAGGTAGTGCACCCCTGCGCTCACCTGCTCGGTGGGCGCCGAAGCCGCCATGTCCGGGGCGATGGCTTCGACCCAGGCCGGTGGCGCAGCGATGGTGAAATCGGCTGCCGGCGCCGCGACGGCCACGGTGGCCCAGGCCAGCAAGCCCGCGACGAGACCCTGCAGCCCGCGAATGCGAAAGTTCAACATCAAGACATCCCCCTCCAGGCGCGACCCATGCGCGTACGTGTTCTCCGCCTGTCGTGTGCGGCGGATGAATGGCGTGCAGTGTCGGTGAATCCGAGGCCCTGCCGGCGCCCGGTGGGTGTCTGCGGCGCCAACAAAGGCTGAAATTCCCGCCTGTTCAGCGGATCGGCATCGAGCCTGATGCGTAGCATGGAGCGTGAAGAACTGCTCTATCACCCGGATTCCGCCATGCCTGTCATCGACCCCAAGCTGCGTTCACTGAACATCGACGTGCCCGCCCAGCCGGAGGCGCTGGTGAAGTTGTCCCTGCTGCTCGCCGAGGACGAAGTGAACCTGCAGGCGCTGGCCCGGCTGATCGAGAGCGACATGGCGCTGGCCTCGGCCGTGCTGAAGGCGGTGAACTCGTCGCTGTACGGCCTGAAGGGCCGCGTGCAGAGCGTGCAGCAGGCCGTCACCTACCTCGGCACGCGCGAAGTCGCGGCCGTCACCTTCGAGATGGGCTTGCGCGCGGTGTTCCCGGCGGCGCCCGAACTGGAACCGCTGTGGCAGCGCGCCGGCGTGCGCGGCCTGCTGATGGGCCGCATCGGCCAGGTGCTGAGCGTGGACCCATGGGGCGCGCATTCGGCCGGGCTGTTCGAGGAATGCGGCAAGGCAGTGCTGTTCAAGCACTCGCAGGCGATCTACCAGCCGATGCTGGCCTCGGCCGCGGACGACACCGAATTGATGTATCTCGAGAGCCAGGCCTTCGGCGTCAGCCACGACCTGCTCGGCGCGGCGCTGTGCGAAAGCTGGGGCCTGGCGCAGGCGGCGGTGGCCAGCGTGCGCCACCACGTGACGGTGAACGCGACGCGCGAACTGCCGCCGCAGGTGCCGCGGCGTTCGATCTGCGCGCTGTCGGCGCTGGCGAACGCGCTGATGACCGACCCCGACTCGCTCGAGGAAGTGGCGCGCGCGGTGGCGCCGCAGGCCTTGCTCGATGAGACCTTGGTGCTGCGCGGCGCACGCAAGGTCAAGCAGCAGATCGAGGACGCAGAAGCACGGTAGCCGTAGGTTCTATGTTCCCCGTCAAGCCAATCCGACCCTTTGAGGGTTGAAGGGCTGGTTGGAACGCCAGACGGCGAAGGCGATGCGCAGGAGCTTGCGAGCGATGGCGCAGTAGGCCTGGATGGGGGAGAAGCCTCGATCGACGAGCTTGTCGCGCATGGATTTGAACGGAGGATATCGGCAAGCAGCCATGGCGGCGCAGTAGATGAGCCTGCGCTCCTCGGCGTTGCCGCGCTTGGAGAGCTGACGTGTGCCGCTGTACTGGCCGGAGTCGCGTGGGCGAGGGTCCATGCCGAAGGCGGCGACGACGGCGTCGCTGTTGGCGTAGGGTGCG
>NZ_FRCQ01000061.1 GCF_900142965.1 Rhizobacter sp. OV335
CGATTCCGACCCGAGGCACCAGAACCAAAGCTCCTGATGCGCATCCTTCACTGGTAATCCGCCTCACACAGTAGCTAATGTAAGCCCGCAAAATCCCGCGCGCAATCCCCAAAAGTCACATTCCGCCCCGCGCCGTTCCCGCGGACAATCCCGCGCCATGGCGTACATCACGAAGGTAGCGAACGGCTGGCGCGCGCAGGTCGAGCGCAACGGCGAGCGGCGATCCGCGACCCGCGACACGAAGAGCGAGGTCGTGCAATGGGCTGCTGAAGTCGAGGCCGAACTGCTCGCGATGAAGCGCGGCGCGTTCCCGAAGAAGACCTTCGCCGACGCGCTGCGCAGATACCTCGATGAGGTCAGCGCGAACAAGAAGGGCGAGCGGTACGAGCGGCTCCGGATCGAGGCGCTGATCCGCGACTTCCCGCGCCTGGCGGCAAAGCCGCTCACCGATGTGCAGACGCCCGACATCGCGGCGTGGCGCGACAAGCGCCTGAAGTCCGTCACGCCCGGGTCAGTGCAGCGCGACATCAACCTGCTGTCGAACGTCTTCACGATCGCGCGCAAGGAATGGAAGTGGTGCGGCGAGTCGCCCTTCGACGGCCTGCGCGCGCCTGGGCAGAATCCCGCGCGATCGCGCCGCATCGACCCGCGCGAGATCCGCCGCCTGGTGCGCTGGCTTGGGTACGTGACTGGCCGGCGGCCACGCACCAAGCAGCAAGAGGTCGCGCTCGCGTTCCTGGTGTCGCTGCGCACCGGCATGCGCGCCGGCGAGATCCTCTCGTTGTCCTCGAAGAACATCGACATCAAGAACCGCTGTGCGACGGTCGAGCACAAGACCCAGCACCTGACCGGAAAGCCGCGCGTGGTGCCGCTCTCTCGGCACGCGCTGCGCTTGCTGCGGCCCAGCTTGCCGGGCGCGGTGTTCACGGTCTCGAGCGCATCGCTCGATGCGCTCTTCCGCAAGGCCCGCGACTCGCTGCTGATCGATGACCTGCACTTCCACGACGCACGCGCAGACGCGCTGACCAGGTTCGCCAAGCGGGTCGACGTGATGGAGCTGGCGCGCATCAGCGGGCACAAGGACCTGCGCGTGCTGATGGACCACTATTACCGCGTCACGCCCGCCGAGATTGCTGCGCGCCTTGACCGGCCCATTCCATGATTGCTTCGCGTAGCCAGCGCCGCGTCTTGCGGCTGATGGCGATCACGGGCGCCGGGAACGACGGGTGCTTGCTCAGTCGGTCGGTGACGTGCTTGCGGGAGACGCCCAGGATCTCGGCGATGCCGGCGACGTCAACGGTGTCGAGTGTGTTGCTCATTGGGTGATCCACTTCGCTTTCAACATGGCCAGTCTCCATTCGCGATCTCTTCGTCCGTCCACTTCTGCGATCGCGGGATCAGGTGGAACAGGTCGGTCGGCAGTCCGGCGCGCACGCGGTAGGCGTTCCAGCGGTCCAGCGCGCGCATTTCCCAGTGCCGGCGGAAAAGCCGCTGGCCCTCGATCGCCGCGACGGTGCGGTGGTAGTCGACCCACGTATCGAAGCCGGCCGCGTCGGGCCACTGCTGGCTGATCTGCCAGTTGCGCACGAGCCAGACCAGCAGGGCCAGCAAGAACAGGGCGCCGATGCTCATGGCTTCGGGGCCACCTGCAGCGGCGCCCAGCGCGTATAGCCGGGCGCGTTGTACACGCGGTAGTCCGCCCAATCTCCGACGTGCGGTCGCTTGAAGCTGGGGCCCCACAGAAGGACCGTGACACCACGCGGCGCGGTCTCGATCGGTTGCCACTCCGCTGCATCCTTCCGCACCTCCTGCAGCTCGGCGGTGAGGCTGGCGACGGTTTGCTCGGCCGTGATAAGGGCGCGCGAGTCTGCTGCCTGCTGCGATGCGGCGAATTCCCGCGGAAAGTGGCTGGGCTCGGCTTGGGGTGGATTTCGGGCCGCTCCGATACTGAGCTCGACGCTCGGCGATGGCGCGAAAGGCACTGCTGCATTCGGGGCGGGGTTGCGATACACCAGCTGCGGCACTGCCTCCACAGGCGCGCTCGGCACCTTGTCGAACTCCGCGGCGACGAAGGCATCAAGCTCAGCGAGCGAGTCCGTCGAATCGGCGAGCGTCACGCCACCACGGCCGGCCGACTTCTGCTCTTCAGCAACATCGCTGGCATAGGAGGTCAGGAGCTGTCGGAAGCGCTGAACGCGCGGGTCAGTGTCAATGGTCATTTCTGCTCTCCTTCTTCAGTTCCTTGATTCTCTGCAAGCCGTAGTAAATTCCCGCCGCACTCCATGCCATTCCAAGCAGGCTGATGAAAAAACCACCTTCAGACACGCTGAGCCACCCAAACGAGTAGCAGATGTACATCTTCCATTCTGTGCTCATGGCTTCCCGCCTCCTGTTGTCTGCGTGGTGCTTCGGCGCGGCAGGTGTGCCGACGCGACGATGGCTTTGCCGTTCGCGTCGAAGCAGCCTGGGAACGCCTTGCGAAGTTGCTCTACGTTCTCGGCGGACCTGTGGGCCTGCTCGATGAACCACTCGCGGCTGAACTCGGTCGGCGTGTGCTGCTCAGCCATGGTTGCCCCCAATCTTCCCCGGCCGCGCGATGCCGAGCCCGATGGGACAGGGCCGCACGACGCAGGTCGGGCAATACCTGAACGGCGCGGCGTGCGGACAGTCGACGGACGGCGCTGGCGGGATGGCCTCTCCGATGCTCAGCAACGAGCGCAGCGTGTCGGCGCACTCGCGAAGCTGCTCGCGGCGGGCAGAATTGCTGCCCTTGTCCATCTCGGCCGCCAGCTCCCACACGCCGGCCAGCTCTTCGAGTTGCAGTCGCAGCGCGCTCACTGGCTGCCCCCTTGTGCCTTGATGGCTGCACGGACGAGCCGACGAAGCTCGGCATACTGCTCCGACTCGGTGCCGGCCCGGATGTACACCCATTCGCATGACAGGTCGTCGATCTGCGCGTCAGTCAGCTCTGCAACTTGTGCGGGAATGGCGAGGGCATCCCAATCGGCCGCGATCTTCTCCAAGCACTCAGCCGTTGATTCCCACGCCTGTCCGCCACGTCGCCGGATGTTTTCTGCGACAGCGCGAACTCGTGAGGCCTCGTCCGTCAGCTCTGCCGGCTGCCGGGCTACTGGTGCGGCGAGCCGTTCGGCCGCCAGCATCTGCACCGTTTCGACAACTGAGCCCGGGTAGTCGTAGAAGTCGACCAGCGGCTTGATGGCCATGCAGCACTGGTTGTACACGTCCTCGAAGGCGTCGTCGAAAGATTCCGGCTCGGCGGGGGCTGCTGGTGCGGGAGTGGCGAGGGTGAGTGCCGCACGAAGCCCGACGAGGGTTGCTTCGCGTGGCGTGCCGCTGCGCCACTTGCTCGGGTCGCGCAAGTTGAGCGGCAGCTCGTCCGCGCTGCGCCAATAGGCGCTGTTCGCTTGCAGGTACGCTGAGATCATTGCGTCCGTCACGCTCGGCTCGGCCGGCGCCTCTGGTTGCGCGGTCCGAGCCATGAACGCACCATCGAGGCATGCGGTTTGCAACGCTGCCGCAACGAGATCGCACTGCTTCCTGTGACCGGAGAACAGTTCCATATTTCCGTCGCCAGCCTTGACGCAATAACCCCAATATCCACTGTGCTTCGACTCCACTCGATAGCGCGCAACGATCTTCTGTTCGACATCCTCAAAAGTGCTCGGCTCGGCCGGCACCCCACCCCTCAACTCCGGATCGAGGGCCGACACGTAGGGCAGGCGCTCGGGTTGCGCTGGGCCTGCGCCGTCTTCCCACTGCAGCGGCGCCGGGTTGCGCATGCGCTCTTCTGCCTCGGCGATCCGCTGATTCTGCGGACGGTCGTCGAACAGCACCGTGCGCTCGGGCTGAGGCTGGGGCTGCGCTGTGGGGGCGGCGTAGAGCTTCGTGCGGTCGGGCAGCGGGCTGTACATGGCGACACGCGAGCCCGCAACGGCGTCGGTGAATACCTCGGCTACCGGCTCTGCCCCAGCAGGTACAGCAGCGAGATCCTCGCGGACGTAGCCGACCTGACACGCGGTCACCGAGTCGGCGCACCACGTGATGCTGTCGTTGTGGTGCCAGTCCTCCGGGAACGGCTCGGTGTGGTGATCGGCGTCGTCGCTGATCTGCAGCCAGATCTTCCGCGGCGCCGTCGCCTGCAGAGGGGTCAGTTTGCTCATGGTGGTCAGTCCTTCAGAAAGGGATGCCCGCGGCATCGTTGCGTCGGTTCTGCAGCCGCTGGCGGACCGACAGGCAGAGTGGGTCGATGCACCAGCCGCCGCCGTGGCGCAGATTCCACTCGCGCCACAGCTCCCAATAGCGTTCGACGATGGGCGCCGGCCGGTCCGGCAGATGCGAGAACCGAGCGACCAGCCTGCTCAGGTGGTGCGCCTTGCGGTAGTTGTCGCGGGTCCAGCGGAAGCGCTTGCGGGACATGGGTCAGTCCTTCAGGTGTTGGGGGCGGCGTAACCGAAGACGATCCGCGAGATCACGGTCTCGGGCGTGCAGCCCTTGTGCGTCTTGCAGAACATCGCGACGAACTCGGCCGGGGTCATGTCGGGGAAGCCCTCGCGGCGGCACTCCTCGCGGCCGTAGCACTCGTCGTCCGTCATCGCGCGCAGCTGCTCGCGGCGGATGCCGAGCGCCGTCACCGGCTCCTCCAGCGGCTGCACTTTCTCGCCGGGCCGCAAGCCCATGCACTTCTCGACCGGCCGGAACTGCTCGCCCGGGTTGAGATGCAGCCAGCCCATGCGCCGCGTCACGTCCTTCGTGCGCGCCTTGATCTGGGCCTTCGTGAGCGCGAAGCTCATGTTCCTCATGCCGCACCTGCCTGCGCATCGGCGCCGCAGTCGAAGGGCCCGACCGGCGTCCGCTCGTCCTGCACAGGCTCCTCGCCTGGCTCTCCGTCCTCTCGCTCTGGCATCGGAGTTCCCCAGCCGAACCGCTTGGCCAGGTCGCGGGCCTGGCGCTCGGTGCGGATATCTCGGCGGGAATGCTTCATGCGGCGCTCCCGGTGGCCGGCGCATCGGTCAGCAGGCGCAGGTAGACATCGTGGGGGCGGCCGAACGACATGGTGGTGCCGTAGGCCTCGTCCGTCTGCTTGTCGAGCCACGGGCAGGCCGCCTCGCAGCAGACCATCAGGCCGCCTGTTGCAGGGTCGCTGATGATGCCGCCCATCGAGACCTTGCCGCAGTCGCCGAAGCAGTGCTTCTCGATCAGCGGTTTCTGCTCGCGGTGGAGGATCAGCAGGCCGAAGACCTTCTCGGGCGCGCTCATGCTGCCGCCCCGATCTGCGCCAACAGCTGCTCGCCCTGCTCAAACGTGCCATCCCACCATTCACGGCTGGGCTTCGGATGCGAGGGGAATCGCTCGCCGGGGCCGCGCGCCTCCATGATCCGCGTCACGAAGAGTTCGGCGAGGGCCAGCAGGTCGGTCTCGACGCGGTGCGCAGGCAGCGTCTGCGCCAATGCGGCGCGTACCACCTCGGGCGCGGCCGGGCGGGCATCGGCTTCGGTCGTCTCCAGCGACGCCTGCATGTGCGGCTCGGCGAACTCGTCACCTGCTCGATCGAACACCGGCGGCGGGTCTTGCACGACAGGATCGACCGGTGCCGGGGCGGGTTCGGGTACAGGGGCCGGCGGCACCGGTGCGGGCACCTGGGCGGCGCGCAGGGCTTCCAGTTCGGCCCGTTCGCTCGCCAGCTGCGCACGCTCTTCGGCCAGCACGCGGGCGGCCTCTGCCTGCTCGGCGGCGACACGCGCCAGGCGCTCCTGCTCTGCGACGCGGCGGGCCTCCTCTGCCGCCCGCTCGTCGGCGATGCGCTTCGCCTCGGCTTCTTCCCAGCGCTTCGCCTTCAGTGCCGTGTCCAGCTTCACCAGTGCCGCCGACCACGCGGCGCGCGCCTGGTCGATCTGCTCCTGGAACACCAGCGGGTCCGGCTGGGTGCTGGTCATGCGGTCGATCAGCGCCTGGATGTCGGCCGAGGCCTTGCCGCAGGCGATCAGCACGTCCTGCCCGATGCCGGCGAGCGCTTCCTGGATGGCCATCACTCGGCCGGCCTCGGCGTTGATCTTGTCCTGACGCACCTGCTCGCGGCGATCCTCCTCGGCCTTGATCTGCAGGTGCACCGGCTCCTCGCCCGCGATCAGGCGCTCGGTGATCCACGCGGCGCGCTGGTCGATGCTCTTGCCGAGCGTGAGGATTGGCGCCTTGGCGGACTTGCGGGCCTTCTCGACCAGGATGCGCGGGTCGCGGTAGGCGGCGCGGTGCTCCTTCGCAGCATCCATTCCCTTCGTCGTCGTCACGTCGTAGACGGCGTCGATCGGGTACTGCGCCTCGATGGCGGCGAGGCCGGCCGACACGCGGTCGAACTCGGCGAGCTGCGTCTGCACGCGGGTGATGTCCGCGTTGATCGCGCCGGACTGGCGTTTGTCGATCGCGGTCGGGGCGGGCGAAGCGTCGTCCGCCGGGTCATCAAAGCCGACGTCGTCGGCGAGTTCCATGCTCATGAGGTGCTCCGTTCAGTGGGGGATGTCGTCGTCGGAGAACTCGTCTTCGGCGGCGGTTTTGGATGCGGGTGCGGCGGCCGGCGCGGGGGTGACCTTGGCGCGGGCCATCTTGTTGGCCTGCGCGATCAGGATGTCGGCGTGCGCCTCCTGGTCGTCACGCTTCACAGCCTCGGCGAGGGCGGCGGCGGTTGCCTTCTTCACGTCGCCGACGACACGCGCGTCGTCGATGGTCTTGATGAGGCCAGCGAGCCACTTCTCACGCTCGTCGCCGGCGCGGTCGTGCAGGTCGGCCTTGCTCCACAGCTCGAGCGCGAGGCCGAAGCGCATCGCCGCATTCCGCAGCGCGTCGCCGATGACCTCCTTCTCGCGAGAGCCGGCGTCCATGTGCGCCTTCTTGTCGGCGTGTCCGTAGCCCAGCCGCGTGACGTTGCAGACGGTGAGCCGGATCCACAGGCCGCCCGATTCGTCGAACTTCGGCAGCCCGGCCGCATCGAACGCGAGCGGCTCCCACGACCACATCGGATCGGCGTCGAGCAGCAGGTGCGTCGCCGCGGCGTGACCGACGTAGTCGAGGTGCCGCACCTTCGGGTGATGCCAGCCGCCGCAGACGTTGCAGTTGGTCTTCTCCTCTGGCTTGCACTCGTTCTGCGCCTTCGTGCCCTTCGGCAGTGGGCTGATCAGGTGCTCGGGCACCGGGGCGCGCAGCAGCGCGAGTCCCTTCGACGGCCCGGCTTCGGCGAGTTCGGTCGGCATGTCAGGCTTCCAGCGCAGTGACGCGCGAGTTGAGGTGGTTGCGGCGGCGCATCACGTGGACGAGCGCGACAGGCTCGGCATCGGCGCGCATCCAATGGGTGTCGAGCTCGCAGGCCGCGTTGTCGCGGCACCAGCGCAGCCAGGCGAGGTAGAGGAGCCTCACGTCAGAACCTTCGCAGTGGCGCGCGGCAGCTCGGGCGAGGGCTTGGGCTGCTTGAACAGCGTGCAGCCGATGACCAGCGCAAAGCAGAGCGCGACGAGGAACACGGCCCGGACGAACAGCACGCGGACGATCCCCGGCGGCGCCTTCTCGGCCCGGCTCTGAGCCTGGGCGCACACCACGCAGTTGCCGTGGCAGGGGTCGCAGTGGTCGACCGGCGTTGCGCGGTGCAGGCGGGTGTCGATCCTGACCGCGTGCAGGG
>NZ_FRCQ01000018.1 GCF_900142965.1 Rhizobacter sp. OV335
GACTCATCGGCACTGTCTGACCACAACGAACGAAGTGAGTGGAGGGAGTTTGCCGATGCACCCCCGAAGCCGATCTTCTTCGTGGAGTCGGCCCCCGGGGCCGACCACCCCGGCATGAGCCCCCACGGCCCACCTCCAGCCGCACCACGCGCGCGACCAACGCCCCATCACAACAGCAAAGACGGAAACGCATCCTCCAGCCGATGCACCTCCCCCGCATGCCGCGCGTCATACCCCGGCAGCTGATTGGCCGCGGCCCGGAACTCCTCGCTGCTCAGCACCGCCATCAGCTGCAGCATCGCCGGCGTGTCGAAGAACGCTTCGTCGCACAACAGAAAATACTGCTCCGTCGCCAGCGGAATGAAATCCAGCTCGAAACGCCGCGCCGCCGTCTCGACCCCGAAGCCCGCATCGGCCATCCCGCTGGCCACGTAGGCCGCCACCGCCGCATGCGTGCGCTCCCACGGCGCATAACCGACCGGCCCTGCCGGATCGACCCCCGACTGCTGCAGCAGCTGGTCCAGCAGCAGCCGCGTGCCCGACCCCGGATCCCGGCTGACGAAGCGCACATCCATGCGCGCCAGATCGGACACCCCCTGGATTCGCAACGGATTGCCACGCTGCAGCATCAGCCCCTGCCGCCGCGTGCTCACGTCGATCAGCATCTGCTCGCCCGGCCGCAACCACGGCCGGTAGTGCTCGACACCCGCTGCCTCGAACTCGCCGTGCGGCACGTGCACGCCGGCCACATCGCATTGCCAGCTCGACATCGCCGACACCGCTTCGATCGCGGTGCAGTATTTCCATTCGAGCTGCATGCCGTCGGCCGCCAGCTGCTGCTGCAGGATCTCGATCGCGAACCCATGGCTCGCATGCAGCCGCAACACCGCCGGCGGCTCCTGCATTGCCTGCGCGATCTCGGCCTCGAGCTCCGACGCGATCGATTCGAACAACGGCGTCAGCCGCGCCGCGATGCGGTGATCGGCCCACACCAGCTTCTCGCCCAAGGGCGCGAGCGTCGAATTGCGCCCCGGCGACATGCGCAGCAACGGCGCACCGAACAGCTCATGCCCCTCGCGCACCATCTGCCAGGCATGGCGATACGACAACCCGCTCGATTCGCAGGCGCGCGCCAGGCTGCCGTGCTGCTGCACGAGACGCAGCAATTCGATGAGCCGCGGCATCAGCGTGCCGCTGCCTTCACGGGTCAGCGACCACTGAGGCCTGATGGTGACTTTATTCACGAAATACAGCCTTATCGTTTTCCTGCCCATGTAAGCGATTGCTTGTTCACGGGCCTATGTCCGCGGCATCATATTGCGGCCACGCCGACGCCTGCCTACAGTCGGGAGCTTGCGTGTCACTGCAGCATCAAGCCCCGTGCGAGCCCGGCGGGATCCTTGAATACCGATACTCACAAACCCGGGAGCAAGAATGTCCACAACCACGGCGGATTCGACCTCATCCGCGCCAGCCCCTGCCGCTGGTCTGCTCGACAAAGAGCGCACCATCGCAGGCCCTGGCTTCAATCGTTGGCTCGTCCCACCGGCCGCCCTCGCGATCCACCTGTGCATCGGCATGGCCTATGGCTTCTCGGTGTTCTGGTTGCCATTGTCGAGGGCGCTGGGCATCAAGGAAGCCATCAAGTGCGGTCCTGAGGTCGGCTTCTTCGCCGAATTGTTCACCACCACCTGCGACTGGAAGGTCTCCACGCTCGGGTGGATGTACACCCTGTTCTTCGTGTTCCTCGGCTGCTCGGCGGCGCTGTGGGGCGGCTGGCTCGAACGGGCCGGTCCGCGCAAGGCCGGCGTCGTCAGCGCGCTCTGCTGGTGCGGCGGCATGCTGATCTCGGCACTGGGCATCCACCTGCACCAGTTCTGGCTGATGATCCTCGGCTCCGGCATCATCGGCGGCATCGGGCTCGGCCTCGGCTACATCTCGCCGGTGTCGACGCTGATCAAGTGGTTCCCCGACCGCCGCGGCATGGCCACCGGCATGGCCATCATGGGCTTCGGCGGCGGCGCGATGATCGGTTCGCCGCTCGCGGCCGAACTGATGAAGAACTTCGCATCGCCGACCGGCGTCGGCGTGATGCAGACCTTCATCGTGATGGCGCTGGTCTACTTCGTCTTCATGCTGGGCGGCGCCTTCGGCTACCGCGTGCCGCCGAGCGGCTGGAAGCCCGCAGGCTGGACCCCGCCGGTCGCGCAGACCGCCAACGCGATGATCACGCAGCGCCACGTGCACGTGAAGAAGGTCTGGGGCATTCCGCAGTTCTGGCTGGTCTGGCTGGTGCTGTGCATGAACGTCAGCGCCGGCATCGGCGTGATCGGCATGGCCAGCCCGATGCTCCAGGAAGTCTTCGGCGGCAGCCTGATCGGCGTGGCCAAGAAGATCGGCGAACTCGACACCGCGCAGAAGGCAGCGATCGCCGGCATCGCGGCCGGCTTCACCGCGCTGCTGAGCCTGTTCAACATCGGTGGCCGCTTCTTCTGGGCCAGCATCTCGGACAAGCTCGGCCGCAAGCTGACTTACACGATCTTCTTCGTGCTCGGCGGCGTGCTGTACGCCAGCCTGCCGGGCAGCGCAGGGGCCGGCAGCACGCTGCTGTTCGTCGGTGCGGTGTGCGTCATCCTGAGCATGTACGGCGGCGGCTTCGCGACAGTGCCGGCCTACCTGGCCGACCTGTTCGGCACGCAGATGGTGGGCGCGATCCACGGCCGCCTGCTGACGGCCTGGGCCACGGCCGGCATCCTCGGCCCGGTGATCGTGAACTACATGCGCGACTACCAGCTCAGCCTGGGCATCCCGCGCGAGCAGGTCTACAACCAGACGATGTACATCCTGGTCGGCATGCTGGTGATCGGCCTGATCGCCAACCTGTCGATCCGTCCGGTGGCCGACAAGCACTTCATGAGCGACGAAGAGCTGGCCGAAGAGAAGCGCCTGGCACATGACCGCGCGGCGGCGTCCGACGTGGGCAGCGGCCCCGGCGCGGGCGGCACCACGCCGACCTTCATGGTCGCGCTGGCCTGGGCGGCGGTGGGCATCCCGCTGGCCTGGGGCGTCTACAAGACCTTGCTGACCGTCGGCAAGTTCTTCGCCTGAAGCTGTAGAAACAACCCGCCACGCCGATATATCGGCGTGGTGGGTTCGGTGTGCGCAATTGGGAGCGTTTGAGAAAAAATGGCAGAGCAGAAGATCGAGTTCTACAAGGGTCCGGCCGGTGGCTGGGGCGCGCTGAAGAGCGTCGCGCGCCAGCTGCTGCAGCACGGCATCGCGGCCAAGGGCGCGAAGACGATGCTGTCGGCCAACCAGCCGGACGGTTTCGACTGCCCCGGCTGCGCGTGGCCCGACCGCGACCATGCCTCGACCTTCGAGTTCTGCGAGAACGGCGTGAAGGCCGTGGCCGCCGAGGCCACGTCCAAGCGCGCGACGCCCGCGGTGCTGGGCGCGCACACCGTTTCGTGGTTTGCCGAGCAATCCGATTTCTTCCTCGAAGACCTGGGCCGCATCACGCACCCGATGGTGTATGACGCGGCCTCCGACCGCTACCAGGCGATCGACTGGGACCAGGCGTTCGCGATGATCGCGCGCGAGCTGCGCGCGCTGCCGGACCCGAACCAGGCGATCTTCTACACCTCCGGCCGCACCTCCAACGAGGCGGCCTTCCTCTACCAGCTGTTCGTGCGCGAGTACGGCACGAACAACTTCCCCGACTGCTCGAACATGTGCCACGAGCCGAGCGGCTCGGGCCTGCGCCCGACCATCGGCGTCGGCAAGGGCACGGTCACGCTCGACGACTTCGAGCTGGCCGACGCGATTCTCATCTTCGGCCAGAACCCCGGCACCAACCACCCGCGCATGCTCGGCGAGCTGCGCCAGGCGTCGAAGCGCGGCGCGAAGATCGTCAGCTTCAACCCGCTGCGCGAACGCGGCCTGGAGCGCTTCGCCGACCCGCAGAGCGCGCTCGAGATGACCACGCTCGGCTCGACGCCGATCAGCTCGCACTACTTCCAGCTGCGCATCGGCGGCGATCTCGCGCTCGTCAAGGGCATGTGCAAGCACGTGTTCGAGCTGGACGACCGCGCGCAGCGCGACGGCGCCGCCCGCGTGCTCGACCTGGCCTTCATCGCCGAGCACACGCATGGCTTCGAGGCCTTCGAGGCCGACACCCGCGCCGAGAGCTGGGAAACGATCGAGGCCGAATCCGGCCTCACCGAAGCGCAGATCCGCCAGGCCGGCGACCTGTACGCCGGCGCCGGCCGCGTGATCGCCTGCTGGGGCATGGGCATCACCCAGCACCAGCATTCGGTCGCGACGATCCAGATGATCACCAACCTGCTGCTGATGCGCGGCAACCTGGGCCGCCCCGGTGCCGGCGCCTGCCCGGTGCGCGGCCACAGCAACGTGCAGGGCGACCGCACGATGGGCATCTACGAGAAGCCGGCGCCGGCCTTCCTCGACCGGCTGGGCGAGGTGTTCGATTTCGAGCCGCCGCGCGCCGACGGCTTCGACACCGTGGCCGCGATCGAGGCGATGCTCGACGGCCGCGGCAAGGTGTTCTTCGCGATGGGTGGCAACTTCGCGTCAGCCACGCCCGACACCCATGCCACCTGGAAGGCGCTGCGCCGCTGCGAGCTGACGGTGCACGTCGCGACCAAGTTCAACCGCAGCCACGTGATCCACGGCCGCCAGGCGCTGCTGCTGCCCTGCCTGGGCCGCACCGAAGTCGACCTGCAGGCCGCCGGCGCGCAGGGCGTGACGGTCGAAGACTCGATGAGCATGGTGCACCTGTCGTCCGGTCTGAACGCGCCGGCCTCGCCGAGGCTGCTGTCCGAACCGGCGATCGTCGCGCGGCTCGCCGCCGCCACGCTGCCGGCCAGCAAGACGCCTTGGATGTGGCTGGTCGAGGACTACAGCCGCATCCGCGACAAGATCGAGGCGGTGTTCGACGACTTCGCCGGCTTCAACGAGAAGATCAAGAAGCCGGGCGGCTTCCGGCTGCGCAACACCGCGTCGGAACGCGTGTGGGTCACCGCATCGAACAAGGCGCAGTTCAGCGCCCACCCGGTGCCGCGCGACACCGCCGTGCACCGCGCTCGCAAGCAGACCGATGCGGTTGTGCTGACGCTGGCCACGGTGCGCTCGCACGACCAGTACAACACCACGATCTACGGCATGGACGACCGCTACCGCGGCGTCTACGGGCACCGCCGCGTGGTCTTCATCAACCGCGACGACCTGAAAGAGATCGGCATGAAGGCCGGCGACTGGGTCGACATCACCAGCGTCTACTTCGGCGACGACGGCAACGACGAACGCCGCACCGCCGAGAAGTTCCTGCTGGTCGAGTACGACATCCCGCGCGGCTGCATCGCGAGCTACTACCCCGAGACGAACTCGCTGGTGCCGCTGCAGAGCTTCGCGATCGGCGCCCGCACGCCGACCTCGAAGTCGATTCCGGTGGTGCTGACGCTGCGACCGCTGGATTCACCGGTCACGAAGGCGCGCGATGTCGCCGACACCGCTGTCGCCTGAAGGGCCTGACGACGAACCCGCGCCGATCGAGGCGCGTGCGCTGCAGGAATTGCTCGTGCTCGACGAAGACGGCAGCGGCGTCTCGCTGACGCGACTGGCCAAGCGGCTGGAGGTGCGCGTCAGCGTGCTGATCCGCCTCTACACGCAGATGAGCGATGCCCGCATCGGCGACGCGGTCGGCCCCGGCTGGGTGCGCCTGCAGGTCGACGAGGCCGGACAATGGCGGGCCTTCGCGACCGACGCCGCACGGCGCCTGACATGAGCCTGCCCATCCCGCATCCCGACCCCGACACCTGCGACCTGCCCGACAGCCTGCCGCCCACCGAGGCGCTCTCGGTGCTGCGCCACGTCGGCGCGGTGGCCAGCGAGCGGCGCGACAACGTGGCGGTGGAGTCGCCGGTGGCGCTGGTCTTCAACGGCCTGTCGCATGCGGTGATGATGGCCACGCCGACCGACCTGGAGGCCTTCGGGCTCGGCTTCGCGTTGTCCGAAGGGCTGATCGCCAGCCGCGACGAATGCCGCGACATCGAGGTGATGGCGCATGCGCGCGGCTGCGAGGTGCACCTGACGGTGTCGGCGCGCGCGTTCGCCGCGCTGAAAGACCGCAAGCGCTCGCTCGAAGGCCGCACCGGCTGCGGCCTGTGCGGCATCGACAGCCTCGCGCAGCTCGACCTGATGCCCACCGAACGCCTCCCCGACCACGCGCTGATCCCGGCCGACGTGGTGCTGCGCGCATTCGGCGCGCTGCCGGCCCGGCAGGCGCTGAACGCCGTGACCGGCGCCTGCCATGCGGCCGGCTGGGCCACGCCGGCGGGCGAACTGCTCGACGTGACCGAAGACGTCGGCCGCCACAACGCGCTCGACAAGCTGCTCGGCCGGCGCGCGCTGGCGGGGCGGATCGGCGAGCCCGGCTTCGTCGTGATGTCGAGCCGCGCGAGCTACGAGCTGGTGCGCAAGTGCGCACGGCTGCAGGTCGGCACGCTGGCCGCGATCTCGGCGCCGACCTCGCTCGCGGTCGACATCGCGCGGCAGTCGGGCCTGCAGCTGTACGGCTTCTGCCGCGGCGAGCAGGCGGTCGACTACACCGCGCTCGCACCGCTCAGCTGACAGCCCCTGACATCGACAAACTGGGGGGTTCGATTTCCGCGAACTTGGGGATGCCGTGAACGCGGCGTGAAGGCACGCTGTCGTTGCTGCCTCACCAGGACCCCCCATGCCCCCGCCGGTCGTCGACCTGAGCAAGACCCTCTCGCTGGCCACGATCACCGCCGCCGAGCGCACGCTGCTGGCGCAGCTGCAGGGCAACCTGCTGAAGGGCCACGGCCGGCCGCACGCGGCGCACCTGCTGCTGCGCTTCCGGCAGGCACCTGCCGGGCGCGCCTTGCTGCGCGGGCTGCTGCCGCAGCTCAGCCGCGCCGATGTGCAGCTCGCCGATGCCGGGCGCGTGCGTGCCGCGCGCGCGGCCGGCACGCCGCTGCAGACGCCACCCTTCGTCGCGTGCCTGCTGTCGGCGAGCGGCTACCGTGCGCTGCAGGTGCCGCGCGAACGCTGGCCGTCGGACCCGGCCTTCACCGAAGGCCTGAAGGACCGGCAGCCGATGCTGCGCGACCCCGACCACGCCGGTTGGGAGCCGGCGTGGCGCGGCGAGGTGCATGCGCTGGTGCAGCTGGCCGGCGATGCGCCGCAGGTCGACGCGCAGCTCGCCGCCTGGACGGCCGCGCTGCCGGACGGTGTCGAGCTGCTCGGCATCGAGCACGCCCGCACCTGGCGCAACGCGCGCGGCGAGGGCCTCGAGCATTTCGGCTTCGTCTCTGGCCTCAGCCAGCCCTTGATGATCGAGGAGGACCTCGCCCGCGACGCATTGCGCCGCGGGGACAGCCAGCGATGGTCGCCGCGCTTCCCGCTGGGCCAGGTGCTGGTGCGCGACCCGTCGGTCGACGACCCTGCGGCGCACGGCTCGTACGTGGTCTGCCGCAAGCTCGAGCAGAACGTGCACGCCTTCCGGCAGGCCGAGGCCGCGCTGGCGCGCGGGCTGCGCAAGCTCGGCGCGGCGGCCGATGCGGCGCTGGCCGGCGCGATGCTGGTGGGCCGCTTCGCCGACGGCACGCCGCTCGCGCTGCAGGGCCACGACGGGCTGGCGCCGCCGCAGGCCGGCGATTTCGACTACGCCGACGATCCGCAGGGGCTGCGCTGCCCGTTCCATGCGCACATCCGCAAGACCAACCCGCGTGGCGACACGGTGCGCGAATTCGGCATCGACGCCGCGGCCGAGCGCGCGCGGCTGATGGCACGCCGCAGCATGCCGTATGGCGAGCGGCGGCAGGATGCGCAGATGCGCTTCAGCGATGCGCCGTCGCATGGCGTGGGGCTGCTGTTCATGGCCTGCCAGGCGAGCATCGTCGAGCAGTTCGAGTTCTCGCAGGCGAACCGGGCCAACGACGAGGGCTTCGTGCTCGGCCACACCGGCATCGACCCGCTGGCCGGCCAGGGCGGCGCGGTGAAGCACCGGCACCACGCCGGCTGGGGCGATGCGCAGGCGCCGACGCTGGCACAGCGCATGTCGGGCTTCGTGACGCTGAAAGGCGGGGAGTATTTCTTCGCGCCGTCGCTGGCGTTTTTTGCAGGCTTGTAGGTTCTACGCAGCGCAACTCCGGAAGCCGCTGAACTGCACATCGCAGCTCGGCAATTCGAAATTCCGATAGCAAGGATGCCGCAGCCGCTCGCGCGTCGCGAACGACGCGCCGCGCAGCACGCGATGCCGGTCGTCGAAGCCGGGCATCGTGTGGCCGCGGTCCGGACCCGGCTCGAAATGCGCATACGGCCGGAAGCGGCCTGCCGTCCATTCCCACACCTGGCCCCAGCGGAAGCCGCGCGATTCGCCGCTGCGCGCCGCATGCTCCCACTCCACCTCGGTCGGCAAGCGCCTGCCCGCCCAGCGGCACCAGGCATCGGCCTCGTACCAGCTGATGTGCAGGGCAGCCTGCGCCAGCGGCACGCGCGTCAGCCGGCCGAAGCGCTGCTGCAACACGCCCTGGCGCATCTGGTCGACGTACAGCGGGCTGCGCCGCCCGCCCGCCTGCACCCAGGCCCAACCTTCGGGCGTCCACCAGCGCGCTTCGTCGTAACCGCCATCCTCGACGAACTCGCCGTACTGCGCCCAACTCACCGCCTGCGCATCGATCTCGAACTCGGGCAACGGCTCGTCGTGCGCCGGCTGCTCGTTGTCGTACGCGAAGCCCTCGCCCGCTTCGCTGCCGATGCGCGCGCGCGACGCCGGGAACAGCAGCGGCGGCCGCGACGGCAGCGTCGACGGCGCCGGCCACAGCCCGGCGTCGAAGCCGAGCTGCTGCGACAGCACCGCCAGGCCCTCGGCATGCGCGTCTTCATGGAACAGCGCGAGGCGGAAGAAATACAGCGCGGCGTCGCCGTCGTGCGCATGCTCCAGCAGCTCGAGCGTGGTCTCCAGCGTCTCCGCCAGGTAGTGGCGCACCGCCTGCGCGTCGGGCAGCGCCAGCGCGCGGCGCGTGGCCACCGGCGCGAGCGAGGCGTCGAACCAGCCGTCGGCACCGGGCTCGATCGACGCGAGGCGCGGCGCGCGTTCGTCGCACTGCTCGCCGCGGTGGCGCTGCACGTTGCGGCCGATCCAGTACTCCTGGTACCAGCCGAGGTGGCCGATCGTCCACAGCGGCGGATCGACCTCGGGCCGCAGCGCTTCCGGCACCTCGACGCGCGCGTTCTCGAAGGCCTGCAGCCAGCGCAGCGAATGGTTGCGGGCGTCCATCAGCGCGAGCGACAACAGGTCGCGGCCGGCGCGGCGCATGCGGGCCGCATCGATGGGCGGGGCTTGGAAATCCAGCATGGAAGGGGCGAACAATTTGGCGCGAGCGAATTGGCGCGAGAATAGCGCGCCGCGAGATACTGTGGTTTCGTACAGCCACCCCCATGACCCGACGCCTGATCGCCCACCTCGACATGGACGCCTTCTATGCGTCCGTCGAACTGCTGCGCTACCCCGAGCTGCGCGGCCAGGCGGTGGTGATCGGCGGCGGGCGCGACAGCAAGCCGCGGCAGCTGGCCGACGGCAGCTGGCGCTACGCGAAGCTGCGCGACTACACCGGCCGCGGCGTCATCACCACCTCCACCTACGCGGCGCGTGCGCTCGGCGTGTACTCGGCGATGGGCATGATGAAGGCGGCCCTGCTCGCGCCCGACGCGATCCTGCTGCCGGTCGACTTCGACGAATACCGCCGCTACTCGCGCCTGTTCAAGGCGGCGGTGCGGCAGATCGCCCCGCTGGTCGAAGACCGCGGCATCGACGAGATCTACATCGACCTGACCGACGTGCCCGGCGCGCAGCACGACGCCGGCCGCAGCCTCGGCCAGGCGCTGAAGGATGCGGTGTTCGACGCCACCGGGCTGACCTGCTCGGTCGGCATCACGCCGAACAAGCTGCTGTCCAAGCTGTGCTCCGAACTCGACAAGCCGAACGGCCTGACGCTGCTGTCGCTCGACGAGATCCCGGCGCGCATCTGGCCGCTGGCCGCGAAGAAGGTCAACGGCATCGGCCCGAAGGCGAGCGAGAAGCTGGCCGGTTTCGGACTCCACACCATCGGCGACATCGCCGCGGCCGATCCGGTGTGGCTGGTCGAGCACTTCGGCAAGAGCTACGGCGCGTGGCTGCACGAGGCGGCGCACGGCCGCGACGAGCGCGGGGTGGTCACCTACAGCGAGCCGAAATCGATCAGCCGCGAGACCACCTTCGAGCGCGACCTGCACGCGGTGCGCGACCGGCCGGTGCTGTCGGCGATCTTCACCGAGCTGTGCGTCGAGCTGGCCGGCGACCTGGCGCGCAAGGGCTACGCCGGCAAGACCATCGGCATCAAGCTGCGCTTCGACGATTTCAAGATCGTCACCCGCGACCTGACGCTGCCGGCCCACACGATGGATGCACGCACGATCCGCCGCGCGGCGGGCGAATGCCTGAAGCGCGTCGACCTGTCGCGCCGGCTGCGCTTGCTCGGCGTGCGCGCCGGCAACCTGGCGACGCTGAGCGAGCTGGTCACGCCGAAGACGGCCCCGCCCGAGGTGCACGAGCCCGAGCCTGTCTACGCGCCGATGCCGCTGTTCGACCAGCAAGACCCGTAGGCCCACGCCCTTATTGCCAACAATTCACGTTCGATGGACGATGCATCTCTGCGCGATCGGCAGACTGCATCCGTGGCCGACCTCGGTACGTAGATCCCGGCACGACACCTGAGGAGACCCCATGCCCTTGCATCGACTGGCGCTCGCCTGCGCCATTCCACTCGCCGTCGCTGCCGCGCCGGTGCTGGCCCAGAGCAGCACGCACAGCGGCAAGCTGCTGCTGACCGGCGGCGTCAGCAGCATCGACGGTGCGGCCGGCGGCGGGCTGACGCCGTGGGCGGTGACCGGCGGCTACGGCACGACCCGCGAGTTCGGCGGCTCGGCCTTCGCGACCCGCGTGAAGACGCAGGACTACGGCCTGAGCGACTACGGCGTCGCCATCGCCTGGGACGACCGCGTCGAACTCTCGCTGGCCCACCAGGACTTCGACACCGGCCCGGTCGGCGGCGCGCTGGCCGGCGTGCTCGGCGACCCCTCGTTCAACGACCTGCGCCTGAAGCAGGACATCGTCGGCCTGAAGCTGCGCGTGGCCGGCGACGCGGTGCTCGACAGCGACAGCTGGATGCCGCAGGTCGCCGTCGGCCTGCAGTACAAGAAGGCCCATTCCGGGCCGCTGGCCGACGTGCTGACCGCGTTCGGTGCGAAGGACAGCGGCACCGACCTCTACGTCAGCGCGACCAAGCTGTTCCTCGGGCAGGGCGTGCTCGTCAACCTGACGCTGCGCGCCACCAAGGCCAACCAGAACGGCCTGCTCGGCTTCGGCGCCACCGACCACGACAGCTACCGGCTGCAGCCCGAGGTGTCGCTGGCGTACCTGTTCAGCAAGAACATCGCGGCCGGCATCGAGTACCGCGCCAAGCCGGACAACTTCCGCCACAACACCGCGCTCGGCGCCGGCGCGCTGAAGGAGGACGACTGGGCCGACCTGTTCATCGCGTGGGCGCCGTGCAAGAACTTCTCGCTGACCGCTGCCTACGTCGACCTCGGCAAGATCGTGCCGGGCGTCGTGACGCGCCGGCAGAGTGGCGCGTATGTGTCGGCGCAGATCGCGTTCTGAACCTGCCAGGAGATTCCTCATGAACCGCATCTTCTCTGCCCTGGCACATGCCGTCTTGCTGGGCGTCATGCTCGCCGCCGGCAACGCACGAGCCCAATCCACCCCCACCGACGACGCGCTCTACCAGCAGCTCGGCGCGCAGCCCGGCCTCGTGAAGCTGGTCGACGACTTCATGGTCCGGCTGCTGGCCGACCCGCGGATGAACCCGTTCTTCAAGGACGTCGACCAGGCGCACGTGAAGGCCGAGCTGGTCACGCAGTTCTGCGAGGTTTCGGGCGGCCCGTGCAGGCGCAAGGGCCCGGACATGAAGCAGGCGCATGCCGGCATGGACATCAACAAGAACAACTTCAACGCCTTGGTCGAGGTGCTGCAGCAGGCGATGGACGCGCAAGGCATCGCGTTCACCGCGCAGAACAAGCTGCTCGCGAAGCTCGCACCGATGCACCGAGACATCATCAACACACCCTGAACCGCCATGACCTGGACACTGAAGCACCCCATGACCTCTTTCAAACTGATCCCCCGTGCCGTCGCGCTCGCCGTGACCACCCTCGTTGCGCTGAGTGCGCAGGCCGCCAGCGTGCAGGTCCTCGTGACCGATGCCGACGGCAAGCCGGTCGTCGACACCGTCGTGCTGATCGAGCCGGCCATCAAGCCGCTGCTGAAGCCGGCCGCGGCGCCGGTCGTGATCGCGCAGGAGAACCTGCGCTTCGCACCCTTCCTGACCGTGGTGCCGGCGGGCAGCACGCTGCGCTTCCTGAACCGCGACAGCTACGACCACCATGTGCGCTCGGTGCCGAGCGGGCCGCTGGGCAGCATGCCGGCGGTGAAGAGCTTCGAGATGCGGCTGGATGCCGCGGAGTCGGCGCCGGCGCCCAGTGGCCGCGTTTCCGAGTACGGCGACGACAAGCCGGCGCCCGCGCGCACCAAGAAGACCGGCAGCTCGCAGGCCGACATCAAGGTCGAGACCGCCGGCCCGATCGGGCTCGGCTGCCACCTGCATGCATCGATGCGCGGGCAGGTGTACGTGACCGACACGCCGTGGTTCGCGAAGACCGATGAGAACGGCATCGCGCGCATCGACAACGTGCCCGAGGGCGCGGCGCAGCTGGTGCTGTGGCACCCGGACCAGCTGCAGGACCAGCCGGCGCAGCCGGTGCAGGTGAGCGCCGAGGCGCTGAAGGCGACCGGCAAGCTCAACTTCGTGCCGCGCAAGCGCCGCGGCGCCTGAACGTCACGACCTCACGACGCAGTGTCGGTGTGCCGCGTCGGCGGCAACATCGCCGCGATCGACTCGCTGATGCCGGTGATGCCCTGGTTGTTCAGGCCGGCGTCTTTCATCACCGCGTCGATGATGGGCTTGGCGATCTGGTACTGCAGTGCCGAATTGACGACCTGTTCCGGGAAGGTGCCGGTGCCACCGCCGCCGGCCTGAGCCGATCCCGCCGCGCCGCTCCCCTCGCCCCCCTGGCCCAGGCCATTGACCTGGAAGATGCGGATCGACTCGATCTGCTCCATCGGCTTGACGGCCTGCGCGATGATGTGCGGCAGCTGCTGCAGCAGCTGCATGCGCACCTGCAGGTCGATCTGGGCCGACGACAGCGTATTCAGCGCGTCGTTCAACGCGCGCCGCCCCTCGGCCTCGGCCAGCGCCGCCGCTTGGCGCGCCGCGGCCTCGATGCGGATCGCCTCGGCGCGATCGACCGTCGCGTCCTTCTCGGCCGCGGCGGCCACCTTCACGGCGATCGCCTTCTGCTGGGCGGTCTTGTCGGCCTCGATCAGCTCGATCTCCTTCAGGCGCTCGGCCACCGCGACCTCGCGCGCCGTCGTCACGCCTTCTTCCGACTTCACCGCTTCGGCGCGTGCCGCGTTGGCCGCGGCATCGGCGTCCGACTGCTCGCGCGACTTGTTGGCGATCGCGATCTGCGTGTCCTGGCGCGCGATCTCGACCTGCTTGCGCTGCTCGGCGCGCTGCACCTCGGTCTGGCGCTCGCTCTCGATGGTGCGCGTCTGCACGGCCAGGTTCTTCTCGATCTCGGCCGCCTTGATCTCGCGCTCGGCGACGATGCGCTTCTGGCTCACCTGGCGCTCCGCCTCGATCTTCACCGTCTCCGCTTCGCGGCTGCGCTCGGCCTGCTGCTGCGCGATCTGCGCCATCTGCTCGGCACGCGCGATCTCGATCTCGCGCTGCTGGGTCAGCGTCGCGAACTCCTGGTCTTTCTCGATCAGCAGCTTCTGGCGCGATGCATCGAGGTTCTTGGTGCGCACCTGCATCTCGGTGTCCTGCTCGACGTCGTTGCGCTGCTTGCGGCGCGACTCGGTCTGCTCGGTCAGCCGCGTCAGGCCCTCGGCGTCGAAGGCGTTGTTCGGGTTGAAGAACTGCTTGTCGGTCTGGTCCAGGCTGGTCAGCGAGACGGACTCGAGCTCGAGCCCGTTCTTCTCCAGGTCTTCGGCCACCGCGTTCTGCACCGCTTGCACGAACTCGCGGCGCTTGTCCTGCAGCTCCTGGATGGTCATGGTCGCGGCGGTCGCGCGCAGCGAATCGACGAACTTGTCCTCGACCAGCGCCTTCAGCTCGTTCGGGCTCAGCGTGCGCGCCCCCAGCGTCTGGGCCGCGGTGCTGATCGCTTCGGCGGTCTGCTTGACGCGCACGAAGAACGCCGCGATCACGTCGACGCGCATGCGGTCTTTCGTGATCAGGCTCTCGCGCTCGCGGCGCAGCACCTCAAGCTTGAGCGTGTTCATGTTCACCATCACCAGTTCATGGAACACCGGCAGCACGATGGCGCCGCCGTCCATGATGACCTTCTGGCCGCCCAGGCCGGTGCGAACGAACGCGGTTTCCTTCGTGGAGCGCTTGTAGAGCCGCGCCAGCACCAGGCCGATCAACACGATCGCCAGCAGCGCAATGGCGGCGAGCACGCCGATCTCGATCAGACTGTTCACCATGACCTCCTCCTCGATGGATCCGAAACGTTGTGGGTGCCCCGCACGCTACATCAGCGTCGGGTGCGGGTTTGCGATCACTCTGTAGATGCTGCCGACGCGCGACACCACCAGCACCTCCATGCCGTCGGCCAGCGCCATGCCTGCGACGTCGGGCTCGGCCAGGAGGAAATGCGCTCGGCCGTGGGCGTCGCGCAGCCGCGCCTGCGACGCGAGCCCGTCGCGGGTGGACGCGCAGGTGATGGTGGCGACGCGGCCGATGAACTCGCGTTCGCTGACGATGGAGCTTTCGTCGCGCGGGATGATCCGCCCGAGCGCGCCGCCGAGCAGGCGCACCGCCGCGATGGCGCCGGCTCCGGCCGGCACAGAGGCGACCAGGCCAGGCAGGTAGGCGCCGCTGACGCCCGAGGCGAGTATCTGCACCAGGTAGCCGCAGATCGAGAAGCCGGCCAGCAGCAGCACCAGCAGGATCAGCGTCGGCACCTTGCCCAGGTGCAGCCAGCCCAGCACGCCGTCCAGGGCGGCGTCGGAATGGGGCTCGGGCAGCAGCGAGTGGTCGATCCACTCGCTCGGGCTGAACGACGACAGCAGGCCGACCAGCTCCAGCACCGCGAGACCGAGCATCACCACGAAAGCCGCACCGAAGGGCACGGTCTGCGGCGCCGTCAGGAGGTTCATGCCTGGGTCGCCTTCAGCTTCATCAGGCGTTCCTCGATCTGGTTGTTCAGCACCATGTCCTCCAGCTCCTTCAGTCGCGCGGCATGCTCGATCGACGTACCGGCCGCGGCCGGCGACAAGCCGGTCTCGCGCTGGTAGATGCGATCGAAGGCGGAGCTGGCGGCCTCGACCCGGCGCTCGCTGCTGCGCGTGGTGGCGGCATGTGCCGTGCCGCCGGCCACCGCCTTGCGCGAGGCGCGGAAGTTCTGCAGCGCCTCGGTCATCTCGCGGCGCTTGGCGAGCAGCGCGTTGACGTAGCCGGTGAGCTCGGTCTCTTCGCCGGACAGCTCGGCCAGCGAGCGCTCGAGCACCGGGATCTGGGCCTCGATGTCGAGCTGGCGCGCCACCGCGACGCGGGCCAGGTCTTCGCGCGACTGCGCGATCGCCTCGTCGATGTGGGCCGACAGCTCGGTGTGGCGGCGGTTCAGCAGCGCGTGCTGTTGCTGTGCCAGGTGGCGGTTGGCCGCGGCGGTGCCCAGCTCGTGGCGCACCTCGTCAACCACCTTGTCGATTTCGCGCAGCGCCTGCTCCATCATCGCCTCGGGAGCGGCGCCTTCGAGCCGGTCGAGCAGCGCATGGGCACTGCCGACGATGACGCGACCGACGCGCGCCTTCAGGGAATCAGCCATGGGGACCTCCTTGCTTGTCGTTGAGAAGCTGGGCGAGTTCGAGCGTGCTCTTCCAGTGTCGCCGCACCACGCCGGGATCGAAAGCCGATGCCTCGCTGGTCGCGCCCTGGCGCAGCAGGCCATCGGCCATCGCAAACAGGCGGCGCACCAGCGCGTCTTCCAGCGCGCGCGCCTCGCCAGCATTGGCGGGGCGCGACGACACCACCAGCGCGAGCGTGGAGGTCAGCTGCTCCAGAGAAGCGGCCAGCAGGTCGGAGTGTCGGCCGGATTCGCGCTCGGCGGCCACCAGGCCGTCGCGCAGGCCGCCCATCAGGTCGCGCACCCAGGCATGGGCAGCAGCGTAGTCGAAGGCACCGTCGTACTGGCGCTTCAGCTGGGACAGCAGCACCCGCACCTTGTCGCTGTTGGTGGGCGCGCCTTCGATCTCCAGGCCGGCCAGCCAGAGGTAGATGTCGCCGGGCAATCGCGCGGACACCGGCTCCATGGACGCGGTTCTCACCATGACGCTTCCTTCGCAGTTGTTCCGTTGCGATCCAGTGTATTCAAATGAATTCGTTTGTCAACGAACGGATTCGATGCGCCTGCGAGCGGCCTATCATCGCGCTTCATGAACCTGCCCGACCTCCGCTACCCGTCGATCGACGGCCTGCGCGCCTTCGAGTGCGCCGCCCGCCTCGGCAGCTTCGAGCGCGCGGCCGATGAACTGCATGTGACGGCGAGTGCGATCGGAAAGCGCATCGCGACGCTGGAAGAACTGCTCGGCACGCCGCTGCTGGCGCGCTCGGCGCGGGCGCTGGTGCTGACGCCTGCCGGCAAGGAGTACCTGGCGCAGGTCGCGACGGCGCTCGGGCTGCTCGCCGCGGTGCCGCTGCACCAGCGCGCCGCGCAGCAGGTGCGGCGGCTGCGCATCACCGCGCCACCGACCTTCGCGCGCCAGGTGCTGGTGCCGCACCTGCAGCAGTTCACCGAGGCGCATCCGCAAGTCGAGCTGGAGATCGTGCTGTCGATCCCCTTCCTCGACGTGGCGGGCAGCGAGGCGGACATCGAGGTGCGGCACCTCGACGACACACCGGCCGACGCAGCGCCGCTGATGCAGGACGTCGTGATGGCGATGGCCGCGCCCGCGCTGATCGCCCGGCTGGCGCCGTTGCGCACGCCGGCCGACCTGGCCGAGGCGCCGCTGCTGCGCACGCCGATCGAACCGTGGACGCCGTGGTTCCGCGCCGCGGGCCTGGACTGGGGCGAGCCGATCCACGGCACGAAGCTGGTCGACCTGGGGCTGACGCTGGAGGCGGCGGTCAGCGGCCAGGGCGTCGTGCTGGCACGGCCGAGCCTGGCGCGGCCCTGGTTGGCGAGCGGTGCGCTGCGACCGCTGTTCGCGCTGGCCACGACGCCGACGCGGCAATACCGGCTGCTGCCGCATGCAGCCGAAGGCGCGGCGCCGGCCTTTGCGCAGTGGCTGCGCGAGACCTGCGGTGCGGTGGCGAGCGAAGCGTTGGCCGAAGCGAGAGCGTTGGTTGCGGCGCAGGTTTCGGGTTAGTCCGGAAGATCTTTCCGGCATCCAAGGCCAGCCCGGCGGCTAGCATCTCCGGTTGCCCCGAACCGGAGACCCCATGCCCGTCATCACCTGCATCGAAGACCTTCGCGTGCTCGCCGAGAAACGCGTGCCGCGCATGTTCTACGACTACGCCGACTCCGGCTCGTACACCGAGGGCACCTACCGCGCCAACCAGAGCGAGTTCCAGAAGATCAAGCTGCGCCAGCGCGTGGCCGTCAACCTGGCGAACCGCTCGCTGCGCACGCAGATGATCGGCGTCGACGTGGCGATGCCGGTGGCGCTGGCGCCGATCGGCATGTGCGGCATGCAGCATGCCGACGGCGAGATTCACGCCGCGCGCGCGGCCGAGAAGTTCGGCGTGCCGTTCACGCTGTCGACGATGAGCATCGCGTCGATCGAGGACGTGGCCGCCAACACCAAGGCGCCGTTCTGGTTCCAGCTCTACGTGATGAAGGACAGGGATTTTGTCGAGCGGCTGATCGACCGCGCCAAGGCCGCGAAGTGCGGCGCGCTGGTGCTGACGCTGGACCTGCAGATCCTCGGGCAGCGGCACAAGGACTTGAAGAACGGCCTGTCGGCCCCGCCGAAGCCGACCATCGCGAACCTGATCAACCTGGCGACCAAGCCGCGCTGGTGCATGGCGATGCTGTGCACGCAGCGGCGCACGTTCGGCAACATCGTCGGGCATGTGAAGGGCGTGGCCGACATGTCCTCGCTGGGCTCGTGGACGGCCGACCAGTTCGACCCGGCGCTGAGCTGGGCCGACGTCGAATGGATCAAGAAGCGCTGGGGCGGCAAGCTGATCCTGAAGGGCATCCTGGATGCGGAAGACGCCCGCCTCGCAGCCGACACCGGCGCGGATGCGCTGATCGTGTCGAACCACGGCGGGCGGCAGCTCGATGGCGCCTTGTCGTCGATCGAAGCCCTCCCGGGCATCGTCGACGCGGTGGGGTCACGCATCGAGGTCTGGCTGGACGGCGGGATCCGCTCAGGCCAGGACGTTCTCAAAGCGATGGCCCTGGGTGCCAAAGGCACGATGATCGGCCGCTCCTTCATCTACGGTCTCGGCGCGATGGGCGAGGCCGGGGTGACGAAGGCGCTTCAGGTCATCGCGAAGGAGCTGGACACGACGATGGCGTTTTGTGGGAAGACCGACATTCGCCATGTCGATCGCGCCGTGCTGAATCCGTGAGGGGTCAGGCCGATGCGCCCGGCACCGCGACCAGAAACTCCTCCAACGCCGCCACCGCGTGCCGCACCTTCGCCGGCTGACCATCGCGTTGCGGCGTCACGGCCCACACCGGAATTCCCGGCATCTGCCAGTCGGGCATCAGCTGCACCAAGCGCCCCGCGCGCAGGTCCTCATCCACATCCGCCCGCGTCAGCAGCGCGACCCCCAGCCCGGCCAGGCACATCTGCTGCAGGCTCAACTGGTTGTTGCTGGTGATGCGCGCCTCCAGCCGCAGCGATTCGTGCTCGCCCTCGGCGCGCCGCATCTCGAACGCCAGTACCGTGCCGTCGCGTGACAGCACGATCCACTGGTGCGCCAGCAATTCCTTCGGTGCCTGCGGCGTGCCGTGGCGGTGCAGGTAGGCCGGTGCGGCGCACAGGATCCACGAGAAGCTGCACAGCCGCCGCGCGACGTGCGTCGAATCGGGCATGCGCCCGGCGCGCAACGCGAGGTCGATGCGCGCGTCGATCAAATCGATCATCGCGTCGTCCACCAGCAGCCGCAGCGTCAGCGCCGGGTGGCCGGCCAGCAGCGGCGCCAGCGCCGGCGCGATGTAGCGTGCAAAGCCCACCGGCGCCGAGATCCGCAGCTCGCCCGTCGGCGCATCGTGCGCCAGCGTCAACTGCCGGCGCGCCTGCTCGGCGGCGTCCACCATCGCGCGGCAGTGCTCGGCGAAGCGCGCACCGGCATCGGTCAGCGTCAGCTTGCGCGTCGAGCGGTGCAGCAGCGTCACACCGCTGCCCTGCTCCAGCGCACGCATCTGCTGGCTCACCGCCGAGGTGCTCATGCCCTGCGCCCGTGCGGCGCCGCTCATCGAGCCGTGGCGCACCACCTCGGCAAACAAGGCCATGCGGCGAAGGTCATCCATGGTCGTGAAGCACAGCTAAAGAATGTTGTTCGAAATGAGCGACTGGCGCGCCCATTGTGAAGCCGGGATCATCCCATCATCGACAACCACTCCCAGGAACACGCCATGAAGATCGCCCTGATCGGTGCCACCGGCTTCGTCGGCACCGAGGTGCTGAAAGAACTGCTGTCGCGCGGCCACCAGGTGACCGCGCTGGCACGCACGCCGTCCAAGCTGCCCGCGCAGCTCGGCCTCAAGGTCGTGAAGGCCGACGCGCTCGACGCCGCCCAGGTGGCCGCCGCAGTCGAAGGCCATGACGCCGTGATCGATTCGTACAACCCGGGCTGGAGCGAGCCGCGCATCCATGACATGTTCCTGGAGGGCACGCGCGCCATCGTCGACGGCGTCAAACGCTCGGGCGTCAAGCGCGTGCTGATCGTCGGCGGCGCCGGCAGCCTGTTCGTCGCGCCCGGCGTGCAGCTGGTCGACACGCCGCACTTCCCGGCCGAATACAAGCAGGGCGCACTGGCCGCCCGCGAAGCGCTGAACCAGATCCGCAACGAGAGCGCGCTGGACTGGACCTTCCTGTCGCCCGCCGCATTGCTCGCGCCAGGCCCGCGCACCGGCAAATTCCGCATCGGTACCGAGGAGTTGCTGATGGATGGCGACAAGCCGGCCGGCCTGTCGGTGGCCGACCTCGCGGTCGCGATCGTCGACGAGATCGAGACGCCGAAACACATCCGCAAGCGCTTCACAGCCGCTTACTGATTCCCTGGGTTTGCGGGGGTCGGCTCGGGCGCTCGTTCTGGAGACAATCCCGCCACAAACACAGGAGGGGTTTCACGTGTCCGATGTCTTGCGCGCTGATCTGGCGAGCCGCCGCTTCGTCTTGAAGGGTCTGAGTTCCGCCGTGCTGCTGGCCCTGGCGGCCTGCGGCGGGGGTGGCGGCGACAGCAGCCCCGCTCCGGCCCCCGTCGGCGGCACGCCGCCCGCCCCCGTGCCGCCGGCCCCGGTCCCACCCGCGCCACCGGCGCCCGGCCTGCCGCCGCTGTCGGCCGCGCTGCCCCGCCTGCGCGGCACCAGCATCTTCCCGGACCAGGGCTGGACCGACCCCACCGCCAGCCATTGGCAGAACGTGCCCGAGCTGCCGACCGCCGGCGCCAACGTGGCACGGTTGTTCATCCAGCCGTTCGACTTCAAGACCGGCGCCGCGCTGCTGCCCGGCCAGCCGCTGGCCGCGCGCCTGCAGGCCTCGGTCGCGCAATGGGGCACGCTGATCGACTGGTGCCTGTCGAAGCGCATGCATGTGGTGCTGGCGGCCACGCTCGACGTCAACTGGCCGAGCCGCGGCGTGTGGCCCGACGACGGCCGCGCGCTGTGGTCCGACCCGTCGGCGCAGTCCGAGTTCGTCGAGGCCTGGGGCGAGCTGGCGCAGCAGTACCTCGGCGTGCAAGGCATCGTGTTCGACCTGCTGAACGAGCCGCAGGGGCGCACCGCTGGTGAGATCGACAACAACCACGCGGCGGCCAAGGACGCGTGGAACCTGCTGCACCAGCTCGCGCTGGCGCAGATCCGGCACGTGGATGCCGACCGCTGGGTGATCGTGCAGCCGGTGTGGGGCGACCAGAAGAACTTCGCCGACCTGCAACCCAATGGCGACGCGAAGACGGTCTACAGCTTCCACCACTACGGCCCGCATTACTTCACGCACCAGGGCGAAGGCGGCTTCCCGGCGGCAGGAACGGTGGGCTACCCAGGCGTCACCCGCGACAACGACTCCACCGCGCCGCAGCTGTGGAACAAGGCGGCGCTGGCCATCGACATGCAGCCGGCACTCGACTACGCCGCCACGCACTCGGTGCGGATGATGCTGGGCGAGGTCGGCTGCACTCGCGCGGCGCCGTCGGCCGACCGCGGGCGCTGGGTGGCCGACGCGATGTCGCTGGCCGAGGCGGCCGGGCTGGACATCGTCTACTACCAGTACGACGGCTGGGGCGTGCCGGGCGATTTCGCGGCCGGCTGGGCGTTCGAGAACTCGTCGGTCACCGACACGGTGCTGGCCTCGTTCGCGTTGAACAAGACGGCCTGACTGGCTACAGTCGTTGATTCAGCGGGACCCCACCATGACGCTCGACCAATTGCACGCCGTGAAGCAGTGGCATGTCGGCCACCGCGAGCTGCAGCCGGTCGAGTACCACGCCTGGGATGCCGTGCTGACGCTCTGGGTGATGGGCTGGATGGGGCTGCCGGCCTCGCTGCTGCTGCGCCAGCCGGTCGCGGTCGGCGCGTGCATGCTGCTGTTCTTCGTGCCCGGGCGCTATGTGGCGCTGCGGCGCTGGCTGCACCGGGCCCGGCGGCTGCGTTGCGACTGGCTG
The DNA here is from genome assembly GCF_900142965.1 of Rhizobacter sp. OV335. GTDB lineage: Bacteria > Pseudomonadota > Gammaproteobacteria > Burkholderiales > Burkholderiaceae_C > Rhizobacter. The sequence continues at coordinate 22,047 of NZ_FRCQ01000018.1, forward strand.
ACCTCGCTGCGCTGAGGAACGCTCACCGCCCCTCGGCTACGCGTCCTTGCGCACCGCGACGACGTGTGCCTGGATCTGCCCGTCGACCGCACCCCGCCCGAAGCGCGCGGCCAGCGCCTCGGCGCAAGCCGCCGTCGCATCGGCCAAGTCGCCGGCGGACCGCGCCTCGATCTCGTTGCGCAACGGCGTGCCCTCGCAGTAGGCCCGTGCCACCGCCTGCGCCGACGCGGCCCGGCTGCGCGCGCGCAGCGTCTCGACATGCACCGTCTCGCGCCAGCCCCCGGCCTGCAAGTCGGCTTCGATCGCCGGGCGCTCGAAGTAGCCGTGCGGCGTGCGCGCCATGAAGCGCGGCGGGTCCTGCGGCCAGCGCACGGCCAGCGCCTGTGTCACCGTGTCGGCAAACTCGTTCTCCTCGATGCGGTCCCACACGTTGAACAGCAGCGTGCCGCCGCGCCGGAGCACGCGCCGCGCCTCGGCGAAGGCACGTGCCTTGTCCGGAAAGAACATCGCGCCGAACTGGCAGACGACGAGCTCGAAGCGCCCGTCCTCGAAGGGCAGCTGCAGCGCATCGGCCTGCTGCCACTGCACCGGCCGCGACGTGCCGACCGCGGCGGCGCGCGCCAGCATCGGTGGGTTCAGGTCGGTGGCCACCAGCGCCACCGCCTCGGGCAGGGCCGTCGCCAGCGCGCGCGTGACGACGCCGGTGCCTGCTGCCGTCTCCAGCACGCTGGCCGGCCCGATCTGCACCGCGCGGTGCGCCAGGTCGGCCGCATACGGCGCAAAGATCAACGGCACCAGCTGCGTGTCGTAGAGATCGGGAATCGAGCCGGCGAACACCGTGTCGGAACCAGGTCTGTTCATGGGCTTCTCCAGTGCGCTGCACCCTCCACCGGAAAGGCTTCGGCGTGCCAGCGCAGCATGCCACCAGCCAGGTTGGCCAGCTCATTGAAACCCGCTTTCTGCAGCAACACCAGCGCCTGCGCCGAGCGCGCGCCCGAGCGGCACACCGCCACCACCGGACGATCGCGCGCGATCTCGCCGCTGCGCGCCACCAGCTCGGGCAAGGGCACGAGCCGCGCACCGCGGATGTGGCCGAAGCCATCGCTGAACTCCGACGGCTCGCGCACGTCGATCACCTGCACGTCCCCGGCCGCCAGGCGCTCGGCCAGCGCCGTCGGCTGGATCTCCCACACACCGCCGAAGCTGAAGCTGAGCGGCGCCCAGGTCGGCTCCTGCGGCAGCGCGGCCTCGCTCTCGGGCCGCCCGCAGCGCAGGTTGGCCGGCACCGCGATCTGCATCAGCTTCGGGTGCGGCAGGCCCAGGTTCGTCATGTAGCCCTCGAAGTCTGCGAGGCTCGCGTCGCCGCCCAGGCGCGGGTTGTAGCGGCGCTCCTCGGCCACGCTGGTCACCGTGAGCCCGCGGTAGTCATGCGCCGGGTACAGCAGGCAGTCCGGCGACAGCGACAGGATCTGCTGCTGCACCGAGCGGTACAGCTGCCCCGCGCTGCCCTGCTGGAAATCGGTGCGGCCGCAGCCGCGGATCAGCAGCGCATCGCCGGTGAACGCCATGCGTTCGTCGTCCATCACATAGGTGAGGCAGCCGTCGGTGTGGCCAGGCGTGGCGCGCACCTGCAGGCAGCGCGTACCGAAGGCCACTCGATCGCCATGCGCCAGCAACCGGTCGGCCTCATGCACACCGGCCGCCTGCGACAACAGGATGAGGCTGCCCAGGCGCTGCTTCAGCAGCCACGCGCCGGTGACGTGGTCGGCATGCACATGCGTTTCGAGCGTCGCGATCAGCCGCAGGCCCAGTTCGCGCAGCAGGGCGGCATCGCGGCGCACATGCTCGTAGACCGGGTCGATCAGCACCGCCTCGCCCGTCACCGCATCGCCGAGCAGGTAGGTGTAGGTGGACGACGGCGCGTCGAAGAGTTGGCGAAAGACCAGCATGGCGGCTCCTCTCAGCGGGCGGCGAGCCAGCGGTCGTGGATCGCCATGCCGGCCAGCATCGCCGCGACGAACACCGCCGCCGGCCACCAGCCGCGGGCCAGCGCCACCAGCGCCGGCCCCGGACAGAAGCCGCCGATGCCCCAGCCGATGCCGAACAGCACGCCGCCGCCGATCAGCCGTGCATCGATGCGGGTGCTGCCCGGGATGTCCATCGCCGCGCCGGACCAGGCCGTGCGGCGGCGCCGCGCGATCGCGAAGGCCGGCAGCCCGACCGCGATCGCGCCGGCCATCACCAGCGCGAGGCTCGGGTTCCACGCACCGGCGAGGTCGAGAAACCCCTTGACCTTGGCCGGATCGGTCATGCCGCCGGCGATCAACCCGAGGCCGAAGACCAGGCCGCCCAGCAACGCGATGAAGGATCCCATCGGCGCCGCCTTCAGAAGAGGTGCCGCAGCACGAACACGGTGGCGAAGCCGGCGCCCATGAAGGCCAGCACGTTCACCAGCGAGCGCAGCGACAGGCGGCTCAACCCGCACACGCCGTGCCCGCTGGTGCAGCCGTTGCCCAGGCGCACGCCGATGCCCACCAGCAGGCCGGCCGCGATCAACGCGCCGGGCCCGACATCGACCGAGACGGCCGGCCACGGCGCCCACAGCCGCCAGGCCCAGGGCGCGAGGAGCAGGCCGCCGATGAAGGCCAGCGAGCCGCGATGCGCCTTCAGCGGCGCACGCGCCAGCAGCGCCCGCCACGGCGCCCCGACGATGCCGGCAATGCCGGCGATGCGGCCGTTGCCGAGCAGGTAAAGGGCAGTCGCCAGCCCGATGCCCAGGCCGCCGGCCAGCGAGGCCCACGGGGTGAAGCTGTTCCAGTCGATGCTCATGCGAGAACGCGGTGACGAGGCCGAAGCCGATCGGCGCAGTGTGGCGCAAGCGGCCGGCGGCCTCTGTGACCCAGGTCACACAGCCGGCGCGGCCACCCTCACAGCGAGACGAAGCGCGCCAGCGCCGCCGCGTCCAGCACCTCGATCTGCTCTCGCCCGAGCCGCAGCCAGCCCTGGTCCGCGAAGTTCTTCAGCAGCCGGCTGACGATCTCGCGCACGCTGCCCAGCTCGTCGGCCAGCGCCTGGTGCGTGGTGTGCAGCGGCGATTCGCGCGCCACCAGCAGCGCCGCCAGCCGCTGGTCGAGCTTCTGGAAAGCGACCGCCGACACCAGGGCCATCAGGTCGGTGAGCCGCTGCGAGAAGTTGCTGAACACATGCTCGCGAAACGACTCCAGCTGCGCCATCAGGCGCTTGAACGCCGCCGGCGGCAGCACGACGAGCTCGATGTCGCATTCGGCCGTGCCGCGCGCGTGGTACGGCGCGTGGCCGAGCAGGCAGCTGCTGGTCAGGATGCAGCTGTCACCCGGCCGCACCTGGTACAAGTGCAACGCGCGCCCGTTGGGCGCCGCCTTGACGATGCGCACGCTGCCCGACAGCAGCAGCGGCAAGCCCCGGCACGGCTGGTTCTCGTCGAACATCAGGCTGCCGGCCGGCATGCGCAGCAGCGCGGCGTCGGTCAGCAGCTCCGCCAGCTGCGCGGCGGGCAACTCGCGCAGCATCGGGTAGCGCTGCAGCACCAGGGCCTGGGTCGCGGCATCGATCATCGCCCCGCCTTCGGCTGCACCCCGCTCAGAGCTCGCGCAACGCGGTCGTCACCGGCAGCCGCGCCGCGCGCACCGCCGGGAACAGCCCGCCGATGAAGCCGATCGCGAGCGCCCATTTGAGCCCCGTCCACAGCAGGTCGGGCGACACCCGCAGCGCAAAGCTCAGCTTGCCGACCGAGCCGGCGGCCATCGTCGACGCGCCGTAGCCGTCGAACACCCCCCACGCCAGCAGCCCGCCGAGCACGCCGCCGAGCAGCGCCAGCAGCATCGTCTCGAGCATCACCGCCACCACCACCGGCAGGCCCGAGAAGCCGATCGCGCGCAGCGTCGCGATCTCGCGCGCCCGCGCCGCCACCGCGGCGAACATCGTGTTCAGCGCGCCGAACATCGCGCCGATCGCCATGATCGAGCCGACCGTGATGCCGATGATGCGCAGCACCTTGGTCACGCCTTCGGATTGCTTGCTGAAGTAGTCAAGCGTGGTCGTCACGTCGACCTGCAGCTGCGGGTTCGATTCGAGCGCGGCCTTCAGCGTCTTGAAGGACTGCGGATCGGCCAGCCGCGCCGTCACCGAGGTGCGGCTGGCGGCGCGGCGATAGGTGTCGGCGACCACGTTGCCGTCGGCCCAGATCTCGGATTCGAGCGCGTCGCCGGTCGCGAACACGCCGGCCACCGTCCAGGTCTGCGCGCCCAGCCGCACCGTGCCGCCCGGCACCAGCCCGGCGAACTGCCGTGCCGCGCCCTGCCCCACCACCAGCTCGCGCAGGCCCGGCCCGAAGGCCTTGCCGGCGATGATCTTCGCCTGCGGGCGCACCGCCCAGGCGCGCTCGCCGACGCCGCGCAGCTGCACGCTGCCCGTTTCATCGGGCGCGCCGCCCTTCACCGGCAGGTTGGCCGCCACCACCAGCTCTTCGGAGGCCAGCGGCTCGCCCTTGTCGTTGCGCGCGATGCCGTCGGCCTGCTGGATCAGCGCGATGCTGTCGCGCGTCAGCACCGACGACACCTCCGAGGCCGAGCCGCCGCGCATCACGATCACGCTGTCGGTGCCGCCGGTGCGACGCAGCGTCTCGGCATAGCCCTCGGCCATCGACAGCAGCGAGACCAGCACGCCGACCACGCCGGCGATGCCGACCACGATCACGCCCGAGGCGCCCAGCCGCTGCGTCAGCGTGCTGATGCCGACGTTGGCCACCGACAGCGTCTGCCGGCCGCGCCGCGTCAGCAGCAGCCAGCCGGCCAGCAGCACCGCCAGCGCCAGCGCGCCCGGCCACGGCAGCATCACCCAAGCCGCCAGCACGACGGCCAGCAGCACCAACAAGCCCACATTGATCAACCAGTTCACGCGCATCTCCCGTTCAGCGGCCCGCGAGGGCATCGACGATGTTCAGGCGCATCGCGTTCCAGGCCGGCAAGGCGCCCACCACGATGCCGATGCCGGCCATCAGCGCGAGGCCGAGCACCCAGCTGCTGGTACCGACCGACGGCAGGTTCAGCATGCCACCGCTGCCGGCACTGACCACCGGAATGATCACGGTCGCCAGGCCCAGCCCGATCAGCCCGCCCAGCACCAGCAGCAGCACCGATTCGGCCAGCACCATCGCGAGCACGCTGCGGCCCGAGAAGCCGATCGTCTTCAGCACCGCGATCTCGCTGGTGCGTTCGCGCACCGCCTGCATCATCGTGTTGCCCGACAGCAGCAGCAGCGTGAAGAACACCGCGCCCATGATCGAGCCGACGATCAGCCCGATGTCGGCCAGCTGCTTCATCCACGACGCGGTGGCCGCCTGCTCGGTCTGCGTGCGCGTCTCGTGGTCGGAGTTGGCCGACAGCGCATCGATCGCCTTCGCGACGCGGTCGGCCTGGTTCACGTCGGTCACGCGCGTCACGTACCAGCCGGCGTTGCCCTGGTTGTACGGCGTCGTCTCGTCGAAGTACTTCCAGTTCAGCAGGAACATCTGGTCGAAGAAGCCGCCGGTCTTCTTGTCGGTGGCATGCAGGATGCCGACGATGTCGAACTGCCAGTTCTTGCTGCCCGAGCGGTCGGGGAAGATGTTCGACTGCAACGGCACCCGGTCGCCCACCTTCCAGCCGAAGCGCTGCGCGAGCTTCTCGCCCACCAGCGCGCCGGTGCGGGTGCTGGCGAACGCCTTGCGCTCGGCCTCGGTCACCGCGACCTCGGGGAACAGGTCGAGGTAGTTCGGCGCCACCGCGAAGCTGAACACCTGGTTGTGCGGGTCTTGATACGCGCCGCCGAACCAGTTGGCATAGGCCACCGCCTTCACGCCGTCGACGCGCTCGATCTGCTGCGTGAGCGACAGCGGCAGCGTCTGGATGAACGACAGCTTCGAGCCGGTCTGCAGCCGCGCCGCGCCGTTGGCGCTCTGCCCGGCCTGCGAGAACGAGGTGCGCACGGCATCGAGCAGGCCGAACAGCAGGAAGGCCGCGATGATGGAGACCAGCGTCAGCACCGTGCGCGTCTTGCGCCGGAACAGCGAGGCCCAGACGAGGTGGAGGTACTTCATGCTGCCAGCTCGGCCTGCCCGACCAGGCTGCCCTTGTCGAGGTGGTGGGTGCGGTGGGCGTACTCGGCGGCCTTCGGGTCGTGGGTCACCATCACGATGGTCTTGCCGTGGTCGCGGTTCAGCACGCGCAGCAGGCCCAGCACGTCTTCGGCCGACTGGCGGTCGAGGTCACCGGTGGGTTCGTCGCAGACCAGCAGCATCGGGTCGGAGACGATGGCGCGCGCGATCGACACCCGCTGCTGCTGGCCGCCCGACAGCTCGGTCGGCTTGTGCGAGGCGCGGTCGGCCAGCCCCACCAGCTGCAGCGCGATGGCCGCGCGCTTCTTGCGCTCGGCGGACGACAGCTTGGTCAGCAGCAGCGGCAACTCGACGTTGCGCTGCGCCGACAGCATCGGCATCAGGTTGTAGAACTGGAACACGAAGCCGACGCGCGACGCGCGCCACTTGGCCAGGGCTGCCGACTTCAGCTGGTCGATGCGCTGGCCGCCGACGCTGATGCTGCCGCCGGTGGGCACGTCGAGCCCGCCGATCAGGTTCAGCAGCGTGGTCTTGCCCGAGCCCGACGGGCCCATCAGCGCGACGAAATCGCCCTGGGCGACCTCGAGGTCGATGTGGTGCAGCACCTCGACCTTCTGGCGGCCACGCTCGTACACCTTGGACAGGTCGCGGATCTCGATCAGCTGGGCCATGGTTTCTCCTGGGGGTTCCGTCTTGTTGAAATGCAGCTCACTCGGCGTCGTCGGCCCGCACGGCCGCACCGTCCTTCAGTGAATCCGGCGGCGACACGACGACGCGCTCGCCCGCCTTGACAGCGTCGGGCAACAGCTTCTGGCCGCCGATGTCGCCCGCCGCCGGCTTCACGCTGCGCTGCTGCACGCGGCCGTCGGCGACGACGAACACCACCGTGCCGCCGTCGCGCTGCGCCAGCGCCTGCGGCGGCACCAGCACGCCCTTGGGCGCGGGCCGTGGCGCACCGTCAGCGCCGGCCGCGGGCTTCGCGCTGAGGAAGGACACGCGCACGCCCATGTCGGGCACCATGCGCGCGTCTTTCTGTTCGAAGCCGACGCGCACCTTGACGGTCGCCTTGCCGCGGTCGGCCGACGGCACGATCGCGATCACGTGCGCGGGCACGCGCCAGTCGGGGTAGGCGTCGAGCACGGCCTCGACCGGCATGCCCGGCTTGACCTGGCCGATGTAGGCCTCGCTGACGTCGACATCGACCTCCAGCGAACTCATGTCGACGATGGTGCCGACGCCGGTGCGAGTGAAGCCGCCGCCGGCCGACAGCGGCGAGACGATCTCGCCGACCTGGGCCGCCTTCACGGTGATGACGCCGGCGAACGGCGCGCGCACGGTGGTGTAGTCGAAGTTGACCTGCGCCTGCGCGACCTGCGCGCGCGCCGCATCGGATTCGCGCCGGCGCGCCTCGAGCATCGCCGTGGCACTGGCGAGCGCGGTGCGGGCCTGCTCGGCGCCCTGCTTCGTCGTCATGCCGCTGGCGGAGAGTTCGTCCTGGCGCCGCGCATCGGCCGCGGCCTGGGTCAGCTGCGCCTGGGCTTGTGCCACCTGGGCCTGCGTCGAGGCCAGGTTGGCCCGCGCGAGGTTCAGCGTCGCGCGCACCGCGCCGTTTTCGAGGCGCGCGAGCACCTGGCCCTTCTCGACACGGTCGCCCTCCTCGATCAGCACCTCGGTGAGCGTGCCGGTCAGCTGGGTGGAGACGGTGGCCTGGCGGCGCGCGGTGATGTAGCCGGTGGCCTGCAGGATCGCGCCGGCCCCGCCGCCGGCCCGTGGGGCGGTGGCGGCCGCGGTCTTGACGGCGAGCGGCCGGCCGCCGAGGAACCACCAGGCGCCGCCGCCGAGCAAGGCGAGCACGACCACGGTCGCCAGAACCACCCAGACCCAGCGCGGCACGCCGCCACCTTCGTCGTCACGTTCGCGGTGGTCGATCCGCAGTTCGTTCAACAGATTCGCGTCGATGTCGCATCCCCTGGTCTGCACGCAGCCGGCGATTATTGTCGAGACTGGCCCGCATCGGCCATCCCAACATTGCGGATTCGCGTCGACACCCGATCGCTATCCTTCGCGTTCCACATCCAGGGAGGAAACAAGCATGAAACCATCGATCCTGCTGCTGAGCGCAGCGCTGGCCTGGCCCTTCGCCGCCATGGCCGACCACGTCACCGTCAACTTCACCGCGCGCGTGCTCACCTCGAGCGGCACGCGGCCGCCGGTCGGTGCCACCTTCACCGGGGCCTACGTGTTCGATTCGAACCCGGCCGCGTACACGCAATGGCCGGACCCGACGCTGCCGGGCTACCTCGGCTACGAGACCTTCGCAAGCACCTACGGGCTCACGATGCAGTGGCCCTCCGGCCCGATCGATTTCACGCAGGGTGGCGGCGTCACCGTGGAAGTGTTCGACAACGGCACGAGCTCGTACCCGCTGCCGGTCGCGGGCGACGCGACGCTGTTCGGCGTGAAGCGCAGCAACGTGATCTACCGGCTGTCGCTGTTCGGGCCGGCCACCTCGTTCACCGGCAGCGCGCTGCCCACCGAGCCCTGGCTCTCAGGCCAGTGGACCAGCGGCACCTTCACGATCCGCGACCAGAACATCTTCAGCACGGTGCTGACGGCCGAGATCATCGGCACCAGCGTCAGTTCGCTGCCGGACTGACGGAGGCCGCTGCCGGCAACGCTTACTGGTACGGCTGCAATTGCGACGCCGTCCAGCGCGCGTCGAGCACGATCGGCTGCTGCAGCCACTGCTGCAGCCACGCCGGCAGCTCGATCACCGGCCCGATGCCGCCGCCCGGCGGCATCAGCGGGCCGACCTCCTGCGCGAAGCGGAAGGCGTGCGTCGGGTCGTACTTCAGCTTCACCGCGTACAGCCCGGCCTGCGCATCGGCCCAGTAGGCCGGGCCATAAGCAGGCTGGTCCGGCCGCGGGTAGTTCTGGTAGATCTCGCCGTTCCACATCGGCGCCATCAGGTCCATCCAACCGAGCAGGAAATCCTGCGACGCCTGCTTGTGCGCCTCGTCGAACCAGAACACGTCGAGCACCGCGTTGAAGGCCGAGCTGCGGTGCACGAAGGCGTTGGCCTGCGGCGGCACCGCGTTGATCGCGCCGCCGTAGAACTCCATGTAGAAGTAGGTCAGCTCGTTCGGTGCGGTGACGAAGTACTCCAGCAGCCCGCGCCACTCGGCAGGCGCGAGCGGGCGCGTCACGTAGCGCGAGGCCTTGTCCTCGCACGGCATCGGGCTGTCGGGCGCCAGGCACGGCATGCCGTAGGGCTGGTCCAGCAAGGCCTTGTTGAGGTTGTAGTAGGTGTCCATCGCGGTCCACTGCGTGATCGCACCCGGCAGGTCGCACAGCGGCTGAATCGCCGCCTGCCCGTCAGCCTGCGATCCGACATACAGCCCGCGCACCATCAGATAGGGCTGCTGCGGCTCCAGCGGCAACCCGCCCTGCGTGCCCGGCTGGTAGCACAGCGACACCTGGATGTTCAGTTCTTGCGGCAGCGCCGCCAGCATGTAGCCCGACTGCAGTGCCATCAGCGCGCCGGTGGCGTTCGCGAAATCGCCCTCGCTCTGCAGCGGCCAGATCAGCGCCCAGCCGAACACGTCGCCGAGCGGGCGCAACTGATAGCGCACCGACAGCAGCACGCCGAAGTTGCCGCCGGTGCCGCCGCGCATCGCCCACCACAGGTCGGTGTTGGCGACCGAACTCGCGGTGACGACGCGGCCGTTGGCCAGCATCACCCGCATGTCGATCACGTTGTCGCAGTTCATCCCGAAGGTGACCGACGTGAAGCCGTAGCCGCCGCCCTGCAGGTAGCCGCCGATGCAGACGTCCTGGCACTCGCCGCCCGGCACGTGCAGGCCGGCCTGGTCGAGCGCGAGGTCGAGCTTGCTGAACGGGCAGCCGGTGCCGACAGTGGCGGTCTGCGCCGCGGCGTCGATCGTGACCTCGTTCAGCGCGCTGACGTCGATCAGCACGCCGTAGCCGGCCGAGAAGCCGGCCGTGCAGTGGCCGCCGGAGCGCACGGTGAACGGCAGGATCACGTCCTGCGCGAGCTTCAGCGCGATCGCGACGTCGCTCTCGACGGCGCAGTAGACGATCGCCACTGGGTAGGCGTTGAACACCGGGTTGAAGAGCTGGCGGTCGGCGTTGTAGTCGGGGTTGTCGGGCAGCACGATGTGCCCTTGCAGCGCGGCCTGCGCGGCCTTCAGCTGCGGCAGCGGGATCTGGTCGAAGGCGCTGGCCGCCAGCCCCTCCCAGTGTTGGAACAGCGCGCGGTCGCGCACGAGCTTGCGGTTGTGTTGAAGAGACATGCAGCGGAGCTCCCTGTGAGGACGCGGCAGCGTAGGCGATGCCCTGCCCCTGCGCAAGGCGCGGTTTCGAGGAAGTTCGCACATTGAATACCGCGCCGTTTCCGCTAGCATCGGCGCTGGACTCCCCGCGGGGCACGACCCCCACCCGAATTCGCCACCGAACAAGCGCATGGCAGCTGACGCGTCCACCCGACCCTTGACGTCTCCAGACGAAGCACTGGCCGCGGCCTACGCCGCGCTGGACGACGGCCATGTGCAGGCGGCGCGCAACATCGTGCAGGCGGTGCTGAAGAATGCGCAGGGCACCGACCTGCATGTCGAAGCCCGTGCGCTGTCGTGCCTGGCGCATTGCGACCGCGTCACCTCCCGCCTGCGGCGCGCCGCCGAGACGAGTCGCCGTGCCGCCCAGCTCTTCGAGCGGCTGGGCGACGTGCACGGCGAGGCCAACGCGCTGACCACCCTGGCCCATGTCTGCATGCTGCTCGGCCGCAATGCCGAGGCCGTCGAGGCGGCGCTGCTGTGCGTGCGCCTGTGCGACAAGCTGCCGACGCAGGCGCAGTCCGTGCTCGCGCACAACTGCCTGGGCCTCGCCTGCTCGTGGAGCGGTGACCACGACCGCGGCGACGCCTCCCTCGAACTCGCGATCCAGGCCGCGCGCCGCTGCGTGCCGCCGGTCAGCATCTACCAGCCGCGCCTGAACCAGGTGTGGATCGAGGCCTCGCGCCTGCTCGACGAGCGCTACCAGACCGGCCGCATCGCCAGCCTCGCGCGCATGGACAGCCTGATGCGCGAGTGCCGCGAGCTCGAACTTGCCGGCAACGGCCTGGCGGTGCTGCCGGGGCTGCAGACGATGGCGAAGACGATCTCGCTCGCGTCGTCCGGCGTGCTGGCGGCCTGGCAAGGCGACCTGGCCGGCGCCCGGCTCGCGGTCGAGGCCGCCGCCCGTTCGCTGACCGGCACGATGACCTGGCTCGACTCGTTCGTGCGCTGGTGCATCGCCGAGCTGGCGATGGCGCAACACGACTGGGAGACGGCCGAGCGCGAGCTGATCGAGATGCGCGAGATGGCGCTGGCCGTCGAGCACGAGCAGCTGGCGTGCCGGGCCCACCTGGTGCTCGCGCAGGTCTTCGAGCGGCAGGGCAAGCATGTGCTGGCACAGCGCGAGCACCGGGCGCTGCGCCGCCGCGAGCAGCGGGTGGTGGCCGAGGGCATGAGCAGCCGCGAATCGATGGTGGCGTGGCAGCTCGGCGCGCGCCAGAGCGAGCGCCACCTGCAGCAGGCGCTGGTGGTGTCGAAGCAGTTCGAACGCTGGTCGCTGGAAGACGCGCTGACCGGCCTCGCGAACCGGCGGCATCTCGAGCAGCAACTGGCCGCGCGGCTGCAGGCGCTGCAGTCCGAGCAACGCCCGCTCACCGTCGCGATGGTCGACGTCGACAAGTTCAAGTCGGTCAACGACCGCTTCACGCACAGCATCGGCGACCGCGTGCTGAAGACGGTGGCCGCACTGATGGCCTCGCAGGTGCGCGACGGCGACCTGCCGGCACGCTGGGCCGGCGACGAATTCGTGATCCTGTTCCCCGACACCACCGAGGACGAAGCGCAGCCGGTGTGCGAGCGCATCCGCGCGGCGGTCTCGGGCTTCGACTGGGAGTCGATCGCGCCTGGCCTGCGGCTGTCGGTCAGCATCGGGCTCGGTGAGGCCCGCGAAGGCGATACGATCGAGTCGGCGCTGCACCGCAGCGATGCATCGATGTACAGCGTGAAGCCGACCGAGTCGACGCACGCCTGAGCCGACGGGGCCCCTGATGGCCCCGTTTTCCTGACCCACTTTTCCCACCCCCATGACACGACGTCCTTTCCTCGCCAGCGCGCTGGCCGTTCTGCTGATCAGCCTGTCCGCCTGCGGTGGCGGTGGCGACGAAGCCGGCAATTCGTCCGGCAACGACGGCACCAAGGTGCTGTTCGTGCCCGACAAGGCGCATGCCGTCGTCGGCGCGCTGTCGACGCTGTCGCCGGCCGTGGGCAGCGTCAAGATCGACACCTTCGCGTTCGGCGCGTTCTCGGGCGACAACCTGCAGTACGACCCGGTGCGCGACGAGCTGTACGGCGCAACGCTCGCGGCCGCGCAGGTCAGCATCTCGGTCTACGGGTCGGCGAGCCGCGGCTCGGCCGGCGCCGCGCTGGTGCGTTCGTTCAAGCTGCCGGCCGACGTCGTCCGCGCGAACTGGCTGACGCTCGACCGCGCCACCGGCACGCTGTACATCTCGACGAACCGCCAGGCCGACAACACGCTGCTGGTCTACAAGAACGCGGCCACCTTGACCGGCACGCCGACGCCGGATCGAAACCAGGCGTTCAATGGGCTCCTGCAGCCGACCTTCGACTTCACGCGCGGCATCATCTACGCTGGCCAGTCCCGGCTCGCCCTCGCGACCGGCCAGCAGATCGCCACGCTGCCGGCACTGCCGGTCGGCGGCACCTCGATCGCGATCGATTCGCAGCGCGACGTGCTCTACCTCGCCAACTCGACCGACAACACGCTGCGCGTCATCACGCAGGCGAGCACCGCCAATGCCGCGATCGTTGCGACGCTGCCGGTGCCCAACATCCAGTACGTGACGGTGGACCCGGCGAACAACCGCCTGTACGTGAGCGTCCTCGCGACCGCGTTCGTGTTCGAGAACGCCAGCACGATCAGCGGCAATGCCGCGACGGCCTCCACGATCACGTCGGCGGGCTCGACGCTGGGCGGCGTGGCATTCCGCTGAACGAAGGCCGGCGGCGCCGGCTCAGGCGCGCAACAGGGCCGGGTAGGTGAACGCCACGAAGTGCACCGCATTGACGGCGAAGTGCACGGCGATGGCGGCCTCGATGCGCCGCGTGGCGTGCCAGGCGGCGCCGTAGCCGAGGCCGGCGACGGTCGCGAGCCCCGCCAGTGCCGCGCCGCCGGGCGCATGGACCGCGCCGAACAGCAGGCTGGCCGCGATCAGCGGCAGCCACTTCAGCGCGGGCCGCTCGCGCACCGGCGCCCAGTCCGCGAGGCCCTGCTGGACCACGCCGCGGAAGAACATCTCCTCGAGCACGCAGGTCGCGAGCAGGATCTTCAGCAGGTGGCCGGCGGCGAACCACGGCCACTTCGGATCGAACGCGACATAGCCCATCGCGAGGCCGAGGCCCATCACGACCACCGTCGTCGCCGACGCGATCAGCAGGGTCGGCCGCGAGACCGCCTGCAGCTCGGCCCAGGTCGCGAGGCGGCGCCCGTAGAAGGCCAGCAGCACGAGGCCCGCGATGCCGGCATCGAAGCGCAACACCAGTCGCATCGGCGGCGCGCCGGCGCTCACGACCGTGTCGCCGACGAACACGAAGGGCACGAAGCCCGGCAGCTTCGACAGGCCCAGCACGAAACACAGCAGCACGGTGCCGAGCTTCGCGGCGTGGCGCAGACCAGCATGCCGGGCACGAACCGAGGCGATCGCCAGCGCCAGGACCACCGCCACCGCGGCGAGGCCCCGCCACTCGATCAGTTGCTGCACGGCGGCCGACAGCAGCGCGCCGGCCAGCAGCGGCGGCCAGGCCGCGATGCGGCCCCACGGCGTGCGGAGGCCGGGAACCCAGACCGCGATCACCGCCAGCCCGAGCAAGAGGGTGCTGAGCATCATGCCTTGTTCTCCCTGTCGGATGCGGCCGCGAGTCTCGCACGAGCGGCGGGGTCGATCGGCTTTGCAAGGAGCATCCATCGCCCGGACCGAACGGTTACGTCCGTTGCATCCGCGTCGCGCGTGTGCGTGCGCACAGGTCGATGATGCGCGCCACCTCTGCGCACAAGGCCTCCACCGTGAAACACGCTTTCGACAAGACCCCCGCCGCGCTCGCCGCCGCCCTCCTCGTGTCGGTCGCCACCGGCGCGCTGGCCGCCGGCGCGACCACGCCGTTCCGCAGCATCGAGGCCGAATCGGGCACGCTGGTCAACGGCGCGCGGCTGGTGGCGCTCACCGCCGCGCCCACCACGCGCTTCGCGGCGCCCGAGCTCGAAGCGTCGGGCCATGCCTACGTCGCCCTCACCGCCACCGGCCAGGAGGTGTGGTGGTCCAACACCACCGGCAAGCCGATCAGCTTCATCAACGTGCGCGCCAGCATTCCCGATGCGCCCGGCGGTGGCGGCATCACCGCGACGCTGAGCCTTCATGTCAACGGCGTGTTCCGCCAGCGCCTCACGCTGAACTCGCGCCAGAGCTGGATCTACGAGGGCGCCAGCTACCAGGCGAGCGACCAGGACCCGGCCAGGGGCCGGCCGCGCGCGTTCTTCGACGAGGCCGCGGCCTTCGTCACCGGCGCGCCGATCGGCCCCGGCAGCACCTTCTCGCTGAAGCGCGAGGCGGGCGACAACGCCGCCTTCTACAACATCGACGTGGTCGACGTCGAGAACCCGCCGCCGCCGCTCGCGCAGCCGGCCAACTCGATCTCGATCGCGAGCTGCGGCGCGGTGGCCGACAACGCGCCGACCTTCGGCTCCGGCAACCCGCAGGCGCGCGACAGCACCGCCGCCATCCAGAGCTGCATCAACCAGGCGCAGGCGCAGCGCAAGACGCTGTGGATCCCGCCCGGCACCTTCTACCTGAAGGGTTCGAGCGGCCTGGTCGGCAACGGCGTGACGATCGAAGGCGCCGGCATGTGGTACAGCACGATCTACCGCGACGTGACGCTGCCGTACACCAACGGCGGGCTGGGCGCGCTGTTCCAGCTGACCTCGTCGACGGTACGCAACCTGCACCTCGATTCGAACGCGCGCAGCCGCGAGCCGGTGGATGGCGCCGGCGGCGCGATGGACATCACCGGCAGCAACTGGCTGGCCGAGAAGCTGTGGACGCAGCACGTGCTGTCGGGCTTCTGGGCCTCGGGCACCGGCGGCATGGTGCGCGACAACCGGCTCACCTCGATCTGGGCCGACGGCTGCAACCTGAACAACGTGTCGATGGGCGCCACCGTCGGCAACAACCTGACCGCGACCAACAACTTCGTGCGCGGCACCGGCGACGACGCGATGGCGATCAACTCGGTGAACTACAACGACACCGGCAGCGGCCGCGTGTTCTACACGCCGATGTCCAACATCACGCAGACGCACAACACGCTGATCGGCGCGTGGAACGGCAAGGGCCTGGGCGTGTACGGCGGCAGCGGCCACCTGGTGGCCGAGAACCACATCGCCGACACCGCGCGCTACACCGGGCTGGGCGTCGGGCGCTTCGGCGTCAACGGCAGCGACCTGCGCGCCTCGCGCATCGTCGGCAACCGCATCGAGCGCGCCGGCGGCAACGGCTTCGAGCAGGGCCAGCCGGCGCTGCACATCGGCAACGGCAGCGACGGGCAGAACACCGGTGTGGTCGACGACATCGACGTGGTCGGCAACGTGGTCGTCGGCGCGCTGTACGACGGCATCGGCTTCTCGACCGCGACCAACATCGACCTGGAACGCAACACCGTGATCGCGCCGTGGCGCAACGGCATCGTCGCCAACGCGCCGTTCTACCCGGCGCCGAGCGGCAGCGCGCGCCTGACCGGCAATGCGGTGAGCGCGCTCGCGGGCAGCGGCACGGCGTACGCGAACAGCTCGGGCGGCTTCAATGCGAGCCTGGGCCAGAACAGCTGGCAGCTCGGGCGCAGCGATGCGCCGTACCTCGGCAGCCCGGTGACGCTGCCGGGCACGCTGCAGGCAGCGAACTACAACAGCGGCGGCGCGGCACTCGGCTACAACGTGCTGTCGGTGAACGGCACGGGCAACGGCTACCGCGCCGACGGCGTCGACCTGGAGCAGACCGCCGACGAAGGGGGCGGCGTCAACCTCGGCTGGACCGCCAGCGGCCAGTGGTTCCGCTACGCCGTCAACGTGCCGAGCGCGGGCAGCTATGCGGTGAGCTTCCGCGTCGCGTCGCCCGCCGGCGCGCCGGCCGCCTTCCACCTGGCCGACGCCGCGGGGCGCAGCCTGAGCGGCAACGTCGACGTGCCAGCCACCGGCGGCTGGCAGAACTGGACGACCGTCACCGCCATCGTGAAGCTGCCGGCCGGCCAGCAGGTGCTGACGCTGGCGCAGGACGCGGCGGGCTGGAACCTGCACCGCTTCACGCTCGCGGCCGGCAATCCGTGAGGCGCACGGCGGTTTTTGAATGAATATTCACTCGGCTATGATGCCGGGGTGAAGCTCAAAGACGACGACAAGCTGCGGGCCATTGCGCAGGCGACATTCACGCTGGTCGAGCAGACCGGCCTGAGCGGCCTGACGATGGCGGCGATCGCGCGCGCGGCCGGCATCGCGACCGGCACGCTGTACGTCTACTTCGCGTCGAAGGAAGAATTGATGGTCGCGCTCTACGAGCAGGCCAAGACCGAGACCACCGCCAGCCTGCTGCACGGCGACGACCAGGCCGCGCCGTTGCGCAGCCGCTTCGAGCACCTGTGGCGCAACTGGCTCGATCGGCGGCTGACGCACTACGCGCAGATGGTCTTCATCGAGCAGTACTACAACTCGCCGTGGTTCAGCGAGGCGAGCCGCAGCCTGTCGGCCCGCCTGAGCCAGGGCTGGATGGCGGTGTTCGACGCCGCGAAGTCGCAGCAGATCGTGAAGGACGTGCCGACGCCGATGCTGATCGGCAGCTTCGCCGGCTCGGTGCGCGAGACGGCCAACCTGCTGCGCGCCGGCACGCTGCCGGACGACGACGCCACCCGCGCGACGGCCTTCGGGCTGTGCTGGGACGGCATCAAGCGATAACGGTCCATCCTCCTCGTCGGTCGGATAACCCTGCACTTCCGCTCGGCTATCGGATTGGGCAGACACTCCGCCCCGCTTGACGACCGGCCCGCCCGAGGCTATCGTTTAAACGAATTTCCGTTCACCAAAGAAGTCCCACCTCACCCACCAGGGAGCCAGCCAGCCATGAGCACGCTCAACATCAACGGCCAGAACCGCCAGGTCGACGCCGATCCCTCCACCCCCATCCTCTGGGCGCTGCGCGACACGCTCGGCATGACCGGCACCAAGTTCGGCTGCGGCCAGGCGCTGTGCGGCGCCTGCACCGTGCACCTGAACGGCCAGGCGATCCGCTCGTGCGTGACGCCGATCTCGGCCGCCGCCGGCCAGAAGATCACGACGATCGAAGCCGTGACCGCCGGCAGCGACAAGGTCGGCAAGGCCGTCCACGAGGCCTGGGTCAAGCACGACGTCGCGCAATGCGGCTACTGCCAGAGCGGCCAGATCATGTCGGCCACCGCCTTCCTGAAGACCGTGCCGCGCGGCAAGGTACCGACCGAAGCCGAGATCGATTCGGCCATGGCGGGCAACATCTGCCGCTGTGGCACCTATGCGCGCATCCGCGCCGCCATCACCGACGCCGCCAAGGCGTTGGCATAAGGAGCCCGCCATGCACTTCGAACCCACCCTCCTCGAACTGCCGAAGCACCTGCGCGCGATGCTCGATGCGCAAGGCGGCCCGGACGCCGCTGAAGGCCTGCCGCGCCGCAGCTTCCTGAAGCTCACCGCGGTCAGCGGCTTCGCGCTCGGCGCGTTCCCGCTCGGCGCGATGGCGCAGGATGCGGCCAAGCCCGGATCCAACGTTGAATCGGGCCTGAAGCCCACGCAGCAACCCTCGGCCTTCGTCCACATCGACAAGGACGGCACCACCACGATCACGATCAACCGCCTCGACTTCGGCCAGGGCGTGCAGACCGCGCTGCCGATGATCCTCGCCGAGGAGCTCGACGCCGACTGGTCGAAGGTCAAGAGCGCGCACGGCAGCAACGACCCGGCCTACATCGACCCGGTGTTCGGCATCCACCTCACCGGCGGCTCCGGCTCGATCGCGCACTCGTACACGCAGTACCGCGAGCTCGGTGCGCGCACCCGCGCGATGCTGGTGAGCGCCGCCGCGGCGCGCTGGAAGGTCGATGCGGCCACGCTGCGCACGCAGAACGGCGTGGTGATCGGCCCGGGCGGCAAGAAGCTCGGCTATGGCGAACTCGCCGAAGCCGCGATGAAGCAGCCGGTGCCCGAGGCCGTCACGCTGAAGGACCCGAAGAACTTCAAGCTGATCGGCAAGGCCACCGGCCGGCTCGACGCCAAGGCCAAGTCCAGCGGCAAGCAGGGCTACGGCATCGACGTGCGGCTGCCCGGCATGCTGACGGCCGTGGTCGCGCACCCGCCGGTGTTCGCCGCGAAGCTGAAATCGGTGGACGACAGCGCGGCCAAGGCCGTCAAGGGCGTGAAGGCCGTGCTGCGCATCCCGGTGGACCGCGGCGGCGAAGGCGTGGCCGTGGTGGCCGATGGTTACTGGGCTGCCAAGCAGGGGCGCGATGCGCTGAAGCTGGAGTGGGATGCGAGCGGCGTCGAGAAGGTCGACACCGCGGCGCAGCTGGTGCAGTACCGCGAACTGGCCACCAAGCCGGGCGCGCGCAAGTACGACGCCGATGTCTCGAAGTTCGACGCCGCGCCGCACAAGATCACCGCCGAGTACGTGTTCCCGTACCTGGCGCATGCGCCGATGGAGCCGCTGAACTGCACCGTGCGTGCAGCCGACGGCAAGGTCGAACTGTGGATGGGCTCGCAGATGCCGGGCTTCGACGGCCTGGCCGCCTCGAAAGTGCTGGGCGTGCCGCCGCAGAACGTGCAGGTGCACGTGCAGATGGCCGGCGGCGGCTTCGGGCGCCGCGCGATCGCCACCAGCGACTACGTGGTCGAGGCCTGCTCGGTGGTGAAGGCGGCGCAGGCTGCCGGCATCAACGCGCCGATCCGCACGCTGTGGAGCCGCGAGGACGACGTGAAGGGCGGCTACTACCGGCCGATGCACCTGCACACCGCGAAGATCGGCTTCGATGCGCAGGGCAAGGTGCTGGCCTGGGACCATGTGATCGTCGGCCAGTCGATCCTCGGCGGCACGCCGTTCGAGCCGATGATGGTGAAGGACGGCATCGACGGCACCGCGGTCGAGGGCATGAAGGAGCCGTATGCGGTGCCGATGCGCCTGACGGTGCACCACCCGAAGCAGAACGTGCCGGTGCTGTGGTGGCGCAGCGTGGGCTCCACCCACACCGCGTTCGCGATGGAGACGCTGGTCGACGAGATTGCCCGCACCACCAAGCAGGATCCGGTGGCCTACCGCATGAAGCTGATGGGCGACGAGCACCCGCGCCACAAGGCGGCGCTGCAGCTGGCGGTCGATCGCTCGGGCTACGGCAAGAAGACGCTCGCGCCGGGCCGCGCCTGGGGCGTGGCGGTGCACGAGTCGTTCAACTCGGTGGTGGCCTACGTGGTCGAGGCGTCGGTGAAGGACGGCACGCCGACGCTGCACCGCGCGACGGCCGGCGTGCACTGCAACCTGGTGATCAACCCGAAGACGCTGGAGGCGCAGGTGCAAGGCGGCGCGCTGATGGGCTTGTCGATGTGCCTGCCGGGGGCGGCGATCACGCTGAAGGACGGCGTGGTCGAGCAGAGCAACTTCGGCGATTTCGTGGTGCCGCGCATCACCGACATGCCGCAGATCGAGGTGCACACCGTGCCGAGCGGCGACGCGCCGACCGGCATGGGTGAACCGGGCCTGCCGCCGCTGGCACCGGCGTTCGCGAACGCGGTGGCCTCGCTGACGGGCAAGCCGATCCGCGAGTTGCCGTTCAAGCTGGCTTGATGTGGGTGGCCGGCGCGCAGGCGCCGGCCTCGACAGACCTCTTGCTACGCAGGATGGTCCACGTCACTCGTCTTCAGTGGCACAAGTTTGACTTGCAGTTGGCAGCCAACCGCTGCCGCGTATTTCTTCAGCGTCGCCAATGACGGAGCGTGCCGTCCAGCTCCTTCAAGCCTGGAGATCGCGCTCTTGGTCGTCCCCATGCGTTCAGCTACCGCGTCCTGGGTCAAGCCCGACTTGTTGCGAGCCTTGATCATCTGCGCGGCCAACGCGTACTCCAGCTCAAGGGATTCATACGCCTCGGCAAAGCCCGGGCGTTGCTTCGCCTTGGCCAGAAACTCGTCGTGATCGTGACGGACAGGCTTGTACTTCAGGTCAGCCATGCGACAACTCCTTGAGGCGCTTACGCGACCGATTCCTGAACGCCCGCGAGGGCGCAACTCAAACAGCCCATCGCCGAAGGCGCGGGAGTGAGGCAGGCGCAGGCTCGGGCCGTGCTCCATCAGGAGTTCCACCAATCGAGCGTAGCGGCGAGAACGTCAACCGGCCACGACTGGATCTCAAAGAGAACGCGCTCATGGAAATAGGTGATCTCGAACGCCATGGCGGATGTTAGCAAATGCGCTAACTTTCCGGTCGCTCGACAACACCCGGGTTGTCGTATCACCGTCACGACAATCGAGCTGGGACTTCGCGGGGTGCCACCACGCCAGCGTGTGGCACCCCGACCCACTCAGTCGATCAGCAGCCCAGGTTCCCACCCGGGTCGACACCGATGATGCCGGTGAAGCTGCGGTAGAAGTTGATCCGCGTCTGCACTGCATCAGGACGGCGGCCACCGCATTCCAAGCCACCGTTGATCGCGTTGATCGTGACGCCGAAGCCCCACGAATTGACCATCGCGTTGTGCGGCGTCACGCCGGCCGCGCCGGTGCCGGTCATCCAGTACCAGATGGCCGTCTTCCACGCGATCGTCGAGTCGGTCGCCACCAGGTCCGGGTTGCTCCACAGGTCCACGCCGATGGCCTGGCCGGCCGCGCGGTAGTTGTAGTTCCAGCTCAGCTGGATCGGACCACGGCCGTAGTACTGCTGGCCGGGTGCGCAACCGCTGTTCGAGTCGCAGTACAGCGGCCAGTTCGCCTGGTTGTACTCGCGCGTCGCGCGCAGGCTGTCCGACTCGTGCGCCACATTCGCGAGGAAGGCCGCGGCCTCCTGGCGCTTGATCGTGTCGCTGCCGGTCTTCGCGAACGCCGGCCATCCGGTCATCGCGTTCACCAGGCCGGCGTAGGTGTACAGCCCGTTGCGGCTCGGGAACATCTGGTTGAACTGGCCTTCGCTGACGATGAACGAGCCGCCGGTGTTGCCACCACCGCCACCACCACCGCCCGTGCCGCCGCAGGTCGTCGGCTGCCAGTACCAGGTGCTGATCGTCGGGTCGGTGCCGTCGCTGCCGTTGCCGCCGACGTTGACCAGCTTGTAGTAGCTGCCGTTGCCCGGATAGCGCACGACGTCGCCCTGGCGGTAGTACACGCCCGCCTGCCAGTCGACCGCGGTGCAGCCGGTGTTGCCACCGCCACCACCGCCGCCGCCCCCCCCGCCACCGCCCGTGCTGCCGCAGGCGGTCGGCTGCCAGTACCAGGTGCTGATCGTCGGGTCGGTGCCGTCGCTGCCGTTGCCGCCGACGTTCACCAGCTTGTAGCAGCTGCCGTTGTTGGGGTACTTGACCACGTCGCCGAGGTGATAGAACACGCCGGCCTGCCAATTCACCGTCGTGGCGCCGCCGCCGCCGCCGGTGCTGCCGCCGCTGTCGCAGGTGGTCTGCTGCCAGTACCAGGTGCTGATCGTCGGGTCGGTGGCATCGCTGCCGTTGCCGCCGACGTTGACGAGCTTGTAGTAGTTGCCGTTGTTCGGGTAGCGGACCACGTCGCCGAGGCGGTAGTACACGCCGTACTGCCAGGTCTGCGAGGTGCAGGCCGCCGCCGAGACGGCCGCGGCACTCATCACCTGCATGGCGGGAGCCGGCGCGGCACAGTAGCCGGCCAGCGGAATCAACAGGCTTGCGACGCAAGCCACCCAACGTCTTGTCTTGTAGAACATGGTTGTCTTTCCGGTGTTGTTGAGGAGTGGACTCACTGCTCCAGGGCCCCACGGACTGCCAATCGTGAAAGCGCTCGCATTTGACCGGGCGAGCGGCCGGATTCGGGTAACAGCGTGCAAGAAGCGGCTTGCAACGTGAGCGTGGACGCCAGCGCCGCGTGTGCGGCGGGCGTCATTCATCGCAGCGCAAGCGCGGTGCGGCGCCGGGTGGCGTGCTGGCGGGGCGCTGTCAGCGCGCCCTCGCTATCGGCCGATCCCTAGACAGGCCGCTTTGCCAGCAGCGCCCACACGCCGGCGGCCGACAACAGCGACCCACCGGCGAGGTTGAAGCGCCGCTGCGCCCGCGGCGACGACAGCGCCTTGCGGGCCGACGCGGCGAACACCGCGTAGAGCGTCGAGTTGAGGGTGGCCATCGCGACGAAGGTGACGGCCAGGATCCACAGCTGCTGCGTGGCGTTCACGCCCGGACGCAGGAACTGCGGCAGGAAGGCGACGAAGAACACGATGCCTTTCGGGTTCAGCGCGGTCACGAGCCAGGTGTTGGCGAACAGCTTCCAGTACGAACCGGGCGCCGGCGCCGCGGCGGCCGGAGCCGGTGAGATGCCGGCCCGCAGCAGCTTGATGCCGAGGTAGAGCAGGTAGAGGCCGCCCGCGAACTTGACCACCGTGAACCAGAAGGCCGAGGCCGCCAGCAGCGCGCCGAGGCCGAGCAGCGACACCAGCAGCGCGGTGGAGTCGCCCAGCGCGACGGCCGCGATCAGCGGCATGTTGGCGCGCCGCCCGTGCGCCATCGAGTAGCTGATGACGGTCAGGATGGTCGGGCCGGGGATGATCAGCAGCACCGCGGAGGCGGCGACGAAGGCAAGCCAGTTTTCGATGGGCATCGGGGTCATTCCTCGGTGGTTTGTCGATCAGCCCGCATTCTCGTCTCGCTGCACGACATGCGCGAAGGCGAGGTCTTGCGCTGCCAGCGTCCGCACCAGGAATGAAGGCCTCACATCCACGTCAGCCAACGCCGAGCGCGGAAACCACGCAAAGATGAGTTCCCGGGCGCCTTCGACACCCCGGTACGGACCGGGCTCGGTGAGCACCCGGCTGCCGGCTTGCGCTTCGGCCGTGAAGTACAGGCCGACCTCATGGTGTTTCAACCCGCCGTAGACGAAGAAGTTCTCGACCAGCAGCACGAGCGGACCGGCTTGGACGACCAGGCCGAGTTCCTCGTGCAGCTCGCGCACCACCGCCGTGGTCGCCTCTTCGCCGGACTCCACCCGCCCGCCGGGCAAGGCCCAGAAGTCGTCGCCTTCCGCGCGGTGCAACAGCACGTCATCGCCGCGCAGCACGATGGCAACCGCCCGGAGGTGAAAGCGATGCGAACCGGCATCGAAGGAAATCATGCTCATGGCGAAATCCGGACAGTGCAGAAGGAGGGCTCGCGACTGTATCCGTGCCCGCAGGTCGCCTGCGCACACAATCATCCCGATGCGAACCCTCCGCCGCACGCTCCTCCTGGCCGCGCTGCTCGTCACCGGCTGCATCACGCGCGGCCCGGTCGCTCCGACGACCGTGCCGCCGGAACGCATCGCGCGGATGCTGCAGATCGCCGAGGCCGAGTGGCGGCTCTGGGGCTCGCCGGTCATTGGCACGACGGCCGATGGGGCGCAATGCGCGGTGCTGGCCTCCGGCGACTGCGCCGAGGTCGACGACGGCTGCGGCCGCGAGATGAGCGCGGCGCTGTGCCCGGTCGTCAACGGCTACTGGGCCGCGCTCGGGCCCGGCGGCTCGGGCGGCATCGAGCGCCACACCTGCCCGCAGGCCGACCGCTGCGAGGCCCGCTGGCAGCCCGAGTGGGGCAGGCCGTACTGGACGCCCGCCTGGTCGGCCGCGTTCATCAGCGCGGTGCTGCGGCGCGCGGGTTTCAGCGAATCGGAGTTCCGCTTCGGCAAGTCGCATGCCGACTACGTCGTCGCGGCGCGCGACCACCTGAGTTCGGCCCACGACGTGGTGCCCACGCCCGCGATCGCGCTGCCCGGCGACCTGATCTGCGCGCTGCGCGAAGGCGCGCGCATCGCCCCTGCCGAGATCGGCCGCATCAGCGCCGGCGAGTCGCCGACGCCGATGCACTGCGACCTCGTCACGCGCGTCGACTTCGCCGGGCGCCGGCTCGAGGCCATCGGCGGCAACGTGCAGCAAGCGGTGTCGCGCACCACGGTCGAGCTCGACGAGCAGGGGCGCGTCGCCGCGTCACCCGGCGCCGGACGGGCGTGGAACCTGGTCATGCGCCTGCACGCCGAGCCGCTCGACTGACACGCCCGCATGGCGCGATGACGCCATCGTGGCGAGCAGCGCGGCACTGATCGCACACCACGCGAGCGGCAGAACCCACAGCAGCCGCAGCCCGCGCCGCGCCGCAGCGGTCGTGGGCGCGACGAGCAGCAGCAGCGCCAGCGTCGCCAGCACGGTCGGGTCGGGCGCAAGGCCGAAGAACCCGGCCTGCCGCCACGGGCGCCCGAGCAGGAGCCCGACCCACGGATGGCCGAACACCGCCCACGCCGCGAGCGCCGTGCCCGACACCACGCGCCAACGCCGCACCGACAGGCCGACGCCACCCCGCCACGCCAGCACCAGCAACCCGATGGCCTGCAGTCCGAACGCTGCGGCAAAGGAGGTCGCCGGCCAGAAGATCGGCGCGAAGCGCTCGAGCAGAAAGGCCCAGGCCGTGAACGCCCAGCACAGCGCGACGAAGGCGAAGGCCGCGCGCAGCATCCGCTCGTCGCGCCCGCCCCGGGCCCGCCAGACCAGCCAGGCCGAGGCCACGGCCATCACGGCCCACTGCAGCGGCCACCACGCGTCGTTCAGCGATTCGAAGAGCCGCCCGTAGATGCGCGGCGAGAACATCAGGAAGCTGGACGGCCGGTAAGTCCACCACTCGCTCAACGCTCGGCCCTCACAGCGCCGCCACCGTGCGCGCCATGCGCTCGCGCAGCGCCGCATCGGGCATGCGTCCGCGCGCCGCCGCCATGTTCTCGCGCAAATGCGCCACCTGGCTGGTGGCCGGAATCGCGCAGGTGACGGCCGGGTGCGAGACGACGAACTTCAACGCGACCTGCGCCCAGTTCGCGCAGTCGATCTCCGCCGCCCAGGCCGGCAGCCGCTGGCGCGCCAGCACATCCATCAGCGCGCCACCGCGAAAAGGCCGGTTCACCAGCACCGCGATGCCGCGCTCCTGCGCGAGCGGCAGCAGGCGCTGCTCGGCCTCGCGGTCGACCAGGTTGTGCGTGAGCTGCACGAAGTCGATCGGCTGCGTGCGCATCACCTGCTCCAGCTCGGCATGGCGCCGGCCCTCGGAGGTGGTGATGCCGACGTAGCGCAGCCGCCCCGCCTTCTTCATCTCGATGAGCCGCGGCAGGTGCTCCTGCCACGACAGCAGGTTGTGCACCTGCATCAGGTCGAAGCGCGGCACGCCCCAGAAACCGCGCGACGCCTCCATCTGCGCCGCGCCGCGCTGCACGTCGCCGATCCACACCTTCTCGGCCGAGAACAGCGCCGCCGGCCGGCCGAGTTGCGCCAGCGCGTGACCGATGGTCGGCTGCGACGAGCCGTACATCGGCGACGAATCGATCAGCCGGCCGCCCTCGGCAAAGAAGGCGCGGACCACCTCGGTGCAGGAGTCGCGCGCCGCACGGTCATTGCCGACGTTGAAGGTGATCCAGCTGCCGAGGCCGATGGCGGGCAGACTCTCGCCGCTGGACGGGATGCGGCGCTCGAGGGCTGCCGCCGCGCGGGCCGGTACGGCGCCGACCAACGCGGTGGCCGCCAGACCGGCCAGCCAGTCGCGACGGGTGCAGGGATCGACGCTCATGCGCCGATTCTGCGACCGTTGTCGATTTCGCACCGCGTCGTTCGTCGTCTGCACATTCACCTCTTCAAGCCAGGAGACATCGATGACCCGTCCCGACACCGACACGCCCGCCGCGATCCAGCAGCTTCTGCAAGGCTACGTGGAATCCGTCCTCGCCAAGGACGTCGAGGCCTTCGTGGCGCTCTACGATGCCGACCTGCGGGTGTTCGACATGTGGAACCGCTGGTCCCATGACGGCCAGCAGCCGTGGCGCGAGATGGTGCAGGGCTGGTTCGGCTCGCTGCACGACGAGCGCGTCGCCGTGGCCTTCAGCGAGGTGCGAACCCGGGTGTCGCAGGACCTCGCCGTGCTGCACGCCTTCGTTTCGTTCGCGGCGATCGACACTGGCGGCACCACGTTGCGCTCGATGACCAACCGCATCACGATGGCCCTGGCCCGGCGCGGCGACGACTGGAAGATCGTCCACCAGCACACCTCGGCACCGATCGACGGCGAGACGAAGGCGATCTTCCAGCGCTGAGATCAGAGCTCGTCGATCGCGTTGGCGCGCGCATCGCCGATCGCGAAGCGCTCGTTGGTCGTCACGTAGAAGCTCGCGCCGAAGCGGCCGACCGGGTGGTAGTCCTGCAGCCGCACGCGCCAGCGCTCGGTGTCGACCAGGCCGTCGCGCACCGTCAGCCACAGGATGCGGCCGAGGAAGACGTAGCGGCTGTCGGTCTCCAGCGTCTCGTGCAGCACGCACTCGAAGGCCACCGGCGCCTGCGCGATGCGCGGCGGCGCGACGCAGCGCGACGGCAGCGCGTTGAGCCCGGCGTGGTCCAGCTCGCTCTCGTGCGGCGGCAGCGCGCTGCCGCAGGCGTGCATCTGCGCGCTCATCGCCTCATCGGTCAGGTGCACGACGAACTCGCGGCTGCGCAGGATGTTGGCCGCGGTGTCCTTCAAGCGGCCATCATGCAAGCGGTTGACGCTGATGAACACCAGCGGTGGGTCTTCGCCGAGCATGTTGAACATGCTGAACGGCGCGGCGTTGACGACGCCGTCGGCGCCGAGCGTGGTGACCAGCGCGATCGGCCGCGGCACGATCAGGCTGGCCATCAGCTTGTAGCGCTCGTAGGCGCCGAGTTCGCGGAAGTCGATGTCCATCGGGGCGGCGACGCAAGATCGGTGCCGCGCCTGCGCATCAAGCGCGGCCCTCTTTCATGTCACGCGTTCACTCCGCCGTGGCCGGCTCGATCACCGAGCGCACCTGCGAGACGCGGTTGGCCGGAAAACCGCCCAGCTCCGCATGCCGGCGCACCGCGGCCGCATCGGGCGCCTGGTAGATGCAGTAGAGGCGGTCGTCGGTCACGTAGCTGTGCACCCACTGGATCGCCGGGCCCATGCTGTTGAGCACGCCGCATGACTTTCGGGATATGGCCTTCAGGTCCTGCGGTGTAAGCTGGCCGGCACCGGGGATGTCTCTCTCGATCACGAACTTGGGCATGTCGCACTCCTGTGGGGTTGAGGTGCCCGATGCTCCTGCGCGGGGCCCGGCCCGGTCATCAAGCGCGTCTGAATTCCGCATGAATTCCAGCCGGCGCGCCGCCACCCGAGGAGCGAACCGCCATGCCTCCCTTGTATCGATTCGGCGACTTCGAGCTGCAGCCCGACCAGCGCCTGCTGCTGCGCCACGGCCAGCCGCTGACGCTCACCGCGCGCGCGTTCGGCGTGCTGGTCGCGCTGGTCGAGCGCGCCGGGCAGCTGGTCTCGAAAGACGAGTTGATGCAGCTGGTGTGGGCCGGCCTCGTCGTGGAGGAGAACAACATCGCGGTGCACGTCGCGCAACTGCGCAAGCTGCTGGGCGCGCCGGCGATCTCGACCATCGCCGGCTGCGGCTACCGCTTCGCGCTCGAGGTCTCGCGCGTTGACGCGCAGCCCGCCGTTGCCGCCCGCGAATCCGACGAGTTCCCCGGCAACCTGCCGACCCGCACGCCGGCGCTGATCGGCCGCGAGGCCGAGCTGGCCGAGCTCGGCGCGCTGCTCGACGCCCACCCGCTGGTGACGGTCTGCGGCGGCCCGGGCGTCGGCAAGACGCAGCTCGCGATGGCGGCCGCCGTGCGTCGACGCGCCCACCACCCCGACGGCAGCTGGTGGATCGACCTCGCCCCGCTGACCGACGGCGCGCAGATCGCGTCGACGATCGCCGGCGCGATGGGCCTGAAGCCGGTGGCCGGCGAAGACACGCTCGCAGCACTCGTGCGCCGGTTGAAGCCGCGCACGCTGCTGCTGGTGCTCGACAACGCCGACCACCTGGCGCCGGAGGTCGCGCGGCTGGCCGCGGCGCTGGTGCAGGCGACGCCGCGCGTGTCGGTGCTGGTGACGAGCCAGGTGCCGCTGCGCGACCCGGCGCAGCGGCTGCTGCGCCTCGGGCCGCTCGGGCTGCCGGCGCCGGGTGCGTCGATCGACGAGGCCGCGCGCTGCGGCGCGGTGCAGTTGCTGGCCGAACGCGCCGCCGGGGCGGGCAGCCCGCTGGAGAGCGATGCCCGCAGCATCGACGCGGCCACCGACATCTGCCGCCGCCTCGACGGCAATGCACTGGCGATCGAGCTGGCGGCGGCGCGGCTGCCGGCGCTCGGCCTGGCCGCGCTCGCCGAGCGGCTGCAGCAGCGCCTCGGGCTGCTGGCGCCGCTGCCGCAGGTGCCGGCCTCGCGGCAGAACGCGCTCGCCGCGGCGCTGGACTGGAGCCACGGCTTGCTGTCGCCGACCGAGCAGCAGGTGTTCCAGCGGCTCGGCGTGTTCCCCGGCGCGTTCGAGCTGGACCGCGCCGCGTTGTGCCTGGCCGACGACGGCCTGCCGGCGCCGCGCGTCATCGAGACCCTGCTCGACCTGGCCGACCGCTCGCTGCTGAGCGTCGACCGCGCGAGCGCGCCCCGCTACCGCCTGCCGGAGAGCATCCGGCTGTACGCGCTCGACAAGCTGCAGGCCTCGGGCGAATCGGCGGCCGTGCGCGTTGCCTTCGCGCGCGGCATGCGCGCGGTGTTCGACGAGGCCTACGAGGACCACTGGCGATCGAACCCGCAGGGCGCGCCCGGGGCCTGGCGCGAGCGCTGGGCGCCCGAGCTCGATGACCTGCGCGCCGCGCTCGACGAGGCGACCGCGAACGACCCGGACACTGCGGTCGCGCTGTACGGGTCGTCGTCACCGCTGTGGGGCGCGCTGCTGCTGCAGGCCGAGGCCCGCGAGCGCGGCGAGGCGCTGGTCGGCCGGCTCTCCGACGGCCTGCCGCTGCAGGTGCTCGCGCGTTTCTGGGAGGGCGTGGCCCGTGCGCACAGCACCGAGTACCCGCTGCGCTGCCGGGCCGCGGCCGAGGTGGCGGCGCAGCGCTACGCCGAGCTGGGCGATGCGCGCGGCGAGTACCTGGCCTGGGCCGAGTTCGCGCTGAACTGGCGTCTTGACCACCCCGAGGCGCGGCGGGCGCTGGCGCGCGCCAAGGCGATCGAGGACCCGCGCTGGCCGGCGCCGGTGCTGGTGAACGGGCGCACCACCGAGGCGGTGCTGGACTTCACCGGCGGCGATGCCGAGCGTGCGCGCGAGGCGCTGTTGTCGCTCGCGGTGCTGTGCGAGCGCGACGGCCACCTCGAGGGCACGTTGCGCACTGGTGCCAACCTGGTCGACATCGACCGCCACGCCGGCCGCACCGTCGACGCGATCCGGCGTGGCGAAGCGTTGCTGGCCCGCCTGCCGCCGGGGCGGGCGTCGGCCAACGAGTTCACGCTGTTCGCGAACCTGGTCGGCGCGCTGCTCGACCACGGCGAAGTGGCTCGGGCGCGGGCCGTCGTCGGCGAGTGCGCACGGCGCCTGCGGCGGCTGCCCGAGGACAGCTGCATGTGGTCGATGCTCGACCTGTTCGGCGCGCTGCATGCGCTGTCGGGCCGCACCGATGCGGCCGCGCGGCTCGCGGGCGCCTCGGTGCGCAACTACCGCGAGCGGGGCCGGCTGGTGCGGCAACCCAACGAAGAGGCCGACCGGGTGCGGCTGGCCGAGCTGCTGGCCCGGCACCCGGATGCCGCCGAGCTGGCCGCCTGGCAGGCCGAGGGCGAGCGGCTGACGATCGCCGAGGCCTGCGAGCTGGCGTTCGAGGCGGGAGCCTAGAGCTGCCGCGCCTCGAAGGTATTGCACTGATCGACGCTGCCGGTCTGGAAGCCGCGCTTGAACCAGCTGACGCGCTGCGCGCTGGTGCCGTGCGTGAAGGTCTCCGGCACCACCGTGCCCTGCGACTTGCGCTGCAGCGTGTCGTCGCCGATCTGCGTCGCGGCGTTCAGCGCCTCTTCGACGTCGCCCTGCTCCAGGATCTGGCGCGCGCTCTGCGCGTCATGGGCCCAGATGCCGGCGAAGCAGTCGGCCTGCAGCTCCAGCCGAACGCTCAGCGCGTTCTGCTGCGCTTCGCTGCCCTTGCCGCGCATCGCGTCGACCTTGCCGCTGATGCCCATCAGGTTCTGCACGTGGTGGCCGACCTCGTGCGCGATGACATAAGCCTGCGCAAAATCGCCGGGCGCGCCGAGCCGCGTGCGCATCGTCTCGTAGAAGCCCAGGTCGATGTAGACCTTCTGGTCGCCGGGGCAATAGAACGGCCCCATCGCGGCCTCGCCGCGGCCGCAGGCGGTGGGCTCGCTGCCGCGGAACAGGCGCAGCTTCGGCTCGCGGTAGGTGCCGCCCATCTGCTTGAACTTGGCGCGCCACACGTCTTCGGTGTCAGCCAGCACCACCGAGACGAAGCGGGCCATCTTGTCGTCGGCCGGCGGCTTGCCGGCGGGCGCCTGCTGCTGCGTGGGCGCCGCACCGCCGCCACCGCCGCTCAGCAGGCTCAGCACCGTGAGCGGGTTGACGCCGAAGACCCAGCCGGCCACCAGCGCGATGGCCACCGAGCCGAGGCCGATGCTGCGGCCGCCGAAGCCGCGGCCTCCTCCGCCACCGCCACTGCTGCGGGCGTCTTCGACGTTGTCGCTTTCGCGGTTGCCTTCCCACTTCATGGCGTTCCCCCGGCTGGTGGCTGGAAGGGCCATGGTAACGAGAAGCGTCCCCGCAGGGGCTTCGGCGCGCGAAGTCAGTGCATGTCGGGGTCGGTCGCGAGGTAATGGCCGAACAGTTGCAGCGCGGCCCGCTGCAGCGCCGCATCGGCACTGCCGTGCGCCACGGCGATGCGCTCGTAGGCATAGGGCCGGTCGAACATCATGCGGGCGATGTTGACTGGCGTTCCCTCGCGGGCCATCAGCGTGCGGAAGACTGCCAGCGCGTGCAGGTCGGCGATCAGCGGCTGTTGGCGCAGCGCGTCGGGCGCCGGCAGGGGCGACGGCGAAAGCGTCGACGGGGAGAACGGATCGGTCAGGGCCGGCATGAGACCTCCATGCATCGCGGCGCGAGACCTGCGCCGTGCTGCCCACGATAGCCAGCGGGCGCGCACCGTGATCGGGCGATATGGAGGGCGTGCGGCGGCTACTTCGACGGCGGCGAGGGCGGTGGCCCCGGATCCGCGACGCCGTGCACGACCGGCCCGGTGTCGCGGATGAAGTCGTCGAGCTTGTCGCACCAGTCGGCGGCGGGCGCTTCGAGCGCTTCGAGCGACAGCACGTCGATGCCGGCATCGGCCAGCATCTTGTCCGAGGCCTGGTTCAGCGCGACCTGGTGGGACTTCTTCTCGAGGAACACCACCCGCTTGATGCCGACCTGGATGATCGACTGCACGCAGCGCGGGCACGGGAACTG
The DNA here is from genome assembly GCF_900142965.1 of Rhizobacter sp. OV335. Classification (GTDB taxonomy): domain Bacteria; phylum Pseudomonadota; class Gammaproteobacteria; order Burkholderiales; family Burkholderiaceae_C; genus Rhizobacter. The sequence goes on from NZ_FRCQ01000018.1 coordinate 53,862, forward strand.
GGTCGTGTAGATCGTGCTGGCGGTGAGCGGCAGCACGACGCAGTTGAGGATGGCGTTCACCTCGGCGTGCACGATGTAGCTGTGGCGCGACTGGACCGGGTCGTCGTCGATGTCGCTCCAGTACGACGGGTCGTCGTCGTTGCAGCCGCGCGGCAGGCCGTTGTAGCCGACGCCCAGGATCTTGTTGTCCGCACTCGCGATGCAGGCGCCGTTGCGCTTGCGGCCATCCTTGGAGCGTGCCGCCGCGAGCAGCGCGACGCCCATGAACATCGAATGCCAGTGGATCAGCGGGGTGTTTTGCATGGCCGACATGTTAGGGCCGGTTCAGCGTCGTCAAGCCGCCGGCAGCTCGGCCACGTCGCTGCGGTCCTTCAGGTTCACTCCGCTCAGCTGCAGGCGCAGCGATTCGCGCGCCAGCCACAGCAGCCGGCGCGCCGCGGAGGCATACGGCAGGCCCTCGGGCCGCACGTTCGAGATGCAGTTGCGCTCGGCATCGCTGCGCCCGCGGCGTGGCTCCCAGGTGAGGTAGATCCCCAGGCTGTCCGGCGAACTGAGCCCCGGGCGCTCGCCGATCAGCATCACCACCAGCCGGGCCCGCAGCAGCTCGCCGACCGGGTCGCCGAGCGCGACGCGGGCCTGCCGCGCGACGACGATCGGGCCGAAACGCCATTCGGGCGGCGCCTGCGCGCGGATCTCGGCGATCAGCGGCGCGGCATGCCGGCTCACCGCCAGCGACGACAGGCCGTCGCCGACCACCAGCTGCAGGTCGAAGCCGCCCGGCTCGTCGGCCAGCCGCGCCATCGAGGCTTCGTCGAGCCGCCGGCCCAGGTCGGGCCGCAGCAGGTAGGTCGCGCGGTCGGGCGCCGCGCTGTGCACCTGCAGCGTCGGCCAGCCGGCCTGCTGCAGCGTCGCGCACAGTGCGTCGGCATCGAGCGGCACATGCACCGCATCGCGCGCCTGGGCATGGGCAAAGCCGAATCGCAGCAGCTCGGCGGTCGGCAGGCTGACGCCCGCGCGGCCCAGCGCCACCCGCGCCGCGGTGTGCACGCGCAAGCCACCCCACGGGTCGCGGGTGATCGCGTCCTTGGCCTCGTTCGTCACGCGGCGAGCCTCGGCAGGTCCATGCGCTCGATCAGGCTGTGCCCGGCCGCGATCGGCAGCACGCGGCCGGCGTCGTCGGTGATGCGCATCTTGTGCAGCCAGTCCTCGAACTCCGGCGCGCGCTGCAGGCCGAGCAACTCGCGCAGGTACAGCGCGTCGTGGAACGAGGTGCTCTGGTAGTTCAGCATGATGTCGTCGGCGCCCGGCACGCCCATGATGAAGCTCAGGCCGGCCGCGCCGAGCAGCGTCATCAGCGTGTCCATGTCGTCGGAGTCGGCTTCGGCATGGTTGGTGTAGCAGACGTCGCAGCCGAGCGGCAGGCCCATCAGCTTGCCGCAGAAGTGGTCCTCGAGCCCGGCGCGGATGATCTGCTTGCCGTCGTACAGGTACTCCGGCCCGATGAAGCCGACCACGGTGTTGGTCAGCAGCGGCGAGAACGCGCGCGCCACCGCGTAGGCGCGCGCCTCGCAGGTCTGCTGGTCGACGCCGTGGTGCGCATCGGCCGACAGCGCCGAGCCCTGGCCGGTCTCGAAATACATCACGTTGGCGGTGGCCGGGTCGCCGACCGTCGCGCGCTTCAACGACAGCGCGGCGGCCTGCGCCTCGCGCAGCAGCGCGAGGTCGATGCCGAAGCTGGCGTTCGCCCGTTGCGTGCCGGCCACCGACTGGAACACCAGGTCGACCGGCGCGCCGGCCTCGATCGCCTGCACGGTGTTGGTGACGTGGGTCAGGATGCACGACTGCGTCGGGATCTCGAAGCGGCGGATCAGCTCGTCGAGCAGGTGCAGCAGGTCGACCAGCGCCGGCATGCTGTCGCTGACCGGGTTGATCCCGATCACCGCATCGCCGGCGCCGTAGAGCAGGCCGTCGAGCATCGACACCGCGATGCCGCGCGGGCTGTCGGTCGGGTGGTTGGGTTGCAGGCGCACCGAGAGGCGGCCGGGCAGCCCGATGGTGTTGCGGAAGCGCGTGACGACGCGGCATTTGCGCGCGGCCAGGATCAGGTCCTGGTTGCGCATCAGCTTGCTGACGGCGGCCGCCATCTCGGGCGTGATGCCGGCGCGAACGCGCGCGAGGGTGGCTTCGTCGGCCGCGTCGGAGAGCAGCCAGTCGCGCAGGCCGCCGACCGTCAGGTGCGATATCGGTGCGAAGGCTTCGCGGTCGTGCGTGTCGACGATGAGCCGCGTGACCTCGTCGTCTTCGTAGGGCACCAGCGCTTCGTCGAGGAAGCGCTGCAGCGGCAGGTCGGCCAGGCACATGCGTGCGGCCATGCGCTCGGCGGCGCTGCCGGCCGCGATGCCGGCGAGCTGGTCGCCCGAGCGCGCCGGGGTGGCGCGCGCCATCACCGCCTTCAGATCGGCGAACTGCCAGGTCTGCGTGCCGATGGTGTGGCGATAGCGCATGCTTTTCCTCAGGGCTGGGCGGCAAGAGCCGCGGCTCGCCGCTCGCGGCCGCTGACCAGGAACAGCACGGTGGCCGCGGCCATCAGCCCGGCGAAGATCAGCGACAGCAACAGGTTGTACCAGACCATCGCGACGAGGCACAGCAGCGCGAGCGCCAGCGCGATGGCGGGAAACACCGGGTAGCCGATGGCGGGGAACGGCCGCTCGAGGGTGGGCTCTTTCTTGCGCAGCGCGAACAGGCTGAGCATCGACATGATGTACATCACGATCGCGCCGAACACCGACATCGTGACGATGTTGGCGGTGAGCGTCTGGCCGCCGAACGAGAACAGCTCGTCGCTGAAGATCGCCGCGATGCCGATCACCCCGCCGGCCAGCACCGCGCGGTGCGGCGTGCCGAAGCGCGGGTGGATGACGGCGAGCCAGGCGGGCAGGAAGCCGGCGCGGGCCAGCGCGAACATCTGCCGCGAGTAGCCGAGGATGATGCCGTGGAACGAGGCCACGAGGCCGAACAGCCCGATCCACACCAGCATGTGCAGCCAGCCGCTGTTCTCGCCGACGACGGTCTTCATGGCCTGGGGCAGCGGGTCGTTGATGTTGGAGAGCTTGCGCCAGTCGCCGACGCCGCCGGCGAACACCATCACGCCGATCGCGAGCAGCACCAGCGTGACGATGCCGGCGATGTAGGCCACCGGGATGGTGCGCTTCGGGTCCTTGGCTTCTTCGGCGGCCATCGCGACGCCCTCGATCGCGAGGAAGAACCAGATCGCGAACGGAATGGCGGCAAACATGCCGGACAGCGCGAGCGGGCTGAAGCTGTCCTGCCCGGCCCAGCCGTGCGCGACGAAGTTGGCGGCCGAGAAGCCCGGTGCGACCACGCCCATGAAGACCAGCAGCTCGAAGATCGCGAGCACGGTGACGATCAGCTCGAAGGTGGCGGCCGTGCGCACGCCGACGATGTTGAGTGCCATGAACACGATGTAGGCGCCGCAGGCCATCAGCTTCGGGCTGGCGGCCGGAAACTGCACCTGCAGGTAGGCGCCGATGGCCATCGCGATGGCGGGCGGCGCGAACACGAACTCGATCAAGGTGGCGAAGCCGGCGATCAGGCCGCCGACCGGTCCGAAGGCGCGACTCGCGTAGGCGAACGGGCCACCGGCGTTCGGGATCGCGGTGGTGAGTTCGGTGAAGCTGAAGATGAAGGTGGTGTACATCGCCGCGACGACGGTGGCGGTGACGAGGAAGCCGAGGGTGCCGGCGCTGGCCCAGCCGTAGCTCCAGCCGAAGTACTCGCCGGAGATGACCAGCCCGACGGCCAGTCCCCACAGGTGCCAGGCGTTCAGCGTGGCTTTGAGATGACCCGTCTGTTGACCCGTTTGCATGAAAGCTCCAATCGCTCAGGACAAGGTTGGGAGGGACTGCTCTTGTGTTTCTCGCAAGATTTGTTCCGTGCGGGCGCTGCGGGTGGCGGGAGGGGGTGGGAGCTCATGCTGGGGCGGTCGGCCCGGGGGCCGACTCCACGAAGAAGATCGGCTTTGGGGATGCATCGGCAAACTCCCTCCACTCACTTCGTTCGTTGTGGTCAAACAGTGCCGATGAGTATGTCTACGAAGCGTGCTGGCGCACGCCATCCCCAAAGCCGATCTTCTTCGTCGCCCCAGAAATCGCCCCCACCCCCTCCCGCCACCCGCCGCGCAGAACCACTTGCTCTGTTTGGGGGGAAAAGATTGAACAGAGGGTTGAGCATGCGAGCGTTGGCGCGCTTCGTCTGTCAGTTCAGTCCTTTCCCCCAAACACAGCGCGGCGGTTCCACAAAGGCGCGGGTGGGGAGGCTGTGGAGCGCCAATAGGGACGGGGCGCCGGAGCTGGCTGGTTTCATGGCCCCGCGCGAAGCGCGTTCGTGAACTGACTGTCGCCGACTGTTTGACCACAACGAACGAAGTGAGTGGCGGGAGTTTCGGCGACGGGCCATGAAACCAGTCAGTGGAGGGTAGTCTTCGCCCCGAGAGGGGCGAAGACCGCATCGGCCGGCGAGCCACGGTCTCCCCACCCGCGCCTTTGTTCAAACGGGAACCGGCCCGCAAACACACCGCGTGCAAGGCGTCACATTCCCCGACTTGCGCTCGGCGGCAACCGTTCTAAGATGGGGCATCCGACCGCAGCCCTGGCTTCAGACCACGGAGAACACCATGACGAGACAACGTTCGGCCCTGGACCTCCTGTCGCAGTACGCGGCCTACCACCGCGACCGCCGCAACATCACCACCCATTTCGCCGGCATCCCGCTGATCGTGTTCTCGATCGGCGTGCTGCTCGCCAAACCAGCCTTCACCCTCGGCAACCTCGCGCTCACCCCCGCCTGGATCGCCTGGGGCCTCTCGGTGGTCTGGTATCTGACGCGGGGCAACCTGGCGCTCGGACTCGCCGTCAGCCTCGTCAACGGCGTGCTGATCGCACTGGCGCAACAGGTGTCGGGCGGCAGCCTCGCCAGCTGGCTGGGCTGGGGCATCGGCAGCTTCGTGCTGGGCTGGGTCATCCAGTTCATCGGCCACTACTACGAAGGGCGCAAACCGGCCTTCGTCGACGACATCGTCGGACTGCTGGTCGGCCCGATGTTCGTGACCGCCGAAGTGCTGTTCGCACTGGGCTGGGGCCGGCCGATCCTGGCCGAGATCGAGCGCCGCGTCGGCCCGACCGTGCTGCGCGACCTCGCCCACCCGGCCGCCTGATTCCCGCCGCCTGATTCGTGCTCCTTCGCTGGGTTCGGCGCGCCGCGCTGGCGCTCGCGGTGCTGCTGGTCCTGGCCATCGCCTTCCTGGTGGTCCAGGCGCGGCGCCATCCTCCCCTCGATGACTACCAGGCCCTGACCCTGCCGCCCGCGCCCGCTGGTGCGGCGGTGACGGTGCGCTTCGCCGGCGTCGCGACGCTGCTGTTCGACGACGGCGAGACCGCCTGGATGACCGACGGCTTCTTCTCGCGGCCCGGGATGCGCCAGACCTTCTTCGGGCGCATCGGGCCCGATGCCGCGGCCATCGACAGCGCGCTGAAGCGCCTGGGCATCACCAGGCTCGCAGCCGTGGTGCCGGTGCACTCCCACTACGACCACGCGATGGATTCGCCCACCGTCGCGCTGCGCACCGGCGCGGTGCTGATCGGCTCGAACTCGACGATGCAGATCGGCTTCGGCGCCGGGCTGCCGCCGGCGCAGTTGCGCGAAGTGCAGCCCGGCGACACCGTCAGGCTCGGCAAGTTCAGCGTGAGCTTCATCGCCTCACGCCACAGCCCGACGCCGTGGAGCGACGGGGTCTCGGTCGAGAACATCATGGCGCCGGTGGTGCCGCCAACGCGGGCGCCGGCCTGGCGCGAGGGCCAGGTGTGGTCCATCGTCGTGGAACATGCGTCCGGCGGGCGCTGGCTGATCGAGGGCAGCGCCGGCTTCATCCCCGGCGCGCTGGCCGGGCGCCGCGTCGACACCGTGTTCCTCGGCGTCGGAACGCTCGGCCGCAAGGATGACGCCTACCGCAGCGCCTACTGGCACGAGACGGTGCAGCTGACCGGCGCCAAGCGCGTCGTGCCGATCCACTGGGATGACTTCTGGCTGCCGCTGGACCAGCCGCTGCAGGCGATGCCGCTGCTGTTCGACGACTTCGGCACGACGATGGCCGATCTCTCGCAGCGGGCGAAGCAGGACGGCGTCGAGCTGCGACTGCCGCCGCTCTTCACGCCCTTCGCTCCCTAGCCTCGCTCCTTTAGCACACCGGGCCATCGGATGCGTGCATGGCGCCATCGCGCGTCGGCATGGCTGACTGCAATTTCTCTGCACAAAGCGAACCTAGTCTCTGCGGCCTCACAGGCTCCCGGAGTGCAGGATGACGATCGATTCGAACTCGGCGGACATGCCGGTCCCCCACACCAGCCCACGGCAGCCGATGCTGCGCTGGAGCTGGACCGGCTTCGTGATGGCGGTGACTTACCTGTACCTGTGCGTTGGCTGCATCACGATCGCCGGCGGCCTGAGCGGCAGAACGCCAGGGCAGCGCGAGTGGCTGTGGTATCCGCTCGCGCCGCAGACCTGGCTGCTCGACCAGACCGGGTTGGGCTGGATGATGGATTGCACCAGTTGGCGCAATGCCTACCTTCAGGTCGGTGGCGCCACCGTGGTGGTTCTGTTCGTGCTGGGATATGGGATCGACTGGGGCATGAGACGGCCGACTCAGCGGAGCGGACGATGAGCGAGCTTGAACCGATCATCGGCAGCCGCATCCAGCTGTTGCGCGACCAGCGCGTGATGCTGGATGCCGATTTGGCGGCGCTCTATGGCGTGCCGACCAAGGCGCTGGTGCAGGCGGTCAAGCGCAATCAGGTGCGCTTCCCCGGCGACTTCATGTTCCAGCTCTCCGCCGAGGAGTTCTCGGCTTTGAGGTCACAGTTTGTGACCTCAAACGCCCCAGGTCGCGGCGGCCGGCGTACGGCACCCTACGCCTTCACCGAGCAGGGTGTGGCCATGCTGTCTTCGGTACTGGGCAGCGCCAGCGCCATTGCCGTGAACATCGAGATCATGCGCACCTTCGTCAAGGTGCGGCAACTCGCCACCACGCATGCCGACCTTGCATTGCGGCTCAGCGAACTCGAGGAGAAAACCGAAGCGCTATCGCTAAGCCACGACACCTTCGGTCGCAATACGCGCAACCAGCTCAGGCAGGTTTTCGACACTCTGCGCGAACTCATGACGCCACCCGAACCACCCAGGCAGCCTATCGGCTTCGTCACCCCCGAAAGCAGCGACAGGAAGACATCGGGAGAAGCAACCTGCGATCAGGCCCTCACTCCGCCCAGGTGACCACCCCGCTCCAGGCCGTCACCAGCACCACGATGCCGAACACGATGCGGTACCACGCGAACGGCACGAAGGTGTGCGTGGAGATGTAGCGCAGCAGCCAGCGCACGCAGAAGAAGGCCGAGACGAAGGCCGCGACCATGCCGACCACCCACATGCCCAAGTCGTCGGCCGACAGCAGCGCGCGCTCCTTGTACAGCGAGTACACCGACGCGACACCGAGCGTCGGGATCGCCAGGTAGAAGGTGAACTCGGTCGCCACCTGGCGCGACAGCCCGAACAGCATGCCGCCGATGATCGTCGCGCCCGAACGGCTCGTGCCGGGGATCAGCGCGAAGGCCTGCGCAATGCCGACCTTCAGCGCGTCCAGCGGCGTCATCTCGTCGACCGAATGCACCCGCACGCTGTGCTGGCGCCGCTCGGCCCACAGGATGACCAGCCCGCCGACGATGAAGGTGGTGGCCACCGTCGGCGCATTGAAGAGGTTCGCCTTCAGCATCTTGCCGAACAGCAGGCCCAGCACCGCCAGCGGCAGGAACGCGATCCCGACGTTCAGCAGCAGCCGGCGCGCCTTCGGGTCGTGACCGAGCCCGCCCAGCACGCCGCCGATGCGGCCGCGAAACTCCCAGACCACAGCCAGGATCGCCGCCGACTGGATCACGATCTCGAACAGCTTGCCGCGCGCATCGTTGAAATGCATCAACGACCCGGCCAGGATCAGGTGCCCGGTGCTCGACACCGGCAGGAACTCCGTCAGCCCCTCGACGACGCCCATCACCGCCGCCTTCAACAACAGTACGAAGTCCAATCGCATTCCCCGGCAAAAATGAGCGCCGATGATAGCGGCCGGCCGCACCCGGCCCGGGCTGCGAACAGGGGGTTCCCCGCCCCGGCTTGACCCTCCGCATCCCCATCGCCTACATTACTGACCAGTCAGTCAGTACCAGTCCATGAGTACCCCTCCCCCGATCCCCGCCCGCCAACGCCGCAAAGAGGCCCGTCCGCAGGAACTGCTGGACGCGGCTTTGGCGTTGTTTTCTGAAAAGGGTTTCTCTGCGACCCGGTCGGAAGAGGTCGCGGCCGCGGCCGGGGTGTCCAAGGGCACGCTCTATCTCTATTACCCGAGCAAGGAAGAGCTGTTGAAGGCGGTGATCCGCGAGCGGGTGTCGACCGAGATCCAGAGCGGCGTCGACGAGGTGCTCGCCTTCACCGGCAGCAACGCCCAGGTGCTGCGCGAGGTGCTGCCGCGCTGGTGGCTGCGCATCTTCGAGAGCCCGGCGTCGGCCGTCTTCAAGCTGATCGTCACCGAGGTGCGCAACTTCCCCGACATCGCCGAGTACTACGGTGAGCAGGTGGTCGAGCCCGGCTCGCAACTGGTCGGTGGCATCGTGCAGCGCGGCATCGACGCCGGCGAGTTCCGCCCCGTCGACGTCGAATCCACCGTGCACTCGCTGATCCTGCCGATGATCATGCTGTGCATGCACAAGCACTCGCTGGGCGCCTGCTCGCCGGTGCCGTCGCTGATGTCCCCCCACGATTTCGTCTACCGACACATGGACACCGTCACCCGCGGCATCGAGCGCCACCCGAAGCCCGACCTCTCATGAAACGCTGGGTGAAGTGGGCCGTTCCCGTCGTCGTCGTCGCGCTGATCGGCGGCTTCGTCGCGCGCGCGCTGAGCGCCCGCAAGCAGGAGCAGGCCGCGCTCGGCGCCCCCAAGGCGCCGTCGGCGCTGGAGCTCTCGCCGGGCGACCTGCTGGTGCTGCACGCGCAGCCGTTTGCCCGCACGCTGGCGGTGTCGGGCGGGCTGAAGGCGGTCAACAGTGCGGTGGTGCGCGCCAAGGTCGCGGCCGAGGTCAAGTCGCTGACGGTGCGCGAAGGCGACACCGTGAAGGCCGGCCAGGTGATCGGCCAGCTCGAGACCACCGAGGTCGAACTGCGCCTGCGCCAGGCCGAGCAGAACGCCGCGTCGGCACGCGGCCAGCTCGACATCGCCAAGCGCGCGTTGGAGAACAACAAGGCGCTTGTCGCGCAGGGCTTCATCTCGGCGACCGGCCTGGAGACCTCGGTGTCGAACGAGGCCTCGGCCCAGGCCACCTATGGCGCAGCCGTCGCCGCGGTCGACCTGGCCCGCAAGTCGCGCACCGATGCGCAGCTGGTCGCGCCGATCAACGGCATCGTCTCGGTGCGCGCGGTGCAGCCGAGCGAGCGCGTCGCCATCGACACCAGGCTGGTCGAGGTGGTCGACCTGTCGCGCATCGAGCTCGAAGCTGCGGTCGCCCCCGAGGATGTCGGCGCGGTGCAGGTCGGCCAGACCGCCATGCTGCAGGTCGACGGCCTCGCGGCGCCCGCGCAGGCCAAGGTCGTGCGCATCAACCCGAGCACGCAGTCGGGCACGCGGGCGGTGATGGTCTACCTCGAGTTGCTGCCGCAGCCCGGCCTGCGCCAGGGGCTGTTCGCGCGCGGCGCGATCGAGATCGAGCGCAAGACCGCGCTGGTCGTGCCGGCCAACGCGGTACGCGTCGACCAGGCCCGGCCCTATGTGCTGGCGGTGGTCGACGGCAAGGTGGCGCAGCGGCCGGTGACGCTGGGCGCGCGTGGCACCGGCACCGAGCGCGACAGCCTGGTCGAGCTGCTGCAAGGCGCCGCCGACGGCATGACGCTGCTGCGCGGTACCGTCGGTCAGGTGCGCGAAGGCACGGCCGTGCGCGTCACCGGCGCGGCCTCGGCCCCCTGAGCCTCCAGCGCCCGCAGCACCATGTGGTTCACCCGCGTCTCGATCGGCAACCCGGTGATGGCCACGATGGTCATGCTGGCCTTCGTCGTGCTCGGGCTGTTCAGCTACCAGCGGCTCGCGGTCGACCAGTTCCCGAACATCGACTTCCCGACCGTCGTCGTGCAGATGGACTACCCGGGCGCCTCGCCCGAGATCGTCGAGAGCGAGGTCACGAAAAAGATCGAGGAGGCGGTCAACACCGTCGCCGGCATCAACTCGCTGTACTCCCGCTCGTATGAAGGCACGGCGGTCGTCATCGTCGAGTTCAACCTCGACGTCGACGGGCGCAAGGCGGCCGACGACGTGCGCGAGAAGGTCGCGCTGATCCGCCCGAACCTGCGCGACGAGGTCAAGGAGTCGCGCATCTCGCGCTTCGACCCGGCCAGCCAGCCGATCTTCAACGTCGCGGTGCTGTCCGCCGACGGCCGGCGCTCGCCGCAGGAGCTGACCACCTGGGCCACCCAGGTGCTGCAGAAGCGGCTCGAGAACGTGCGCGGCGTCGGCGCGGTCAGCGTGATCGGCGGCGTCGAGCGCGAGATCAACGTCTACGTGCGGCCGGCCGCGCTCGATGCCCTCGGCCTGAGCGTCGACCAGGTCGTCGCCGCGGTGCGCAGCGAGAACCAGGAGCTGCCGATGGGCTCGATCCGCACCCGCGAGCAGGAGCGCGTGGTGCAGATCAACGCGCGGCTGAAGCGGCCGGAGGATTTCCGCGAGATCATCGTCGCCCGCCGCGGCGCGAACGGCGGCAATGCCGTCAAGCTGTGGCAGGTGGCCGACGTGGTCGACGGCCCGCAGGAGATCGAGAGCCTCGCGCTCTACAACGGCCAGCGCACCGTGCTGCTGTCGGTGCAGAAATCGCAGGGCGAGAACACCATCGAGGTGGTCGACGGGCTGAACAAGGCGCTGGCCGGTTCGGCCGCGCTGACGCCGCCGGGCATCCGCGTCGAGGTCAACCGCGACAGCTCGCGCGGCATCCGCGTCTCGGTGGCCAACGTCAAGCGCACGCTGTTCGAAGGCGCGGCCCTGACGGTGCTGATCGTCTTCCTGTTCCTGAACTCGTGGCGCTCGACCATCATCACCGGCCTGACGCTGCCGATCGCGCTGATCGGCACCTTCCTGTTCATGTACGTGTTCGGTTTCACGATCAACACCATCACGATGATGGCGCTGAGCCTGTGCGTGGGCCTGCTGATCGACGACGCGATCGTCGTGCGCGAGAACATCGTGCGCCATGTGCAGATGGGCAAGAGCGCGCACCAGGCGGCGCTGGACGGCACCAACGAGATCGGGCTGGCGGTGCTGGCCACCACGCTGTCGATCGTCGCGGTGTTCCTGCCGATCGGCTTCATGGGCGGCATCGTCGGCAAGTTCTTCCACGAGTTCGGGCTCACCATCGTCGCGGCGGTGCTGATCTCGATGTTCGTCAGCTTCACGCTCGATCCGATGCTGTCGAGCATCTGGAACGACCCCGCTGCGCATGGCGTGCGCCACGGCCCGCCGGTGACGCTCTACGACAAGACCATCGGCCGCGTGACCGGCGCATTCGACCGCTTCACGCGGTGGCTGTCGCGCGCCTACCAGGAGATCCTCCGGTGGGCGCTCGCGCACAAGCCCGCCACGCTCGGCATCGCGCTCGCCACCTTCGTCGGCAGCTTCTTCCTGATCCCGGTGCTCGGCGCCGAGTTCGTGCCGAAGGCCGATTTCTCCGAGACGCAGGTCAACTTCTACACGCCGGTCGGCTCGTCGATCGAGGTCACCGAAATGCGCGCGAAGCAGATCGACGCGGTGCTGCGCGAGATGCCCGAGGTGCGCCACACCGTGACCACGATCAACAGCGGCAATGCGCTCGGCAAGATCTACGGTTCCACCTACGTGCGGCTGGTCGACCGCGCGAACCGCAGCCGCAACCTGAACGAGCTCAGCGTGGCGCTGCGCGAGCGGCTGTCGCGCATCCCCGGCATCACCGTCACCAACATCGGCCCGACCGACCTGGGTGGCGGCAAGAGCCTGCAGTTCTCGATCCAGGGCGCCGACCTGGCCGAGCTCGCACGGCTGTCGGCCCAGCTCGATCTGAAGCTGCGCGCGATCCCCGGCCTGGTCGACCTCGACACCACGCTGAAGCCCGACAAGCCGACCGTCGCGATCGACGTGAAGCGCGACGCCGCCTCCGATGTCGGGCTGAACGTCAACGCGCTCGCGAACAGCCTGCGCACGCTGGTGGCCGGCACCACGGTGGGCAACTGGCGCGCCCCGGACGGCGAGAACTACGACGTGAACGTGCGCCTGACGCCCGACAGCCGCCACACGCTCGAAGACCTGCAGCGCCTGCCGATCAACGTCGGCGCGGCGGCCGACGGCTCGGCGCGCTCGGTGCGGCTGTCGCAGGTGGCCGAGGTCACGCCGTCGACCGGCCCGAACCAGATCAACCGGCGCGACCTGAACCGCGAGATCAACATCGACGGCAATGCCTATGGCCGCAGCGCCGGCGATGTCTCGGCCGACATCCGCCGCGCGCTCGACACCATCAGCTGGCCGCCGGGCTACCGCTACGTGTTCGGCGGCTCGACCAAGAACATGAACGAGTCGTTCGCGTACGCGGTCGGCGCGCTGGCGCTGGCGGTGGTGTTCATCTACATGATCCTCGCGAGCCAGTTCCGCAGCTTCCTGCAGCCGCTGGCGCTGATGAGCTCGCTGCCGCTGACGCTGATCGGCGTGGTGCTGGCGCTGCTGATGTTCCGCTCGACGCTGAACATGTTCAGCATCATCGGCATCGTGATGCTGATGGGCCTGGTGACGAAGAACGCGATCCTGCTGGTGGATTTCGCGATCCGCTCGCGCGCCGGCGAACACCGCGGCGACCACGGGCTCGACCACGACGAGCCGCCGATGACCCGCGAGCAGGCGCTGCTGCATGCGGCCGAGGTGCGGCTGCGCCCGATCCTGATGACGACGCTCGCGATGATCTTCGGCATGGTGCCGCTCGCGTTCGCGCTGTCCGAAGGCTCGGAGCAGCGCGCGCCGATGGGCCAGGCGGTGATCGGCGGGGTGATCACCTCGTCGCTGCTGACGCTGGTGGTCGTGCCCGTCATCTACTGCTACCTCGACGACCTCGCGACCTGGGCCAGACGCAGGTGGGCGCCCCCTAAAATGCCGGGTTTGCCCCCACCCCACCCTGCCTCCGGAGGAACGCCGCCATGACCGTCGAACAAGCCCGCTTCAACATGATCGAGCAGCAGATCCGCCCGTGGGACGTGCTCGACCCCGGCGTGCTGACGCTGCTGGGCGTGATCAAGCGCGAGGATTTCGTGCCGGCCGCCTACCGCGCGATGGCCTTCATGGACACCGAGGTCCCGCTGCCGGGCGGCCAGCAGATGCTGGCACCGCGCGTCGAGGCCCGGCTGCTGCAGGAACTGAACGTGCGCCGCCACGAGCGCGTGCTCGAGATCGGTGCCGGCTCGGGCTTCATGGCCGCGCTGCTGTCGCACAAGGCGCGCCAGGTGGTGACGCTGGAGATCGTGCCCGAGCTGGCCCGGCTGGCCGCCGACAACCTGCGCCGCGCGGCGGTCGCCAACGTCAGCGTGGTCGAGGGCGACGGCTCGAAGAAGCTGCCGACCGCCGGCCCGTTCGACGTGATCCTGCTGTCGGGCTCGATCGCCGCGGTGCCGTCGGCGCTGCTCAATGAACTGAAAGTGGGTGGGCGCCTCGCCGCGATCGTCGGGCAGGAACCGGTGATGCGCGCGACGCTGGTCACGCGCGTCGGCGAGGCCGACTTCCGCAGCGTCGAGCTGTTCGACACCGTCGCGCCCCGGCTGCTGGGCTTCGACGAGCCCTCGCGTTTCCACTTCTGATCGACACAGGACACACCGCGACATGCAACAGGTTCGAGTCACCGACGTGCCGGCGCTCCTCGCGAGCTTCGGCCCCGAGGCCCGCCCGGTGATCCTGGACGTGCGCGAGCCGTGGGAGGTGCAGACCGCGTCGCTGGCCGTGCCGGGCGTGCCCACCGTGTGCATCCCGATGCGCGAGATCCCGCAGCGCCTGGGCGAGCTCGATGCGGCGCAGCCCATCCTGGGTTTGTGTCACCACGGCATGCGAAGTCTGCAGGTCGTCGCATTCCTCGAGCGCGAGGGCCATGCCGACGTGTACAACATTGCCGGCGGCATCGACGCGTGGTCCCGCGAGGTCGACGCGTCCGTGCCGCTCTATTGATTCCTGATCACCCATCCCCCAAGGAACGTCCCATGTCCGCTGTGTCCCCGACCCGTTTGCCGAAGCTCAGCCGCCTGGTGCTGGCCTGCGCCGCCCTGACCGGCGCCGCGCCCTTCGCGCAGGCGCAAAGCCTGGCCGAGCTCTACGACACGGCGCGCGGCTACGACGCGACCTACCTGGCAGCCAGGGCGCAGGCCGAATCGACGCAGTACAAGGCCGAGCAGGCGCATGCGCTGCGCCGGCCGCAGGTCGGGGCGCAGCTGCAGGCCGGACGCAGCGACAGCGAGTCGCCGCTGAGCGAATCGACCAGCCGTTCGACCACCGCCGGGCTGAACGCATCGCAGACGATTTTCAACCGTGCCAACGACAAGACGATCGACCAGGCGGACCTGGGCGTCGACATCTCGCGCGCCGACCTGGAGACGGCCGAGCAGGACCTGATCGTCCGCGTGGCGCAGGCCTACTTCGACGTGCTGGCGGCGCAGGATGCGCTCGCGACGGCGCAGGCCAACAAGAACGGCATCGCCGAGCAGCTGGCCTCGGCCAAGCGCAACTTCGAGGTCGGCACCGCGACCATCACCGACACCCGCGAAGCGCAGGCCCGCTTCGACCTCGCCACTGCGCAGGAGATCGCGGCCGACAACGACCTGCGCACCAAGCGCATCGCGCTCGACCAGCTGGTGGGCCGCGACGGCGTCGTGCCGAAGCCGCTGGCGACGCCGGTCGCGCTGCCTGGCACCACACCGAACAACGTCGAAGCCTGGGTGTCGCAGACCGACACCTCGCCGACGGTGCGCCGGGCGCAGCTCGGCTACGACATCGCGAAGCTCGAGACCGAGAAGGCGCGTGCCGGGCACCTGCCGACCGTCGGCCTGAGCGGCAACTACGGGCGCGGCCACACCAAGATCACCAATCCGCTCGACGCGTCGGGCCGGGTGACCAGCTCGGACGTCGCGCTGACGATGACGGTGCCGCTGTTCGCCGGCTTCGCGATCCAGAACCGCGTGAAGGAAACGCTGCAGCTCGAAGAGCAGTCGCGCAACCTGCTCGACTCGGCACGCCGCGGCACCGCGCAGGCGACGCGCCAGGTGTTCTACGGCGTGCAGTCGGGCCAGGCGCAGGTGAAGGCGCTGGAAGCCGCCGAGTCGTCGAGCCAGCTCGCGCTCGAAGCCACGCAGCTCGGCTACAAGGTCGGCGTGCGGGTGAACCTGGACGTGCTGAACGCGCAAACCCAGCTGTTCACGACACGGCGCGACCTGGCAAAGGCGCGCTACGACGTGCTGGTCAACAGCCTGAAGCTGCGCCAGGCGGCCGGCCAGCTGAAGCCCGACGACCTGCGGGCGTTGAACGCGCTGATCGCGCCCTGACGGCTCACGGCCGTTCTGGCTGAGGGACCGGCGCTCCGTCCGGCCCTTCGTGCCGGACGATGGTGTGCATCACCCGCTGCGGGAACGGGATCTGGATGTCTTCCGCATTCAGCACGTCCAGCACCGCCAGGTGCACGTCCGACTTCACCTGCCCCTGCCCGTTCTCCGGGTCGCGGATCCAGAAGTTGATCGTCAGGTCCATGCCGTCGGCCGCGAAGTTCGACAACTGCACGCCCGGCGCCGGGTCGGCGATCACCCGCTCGACCTTCAGGATCGCGTCGACCAGTTTCGGCTGCAGCGCGCGCACGTCGGTGCCGTAGGCCACCTGCACCATCGTCTGGATCAGCACCCGCGGGTCGGCCAGCGACAGGTTCTCGACCCGCTGCGTGATCAGCATCTCGTTCGGCACCACCGCCTCGCGCCCGCCCAGGGAGCGGATCACCGTGTAGCGGGTGCGGATGTCGGTGACGCGGCCCTCGAAGTTGTCGACCTTGACCATGTCGCCGATGCGCAGCGAGCGCTCGGCCAGGATCACGAAGCCGCTGATGTAGTTGGCCGCGATCTTCTGCAGGCCGAAGCCGAGGCCGACACCCACCGCACCGCCCAGCACGCTCAGCGCCGTCAGGTTGATGCCGACCGCCGACATCGCGAACAGCAGCCCGACGAACAGCAGCAGCGCACGCACGATGTTCGACACCATCTTGCGCATCGACAGGTCGTCGCCGGTGCCGTGGATGATCTTGCGCTCGATCGCCGACGACAGCCACAGCGCCATCACCATCACGACGCCGGCCGTCAGCGCGCCCTCGATCATCGTGCGCAGCGACACCATGCCGCCGGCCACCTGCCAGCGCACGCTGTCGAGTTCTTCGAGCACCGCCGGCATCACGCCGGTGATCCACAGCACGACGGCGATCCACGCGATCCACGAGATCGTGCGCTCGGTCGCGCGCATCCAGCTGGAGTTCGGGAAGGCCGCCGACAGCACCCGCACCGCGAAACGGATCAGCGCGAGCGACAGCAGGATCGGGATCGCGACGCGGAACACCGCGACCTTCACGACGCCCATCAGCAGGTGCCGCGCGATCACCGCCAGCACCAGCGCCACCAGCGGGAACAGCACGCCGTCGACCACGTTGCGGCCGAAGATGACCGCGCCGTTGACCTTGACCATGCGCCGCAGCAGCATGCACACCAGCCACGACAGGCCCAGGCAACCGAGCAGCACCGCCGCCTCGGTCAGCGCGCTGGTGGTGGCCAGGTCGCGCAGCAGTTCGTTGAAATCTTGGACGCCCAGGGACGAATTCATCGGTGAATCGCTCGCTTCTTGTCGACAGGGGAAGGGCCGCCGCGCGGCCCGCGGAAATCACAGGTCGGCCAGCACCCGCAGATGCGCCGCGACGCTGCGCGCCAGCGCGCCGAGCGCATAGCCGCCCTCCAGGCACGAGACGATGCGCCCGCCGGCATGGCGGTCGGCCACGGCCTTGATGCGGCGCGTGAGCCATTCGTAGTCGGCCTCGACCAGGCCGAGCTGGCCGAGCTCGTCTTCGCGGTGCGCATCGAAGCCGGCCGAGACGAAGATCATCTGCGGCTTGAATTCTTCGAGCCGCGGCATCCACATCGCCTCGACGATCTCGCGCATCTCGGCACCCCGGGTGTACGGCGGCAGCGGCAGGTTCAGCATGTTGTCGCCCTTCGGCACGCCGCCGCTGTACGGGTACAGCGGGTGCTGGAAGAAGCTGACCATCAGCACGCGTTCATCACCGGCCAGGATGTCTTCGGTGCCGTTGCCGTGGTGCACGTCGAAATCGACCACCGCCACCCGCTCCAGGCCGCGCACGTCGAGCGCATGGCGGGCCGCGATCGCGACGTTGTTGAAGAAGCAGAAGCCCATGGTCTCGTTGCGCGTCGCGTGGTGGCCGGGCGGGCGCACCGCGCAGAACGCGTTGTCGACCTGGCCGTCGATCACCGCATCGGTGGCCGCCACCGCGGCACCGGCGGCGCGCTGCACGGCGCGCCAGGTGCCGGCGTTCGCGACGGTGTCGGGGTCGAGCGCGCGGCTCTCGCCGGAGGTCGCCAGCTCCTCGAGCACCGCCCGCAGCTCGTCGACGTACAGGCTCTCGTGCGCCAGCGCCACGTCGTGCAGGTCGACCAGCGGCGCGTCGCGGCGCTCGAGCGCCATGTCGAGGCCGGTCGCCAGCAGGTGGTCGTTGATCGCGTCGAGGCGCTGCGGGCACTCGGGGTGGCCGCGGCCCATGTCGTGCTGCCGGCACTCGGGATGGCTGAAGAACGCAGTGGGCATCGGTGTTCAGGGTCCGGAATCGAGGCGGTTTCAGGTATGGTGGCTGCATGAGCACGGACCTGTTGAAAGCCCTTCCCCACCTGAACCGCCTGATCGACCAGATTAGCACGATCATCGTCGGCAAGCGCCCCCAGATCCGTGACTGCGTGGCCTGCCTGCTGGCCGGCGGCCACCTGCTGATCGAGGACGTTCCCGGCGTCGGCAAGACGACGCTCGCGCATGCGCTGGCGGTCTCGCTCGGGCTCAAGTTCTCGCGCAGCCAGTTCACCGCCGACCTGCTGCCGTCCGACCTGATCGGCG
Organism: Rhizobacter sp. OV335; assembly: GCF_900142965.1. Lineage (GTDB taxonomy): Bacteria > Pseudomonadota > Gammaproteobacteria > Burkholderiales > Burkholderiaceae_C > Rhizobacter. Next base: position 72,157 of record NZ_FRCQ01000018.1, read on the forward strand.
TCAGCATCTACGAGCGCAGCAAGGAAGCCTTCGTGTTCCACCCCGGCCCGGTGTTCGCGCAGGTGCTGCTGGCCGACGAGATCAACCGCGCCGGCCCGAAGACGCAGAGCGCATTGCTCGAGGCGATGGAAGAGCACCAGGTCAGCATCGAAGGCGAGACGCGCGCGCTGCCGTCGCCGTTCTTCGTGATCGCGACGCAGAACCCGACCGACCAGCTCGGCACCTACCCGCTGCCCGAGTCGCAGCTCGACCGCTTCCTGATGTGCATCACGCTCGGCTACCCCGACCATGCGAGCGAACGCGCGCTGCTGGCCGGCATCGACCGGCGCGAGGCGATCGGCGGGCTGACGGCGGTGATGACGCCGCAGGACCTGCTGTCGGCGCAACAGGACGCGCTGCGCGTGCACGCCTCCGACGCGCTGCTCGACTACCTGCAGGCGCTGATCGGCGCGACGCGCAGCGGCACCTGGTTCGTCGACGGGCTGAGCCCGCGCGCCGGCATCGCGGTGCTGCGCGCCGCGAAGGCGCACGCGCTGCTCGATTCGCGCGACTACGTGGCGCCCGACGACGTGCAGGCGATCCTCGCGCAGACCGTCTCGCACCGGCTGGTGCCGGTGGCCGGTGCCGGCCGCGGTTCACGCGAGCAAGTGCGCGCGATGATCGAGTCCATCGCCCTGCCCTGACCCGACGCCTGCCGCCACCATGCAGGCCGCCGACGCCCTGAAGCTCCCGCTGCGCCCGTTCACGCTCGCCGCCGGCGCGGTGCGCCAGCGCTTTCGCGCCTGGTGGCAGGCCAGGGTGCCGCGCACCGACACGCTGCTGCTGACGCAGCGCAACGTCTACATCCTGCCGACCCGCGCCGGGCTGATGTTCGCGCTGACGCTGATGGTGCTGCTGGTCGCGTCGATCAACTACCAGCTCAACCTCGGCTACGTGCTGACCTTCCTGCTGGCCGGCAGCGGCATCGTCTCGATGCACCTGACGCACAACACGCTGCGCGGCATGACGCTGCACCTGCGCCCGCCGGCGGCCGGGTTCGCCGGCGATGCGGCGCCGCTCGCGGTCACGCTGACGAGCCCGGCCTCCGAACGCTTCGGCATCGGCCTGCGCCTCGAATCCGCCGACACGGCGACGCTGACCTGGGCCGACGTGCCGGCCGGCGGCCAGGCCCCGGCGCACGTCAGCTTCGTTCCCGCCACGCGCGGGCTGCACGAGGTGCCGGCGATCAGCATCGAGACGCGCTTTCCGCTCGGGTTGTTCCGCGCCTGGGCGGTGTGGCGCCCGGCCGCCCAGGTGCTCGTCTACCCGCGCCCCGAGCGCCCGCCGGCCCCGCTGCCGCCCGCCCACCCGACGCCCGGCGGTCCGGCCACCGGCCGGCGCACCGATGGCGGCGAGCTCGAAGGCGTGCGCAGCTACCGGCGCGGCGACCCGATGAAGCTGGTGGTCTGGAAGAAGGCCGCGCGCAGCCTCGAGACCGGCGGCGAGCTGGTCAGTCGCGACACCAGCGCCACCGTGCAGCAGCAACTGTGGCTCGACTGGCAGCGCTGCGCCGGCCTCGCGCCCGAAGACCGGCTGTCGCGGCTGGCCGCCTGGGTGCTGTCGGCCGAGCGCGCCGGCGCCGACTACGGGCTGCGCCTGCCCGGCCTGCAGATCGATCCGGCCCAGGGCGAGCTGCAGCGCCGGCGTTGCCTGGAGGCGCTGGCCTTGCACGGCGGCAGCGGAGCGGGCACATGAACGCGACAGCGACCGCCTGGCTGCCGCGCTGGCCCGGCTGGCGGCACCTGCCGCGCGACACGCGCGACACGCTGTTCCTGCTGCTCGTGATCGCCTGGACCGTGCTGCCGCACCTTCTGCACCTGCCGCCGTGGTGCGCCGCGCTGACCGCCGGCGTGCTGCTGTGGCGCGGCCGCCTCGCGCTGAGCGGCAGCGCGCTGCCCAACCGGTGGGTGCGCGGCGGGCTGCTGGCGCTCGCGATCGGGCTGACGCTGTTCTCGTTCCGCTCGCTGCTCGGCAAGGAGCCCGGCATCACGCTCGCGGTGGTGCTGATGTCGATGAAGACGCTGGAGCTGCGGGCCCGGCGCGATGCCTTCGTCGTGTTCTTCCTCGGCTTCTTCCTGGTGCTGACGCACTTCCTGTACTCGCAGTCGCTGCCGGTCGCGGCCGCGATGCTGCTGTCGGTGTGGGGCCTGCTGACCGCGCTGGTGCTGGCGCACATGCCGGTCGGTCAGCCGCAGCTGCGCAAGGCGGCGCGGCTGGCGCTGCGCAGCGCAGCGCTGGGCGCGCCGGTGATGGTGCTGCTGTTCGTGATGTTCCCGCGCCTCGGGCCGCTGTGGGGCGTGCCGCAGGACGGCATGTCGACGACCGGCCTGTCCAACAGCATGCGCATGGGGTCGGTCGCCGAGGTCGCGAACGACGACAGCGTCGCGATGCGCATCCGCTTCCTCGGGCCGGTGCCGCCGCCCGAGGCGATGTACTTCCGCGGCCCGGTGCTCGCGCGCTACGACGGCGATGAATGGCGGCCGCTGTTCCGCTCCGAGTTCGCGCCGCCACTGCGCGGCGCGTTGCGAACCGACGGCCCGGCGTACCGCTACGAGGTGACGCTCGAGCCGCTGCGCCTGCCGCTGCTGCCGCTGCTGGAGGCGACGACCGAGGTCGAACCGATCGACAACCTGCCGGTGTCGCGCCGCGACGACCTGTCGTGGCGGACGCAGCGGCCGGTCACCGAGCGGCTGCGCTTCACGGCGGTCGCGCACACGCGCTTCCAGCACGGGCCGGTGAAACGCGGCAACGAGTTGCGCGAGTTCGTGCAGCTGCCGACCGGCTACAACCCGCGCACGATCGCGTGGGCCGCGCAGTTTCTGAAGCGGCCCGATCTGGCGCAGGCCGATTCGGGCACGCTGGCCCGCGCGGTGCTGCAGCACATCGCCAGCAGCGGCTTCGGCTACACGCTGGCGCCGGGCGTGTACGGCGAGGCCGATCCGCGCACCGCGGTCGACGAGTTCTGGCTCGATCGAAAGCTCGGCTTCTGCGAGCACTTCGCCGCCGCGTTCGTGATCGTGATGCGGGCGATGGACGTGCCGGCGCGGGTCGTCACCGGCTACCAGGGCACCGACCCGGCGCCGGTCGACGGCTTCTACATCGTGCGCCAGAGCTCGGCGCATGCCTGGGCCGAGTACTGGCAGGAGGGCATCGGCTGGGTGCGCGCCGACCCGACCGCCGCGGTGGCGCCGGACCGCATCGCGCGCAGCACGCGGCTCGCGCCGCAGCCGGGGCTGGTGGCCGGCGCGATCGGCTCGGTCAGCCCGGCGCTGCTGGCGCAGTTGCGCGGCGCGTGGGAGTCGGTCAACAACCGCTGGAACCAGTGGGTGCTGAACTACTCGCGCGGGCAGCAGCTCGATCTGCTGAAGAACCTGGGCTTCAGCTCGCCGAGCTGGGAAGACCTGGCGCTGCTGCTGATCGGCGCGCTGAGCACGCTGGCGCTGCTGGGCGCCGGCTGGGCGTGGTGGGACCGGCACCGGCAGGAGCCATGGCAGCGGCAGGCGCGGCAGTTGCGCGCCGCGCTGCAGCGGCTGGGGCTGGCCGCGCTGCCGCATGACACGCCGCGGGCGCTGGCGGGGCAGGTCGACGCGCGCTTCGGTGCGCGGGGTGCACCGCTGGTGGCGCTGCTGCAGGTGCTCGACGCGCAGCGCTATGGTCGCGGCGCGATCGAGCGGCCTTCGGCACCATGGCTGCGCGCGGTGCAAGCGCAGGTGCGCGCGCTGAAAGACGCGTTGGCGAATGCCCCGAGATGACGAGGCTCGCCGACGCCGATAATTTGCCGATGTCCCCAGGTTCCCGTCGCCCGTTTTCTGCACTGCCAGCGCTGCTGGCCGCAGCCTGCCTGCTCGCCGGCACCGGCATCGCCGACGCCAAGCCGAAGAAGAAGCACCCTGCCCCCGCAGCGGCGCGCGTCGAGAACGCCCCCGACACGGTGAGCTACGCCGGCCGCGACGACGTGATGCGCTTCGGCGCCGAGCTGGCCGAGCGGCAGGGCCTGGACGCTGGCTGGGTGCAGTCTCAACTGGCCGAGGCGCGCTACATCCCGAACGTCGCGAAGTTCATCATGCCGCCGCCGGCCGGCACCGCGAAAGACTGGGCCGCCTACCGCGGCCGCTTCGTCGAGCCCAAGCGCATCCGCGCCGGCCTCGCGTTCTGGCGCGACAACGAGAAGTGGCTGGCGCGCGCCGAAGAGCTCTACGGCGTGCCGGCCGAGATCGTCGTCGGCATCGTCGGCGTCGAGACGATCTACGGCCAGCAGATGGGCGGCTTCCGCGTGATCGATGCGCTGGCCACGCTGGCCTTCGATTTCCCGACCGGCCGGCGCGACCGCAGCGGCTTCTTCCGCGACGAGCTGGAGCAGTACTTCGTGCTGTGCCACAGCGAGAACATCGACCCGCTCGCGCTGAAAGGCAGCTATGCCGGCGCGATGGGCATGGGGCAGTTCATGCCCAGCAGCTGGAACCGCTATGCGGTGGATTTCGACGGCGACGGCCGCGTCGACCTGCACACGAGCGGCGCCGACATCGTCGGCAGCGTCGCCCACTACCTGGCCGAGTTCGGCTGGCAGCGCGGCATGCCGACGCACTTCGACGTGGCCGCGCCGGTCGATGCCGCCGACCGCGCGACGCTGCTGGTGCCCGACATCGTGCCGAGCTTCACGCCGCAGGAGTTCCTCGCGCATGGCGCCGCACTGCCGGCCGCGGCCCGCGAGTTCGGCGACAAGCTCGCGCTGATCGAGCTGCAGAACGGCGATGCCGCGCCGAGCTATGTGGCCGGCACGCCGAACTTCTATGCAGTGACGCGCTACAACTGGTCAAGCTACTACGCACTGGCGGTGATCGAGCTGGGGCAGGCGGTGGCGTTGATACAAGGCCGCACGCGCTGACATGGCGAGCTGCTGATCCACGGATCGGCAACCCTGACGGAGACGATCGGCCCGAGACAAGCGCATCGCTCCATCATGCTGCCCGTTCTCCGGGAACGAAGCATTGCATCGTGCGACTAAAGGCGCTTCGGCACCCCGAAGCCATGACTGCCCGGAAGTTTCCCAATGCAACCCAGCATCCGCCCCCTTCACACGCCCGCGCGACCCCCGACAGGGCCAACCGGCGTCCACGGCACGCCAACCTCGAAGGAAGGGGGGACCACCGCAGCGGACTGGCGGAAACATCTCGAGCTGCAGCGAGGGCTTCCGCCGTTCGATCTTGTTCCCCGCGGCGACACGTGGGTCGACATCGGGGTCCGGGATGAGTTCGGTTCGCCGTTCGCACTGAACTGGGACGCAGGCCGGTCGCTGCTGCGCCGCTTCTATGCCTGCAAAGCATCCACCGACATGCGTCTCGCCGAGCGAGACGGGAAACCGCTGACAGCAAGCGATTTCGTCCGGCAACTGACACGGGTGCTGCACGAGCTGCAGGAAGAAGCGAACCAGACGCAGACGCCGGACTTGCGAGTCACCTACGACTGCGCCACCGAAAGCGAACACTTTGTGCCCATCAGCTGCGTCCTCGTCGAAGGCCGTTGGCACGTCATCGTGGCCGACTCCCTCGAGATGAGCGAACCGCTCAAAGACGCCCTCAAGCAAGCCGCGAGCGAACTGCCCCCGACCGTCCAGCTCCATGTGGTCGAGGCGGCCGGCATGGCGAGCCACGGATGCCGCGAACAGACCTTGCTCTTCGGCCGGCGCCTGACGGCCCGCGATCCAAGCGGAGAACCGCTGATCAGCGCCGCGTCATTGTTTGAAGAATCCAGGAATCCCAAGAGCAAGCGCTTCCCGGGGGCCCTGACGATGCATCTGCCGGACCGGCTGCGCTTCTATGCCGAGCGTCCCGGCCTTCGCAACACGGACCGGGAGGTCGGGCAACCGGTTGTCCACCAACGCAAGAATGCGGATGGCGCGCGCCACGGCGAGACGCTTGAACAGTGGTTCGTGCGCCATTCCCCGGGCAGGCGCATGGAGTACCTGCGCCTGAAAGGATTGCGGCTGGCCGTGCGGGTGCGCATCCAGCACTACCTGGAAAAGCTGGATGCGAACCCGGGCAGCCGGTGGCCGGACGCGGCGAAGCGCAGCTTCATCGTCGAAGCGAAGAAGGTATTGCGCAGCAGCGCAAGGAATCACGTCGCCCGCAAGGATCTCGACAACCTGCACCTCGACCTGGATGCCGTTGATGCGTGGCTTGCCGAGAGCGGGGTTGTCACCTGGTCGGCGCAGGTGCTCAGACAGACCGACGGCTCCGGTGGTACCTCCCTGCTTTCGCAAGTCCGCGACCATGGGTCGGTCTGGTCCCAGTCGCGTGTGCTGCGGCATTGCATGCCCATGCTGATGCAGCTGACGAGCGACGAGCGCGTCTCGCTGCTGTCGATGGCGCTGAACTGCGAGGACGACGCCTGCCTCGCAGACGTGCTGGCCGCCATGGCAGAGCAACACGAGATTTCAGCGGCTTTGGGGCGCCTGGACGCGTTGCAACCAGGGTACGACCTTGGCCGCAACAACCTGTTGTCCGCCTTGAGCCATGTCGCCGCCGCAGGCCTTGCTGAGACCGTGTCCCGTTTGCTGCAGCTCGGGATCGACCCGAAAGGCGACGTGGCAACGGCAGAGCTTCAGAAAACGCTTCTCGCGCAACGCGCCAACGCAGAGGCCGTCGCCGAGAGGCTGGTGCAAGGCGGGGCGCGATGGTCGGACTGGTTGCTGGCGCTGTGGTCCAGCGGCCAGGGTGACACCCCGGCTGCCAAGTGGCTGGAGCAAAGACCGCGCGAGGTTGATGGCGGACGCACTCCCTTCATGCTGGCCGCCGGGGCTGGAAATCTGGAGAAGCTTCGCGCGCTCCACACCGACAGGACACTGAAGGACGTGACCGACAGCGATTGCAACGCGCTCACCTACGCCGCGGCGTCAGGTCATGTCGAGAGCTGCAAGCAGCTTCTCGAATGGGGCGCCGACCCGAGCCGGCACGCGCTGTCCCAAGCCGCCCGCAACGGTCACCCGGCCGTCGTCGAGTTGCTGTTGGGCCATAGCGGGATCGATATCGACCAAGTGGATCCGCTCGGGAACAGACCCGCGATCGCCGCACTGCTCGCCGGACATGTCAACGTGGCAAAGATCCTGACGAACGCTGGAGCCGACCTGGCCGGCGCGCTGGGCCGGCCAGCGGCCACGGACGGCCGCATGGAAATGCGCATGGACGTTTTCCGCTCGGCGATCAATCACGACCGGGTCGACGTGATCAGGGCACTGGCAGAGATGGATGGCTTTGCGGCAGACTACGTCGATCCGTGGGGACGGACACCCTTGTTCTACGCGGCCATGACCCCCTCGCTTCGCAGCGCGAGGGCGTTGCTCGAGCTCGGCGCCAATCGTGACCACTCGGACAATGGCGGGAAAACGGCGTTGCAGTACGCCAGAGGGACTGAGATGACATCCCTCCTCACGACCTACCAGAGAATGTAGAGGTCGTGGCCATCCCGGATTGGCATTCGGGCTACGAGAACAACCGCCGCGCCGCCGCGGTGCCGGCCGCCAGGTCGTGCGTCTCCAGCGCCTGGTACAGCTGCCCCAGTTCCCCGCCGATCGCGGCGAACCCCTCGGGCCGCAGCAACTGCCCGTTGTCGTCGACGATCGCCGCATCCATGCCGAGCGACAAGGCCTGCGCGCTCGCCTGCCAGGCGATGAACGGCTCGGCGCGCGCATCGGTCTGCGGCACGTCGAAGCTCAGCGTCACGTCGCGCACCACCGACTTGTTCGGGTCGTCGGCGAACGCCGCCTGCGAATCGAAGCTCAGCGTCAGCACCGGCGGCGCGCCCTCGTCGCTCGCGGGCAGCACCAGCCTGCCCGGCACCACGCCCGGCACGAAGCCGTGCCGCGCCGCATGCTGGTGGATGTAGCCGACGCTCCACGCCGCCGAGCGCGCCTGCAGGTGCACCGCGAGCTGCGCATCGTGCTCGCCGGCGAAGCCATCGAGCTCGCGCGCCCGGGCGACCGCATCGAGCATGTCGGGGAAATCGGCCATCGCGCCGATCGATTCGGCAAAGGCCTGCAGCTTCTGCACGAACTCGGAGTACTCGATCTCGTTGACCGCGCCCATCCGGTTGGCCAGTTGCAGCCCGGCCTGGAACTCGCCGTAGCGCTGGCCGGCGGTGGGCGGTTCCCATTCGCCGCTGTCGGCGTTCAGGCCTTCGATCAGGAACGGCTTGCTGCCGGCGCGGCGCGTCGGCGGCAGGTGAGGCAGCACCGATTCGGCGCTGACCGGCGCATCGAGCGTCAGCGTCGCGATCGCGTCGATCAGCGCATCGATGCGCACGGTGGCACGCCGCACCGGCGGCGGCTGCAGCGCACTGCCGAGGTCGATGCGCGACGACAGGTCGTTGCCACCCGCGGCCGGCCCCGGCTCGCCGAACACCGGTTCACGCTGCTCGGACGGTTCGCGGCCTGCCATGACAGCGGGCGAGCCCGGCGGCGGCAATGCCTCCATCGGCCGCCGCGGCCCGGCCTTGCGCGCCTGCCACGCGCCATGCGCGATCACGCCGGCCAGCACGACGCCGCCCAGCGCGGCCAGCGAGACGGTCAGCGTGCTCATCGGCGCTGCGGCACGATCGCCATCAGGCCGCCTCGGCCAAGCTGACCGCCGCTTCCATGTCGACCGCGACGATGCGCGAGACGCCCTGCTCCTGCATCGTCACGCCGATCAGCTGCTCGGCCATCTCCATCGCGATCTTGTTGTGGCTGATGAACAGGAACTGCGTGCCCTCGGCCATCTGCTTCACCAGCTTCGCGTAGCGCTCGGTGTTGGCATCGTCCAGCGGCGCATCGACCTCGTCGAGCAGGCAGAACGGGGCCGGGTTCAGCTGGAAGATCGCGAACACCAGCGCGATCGCGGTCAGCGCCTTCTCGCCGCCCGACAGCAGGTGGATCGTGCTGTTCTTCTTGCCCGGCGGCTGCGCCATCACCTGCACGCCGGCATCGAGGATCTCGTCGCCGGTCATCATCAGCTTGGCCTGGCCACCGCCGAACAGGCTCGGGAACATGCGCCCGAAATGCTCGTTGACCTGGTTGAAGGTGCTGGCGAGCAGGTCGCGCGTTTCCAGGTCGATCTTGTGGATCGCGCCTTCGAGCGTGCTGATCGCCTCGTTCAGGTCGGCGTTCTGCGAATCGAGGAAGGTCTTGCGCTCGCGCGACGCGGTGAGCTCGTCGAGCGCCGCGAGGTTGACCGCGCCGAGCGCGTTGATGTCGCGGTTGATGCGGTCGATCTCGCCCTGCAGGCCGTACAGCTTGACGCTGTTGTCGGCGATGTTCTGCGCCAGCGCCGCGAGGTCGACCTCGGCCGCGGTCAGCTGCTCGAGGAACTGCGCGCCGCCGAGCTGCGCCGCCTGCTCTTCGAGCTGCAGCTTGGTGATGCGGTCGCGCAGCGGCTGCAGGCTCTGCTCGTGCGCCATGCGCTGTTCGTCGGCGCGGCGCAGGCGCAGCGTCAGGTCGTCGTACTCGCTGCGCTTGGCACCGAGCGCGGCCTCGCGGTCGAGCTTCAGGGCCAGCGCGTCTTCGAGCCCGACCTGGGCCGACGCATCGGTCAGCATCACCAGCTCGGCCTGCAGCTGCTCGAACGAGGCCTCGTTCGACGCGACCTGCTGCTGCGCGGTCTCGATGCTGCGCTGCAGCTCCCCGCGGCGGGCGGCCAGCGCGCGCGACGAGAACTGCGCCTCCTGCGCCTGGCGCTCCAGCGAACGCAGCTGCTCGCGCGCGTCGGCCAGCTTGCGCTCGGCGGCGATCACGCCCTCGTCGAGTTCGGCGTGGCGCTCCTGCGTGGTCGCGAGCTGCATGTCGAGTTCCTCGAAGCGCGCTTCGCCGGTGGCGCGGCGTTCATCGAGTTCCTCGAGCTGGGCGTCGATCTCGCCGAGCTCGGCGTCGAGCTGCTCGCGGCGCGCGCTGGTCTGCTCGGCCTGCTGCGACAGGCGCAGCAGCTCGACCTGCAACTGGTGCGCGCGGGTCTGCGTCTCGGCGGCTTCGCGGCGTGCGCCGACCAGGCGCTGCGACGCATCGGTGTAGGCCGCCTCGGCGCGCACCAGCGCGCTGCGCGACTCTTCGGCGATCAGCGTCTGCGCCTTCAGCTGGCGCTCCAGGTTCTCGATCTCCTGGGCGCGGGCCAGCATGCCGGCCTGTTCGGAATCGGGCGCGTAGAAGGCGACCGCGAACTGGCTGACCGCATGGCCTTCGCGGGTCATGATGACCTCGCCGTGGGTCAGCTTCGAGCGATCGGCCAGCGCCTCGTCGATGCTGGCTGCCGTGTAGACGCCTTCGAGCCAGTCGTTCAGCAGCGCCTTCAGGCCGGCTTGGTCGTGGTTGTCCAGGCGCAGCAGGTCGCTCAGCTTCGACAGCGTCTGGTGGGTGTTCGAGATGACGCCTTGCGGTGGCGTGTAGAACGCCAGCTTGGCGGGCGGGGCATCGGTCGCGAAGGCGCGCACCGTCTCGATGCGGCTCACCTCGAGCGCGTTGATGCGCTCGCGCAGCGCGGCTTCGAGCGCGGTCTCCCAGCCGGTCTCGATGTGGATCTTGGTCCACAGGCCTTGCAGGCCTTCGAGGCCGTGCTTGGCAAGCCAGGGCTTCAGCTTGCCTTCGGTCTGCACCTTCTCCTGCAGCGCGCGCAGCGCGTCGAGGCGGGCGCTCAGGTCGGCCTGGCGGCCGCCTTGCGCATTGACCTGGTCCTGCGTGTCGCGGCGCGCTTCGTCGAGCGCCGGCACCTGCTCCTGCAGCTCGTGCAGGCGGGCATCGGCGACGCCCTGCTGCTCGTCGGCCGCGGCCGATTGCTGCTTCAGCTCAGCCAGGCGCGCCATGTCGGGCGACGCGAGCTGGCGGCGCTCGCCGTCAAGGCGCTCGCGGCGCGCGTTGAACTGGCGGCGCTGGTCGTCGAGGTTGCGGCTCTCGGCGGCCAGCACCTGGATCTGCTGCTGCACGCCGCTGACGGCGGTGCGCTGCTCGTTGCTGCGGTTCTGCGCGGCACGCACCGCGTCTTCGACCTGCGGCAGGTTGCCGGCCTGCTCTTCGGCCTGCGCGGCCAGCACCTCGGCCTGCTCGTCGGCACCGGCGATCTGCTCGGCGATCTGCTCCAGCTCGTCCTGCGCCTGCTGCGAGCGCTCGGCCCACTGCTCGCTCTGCACCTTCAGCTCGGTCAGGCGCTGCTCGACGCGCTGGCGGCCCTCGACCACGTAGCGGATGCGCTCTTCGAGCCGGCTCACTTCGAGCGAGGCCTCGGCCAGCGCGCCCTGCGCGGTGTGCAATTCGTCGCTCGCGGCGTAATGGGCCTGGCGGATGGTCTCGAGCTCGGCCTCGCCGTGGCGCAGTTCGGCCATGCGGGCTTCGAGCCCGTTGGTGGCTTCCAGCACCTCTTTCTTCACGCGGTCCTGCTCGCTGGCCGCGTCGCGGTGCTTCAGGAACCACAGCTGGTGCAGCTTCAGCGTGCCGGATTCCTGCAGGGCGCGGTAACGCGTCGCGACCTCGGCCTGCTTCTCCAGCTTGTCGAGGTTGGCGTTCAGCTCGCGCAGGATGTCTTCGACGCGGGTCAGGTTCTCGCGCGTGTCCTTCAGCCGGTTCTCGGTTTCGCGGCGGCGTTCCTTGTACTTCGAGACGCCGGCGGCTTCTTCGAGGAACAGGCGCAGTTCCTCGGGCTTGCTCTCGATGATGCGGCTGATGGTGCCCTGGCCGATGATCGCGTAGGCGCGCGGGCCGAGGCCGGTGCCGAGGAAGACGTCCTGCACGTCGCGGCGGCGCACCGGCTGGTTGTTGATGTAGTAGCTGCTGGTGCCGTCGCGGGTGAGCACGCGCTTGACGGCGATCTCGGTGAACTGGTTCCACTGGCCGCCGGCGCGGGCGTCTTCGTTGCTGAACACCAGCTCGACGCTGGCGCGGCTGGCCGGCTTGCGATTGCCGGAGCCGTTGAAGATCACGTCCTGCATCGATTCGCCGCGCAGTTCGCTGGCCTTCGATTCGCCCAGCACCCAGCGCACCGCGTCCATGATGTTGGACTTGCCGCAGCCGTTGGGCCCGACCACGCCGACCAGCTGGCCCGGCAGCTGGAAGTGCGTCGGTTCGGCGAATGACTTGAAGCCCGACAGCTTGATGGAGTTCAGACGCATGGAGAGCAGTCCCGGCGGGCTGCGGCGGAGGGTGCCGCAAGTCGCCTAAGTCATTGATTTATTTAGGGAATTCCACGTGTACGCGGACTTCGGGCGAGGCGCGATGATACCATCGCGCCCTCTTGCGGCAGCCTGCCGAAACCCTCTCAAAACGTGACGCCCCTTATGGCCAAGTTGTCCAAGTTGTCTTCGAAAGTCGCTCTTCCGACCATCGCGCCCACCACCCCGCTGCGCATGCGCGAGGCGCCGGCCAAGCCGCCGTCGATGCCGAGCAAGCAGCTCGACGTGTTCCCGAACCCGAGCCCGAAGCGCGACTACGCGATCCAGTTCCAGGTGCCCGAGTTCACCTGCCACTGCCCGCTGACGGGGCAGCCCGATTTCGCGCACTTCACGATCGACATGATTGCGGACAAGCTCTGCGTCGAACTGAAGAGCCTGAAGATGTACATGTGGAGCTACCGCAACGAGGGCGCGTTCCACGAGAAGGTCACGAACGACATCCTCGACGACATCGTGAAGGCGACCGACCCGCGCTTCATCCGCATCACGGCCAAGTGGTACGTGCGCGGCGGGATTTATACGAACGTGGTGGCGGAGCACCGCAAGAAGGGCTGGAAGCCGCTGCCGGTGGTGCAGATGCCGGCTCACGGGGCTCAGACGGGACTGCTCTGATCTGCATCTGCGCGGGCGCGGCGGGTGGCGGGAGGGGCTGGGGGCTCATGCTGGGGCGGTCCGCGCCCCCACCGGGGGCGCGGACTCCACGAAGAAGATCGGCTTCGAGGGTGCATCGGCAAACTCCCTCCACTCACTTCGTTCGTTGTGGTCAGACAGTGCCGATGAGTCAGTCCACGAAGCGTGCTGCGCACGCCACCCCCGAAGCCGATCTTCTTCGTCGCCCCAGAAATCGCCCCCAGCCCCTCCCGCCACCCGCCGCGCAACACCACCTGCGCTTGTGGGGGGAAAAGACTGAAGTGAGGGTTGGGCGTGCGAGCGTTTGCGCGCTTCGTCTGTCTGTTCAGTCTTTTCCACCCCACGCACAGAGCGGCGGTGTCGGCAAAGGCGCGGGTGGGGAGGCTGTGGAGCGCCAATAGGGACGGGGCGCCGGAGCTGGCTGGTTTCATGGCCCCGCGCGCAGCGCGTTCGTGAACTGACTGTCGCCGACTGTTTGACCACAACGAACGAAGTGAGTGACGGGAGTTTCGGCGACGGGCCATGAAACCAGCCAGCGGAGGGCAGTCTTCGCCCCGCCAGGGGCGAAGACCGCACCGGCCGGCGAGCCACAGCCTCCCCACCCGCGCCTTTGCAAGCACCGATAATCGACAAGATGAACCCGCTGCTCGGCAAACTCCATCCCTATCCGTTCGAGCGGCTGCGCGCCCTCACCCGCGACATCACGCCGAACCCGGCCTTCAAGCCCATCAGCCTGGGCATCGGCGAACCCCGCCATGCCACGCCGCAGCTGATCCTCGACGCCCTGTCGGCGCACTTCAGCGGCCTTGCCAGCTACCCCGCCACCGCCGGCGACATCGCGCTGCGCCAGGCCTGCGCCGACTGGGTCGAGCGCCGCTACGGCGTCACGCTCGATGCCGCCACGCAGGTGCTGCCGGTCAACGGCTCGCGCGAGGCCCTGTTCGCGCTGGCCCAGACCCTCATCGACCCGACCCGCCCCGGCGCGACCGTCGTCTGCCCCAATCCGTTCTATCAAATCTACGAAGGCGCGGCACTGCTCGCCGGCGCACAGACCTTCTTCGCCAACAGCGACCCGGCCCGCAACTTCGCGGCCGACTGGGCCCAGGTGCCCGACGAGGTCTGGGCGCGCACCCAGTTGCTCTACGTCTGCTCGCCCGGCAACCCGACCGGCGCCGTGATGCCGCTCGACGAATGGCGCCGGCTGTTCGATCTCAGCGAGCGCTTCGGCTTCGTGATCGCCTCCGACGAGTGCTACTCCGAGATCTACTTCCGCGAAGACCCGCCGCTCGGCGCGCTCGACGCCGCAATGCGGCTCGGCCGGCGCGATTTCCGCAACCTCGTCGTGTTCACCAGCCTGTCCAAGCGCTCCAACGTGCCGGGCATGCGCTCCGGTTTCGTCGCCGGCGATGCGGCCGTGCTGAAACAGTTCCTGCTGTACCGCACCTACCACGGCAGCGCGATGAGCCCGATGGTGCAGCAGGCCAGCATCGCCGCCTGGCGCGACGAGGCCCACGTGGTCGACAACCGCGACCAGTACCGCCGCAAGTTCGCGCAGGTCACGCCCCTGCTGGCCGAGGTACTCGACGTGCGCCTGCCCGACGCCGGCTTCTACCTGTGGGCCGCCGTGCCCGGGGGCGACGACGTGGCCTTCGCCCGCGGCCTGCTGGCTCAATACAATGTCGCCGTCCTGCCCGGCAGCCTGCTGGCACGCGAGGCGCAAGGCGTCAATCCCGGGGCAGGCCGCATCCGCCTGGCCCTGGTGGCCGAGGTCGAGGAATGCCTAGCGGCCGCCGAACGCATCGTTTCCTTCGTCAAGTCCGTCTGATCTCGAGAACCCCATGAGCCAACAGCAACTGCAAAGCATCATCGACCTCGCCTGGGAAGGCCGCGCCCAGATCAACGCCGTCAACTCACCCGAAGTGCGCGAGGCCGTCGAATCGGTGATCGCCGACCTGAACAAGGGCCGCATCCGCGTCGCCGAGCGCGAAAGCGTCGGCCAGTGGAAGGTCAACCAGTGGGTCAAGAAGGCGGTGCTGCTGTCGTTCCGCCTGAACGACAACCAGCTGATGCATGCCGGCGATCTGACCTTCTTCGACAAGGTCAAGACCAAGTTCTCGCACATCAGCGACGAAGAAGTGCGCGCCGCCGGCGTGCGCGTGGTGCCGCCGGCCGTCGCGCGCCACGGCAGCTACCTCGCGAAGAACGTGATCCTGATGCCGTCGTACGTGAACATCGGCGCCTACGTCGACGAAGGCACGATGGTCGACACCTGGGCCACCGTCGGCTCGTGCGCCCAGATCGGCAAGAACGTGCACCTGTCGGGCGGCGTCGGCATCGGCGGCGTGCTGGAGCCGCTGCAGGCCAACCCGACCATCATCGAGGACAACTGCTTCATCGGCGCCCGCTCCGAGGTGGTCGAAGGCGTGATCGTCGAGGAGAACTCCGTCATCTCGATGGGCGTCTACATCGGCCAGAGCACCAAGATCTACGACCGCGCCACCGGCGAAGTCAGCTACGGCCGCATCCCGTCCGGCTCGGTGGTGGTCAGCGGCAACCTGCCGAGCGCCGACGGCAAGTACAGCCTGTATTGCGCCGTCATCGTCAAGCGCGTCGACGCGCAAACCCGCGCGAAGACCAGCATCAACGAACTGTTGCGCGCCTGACGCTCGAACCCGCCGGCCGGCGTGCCATGATGCTTTCTTCCGTTCAACAAGGTCCCGAAAGGACACAGCGATGACAGCCTCCAACGGCGGCAACATGGAACGCGTGCTGCGGATGATGGCCGACAAGGGCGCCTCCGACGTCTACCTGTCGGCCAACACGCCGATCCTGATCAAGATCAACGGCCAGATCCTGCAGCTGAGCGACCAGCCGCTCACCGCCACGCAGCCGCGCCAGCTGCTGGCCGAACTGCTGACGCCGACCCAGCTCGAAGACCTGGAAGACACCGGCGAGTTGAACGTGGGCATCGGGCTGTCGGGTGTCGGCAGCTTCCGGCTCAGCGCATTTCGCCAGCGCGGCTCGATCGCCGGGGTGTTCCGCTGCATCCCGCACGACATCCCGGCGCTCGGCAGCCTGAACCTGCCGCAGGTGCTGAACACGCTGGTGCTCGAGAAGCGCGGCCTGATCCTGATGGTGGGCGCCACCGGCACCGGCAAGAGCACCACGCTCGCGTCGATGCTGGAGCAGCGCAACCAGCAGATGGCCGGCCACATCCTGACCATCGAGGACCCGATCGAGTTCATGTTCAGCAACAAGCGCTCGGTCGTGAACCAGCGCGAGGTCGGCCGCGACACGCAGTCGCTGCAGGTCGCGCTGAAGAACGCGCTGCGCCAGGCGCCCGATTGCATCTACATCGGCGAGATCCGCGACCGCGAGACGATGACGATGGCGATCTCGTACGCGCTGTCGGGCCACCTGGTGGTCTCGACGCTGCACGCGAACAACAGCTACCACGCGCTCGGCCGGATCCTGTCGTTCTACTCGCCCGAGTCGCGCCCCGCGCTGCTGGCCGACCTGGCCGCCGGCCTGCGTGCGATCGTCTCGCAGCGCCTGGTGCGCGCCACGGCCGGCGGGCGCCGTCCGGCGGTCGAGGTGCTGCTGAACACCAAGCTGGTGTCTGAGCTGATCGAGCAGGGCGACTTCAGCGGCGTCAAGGAGGCGATGGAGAAGTCGATGGCCGAAGGCTCGCAGAGCTTCGAGTCCGACCTGGCCCGCCTGATCACCGAAGGCGTGATCACGCGCGACGAAGGCCTCGCGTTCTCCGATTCGCCGACCAACCTGATGTGGCGCCTCGCCAACGACACCGAGCCGGTGTCGCGCCAGGTTCCGAAGAAGGAAGAAACGGACGACAAACCGACCTTCACCGAGATCACGCTGGACGTGCACGACGAGCGCAACACCGGGTTCTCCACGCGTTTCTAGTTTTCGATGTCCGCGACCCTGCAACTCACCGAGGCCCTGATCAGCCGCCGCTCCGTCACCCCCGATGACGGCGGCTGCCAGGCGCTGCTGATCGAACGGCTCGCGCCACTGGGCTTCGAGTGCGAGACGATCGAGAGCGGCCCGGCCGATTTCCGCGTCACCAACCTGTGGGCGCTGCGGCGCGGCAAGCGATCAGGAAGCAACGGCAAGCTGCTGATGTTCGCCGGCCACACCGACGTGGTGCCCACCGGCCCGCTGGCGCAGTGGCAGAGCGACCCCTTCGTGCCGACGCACCGTGGCGGCAAGCTCTACGGGCGCGGCGCGGCCGACATGAAGACCTCGATCGCCGCGATGGCGGTCGCGATCGAGGAGTTCGTCGCGGCGCACGGCGAGCACTGCGGCGGCATCGCGCTGCTGATCACCAGCGACGAAGAAGGCCCGTCGGTCGACGGCACCGTGAAGGTCTGCGAGCTGCTGAAGCAGCGCGGCGAGCGCATCGACTACTGCATCGTCGGCGAGCCGACCTCCGTCGGCCAGCTCGGCGACATGATCAAGAACGGCCGGCGCGGCTCGCTGTCGGGCAAGCTGACGGTGCATGGCGCGCAAGGCCACATCGCCTACCCGCACCTGGCCGACAACCCGATCCACCGCGCCGCACCGGCGCTGGCGGCGCTCGGCGCGGTCGAGTGGGACCGCGGCAACCGCTACTTCCCGGCCACCAGCTGGCAGATGTCGAACATCCACGGCGGCACCGGCGCCGGCAACGTGATCCCCGGCGAGGTGGTGATCGACTTCAACTTCCGCTTCTCGACCGAATCGACGCCGGAATCGCTGAAGTCGCGCCTGCAGGCGGTGCTCGATGCGCACGGGCTGCGCTACGACCTGGCGTGGACGCTCGGCGGCGAACCGTTCCTGACGCCGGTCGGCGCGCTGAGCGACGCGATGAGCGCGGCGATCCTCGCCGAGACCGGCATTCGCACCGAGCTGTCGACCACCGGTGGCACCTCCGACGGGCGCTTCATCGCGAAGATCTGCCCGCAGGTCGTCGAGTTCGGGCCGCTGAACGCCAGCATCCACAAGATCGACGAGAACGTCGAGGTCGCGAGCCTCGACCCACTGAAGAACATCTACCGACGCACGTTGGAAGGCTTGCTGCTATGAAGTTGATCGATCTCATCACCGCGCAGAGCGCCCGCCTCAAGACGGCGGGCGTTTCGTTTGGGCACGGCACCACCAATGCCTTCGACGAATCGGCCTGGCTGGTGCTGTGGGCGCTGGGCATGCCGCTCGACGCGCTCGAGGAGCACGCGCAGCGCGAGCTGTCGGCCGAAGAAGAAGCGACCGCGCTCGCGCTGGTCGACGAGCGCATCCGCTCGCGCCGCCCGGCCGCCTACCTGACCCGCGAAGCCTGGCTGCAGAACGTGCCGTTCTACATCGACGAGCGCAGCATCGTGCCGCGCTCGTTCATCGCCGAACTGCTGGTCGACGGCGAAGGCGAAGGCACGCTCGACGCCTGGCTGTCCGACCAGACGCACACGGTGCTCGACCTGTGCACCGGCAACGGCAGCCTGGCAGTGATCGCCGCGCTGGCCTACCCCGACGTGGTGGTCGACGCGGCCGACCTGTCCGACGACGCGCTGGCGGTGGCGCGCATCAACGTCGACAAGCACAAGCTCGGCAAGCGCATCACGCTGCTGCAGTCGGACCTGCTGGCGAGCGTCGGCGGGCCCTACGACCTGATCCTGTGCAACCCGCCGTACGTCAACACCACCAGCATGGCGGCGCTGCCGGAGGAATACCGCCATGAACCCGCCATCGCGCTGGCCGGCGGCGACGACGGCATGGACCTGGTGCGCCGCATCCTGCGCGACGCGCCGGCGAAGATGGCGCCCGAGGGCGTGCTGCTGCTGGAGATCGGCAACGAGCGCCCGCACTTCGAGCATGCGTTCCGCAAGCTCGAGGTGGCGTGGCTGGACACCAGCGCCGGCGACGATCAGGTGCTGCTGGTGACCCGCGAAGCGCTCGCGCGCTGGAACCGCTAGACGGCGGCCAATGCGCGTTCGAAATCGGCGCGCAGATCCTCATGGTCTTCAATCCCCACCGACACGCGGATCAGCGAATCCGCGATGCCCATCGCTTGCCGCCGCTGCGCGCCCATCTCCCAGAAGATGGTGTGTGCGACGGGGATCGCGAGCGTGCGGTTGTCGCCCAGGTGGCTCGATTTGATGACCACGTCCAGTGCGTCGAGGAAGGCAAGGCAGTCGCGCGAATCGTCCAGCTCGAAGCTCATCAGCGCGCCGCCGGCCTTGAACCAGCGCTTCGCGTTGGCATGCTGCGGGTGCGTCTCCAGCCCCGGGTGGTTGACGCGCTTGACGCCCGGCTGCGCCGCCAGCCACGTGGCCAGGCGCAAGGCGTTGTCGCAGGCGCGGTCCATGCGCAGCGCGAGCGTCTCGGCGCCGGTCGCGATGCGGTGCGCCGCGTCGGCCGCGAGCGTCGCGCCGATGTCGCGCAGCCCGCGCTTGCGGATCTGCAGCAGGCCCCAGCCGCGCGGCTCGCCCTTCTTGTACGGCTCGGCGATGTTGGCGAAGCGGGCCCAGTCGAACATGCCGGTGTCGGTGACGGCACCGCCCAGCGCGTTGCCGTGGCCGCCGATCGACTTGGTCAGCGAGTTCACCACCAGGCCGGCACCCACCGCCTTCGGGCGGAACAGGTAGGGCGTCGTCATCGTGTTGTCGACCACGTACAGCAGCCCGCGCTCGCCGCACAGCCGGCCGATCGCCTCCAGGTCGGCGACCTGCGTGCCGGGGTTCGCGATGGTCTCGACGAACACCAGCCGGGTGCGCGGCGTGATCGCCCGTTCGACCTCGGCTGCGTCGGTCGCGTCGACCAGCGTCAGCCCGCAGCCCAGGCCTTCGAGCGTGTTCAGCAGGCTGGCGGTGTTGCCGAACAGGAAGCGGCTCGCGACGATGTGGTCGTCGCGCTTCAGCAGCGCGACCAGCAGCGACGCGATCGCGGCCATGCCGGTCGCGAAGCTGACCGTGCCGACGCCGTCTTCCAGCAGCGTCAGCTTGGTTTCCAGCGCCGCGTTGGTCGGATTGCCCTGGCGCGCGTAGACATGCCCGCTGCGTTCACCCTTGAAAACCGACACCAGTTCACGCGCCGTGTCGTAGCCGAAGGCCGACGACGGGTGCAGCGGCTTGTGCGTGGCACCATGCTCGACACCGCCGCGGCGGTCCGCGTGCAGCAGCCGGGTGGTCAGGCCCTCGGTCTTGCCGTCTCCTGCGATCTTTCCCATGCTTTTTTCCCGTTGGTGAGTTACCCATGATTGTCATCAAGAACGTCACGCTGCGGCGCGGCACCAAGATCGTGCTGCAGGACGCGAGCGTCACGCTGCAGCCCGGCGAGAAGGTCGGCCTGGTCGGGCGCAACGGCGCCGGCAAGTCCTCGCTGTTCTCGCTGCTCACGCACCGGCTGCAGTCCGATGCCGGCGACGTGGCGATCCCGCCGCGCTGGCTGGTCGGCGAGGTCGCGCAGTCGATGCCGGAAACCGACGATTCGGCCACCGACTTCGTGCTCGAAGGCGACACCCGGCTGAACGCCGCGAACACCGCGCTGGCCGCGGCCGAGGCGGCCGACGACGGCCATGCGATGGCCGAGGCGCACCAGCTGATCGCCGAGGCTGGCGGCTTCGAGGCCCGCCCGCGTGCGCAGGCCTTGCTGATGGGCCTGGGCTTCCGCCTCGACCAGCTCGACGAGCCGGTCAACAGCTTCTCGGGCGGCTGGCGCATGCGGCTGCAACTGGCCCGCGCGCTGATGTGCCCGGCCGACCTGATGCTGCTCGACGAGCCGACCAACCACTTGGACCTCGACGCGCTGGTGTGGCTGGAAGCCTGGCTGCAGCGCTACGAGGGCACAATGATCGTGATCAGCCACGACCGCGAATTCCTCGACGCGATCACCCGCGTGACCCTGCACCTCGACGAGACGCGCCTGACCCGCTACACCGGCAACTACACCGCGTTCGAGGAAATGCGGGCCGAGCGGATGATGCAGGCGCAGGCCAACTTCGCGAAGCAGCAGGAGCGCATGGCCCACCTGCAGAAGTTCATCGACCGCTTCAAGGCCAAGGCCAGCAAGGCCAAGCAGGCGCAGAGCCGCGTGAAGGCGCTGGCCCGCATGGAGAAGCTCGGGCCGGTGCTGACCAGCAGCGATTTCCAGTTCGAGTTCCGCGAGCCGCTCTCGCTGCCGAACCCGATGCTCGCGTTCTCGGTGATGTCGTGCGGCTACGCCGGCGTGCCGATCGTCAGCAACGTCAACCGCTCGGTGCTGGCCGGCCAGCGCATCGGCATCCTGGGCGCCAACGGCCAGGGCAAGTCGACGCTGGTGAAGACCATCGCGAAGGAGATCCCGCTGGTGGCCGGCGAGGTCACCGAGGGCAAGGGCTTGTCGATCGGCTACTTCGCGCAGCAGGAACTCGACGTGCTGTCGCTCGACGACGGCCCGCTGATGCACATGATCCGGCTCGCGCGCGATGTGGGCCCACAGGCGCGCGAGCAGGAGCTGCGCGACTTCCTCGGCTCGTTCCGCTTCGTCGGCGAGATGGTCACGCAGGCCGTCGGCTCGCTGAGCGGCGGCGAGAAGGCGCGGCTGGTGCTCGCGATGCTGGTGTGGCAGCGCCCCAACCTGCTGCTGCTGGACGAGCCGACCAACCACCTCGACCTGACCACCCGCGAGGCGCTGTCGATGGCGCTCAACGAGTTCGAGGGCACGGTGATGCTGGTGAGCCACGATCGCGCGCTGCTGCGCGAGGTGTGCGACGAGTTCTGGCTGGTCAGCGAAGGCGCGGTGAAGCCGTTCGACGGCGACCTGGACGACTACCAGAAGTGGCTGCTCGAGACCTCGCGCGAGATGGCGAAGGAAGCGCGCGAGGCGGGGTCGGCGAAGGCGAAGGCCAAGAAGGCGGAAGCCGCTGCCGCTGCGGCGGCACCGAAGCCGGGCAAGGACGACCGCAAGGCCGGCGCCCAGCAACGACAGAAGGCTGCCGAGCAGACCAAGCCGCTGCGCACCGAGCTGGCAACGCTCGAGAAGCGCATCGCGTCGCTGACGCAGGAGAAGGCCAACATCGCCGAGGCCTCGGGCCGCCCGGACGTGAGCGCGGCGCAGCGCGTCGAGCAGGGCAAGCGGCTGAAGCAGCTCGGCGACGAGCTCGACGCGGCCGAGGGCCGCTGGCTCGAGGTGACTGGCGAGCTGGACGCGCTGGGCACCTGACCCGCTTCGCGCTGCCACACGCGGCTTCCGGTCGCTGGCTGGTGCGCCGCGGCGCACGGCCTATCGTTCGTTCCCATGATGGCCCTCCAGAAAGCGCAGACAGGTGACCGGTCGGGCAGCAACGCCGGGCAGCGGAACACCGCCGCCCGTGCCGCCGAGCCGGCCGCGGCACCGACCATCAACCCGGCGCTGCTCGGGCGCTTTCGCGCGCTGATCGACGAGGTGGCCGACGAGCTGATGGAAGGCCGCAGCGGCGACCGCAACAGCTACCGCGCCGACGCGATCACGCTGCTGATCGCGACCAGCCGCGAGATCGAAGGGCCGCCCGATGGTGTCGAGAGCCCGCTGAGCTACCTGCTGCGCGAGGAGCAGCAGAAGGCCGCCGCCGTGCTCGGCAGCGCCGCCGAGCCCGACCACCTGCTCACGTTCATGAAGGTCTGAGGACGCGATGGCAATCAACGGAATCAAGGGGCTGGCCGAACGTGCACCGCGCAGCCTGAGCACCCGACCTGGCGACAGCACGGCCACCCCGAGCCGCGCACGCGAGCGCGGCACGAACGCGCTCGGCCAGGCCTTGGGCAGCCGCCCGCGCACGCCGCGGCCCGATGCCGCGCCGGAGATGGCCTCCAACGTCGTCGGCAAGGTCTACGGAGGCGACGTGTCCCTGCGGAAGAATCCTTCCGCCGCCGGCCTCACTGCGGCGACGCTCCTCGCAGCGAAAGGCCTGCTGTCGATCTGCCGCGCCAACCCGCAACTGCTCCGGTAGCCCGGGTGCCAACCCGGGATCTCCCTCCCGCCAGCCGGGGATTTATATTGCACACAATTCAATTGCCAGATTGAGAATACAGTCTCGTCCATGGCAAGCACACACCGCCCCCGTCGACAGGACCGCAGCAGCGCGCCCGCGCTGCCGGCCGATGTGGATTGGCTGCAGCTCGACAACCAGGTCTGCTTCGCGCTGTACTCCACCTCGCTCGCGATGACCAAGCTGTACAAGCCGCTGCTCGCGCCGCTCGGCCTCACCTACCCGCAGTACCTGGCGTTCCTGGTGCTGTGGGAGCGCGATGCGCTGACGGTGGGCGAGCTCGGCGAGCGGCTGTTCCTCGACTCCGGCACGCTGACGCCGCTGCTCAAGCGCATGGAAGCCGCCGGCTGGCTGCAGCGCCAGCGCGCCGCCGACGACGAGCGCCGCGTGATCGTCAGCCTGACGCCCGAAGGCCGCGCGCTGCGCCAGCAGGCGCGCGCCGTGCCCGCGCAGCTGGCCCAGGCCAGCGGCTGCAGCGTCGGCGAGCTGACCGACTTGACCCAACGCCTGCAGCAGCTGCGCCAGCAGCTGCTCGATGACGCGCCCGATGCGGCGCATGCGTGAACGTTGTATCCCGACCCAACCACCCCACCACTGAAGAGGAAGACACCATGAAGCTCGAAAAAGCCCTGTACACCGCCCACGCCACCTCCACCGGCGGCCGCGAAGGCACGTCGAAGTCGTCCGACGGCGTGCTGGACCTGCGCCTGACCACGCCGAAGGAACTGGGCGGCAACGGCGCCGTCGGCACCAACCCGGAACAGCTGTTCGCGGCCGGCTACTCGGCCTGCTTCATCGGCGCGATGAAGGTCGCCGCCGGCCAGCAGAAGGTGGCCCTGCCGGCCGACACCTCGATCGCCGCGAGCGTCAGCATCGGCCCGATCCCGCAAGGCTTCGGCATCCAGGTCGCGATGACCATCACGGTGCCGGGCGTCGAGCGCGCGGTCGCGCAGAAGATCGTCGACGCGGCGCACCAGATCTGCCCGTACTCGAACGCGACGCGCGGCAATGTGGACGTGGCGCTGACGCTGGCCTGAGCCTGAGCGTCCCGGCCGCGATGGCTCACGCGTAAGGCGTGCCCACCATCGCGGCGTTCAGCCCGAGGGTGCCCTTGTCGACCAGGGCGAGGAACAGGGCTTTCGCCGCCTCGGCGTCTTGCCGATCGCGAAAGCTCCGGTGTGCCTGGATGAGAGCGGCGGTCCACGTCGCCAGCAGCAGGCTTGCGGCCAGATGCGCGGCCGGATCGCCGGGTTCCCGCGCTGCCCCTTCAGCCAGCGCCTCGGTGACGACCTGCGCGATCTCGTCGCGTATCGCCCGGGCCCGGGCCTTCAGCGTGTCGCTGCCTTCGATGGTCTCGATGAAGCCCTGGCTGTCCGCGGAGAACTCGACGTACGGGCTGCCGTCGTCGACCAGCCGGTGCGCGAGCAGGCGCAGCGCCTCGATCGGCGAGACGCCCGGCTCGCGCTGCCGCAACGCGTCGCGCAGCACCTCGCGGACCTCTTCGTCGCGGTCGAAGAACATGTCTTCCTTGCGCGGAAAGTGATTGAACACCGTCATCCGCCCGACGTCGGCGGCCGCCGCGATCTCGTCCACCGTCACCTTGTCGAAGCCGCGCGCCAGGAAAAGGCGCGTCGCGGCGTTGGAGATGCCTTGCCGCGTGGCGAGGCGCTTGCGGGATCGCAGGTCGGACGGGATTGACATGTCTTCATTGTACTGAGTACATTTACTGTACTCAGTACAACTTGGAGTGCAGTACATGGAAATGCCGGTGGATGTGGTGGTGGTCGGTGCCGGGCCGGTCGGGCTGCTGGCCGCCATCGAGCTGGGCCTGGGCGGTGCGCGCGTCGTCGTGTTGGAGCGCCTGGCCGCGCCGAGCATGGCCATCAAGGCGATGTCGGTCGGGCCGCTCGGCAGCGAGGCGCTGATGCGCCGCGGGATGGCGCAGGCCCTCGCCAATGCCGAGGCGCGCAGCGTCGCGGCGATGCAGCAGTTCATCACGCAGCCGGGCGCCGCCGCGCGCGGGCCGGGGTCGAAGTTCAGCGGCCATTTCGCCGGCCTCGCCCTCATTCGCAAGGATGCGCAGAAGGAACCGGAGCGGCGTGCCCGGCCGGTGGACCAGCAGGGCGTCGAGGCGATGCTGGCCGAGCGCGCCGGCGCGCTCGGGATCGAGGTGCGCCGCGGCTGCGAGGTGACCGGCTTCGTGCAGCAGCACGACGGCATCGACGTGGCGTGGGCGTCTCCGGCCGGCGCAGGCCGCCTGCGCTGCGCCTGGCTGGTGGGATGCGATGGCGGGCGCAGCAGCATCCGCAAGATGGCCGGCTTCGACTTCCCCGGCACCGCGCCGACCTCGACCTTCTACCAGGCCGTCGCCGAGATCGACCATCCCGACCGCCTGCTGCCGGTGGGCTGGCATCGCACGCCGGCGGGCGTGTTCTCGCACGGGCCGGTGCCGGGGCGCTTGTTCATGCTGGATTTCACCGGCCCGCCCGAAGACCGGCAGGCGCCGGTCACGCGCGACGAGATCGAGGCGGTGCTGCGTCGCATCAGCGGCACCGATGTCCGCGTGAACGTACTTGCCAGCGCCAACCGGTGGGCGGACAACACGCGGCTCGTCGACAGCTACCGGCGCGGCCGGGTGCTGCTGGCCGGCGATGCGGCGCATGTCCATTCGCCGTTCGGCGGCCAGGGCCTGAGCCTCGGCCTGGTGGACGCGGCGAACCTCGGCTGGAAGCTCGCGGCGGTGATTCGCGGCGAGATGCCGGACAGCCTGCTCGACAGCTACACCGCCGAGCGGCGCCCCGCGGCCGAAGCCGTTCTGCAGAACACGCTGGCCCAGGTCGCGATCCTGCGGCCCGATCCGCAAGCGGGTGCGATGCGCGAGCTCGTCGCGACGCTGATGGCGTTCGACGACGTGAACCGGTTGATCGGCGAGACGATGAGCGGCCTGTCGACGCGGTACGAACTCGGGTCGGCACGGGACGAGGTCGGCCGGCTGGTCGGCGATGTCTCGATCGGCGAGCTGATGCAGGACGGGCGCGGCGTTTTTCTCGACGCCTCCACGGACGGCAAGGCCTCGCAGCTCGTGAGGGCCGCCACGCGGTGGGTGCGATGCGTCGCGGTCGACGCGGGGCCTTCGATGCTGGTCCGACCCGATGCCTGCGTGGCCTGGGCCGGCGACGACAACGACACGGACGGACTGGAAGAAGCGCTGCGCCGCTGGTTCAGCCCCGCGCTGGAAAGCATGTCCTAGTCGGCGAGCAGTTGCAGCAGCAGCTCGATGCGCGCCTGGTACGGCGACAGCTCGCCACCGGCCGGCAGCACATCGCCAGGCTGCGCGAACACCGGGCCGCCGGCCACGCGGCTGCAGCGCAGCACACGCACGCCGGCCGCCTGGGCCCGCAGCAGCGCCGACTCCAGCGCGTGGTGCACGGTGCCGTGGCCGGTGCCGGCGACCACGATGCCGCGTGCGCCCCGCTCGACCAGCGCATCGACCAGCGCGCCGTCGACGCCCGCATGGCTGAGCAGGATGTCGACGCGCGGCCACTCGGCACCATCGACCAGCCGGGCCAGCGTCGCTTCAGCGAGCGCCTCACCGGCCGGCCACGGGCGAAACACCCGCAGCCGCCCTTCCTCGATGCGCCCGACCGGGCCGGCATCGCCCGAATCGAAGGCCTCGATGCGGTAGGTGTGGACCTTGCGCACATCCGCCGCACCATGCACCACGCCGCCGAGCACCGCCAGCACGCCGCGCGCGCCGGGGTGCTGTGCGACGGTCACCGCGTCGAGCAGGTTCTGCGGCCCGTCGGGCTGCAGCGAGGTGGCAGGCCGCATCGCCGCGGTCAGCACCACCGGCTTGCCCGGCGCGAGCACGCGCTGCAGCAGCCACGCGGTCTCCTCCAGCGTGTCGGTGCCGTGCGTGACGACCACGCCGGTCACCTCGGGCCGCGCCAGGTGGTGGGCGAGCCGCTTCAGCAGCGCGCGCCACACGTCGGCGCTCATGTCCTTGCTGTCGACCTGCGCGACCTGCTCGGGCTCGAGCGGCACCGCGGCGAGTGCCGGCACCGCCTTCACGAGCTGCGCGACACCCAGCTGCGCCGCGGTGTAGCCGATGTTGTCGCCGGGGGCCGCCGAGGTGCCGGCGATGGTGCCGCCGGTGCCGAGCATGACGACGGTTGGGTCAGTTCTTTGCATTTTTCACGAAGCTGGATAAAAATACAGTCACTGGATGGATGTTCAGTCCGCTGCTCACTGCCGCGCGAATCATCAACCCGAGGCCCGCGATGAACGAAACCCCGAAGCTCACCGACCGCCAGCAGCAGATCCTCGACCTGGTGCAGAGCGCGATCGAGCGCACCGGCGCCCCACCGACCCGCGCCGAGATCGCGAACGAGCTGGGCTTCAAGTCGGCCAACGCCGCCGAGGAACACCTGCAGGCGCTGGCCCGCAAGGGCGTCATCGAGCTGGTGGGGGGCACCTCGCGAGGCATCCGTCTGCAGTCTGACACATTGCGTGCGCTGAACCAGAGCCGCGGCAAGCAGTTCAGCCTGCCGCTGCCCAGCCTCTCGCAGCTCACGCTGCCGCTGGTCGGGCGGGTCGCGGCGGGCAGCCCGATCCTCGCGCAGGAGCACATCGACCAGACCTACCTGATGGAAGCCAGCCTGTTCAGCCGCCGGCCCGATTTCCTGCTGAAGGTGCGCGGCATGAGCATGCGCGACGCCGGCATCATGGACGGCGACCTGCTCGCGGTGCAGAAGGCCAAGGATGCGAAGAACGGGCAGATCGTCGTCGCGCGGCTGGGCGACGAGGTCACCGTCAAGCGCTTCAAGCGCACCCGCACCAGCATCGAGCTGCTGCCGGAGAACCCCGATTTCGAGCCCATCGTCGTGCCGTTCGGCGACGTCGACTTCGAACTCGAAGGGCTGGCGGTCGGCCTGATCCGCAACAGCATGCTGTGATGGAGGCTGCCGTGGTGATCAAGGCCCCGAAGGCGGCGAGTGCCGCGGAGTGCAAGTCGCTCGAACAACTGCCCAACATCGGCCCGGCGCTGGCCGCCGACCTGCGGCTGATCGGCATCCAGGCGCCGCAAGACCTGCGCGGCAAGGATGCCTTCGTGCTGTATCAGCGGCTGTGCGCGATCACCGGCGAGCGCCACGACCCCTGCGTGCTCGACACCTTCATGGCCGCCACCGATTTCATGGGCGGTGCGCCGGCCGCGCCGTGGTGGGCCTACACCGCGCAGCGCAAGGCCTTGTTCGGGTCGGTGTGACCCACCCCCGGAAGCGCCTTCGGCGCTGGCCGCCCAGGGCGTGCGGCTGCTGAGCACGCGGGAGATCGTCAGCCAGCTGGCTCAGCTCGACCGCTGACCTCTCGACCGCTGATCAGCGCGGCATCAGCGTGGCTTCAGCACCAGCGTGTGCTCCGCCGCCCCGCCCCACACCGGCACGTCTTCCACCTTCGCCCAGCGCTCGACGAAGTTGCGGTACAGCGGTGAAAACACGATGCCCGACTGCCCGCTCGACTGCATGAAGCGTGAACGCCCCCGGTCGCCCAGGTCGTACAGAGCCCGCAGTGACGGGCCGTGCTCAGCCAGGTACAGCTCGCCGGTCGTCGCATCCGGCCGCAGGCCGACCCGCGACACGTTGATGGTGTAGGTGTCGCCGCCCACCGGCGCACGCAGTTCGAACCAAGGCGCCAGCGCCTTCACCTTGCTGAACGGCCGGTGCTCGGCCCGCGCCTGGTGCGCCCGACCCCATTGCCAGGCCGAGACATCGCCGCCCTGCGACTGCTGCAGCTCGTCGAGCGCCCGCGTGAACGCCGCATCCACCTGCTGCGCGCAGGTCTCGACCGCCGGCGTCGTCTTGTCGTCGCACCACCAGCCGTCCTGGCGTTCCAGCACGCCCTCCAGCGCTTCGCGAAAACTGCGGCTGCCGAGCTGCCGCTCGTACAAGGCGCTGCCGAGTTCGTCGCTGAACACCGCCTGCGTCAGCTGCCGCGTCCAGGCCGACAGGATCAGCGGCGCGGCGCGATCGGCCGCCATCGTGCCGTCGAACGACGCCAGCTCGCGCTGCGCCGCAGCCGCCAGCGGATGGTTCGACACCGCACGCTTCAGCACCGGCAGTAGCTTCAGTGCCGCCAGCGACAGCTGGTCGCGCTGGATCGTCCGCAGGCTGTCAATCGAATGCTTCGGCGTCGCGGCCAGCAGCTGCTCGATGCGCTGGTGGCGGTACGGCGGCGCCCATTCGCTGGTCAGGAAATGCGGGTACGCCGGCCCGACGATGCGCTGGTTCGCGGTCGCGATCCAGCCGCGGGCGGGATCGACCTCGCGCGGCGTCTCGCCGGCCGGCACGCTGCCGACCCAGTCGTAGCGCGCGTCCCAGCCCGGGGACGGCACCAAGCCCTTCAGGTCATTCGCGGGCCCACGGACCGGCACGCGCCCGGCCGCCACCATCGCGATGCGGCCTTGCGTGTCGGCCACCACCATGCTTTGCATCGGCGCGACATAGCCCGCCGATGCCGCGATGAACTCGTCCACCGAGCGGGCCGAATTGAAACCGATGCCAGCATCGACCGAATCGGCATCCGCATCGAGCGCCGTCCAGCGCATCGCCAAGGCGTAGGTGGGCGCGTTCGGCACACCGGTCAGCCCTTCGGTCGGGCCGCCGGCGTCCGAGATCACCGGCCCGTGCCGGGTGCTGCGCACGGTCATCGTCACGTCGGCATGGCCCTTGACCTTGATGACTTCAGTGCTGCGCTCGAACGCCGTCCAGCCGTCGGGGGTCTGGTACTGCGTCGCGTCGTCGGGCCGGATGCGTTCGAGGTACAGGTCCTGCACGTCGGGCGCGGTGTTGGTGAAGCCCCAGGCGATGTGCTCGTTCTGGCCGAGCACGACGATCGGCAGGCCGGGCATCGTCGCGCCGGCCACCTGGAAGCCGGGGGCGTCGAGCCGCGCCAGGTACCACAGCGACGGCGCGCTGAGCTTCAGGTGCGGGTCGTTGGCCAGCAGCGGCTTGCCGCTGTCGGTGTGCGAGCCGGCGACCACCCAGTTGTTGGAGCCGACGCCTTCGACGCCGGACTCTGGCGCCCTCAGCAGCGCCTGGCGGCCGAGCGTGCCGTCGACCTTCAGCCCGCGGAACAGCGCCGCGTAGTCGGCCGTCGCCAGCGGCTGCTCGCCGGGGTACGGCGGCAACAGCTCGTTGATGCGCTCGACCGGCATCTTCAGCGACAAGCGCATCCGCAGCAGCTCGCTCGACCAGTTGCCGCCCAGGTCCCAGGCCATCATCGTCGCCCAGGCCAGGCTGTCGACCGGCGTCCAGCGCTGCGGCTGCAGCCCGAGCAGCACGAACTCCGGCGGCCGCGCCTTCAGCGAGCCGGCGAGGTAGGCGTTGATGCCGGCGCTGTAGGCCTCGAGTGCGGCCCGCGTGGCCGGGCTGGCCCGCTGCCACTGCGCCTGCGCGGCACGGCGCACGCCGAGCGCGCGCAGGAAGCGGTCGGTGTCGAGCGCCGGCTCGCCGAAGGCCTCGGCCAGCTGGCCCGCGCCGATGCGGCGGTGCGTCTCCAACTGCCACAACCGGTCCTGGGCGTGGGCGAAACCGAGGCCGAACATCGCGTCCTCGCGCGAGGCCGCGTGGATGGTCGGCACGCCCTGCGCATCGCGTTCGATGCGCACTTCGCCGCGCAGGCCGTCGACACGCTGTTCGCCGTCGAGCTGCGGCAGCGTGCGCCGCGCAACCACCCACAGCAGCGCCGCCGCCAGCAGCAGCACGACCACCAGCCCCACGACTCCGCGCCGCAGCCATTTCATCGTTCGTTCCTTCCAGTGCGTTCCCGCGCAGCGTAGCCGGCCCCGATGAACGGCAGGCAGAAGTGCCTCATTTCGTGCGATCTGCGGCACCGGCCGCTGTACAGAATGCCAGGGCACCTACACCAGCGTGCGCGCCAGCCGAAAGCCATGCCAGTGAAGACACCCGCCATCGCCATGAAAACTGCACGACTTTCGCCCGAGCTCGACGCCTCTCTGCAGAACATCCCCGGGATGCCGCAGGAGCGATTGGCCCGGGTCGCCGCGCGCCGTGTCTTCGTCGAGATGAAGCAGTGCTTCATGGAATCGGCGGCGGGCCTGCAGGGGGCGTCGGCCGCGCTGCTGAAGCGCCAGCTGCGCATCGCCGGCGACATCGGCGAGCTGCTCGAACTGAGCGACACGCTGCTGGCCGTGCTGCCGCCCGAGGAGCGCAAGGCGGTGCGGCGCCAGCTCGACGCCGCCTTCCCGATGGCCGGCCGCGACACGGAGTTCGTTCCGCTCTGACCGGCTGCCGCCTCAGGGTTGCAGCGGCCCCAGGTAATCGCTTTTCCCCAGCTCGACGCCGTTGTGGCGCAGCAGCGCGTAGATCGTCGTCGCGTGGAAGAAAAAGTTGGGCAGCACGAAGGTGCGCAGGTAGACCTCGCCCTTCAGCGTCAGCGGGCCGTCGCGGCGCGGGATCGTCACGTCGCGGTCGTCGCTGCCGATGATCTTCTCGGACGGGATCGATTCGAGGAAGGCCACCGTCTTCGCGATGCGCTCGCGCAGCTCGGGCAGCGTCGTCTCCACATCGTCGAACTTCGGCGACTCGATGCCGGCCAGCCGGGCGGCACCGAACTTCGCGGCATCGCTGGTCAGCTGCACCTGCCGCGTGAACGACAGCATGTCGGGCGACAGGCGCGTGCCGAGCAGCACGGCGACATCGAACTTCTTCGCCTGCGCATGGGCTTCGGCCTTGTCGAGCCACTTGCCGATGTTGCCGAGGGTGCGCAGGAAGATCGGCACGCTGGCCGAGTACATGGTGAGGGACATTGTTCGTCTCCGGGTTTGGGGTGTGGGGGCGGATGCTAGCCTTCCTGGCTGCACCGTGCCGGCATGGGGTGGCTGCGCCCCGCCGAGCATGCACAATCAAAGCCGTGAACATCATCATCCTCGACGACTACCAAGATGCGGTCCGCAAGCTCAAGTGCGCCCAGCGCCTGGAGCAGCTGAATGCCAAGGTGTTCACCAACACCGTCAAGGGCATCGGCCAGCTGGCGGTGCGCCTGCGCGACGCCGAAGTGCTGGTGCTGATCCGCGAACGCACCCAGTTCCCGCGCCAGCTGCTCGAAAAGCTGCCGAAGCTGAAGCTGATCTCGCAGACCGGCCGCGTCGGCTCGCACATCGACCTCGAGACCTGCACGCGGCTGGGCATCGCGGTGGCCGAGGGCGTCGGCTCGCCGGTCGCGCCGGCCGAGCTGACCTGGGCGCTGATCATGTCGGCGATGCGCCGGCTGCCGCAGTACATCGGCAACCTGAAGCACGGCGCGTGGCAGCAATCGGGCCTGAAATCGGCCTCGATGCCGCCGAACTTCGGGCTCGGCATGGTGCTGAAGGGCAAGACGCTCGGCCTGTGGGGCTACGGCAAGATCGGGCAGATGGTGGCCGGCTACGGCCGGGCGTTCGGCATGAACGTCGTCGTCTGGGGCAGCGAAGCCTCGCGCGAGAAGGCGCGGGCCGACGGTCACCAGGCCGCCGAATCGCGCGAGGCCTTCTTCGAGACCTGCGACGTGCTGTCGCTGCACCTGCGGCTGGTCGACGAGACCCGCGGCATCGTCGGTGCCGACGACCTCGCCCGCATGAAGCCGACCGCGCTGCTGGTCAACACCTCGCGCGCCGAGTTGGTCGAAGAAGGCGCGCTGGTGTCGGCGCTGAACCGCGGCCGCCCCGGCATGGCGGCGGTCGACGTGTTCGAGAGCGAGCCGATCCTGCAGGGCCACCCGCTGCTGCGGCTCGAGAACGCGGTGTGCACGCCGCACATCGGCTATGTCGAGCAGGACAGCTACGAGCTCTACTTCAGCGCGGCCTTCGACAACGTCGTGAACTTCATCAATGGCACGCCGACGAAACTGGTGAACCCCGAAGCGCTGCGAGTCATCCGTTGAGCGAACCGCTGCCCGCGCTGCGCCAGCCGGGCTCGCTCGGCGAGCTGTTCCGCGTCTTCAACCGGCTCGCGCTGCAGGGCTTCGGCGGCGTGCTGGCCGTCGCGCAGCGCGAGCTGGTGGAGCGCGAACGCTGGCTCGACCGCGACGAGTTCGTCGAGATCCTGTCGGTCGCCCAGGTGCTGCCCGGGCCGAACATCGTGAACCTGTCGCTGATGATCGGCGACCGCTTCTTCGGCCTGCGCGGCGCATTCACCGCGCTGGCCGGCATGATGCTCGCGCCGCTCGTCATCGTGCTGGTGCTGGCCGCGCTGTACGCGCGGGCGGCGCAGCACCCGCTGGTCAGCGGCGCGCTGCGCGGCATGGGCGCGGTGTCGGCGGGGCTGATCATCGCGACCGGCCTGAAGCTGGCCGTCAGCCTGAAGCGCAACGAGATGGGCCTGCCGCTCAGCCTCGCGATCGGCGCCTGCACCTTCGTGATGGTGGCGCTGATGCGCTGGTCGCTGATCTGGGTGCTCGCGGGGCTGGGCTCGCTGGGCATCGCGGCCGCCTGGTGGAGGCTGCGCAAGTGACTGAGTTGGGCATGCACGGCTTGAGCGTCGGCGACCTGCTCGCGCTGTTCACCCACTTCCTGATGCTGAGCCTGCTGGCGGTCGGCGGCGCGATCACCACCGCGCCCGACATGCACCGTTACGTGGTCGGCGAGCGGCACTGGCTGAGCGACGACCTGTTCACCGCGTCGGTCGCGCTGGCGCAGGCGGCGCCGGGACCGAACGTGCTGTTCGTCGCGGTGCTCGGTTTCAATGCGGCGGGCCTTGCGGGCGCTGCTGCCACGCTGCTGGGGATCATGCTGCCGTCGACCACGCTCGCGCTGTGGGCGACGCGCTGGAGCCATTCGCGGCGCGACACGCTGGGCGTGCGGGCGTTCAAGACCGGCCTCGCGCCGCTGACGCTCGGCCTGCTGCTGGCCACCGGCTGGATCCTGGCCGATCCGGTGCGCGACCGGCCCGCGGCGATCGTGCTGATCGGCGTGACGGTCTTGGTGATGTTGATGACGCGGCTCAGCCCGCTGTGGCTGGTGGCGCTCGGCGCCGTCGTCGGTGCGCTGGGCTGGGTCTGATTCGCAGGTTGAAGGGCTTGCGTAGTTTTGCGCGAGCAAAGGCGCGGGCGGGGGGTGTGGGGCTCGCCGGCCAGTGCACCGTCCCTATTGGCGCTCCCCACACCCCCCGCCCGCGCCTTTGCCGAGGCAGTGGCTCGATGCGTAGAAAACACGCGCGACTCTTAGCCCGGATGCCCATCCGGGGACCAACCTTCACTTCAGTGTTTCAACCCCCAAAGGAGCACGGCGTCTCGCAAAGGCGCGTGCGGGGAGGCTGTGGAGCGCCAATAGGGACGGGGCGCCGGAGCTGGCTGGTTTGATGGCCCCGCGCGAAGCGCGATCGTGAACTGACTGTCGCCGACTGTTTGACCACAACGAACGAAGTGAGTGACGGGAGTTTCGGCGACGGGCCATCAAACCAGTCAGCGGAGCGGAGTCGATGCGCCCCCCGGGGGCGCGTCGACCGCCCCGTCCGGCGCGCCACAGCCTCCCCGCACGCGCCTTTGCCGCGCAGACCCGATCAGGACAGCGCTTCAGCCACCAGCGCCGGCAAATCAGCCAGGTCGTGCAGCAGTTCCGGCGACAGCCCCTCGGGCAGTTCGTCGAGCGCCGCGCCGCGCCACATCACCTCGGTGCTGCCGTTCGCGCCGCGCTGCACCACCACGCGCAGCAGCAGGTCGGGCGACGCATCGGAACTGGTCATCAGCACCGGCGTGCCGCCTTGCGTCGATTCGAAGACGATCACCAGGCGCTGGCGATCATTGTCCTCGCCGACGCTCTGCTGCAGCCGCACCAGCACCGGCATGCCATGCCGCTCGGCGCAGGCTTCGATGCGCTGCACCGTCTCGGTCACGCCGAACCGGCTCACGCTCGCTCGCGTCAGCCGCTCCTCGGCACCAAAGGCGCGCGAACCACCCAGGGCTGCGACGATCATCGCAATGCCACCGGTCATCCAGAAACGAAACGGGCTCTTCATCGGGGGTCTCCCTCGGGTCACCGACAGACGATAGGGGTCGAACAGCGGTCCTTCAAGGGTCTGAATGTCACTCAACGTCGCTCCACAGTTAACGACGGTGTCGCGACCGTCACACCGTGCTCAGCACGAACGCAGAGTGTGGCCTGAAGCGGTGACGCTTTGGTGAACGGCCCCCGAGCAATAGGGATATCCAACGAACATTCATGCGGCACTGCAGCACGCTGCAGGCCGCGAATTCACTTGGTCCCGAAGATCTTGTCGCCGGCGTCGCCGAGGCCCGGGATGATGTAGCCGAGTTCGTTCAGGTGGCTGTCGATCGACGCCGTCCAGCAGCGCACGTCGGGGTGGGCTTGCTGCAGTGCAGCGACGCCCTCCGGCGCGGCCACCAGCACCAGCGCGCGGATGTCGGTGCAGCCGCGGCGCTTCAGCAGGTCGATGGTCGCGATCATCGAGCCGGCGGTGGCCAGCATCGGGTCGACGATCAGCGCGGTGCGCTCGTCGAGGTGGCCGACGAACTTCTCGAAGTAGTGCTCCGGCTGCAGCGTCTCGTGGTTGCGCGACAGCCCGACGACGCTGATCTTCGCGTTCGGAATCATGTCGAGCACGCCATCGAGCATGCCGAGGCCGGCCCGCAGGATCGGCACCACCGTCACCTTGCGGCCGCTGATCTGGTCGATCTCGACCGGACCGCTCCAGCATTCGATCGTCGTCTTGGTCAAGGGCCAGTCGGCCGTGGCCTCGTAGGCGAGCAGCCGCGCGAGCTCGTGGGTCAGCTCGCGGAACTTCTTGGTCGAGATGTCGGCCTCGCGCAGCAGGCCGATCTTGTGTCGCACGAGCGGGTGGTTGACGGCAATGGTCGGCATGGCGTGCTCCGGTGCGCGGGTCAGTCGGCTTGTTGCTTCATCCGCTGCCGCCCGGCCTCGTACAGGCAGATGCCGCTGGCCACCGAGACGTTCAGGCTCTCGACCGCGCCGCGCATCGGCAGCCGCACCAGCACGTCGCAGGTCTTGCCCGTCAGCTGGCGCATGCCGCTGCCTTCGGCGCCGAGCACCAGCGCGACCGGTCCGGTCAGGTCGATGTCGTACAACGACTGCGCTGCGTCATCCGACGTGCCGACGATCAGGATGTCGCGTTCCTTCAGCTCATTCAAGGTCCGTGCCAGGTTGGTGACCATGAAGTAGGGCACCGTGTCGGCCGCGCCGCTGGCCACCTTGGAGACGGTGGCATTGATGCCGACCGCATGGTCCTTCGGTGCGATCACCGCATGCGCGCCGGCGCCGTCGGCCACCCGCAGGCAGGCGCCCAGGTTGTGCGGGTCGGTGATGCCGTCGAGCACCAGCAGCAGCGGGACCTCTTCGACGGCGTCGAGCGTGTCGTCCAGCGAATGGCTCATCGCCATCGCCTCGACCCGCGCGACCACGCCCTGGTGGCGGTGCGAGCCGCACAGCTTCTGCAGGCGGTCGTCGTCGCTGTCGATCAGCTTGGCGCCGGCCTCGGTCGCCCGCTCGACGAACTGCCGCATGCGCTGGTCGCGCCGGCTCGGGTCGACGTGGATCTCGAGGATGGACTTGGGCGCGGTCTTCAGCCGCACGGTGACGGCGTGGAAGCCGAACAGGATCTTGTTGCTCATGGGGCGATGGTACGGCCAGCGCCGTGCGGCGGGTCAGGCGAGGTGGCGCTGCACCAGGCCGACCAGCTCGGCGTAGTCGAAGGGCTTGGCGAGGTAGGCGTCGAAGCCGGACCGCAGGATGCGCTCCTCGTCGCCCTTCATCGCCAGCGCCGTCAGCGCGATGATCTTCAGCCCCGCCGTCGTCGGCCCGGCGCGCAGCAGCCGCGTCGCCTCCAGGCCGTCCATCCCTGGCATCTGGATGTCCATCAGCACCAGGTCGGGCAGGTGCTCGCGCGCCAGCCGCACGCCCTCCTCGCCGCCCTCGGCACACAGCACCTCGTGCCCGCCCTTCTGCAGCACCAGCTGCGCGAGCTTGCGGTTCTGTGCGTTGTCTTCGACGACCAGGATGCGTGCCATGGTGTGTTGTCCTCGCCTTGTGCTCGTGTCGCCCGTGTCAGGCGGATGCTGGCGCCGCCGGCAGCGGCGGCAGCGTGAAGTAGAAGGTGGCGCCCCGGCCCGGTGCCGATTCGGCCCAGATGCGCCCGCCGTGCTTGGTCACGACCCGCTGGGCAATCGCCAGGCCCACGCCGTTGCCGGGGAACTGCGAGCCGGGGTGGAAGCGCTGGAACGGCCGGAACAGCCGCTCGCCGGCCGCCGCGGCGTCGAAGCCGGCACCGTTGTCGCGCACGCAGAACGCCGCATCGCCCACCGTGCCGGCGCGCCGCAACTCGATCTGCGGCGCCGCGGCCCCAGCGCTGTACTTCCACGCATTGCCCAGCAGGTTCGACAACGCGACACGCAGCAACCCCGGGTCGCCCTGCACCGTCAGGTCGTCATCATGGCGCCACGCCACCTGGCGCTGCGGCTGCGCCTGCGCCAGCTCGCCGACGATCTCGCCGGCCATCGCCGCCAGGTCGACCGGCTCGGATTGCATCTCGGTGCGCGACATGCGCGCCAGCACCAGCATGTCGTCGATCAGGCGGTTCATGCGCTGGGCCGCGCCCTGGATGTGGCCCAGGAAACCCTGGCCCTTGGCATCGAGCGAATGCCCGTGGCCCTGCTGCAGCAACTGCGCGAAGCCGGCGATCTGCCCGAGCGGCGTGCGCAGGTCGTGCGACACCGAATAGCTGAACGCCTCCATCTCGGCATGCGCGCTGCGCAGCTCGCGGTAGGCACGCTCCATCGCGATCGATTGCGCCTCGGTCTCGCGGCGCATGCGGTGCAGGCGCACGAACACCGCGACCTTGGCGCGCAGGATCTCCGGCACGATCGGCGACAGGATGTAGTCGACCGCGCCGATGCGGTAGCCGGCGAAGGTGTCGGCCTCATGGGTGTAGATCGCCGAGACGAACACGATCGGCACGTCGGCACCGCCCGGCAGCTCGCGCAGGCGGCGCGCCACGTCGAAGCCGCTGATGCCGGCCAGGTGCACGTCCAGCAGCACCATCGCCCACGAGCGCTGCGCGAAGCGCTCGAGTGCTGCCTCGCCGCTGTCGACGGTGTGGATCTCGGCCCCCATGTCCTGCAGCGTCGCGCGGTACAGCCTCAGGTTGGCCGGGTTGTCGTCGACGACCAGGATCGAGGGCGTGGCACCATGGTCCATCGTCATGTCCGTCGCGGCCGTCCCTTGGCCAGCGCCCGCTTCACCTCGGCCAGCAGGCTGGCCGGCTGGAACTCGGATTTCTCCATCACCTGCTGCACGCGCCCGCTCAGCAGCGCGCGGTCCTGCACCGTCAGCAGCTTGGCGGTCAGCACGATGATCGGGATGTCGGCGGTGTCGCTGCGCCCGCGCAGCGCCTCGATCACGTCGAAACCCGACAGCTGCGGCATCATCAGGTCGAGCACGATCAGTGCCGGCCGCTGCTGGCGCACCACCTCCAGCGCCTCGCGGCCGCTGTAGGCCAGCATCGGCACGAAGCCGGCCGACTGCAGGTGCTTGCCGACCAGCGTGACGGCCTTCGGATCGTCGTCGACCACCAGCACGCGCGCCCCCGGCAGCTGCCCTTCCAGGCCGACCGCCGCCAGCGCGGCCAGCAGGTCGTCCTTCGAGACCGGCTTGGTCAGCACCTGCGAGGCGCCGAGCGCGAAGCCGCGCCGCGCCTCGGCGGTGATCGACACGATGACGACCGGGATGTGCCCGGTCTGCGCCTGCTCCTTCAGCTGCGACAGCAGCTCCCAGCCGTCGCGGCCGGGCAGGATGATGTCGAGCACCAGCGCGGCCGGCATCAGGGCCGCGGCCCGCGTCAGCCCTTCTTCGGCGCTGCGCGCGACCTCGACGCGGTAGCCGTTGGATTCGAGCTGGGCGCGCATCAGCGTCGCGGTGCGCGGGTCGTCCTCGACGACCAGGATCAGCGGCGCATCGGGCTCGATCTCGCGCGGCTTGCCGTTCGGCGGCGGCAACACGACCGGCTCGGGCGGCGCCTGCTCGCGCTGCGCGCGCTCCGCGTCGTCGCCCGCCGGCCGCCACGGCAGCCAGACCACGAAGGTGGTGCCGACGTTCGGCGTGCTGCGCAGCATCAGCCCGCCGCCATGCAGTTCGACCAGGCGCTTGACCATCATCAGCCCGAGGCCGGTGCCTTCGTATTCGCGCGACAGCGACGAATCGATCTGCACGAAGGGCTGGAACAGCCGCGTGATGCCGTCGGGCGCGATGCCGATGCCGGAATCCTCGATGCGGATCTCCAGGAACGACGGCAGCGTGCGCTCGGACGGCCGGAAGACGCGTGTGTCCTGCGCCTCCAGCACGCCGTCGACATCGGCGCGCGCGACGCGCTGCATCGCCAGCGTGACCACGCCGCCCTCGGGCGTGAACTTGATCGCGTTCGACAGCAGGTTGAAGACGATCTGCTTGGACTTGCGCAGGTCCAGCTGCAGGCTGCCGAGGTCGGGCGCGCACACCGCGTTCAGCCGCAGGCGCTGCGTCGACGCCTTCTCGCGCATCAGCGAGACCGCGCTGGTCATGACGTGCGACGGCTCGGCCACGCCCAGCTCGAGCGGCATGTGCCCCGACTCGACCTTCGACAGGTCGAGGATGTCGTTGATCAGGCTCAGCAGGTGCCGGCCGCTGACGTGGATGTCGTTCGTGTATTCCAGCTGCTCGGCGTTCATCTCGCCGGCCAGGCCGTCCTTCATCAGGCCCGAGAAGCCGATCACCGCGTTCAGCGGCGTGCGCAGCTCGTGCGACATGTTGGCCAGGAACTCGCTCTTCATGCGGTTGGCCTTCTCGAGCTCGGCGTTCTTGATCTGGATGTCTTCGCCGCGCACCCGCAACTGTTCGGCCAGCAGGTTCAGCTCCTGCAACTGGCCGAGGTTGTGCAGCGCCACCGCGAACTGCGCGCACAGCCGCTCGATGAAGCCGCGGTCGCGCGTCGACAGCGGCGCCGACGCGGCCAGCGCAAGCACGCCGATCAAGCGCCCCTGGTAGCTGACCGGGGAAATGAGCAGCGCGGCCGGGCGCAGCGTCGCCAGCCCGGTCTCGATGCGCAGCCCGCTCGCTTCGTCGAAGCGGTCGAAATACGCCGGCCTGCCGCTGCGCGCCACCGCGCCGACCGCGCCGTCGTCGATGCGCAGCACGCTCTTCAGGTCGGCCGGCGCGTTGTGCCGCGCCACCGTGCGCAGCACGCCGCCCCATTCCTCGTGCTCGTAGAACACGGCCACCGGAAACAGCGGGTTCTCGCCGATCAGCGCCAGCGTCTCGGCCAGCACCACCTCGCGCGTCGACTGCGCGTTGTAGAGCGTCAGCGCGCGGGCGTGCAAGGCGTCGTAGCGGCGCTCTTCGGCGACCGCTTGCTCGGCGCGCTGGCGCGCGGCCCAGTCGAGCCGCAGCCGCCAGGCGATCACGCCCAGCAGCAGCACCAGCGCAACCAGGAACACGACGAAGGTGGTGACCGTGGATTGCGAGCGCTGGTCTTCGACGCCCTCGCGCTCGGCGAGCAGCCGCCGTTCCTCGGTGTTGATCTGGTCCAGCAGCGCGCGGACGCGGTCCAGGCGCCGCACGCCGCGCGCGACCCGTTCGTCGAGCGACTGCGGCGTCTCGCTGGGCAAGCGCGCCTCGTTCTCGTGGAAGATCTGCACGCGCGCCGCGATCTCGCCGCGCAGCTCCGACACCCGCGTCTGCTGCTGCGGGTTGTCGGCGGTGAGCCACGCGAACTGGCGCAGCCCGGCGTCGATCACGGCCAGCGTGGCGTCACGCTCCTCGAGGTAGACCCGGTTGCCGCTCGCGATGAAGGCGCGCTGCGCCGCCTCGCTGCGGTAGATGTCCGACTGGATGTCGGAGGTCACGCTGATCACCTGCTGGGTGTGGCTCACGAAGGCCGAGGCCTCGAGCGTCTGGCGTGCGAAGTTCCATCCGATGGCCGCGAGGCTGAGGATGGCGGCCACCGCCACCAGAAAGCCCGCCGTCGCGAGCTGCTGAACCGACAAACGCGTCATCCGTTCTCCGATGCGCGCCTTCTCGAGAGCCTCCTCGAACTACCGGAGGTCATCGGACGACGTCGTTGGACCATCGTGACCATCCCGCCGACCGATGCGGCGAAGAGCGAGTCACCGGTGTATCACAGGTTGCGGCGTTTCGTCGGCGCGTGCGCAGGTCAGCGGCGCAGCATCGTCACCGCCAG
Organism: Rhizobacter sp. OV335; assembly: GCF_900142965.1. Taxonomy (GTDB): domain Bacteria; phylum Pseudomonadota; class Gammaproteobacteria; order Burkholderiales; family Burkholderiaceae_C; genus Rhizobacter. The sequence continues at coordinate 113,239 of NZ_FRCQ01000018.1, forward strand.
CAGCAGGCCGATCAGCACCGGCTGGTGGAGCATGTAGAAGCTCAGCGACCAGCGCCCGAGCACCGCGAACGGGTGCAAGGCCTTCGGCAACGCGCCGGTGACCCACTCGCGGTGGTTCGCGAGCACCCATTGGCCGGCGGCCAGGCCCCACCACATCACGCCGATCCACGGCAGCACCGGCACGTAGTCCTCGGTCACCGGCTTGTGCGTGATCAGGCCGATCCAGTTGGTGAGCCGGGTGTCGAACCACGGGTGCTGCAGCAGCCGCGGCAGCGCGATCGCCACCGCGCCCAGCAGCCACAGCCAGCGGCCGGCATTCGCGGTGACGCGCGTGACGATCAGCATCACCGCGATGCCGTGCAGCACGCCGAAGTAGATGAAGCTGCGCGGGAACATCAGATACGAACCCGCGCTGACCAGCAGCGCACAGCCCGCCACCTGCGCCCAGCGGCGCCAGAAGCGCGGCCAGCCCTGGCCCTGTTCCCACGCGACCGCCTGCCCGAAGCCGGCGCAGAACAGGAACAGCGTGACGATGCAGGTGCGCTGGGTGAGCCAGAACGGATCCGACGTGAAGCTCTGCCGGATGAAGTGGTAGTAGTTCAGGTCGAAGCAGAAGTGGAACGCGGCCATCCACAGGATGGCGACCGCGCGCAGCGCGTCGAGGCGGTCGAACCGGGCGGGCGAGTAGGAAGGCGCGTTCATGAGGCTCGCGATTGTGCGTGACCTGCGTGACCCCGGGAAAGTCCTAGGTTCATGTTCTATTGTTAGGACATTAATGAAACATTAACATCGCCACCGCTTGATACGTCAGGCTCCATAACTCTGACCCCCAGGAGACATGCATGTCGATTTCCCAACGTACCGTGCGCGGCTTGAGCCTCGCGATGATGGCCGCCGGCCTGATGACTGCCACGCTGGCGCAAGCCGGCGAGGTGGAAGTCCTGCACTGGTGGACCTCGGGCGGCGAAGCCAAGGCGGCCGCCGAACTGAAGGCCACGATGCAGTCGAAGGGCCACACCTGGAAGGACTTCGCGGTCGCCGGTGGTGGTGGCGATTCGGCGATGACGGTGCTGAAGTCGCGTGTGGTGTCGGGCAATGCCCCGGCCGCGGCGCAGATCAAGGGCCCGTCGATCCAGGAATGGGCCAAGGAAGGCGTGCTCGCCAACATGGACGACGTCGCCAAGGCCAACAAGTGGGACGACCTGCTGCCCAAGGCCATCGCCGACGGCCTGAAGTACCAGGGCCACTACGTCGCCGCGCCGGTCAACGTGCACCGCGTGAACTGGCTGTGGGCCAACCCGGAAGCCTTCAAGAAGGCCGGCGCCAAGGTGCCGACCACCTGGGACGAGTTCTTCGTCGCCGCTGAAGCGCTGAAGAAGGCCGGCATCATCCCGATCGCCCACGGCGGCCAGAACTGGCAGGACTTCACCACGTTCGAGGCGGTCGCCCTGGGCGTCGGCGGTGCGGACTTCTACAAGAAGGCACTGGTGCAGCTCGACGCCGGCTCGCTGAAGAGCGCGACGATGGACAAGGTGCTGACGACCTTCCGCAAGGTCAAGGGCTACACCGACAAGAACGCTCCGGGCCGCGACTGGAACCTGGCCACCGCGATGGTGATCAAGGGCGAGGCCGGCATGCAGATCATGGGCGACTGGGCCAAGGGCGAGTTCCTGGCTGCCGGCAAGGTCCCGGGCAAGGACTTCACCTGCGTGGCCGCCCCCGGCACCGCGAAGTCGTACACCTACAACGTCGACAGCTTCGCGCTGTTCAAGCTGAAGGATCCGGCCAACCAGAAGGCCCAGCAGGACCTGGCCACCGCGATCATGTCGCCGGAATTCCAGGAAGTGTTCAACCTGAACAAGGGCTCGATCCCGGTTCGCCTGGGCATGGACCTGAAGAAATTCGACGATTGCGCGAAGACCTCGGCAGCCGACTTCGTGTCGACCTCGAAGGCCGGCACGCTGGTTCCGTCGATCGCCCACGGCATGGCCGTTCCTTCGGCTGCCGAAGGCGCGATCAAGGACGTGGTGTCGCAGTTCTGGAACGACGACAAGATCACGTCGGCCCAGGCGCAGGACCGCCTGGTCGCTGCGGCCAAGACGAAGTAATCAGGCTTTAGCCCTGCCTCGGACGGCGCCCTTCGGGGCGCCGTCTTCCTGTTGCACGGGGATGGCGCACCATTCGCGTCTCGCCCCGGTTGGCCCGCTCATGAAATCCTCCGCCTCTGTTCGCCTCAGCCAGTGGATGCCCAAGCTGGTCGTCGCTCCGTCATTCCTGCTGGCCTTCTTCTTCATCTACGGCCTGATCGCGTGGAACGGCTACCTCTCGCTGTCGGCCTCGCGCCTGCTGCCCAACTACGAATTCATCGGGCTGGAGCAGTACACCAACCTGTTCGCGAGCGAACGCTGGTGGGTCGCGCTGAAGAACCTCGGCATCTTCGGCAGCCTGTTCATCTTCTTCGGCATGGCCATCGGCCTGCTGCTCGCGATCCTGCTCGACCAGAAGATCCGCGTCGAAGGCGTGCTGCGCACCGTCTACCTCTACCCGATGGCGCTGAGCTTCATCGTCACCGGCACCGCCTGGAAGTGGATCCTGAACCCCGGTCTCGGCCTCGAGAAGGTCCTGCAGGGCTGGGGCTTCGAGAACTTCCATTTCAGCTGGCTGATCGACCCGGACATGGCGATCTACACCGTGGTCATCGCGGGCGTCTGGCAGAGCGCCGGCTTCGTGATGGCGCTGTTCCTGGCCGGCCTGCGCGGCATCGACGACTCGATCCTGAAGGCCGCGCAGATCGACGGCGCGAGCCTGCCCCGCATCTACTGGCGCATCATCATCCCGAGCCTGCGGCCGGTCTTCTTCAGCACGCTGATGGTGCTGAGCCACCTGGCGATCAAGAGCTTCGACCTGGTGATGGCGCTGACCGCCGGCGGCCCCGGCTACGCGACCGACATGCCCGCCACCTTCATGTACACGATGGCGTTCTCGCGCGGCCAGATCGGCCTGGGCGCGGCATCGGCCACGGTCATGCTGGCCACCGTGGCGGCGCTGGTCGTGCCCTACCTGTATTCGGAATTGCGCGTCAAGCGCTGAGCGGGCGCTGAGAGAACAAGACATGGGAAACAAATTCAACTGGCACCGCGCGGCGCTGTGGTCCGTGCTGCTGCTGTTCGCGGTGGTCTTCCTGATGCCGATGTACGTGATGCTCACGACCTCGCTGAAGGACATGAACGAGGTGCGCGAGGGCAACCTGCTGTCGCTGCCCTCCGCGCCCAGCTTCGCGTCGTGGGCCAAGGCCTGGTCGACCGCCTGCACCGGCATCGACTGCGGCGGCTTGAAGCCGTTCTTCTTCAACTCGGTGCTGATGGTGCTGCCGGCGGTGGCGGTGTCGACCTCGCTCGGCGCGATCAACGGCTATGTGCTGAGCAAGTGGCGCTTCCGCGGCAGCGAGTTCATGTTCGCGATGATGCTGTTCGGCATGTTCATGCCGCTGCAGGTGGTGCTGCTTCCGATGTCGCAGGTGCTCGGCTGGTTCGGCATCGCGAGCTCGATCTGGGGGCTGGTGGCGGTGCACATCATCGCCGGCCTGCCGTCGACGACGCTGTTCTTCCGCAACTACTACGTCGGCCTGCCGGACGAGCTGATCAAGGCGGCGATGCTGGACGGCGCGGGCTTCTGGCGCATCTTCTGGCGCATCGTGCTGCCGCTGTCGACGCCGATCGTGGTCGTCACGCTGATCTGGCAGTTCACGAACATCTGGAACGACTTCCTGTTCGGCGTGGTGTTCTCGGGCGGTGCATCGAAGCCGATCACCGTCGGCCTGAACAACCTGGCCAACACCTCGAGCGCGGTGAAGGAATACAACGTCGACATGGCGGCCGCGATGATCGCCGCGCTGCCGACGCTGTTCGTCTACATCGTCGCAGGCAAATACTTCGTGCGCGGCCTCACCGCCGGCGCCGTCAAGGGCTGACCGGCCCGGGCTTCAAAGAGAAAACGTCATGGGTGCACTTTCAATTCGCAACGTCCGCAAGAGCTACGGCCCGGTGGAGATCCTCAAGGGCATCGACATCGAGGTCGAGAACGGCGAGTTCCTGATCCTGGTCGGCCCGTCCGGCTGCGGCAAGAGCACGCTGCTGTCGATGATCGCCGGGCTGGACACGCCCACCTCGGGCAGCATCCACATCGCCGACCGCGACGTGACCTACGCGCTGCCCAAGGACCGCGACATCGCGATGGTGTTCCAGAGCTACGCGCTGTACCCGAACATGAACGTCGGGCAGAACATCGCGTTCGGGCTGGAGATGCGCAACGTGCCGAAGGCGCAGCGCCAGGAGGCGATCCAGCGCGTCTCGAAGATGCTGCAGATCGAGCACCTGCTCGACCGCAAGCCGGGCCAGCTGTCGGGCGGCCAGCGCCAGCGTGTCGCGATGGGCCGGGCGCTCGCGCGCAACCCGAAGCTGTTCCTGTTCGACGAGCCGCTGTCGAACCTGGACGCGAAGCTGCGCGTCGAGATGCGCGCCGAGATCAAGCTGCTGCACCAGCGCACCAAGACCACCACCGTCTACGTGACGCACGACCAGGTCGAGGCGATGACGCTGGGCGACCGCATCGCGGTGATGCGCGACGGCCTGGTGCAGCAGTTCGGGACGCCCGATGACATCTACTCGCGCCCGGCGACCCGCTTCGTGGCCGAGTTCATCGGCTCGCCGGCGATGAACATCATCGACAGCCAACGGGCGGCCGACGGCCTGGCCGCGCACGGCGTTCCGCTGCTGCTGAACGATGCGCAGCGCGGCGCGCTGCAATCCACCAACGGCGCGGGCATCAGCTACGGGCTGCGGCCGGAGAGCCTGTCGTTCGACGACCAGGGCCTGCCGGGCACGATCAGCATGCTGGAGCCGACCGGGCCGGAAACCTACGCGATGGTCGAGACGGCGGTCGGCAAGCTGACCGCGCGCGTGGCCGGCAAGGTGCACCAGCACGTGGGCGACAGCGTGCACCTGCGCTGGCAGCCGGAAGACGCGCACCTGTTCGACGCGAAGAGCGAGCAGCGCGTGGTGGGGTGAGGGCCATGGGGTGAAGCTCGTGAGTTGATGTGACCACCGTCCGCAGGGACGAAGCGAGGAGGCAGTGCATGACACCGATCATCGACTTCCGCTCACCCGACTTCCTGCGCCGGCACATCCTCCACACGATGTCGTTCTACGAGGGCCGCAGCCGCGACCCGAGCGGCGGCTTCTTCCACTTCTTCAAGGACGACGGCAGCGTCTACGACCGCGAGACGCGCCACCTCGTCAGCAGCGCGCGCTTCGTGTTCAACCATGCGATGGCGGCACGGCATTTCGGGCGGCCCGAGTGGCGCGAGGCCACGCGCCACGGGCTGCGCTTCTTGCGCGATGCGCACCGTGATGCCGACACCGGCGGCTACGCGTGGCAGGTGCGCTGGCACGGTTCCGGTGGCAACTACGGCGAGCGCGACGTGCTCGATGCGACCAACCACTGCCACGGCCTGGCGTTCGTGCTGCTGGCGCATGCGCAGGCGCTGATGGCCGGCATCGAAGACGCCCGGCTCGGCCTGCACGAGACCTTCGGGCTGATGGAGCAGCACTTCTGGGAGCCGGCGCACGGGCTGTACGCCGACGAGGCGAGCGCCGACTGGAAGCTCGCGCCCTACCGTGGGCAGAACGCGAACATGCACGCCTGCGAGGCGATGCTGGCGGCGTTCGAAGCCACCGGCGAGCAGCGGTTTCTCGATCGGGCCGAGACGCTGGTGCGCTCGGCGACGCAGCGGCTCGCGGCGCTGGCGCACGGGCTGGTCTGGGAGCACTACCGGCTCGACTGGTCGATCGACTGGGACCGGCACGGCGACGACCGGCGCAATACCGTCCGGCCCTGGGGCTTCCAGCCGGGGCACCACGCCGAGTGGGCGAAGCTGCTGCTGATCCTCGACCGGCACCGGCCGAGCGACTGGCTGCTGCCGCGGGCGCGCGAGCTCTTTGCGGCGGCGACGCAGCACACCTGGGATGCGAAGCACGGCGGGCTGTTCCATGGCTTCGCGCCGGACTTCAGCGTCTGCGACACCGACAAGTATTGCTGGGTGCAGGCGGAGACGCTGGCGGCCGCGGCGTGCCTGGCGGTGCGCACCGGCGAGGGCGGGTACTGGGATTGGTACGACCGCATCTGGGACCACAGCTGGGCGCACTTCGTCGACCACGAGCATGGGGCGTGGTACCGGATACTGTCGCACGACAACCGGAAGTACAGCGACGAGAAGAGCCCGGCTGGCAAGACGGATTACCACACGATGGGGGCTTGCTACGAGGTGCTCTTGGCGCTGGGTGGGTGACGTTCTTGCTTGGCGCGTGCGGTGTGGCGGGCGGTGGCTGGCGGGGGCTCATGCCGGGGCGGTCGGCGCTGGCGCGCCGACTTCACGAGAAGCACAGGGCCTGAGGGCGCATCGCCAAACTCCCGCCGCTCACTGCGTTCGCTGTGGTCAAACAGTGGCGATGAGTCAGTCCACGAAGCGCGCTGCGCGCGCCGCCCTCAGACCCTGTGCTTCTCGTCGCCTCAGAAATCGCCCCCGCCAGACCGCCCGCCACACCGCACGAACCGCGAGTGTTCGGTCGTCGCCCGCGGCGCGCAATGATCAAAGAATCAGTTTGGCAAGACGAACGAGTCCGAGCAGTACGGCGTTCACGCCGGCGTGCAGGGCGAAGATGAACCAGAACCGGGATGGGAGCGGGACGCTCTTCTCCTTCAAGACGAAGAAGCAGTGAACCAGCCAGATGAAGGGCCAAGCGACCGCGATGGATTTCTCCCACCGGTCGGGGTAGCCGTGAGCCAGAACCAGCGGCGTTGCCGAAATCACGCAAACGAGCCAGTGCGATCGAACGGCTTGCGAAATGAGATGCGCCGGATAAAGCAGCACGCAGTTCTCGACCAAAGGCGCAAAGACGCAGAGCAGAAATACCGCACGCAGCCAGTGATCAGACTCGAAGATTTCGACGCTCTCGGGAGCGGGTGAAGCAGAGAAAACGACGCTCAGAACTCCGCCGATCATCAAACCCGGAATCAGGCATACAAGCAGGTTGGCAACGAAGGACCGCACTGACATCCCAATGGGAACGGCGCCCCCTGAAAAGGGGCCGGAGGCGCGAAACACATCCAGCCCCTTTTTCATCAGAACATGTCACCCATCGGGGTCGTGTTCCCATAGTTGGGTGGCTGACCATTGCCGGCAAATTGAGACAGCGCACCTGCCGCCTTCTCAATACCACTCCAGATCACTCCGGCGATGAGGCTGTCACGTACGCCACCTGAGCCAGACACCTGTTCGATTTCTTCTTGAGTCAGATCCTGCATGAGTTCTCCATATCGATAGAGACAGTACCGGCTGCCACCGTACATCGCTTGCCCTTTCAGGCTGCGGCGGAGTGTAGAAATCCGGCCCTGTTGGGGTCAACCGGTCCAGATGAACCGCTTGCAAACGAGCGAATTCAGCGGTTCAACGCCCGCCGCGCTGCGTACGACAACGCGTCGACGACGGCCACCAGCGCGATCATCGCGAGCAGCACCGTGCAGGTCTCGTGCATCTGGAACAGGCCGAGGTGGAAGTACAGCATCTGGCCCAGGCCGCCGGCGCCCACCACGCCCAGCACCGCCGCGGCGCGGATGTTGTTCTCCCAGCGGTACAGGCTGTACGACAGCAGTTGCGGCAGCACCTGCGGCAAGGTCGCCCACAGGAAGACGCGCACGCGACCGGTGCCGCGCACACGCAGCGCCAGCGCCGGGCCGGCGGCCGCGTTCTCGATGCTCTCGGCGAACAGGCGGCCCAGCACGCCGGTCGTGTGCAAGGCCAGCGCCAAGGTGCCGGGGAACGGGCCCAGCCCGGCCGCGATCAGCAGCAGCGAGGCCCACACCAGCTCGGGGATCGAACGCAGCGCGTTCAGCAACAGGCGCGCACCGGCGTGCACCACGCGCGCCGCGGCACCGCCACGCGCACTCGCCGGCAAGGCCACGCACAGGCCGACCCCTGCCGCGAGCACCGTGCCGAGCAAGGACATCGCCAGCGTCTCGCCCGCCGCGACCAGCGTGCGGCGCAGGAACGCCGGGGCCGTCTCCGGCGGAAAGAAGCTAGCGCCGAACGACGCCAGCTTCGCCAGCTCGGCCGGCGCGAGGAACTCGCGCCAGTGCAGGTCGAGCGTCGCGAAACTCGCCACCACCAGCGCCAGCACGCCGGCCAGCACCAGCAGCCCGCGGCGGCGCGACGAGGTCGGGGGTGGCAGCACGCTGGTCTCGCTCATCGCCTTCATCCCATCACCCGCCGCAACACCGCGCTCACGCGGTCGCTCAACCACACCAGCCCAACGAACACCAGCAGGATGGCGCTCACTTCACTGCCGGCGAACACCTTCGTGGCGCTGTCGAGCAGCTGGCCCAGCCCGCCCGCGCCGACGAAGCCGAGCACCACCGACGAGCGGATCGCGCACTCCCAGCGGTACACCGTGTAGCTGACCAGCTCGCCGGCGCACTCGGGCAGCGCGCCGAACAGCAAGGCCTGCAGCCGCCCGCTGCCGTTGCGCAGCAGCGCCTGCGTGGCCGCAGGGTCGCTGCTTTCCAGGATGTCCGCATACACCTTGCCCAGCATGCCGCCGTAGGTGATCGCGATCGCCAGCACACCCGAGGTCGGCCCCAGGCCCACGGCCCGCACGAACAACAGCGCCCACACCAGCTCGGGAATCGAGCGCAGCACCACCAGCACCCAGCGCACCACCTGCCGAAACGCCATCGGCAGCGGCCCCATGGTCGCGGCCAGGCCGCTGAGGGACAGGCGAGCCGTCGACAGCAGCGCCAGCGGCACCGCCAGCAGCCACGCGAGCGCCAGGCCCGCCGTCGCGATCGCGACGGTGCGCCAGGTTTCGCGCAGCAGCTCGGCCAGGAAATCGGCATCGTGCTTCGGCGGCACGAAGTCGGCGACGAACTTCCAGGTCGCGCGCAGGCTGCGCGCCTCCAGCAAGGTCGCCGGATTGAACTCGGTCCACACCAGCACCGGCCACGCGAGCACCGCCGCCACCAGCAACCACGACACCCTGCGCAGCAGCGCCGGGTCGTGCAACGCGGCACCGGTCGGACGCATGGCCTGCCCGATCATCGGCACATGCTCTCGGGCAACGCGTCGGGGGCCGGCATCGGGTCGGCCGGCGCGCTCCCCGGCAGCTCGCCGGCGTACAGCTCGCGCAAGCCGGCATCGTCCAGCCCGGTCGCCGGGCCGTCGTACACGCAGACGCCGGCACGCAGCGCGACGATGCGCTCGAAGCGCTCGCGCGCCACGTCGACCTGGTGCAGGCTGCAGACCAGCGTGCGGCCGTCGCGCCGCGCGGCACCGAGCAGCGCATCGATCACGCCGCGCGCGCGGGTCGGGTCCAGCGCCGACAAGGGCTCGTCGACCAGCCACAGGCTCGCCTGCGACACCAGCGCGCGCGCCAGCCCGACACGCTGCCGCTCGCCACCCGACAGGCGGTCGACGCGCAGCCACAGCTTGTCGGCCAGGCCCACCTCCGTCAGCGCCGCCTGCGCGAGCCCCGCGTCACGCGGACTCCACAGCGTGCGCAGGCTCTGCAGCAGCCCCATCGCCGGCAGCCGCCCGGCCAGCACCGCCGTGACGACACGCTGGCGCGGCGGCAGCGGTGGCACCTGCGGCGCGAGGAACAAGCGGCCGCGCATCCGGCGCAGGTCGCGCGCCGGCATCGCCCACGGATCGCGGCCGAACAGCGACACGCTGCCGCTCGCCGGCCGCACCGCGCAGGCCAGCGCCATCAGCAGGCTGGTCTTGCCCGCGCCCGAGGCCCCGATCACCGCGACCTGCTCGCCCGCCGCGATGCGCAGGTCCAGCCCACGCAACGCGAGGCCCGGCACGCCCGGCGCCGCCGGGGCCGACAGGCCGCGCAGCTCGACGGCCGCTGCAGCTTCGTTCACTTCAGCAGGCCGGCGTTCTCTGCCGCGGCCTTGATGCCGACGTAGTTCTCGGGCTTGGTCGCAATGAAGCGGGTCGCGCGCTGCAGGCCCAGGATTTCCTTGCCTTCCGGCGTGGCCGGGTCGAGCGCGAGGAAGGCCTGCTGGATCTTGTTGCGCAGCTCGGCCGGCATGTCGGCATGCACCGTCCAGTTGTAGTCGTAGTAGGCCGGCGTCGTGAAGAACACCTTCACCTGGCTGGTGTCGACCTTCTTGTCGGCCACGAACTTCTCCCACACCGAGATGTTCAGCGCGCCGGCGTCGACCTTGCCGCTGGCCACCGCCGCGATCGTCGCGTCGTGCGCGCCCGAGAAGCTGACGCGCTTCAGGTCGGCGTCGGGGTTGATCTTCGCGGCCAGCAGGAAGCTGCGCGGCATCAGGTGGCCCGAGGTGCTCGAGGCCGAGCCGAAGCTCAGCGTCTTGCCCTTCAGGTCCTCGAGCTTCGCGATGCCGCTCTGCGCATCGGTGATGAAGACCGAGCGGAAGCGCTCGTCTTCCTCGCGCTGCACCAGCGGGATCACCTTGCCGTTCGAGCGCACGCTCGCCTGCACGAAGGTGAAGCCGCCGAACCAGGCCAGGTCGATCTTGCGGTTGACCACCGTCTCGACGGCCGCGGCGTAGTCGGTCACCGGCGTCCACTCGACCTTCATGCCGAGCTTGCCCTCCAGGTACTTGCCGAGCGGTGCGAACTTGCGCGCCAGCTCGGTCGGCGATTCGTCGGGGATCGCGGTGACGCGCAGCACGCCGGGCGTGGCGGTCTGCGCCGCGGCGGTGCCGGCGATCAGCGCGAGCGAGACGGTGGCGAACAGGTGGTGGAGCGAGCGTTTCATCGGTGGGATCCAGGGGGTTCAGGAAAGGGAGGCGATGCGCCGCGCGAGTGCCGCGATGCCATCGGGAGAGAGGTCGTCGGCCTCGACGCGTTGCGCCTGGCCGATGCGTTCGAACTGCCGCCCTTGCGAGCGGGCGTAGAGCGGATCGTAATGCTGGGCCATCAGCGCCTCGAACAGGGGCGGCAGCTCGCGCCGCAGCGCCCAGCCCTGCCAGCTTGCCAGCGTCTCTTTCGGCAGAAGTTCACGCAGGCCGCCGAGCTTGTCGGCCAGGCGCTGCGGGTCGTCGCCCAGCCAGGCGTAGTCGCGCAGCAGGTAGGCGAGCCGGGCCTCGCGCGTCGCGGCGATCTCGACGATCGGGCTCGCGCGCAGGCGCTGCAGCAGCGGCTCGGGGACGCTGAGCCGGCCGATGCGGCGGCTCTCGGCCTCGACCCAGATGCGGCGCGACGGATCGAGCGCGTCGAGCGCGTGCAGCAGCTGCGTCTCGAAGCCCTTCTGCGACGGCTGTTCGGTGCCGGGCAGGTCGCCGAGCACCGAGCCGCGGTGGGCGGCCAACGCCTCGAGGTCGAGCACCTGCTCGCCCTGCTCTGCCAAGGCGTGCAGCACGCGCGTCTTCGCGCTGCCGGTCGGGCCGCACAGCACGCGCAGCGGCAGCGCCGGCGCGCGCGTGGCCAGTTCGCTGATCACGTGCGCGCGCCACGACTTGTAGCCGCCCTTCAGCTGCTGCGCATCCCAGCCGACCAGCCGCAGCCAGTTGACGAAGCTGCCGCTGCGCATGCCGCCGCGCCAGCAGTAGAGCAGCGGGCGCCACTCGCGTGGCTTGTCGCGCATCAGCAGGTCGAGGTGGTCGGCGATGTTGCGCGCCACCATCGCGCCGCCGATCTTGCGGGCCTCGAAGGCCGACACCTGCACGTAGGTGGTGCCGACGATGCGGCGCTCGTCGTCGCTGAGCACCGGGCAGTTGATCGCGCCGGGGATGTGGTCGAGCGCGTACTCGGCCGGCGTGCGCACGTCGATCAGCACGCTGAAGGCGGGCAGGTCCTCGACCGTGGTGGGCTTGTGGCTCAAGGGCGTGCCCTCAGGCGTTTTTTGATCGACACTTCAACGATGACCGAACCCATTCGACTCACTTCCTTCTCGCATGGTGGTGGCTGCGGCTGCAAGATCGCACCCGGCGTGCTGGCCGACATCCTCGCGCGCGCGCCGCAGGGCCTGGTGCCGCCCGAGCTGATGGTGGGCACCGAGACCGCCGACGACGCGGCGGTGTACCGGCTGAACGATCAGCAGGCGCTGGTGGCCACCACCGACTTCTTCACGCCGATTGTCGACGACCCGCGCGACTTCGGCCGCATCGCGGCGACGAATGCGATCTCCGACATCTACGCGATGGGCGGCACGCCGATCATGGCGCTCGCGCTGGTCGGCATGCCGCTCGACAAGCTGCCGCCGGCGGTCATCGGCGCCATCCTCGAAGGCGGCGCGAGCATCTGCCGCGAGGCCGGCATCCCGATCGCGGGCGGCCATTCGATCGACGTGCTGGAGCCGATCTACGGGCTGGTCGCGCTCGGGCTGGTGCACCCGGATCGCGTGCGCCGCAATGCCGATGCGCGCGACGGCGACGTGCTGGTGCTGGGCAAGCCGCTCGGCGTCGGCATCCTGTCGGCGGCGCTGAAGAAGGGCTTGCTCGATGCGACGGGGTATGCCGAGATGATCCGGCACACGACGCAGCTGAACCGCGTGGGCAGCGAGTTGGGCGGGCTGGACGGCGTGCATGCGATGACCGACGTGACCGGCTTCGGGTTGGCGGGGCACTTGCTGGAGGTGTGCCGGGGGTCGGGGCTGGCGGCCGAGCTGGACTTCTCCGCGCTGCCCTTGATCGAATCGGCCGCGATCCATGCCCGCAACGGCATCGTGACCGGTGCGTCGGCGCGCAACTGGGCCGGCTATGGCGCCGACGTGACGCTCGCGCCCGAGCTGCAGCCATGGCAGCAGGCGCTGCTGACCGATCCGCAGACCAGCGGGGGACTGCTGGTGAGCTGCGCGCCTGAGGCGGCGGCGCAGGTGCTGGCGCGATTTCATGCCACGGGGTTCGGGCAGGCTGCGGTGATCGGGCGAATGCGGGCGGGGTCGCCGCGATTGGAGATCAGAGCCAGCACACCCCGTTTGCCCTGAGCACATCAGGTCCTTGAAGGGACCCGGCGGTTGCAAAGAAACTCCGTTTCGCGGTACTGCCTCGCATGGGCGCAGCGAATCATCAATGCCGAAGCGCTTTATTCACCTTTTTCGAGAAATCCGACTTCTTCAGAAAATCATTCAAATTTTTCACTATCTTTTTTCGATCCCTCCCGTACTTGGGATTTCCCTTCCCCGCCTCCTGGAGAGACCAATTCTCAACCAATTCACAACTGGCTTTGAGCGTCGCATGAAGATTCCTCATCGCGTCGGGATCGTTCTCAGCATTACATCGTGCATACAGGGCGCGAATCAACCGCTTGCTATTATCAGGTTGAAAATGAATATAGTAACCTGTCAATCTGCAAAGACTGTCAAACTGTTGCTTCCTCAGAGTGACATCACCTGTCATCGCGGGATTCAACACCTCCCAACCATGATTTCCGAGCGTCGCCCCTCGCAACTTCTCCAGTCGCACCCATGAATTTTCAATAGTGGCATCACCATATCTGGCAGAATAATCGCCATTTTCTATGGCATGCTGAAGCATGCTAGCAATATCTTCCCGTTCTTCGCTCAGTCCATCGTTCCTCTTTTGAAGGGCTAGCGTGCCACCGTACAAGTCATAGACATCACTCAGTGACCTACCCATGTCTTCAATTTCCCCCTTGTCTTCAGTTCTGTTGCAGACATCGATAAGAAACTTCACCACTGGCCCTGCGTTCTGAGGTGCGCTGACAGCAAGATCCTTGGCGACTCCGGCGAGATTCGCGAATTTCCGCTTCCTTGTTTCAGAATCAGCCTCGCTTGACAGCGAGCGCGGACGCCAGCGCCCCCCGCGCCCCCGTTCAGCCGCGCCCGCAAAATACGCCGGCCGCCATGCTTGGTCCATCTTTTCCTCTTTACTGAATTTCTTGCCGTCAACAGGCGGCAGTTTGAAATATAGGCACAATCCGGCGCGGAACTCACCTGAAAGCTTGATTTTCAGCTTGGCATCAGGATGACTGATGGAAAACAAATACACCTGTTGGGCCATGATGTCAGGTGCATGCCGATCTGTACAAGAGATGTCCGACAAATCTACCACCCCCGCCTCGGACGCGGAGGCGTTTTTCAAACGAAGCCGGACCTCGTCCTCCAAGGAATCAAGGGGCAACTCTCGCGAGGAAGTCTCAGGCTCCACCTCCTCCGCCCAGACAAATGACAATTGCTCATTATTTTTCTGCGGCTCACTGATTCTCTGAAACGCCTGAACGGCCTTATTCAAATGTTCCGCCCATGAAAATTCCTGCAAGTCTTTACGACCATCTCGGTATTTCCACTTCGTTGCCCATTGTTTTGCGAACGCGGCGACATCGCGCCACTCACATCGCTCGCCTCTGAGGAAACATTGAAAGGCTTTTATCTCGACAACGCCGTCAGACCCAAGTGTCGACTTGAGCATATCTCGCGTCGAAGGCTGCAGAAGATAAGAGAATTTCTCAACATCGTCGAAATCCCCCTGGGAATGCAGAAGTGCATTCGCCTTGTGGGTATTACCGCTGAGAAATGCGTAGCCTATGTGTGAATTGAGCCTCTTTGCGGCCTTTCGCAAATCGGCGGTACGCTCTCGAAAGGGAGATTTTGGAGGCTCAGAATGAGCCCGCTGGTGGATTGGTCGATCACTGACTTTTTGCATCACTACAGCCTTGTTGGGCAACGGTTCACGGGACGAATTTCCATTTCGCCAGCGTTGTGCCGGGCTCCATGGCCCCCTCTAAGTCGCACGCGCGCTCAAGGCGTTCCAAAGACTTTTGTCCTCGACGCTTCCGTGTCGGCTCAGCAAGGCGTCATTCGGCCGATGTGCCACGCACCTTGATCGCCCGGTTCATTTCCTCGAGCGTCACGGTGCGAGCCGCCTTGCCAAACATGCCTTTCAGTTCGGTGACAGAGTCGTTGGGCATGTCATCGAACTTCTTCGCCAGGAAATCCACCAGCGCCCTGACCCGCCCCGGCACGAAGCGGCCGCTCGGCAGCAGCGCGTGCAGCGGGTAAGGCTCGGTCTCCCACTCGGGCAGCAGCGGCACCAGCGCACCGTTGAGCAGGTCGCCGCGAATGTCGATCTGCGACTTCAGCAGCACCCCTGCCCCTGCCACCGCCCATTCGCGGGCCAGCGAGGCATCGTCGACGGTGCGGTCGCCCTTGACGCGCACCTCGACCCAATGGCCGTCGCGACCGAAGCGCCAGCCGCGGAAGTTGCGCCCACCGCGGTCGAAGGTCAGGCAGTTGTGCTGCAACAAGTCTTGCGGCACCTGCGGGGCGGGATGCCGGCGCAGGTAGTCGGGCGATGCACACAGCACCGGCCGCGCCGGCACCAGCAGCCGCGCGACCAGACCCGAGTCGGCCGGCGTGCCGTAGCGCAACGCGACATCGACATCGTCGCGCACCACGTCCTTCGGGCGATCGCCGACCGACAGCGACAACTGCAACCCGGGATGCGCCGCGAGGAACTCGCTGAACCACGGCAGCAGCGTCGTGCGCGTCAGGTCCGAAGGCGCCGCGACGCGCAAGCTGCCGACCAGCGCACCGCGCTCTTCCGTCACCTGCGATTCGCCCTCGGCCAGCAGCTCGAACGCGCGGGTCGCATAGCCGAGCAGCGTCTGCCCTTGCGCCGTCAGCCGCATCGCGCGCGTCGAGCGCTCGAACAGCCGCGTGCCGAGTTGCGTCTCCAGCCGCTTCAGCATCGCGCTGGCCGCCGCCGGCGTGATGCCGAGCGCCGCGGCGGCAGCCGTCAGCGAGCCGCCCCGCGCGGTCTGGATCAGCACGTCGAAGTCCGCGATATTGCCAACTTTCATTTGAAATTGATACTTTCTGAGGAGTCTTATCAATCGATGGTTGCGATTCTAGAGTTCGGGCCTCACTCACTGGAAGCCCCATGAACCACTCGCAGACCTCTCTCACCATTGCGTCCACGTCGATCGCCCGCGACGCTGCGGCGCGCCTGATCGACGCCGCCCGCGCCGCCTGCCGGGACATCGGCATCGAAGCCACCATCGCCATCACCGATGCCGGCGGTCACCTGAAGGCACTGGACCGCACCGACAACGCCCCGTTCCTGACCGTCGACGTCGCGATCGACAAGGCCTGGACGGCTGCGTCGTTCGGCCTCGGCACCCACGTGTGGAGCGACATCGTGAAGGACCCGGTCGTTGCCCAACTCGCGCACCGGCCGCGGCTGGTCGCGGTCGGCGGCGGCTGCCCGATCGTCCACGACGGCCGCGTCGTCGGCGGCATCGGCATCTCGGGCGGCAACGCGCTGCAGGACCAGCAGGCGGCCGAGATCGCGCTGAAGGCCGTCGGCTTCGACATCGCGCCGGCCTGACCCGCATGCCACCCCGTCGCCACCTCGCGTCGATCGCCCTCTCGATGACGCTGCTCAACGCCCTGTCCGCCAGCGCCGAGCCCGACCCGGCCGCGGCCACCGCCGACTTCTTCGCGAAGATCACCGCGAAGGACCTCGATGCCGTCGCGCGCTACCTGCCCGCCGAGGGCTTCACCGAGACCGTGCCGGAGTCGAAGGAGCTGCTGCACCTGGATGCGAAAGCCTTCGACGGCCTGTTCAAGTCCGGCAGGCAGATCGACCTGCGGGTCGCCGACCTGAAGCTGCAGAGCTTCGGCGACACCGCCCTCGTGACCGGCACGCGCCTGGGTGGCATCGGCATGCCGGACAAGGCGCCGGCCTCCGCACGGCTCGCGTTCACGATGCTGTGGACGCGTGCCCCGTCCGGCTGGCAGCTGCGCCACCTGCACCTTTCGCCGCAACCCTGAGCAGCCTCAGCCCAGCGGCCTGCAGGAGATGCGGAAATCGACGTGGTAGTGCTCGTCGTGCCGCACCCACGCGCGGCCCTTCATGAAGTTGACGTGCTCGCGCAGCCAGTCACCGCGCGGCGTGGCCAGCAGCATCGGCAGGTACGGCGGATCGAAGATCACCATCGCGAGGCCCGCGCCGTGACGCCGTGCCGACTCCGCGAGCTGGAACAGGTGCTCCGCGATCGCCGCGAAGTCGATGCGCAGGTCGCCGAAGCGCCCCGCCGCATCGAACTCGATCGCATACCCGAGCTTGTTCGTCACGCCCGTCGACAGCGGCACCGACGCGCCGCCCGCGTTGCGCACCGGCACGAAGAAGTCGACCGACAGGCCGTTCTGGTGGCTGCGGTGCGGCCGGATGCGGCCGCCTCCCGCCCAGCCGGTCTCGCCGTAGACGAACACCGTGCCGGGCAGCGCCGTCGCGAGCTGCGCATAGGCGTCGACGACGATGTCGCGCACCGTCGAGTGCACATGGGTGCGGCCGGCCGTCACGCCGAGCCGGCTGTAGGCCGAGTAGTTGGCACCGTCCTTCGGCAGCGCAACGCCGTCTTCGAGCCTGCCCTGGGCCACCGTGCCGAAGCAGCGGCTCGCCGCCCACGACGGCAGCGCGGCCGCCGATCCGCACAACGCGAGCAGCGCCCGCCGTTGGAGGCGGCTCACGGCGGCAGCGCCTCGCTCTCGCCGCGCTGCCAGATCTCGTGCCGGTGGATGCCGCCCTGCGCATCGACCGCCAGGTAGCCGACGTTCTGCGACTGCAGGAACGCCAGCGCGTCGCCCTGCAACAGCATCGCGATCGTCGTCAGCGCGCCGGCGGCCAGGCAGGCCGGCGCCACCACGCTGACCGACTGCCAGTGCGACACCGGCATGCCGCTTCGCGGGTCGAGGATGTGGCAGTAACGCACGCCGTCCTGCTCGAAGAAGCGCTCGTAGTCGCCGCTGGTCGCGAGTGCGCCGTCGGCCAGGTCGATGCGGGCGATCAGCGAGCGCTCGTGCCGCGGGTGCTGCACGCCGAGCACCCAGGGCCGGCCGTCGGGCCGCGGGCCGATCAGGCGGATGTCGCCGCCCAGGTTGACCATACCGTGGCGCACGCCGCGCGACTGCAGCAGCGTCGCGGCGCGGTCGGCCGCGTACTCCTTGCCGAAGCCGCCGAAGTCGAGCTCCATGCCGGCCATCGGCAGCTCGATGCGCCCGATCTGCCCCGGTCCGCGGCGCTGCCAGCGCAGCTTGCTCCAGCCGACACGCGGCAGCAGCTGCGCGAGCTGGCCGTCGGCAGGCTTGCGGCCAGCCTTGAAATCCCAGGCCTGGCGCAACATGCCCGAGGTGATGTCGAACAGCCCGCCGCTGCTCGCATGCAGCTGCGCCGCAAAGTCGAGCAGGTCCGCCGTCTCGACGTCGACCTCGACCGGCTGCCCGCCGCCGGCCGCGGCGTTGATGCGCGACACCACGCTCGCATCGCGGTAACGCGAGAACTTCGATTCGATGCGCCGCACCTCGTCGATCGCCTCGCGCGCCAGCGGCTCGGCCTTCTTGCGACCGAGGCCGGCGATGCGGATCTCGCATTCGCAGGCCATCGCACCGAAGCCGAAGCCGAGGTCGTCGGCCTGCGCCTCGGCGCGCGCCGACATCGGGTGGAACACGGTGCTCACGTTCAGAATTTGCGGCTGATGCCGACCTGCACCATGCGCGCCTTGAACGGCTCCAGCCCCTTCGAACCCTCGCCGCCGGCGCGCCACTCGCCGCGCTGCTGGTAGGCCTCGCCCTTCAGGTCGAAGGTCCACAGCGCGTCGACGGCCCATTGCAGCTTCAGCCCGAGCGTGAACGCACCGAAGGCCGACAGCCGCTGGTCCAGCGAGTTGTAGGCGTTTGCATCCCAGCCCACCGGGAAGGGCGCGCCGAGCGTCGTGTCGTACACCGGATCGGCGTAGAACGATGCGGCGCTCTGCGTGTAGTAGCGCAGCAGCGGCGTCAGGCTGACGCCGCCGCCGACCGGCTTCACCCATTCGAGCTGCAGCGTGCTCGCCTTGACCTGCCAGCTGTCGTTGTAGGCGCGGTAGCTGCTGCGCAGCGTCGAGCCGTCACCAGCGAAGTGGTGGTTCCAGCGCAGCAGCAGCGCGGTCTGGCGGCGCTCGCTGGGGCGCACGTCGAGCGCCTTGTACGGATCGTTCAGGTAGCCGGTGCTGCGGCTGTGCGTCAGGTTGGCCTGCACCAGGTCGTCGCCGGTGACGGCCTGCGTGACGCCGACGATGAAGTCGTTGGTGCGCTTGCGTTCGTCGGCGACGTTGCCGTCGTAGCCGCCGTCGGTCGGGTCGATCTTGTCGCCGGCATGGCCGAAGCCGGCATTCCAGGTGGTGTTGTTGTCGTCGCTGGCCAGCGTGCCGGCCAGCGAGAACGCGCGCGACAGGTAGTCGTGCTCGGTCGAGTACGCGCCGCCGAGCGACACCGATGCGCGCTGGAAGTAGCGCGTCACCTTCAGGTCGCCGGCCTTGCGCTCGTCGTCCATCGTCGACGCGCCGGACACGTTGCTGTGGTAGCGCGGCGTCGCGCCGGACACGTGGTCCACCGTGGCGGTCGCCTCCAGGCCCCAGTCGCGGCCGATGGGTGCGACGAGCAGGAACGACGGCGAGTTCACCGTGACGCGTTTCCAGCCGGGCTGCGAGTCCTGGTAGTTCAGGAAGCGCAGGCCGACCAGGCCTTGCTCGGGGGCGTTCTCGGCATGTGCTGACACATGCACGACACCGGGCAGGGCCATCGCGGCGAGCACGAGGGGGCCGAAGGGAGCGTTCTTCAATTGCATCCGCAGCCTCCGCCACCCACGCCGTAGCCGCCGGACGCGTTCTCCTTGCTGGTGTAGATGTGCTGCTCGAAGCGCTGCTCCAGCGCATCGCCGCCCATCGTCATCTCGGGCTTGGCCAGGTTGCCTTTTTCCCAGGCCTTGGGCGGTTCGTAGTTGGCGCAGCCGGCCGTCACGGCGAGGCAGGCTGCGAGCATCGCGGTCGCGAATTTCTTCATGACGGTCCCCTGTTGTCGCGCGACTTTACCCGGCCCCGCGTGGAACGCTTCATGCATGCCGCAGCCCACCGTTTGAACGCTGGAGGATCGCGATGCTGGACAGCACCACCACGAAGTTCTCACACGTGAAGCCGGGCGACACCGCCTGGCGCAGCGACGGGCTGCGGGATTTCTTCCTGTACCGCGACCTCGGCGTCGAGCAGGCCACGCACGGCCGGGTGCTCGCGCAGCTCGTCAAGGCCAACCTGGCACCCGAAAAGGGCACCGGCTGGCACCGTCATGAGGCGGAGTTCCACATCGTCATCATGACCAAGGGCTGGGCGAAGTTCATGTACGAGGACCGCGAGACGCTGGTCTCGGCCGGCGACTGCGTGCACCAGCGCCCCGGCATCGTGCACTACCTGTTCGACTACTCGCCCGACATGGAGTACATCGAGATCGTCGGGCCGTCGGATTTCACGTCGATCGACATGCCGGCGCCCTGCGAGGTGCCCGCCGTGACACCCTGGACTGGGTCTTAGAACTCCATGTCCAGCTCTTCGATGTCGTCGGGCTCGGCCTTCGCCGCGGCGATCCACTCCTTCATCTCCGGCATCGCCAGGATGGTCTGGCAGTACAGGATGCAGGGCTTGTTCAGCTTGACGCCGTAGGTCACGAAGCGCGTGGCGACCGGTGCGTACATCGCGTCGGCCATCGTGCGCTGCGCACCGAACAGGTACGGGCCGCCGTACAACTCGAGGCACTCGGTCCAGATCTCGGTGATGCGATCGATGTCCGGCTGCGCACCGGCCCAGATCTTGTGCCCCGGATGGTGCGCCTTCAGGTTCATCGGCAGCGAGCTGCGCAGGTTCGCGAAGCCCGAGTTCATCTCGCCGCTGACCGAGCGGCAGTGCGCGCGCGCGATCCGATCCTTCGGCATCAACCCGGCACCGGGCTTGATCTCGTCGAGGTACTGCGCGATCGCCAGCGTGTTCCACACCTTCGCGCCCTCGTGCGTCAGGCAGGGCACGCGGATCGACGGCGCGAGCAGCAGCAGCTCCTTGCGCGCATCGGCGTCGTCGGGCGACACCATCACCTCGTCGAAGTCCAGCCCCGCGAAGCGCGCCAGCAGCCAGCCGCGCAGCGACCACGACGAGTAGTTGCGGCTGCTGAGCGTCAGCGTCGCCTTCGCGGTGGCCGGCTCCGCCTTCTTCGTTGCGGGCCTGGCGGCAGGCTTCTTCGCGGCGACGGTCGACATGCGGGGTCTCCGAAACCACGCGGCGGGGCGGCGTGTCGGCAGTGGTCTTGCAAGCGCTGTGCCACGGGCTGGCGCGCAAGTTGCTGGCTCTCCAATGCGCGCCACCGCGCGCAGGAGAACCCATGATGTACCAGGCTTACCAGGCCCATGCCGACATGATGTGGCCACTGCAGACGCTGGCGCGCACGGCGCTGCCGATGCTGCAGGACCCGAGCTTCGGCTGGGCCGCGTGGGCCCCCAACCGCAAACTCGCAGCCGCCTGCGAGTTGATGGGCCTGGCCCAGGTCACGCACCACCGCCCGGCGTTCGGCATCGACTGCGTGCTGGTCGCCGGCGAGCCGGTCGCCGTCACCGAGGAGGCCGCGCTGGTCACGCCGTTCGCGACGCTGCTGCACTTCCGCAAGGACACTCCGGTGCCGCAGCCGCGCGTGCTGATCGTCGCGCCGATGTCCGGCCACTTCGCGACGCTGCTGCGCGACACCGTGCGCACGATGCTCGCCGACCACGACGTCTACATCACCGACTGGCACAACGGCCGCGAGATGCCGCTCGCGGCCGGCCCGTTCGGGCTCGACGAGTACACGCAGCACCTGATCGATTTCCTCGCGGCGATCGGCGAGGGCGCGCACCTGATGGCGATCTGCCAGCCCTGCGTGAGCGCGCTGAGTGCCGTCGCGATCATGTCGGAAGACCGCCACCCGGCCACGCCGCTGAGCCTGACGCTGATGGCCGGGCCGATCGATTGCCGCATCAGCCCGACCGAGGTCAACAAGCTCGCGACGACGCAGGACATCGCCTGGTTCGAGAAGAACCTGATCGGCACCGTGCCGTGGCGCTACCCCGGCGCCGGCCGGCGCGTCTACCCGGGCTTCGTGCAGCTGACCGCGTTCATGAGCATGAACAAGGAGCGGCACATCAACGCCTTCAAGGCCTACTACGAGAACCTGGCGCACCCCGAGCCCGATGAAGACCAGCTGAAGCAGGCCGCCGCGACGCGCCATTTCTACGAGGAGTACTTCGCGGTCGCCGACCTGCCGGCCGAGTTCTACCTCGAGACCGTGCGGCTGGTGTTCCAGGAGTACGCGCTCCCACTGGGCCAGCTCAGGTTCCGCGGCCGCCCGGTCAACCCGGCCGCGATCCGCCGCACCGCCCTGCTGACGGTCGAAGGCGAGCGCGACGACATCTGCGCGCCCGGCCAGACGCTGGCCGCGCAGGACCTGTGCAGCGGGCTGCGGCCCTACATGCGCACGCACTACGTGCAGGCCGGCGTCGGCCACTACGGCGTGTTCAGCGGCCGGCGCTGGCAGAACCACATCTACCCGATCGTGCGCGACGTGATCCATGTCTCGCGCTAGCCGGCCTTGCAGAACTTCGGCGGCTAGAATGCCGCCTTCACCCGTCATTGGGGAGTAGCCGCCCTGCAGCACCTGCAGGGGCTTGCGTCAACACACTTGGCCCCACCGGCCATGGCGCAGGCAGCAGCGACCACGTCGCCCGCCTGGCAAGACCGATGACCGTGCTGCCTCCGGAAGGGCCGGGGTCGCGGCGCGGTCATTGCGTCCACCGGCCCCGGAAAATCCTTCCATGGAAGCCTTCCTCGTCTCGACCGGCGCCGTCGCGCTCGGCGAAATCGGCGACAAGACCCAACTGCTGGCGCTGCTGCTGGCCGCCAAGTTCCGCCGCCCGGTGCCAATCATCCTCGGCATCCTGGTCGCGACCCTCGTGAACCATGCGCTGGCCGGCGCCGTCGGCACCGCGATCGCGGCCTGGCTCGGGCCCGACACGCTGCGCTGGATCATCGGCGGGTCGTTCATCGCGATGGCCGCGTGGATGCTGATTCCCGACAAGATCGACGAGGACGACGGCACGCCGCAACGCTTCGGCGTGTTCGGCACCACGGTGATCGCGTTCTTCCTCGCCGAGATGGGCGACAAGACGCAGATCGCGACCGTCGCGCTGGCCGCGCGGTATGCCGACCTCCCCGCAGTGGTGGCCGGCACGACGCTCGGGATGATGCTGGCCAACGTGCCGGCGGTGCTGCTGGGGCACCAAGCTGCGACGAAGCTGCCGATCGGGCTGGTGCACGGCATCGCGGCGGTGATCTTCGCGGTGCTGGGGCTGCTGACCCTGTTCAACGTCGGGCGCTTGTTCTGATCGCTCTTGGCTACTTGGCGACGAGGTCACCGGACGGCAGCGCCGGCGTCTCGTCGTGCACCGGCGCCGGTTTGCGCTCGCGCACCAGGTACGAGTAGACGACCGGCACCACAATCAGCGTCAGCAGCGTCGACGTGATCACCCCGCCGATGATCGCCCGCCCCATCGAGGCCTGGATCTCGCCGCCCTCGTCGAGCGCGAGCGCCAGCGGCAGCATGCCGAACACCATCGCCGCCGTCGTCATGATGATCGGGCGCATCCGCACCAGCCCGGCCTGCAGCAGCGCGTCGGCCATGCTCAAGCCCGCCTTGCGGCCGTGGTTCGCGAAGTCGACCAGCAGGATCGCGTTCTTCGTCACCAGCCCCATCAGCATCACCAGCCCGATCATCGAGAACAGGTTCAGCGTCGAGCGCGTCACCCACAGCGCGAGCATCACGCCCAGCAGCGCCAGCGGCAGCGACACCATGATCGCGATGGGCTGTAGGAAGCTGCCGAACTGCGAGGCCAGCACGATGTAGATGAAGATGACCGCGGCCACCAGCGCCAGCAGGATGCCGCTCGTCGCCTCGGCCTGGTCCTTGGTCTGCCCGCCCACGTCGAAGCGGTAGCCCGGCGGCAGCTGCGTCTCCTTGACGATCTTCTGCACGTCGGCGCCCACGTCGCCGCTCGGGCGGCCCTGCGTGCCGGCGTAGATGGCCTGGCGGCGCTGCAGGTCCTGGCGCTTGATCACCAGCGGGTTCACCACCGGCACGATGTCGGCCACGCGCGACAACGCGATCGGCGTGCCGTCCTTCGCGTACGCCACCGGCAGGTTGTCGAGCTGCGTGATGTTCTCGCGCGAGGCCTGCGGCAGCCGCAGCTCCACATCGACCTGCTCGCCGTCGGGCGAGGTCCACCAGGTCGCGACGTCGCCGTTCACATAGCTGCGCAGGCTGGCCGCCAGCTGGCTGGTGGTCAGGCCCAGCTCGCGCACCGCATCGGGCTTCAGCCGCACCGCATAGGCCGGCAGGCCGGGCTTCACCGAGGTCGTCAGGTCGGCGATGCCCTTCACCTTGGCGACCTTGTCGGCGAGGCGCTGCACCTCGGTCTCGAGCACCTGCGGATCGGGTCCGAGCAGCGCGACGTAGATCGGCTGCTGGCCGACCGTGATCTCGATGCCGGGGATCGGCTTCAGCGCCTCGCGCATCGCCGCCTCGATATCGCTCTGCTTGCGCTTGCGCTCGTGCGGCTTCACCAGCTGGATGGCGAGCGTGGCCGAGTTGCGGCTGCCGTTGCCGGTGTCGCCGATG
This sequence comes from Rhizobacter sp. OV335, assembly GCF_900142965.1. Taxonomy (GTDB): domain Bacteria; phylum Pseudomonadota; class Gammaproteobacteria; order Burkholderiales; family Burkholderiaceae_C; genus Rhizobacter. Next base: position 137,784 of record NZ_FRCQ01000018.1, read on the forward strand.
GTGGTCGAGGTCAGGCGCACCTCGCTCATGCCGCGGATCACCTGCTCGACCTGCGCCAGCTTCGCGCTCGCGCGCGGCAGGCTGGTGCCCACCGGCAGCGTCACGTTCAGCTGGATGTAGCTGTTGTCGGCGTCGGGGATGAATTCGCTGCCGATCTGCGTCGACAACGCGATCGCCAGCACGAAGCTGCCGACCGCGCCCCAGCCGACCAGGCCGCGCGGCGTCAGCGTGACCAGCCGCAGGCGGCGCGGCTGCGACTTGTCGCGCTGGCCTGCTGCATCGAAGGGGCGGCCCCAGGCGGGAATCGGCGGCACGAACACCCGATAGCGCCGGCCCGAGAACACCCAGCGGATCGTGCGCTCGTAGACGACGTGCAGCACGTCCATGCCGCGGTCGGTCCAGCGCATCAGGTGGCCGAGCACCGGCAACTTCGCGAGGCGGTTGGTCGGCGGGTCGCGCCAGATGCTGGACAGCATCGGGTCGAGCGTGAAGCTGACGAACAGCGACACCAGCACCGCCACCGCCACCGTGACGCCGAACGGGAAGAAGAACTTGCCGATGATGCCCTTCATGAAGGCCACCGGCACGAACACCGCGCAGATCGCGAAGGTGGTGGCCATCACCGCCAGGCCGATCTCCTCGGTGCCCTCGCGCGCGGCCTGCACGTGGCTCTTGCCCATGTGCACGTGGCGCACGATGTTCTCGCGCACCACGATCGCATCGTCGATCAGCAGCCCGATGCACAGGCTCAGCGCCATCATCGTCATGAAGTTCAGCGTGAAGCCGAACGCGTACACCGCGATGAACGACGAGATCACCGCGATCGGCAGCGTGAGGCCGGTGATCACCGTGCTGCGCCAGCTGTGCAGGAACAGGAAGACGATCGCGATCGTCAGCAGCGCGCCTTCGACCAGCGTGTGCTTGACGCCCGACAGGCTGCGCTCGACCCAGTCGCTGTCGGCATACACCAGCCGCAGCTCGACGCCGGGGGGCAGGCTCTTGCGCAACTCCTCGGCCGCCTCCTTGATGGCGGCGCCGGTCTCGACGATGTTGGCGTCCTGCTGCTTGTAGACCTGGAACGAGATCGCCGGCACGCCGTCGACGCGCGACAGCGAATCGGGCTCGCGCTCGCGCTCGACCAGCTCGCCCAGGTCGGCCAGCCGCACCACCATGTTGTTGCGCGACGCGACCACCACGTCGGCAAACGCCTTGGCGTCGCGCACCTTGCCCTCGACGCGCACGATCGCGTCTTCCTTCGGGCTGCTGAGCAGGCCGACCGGCATGTCGGCATTGGCACGCTGCAGCGCGGCCGACACGTCGGCCGGCGTCAGCTGGTAGGCGCGCAGGCGCTGCGGGTCGAGGTCGATGCGCACCTGGCGCACCGTCATGCCGCCGACGTCGACACGGGCGACGCCGGTCGAGCGCTCGAGCCGCTTGCGCACGATCTGGTCGGCCAGCAGCGAGAGTTCGCGCGCGCTGCGGTCGGGCGCCAGCAGCGACAGGTAGACGGTGGGCTGCGCGTTGTCGCCGTCGAAGCGCGAGACGAACGGCGTCTTCGCGTCGCGCGGGAACGCCGGCTGCACCGCCGCGACCTTGTCGCGCACGTCCTGCACCGCGCGCGCCATGTCGGCGCTGAGCTGGAATTCGACGACCGTCTCGCTGCGGCCCTCGAAGCTGTTCGAGCGGATCATCTTCACGCCGGCGATGCCGTTCAGCGCCAGCTCGATCGGGCGCGTGAGTTCGGTCTCGATCGCATCGGGCGAGGCGCCCGGGTAGGCGACGCTGATGAACACGATCGGCGGCGAGATGTCGGGCAGGCGCTCGACGCGCAGCTGGCTGTACGAGAACAGGCCGAGCACGCACAGCGCGGCCATGATCATCGTCGCGAAGACGGGGTTGTTGATGGAGACGCGGGTGAACCACATGGCGGTCTGTCTCCGGAACTCAGGAACGGGCGGCCGCGGCCGAGGCCGCGCTGGCGGCCTTCGGCGCCGTGCGCTGCGTGACGATCTTCGCCGGCTGGCCTTCGCGCAGGTTGTCGAAGCGCGCCCCGAGCACCTGGCTGTCGGCCGCGAGGCCCTTGCTGATCTCGATGCGGTCGCTGGCGGCGTCCTTGCGGCCGGTGATCACGATGCGGCGCACCAGCGCGTCTTTCTCGAGCGTCCAGACGAAGTCCTGGCCCGAAGCCTGGCCGACGGCGCTGATCGGCAGCGTGAGGCGCGGCGCGTCATCGGGCAGCACCACGTGGGCCTGCGCGTACTGGCCGGCGCGGAACAGCTCCTGGCGGTTGTCCAGCACCACGACCACGCCGATCGCGCGCGTGCCGGCTTCGGCCGCCGGGGCGATGCGGTCGATGCGGCCCGGCACCGGCTTGCCCTGCCCTTCCACCTGCACCTGCACCGGCTGGCCCGGCTTCAGCAGCGACACCTCGTGCGTGCCGACGGTGCCGGCCAGTTCGAGCGTCGACAGGTCGACCACCGTCAGCAGCTGCTGCTCGGGACTGACCTTCTCGCCGGGCACCACATGGCGCTTGCCGACGATGCCGGAGATGGGGGCGACCAGCGCCGCTTCCTTGACGCCGACGCGCGAGGTGGCCAGCTGCGCCTGCGCCGACTTGAGCTGTGCGCGGGCCGAATCGAGCCGGGCCTGCGACGACTGCAGCGCGCTCGACGAGATGAAGTTCTGCGCCGACAGGCCGACGTTCGCAGCATGCGTGCGTTCGGCCTCGACCAGTGCGGCCTGGGCCGACTCGACCGACGCGGAGCGGTCGGCGACGCGGCTCTGCAGGTCGGCCAGGTCGATGTCGCCGAGCAGCTGGCCGGCCTTGACGCGGCTGCCTTCGGCCACCTTCAGTTCGAGCAGCGTGCCGGTTGCCTTGGCGCGGATCACCGCGGTGCGCGGCGCGACCAGGGGGCCGGAGAACTCGATCACCAGCGGCATCGCGAGCTGCTTCGGCTGCACGACCTCGGACGCGACGAACTCGAGCGCGACGGGCGCCGCATCCTTCTTGGCCGCGGCCGCCTTCGAGCTGCTGGTGAGGCCGGGCACCAGCGCCAGCGCGAGGCCGGCGACGGCCACCGCGCCGACCGCGCCGCCCACCCAGAGTCTGCGCCGGGAGGTCCGTGATGATCCTCCGCCCACCGGCTGCAGCCCGTGTGGGCCCGCGCCGTGATCGTTGTGTGCTGTATTCATGGGCGCGAGTTTAGGTTCGGCCCCCACCGGTCTGACAAGGTCTGCGACAGACTGCAGATTGGGGGGGCCGAGCCGTCAAAAATGACGACCCCGCGCCCGCTTGGCCGCCGACTTTACGAATGGCCGGCGATCGGGTGCGGCTCGTAGCCTTCGCCGAGCGCCTGCAGCTCGTCCGCTGACAACGACAGTTCGGCCGCCGCCACCGCTTCGTCGAGCTGCGGCAGCTTGCTCGCGCCAATGATCGGCGCAGTGACGCCCGGCTGGTGCAACAACCACGCATAGGCCAGCGTCGCCGGACTGACGCCGCGCTGCACGGCCAGGGCCTTCAGCCGGTCCACCGTCTTGAAGTCGCTGTCGCGGTAGTACAGGTTCTGCGCGATGTTGTCGGTCTGCGCCCGAGAGGTCGCGCCACCCGCCTTGTCATCCCGCGAACGGTTGCCGGCCAGGAAGCCGCGCGCCAGCGGGCTCCACGGGATCAGGCCCACACCCTGGTCACGGCACAGCGGGATCATCTCGCGCTCTTCCTCTCGGTAGGCCAGGTTGTAGTGGTTCTGCATGCTGATGAACGGCGTCCAGCCGTGGCGGCGCGCGGTCTCCTGCATCTTCGCGAACTGCCAGGCCCACATCGAGCTCGCGCCGAGGTAGCGCAGCTTGCCGGCCTTCACCAGGTCGTGCAGCGCCTCCATCGTCTCCTCGACCGGCGTGTTCGGGTCGAAGCGGTGGATCTGGTAGAGATCGATGTAGTCGGTCTTCAGGCGGGCGAGGCTCGCATCGACCGCATGGAACAAGCGCTTGCGGCTCAGGCCATGGAGATTGGGCGGCGCCTTGTCGAAGGCAGTGGCCGCGTTGCGGTATTCCATCTCGACCAGGTAGTAGGCCTTGCTCGCGATGACGACCTCGTCGCGCCGGCAGAACTCGCGGACGAAGCGGCCGGTCAACACCTCGCTCTCGCCGGACGAGTACATGTCGGCGGTGTCGAAGAAGTTGATGCCGAGCTCGACGGCCCGCTTCACGAGCGACCGGCTCGCGGCCTCGTCGAGCACCCAGGGCCGCCAGTCGGGGCGGCCGTAGGTCATCATGCCGAGCGCGATGCGCGACACCTGCAGGCCGCTGCGGCCGAGTCGGAGGGTTTTCATGGTCACCAGCGTAGCGCCTGAGGCAAGGGCATCCGCACGTGTGGGCTAGCAGGGCCCGCGCCGCCGGTCAGATCTTCGGCGTCTCGACCCGCACGTCCCCGCACTGCGCCCGGTGCCGCAGCGCGTGGTCCATCAGCACCAGCGCCAGCATCGCTTCGGCGATCGGCGTGGCCCGGATGCCGACGCACGGGTCATGCCGACCATGCGTCTGCACGACGGTCGGATGGCCTTGCAGGTCGATCGAATCGCGTGGGCTGTGAATGGAACTGGTCGGCTTGATCGCGATGTTGACGGTGATGTCCTGGCCGGTGCTGATCCCGCCCAGCACGCCACCGGCGTTGTTGGTGCGAAAGCCTTGCGGCGTCAGCTCGTCACCGTGCTGCGTGCCGCGTTGCGCGACGCTCGCGAAGCCGGCGCCGATCTCGACGCCCTTGACCGCGTTGATGCCCATCATCGCGTAGGCGATGTCGGCATCGAGCTTGTCGAACAGCGGCTCGCCCAGCCCGACCGGCACCTGCGTCGCCTCGACGCGGATGCGCGCGCCGACCGAATCGCCGGACTTGCGCAGCGCATCCATGTAGGCCTCGAGTTCGGCGATCTTCGATGCGTTGGCGGCGAAGAACGGGTTGTCGGGGATGTGCTGGTGGCCTTCGAACGGAATCTCCAGGTCGCCGAGCTGCGTCATGTAGCCCCGGAACGAGGTGCCGTACTGCGCCTTCAGCCATTTGCGCGCGACCGCGCCGGCCCCGACCATCGGCGCGGTGAGCCGGGCCGACGAACGCCCGCCGCCGCGCGGGTCGCGGATGCCGTACTTGTGCCAGTAGGTGTAGTCGGCGTGACCAGGCCGGAAGGTCTGCAGGATGTTGCCGTAGTCCTTGCTGCGCTGGTCGGTGTTGCGGATCAGCAGGCAGATCGGCGTGCCGGTGGTCTTGCCCTCGTAGACGCCGGACAGGATCTCGACCGCATCCGGCTCGTTGCGCTGCGTCACGTGGCGCGAGGTGCCCGGGCGCCGGCGATCCAGCTCGGGCTGGATGTCGGCCTCGCTGAGCTCCATCCCCGGCGGGCAACCGTCGATCACGCACCCGATGGCCGGCCCGTGCGACTCGCCGAAGTTGGTGACGCGGAACAGGGTGCCGAGGGTGCTGCCGGACATGGGGGCCTTGTGGACGGAGAACGAAATCGGAGGAAGGGCAAGAGACACCGACACATCGTGACGCGAAGGCGAGCTTGAAGTTTAAGGGTTCGCCCCTTGGGAGCGCAGCACCAGGCTTCAAGAGGGACATCGTTGCCATTTTCGCAATGCCGACTTGCCGCAGGCGTGGTTTTTCTCGATCAGGGACAACCCTAGCATTCGACCCCAAGACGCAGCACCGGTCGGTGCCTGCCACGCGGTCGATGTGTGACGCGTGCCTGTGGGACAAGGGGTCCGCCTACTGATCGGAGAGAATCGCATGAAGTTCGCCACCTTTGCCGTGACCGCGATGGCGCTGGCCGCCTCGGCTGCCGCCAACGCGCAAGACGCACAACAATCCACCACCAACGTGACGCTGTACGGCGTCGCCGACGCCTACGTGCAGATCGCCAATGGCGCGGCCAACCTGAGCCGCGTGCAGTCCGGCGGCCTGCAAGGCTCGCGCTTCGGCCTGCGCATCACCGAAGACCTCGGCGGCGGCCTGCGTGCCCTGGCCGTGCTCGAGAGCGGCGTCAACATCGACGACGGCACCAACGGCCAGAACGCCTTCTGGGGCCGCCAGTCGTACGTCGGCCTCGGCTCGGCGCAGCTCGGTACCCTGACCCTGGGTCGCCAATACGGCAGCATCTACAACCTGTCGAGCGACTTCAGCGAGTTCTCGAACGTCTCCACCGGCGCCAGCACCGCCGTGATCGGCGGCTTCGGCGGCTACGAGCCGGTGCGCGGCGGCACCACCTACAGCGCCACCGGCAACGGCGGCCCGGCCCGCATCAACAACTCGGTCAAGTACGAGTCGCCCACCTTCGCCGGCTTCAAGGCCGGTGC
>NZ_FRCQ01000007.1 GCF_900142965.1 Rhizobacter sp. OV335
GGGGCCGACTCCACGAAGAAGATCGGCTTCGGGGGTGCATCGGCAAACTCCCTCCACTCACTTCGTTCGTTGTGGTCAGACAGTGCCGATGAGTCGGTCTACGAAGCGGGCTGCGCCCGCCACCCCCGAAGCCGATCTTCTTCGTCGCCCCAGAAATCGCCCCCAGCCCCTCCCGCCACCCGCCGCGCCGCGCTGCACCGCCCGCTCTTGTTGGGGGGAAAAAGATTGAAGTGATCGACAAGCATGCGAGCGCCGGCACGCTTCGTCGGTCACTTCAATCTTTTTCCCCCCAACCAAAGCTGCGGTGTCGGCAAAGGCGCGGGTGGGGAGGTTGTGGAGCGCCAATAGGGACGGGGCGCCGGAGCTGGCTGGTTTCATGGCCCGCGTGCGCAGCACGCTTCGTGAACTGACTGTCGCCGAGTGTTTGACCACAACGAACGAAGTGAGTGACGGGAGTTTCGGCGACGGGCCATGAAGCCAGTCAGCGGAGGGCAGTCTTCGCCCCGCCAGGGGCGAAGATCGCACCGTCCGGCGCGCCACAGCCTCCCCACCCGTGCCTTTGCAAGCGCGAACGCACGAGAACTAATACGTCGATCGCCCACCCGTCAGGTCGAACACCGCCCCGGTGCTGAACGAGCACTCCGCCGACGACAACCACGCGATCATCGCCGCTGCCTCGTCGACCTCCAGGAAGCGCCCCATCGGGATCTTCGACAGCATGAAGTCGATGTGCGCCTGCGTCATCGTCTCGAAGATCGCGGTCTTGGCCGCGGCCGGCGCCACCGCGTTGACGATCACGCCCTTTGTCGCCAGCTCCTTCGCGAGCGACTTCGTCAGCGCGATCAACCCGGCCTTCGATGCGCTGTAGTGCGAAGCGTTCGGATTCCCCTCCTTGCCGGCCACCGACGCGATGTTGACGATGCGCCCGTAGCCGCGCCCGATCATGTGCGGCACCAGCGCCCTGCAGGTCAGGTACGGCGCGATCAGGTTCACCTCGATCACGCGCCGCCATACCTCGGGTGCGAGCTCCCAGGTCGTGCCGTTGCCGCCGGTGATGCCGGCGTTGTTGACGAGGATGTCGACCTGGCCCCATTGCGCGATCGCCGCATCAGCCGCTCGCCGCACGGAGGCCTCGTCGCTCAGCTCGACGATCTGCGCCGCGACCGGCCCGAGCGGGCGCAGCGCCTCGTTCGATCGTGCCAGCAGCGCTTCATCGATGTCCCACACGATCACCTTGGCGCCCGAGCGCAGCATCCGCTGCGCGGTCGCGTAGCCGATGCCCTGCGCACCGCCGGTGACGATCGCGACACGACCGTCGAGGTCGATGCGGTTCATCGGGCCAGTCCCTTCAGCGCAGCCGCTCCGTCCGGCACCGCCTCGCAATCGGCGATGTACTGCCGGACGATGTCGGTGAAGCAGCCGTCGGGTTTCAGCCCGAGGTGGGCCGCACGCGCCGCATCGGCCGCCTTCGGCCAGTTGGCGACGATGCCGGCGATGCGCTCGTCGCTCTCGAAGCGCACCCGCTCGCGCACCGCGCGCCCGGCCACTTCCTCCAGCGCATCGAGCATCTGGCCGACGCAGACGTTCAGCGCCGGCAGGTTCATCGCGAGCCGGCCCTGGAAGGCTTCGCGGCTCGCCTCGTACACCGCGATCAGCCCCTCGACCGTGCGCGCCGGCGAGGCCACCGGGTGGCAGACGTTCGCCGACACCGGACACACCGCGTCTTCACCCGCCAGCGGCTCGCGGATGATCCCGGAGAAGAACGACGAGGCCGCGCCGTTCGGCCGGCCCGGGCGCACCGTCACCGTCATCAGCCGCGCGGCACGACCGTCGATGAAACCCTTGCGCGTGTAGTCGGCCAGCAGGTACTCGCACATCAGCTTGTGCGTGCCGTACGAGGTCTGCGGCGCCGGCAGCGTGTCGTCGCCCACGCGCGCCGGCAGCGGCACCGCGGCATCCGGCCCGAACACCGCGACCGAACTCGAGAACACCAGCCGCGGTACCGGCGCGCCGTGCTGCACCGTGCTGCGCAGCGCGTCGAACAGCGCGCGCGTGCTGTCGAGGTTGGAGCGCAGGCCGAGCTCGAAATCGGCCTCGCATTCGCCCGACACCGCCGACGCAAGGTGGAACACGCCGTCGAACGGTTCGTCGCGCAGCGCAGCGCATTGCGCGAGCAGCGGGCCGGTGCGCGCCTTCACGCGGGAGTCGGCCAGCAGCTCGGTGCGCGGCGCGACCTGGTCGGCCAGCACCAGGGTCTCGATGCGTTGCCCGGCCAGCGTGTCGCGCGCGAGCAGGGCTTGCGCCAGCCGCGTTCCCACGAAGCCGGCACCGCCGGTGATCAGCAGTTTCATGGCATGCCTCCCGCCGGGCAGCACGCCCGGCGCAACCCATCATGCGCGCACAGCCCGGGCAAACGCGAGGAGGGGCAGCGCCGATTGACACGCCCGTGGGGTCGTCATACAACCCGCCTGCCCCATCGCATGCCGATGGGGCAGCGCTGTCCCGACATCCGGGATTCGCACCACCTTGCAGAGGGACGACGCATGGCCAGTGTGAGCATCCAGTCGGTGAAGAAGCGCTTCGGCGCGGTGCAGATCCTGCACGGCGTGGACATCGAGATCGCCGATGGCGCCTTCACCGTGCTGGTCGGGCCGTCGGGCTGCGGCAAGTCGACGCTGCTGCGCATGATCGCCGGGCTGGAGGAGATCTCCGGCGGCGAGATCCGCATCGGCGAGCGCCGCGTCAACGACCTGCCGCCCAAGCAGCGCGACATCGCGATGGTGTTCCAGAACTACGCGCTGTACCCGCACATGACGGTGCGCGAGAACATGGCCTTCTCGCTGATGCTCGCGAAGCAGGACAAGGCGGTGGCCGACCCGAAGGTGGCCCGGGCCGCCGAGATCCTCGGCCTCACCGCCTTGCTCGACCGCTACCCGCGCCAGCTCTCGGGCGGGCAGCGCCAGCGGGTCGCGATGGGGCGGGCGATCGTGCGCGATCCGCAGGTCTTCCTGTTCGACGAGCCGCTGTCCAACCTCGACGCCAAACTGCGCGTCGCGATGCGCAGCGAGATCAAGGAGCTGCACCAGCGGCTGAAGACCACGTCGATCTACGTCACGCACGACCAGATCGAGGCGATGACCATGGCCGACCAGATCGTCGTGATGCGCGACGGCCGCATCGAGCAGACCGGCAGCCCGCTCGACCTGTACGACCAGCCGGTGAACACCTTCGTGGCGGGCTTCATCGGCTCGCCGTCGATGAACTTCCTGCCCGGCACGCTGCGCCGCCGCGCCGGCACGCTGCAGGTGGAGCTGGCCGACGGCACGCAGATGAACGCGCCCACCGGCGCGAACGGCGAGGACGGCCAGCCGGTGATCCTCGGCACGCGGCCGGAGCACCTGTCGCTGCAGGACAGCGGCGGCATCCCGTCGCAGGTGGTGGTGGTGGAGCCGACCGGCGCCGACACCTTCGTCGCCTGCCGCCACCAGGGCACCGAGGTGTCGGTGGTGTTCCACGAACGGCACCGCTTCGAGCCCGGCGCGACCATCCACCTGCAGCCCGACCTGGGCCGCGCGCACCTGTTCGACGCCGGCAGCGGCAAGCGACTGGTGGCCTGATGAGCTGATTCCTTCACGGTGCCGCAGTGCGCCGCTTCACAACTTGACAGGAGACAACGATGAGTGACTTCGATCGCCGCAAGTTTCTGGAAGGGGCCGCTGGAGTGGCCGCGCTGGGCTCGGGTGCGCTGTGGACGCCGACCGCCGGCGCACAGACGCTCGCGTACAAGCCCGAGAAGGGCGCCAAGCTGCGCGTGCTGCGCTGGAGCCGCTTCGTGCAGGGTGACATCGAGGCGTACATGGTGAACGTCAGGAAGTTCACCGAGAAGACCGGCATCGAGGTGCGGGTCGACAACGAGGGCTGGGAAGACGTGCGGCCGAAGGCGGCCGTCGCGGCCAACACCGGTGCCGGGCCCGACATCATCCTGTCGACCAACGACGACGCGAACCTGTACCCCGACAAGCTGCTCGACGTGACCGACCTGTGCGAGTACCTCGGCAAGAAATACGGCGGCTGGTACCCGGCCTGCGAGGCCTACCTGCGGCCCGACGGCAAGAAGTGGATCGGTGTCGCGCTCGGTGCGGCCGGCTCGCTGGTGGTGTACCGCGAGAGCCAGATGAAGGCGGCCGGTTTCGAGACGATGCCGAAGGACACCGACGGCTTCCTGAAGCTCTACAAGGCGCTGGCCGCGAAGGGCACGCCGGGCGGCATGGCGCTGGGCAACGCGACCGGCGACAGCGGCTGGTGCCACTGGCTGCTGTGGGCCTTCGGCGGGGCGATGGTCGACAAGGACAACAAGGTGACGCTGGACAGCCCGGCCACATTGAAGGCGCTGGAGTACGCGAAGGAGCTGTACTCGAGCTTCGTGCCGGGCACGCTGTCGTGGCTGGACCCGAACAACAACAAGGCGTTTCTCGACGGGCAGATCAGCATCACCAACAACGGCATCTCGGTGTATTACGCGGCGAAGAACTCGCCCGACCCGAAGCTGAAGGAGATGGCGGCCGACATCAACCATGCGGCCTTCCCGATCGGGCCGGTGGGCGTTCCGACCGAGTACCACCTGTTCTTCAACCAGATGATCTTCAAGTACACCAAGTACCCGCAGGCGGCCAAGGAGTTCCTGCGCTTCATGATGGAGCAGGAGCAGTTCGACCCGTGGCTGCAGGGCGGCGGCGGCTACGTCGCGCAGCCCTTGCGGGCGTACGAGAAGAGCGCGGTGTGGTCGGTCGACCCGAAGAACACGCCGTACCGCGACAGCGTGAAGAACCTGCGGCCGGCGGGCTATGCGGGGCGGCTGGGCTATGCATCGGCCGGGGCGCTCGCGGACTTCATCGTGCCGAACATGGTGGCCGAGGCCGGCAGCGGCTCGAAGACACCGAAGGAGGCGATGGAGCGGGCGCAGAAACGCGCGGAACGCTACTACAAGGTCTGATTCATCCAGGGGCTGAGCCGTGAAACTGATCGAGCGCTTCCAGAACAGCCGCAACGCCCTCGGCCTGGCCTTCATGCTGCCGGCCGCGGTGCTGTTGCTGTTGTTCCTGACCTACCCGCTCGGGCTGGGCACCTGGCTCGGCTTCACCGACGCGAAGATCGGCCGCGGCGGCTCGTGGATCGGCATCGACAACTTCGAGTTCCTGGTGGGCGACAGCGTCGCGCAGCTGGCGCTGTTCAACACGCTGTTCTACACGGTGATCGCGAGCATCCTGAAGTTCGTGCTCGGACTGTGGCTCGCGGTGCTGCTGAACAAGAACCTGCCGTTCAAGTCGTTCTTCCGCGCGGTGGTGCTGCTGCCGTGGATCGTGCCGACGGCGCTGTCGGCGATCGCCTTCTGGTGGATCTACGACGCGCAGTTCTCGGTGATCAGCTGGGTGCTGATGAAGCTCGGCTGGATCGACCGGTATGTCGATTTCCTCGGCAACCCGTGGAACGCGCGCTTCTCGACCATCGTCGCCAACGTGTGGCGCGGCGTGCCCTTCGTCGCGATCTCGCTGCTGGCGGGGCTGCAGACGATCTCGCCGTCGTACTACGAAGCCTCGGCGATCGACGGCGCGACGCCGTGGCAGCAGTTCCGCCACGTCACGCTGCCGCTGCTGTCGCCGATCATCGCGGTGGTGATGACCTTCTCGGTGCTGTTCACCTTCACCGACTTCCAGCTGATCTACGTGCTGACGCGTGGCGGCCCGCTGAACGCGACGCACCTGATGGCGACGCTCGCGTTCCAGCGTGCGATTCCCGGTGGGGCGCTGGGCGAGGGCGCGGCGCTGGCCACGCTGATGGTGCCGTTCCTGCTGGCGGCCATCATGTTCAGCTACTTCGGGCTGCAGCGGCGGGCGTGGCAGCAAGGGGGCGACAAGTGAAGGCGGGGGTGAAAGACGCGCAGGACAAGCCCGATTCGCAGGGCATGGACTACCTGCAGACGCTGCCGCGGCGCTGGGTGACGGTCTACATCCCGCTCGGCATCTTCGTGTTCGTGCTGCTGTTCCCGTTCTACTGGATGGTGGTGACCTCGTTCAAGCCGAACGAGGAGCTGCTGGCGCGCAACGGCAACCCGTTCTGGATCGTCAAGCCGACGCTCGCGCATTTCCACAAGCTGCTGTTCGAGACGGCGTACCCGGAGTGGCTGTGGAACACGGTGCTGGTGTCGGTGACGTCGACGATCCTGTCGCTGGTGGCCTCGGTGCTCGCGGCCTATGCGATCGAGCGGCTGCGCTTCCAGGGCGCGAAGCCGGCGGGGGCGGCGATCTTCCTGGCGTACCTGGTGCCGCCGTCGATCCTGTTCATTCCGCTGGCGGCGATCATCTTCCAGCTGGGGCTGTTCGACACACGCATGGCGCTGATCCTGTCGTACCCGACCTTCCTGATCCCGTTCAGCACCTGGCTGCTGATGGGCTACTTCCGCTCGATCCCGTACGAGCTGGAGGAATGCGCGCTGATCGATGGTGCGAGCCGCTGGCAGATCCTGATCAAGATCGTGCTGCCGCTGGCGGTGCCGGGGCTGATCTCGGCCGGGATCTTTGCGTTCACGCTGTCGTGGAACGAGTTCATCTACGCGCTGACCTTCATCTCGTCGTCGGAGATGAAGACGGTGCCTGTTGGCGTGATCACCGAGCTGGTGGAGGGCGACGTCTACCACTGGGGGTCGCTGATGGCGGGGGCGTTGCTGGGGTCGCTGCCGGTGGCGTTCATCTACTCGTTCTTTGTCGAGCACTATGTGTCGGGGATGACCGGTTCGGTGAAGGAGTAGGCAGGAGTTGTGTGCGGCGCGGCGGGTGAGGGGATGGGCTGGGGGCTCATGCCGAGGCGGTCTCAGAAATCGCCCCCAGCCCATCCCCTCACCCGCCGCGCAACACCGCCCGCTCTGGTTGGGGGAAAAGATTGAAGTGACCGACGAGCATGCGAGCGCCTGCACGCTCGTCGGTCACTTCAATCTTTTCCCCCAAACACGATGCGGCGGTGCCGCAAAGGCGCGGGCAGGGAGGCTGGGGAGCGCCAATCAGGGCGGGGCGCACCGACCGGCGAGCCCCAGCCTCCCTGCCTGCGCCTTTGCTCGCAGGCAATACTCAGCCAGTAGGATCCTGCCCCGCCTCATCCAGCCGCCGCCGCACCATGTTGATGTGGCTGCGCAGCGAGTACAGCTCGTCCGCATAGCTCAGCGGCACCGTCACGTTGCCGACCCGCGTTTCGATCTTGTCCAGCTCCGAGCGCAGCTCATCGTTCGGCCGCACGCCCTGCCCATCCTCCACCGCCCGCAGCTGCCCGTACCAGCGGAAGATCCGCGAGCGGATGCGGAACTGGTACAGCGGCGGCACCACGCGCGACATCGGGATCAGGATCGCGACGATCGACACCAGCACCACCCACATGCGGTCGATCAGGTTGGCCAGCCAGAACGGCAGGTAGCGCTGCAGCAGCGGCGCGCCACTGGTGTAGAAGCGCTGCGCCTCGGCCGCCAGCGGCCGCTCGGTGCCGCGCGCGTTCGGAAAATCGCCCTTGCGCTGGAACCAGCCCGCCGGCCCGTGGATCTTCGCCGCCGCCTGCACGAACAACTGGATCAGCGCCGGGTGCAGGTCCTCGCGCGCCACCAGCGTGGCGGTCGGGGCGATCAGCCGCACGTCGCCCGGCGGCACATCACCGGCCAGGTCGACCACGCCACGCGGCAGCAGCACCGGCGTCAGGAAGGCGAAGCGCCGCGAGTACGCATCGGCCTGCGCAAAGTCGAACAGCTTCACCCCCGGCGTCTGCAGCAGCATCTGCACCATCAGCGCCTCGGGCGCCGACGCGAACACGATCGCATCGGTCTCGCCGCCGAGGAACTTCACGACCGCGTCGGTCTGCTCGTCGTGCAGCAGCGTCATCGTCGCGGCATCGATGCGATTGGCATCGAGCAGCTTGCGCATCAGGTTGGGCGCGCCGCTGCCGCGCGCGCCGGAATCCACCTTCCAGCCCTGCTGCAGCTGCGCCAGGCTCGTCAGCGGCACGCCCTTCAGCAGCCGCTGCGCCGAATCCTCGCGGTAGAACAACCACACCGGCTCGAAGAACAGGCTGCCCAGCGAATTGAGGTCTTCGTCGGCCGCGGCATTGGCGGCCGCGTTCTTGCGCGATTCGCCGGCACCGCCCTGCGTGAACGCGATGTCCACGCCCGAGGCCGGGTCGCGCAGCAGCTTCAGGTTCTCGGCCGCGCCATGCGTGCTGCGCAACTCCACCTGGATGCCGTAGCCCTTCAGGTACTCGGCATAGCGCTTGCCGAACTCGGCATAAGCGCCCTGCTCGACGCCGGTGGCCAGCACCACCTTGCGCGGCGGCGTCGGGTCGAGGAACCAGTAGGCGACCACCAGCAGCACCAGGGTCAGGAAGACGAACGGGCCGGCGGTCGCCAGCAGGTCGCGGAACGACAGCAGCGTGTTGCGAAGGACTTTGGGCATGAGGCGTTGTTTCATCAGCAGCCGGAACAATAGCGCCTGAATCGCCGCCGCGCGGGCGCGGTATGCTTTTTGTTGTGACTGACGTGGGCCCCTGATGCGACTGCTGCTGGTGGAAGACGACCCGATGATCGGCGAAAGCCTGCGCAATGCGCTGCGGCTCGAAGGCTTCGCCGTCGACTGGGTGCGCGACGCGACCGCGGCCGACGGCACGCTGGCGAGCGAGCGCTTCGACCTGGTGCTGCTCGACCTGGGCCTGCCGCCCGGGCGGGCGCCCGCCGGCGAGGGCACGGATGCGGGCGGGCTCGGCGTGCTGCGCGCGCTGCGCGCCCGCCACGACAGCACACCGGTCATCGTGCTGACCGCCCGCGACGGCGTCGGCGACCGCGTCGCCGGGCTCGACGCCGGCGCCGACGACTACCTCGTGAAGCCCTTCGAACTCGATGAACTGAGTGCCCGCATGCGGGCCGTGCTGCGCCGCCACAGCGGCCGGGCACAGCCGCTGCTCAGCCACGGCGGCGTCACGATCGACCCGGCCACGCGCCAGGTGACGCGCGACGGCGTGCCGGTGCTGCTGTCGGCACGCGAGTTCGCGGTGCTCGAGGCCTTGATGCTGCGGCCCGGCGCGTTGCTGTCGCGCGCCCAGCTCGAAGACCGCCTCTACGGCTGGGGCGAAGAGATCGAGAGCAACGCCGTCTCGGTCTACATCCACCAGCTGCGGCGCAAGCTGGGGGCCGATTTCATCCAGAACATGCGCGGCGTCGGCTACTACGTCGGCACGCCGGGCGGCTCGGCCACACCACAGGCGGGCGGCGCTTGAAGTCGATCCGCCTGCGCCTGCTGCTGGCGCTGCTCGCGATGCTGGTGGTCGCCGCCGCGGTGATGGGCGCGATCACCTACCGCAGCGTGCTCAGCGAGACCGAGGCGCTGTTCGACTACCAGCTGCGCCAGATGGCGCTGTCGTTGCGCGACCAGGGCGAGATCGCGACGGAACAGATGAACGCGCTGGCCGACGAGCAGTTCGATTTCGTCGTGCAGATCTGGAGCGTCGACGGTCGCCGCATCTACGCGACGCGCGACCACCCCGACCTGCCGACCCGCGTGCTGCTCGGGCTGGCCACCGTGCAGGCCGGTGCCGACGGCGCGGGCCCGGCCTGGCGCACCTTCAGCGTGGCCACCGGCGCGCGCGTGATCCAGGTGGCGCAGCCGGCGCAGATCCGCAAGCGGCTGGCAGCCGGCGCGGCGCTGCGCAGCGTGGCCCCGCTGCTGCTGCTGGCGCCGGTGATGGCGCTGGCGATGGGCTGGATCGCGGCGCTGACGCTGCGCCCGCTGCGCCGCGTCGCCGCGCAGCTGCGCGAGCGCGGCGAACAATTGCTGGAGCCGCTGCCGCAGCACGGCTTGCCGGACGAGGTGGCGCCGCTGGTCGGTGCGCTGAACGCGCTGCTGCAGCGCCTCGGCCAGTCGCTCGACACGCAGCGCGCCTTCGTCTCGGACGCGGCGCACGAACTGCGCTCGCCGCTGACGGCGCTGAAGCTGCAGCTGGAGCTGCTGAAGCGCGCGCCCGACGACACCCATCGCCAGCAGGCGATCGAGGCCTTGAGCCACGGCATCGAGCGCTCGGCACGGCTGGTCGAGCAACTGCTGACGCTCGCGCGCACCGAACCCGGCGCCGCCCCCGCGGCCGCCGAGTCCGTCGACCTGGCCGAGGTGGTGCGCCAGGCGCTGGTCGACACCGCCGCCTTCGCGCTGTCGCGCGGCGCCGACTTCGAACTGTTCGCCGACGAGCCGGTGATCGTGCAGGGCGACCGCAACGCACTGTCGGTGCTGGCGCGCAACCTCGCGGACAACGCGGTGCGCTACTCGCCGCCCGGTTCGCGTGTCGAGCTGCGCGTGGCGCGGGAGGAGGGCGCCGCGATCCTGCAGGTCGACGACGCCGGCCCCGGCATTCCGCCCGCCGACCGCGAGCGGGTGTTCGACCGCTTCTACCGCCGTGCCGAACACGAAGAGTCAGGCACCGGCCTCGGCCTCGCGATCGTGCGCGGCGTGGCGCATCAGCATCGAGCAAGCGTGACGCTCGGCGACTCGCCGCTGGGCGGCCTGCGCGTCACGGTGCGCTTCAGTCGAGATGCAGCGGTGGGGTGACCGGCCTCGCCCGTCTGCACGGACGGTCAGCCGGTGCTTCCCGCAGCGATGGCGTCGATGGCCTGGGTGACGGTGAGCAGCCGAATGCCCTCGTGCGAGCCAACCGTGAGCAGGGCCTTGTCGCCGGTGACGATGAGGAAGGCTCTGGCCGCGAGGGCGGTGCCAAGGACCACGTCGTCATCAGGATCGGGTGCGATGCGCGGTACGGGGGAGGGGGAAACGACCGCCGCCAGCCGCGCATAGCCGTCGACGATCTCATCAATGCTCAGTCCGGCTGTCGCGATCTTCTTGTCGAACTTGGGTCGACCCAGGATGTCAGTGAGCTCGGCGAGCAGCGGCGTGCTGGTGAAGAGGTCAATCCGCTTCTCGCGCGCCGCATTCAGCAGCAGGCGCGGCGTGCCGCCCCACAGGATGGCCGACGCGACCACGTTGGTGTCCAGGACGACACGCACGAAATCACTTTCAGCTCGCTGTCCCCGTGCGTCGTTCGGCGCGCATGGCGGCCAGTTCCTGCGTGACTTCTTCGGGTGACATCACGACAGGTTCGTCAACCGCAGCCATGCGGTCCATCGCTGCAAACAGCGCATCGACACGCTGAGCACCGAGTTGCTCCCGCAGCCAGCGCTCGAGCTTCGCCGTCGAAAGCAGGCCGGCGCGCTGGGCTTCCTTTGCCAACTGATCGGGCAAGGTGATTTGAACGGTGGTCATGGCTGGCTTCTCGGTCATGGGCGACTCCCGCTGAACCGCATCGCCCGGTCACCGATCGGCTGATCGGCTCGAGCCAGTATACGAACGCGGCTCACATCACCCGCCCGAACCACCACACCGACAGCGTCGCCGCCACCAGCACCAGCACCGCCCCCAGCGCCGCGAACAGGCTGCTGACCTCGGTCTCCTTCTTCTCGACCATCAGCCGCGAACTCAGGCTCTGGTAGACCTTCTTCAGGTCGGTCGCGGTGCCGGCGTAGAAGTACTCGGCGCGCGTCAGGTTGGCGATGTTCTTCAGCGTCTCCTCGTCGAGCCGCACCCGCATCGACCAGCCTTCGAAGCCGATGGTCTCGCCCTCCTTGGTGCCGATGCCCACCGAGTACACCTTCACGCCGCGGTCGGCCGCCATCTTCGCGGCGTCCAGCGGGTCCGGCCCGGTGGTGCGCTGGCCGTCGGTCAGCAGGATCACCGCGGCCGACGCGTACGAGCCCGGCGCGACCGGCACGAAATCCTGCTTCGGCTTGTCGCTCGGGCCGAGCGGCATGTTGCGCTGGCCGGTGATCTGCGACAGGTCGATGCCGGCTTCCGGAAAGATCGTCGCGAGCGACAGCACGATGCCGCTGCCGATCGCGGTGCCGCGCTGCAGCTGGAAGCGGTCGATCGCGGCGACCACGTCCTCGCGGCTCTGCGTCGGCGGCTGCACCACGGCGGCGGTGCCGGCGAACGACACCACGCCGACGCGCACGCTGCGCGGCAGGTCGATCAGGAAGGACTTGGCGGCCTCCTGCGCGGCGGTCAGGCGGTCGGGCTGCACATCGGTGGCGCGCATGCTGCCGGAGACGTCCATCGCGAGGATGATGGTCTCCTGCTGCAGCGGCAGCGTCACCACCGCCATCGGCCGCGCGGTGGCGACCAGCAGCGCACCGAAGGCCAGCAGCAGCAGCGCTGGCGGCACGTGGCGGCGCCAGCCGGGGCCGCCGCCTTGCGCCTGCTTGACGATGGCGAGGCTCGCGAAGCGCAGTGTCGATTTCTTGCGCTTGGCGAGCAGCCACAGGTACAGCAGCACCAGCAGTGGAATCGCGAGCAAAGTCCACAGGAGGTCAGGCCACACAAAGGTCATGCGGCGCTCCTCGCAGCCAAGGGCCGCAAATGCGTCGCCATGCCACCGCCGTGCGAGGCCCGCGCGCGCTGCCGGCGCAGCTCGACGAAGCGCAGCAGCGCCTCGCCCAGGTCGTCGTCGGTGGTCAGCTCCAGCGTGTCGACGCCGGCGCGCGCAAAGGCGGTGTGCAGTTCGTCCTCGCGCGTCTCGGCGATGCGCGCGAAGCGCTCGCGGAAGCCCGGGTCGTGGGTGTCGACCAGCAGCTGCTCGCCGGTCTCGGCGTCCTGCAGCGTGACGAGGCCGAGGTCCGGCAGGTCGAGTTCCATCTCGTCGTACAGCCGCACCGCCAGCACCTCGTGGCGCTGCGCGAGGCGCGCCATCGCGTCGGCCCAGCCCGGCGCGCTGATGAAGTCGGAGACGACGAACACCATCGAGCGCCGCGGGATCATCGTCGCGGCGCGGTGCAGCAGGTCGCCGAGCCGCGTCTCGGCCTTCGCGGCGGCCTGCGGCGCCGCGTGCGCGCGCAGCCGCTGCAGCAGGTTCAGCACATGGCTGCGGCCGGTGCGCGGCGGCAGCACGGCATCGACCTCGCTGCCATAGAACACCGCGCCAACGCGGTTGCCGTTGCGCGTCAGCAGGCGCGCCAGCACCGTGACGAACTCGGCCGACACGCTGCGCTTGCTGCGCTGCGCCCCGAAATCGATGCTGCCGCTCAGGTCCAGCAGGAACCAGGCGCTCATCTCGCGGTCTTCGGTGAACTCGCGCACATGCGGCACCTGCAGCCGGGCGGTGACGTTCCAGTCGATGTGGCGCACGTCGTCGTGGTGCTGGTACTCGCGCAGGTCGGCCAGGTCCAGCCCGGTGCCGCGCCACAGCGTGCGGTAGTCGCCCTGCAGCAGGCCGTCGAGCCGGCGGATCACGGTCCACTCCAGCCGGCGCAGCACCGCGTCGGCCGTGGGGGCGCTCGCTGCCCCGTCCTTTGCCGTCCCGTCCATCAGCGCCCCGCTTCTTCCGCGCGGTGGGCCATCGGCTTGTCGGGCTTGGGCACCTTCTGCACGATCTTGTGGACGATCTGGTCGGCGGTCAGCCCGTCGGCCAGCGCCTCGTAGCTCAGCACCAGGCGGTGGCGCAGCACGTCGGGCACCAGGTCGAGCACGTCGTCGGGCAGCGCGTAGGTGCGCCCGCGCAGCAGCGCCATCGCGCGCGCGCCCTCGATCAGCCCGATGGTGGCGCGCGGGCTGGCGCCGAAGCTGATGAACTTGCCAAGGTCCGGCAGGCCGTAGCGCGCCGGGTTGCGCGTTGCGCTGACCAGCCGCACCGCATACTGCATCAGCGCCGGGTCCACGTACACGCTGCGGCAGCGGTGCTGCAACTCGGCCAGCTGCTCGGTGCTCGCGACCGGGCTCACCGTCACCGGGTCGCCGGTGACGCGCTCGACGATCACGAACTCCTCTTCCTCGCTCGGGTAGCCGACCAGCACCTTCATCATGAAGCGGTCGACCTGCGCCTCGGGCAGCGGGTACGTGCCCTCGGTCTCGATCGGGTTCTGCGTGGCCATCACCAGAAAGGGCGAGGGCACCTTGTGCGTCTCGCCGGCGATCGTCACCTGGCGTTCCTGCATCACCTCCAGCAGCGCGCTCTGCACCTTGGCCGGCGCGCGGTTGATCTCGTCGGCCAGCAGCAGGTTGGCGAACACCGGGCCGAGCGAGGTCGCGAACTCGCCGGTCTTCTGGTTGTAGATGCGCGTGCCCACCAGGTCGGCCGGCACCAGGTCGGGCGTGAACTGGATGCGCTTGAAGCTGCCGCGCAGCGTGGTCGCGAGCGTCTTGACCGTGATCGTCTTCGCGAGGCCCGGCACGCCTTCGACCAGCAGGTGGCCCTGCGCCAGCATCGCGACCATCACGCGCTCGAGGAACTTGTCCTGCCCGACCACCACGCGCTTGATCTCGTACAGCAGCCGCTCCATCAGGGTGGCGGTGTTCGGCGTGTCCTGGTCCATGGAGTCTCCGGGAAGGGCGATGAAGATCAGAACGGCGGCATGCCCGCCGCGCCGGCAGCGCTGTCGATCGGCACCGCGAAGCCGATGCCGATGAAGGTGCGGTGCTCGGTCGGGTTCAGGATCGCGGTGACGATGCCGACCACCGAGCCGTCCATCGTCACCAGCGGGCCGCCGGAGTTGCCGGGGTTGGCGGCGGCATCGAACTGGATCAGGTTGTTCAGCAGCCGCTGGCCCTGCGGCGAGCGGAAGTCGCGCTTCAGCCCGGAGATCACGCCGCCGGAGACCGACGGACCGATGCCGAACGGGTAGCCGACCGCGATCACCTGGTCGCCGGACTGCAGGTCGGAGGCGGAGCGCATCGTCGCGGCTTGCAGGTCGTCGGGGATGCTCTTCGCGCGCAGCACCGCCAGGTCGTGCTCGGGCTCGATGCCGACCACCGTCGCATCCGACTCGAAGCCGTCGGCAAAGGTCACGCGCAGCTTCTTCGAGCCCTGCACCACGTGCAGGTTGGTCAGGATGGTGCCGTTGTCGATGATCACGACGCCGGAGCCGGTGGAGGTCGACAGGTGCGGTTCGCCGGGCTCGGGCGTGTCGGATGCCGTCTGCTTCTTGCGGTCGCCCGGCACCGGCTTCGCGGCCTTCGGCAGCGGCACCGGCTTGGCGCGCTTCGCGTCGGGCGTGGCCTCGGCCTTGGCAGGGTCGGGCTCGTCGCCGTCGCTGCCGACCACGCGCACCACCGACGGGCGGATGATCTCGTAGGCCTTGGCGTAGGCGGACGGCAGCGGTTCCTTCTCGAGCGAGTGGCGCACCGCGGCGTCGATGTCGACCTGGGTCAGCGCGCGGGCGCCCGGGTTGAGGGCCTGCCAGGCGGCCACGCCGCCGAGCACCAGGATCGCGCCTGAAAGACCCCACAGCATGCGTTCATGGCGGCCGAACCAGCGGCGCCAGCGGGCCGGCGGCTGGGCCGTCGCCGCGACCGGCGGCGGCAGGGTGGCGGGATCGGTGGATGGCGCCACCGCAGTCACCGGCGATGCCGGTGCGTCGGGCGCTGCCGAGACGGCACCGGCGGGTGCCCGCCGAGAGCGGCTGTAGAGCGGAGCCTGTCTCATGCCTGCCTCCTGCGATGGCAGTCGGCACATGGAGATACAAAACTGTGCCGAACGCTGACGATGGCGTCACCGTAACACGGAGTCGACGGCTGTGCACGTGCTGAGGTACTACTTGACGTGCCGGGCAAGGCATCATCCGGGGGATGCGCTGGATCGACTCCCATTGCCACCTCGACGCCCCTGAATTCGATGCCGACCGCGACGCCGTGGTGCAGCGCGCCCGGGCGGCCGGCGTCACGCAGCAGGTGCTGCCGGCGGTGATGGTCGGGAATTTCGAGACGGTGCGGGCGCTGGCTCACCGGCACGGGCTGGCGTATGCGCTGGGCATCCACCCGCTGTGCGTCGACGCGGCCGGCGACGGCGACCTGGCGCTGCTGCGGCGGGCGCTCGAACGGCACATCGGCGACCCGCGCCTGGTGGCGGTCGGCGAGATAGGGCTGGACCATTTCGTGCCCGGCCTCGACCAGGCGCGTGGCGAGCACTTCTTCGCCGAGCAGCTGAAGCTGGCGCGCGAGTTCGGCCTGCCGGTGATCGTGCACGTGCGGCGCTCCGCCGATTCGCTGCTGAAGCACCTGCGGCGCATCGAGGTGCGCGGCATCGCCCACGCCTTCAACGGCAGCGCGCAGCAGGCCGAGGTGTTCATCGGGCTCGGCTTCAAGCTCGGCTTCGGCGGCGCGATGACCTTCGACCGCGCGCTGCAGATCCGCCGCCTCGCGCAGACGGTGCCGGCCGAGTGCCTGGTGCTGGAAACCGATTCGCCCGACATCCCGCCGCACTGGCTGTACCGCACCGCCGAGGAGCGCGCGGCCGGCGCCACCTCGCGCAACGAGCCGGCCGAGCTGGCGCGCATCGCCGAGGTGCTGGCCGGGCTGCGCGGGCTGTCGTTGAACGACTTGTCGCAACTGACACGCGACAACACGCACGCCGCGCTGCCGCGGCTCGCAGCTCTGGCAGACTCGCCCGCCTAGATGACGACACCTGAGACGCCCACCTCTGTCGAAGAGCCCGGCCTGCTGCAGGGCCTGCCGCCGGTGATCGGCCCGCGCACGCGGCTGGTCGTGCTGGGCAGCTTCCCCGGCGTCGCGTCGCTGCAGGCCGGCCAGTACTACGCCCACCCGCGCAACCACTTCTGGCCGATCCTGTCGGCGCTGTGGGATGTCGACCTGCGGGCCTTGCCCTACGACCGGCGCATCGACGAGATGCGCGAGCGCGGCCTGGGCCTCTGGGACGTCTACGCCCACTGCCGCCGCGAGGGCAGCCTCGACAGTGCGATCGAGGATGCGCAGTACAACGACCTCGCCGGCCTGAAGCGCCTCGCGCCCGGCCTGCAGGGCATCGCCCACAATGGCGGCGAATCGGCGCGGGCGATGCGCTTCACCGCGACACTCGGCGTGCCGGTGACGCGCCTGCCGTCGACCAGCCCGGCCAACGCGTCCTGGAGCTTCGAGCGCAAGCTCGACGCCTGGCGCGCCGCCTTCGAAGCCTGTGGAATTGCCTGATCCCGAACCGCTGCCCCCGATGCCTTCCCGCCCGAAATCCGAACCCGAACTCGTCCCCGCAACCCTCTCCGAGGCCGGCGGCGTGCGCTACCTGCACCTCGGCACGCCCTGGGTGCAGGGCGCGATGCGCGTGCGCAAACCGAACGTGATCGAGCTCGACTACGTGCAGCGCATGATGGTCTGGCTGCTGCTGATCGAACCCGAGGCGCTGGGCGAGGGCCATGCGGTGCAGCTCGGCCTGGGGGCCGCGGCGATCACGCGCTTCACCCGTCACATGGGCATGAAGACGACGGCCGTCGAGCTGAACCCGACCGTCATCACCGCCTGCCGGCTGTGGTTCAAGCTGCCGGCAGACGACGACCGGCTGCAGGTGCTGAACCAGGATGCCGGCCTGTGGGTGGCTGATCCGAAGAACGCGGGCAGCGTGCAGGTGCTCTGCGTCGACCTGTACGACCACGAGGCCGCCAGCCCGGTGCTCGACGACGACGCGTTCTACCGCGCCTGCCACCGCGTGCTGGCCGATGGCGGCGTGATGAGCGTCAACCTGTTCGGCCGCGACGCGAGCTACGAGCAGAGCGCGGCGCGCATCGCCGGCGCCTTCGGCGAGGCCTCGGTGTGGAGCATGCGGCCCACGCGCGAGGGCAACACCGTCGTGGTCGGCATGAAGGGGGTGGGACTTCCGTCCCGTGAAGTGCTGGCCGCGCGTGCCGACAACATCGAGGACCGCTTCGACTTGCCGGCGCGCAAGTGGCTGCGGATGATCCGAAACCCGAACGGGGCGACCCCATGACCGCAGCGGCATCCACGAAACACCCGAAGGGCGACAAGGCCGCCGCCACGCACCCGCGAGGCCGCCTGGAGTGGCGGCGCCTGCTGCACTGGCTGCTCGAAGACGGGCTGATCAACCGCGACGACCATGACCGCACCGAGAAGCGCTTTGCCGCCGCCGAAAGCGTGCAGCACCCGCTGGTGCGGCTGGGCAGCGCCGGCCTGTCGAACCCGGCCGGCAAGCCGTTCGACACCGAGATGCTCACCGAATGGCTGGCCGTCCGCATCGGCATGCCGTACATGCGCATCGACCCGCTGAAGGTCGACGTGGGTCGCGTCGGCGACGTGATGTCGATCAACTATGCCGAGCGCCGCCGCGCGCTGCCGCTGCTGTTCGGCGCCCAGGACGTGACGGTGGCGACCAGCGAGCCCTTCGACATCGCCTGGGCGCCCGAGATCGAGGCCCACACGCGCAAGGTGCTGCGGCTGGTGCTGGTGAACCCGGTCGAGGTGGCGCGCTACACGACCGAGTTCTACACGCTGTCGCGCTCGGTGCGCGCCGCGGCCAAGAACGGCGA
The DNA here is from genome assembly GCF_900142965.1 of Rhizobacter sp. OV335. GTDB lineage: Bacteria > Pseudomonadota > Gammaproteobacteria > Burkholderiales > Burkholderiaceae_C > Rhizobacter. The sequence goes on from NZ_FRCQ01000007.1 coordinate 18,383, forward strand.
GAACTCGGCGGCCGCGAGCTTCGAGCAGCTGGTGGAACTGGGGCGCAGCAACAAGCAGCTCGATGCCAACGACCAGGGCGTCGTGCAGGTGGTCGACTGGCTGTGGCAGTACGCCTTCGACCAGCGCGCGAGCGACATCCACCTCGAGCCGCGCCGCGAGCTGAGCCTGATCCGCTTCCGCATCGACGGCGTGATGCACACCGTCTACCAGCTGCCGCCCGGCGTGATGAACGCGATGATCGCGCGCGTGAAGCTGCTCGGCCGCATGGACGTGATCGAGAAGCGCCGCCCGCTGGACGGCCGCATCAAGACGCGCAACCCGAATGGCGACGAGGTGGAAATGCGGCTGTCGACGCTGCCCACCGCCTTCGGCGAGAAGATGGTGATGCGGATCTTCGACCCGGACACCGCCGTCAAGTCGCTCGACGCGCTCGGCTTCGGCAGCCACGATGCGCAACGCTGGGAAGGGCTCACCGCGCGGGCGCACGGCATCATCCTGGTGACCGGCCCGACCGGTTCGGGCAAGACGACCACGCTCTACTCCACGCTGAAGCGGCTGGCCACCGACGAGGTGAACGTCTGCTCGATCGAAGACCCGATCGAGATGATCCAGCCCACCTTCAACCAGACGCAGGTGCAGCCGGCGCTCGACCTCGGCTTCGCCGAAGGCGTGCGGGCGCTGATGCGGCAGGACCCCGACATCATCATGGTCGGCGAAATCCGCGACCTGGAAACCGCCGAGATGGCGATCCAGGCCGCGCTCACCGGCCACCTGGTGTTCAGCACGCTGCACACCAACGACTCGGCGTCGGCGGTGACGCGGCTGGTCGACCTGGGCGTGCCGCCCTACCTGATCGGCGCGACCGTGATCGGCGTGCTCGCCCAGCGGCTGGTGCGCGGGCTGTGCCCGAGCTGCAAGCAGCCCGATGACGCGGTGACGGCCGAGACGCTGAACGAAGTGATCAAGCCGTGGCGCATCAACGGCAAGGCGCGGCCCTACAAGCCGGTCGGCTGCCTCGAATGCCGCATGACGGGATTCCGCGGCCGCGTCGGGCTGTACGAGCTGCTGACGCTGAACGATGCGTCGCAAGCGGCGATCCACCCGGTGCCTGATGCGTCGAAGCTGCGCCAGCTGTCGCTGGCCGAGGGGCTGCGGCCCTTGCGGCTGGCCGGCGTCATGAAGGTGGCCGAGGGCGTCACCACGGTCGACGAGGTGCTGCGCTCGACGCCGGCCTGGGACGCCTGACGTCAACAGCCTGAAACCGCGCTGAGCTGACGACACGCTGACGACACCTGCGGACACAGTGCGCTACGTGTAAACCACACACGGGGCCTGGAGTGCGCTGCCTAGAATCAGCCGCAAGCTGTAACAGACAGCGTGAGCCAAAGCAGAACACGAGGAGCTATCCGTGAAGATCAAGAGCCAACGGGACTTCTGGTCCGGTTTGATGTTTGTCGTTGTCGGCGTGGTCTTCGCCGTCGGCGCGACCAACTACAGCATGGGGACCTCGGCGCGGCCGGGCCCGGGCTACTTCCCGCTGATCCTCAGCGTGCTGATGGCGCTGCTGGGCGCCTTCGTGCTGTTCAAGTCGCTGACGATCGAGGTCGAAGGCGGCGACCCGATCGGCGCCATCGCCTGGCGACCGCTGCTGGTGATCGTCGCGGCGATCGCGGTGTTCGGCGCCGCGCTGCCGCGCCTGGGCCTGGTGATCACGGTGCCGATCCTGATCCTGATGACCAGCCTCGCCGGCGATGAATTCAAGTGGAAGGGCGTCCTCGCGACGGCCGTCGTGCTCACCGTGGGTTCGTGGGCGATCTTTGTGCTCGGGCTGAAGCTGGTCATCCCGATGTGGCCCTGGTTCGTGGGCTGAGAAGGAAAACACCATGGACTTGTTGGGTAATCTCGCACTCGGCTTCAGCGTCGCCTTCACGGCGCAGAACCTGATGTATGCGTTCTTCGGTTCGGTGCTGGGCACGCTGATCGGCGTGCTGCCCGGGCTCGGCCCGGTGGCCACCATCGCGATGCTGCTGCCGTCGATCTACTCGCTGGATGCGACGCCGGCGCTGATCATGCTGGCCGGCATCTACTACGGCGCGCAGTACGGCGGCTCGACCACCGCGATCCTGATCAACGTGCCGGGCGAATCGAGCTCGGTCGTGACCGCGATCGACGGCTACCAGATGGCCCGCCAGGGCCGCGCCGGTGCGGCGCTGGCCGCCGCCGGCCTGGGCTCGTTCTTCGCCGGCTGCGTGGGCACGGTCATCATCGCGGCCTTCGCGCCGCCGCTGACCGAGCTGGCCTTCAAGTTCGGCCCGCAGGAGTATTTCTCGCTGATGGTGCTGGGCCTGATCGGCGCCGTGGTGCTGGCCTCGGGGTCGCTGATCAAGGCGATCTCGATGATCATCCTCGGGCTGCTGCTCGCGCAGATCAACACCGACGTGATCTCGGGCACCGCGCGCTACAGCTTCGACATCCCCGAGCTGACCGACGGCATCGGCTTCGTCGTGATCGCGATGGGCGTGTTCGGCTTCGGCGAGATCATCTCGAACCTGGGCATGCCGGCCGAGCACCGCGAGGTGTTCACGAAGAGCGTGAAGGGCCTGTGGCCGACCAAGCAGGACTTCAAGGACGCCTGGCCGGCGGTGCTGCGCGGCACCGCGCTGGGTTCGATCCTGGGCGTGCTGCCGGGCGGCGGTGCGCTGCTGGCCTCGTTCGCCGCGTACACGGTCGAGAAGAAGGTGGCGGGCGCGAGCGGCCGCTTCGGCAAGGGCGACATCCGCGGCGTGGCGGGTCCCGAATCGGCGAACAACGCCGGCGCGCAGACCTCGTTCATCCCGATGCTGACGCTGGGCATCCCGCCGAACGCGGTGATGGCGCTGATGGTGGGCGCGATGACAATCAAGGGCATCCAGCCCGGCCCGCAGGTCATGACGAGCAACCCGCAGCTGTTCTGGGGCCTGATCGCCTCGATGTGGGTCGGCAACGCGATGCTGGTGATCCTGAACCTGCCGCTGATCGGCATCTGGATCAAGCTGTTGACGGTGCCCTACCGCTTCCTGTTCCCGGCGATCACGCTGTTCTGCTGCATCGGCGTGTACACGCTGAACAACAACACCTTCGACGTCTACATGACGGCGGCGTTCGCGGTGGTCGGCTACCTGTTCTACAAGCTGAGCTGCGAGCCGGCGCCGCTGTTGCTGGGCTTCATCCTCGGGCCGATGATGGAAGAGAACCTGCGGCGCGCGCTGCTGCTGTCGCGCGGCGACTGGGGCACGTTCTTCGTGCGGCCGTTGTCGGCCGGCCTGCTGGCGGCCGCGGCGCTGATGATCGTGATCGTGCTGTTGCCGTCGATCAAGAGCAAGCGGCAGGAAGCCTTCCAGGAGGAATAGCGCGCTTCCAGTCAAAACACAGGCCGCCTCGAGCGGCCTGTTTCTTTTGGCGCGCGGCGGGCATCATCCGCGCATCACTTTCAAGGCGCTGCACATGACGACAGGGAATCACTTCGACTGGAGCGCGGGCTACACCAGCCAGCGCCTTCCGGTGTTCGGCCGCAACGTGGTCTCGACCTCGCACCCGCTGGGCGCGCAGGCCGGCCTGCGCATGCTGCTGAAGGGCGGCAACGCGGTCGATGCGGCGATTGCCGCGGCGGCCGCGATGACCATCGTCGAGCCGGTCAGCAACGGGCTCGGCTCCGACGCGTTCTGCATCCTGTGGGATGGCCAGGCGCTGCACGGCCTGAACGCGAGCGGGCGTGCGCCGGCCGCCTGGACGCCCGATTACTTCCGCGGCAAATATGGCCGCGACGCCAAGACCCCGCCGGTGCGCGGCTGGGACAGCGTCACGGTGCCCGGCGCCGTGGCCGGCTGGGTGGCGCTGAGCGAGCGCTTCGGCAAGCTGCCGTTCGCCGACCTGCTGGAGCCCGCGATCGAGATCGCCGAGCGCGGCTACGCGGTGCCCACCGTCGTGCAGCAGAAGTGGTCGGCCGCCGTGCCGGTGCTGGAGCAGCAACCGGGCTTCGCCGAGACCTTCATGCCGCGCGGCCGTGCGCCGAACCTGGGCGAGCTGTTCCGCTTGCCCGGCGCCGCGAAGACGCTGCGCCTGATCGCGCAGACGCGCGGTGCCGCCTACTACGGCGGCGAGATCGCCGAGGCCGCCGCCCGCCACGCGAAGGCCCATGGCGGCGCGATCCGCGTCGAGGACTTCGCGGCCTACCAGCCGGAGTGGGTCGACCCGATCGGCAAGGCCTACCGCGAGCACGTGCTGCACGAGATCCCGCCGAACGGGCAGGGCATCGCGGCGCTGATCGCGCTGGGCATTCTGTCGAACTTCGACATCGAGCGGCTGGCGGTCGACGACGTCGATTCGCAGCACCTGCAGATCGAGGCGATGAAGCTGGCGTTCGCCGACCTGTACCGCTTCGTCGCCGAGCCGGGCAGCATGGAAGTGACGGCCAGGCAGATGCTGGACGACGCCTACCTCGCGTCGCGCGCGAAGCTGATCGACATGAAGCGCGCGCAGGATTTCGGTGCCGGCAACCCGGTGAAGGGCGGCACCATCTACCTGAGCGCGGCCGACGAGAGCGGCATGATGGTCAGCTTCATCCAGAGCAACTTCATGGGCTTCGGCTCGGGCGCGGTGGTGCCGGGGTACGGTCTGTCGATGCAGAACCGCGGGCACGGCTTCAGCCTGGCCGACGGCAGCGCCAACCAGGTGGCGCCGGGCAAGCGGCCGTTCCACACGATCATCCCGGCGTTTCTCACGCGCGATGGGCAGCCGCAGATGAGCTTCGGCGTGATGGGCGCCAACATGCAGCCGCAAGGCCACCTGCAGACGCTGGTGCGCATGCTCGACTACCGCCAGCACCCGCAGGCCGCCTGCGATGCGCCGCGCTGGCGCTTCAACCAGGGGCTGGAGATCAACGTCGAGCGCGCGATGAACCCGGCGACGGTGCAGGGCCTGACGGAGCGCGGCCATCGCGTGGAGGTCATCAACGACTCGTACCAGGATTTTGGCGCCGGCCAGTTCATCTGGCGGCTCGGGGATCCGGGCAGCGAAGGGTATGTGGCGGCGAGCGATGCGCGAAGGGACGGGCAGGCGGTGGTGTTCTAGGACCCACCCGCCTGGCGCCCGCGGATCTCGCGCACGCCCTGGCCGAGCCGGCGCCTGAGCAAGGTTCGCAGCGTGACGCCATCCGCATAGCCGACCTCGGCCGCGATCGCATCGACGCTGTCGCGGCTCGTTTGCAGCCGATGCACCGCGAACTCGACGCGCAAATCCTGGAAGTACGACAGCGGCGTCTTGCCCAGCACCCGCTGCAGCCGCCGCGCCAGCGTGCGTTCGCTGCTGCCGATGGCCCGCGCCGCATCCGGCAGCGAAAAACCCTGCGCCAGGTGCGAGCGCGCCCAGGCCTCGTAGCGCTCGATCAGCGGATCGGCATGCGCGAGGTGGTCGCTGATCGCGTACGCCGCCTGCGACGGCCGCCCGTCGATCATCAGGTAGCGGGCGACGATGCCGGCCGAGGCCGGGCTCAGCTGGCGCAGCAGCCACAGCGCGAGATCCAGGTGGGCCACCGCGGCACCGGCGGTCACCAGGCTGCCCGATGGCACCAGCATGCGCGATTCGTCGAGTTCGACCCGCGGGTAGCGCTGCCGGAAGAACGGCGCCAGCCACCAGGTGGTGGTCGCCTGGTGGCCGTCGAGCGCGCCGGAGGCCGCCAGCATGAAGGTGCCGGTGCAGGCCGCGGCCAGCCGGCTGCCGCCCGCGCCGCGCTCGCCCAGCAGCTCGATCGCATCGCGCACGTCGGCACGCTGCAGCGCGGCACCCAGTGCCTCGGGGGTCTTGCTGCCCAGCGCCGGCGCCACCAGCACGTCGGGCGGCGGGCCTTCGTGCGCCGGCTGCACCGGCACGCGCAGGCCGTGATGGGTGAAGACGCGCCGCCGCACGCCGACCGGCCTCACCACCAGCGGCGCCTGGTCGGGCATCAGCTCGTTGGCGGTGCCGAACACGTCGAGCAGCGCTGCCAGCCCGGTGTCGAACACACCGTCCAGTGCCAGGATGTCGATTCTCATGATGGCAGGAACGGTAGCATGAATGTCGATTCTGCCAATAGGTCCGCAGGCGCCGCCGGCTCACACTCCGCTTCACCCGATCCGGGTTGATCCATCACTTCCAGGAGAACGTCATGACGGTCCACAAGGCATTGCTCGCACGACTCGAAGCCAAGCCCGGCAAGGAGGCCGCGGTGCAGGACCTGCTCGTCAGCGCCCTCGCGCTCGCGAACCAGGAGCAGCAGACGACGGTGTGGTTCGCGCTGAAGCTGGGGCCCTCGAGCTTCGGCATCTTCGATGCGTTCGCCGACGAGGCCGGACGCCAGGCCCACCTGGGCGGCGCGATCGCGCAGGCCTTGATGGCGAAGGCGCCGGAACTGCTCAGCCAGCCGCCGCAGATCGACCCGGTGGACGTGCTGGCGGCCAAGCTCGCCTGAGCGTCGCGGGGTCCGCGCGGCAGATCCTCACTGTTGAGGATCCCCTGCCGCCGCGGATCGGCGCAAGATCGCGTCTCGCCCGTTCATTCGGGTATCGACGTGGGGCCCTTACCGTGGGATCGATCGCGTCTGGCACTGCTTGCCCACGACGTGGGGCAATCTGTCTGGCATCTCTGCATCGGACGTCCTCATTGCGGCGGCATCGTCTCGCCCCAATGACATCCATTCGCTTTCTTGCCGCACTGCTGTGCGGATTGCTCACAGTCGCCGCGTCGCCGTCGGCGGCGGCCGAGCCGACCGATGAACCCATGTTGCTCGCATCGCTCAACGTGTCCGTCAACCATCGCATCGTGTACGACGGCGAGCCTCGGCGCAGCGATCCGGCCGCGCCCTGGGCCGCGCCCGGCGAGGTTCGCGAGCGTGGCAGCGGCGACTGCGTCGACTACGCGGTGGCGAAGTACTTCAGCCTGGTCGCCGCCGGGCTGCCCGCCGCGCAACTGCGCATCGCGTACGTCGAGACGCAGGCCGGCGCGCCGGACGGGCACCGGCAGCGCCACATGGTGCTGGCCTGGTTGCCGCCCGGCGAGGCGGACGGCGATCCGCTGATCCTCGACAACCTGGTCGATGCGGTGCATCCGCTGTCGCGGCGGCCCGACCTGCGCGTGCTGATCAGCTTCAATGAAGCCGGCATCTGGCACGGCCTGGAGCGCGGCGCGCCGGCACGCGACGCGCGCCGCATCACCGCCTGGGCGCGCGTGCTCGACCGCATGGATTCCATGCGGCCGGCCATCGCCTACAGCCTCGACAGCACCCGCACCGTCACCGGATCGAGGTGATCGCGGAAGCCCATGCGCAGGTAGAGCGCATGGGCCGCCTCGTTGCTGCACATCACGTGCAGGAAGGGCGTCTCGCCGCACATCACCTGGCGTCGAATGAGCTTGTTCATCAGCTTGCGCGCGAGGCCCCGCCCCTGGAACTCCGGGTGCGTGCACACGCCGCTGATCTCGCGGAAGCTGCCGGCGTTGGAGCGCTCGCCGGCCATCGCGACCAACCGGTCGTCGTCGAAGCAGCCGAAGTACTCGCCGAGCTCGATGGTGCGCAGGCCGAACGGCCCGGGGCGGGTCAGCGTCGCCAGTTCCATCGCCTGCGCCGCGTGCTCGGGGTCGAGCCGAATGGCTTCCGGCAGCAGGTCGTCCGGCGGCGCGTCGCCGCGCCAGACCATGCGGTGTATCGCCGCCTCGACGACCAGCTGCCAGTCGCGTGGCACCGGGCCGCGCCAGTCGGCAACGTAGAGGTGCTCGCCGAGGTCGCAGTGGGGTGAGAGGCCGTCGAAGTCGGGCCGCTCCAGGTCGCTGAAGGCGAAGATCGGCGAGAGGCCGGGCGCGTAGCGCCGCGCGCGTGCCGAGCCGACGGAGAAGTGCTGTTGCGGGCCGCTGAGCGCGTGCCAGAAGACGTTGTCGAGGTGGGAGTCCATTGGCGGACGATACGACAGTCGCGTGGCGGCCGGGGGCAGGGCGGCATGCGAAGGCTGGACTCCTGACACGCGACCGAACACTCCTGACAGTTTCGTGCAGGCCGTGGGCGTAACCTGCCGCGCTTGCCATGCACCTTCGTGCGCACCACCTCCGTTGCAAGGACGCTCCGCCATGATCCTGAACCGAACCTTGTGGGTCGCCGCCCTGAGCGGCGTGCTGGCCCTGTTCCAGCCCCCCGTCGACGCCGCACCGGCCTCCGCCCGCGACGCCACGCCAGGGGCAGCGCTCGCGACACTCGCCAGTCAGTACTACGACGAGCAGGCCCGGCTCGATCCGGTCTACACCGCGACGCTGGCCGGCGACAACCGCTTCGACGACCAGCTCCCGCTGAGCATCGCGCCGCGCGAGCGCAAGCAGCGCTTCGCGATGTACCACCGCATCGAGCGGCGGCTGGCGGCGATCGATCGCGCGCAGCTGTCGCCTGCCGACCAGCTGACGCACGACCTGCTGGCGCGCGAACTGCGCACCCGCATCGGCTTCGAGGCCTTCGACGATCACCTGCTGCCGCTGCAGCAGCTCGACTCGATCCCGGTGCTGCTGGCGACCTTCGGCAGCGGCCAGGGCGAGCAGCCGCTGAAGACCGTCGCGCAGTACGACGCCTACCTGAAGCGCATCGCGCGCCTGCCGGCCTGGGTCGACCAGGCCATCGCCAACATGCGCGAAGGCATGCGCCGCGGCATCGTGCAGCCGAAGGCGGTGGTGGTGGCGATGCTCGGCCCGCTGCGGCCGCTCGGTGATGCGTCGCTCGACAAGAATGCCTTCTACGCGCCGATCCGCAACCTGCCGGCCTCGTTCGGCGAAGCGGATCGCCGCCGGCTGACGGCCGCGTACCGCGACGTCGTGACGCACCGTGTGGCGCCCGCGATGCGCAAGCTGACCGCGTTCGCCGAGGGCGACTACCTGGCCGCGGCCCGCAGCACCGACGGCTGGGGCGCGCTGCCGAACGGCCCGGCCTGGTACCGCCAGTGGGTGCGCGACCAGACCACCACCGAGCTGGGGCCGGACGAGATCCACGCGATGGGGTTGGCCGAGGTGGCGCGCATCCAGGGCGAGCTCGCGAAGGTGGCGCCGCAGCTCGGCTACGACGGCGATCCGAAAGGCCTGCTCGGCTGGGTGCGCACCAACCCGACGTTTCTGCCTTACCGCAGCGAGGCCGAGATCCTGCAGGCCTACCGCGGCATCAACGAGCGCGTGAAGGCCAGCCTGCCGCAGCTGTTCGGGCGGGTGCCGAAGGCGCCGCTGGAGATCCGCCCCGAGCCCGAGCTGACGAAGGACTCGGCCTCCGACCACTACTCGCTGCCGGCGGAGGACGGCTCGCGGCCCGGCATCTTCTGGGCGGTGATCCACGACCCTGCTGCCTACGACAAGACGACGATGACGGCGCTGTTCCTGCACGAGGGCCAGCCGGGGCACCATTTCCAGATGGGCCTGCTGCAGGAGCTGACGCTGCTCGAGTTCCGCAAGCGGGTCTGGATCAATGCGTTCGGCGAAGGCTGGGGGCTGTATGCCGAGACGCTGGGCCGCGAGATGGGGCTGTACGACGATCCGGCCGCATGGGTCGGCGAGCTGCGGCTGGAGATCGCGCGTGCCGCGCGCCTGGTGGTCGACACCGGCCTGCATGCGAAGGGCTGGAGCCGCGAGCAGGCGATGGCGTACTGGCAGGCCAACGTCGGCGCGTCGCCCGAGCAGGCGCGCAACCAGATCGAGCGCTACATGGCCTGGCCGGCCCAGGCCCTGGGCTACAAGATCGGCTCGCTGAAGATCCAGGAACTGCGCGAACGGGCGAAGCAGGCACTGGGCGATCGCTTCAGCATGCCGGCCTTCCATGACGCGGTGCTGGCCGAGGGCGGATTGCCGCTGTCGGTGCTCGATGCGCAGATCGACCGCTGGATCGCGAGCCGGCGCTGAGGGTGCGGGCGTCGCAGGTGTCGTTCAGCGCGAGCGCTCGCGCTGGGCGACCTGGGCGGGCGAGGTGGAGGGCTGCATCGCGACGTGCCGCGGATCGTTGACGCGCAGCAGCTCTGCCATGGCGGCACGGTGCGTCTCCTGGCCGGGAAGGCGGGCCAGATGGTCGACCAGCACTTGCGCAGCGAGCACGGCGGACTCGCGCCGGGTAAGCACGCGCAGCGCAGAGGCGGGCGGTGTGCCGCGTGGCCGGGTGGTGTCGGGCTTCAGCTCGCCCGAGGTCGGATCGAGGATGCGAAGGGTGCCGGCCTCGTCGCGGTAGACGACGCTCAGTTGCTGCGGCGCGGTCGCGAGGCTGATGTCCAGGCCGAGCCGCTGGCCGACGATCGTGACCAGCATCGCCATCGACACGCAGTTGCCGCGCCGCGTCACCAGGTGGGTGGCCAGCAGCTTGTTCGCGATGTCCTGGCAGGCCGGGTCCTCGGCGGCGCGCAGCCAGGGGCGGTTGCCGTTCCAGTCGCCGGCGCGGTAGAGGTAGGCATGCAAGGCCTCGAAGCGCTCATGGCGGGTGGGTGCGGGCGGCAGCATCTCCAGCACGTCGGCCGCGATGCCGGCGAGCCGGCGCCGCGTGGCGTCCACGTCGATGCGCGGCTCGACCCGCTTGTCGATCGCGATCTTGACGTCGCCGAGGTCGAGCTCGACATCGGGTCGATGCAGCATCGCCTCGACGGCCTGCAGGTCGGACTCCGGCTGCGGGCGCAGCTCGGCGTGGGACAGCGTTGGGGACAGCAGTGAGGCCGACAACAACCAGCCTGCGAACAGAAGATGAATCCTCGACATCGTGGCACCCCGCTTTGAACGCTGGTGCGCCGCCCCTGCGTGCGCGTTGTGTGACCAGCGGGTGGACGCTAGTCAAGGACCTTGCAGCGAATGTGGGGAGATGACGGAGGGCGCCGGGAGAATTGTCGTGCTCGGTTAACGAGGCTCACGATCGGTTGCGTCTGGCGACACGGCGAGCGGTGGCGTCTCTGCAGGTGTGGCCACCGTCGGCAGGCCCAGCCGAGCCGCACTCCGCGCGAGACGCTCGGCGTCGCCGGTGCGCACTGCCGACCAGGTCAGCCACTGTCCTCTCCAGTGGTGCCGCCACGCGTTCGAGATCATGTGGGCGCACAAGGCCAGCCCGATGTCATTGATCACCACGGCACCCGCGCTCGCGAGCACCATGCACAATTGTGATGCGCCCTCTGCGGCGCGGCGCGAATCTACATTGAAAACAGCCGCCACACGCCGTCAACGTCCGTGGCGAAAATGACAAAGTAAGCTTGCTCGACGCCATTCTCCCGGATCAGGACCATCGCTTGAGCCGACGTGGCGGACACCTCCGTGACTGCGAATCTGGTGACCATGCCGGGCAAGGTGGATGGCGTGCTGGGCGTCATGCCGCCATCGGCATACACCTTGCGAAATGATTCACGCTGCGAGATGGCAATCTTGGCCAGAACATCTTCAACGACCCCCGTTCCCAACGTCGCCAGGAATTCCTTCCAGAGCTGGGTGATGCGGGCAACCTCATTGATTTGCCGGTTCGACTCGGAGAGCAGGCGATCGGTCCGGTCGTGGTTGTCGGTATCGATGTCGGTCGTGCCGGCCGCGCATTGGGCCGTCACGAGGTCCTGCCGGGTCGCGCCGTGGGCCGGCACTTGCAGGACAGCCAGGATGGCGCTCAGAACGGGGAGCGTGAGTTGCAGAGGCGGCATGGGTGCATGCGCAAAGGCTTGTTTCGCGCGCTCGGCATTGTTGCAGCACCGCAAGCCGCGCCGGTTTCCAAGGGAAAACCCTTAAGTTCTTCGCTGCCCGTCCGATAGCCGGACATTGCGTTGCCGTTGTCGGTGAATTGCCGACGGCGGCATCCCCGTCCCTGCAGTTCCGAGGACTTTTTCCATGACTTCCTTCTTCTCGCGCATGCGCCTGGCCCCGCGGCTGGCGCTGGCTTTCGGCCTGGTGATGCTGGTGACCTCGCTGGCCGCCGGTATCGGCATCTGGCGCCTCGACCGGCTGCAGGACATCGCCAACGACCTGGGCGGTGCGTCGTCGCAGCGCGCGCTGCTCGCCCGCGAGCTGCATTCGATCGTCGTGCTCAGCTCGGCCCGGGCCGAGACGCTGCTGCAGATCGATGATGCTGAATTTGCCGCGCGCATCAACGCCGACCGCAAGCTGACCTCGGCGCGCTCCGAAGGGGTTCGCAAGGCGCTGGAAGACCTCGTCGACAACGAGCGAACGAAGGAGCTGTTCGCCGTCATCGACGAGGCCGGCGGCAAATTCCGCGGCGTGCGCGACGGCCTGGTGAAGCGCAAGGCGGCCGGAGAGAAGGTGGCCGGCGACGACATCGCCGGCAAGCTGCGCCCGGCGGCCGACGCCTATGCGAAGGCGGTCGATGACCTCGCGGCGTACCAGGCGCAGCGCGTCGAGGAGGCGCGCGCCGCGGCCGGGCGCAGCGAGCGCGAAGGCATCACGATGCTGTCGATCGGCATTGCGGCGGGCGTGCTGGTGAGCCTGGGCTGCGCCTGGGCGCTGTCGCGCTCGATCGTGGTGCCGCTGGCGGGCGCCTCGCGGATGGCCGAGCGGGTGGCCGCCGGCGACCTGAGCGTGGCACCGGTGGCGACCGACTCCCGTGACGAGGTGCAGGCGCTGGTGTCCGACCTGGGCGCGATGCAGGGCAAGCTGGCCGAGCTGGTGGCGAGCGTGCAGCACGTCAGCGAATCCATCACGACGGCCAGCACCGAGATCGCGGCCGGCAACCTCGACCTGTCGTCGCGCACCGAGCAGACGGCATCGAACCTGCAGCAGACGGCGTCGAGCGTCGAGCAGCTGACGGCCACCGTGCGCCAGAGCGCCGATGCGGCGAAGCAGGCGAACCAGCTGGCGCTGTCGGCCTCGGGCGTGGCCTCGCGCGGCGGCGAGGTGGTGGCCGACGTGGTGCAGACGATGCAAGCCATCGCCGGTTCGTCAAAGAAGATCGCCGACATCATCGGCGTGATCGACGGCATCGCGTTCCAGACCAACATCCTGGCGCTGAACGCGGCGGTCGAAGCCGCACGTGCCGGCGAGCAAGGCCGCGGCTTCGCGGTGGTGGCGGGCGAGGTGCGCAGCCTGGCGCAGCGCTCGGCGCAGGCCGCGCGTGAGATCAAGAGCCTGATCGGCGACAGCGTCGGCAAGGTCGAATCGGGCACGCGGCTGGTCGAAGAGGCCGGCACGACGATGCGCGAGATCGTCAGCTCGGTGCGCCGCGTGACGGACATCATCGGCGAGATCAGCACCGCAGCCGGCGAGCAGAGCGACGGCATCGGCCAGGTGAACCAGGCGATCGCCCAGCTCGACCACATGACGCAGCAGAACGCGGCGCTGGTCGAGGAGTCGACCGCGGCGACGCAAAGCCTGAAGGACCAGGCGACGATGCTGTCGCGCGCGGTGGGCTCATTCAAGTTGTAGGCACGCCTCGCTCACCCTGCTCCGTAGAATCGGACGGATGAGCAGCACCAGCGCGGTACCCACGGCCACCACCCCTCAACGCCACTGGCCCGGCCTGCTGCTGGCGACCCTCGGTGCCATCGCCTTCTCGGGCAAGGCCATCATCGTCAAGCTGGCCTACCGGCACGACGTCGATGCGGTGACGCTGATCATGTACCGCATGCTGTTCGCGCTGCCGCTGTTCCTGCTGCTGTCGTGGTGGGCGGGGCGTGGCAAGCCGGCGCTGACGCGCCGCGACTGGATGGTGGTGCTCGGCCTGGGCTTCAGCGGCTACTACCTCGCGAGCTTTCTCGACTTCGCCGGGCTGCAGTACATCAGCGCGAGCCTCGAGCGGCTGATCCTCTACCTGAACCCGACGCTGGTGCTGTTCCTCGGCGTCGTGCTGTTCCACAAGACGGTGAACCGCCGCCAGCTGATGGCGCTCGGCGTCAGCTATGCCGGCGTGCTGCTGGTGTTCGGGCACGAGATCCAGCTGGTGGGCTCGCATGTCGCGCTCGGCGCGGTGCTGGTGTTCGGCAGTGCGGTGAGCTATGCGCTCTACCTGGCGTTCAGCGGCGAAGAGGTCAAGCGCCTCGGTGCGCTGCGGCTCACGGGTCTCGCGACCACGGTGGCCTGCGTGCTGTGCATCGGGCAGTTCGTGGTGCTGCGGCCGATGTCGGCGGCGCTGGTGGCGCCCGAGGTGATCTGGCTGTCGGTGCTGAACGCGACGCTGTGCACTTTCGCGCCGGTGCTGATGGTGATGATGGCCATCGAGCGCGTCGGCGCGACGGTCGCGGCGCAGACCGGGATGGTCGGGCCGCTGTCCACGATCCTGATGGGCGTCGTGATCCTCGGCGAGCCGTTCACCGGATGGGTCGCCGCCGGTACCGTGCTGGTGCTGGCGGGGATCTGGCTGCTCGCGAAGGCCCGCTGACTGTCTGACAGCCAGCGGGCCGATCCAGGCTAGGCTTCGTCCGCTTCCTTGCAGGACGGCGCGCAGACGAACTGGGTCTTGCCCAGCAGCTTGCGTGACTTCAGCGAAGTGCGCGCGCGGTGCTTGCCGCACAGGAAGCACGACATCGTCGCGGCGCTGAACACGCCGGCAGACGCAAACGGAGAGCCGGGGGCCTTGGTGCGATAACGCAGGCCTTCGGCATCGATCGAGTTCTTGACTTGGTCTTTGGCCATGGATCAGGGGGTTGCGGGCGCGGGTCGCGCACCCGGAGGGAAAGGGCGCGGATCGCAGGCCCCATAGAGGGCCCGCGGCCGCGCGGGTCCGACATTATCAGGGCTGGCGAGGTTTCCTTCTCGAAAACAGTTGGATACCCTTGCGGGGCGCCGGATTCCGCCGGCTGGCCACAAAACCGAGCATCCATCACCAGGAGAAGCGAATGAGCAAGTCAGGGATCGACCAGGACGCACTGATCGCCATGTTCTCGCAGGCCAGCGCCCGCCAGGGCGAGGCGCTTCGCAAGGCGGTCGGCGAGGCGACGTTGAAGGCGCTGCAGGGGCGCGAGCTGACGCTGCAGAACATCCGCGGCGTCGTGAAGACGGTCACCAAGGCCGCGTCCACCGGGCTGGCCGAGAACCCGTCGCCGGCGATCGACCCCGAGGCGCTGCTCGGCAAGGCCTTCGCCGGCATGGACGGCGCGCTGCTGCAGGCGGTCGAGGCGCACCGCAAGGCGCTGCAGCAGTTCGTCGACCAGGGCGTGGGCCTGCAGGAAAAGCAGCTGAAGGGCGCGCTGGCCGACCTGGAGAAGATGGAGGACACCTTCTTCTCGACCGTCAGCAAGGCCGCCGGCTCGGCCACCGAGCCGCTGCAGGGTGCGTGGAGCCAGGTGCTCGAGACGATGAAGCTGAAGGGCACCGACACCGGCGCGCAGGCCTCCAGCGCGGTCGAGCAGCTGGTGTCGCAGACGCAGTCGGCGATCCGCGACAGCCGTGCGCTCGGCCTGAAGACGGCCCAGGCGCTGCTCGACAGCTACTCGGCGCTGGTCAGCGGGGTGCTGATCGGCATGGCCGAGGGGCTGCAGGGCGGCGAGGCCGAGGCGCCGGCCGCGAAGACGCGGCGCCGCTGATCACCGTCGAACCGGGCTCAGTGCACGGTGAGCTCGGTGATGCTGTTCCACTGGCTCGCCGTGCTGCCGTGCCCGGTGATGCGCACGTAGCGGGCCGTCACGTCGGTGATGTCGTAGAACTCCTTCGCCGTCGTCTGCCCGCTCGAGATGCCGCGCCAGCGCGTCGTCCACCCGTTGCCGTCGGGCGAGGTCGCGATGTCGAAGCGCGCGGTGCGCTGGTCACCCAGGTAGAAGGCCACGCCGACCTTCTGGATCGCACGGCTCGAGCCGAGGTCCAGCGTGATCGCCTGGCCGTCCCCTTCGGCGCTCCAGCGTGTCGCCAGGTTGCTGTCGATCGCGTTGGCGGCCGGGTTGCCCGCCTGCGCGCTGGTCGCGCTGACCGCCGCCACCGGCAGCGTCGCGAGGCCGGGGTCGACACGCCGCCAGCGCTGCATCGCCTCCAGCAGGTAGTAGTCGCCCCAGGCCGTGCCCTGGTTGTAGAGCGTGTTGCCGGCGTGGTGGTTGTAGGCGCTCTGCAGCAGCAGCGCCTGGCTGTTCGACGGCGAGCCCAGCGTCGCGAACCACGGCGCCGACAGCAGCGCGCTCAGCGCCGTGCGTGCCGCGTTGCGGTAGGTCGTCGCCCGCGTGCTGTCGGTCTCCAGCAATGACAGCTCGATCAGCCCGGCCGCCGCGATCGCCGCGGCCGAGGTGTCGCGCGGCGCATTGGGGATCGCCGGGTCGTTGAAGTCCCAGTACGGAATCGAATCCGACGGCAGGTGCGCGAGGTACCAGTCGGCCATCTTGCGCGCGGTGTCGCGGAAGGTGGTCTCGCCGGTGAAACGGTAGGTCATCGTGAAGCCGTAGATGCCCCAGGCCTGGCCACGCGCCCAGGTGGAGCTGTCGCTGTAGCCCTGCACCGTGGTGCGCGACTTCACCGCGCCGGTCACCGGGTCGTAGGTGACGAGGTGGTAGCTGCTGCCGTCGGCGCGCACGTGGTTGTCGCGCGTCTTCAACGCATGGCTGCGCGCCTGGTTGTAGAGCGCCGTCGAGCCGCCGTGCTGGCTGGCCCAGAACAGCAGCTCCAGGTTCATCATGTTGTCCATGATCACCTGGAAGTTCGCGTTGTCGCCGGTCGAGCCCCACGAGCGCACCGCGCCCACGGTGCCGTTGTAGCGCTGCGTCAGCGAGTTCGCCGCGGTCAGCGCCACCTGCCGGTAGCTGTCGACACCGGTCAGCCGGTACGCGTTGCCGAACGGCGTGAACACCATGAAGCCGACGTCGTGCGTGCCGGTGTTGGTGTCCTGGCCCTCCATGCCGTTCTGCCAAGTCTGCGCCTGCGTGCTCCAGCCGTCGGCCGCGAACTGGCCGTGCAGCAACCACAGGTCGGCGGGGAAGAAGCCGCTGGTCCATTCACCGGAGCCGGCATAGGTCCAGGCCTGCGCCGCGTCGCTGGTGGTGACTTTCGGGTACGAGGTCTTGTTGCTGCGTTGCGCGACCGCGCCCTCCTGCTGCGCCGCGACGGCCCATCCGTTGCGCAGCTTCAGGTCCAGCGCATCCTCGGCCTGCGCGGCACCCACGCCGGCCAGCGCGCACGCGGCGGCCGCGAGCATCGATCTCGGTGTCATCTCGTCTCCTTCATTGTTCTGGTCGGCGAATTGGACAAGTGGTCAGGCCAATTGGCAACCCACTGGCGTCAGGGAGTTCCCTGTCAGGGCCAACCCCTCTTGGATCGACGGTGCGGCTCCCGGAAGATCAACTGGCCTGACCAATTCCAGGCGCCCCGGCTGCCATGCCCATCCAGACCATCGAGAGCCGCCGGCTGTACCGGCAGATTGCCGACCAGCTGAGCCGCCTCATCGACAAGGGCGAGTTCCGTGTCGGCGCGCGGCTGCCGTCGGAGCGCGACCTGTCGGAGCAGCTCGGCGTCAGCCGCCCGTCGGTGCGCGAGGCGCTGATCGCGCTCGAGGTCGAAGGCCTGGTCGAGGTGCGCGGCGGGGCCGGCGTGTTCGTCAGCGCGCGCAAGCCCGTCGGCGCGTCGCACCGCGCCGAGGCGACGCCCCCCGGCCCGTTCGACCTGATCCGCGCGCGCTGGATCATCGAATCCGAAGCGGCCGCGCTGGCCGCGACCCATGCGACGCCCGAGCAGCTGCAGCGCCTGAAGAGCGCGCTGACCGACATGCAGCGCCACGCGACGCACGCGCCCGAGGCGGTGGCGGCCGACGAGCGCTTCCACTTGTGCCTGGCCGAGGCCAGCGGCAACAGCGCGCTGCTGATGGTGGTGCAGCAGCTGTGGGAGGCGCGCACCGGCCCGCTGTACACGCAGATGGAATCGCACTTCTCCGGCGAGGCGGTGTGGAAGCAGGCCGTCGAGGAGCACGGCGAGCTGCTGCAGGCGGTGGCTGGGCGCGACCCGCGCGCCGCGCGCGAAGCGATGCGCAAGCACATGAAGAACGCCGAGGTGCGCTTCGCCTCGGGATGGAAGCCTGGAGACTGAGCCGATGCAGCCCGCAGCAATCGACGAACCCGAGGTCCCGCCCGGCCCGCCCGCCACCGACCACCCGCCCAGCGTGGCCGCCGAAGCCGCGCACTTCGAGGTGCACGATGCCGAGGTCGACCTGCGTGCCTACCGCCCTGAAGACTGGCTGGCCTTCGTGCTGTTCGCGCTGCTCGGCGCGACGGTCTTCTACCAGTTCTTCACCCGCTACGCGCTGAACGACTCGGCCTCGTGGACCGAGGAGATCGCGCGCTACTTCCTGGTGGCCATCGTCTTCATCGGTGCCACGATCGGCGTGCGCAAGAACAACCACATCCAGGTCGACTACCTGTACCGCGTGCTGCCCGCCATGCCGATGCGCGTGGTGGCGACCGTGGTCGACGTGACCCGCATCGGCTTCCTCGGCGCCTGCGCGGTGCTGACCTGGCAACTGATCGGCCGCATCGGCGCGAGCCGCATGGCAGTCGTCGACCTGCCGATGGGGCTGGTGTATGGCGCGGTGCTGCTGGGCTTCGCGGCGATGACCTGGCGCGCGGTCGGCGTGGCGCGCGCCAACTGGCGGCGTGGCGCGTCGGTGCTCGAGAAGCCCGAACTGGCGGATGAGGCACCGACCCCATGACCGCCGTCTTCAAGCTCGTCTTCCTCGTGTTCATGGGCGCGGGCGTGCCGGTCGCGATCGCGATGGCCGCGGCGGTGCTGCTGTTCGTGCTGCTGAGCGGCAACACGCCGCCCTTCGTCGTGATCCACCGGATGGTCGGCGGCATCGACAGCTTTCCGCTGCTCGCGGTGCCGTTCTTCATCCTGGCCGGCAACCTGATGAACGTGGCCGGCATCACGACGCGCATCTACAACTTCTCGCTCGCGCTGGTGGGCTGGCTGCGCGGCGGGCTTGCGCACGTGAACATCGTCGGCTCGGTGATCTTCGCCGGCATGAGCGGCACCGCGATTGCCGATGCCGCCGGCCTGGGCACCATCGAGATCAAGGCGATGAAGGACCACGGCTACAGCACCGAGTTCGCGGTCGGCGTGACGGCTGCGTCGGCGACGCTCGGGCCGATCATCCCGCCGTCGCTGCCGTTCGTGATCTACGCGATGTTCGCCAACGTCTCGGTCGGCCAGCTGTTCCTCGCCGGCATCGTGCCCGGCGCGGTGATGGCGCTGCTGATGATGCTGACGGTGGCCTGGTTCGCGCGCCGCAACGGCTGGGGCCGCGACACGCAGCCCGAATGGCGCCGCATCGCGAAGGCGCTGGCCGAGCTGGCGGTGGTGGTGGCGTTCCCGTTCGTGCTGTGGGCGCTTTCAAGAACCGGCGTCAACATGCAGCTGGCGACCGCGCTGGCGCTGGCGGCGCTGCTGGCGGCCGACCGCTTCTTCCGCTTCGATGCGGTGCTGCCGATCATGACGCCGGTGCTGCTGATCGGCGGCATGACGAGCGGGCTGTTCACCGCCACCGAAGGCGCGATCGCCGCCTGCGTGTGGGCGCTGTTCCTCGGCCTGGTGTGGTACCGCACGCTGAGCCTGAAGACGCTGGTCAAGGCGTGCATGGACACGGTGGAGACCTCGTCGACGGTGCTGTTCATCGTCGCGGCCGCGTCGATCTTCGGCTGGATGCTCACCGCCACGCGCACCACCGAGCTGATCGCGCAATGGGTGCTGACCTTCGCGACCGAGCCGTGGCAGTTCCTGCTGCTGGCGAACGCGCTGATGCTGTTCGTCGGCTGCTTCCTGGAGCCGACCGCAGCGATCACGATCCTCGTGCCGATCCTGCTGCCGATCGTGCAGCACCTGGGGATCGATCCGGTGCACTTCGGGCTGGTGATGGTGCTGAACCTGATGATCGGCCTGCTGCACCCGCCGATGGGCCTGGTGCTGTTCGTGCTGGCGCGCGTGGCCAAGCTGTCGGTCGAGCGCACGACGATGGCGATCCTGCCGTGGCTGGTGCCGCTGCTCGGCTCGCTGGCGCTGGTGACCTTCGTGCCGGCGATCTCGCTGTGGCTGCCACGCCTGCTGTCCTGAATTTTTCCCGTGATCTGACGACCCCTACGACAACGACGACTGAACGGAGACAACGACGATGATTCGCTTCGACGCTGCGCGGCATGCCCTGCTGTTGGCCGCCGCCTGCCTGCTGCCCCTGGCCGGTTTCTCGGCCTTCACCGCTTCCAACGCCCGGGCCGCCGACTACCCCACGCGCCCGATCGAGCTGCTGGTGCCCTACCAACCGGGCGGTGGCACCGATGCGCTCGCGCGCGCTTTCGCCGAGGCCTCGCGCAAGCACCTGCCGGCCTCGATGTACGTCAGCAACAAGCCGGGTGCCAGCGGCGCCATCGGCTGGGGCTACGTGATCAACAGCAAGCCCGACGGCTACACGATCGCGGTGATGACGGTCGAGATCGCGACGCTGCCGCACCTGGGCCTGGCTAAGTTCACGCACGAGGATTTCATCCCGATCGCGCAGCTCAATGCCGACCCGGCCGCGATCACGGTGCGCGCCGATGCACCGTGGAACACTTACGAGGAGTTCATCGCCGCCGCGAAGAAGGGCGACCTGAAGGTCGGCAACTCGGGCGTCGGCTCGATCTGGCACCTGGCCGCGGCGGCGCTCGAAGACCGCACCGGCGCGAAGTTCCTGCACGTGCCCTACCAGGGTGCGGGGCCGGCGGTGCTGGCGCTGATGGGCTCGCAGATCGACGCGGTGTCGGTCAGCCCGGCGGAGGTCTCGACCTATGTGCAGGCCGGCAAACTGAAGACGCTGGCGGTGATGGCCGACCAGCGCGTGAAGGGCTTCGAGAAGGTGCCGACGCTGAAGGAGCGCGGCGTCGACCTGAGCATCGGCACCTGGCGCGGGCTGGGCGTGGCCAAGGGCACGCCGCAGGACGTCGTCGACGTGCTGCGCGCCGCGACGCAGAAGACCGCCGCCGAACCGAGCCTGCACGAGGCGATGGACAAGCTGAACCTCGGCTACGCGTATGCCGATGCGGCGTCGTTCAAGACCGTGATCGCGCGCGACCACGAGACCTTCAAGGTGTTGATCCCGAAGCTGAACCTGAACAAGCCATGAGGAGACGATGATGAAGTTGCCCACCGTCCTGAAGCAGTTCGCATGCGTGGCCGTGCTGGCGCTGTGCAGCAGCGCCGGCCTCGCGCAGACCAAGCTCAAATGGGCCCATGTCTACGAGACCAGCGAGCCGTACCACAAGCAGGCGCTGTGGGCGGCTGAAGAGATCAAGAAGCGCAGCAACGGCAAGTACCTGATCGACGTGTTCCCGGCCTCGACGCTCGGCAAGGAGACCGACATCAACCAGGGGCTGACGCTGGGCACGGTGGACATCATCTACACCGGGATGGCGTTTGCCGGGCGGGCCTATCCGCCGCTGTCGATCGCGTCGGGGCCGTTCATCTTCCGCGACCATGCGCACTGGCAGAGCTTTCGCGACAGCGCGATCTTCAAGGAGCTGGCGGCCGGCTACGAGGGCAAGAGCGGCGGCAACCACATCGTCGGCTACACCTACTACGGCCAGCGCCACCTGACGGCCAACAAGCAGGTGCTGAAGCCGGAGGACATGAAGGGCATGAAGCTGCGCGTGCCCGATGCGCCGCTGTACATGATGTTCCCGCGCGCGGTCGGCGCAAACCCGACGCCGATCGCCTTTGCCGAGGTGTACCTTGCGCTGCAGAACGGCACGGTCGATGCGCAGGAGAACCCGCTGCCGACCATCGAGGCCAAGAAGTTCTACGAGGTGCAGAAGTACACGATGCTGACCGGGCACATCACCGAGTCGCTGCTGACCATCGTGTCCGGATCGGTCTGGGGCAAGCTGCCGGCCGACGACCGCAAGCTGTTCGAGCAGGTGCTGTGGGAGGCCTCCACGCGCACGAGCAACGACATCCTCGAATCAGAGAATCGCATGGTGGCTGATTTCGAGAAGGCCGGCCGCACGATCGTCAAGGTCGACCGCAAGCCGTTCATGCAGGCGGTGCAGAAGGCGGTGACGGCGCCTGATGCGCCGTGGAGCAAGGAGCTCTACGACCGTGTCGAAGCGCTGAAATAGCGAGTTCGCCGAGAATCCCGACGATTCGCCACACGGCGTCGAAAGGACTCTCAGATGGATCTCGGAATCGAAGGCAAGTGGGCGCTGGTGTGTGCCGCCAGCAAGGGCCTGGGCAAGGGCTGCGCGCAGGCGCTGGTGCGCGAGGGCGTCAACGTGGTGATCACCGCGCGCGGCGCCGAGGCGCTGGAGGCCACGGCCGCCGAACTGCGGGCACTGAAGCGCGGCGAGGTGCGCACCGTGGCCGGCGACATCACGACACAGGCCGGCCGCGAGGCCGCGCTGGCCGCGTGCCCGCAGGTCGACATCCTGGTCAACAACGCCGGCGGGCCGCCGCCGGGGGATTTCCGCGAGTGGGACCGCGAGGCCTGGATCAAGGCGCTCGACGCGAACATGCTGACGCCGATCGAGCTGATCAAGGCGACGGTCGATGCGATGGCAGCGCGCGGCTACGGGCGCGTGGTCAACATCACCTCGGGCGCGGTGAAGGCGCCGATCGGCGTGCTGGGGCTGTCGAACGGCGCGCGCAGCGGGCTGACCGGCTTCGTCGCCGGCCTGGCACGCAGCAACCTGGCGGCGAAGAACGTGACGATCAACGGCCTGCTGCCGGGTGCGTTCGACACCGACCGTCTGCGCACCACGGTGCGTGCCGGTGCGCAGAAGGCCGGGCAGGACGCCGATGCGGCCTGGGACGTGCGCCGCAAGGCGATCCCGGCCCAGCGCTTCGGCACGCCCGACGAGTTCGGCGCGTTCTGCGCGTTCCTGTGCAGTGTGCAGGCGGGGTACCTGACGGGGCAGAACATCCTGCTGGACGGCGGGTCCTACCCGGGGACGTTCTAGACCCTGGGCGGAAAAATGTACCGCGCGTGGAACGATGCGGTGGCTGGCGTGACATACCGGGCGTTACTCGGGTGAGGGCTCGGCGCTTGTGAGGCTGAGGTGGCGCCTGGGGTGTCACTTCAACCACAAAGGCCATCATGGGTTCTTCCATCTCCTTCCAGAGCCGCAGCCCACGCGTTGGCACGATCCAGCGATCGCTGACAGATCCTTCGACGAATCGAGTCAGCACCACTCAACCGCGGACCTTCTCTCAGCAGCGCCAACGCGCTGGCAGCACGGTGGCAACACACGGGCCCGTTGGACCCAAGTCGCCCCTGTTCAAGGTGCCTCCATTCGCCGGTGGTCCGTCCTCGCGGGGTTTCGACGACCCCCTGAAAACACTTGGGCTCATGCAGGCGTACTACGACGACCAGCGTGCCAACGCGACGGGTGGAGCGACCACGCCCGAAGTCCAGCCTGAGGACTGGCAGCTCGCCCAGCGCCTCGTGAACGCACTCAAGGCCCGTCCCGAAGAATTCGCTCAGTTTGCGCCGGAGCTGAGCAACAGCATCAATGCCTTGCAGCCTCTGTTGGGTCAGCCGGGGCAGGCGCGATACGACGCATGGACGGCGGTGTGTCGCGTCCTCAAGGCAAGGCGGCAGCACGCTGGCAACCAGGCGCCGACAGGCCGGCCACCGGCGCCGCCGCGGCGGCAGGTTTCAGCCCCCTCGGCTGCGCCAAAGCGCAAGCCGACCGTCTCCTTTCAGGCCGCGTGCATGGACCTCGCTCGCCTGCGCGACGGCACCCAGACGGTCAACGGTCGGCAGCAGATCGACTGGAGGACGATGCGCGCACACGTGAACTCGATCGTGGCGAGTGGTGATTTCCAGACCCGCTTCACGCTGCAGCAGCAGTCCGAGTTCCTCAAATTGCAGAAGCTCAACACCACGGATGCCGGACGCTCCGGTCGTTTCGCTGCATGGAGCGCGGTGAAATCGATGCTGCCGCGTGGAGCAGGTTCTCCCGCTGAATTGCAGAAGTTTCGTGTTCTCCTTGATCGTTTGATCTCCGGTGGAGCCTGGATGGAGAAGGACGAGAAGGCCCTGCTCGCGCTGTGCCAACGCGAGCGGTTCAAGTCATTCTGGGGCGCAGAGTTGTCGACTCATATGTGGCGGTTGGAGCGCGCTCTGGTGAGAGACGACAAGAGCGCCCGTCAATGCATGGTGAACTTGCTCCAGGCGCTGAACTCGGAGTTTCAGTCCGCATAGTTCCGCACTGGCGCACGCCAGTGCAGGGCCGTCAGCCGTCGCCCAGCATCGGCGCCTGCGTCAGCTCCGCATCCACGTTCATCAGCACGCTGGCCAGCGACAGTGCGCGCCACAGGTGCGGCGGCATCGCCATGATGGCTTCGGGTGACTTGGCGCTGGCAACCCAGGCGCCGATCTCGGCATGTTGCTCGATCGTCAGCAGGTGCCGGCGCCGCATGTCGTCCAAGGTTTCCATCGGGGGCCTCTCATGGTCACGAGGCGCGAGGCCGCACCTCCTGCGTGGATCATCGCATGGGGCGTTTTCGCCGTGTCGCCGTGGGGTTGCCCGGTCGGACGCGGCTTACATCGACACGGCATGCGCCCCGGCTGACATCGCGCGGACGGCACGGGAACATGCCGCCCCATGGACTCCATCAACCAGCAACAAACCGAGCAGAACCGCCAGGACCTGCGCGCCGCAGACGCCATCGCCCGCATCCGGGCGGTGGTCGACAAGAACGCGTCGTGCTTCTTCTGCACCGCCAGCCGCATCGGCGACGCGGTCGCCGCGCGGCCGATGAGCGTGCAGCAGGCCGACGAGCGCGGCCACCTGTGGTTTCTCAGCGCGAGCGACAGCCACAAGAATGCCGAGATCGCGGCCGACCCGCAGGTCACGCTGTACTTCCAGGCGTCGAAGCATTCCGACTTCCTGCAGTTGCGGGGCCGCGCCACGGTCTCGACCGACAAGGCGAAGATCCAGGAACTGTGGGCCGCACCGATCAAGACCTGGTTCACCGGCGGCGTCGATGACCCGCGCATCACCGTCATCGAGTTCGCACCGACCGATGGCTACTACTGGGACAACAAGCATGGCGACGCCGTCGCCGGACTGAAGATCCTGATCGGCGCGGCCATCGGCAAGACGCTGGACGATTCGATCGAGGGACGCGTCAGCCTGTAGCCGAGAGGCACGCAAGAGCGCGCCCGCTGACAGCTACACACCTGCTCACATCCCCGCCGTTGCCACCTGGAACCAGTTCCATAACACTGCCCCCGCAGGCACTGACCTGCCAACAACAGGGGACGGACGATGCGCAGGATTCACAGGACGTGGAAGGCCGTCGGCGTGGCCGCGGCAATCAGCCTGATCGGCACGCTCGCGGCGTGTGGTGGCAGCGAGAGCAGCACGACCGACGCATCGACGGCCGGTGCGCCCTCGGAGTCGGCTGCGGCCTTCACCCCATCGACCGACACCACGCTGCCGCTGCAGGCCGAGCGCTACGTGCTCGCCAACACCGGCAGCAACCAGTGCCTCGAAGCCGCGCCCGACAACGCCGACGGCGCCCGCTTCCGCTTCGCGGATTGCAACAGCGGCACGGCCCAGTCCTTCAATGTGAGCCTGGATGCATCAGGACGCTACAAACTGTTGGCGAGCAGCGGCCGCGCGATGGATGTCGCGGGCGCTTCGGGCGCTGACAGCGCCACCGTGCAGCAATGGACCGACAACGGCACCAACGCGCAACGCTTCGCCTTCAAGCGCCTCGGCGGCAACCGCTTCGCGCTGGTGAACTCGGGCAGCGGCAAATGCGTCGCGCCGTCGAGCAGCACCGGCCTGCAGCAGCTCACTTGCAAGGACGAACCCGCGCAGTCGTTCACCGTCCACCCGGTGGCCAGCGGCGGCAAGGCCGGGCCCGCAGTGGGCCGCTACTCGGTGCGCTCGGTGCATTCGCAGCTGTGCGTCGGCATCGAGGGCGCGAGCACCGCCGATGGTGCCCGTCCGCTGCAGGCCGCGTGTGCCGGCGATGACGCGCAGCGCTTCGACCTCGCATCGGCCGGCAGTGGCGCCTGGCGCCTGACCAACGTGCGCAGCGGCAAGTCGATCAGCGTCGCCGCCTCGTCCACCGCCAACGGCGCGGCGGTGCAGCAGCTCACCGACACCGCCGGCGCGAACCAGCGCTACACCGCCACCGCCGTCGGCGACGCGTTCGAGCTGAAAGCGCGCCACAGCAACAAGTGCCTCGACGTGCGCGATTTCAGCACCGCGGTCGGCGGCGTGGTGCACCAGTGGGATTGCACTCGCAGCGACAACCAGCAATGGCGCCTCGTGGCCGATGGCGGCACGACGCCGTCCAACCCGGTCGGCAAGAGCGCGAAGCGCGGCATCGCCTACGATGTGGCGACCACCGGCGACCTGAACGCGCTCTCGCCCGGCGTGTCCTGGTGGTACAACTGGTCGCCCCGGCCGAAGCTGACGCCGCCGGCCGGCACCGACTTCGTGCCGATGCTGTGGAACTTCAGCTTCAACGATGCCGAGATCGAGGCGCTGCTGAAGGCCAACCCGCAGTACAAGGTCCTGCTGGTGCTGAACGAGCCGAACCTGTGGGGCCAGGCGACGATGTCGCCGGCCGACACCGCGGCGGCCTGGCCGCGTGTCGAGGCGCTGGCGGCCAAGACCGGCGTCAAGATCGTCGGCCCGCAGATCACCTGGGGCAACCTGGCCGGCTTCGAGGACCCCGTCGTCTGGATGGATGCCTTCTACGCCGCCTACCGCAATGCCAACGGCCAGCGCGCGCCGCGCATCGACATGCTGGCCTTCCACTGGTACGACTACGGCCTGGCCGCGCAGCTCGATCGCCTGACGAAGTACGGCAAGCCGTTCTGGGTCACCGAGTTCGCGAACTGGCACAACGGCGACGGCTCGGCGCAGATCGACACGGTGGCCAAGCAGACGGCGCAGATGACCGAGATGGTCGGCGTGCTCGAGAACCGCGCCGATGTCGTGCGCTACGCCTGGTTCACCGGCCGCTGGAGCAACGACACGCACTTCTCGAGCCTGCTCGGCGCCGACGGCCAGCTCACCGAGCTGGGCAGGCACTACCTGTCGCTGCCCTACAAGCCCTGAGCCGGAGCGGGATCAGAGGCCCTGGGCCTCGGGCGCGACGCCGGCCGACACGTCGCGCACCGGCGGCTGCCCGTACAGCCGCGCGTATTCGCGGCTGAACTGCGACGGGCTCTGGTAGCCGACGCGGTGGCCGGCGGTCGCGACGCCCAGCCGCTCGACCACCATCAGCCGGCGCGCCTCGTGCAGGCGCAGCTGCTTCTGGTACTGCATCGGCGTCAGTGCCGTCACCGCCTTGAAGTTGTGGTGCAGCGACGACTCGCTCATGCCGACGTGCGACGCCAGGTCCTCGATGCGCAACGGCTCGGCGAAGTGCCGGCGCAGCCAGTCGACCGCCTTGCCGACGCGGTGGCTGCGGCTGTCGGCCGACGCGATCGCGAGCAGCCGCCCGCCGTCGGGGCCGGTCAGCAGGCGGTACAGGATCTCTTCCTCGACCAAGGGCGCGAGCGCCGCGATGTCGTGCGGGCTGTCGAGCAGGCGCAGCAGCCGGATCACGGCATCGAGCAGCTCCGGCGGCGCGCGGTTCACCGTGACGCCGCGCAGGCCGTCGCCGGCGGCCGCGGCCTGCGGCGCGCGCACGCGGCGCAGCAGCTCGGTGAGCCGCACGCCGTCGATCGCCATGCCGAGGCCGAGGCTGGGGGACGCTTCGCTCGCGACGGTGACGCGCGAGACGATCGGCAGGTCGACCGAGGTGACCAAGTAGTCGCCGACGCCGTAGCGATACTCGTCGCTGCCGAGCGTCAGGATCTTCTCGCCCTGCGCGAGCAGCGCGAAGCACGGCCACTGCGCGGCGTAATGCGGCTGCGACGGCGTGGAGCAGCGGCCGAAGAACAGGTTGCCGACGGCGGTGCTCGCCTGTCCGTCGCCGGGCGCGTGGCGGGCGATCAGCGCGGCGATCTCGGCATAGCGATCGGGGGGAGAAGCCATGCCGGCGATCTTGCCCGAGGCGCGCAGCAGTGTTGTGTCGCGAGCGCGCGATTTGCAGGATCGTGCATGAGTTCTGCAGGATTCTGCTAACGGGCCGGGGCGAGGCTGCAGGATGATGCGAGCCGTCTCACCGGAGGATTCCCATGACCGAAGCGATCGAAATCACCACCTTCAAGCTCGCGAACTGCACCTGCGACGACTTCATCGATGCCAACGTCGAGATCGACGACTGGCTCAAGCGCCAGGCGGGATTCCGTTCGCGACGGCTCGCGCAATGGAATGACGGCACGGTCGTCGACATGCTGATCTGGGATTCGGCCGCGCACGGCCGCGTCGCGATGGCGCGGCTGATGAACGAGATGGGCCACTCGCGCGTGCACGCGATGATCGACCAACCGACGGTGTCGTGGAGCGTGGCGCCGGTGCGGCACCAGATCTGAGGCGCCTCTGACCCGGCTTGCGAGATTCGGCACTTGGGTCGGACGAATGTGTGCGCAACCGGCGGAACCCCGCTGATCCCGAAGCTCACTCAGCGAGGGTCTGGGCAGTACGCCAGTCGCCACAGGAAGTCTTATGTTGTCTCGAGTTCTCACGCCGCGATCCGTTTTGTTGAAGTGCCACCAGCCTGGCCTTACGGACCCTTCCGAGTTGGAGCACAGTGCGCGCAAAGCATTGGAGGCCTATCGGTCCGGGCCGGATCATGAACCTGCGGTTGCCGATGTGCTGGAGCAGTTCATCGGCAATCCGGCGAGTCGAGAACTCGATTTTCGCGAGTGTGCTCCGGACTGCCTGCAGATTCCTGACGAGTTGGTTCAAGCGCTGATGGCCCTGCGCTTCGCAACGCCGCCGCGACCCGGCGAGGCTTGCAAGCTGCTCTTCCCGGCGGAGTTGAAGGCATATCCGATGTGGATGGCGCATGTGCCGGGGTGGCTGGCATCCATGAACCTGCGCGAGGCGAATGCGCCATTCGACGCTGTCGAATCGCATGACGATCTCTTTTCCTTCGAAAAGGACGACCTGGGTTACGACCGCGCATTGACGACCCGCAGGGGACGAGACTTGATCCGCCGCTTCTACGAAGTGAAGGATGGCGCGGACCTGAGGGTCCCGGAAATCGAAGGAAAGCCACTGTCGCTGTGCCAGTTCATGAGTTCCCTGGGTGGCTTTCTGATCGAACTCCGAAATGACGCGCAAGCGTGTCGACGAGTCGCCTTCGAATGCGGCGCTGCTGGCACGCATTCCACTCCCGTGATCTACATCAAGGAAGGGGACCGCGAACTGATGGTGTGCATCGACTCCATTGGCATGCTTGAGACGGAACTTCAAGCCATCTCCAGCGCCTCCCATCAATGGAACGTGGTCATGCTGGTCGTCGAGAAACTCGGTATGGCGGCGACACGTGGCTGTCGGGCGCAGTGCCTGGAGGCCGGGCGCAGGTTGGTGGCGATGGACGATCGCGGATTGCCGGTGATTCCCGTCGATGATCTCCTGGGACGAAAGCTTCGCCGCGAGTGTGATGGCGAAGTCTTCAGCATCCAATTGCCTGACGCGCTCCTCTTTTACACAGACGTCTCCGCCTTTCGCGAATCGCACCGTCAACCCCAAGGAACCGTGATGCGTCGGCGGGGCAATGGAAAGCCGCAGACCCTGGATGAGTTCGTCACAGCGAATCGCACCAGCAGCAACGGCCGAGTGGAGTATCTTCGACGCAAAGGACTGCGGTATCCAGTGTTCATCGCCATCATGGCGCATTTGCGCCGGTTGATTGCGGCATCGCCAATCGGCTGGCCTGTGGAAATGGAACGGGCATTCATCGTGCAGGCGCAGCAACACCTTCTGGCGTCGAAGGAGCGATGCGGCGCAGAAGGCATGGACGATCGCACGGGCGTCGAGCTCGACCTGGCTGCCCTGGACGACATGTTGTCTGGCTACGGCGCTGCGGCACCTTGGTCGATCACCATGTTCAAAGATCGCGACGAATCGGGGACGTCGCTCCTGGAACATGTGTTGGAGAGTCGGAACAAAGCCCGTCAACGTCGCGTTGTCTCACAGGCTCTGGCGTTCTTCGAGAGCTTGGCTCCGAAGGAGCGGGGGATTCTTCTGAGGCTGGCGATGGCTTGCGAAGATCCCGCGACGTTGCGTCTGCTGTTGACCGTGCTGAATCCCGAGATGGAGGAAGTGAAGCAACTGTTGCAATCGGGCGCGTCATTGGACGTACGCCAGTCTGACAAGATGACGCTGCTCGGCCGGGCTGCGAGCCATGGTGATCTGGTCGCTGTCCGGCAATTGCTGGCCATCGGTTGCTGCGTGGACCAGAAGGCTGCCCGGGGGCGAACGCCGCTCATGCAGGCCGTGCTGGAAGGGCATCTCCCGATCGTGAAAGAACTGCTCGCTCAGCGAGCGCAAACGGACATCAGGGACAAGGCGGGTTATCCCGCCCTGGCGTTCGCGTCCGAGCAGGACGATCTGGAGATCGTTCAGGCACTGATCGACGCGGGCGCTTCGCCAGACCATGCGGCAGCCCATGGTGAGACGCCGTTGATGGTCGCAGCGGCAGCCGGCCAGATCGGTGTGGCGAATCTGCTGATCTCGAGGAAAGCGAATGTCCTGGCGCGTGACAGCCAAAAAAAACGGCGTTGATGCATGCCGCTTCGGCCGGGCATCTCAAGGTGGTCGAGTTGCTGGCCGATCGGGCGACCGTGAACGAGCTCGATGCGTTCGGTATGGGTGCCTTGTCGTGCGCGGTGGCCGCGGACGACATCGACATGTGCCGCCTGCTGGTCCGGACCGGGGCGCAACCCTCTCCCGTCGATGGGGTTCCCGCGCTGATCACAGCCGTGGCCGCGAAGAAGCGGGCGGCGATGCTGTGGCTGCTGGAATTGCCCGCGAGCGACGTCAACGCCAGGCGATCGGGTGCCGGAGACACCGCGCTCACCGTTGCGGCGCGAGAGGGAACCGCCGACCTGGTGGATCTCCTGCTCGAGCAACCGGCGATCGACGTCAACGCGACGGGGCACTACGGACGCACGGCATTGTGGGAAGCAGTTGCCGGCGGGTACGAGGATCTGGTGATGAGGTTGCTGGCAGTCGGTGCAGATGCAGGTATTGCCGACGCGCAGGGCATGACACCAATGACCTTGGCATCACGAAGGGGCAATTCTCGTATCGTCGATGCTCTTGACCTTGCCTTGCAGCATTGAACGGCGAGATGAAACGCATCGGTCCGCGGACCGCCTCGCTCACTCCGCCCGCTGCACCGCCCGCGCCTTCAACCGCCGCTCGATCGCCGCCACCAGCTGTTCCTGCGTGAACGGCTTGGCGACGTAGTCGTCCATGCCGGCGGCGAGGCAGGCTTCCACGTCGCCCTTCATCGCGTTCGCGGTGAGGGCGACGATCGGCAGCCGGGCGCTGCCGCTGACGCCTTCGGCCCGCTCGATCTCGCGCAGCCGCGCGGTCGCCTCGAAGCCGTCGACCACCGGCATCAGGCAGTCCATCAGCACCACATCGAAGGCATGGCTGCGGGCCGCGTCGATCGCGGCCTGGCCGTCGGACACCACCTGCACGTCGTAGCCGGCCAGCCGCAGCATCTGGGCCGCCACCTCCTGGTTCACCAGGTGGTCCTCAGCGAGCAGCACGCGCGCGCTCCGCACCGGGCCTGCCGGGACGTGCACCGGCAACTCGGGGGCGGGCAGCACGGCATCGGGCACCGGCTGCGCCTCGTGCGCCAGCAGGTCGATCAGCGCGCGTCGCAGCTCCTGCTTGCGCACCGGCTTCGACAGCCAGCGCTCGATGCCCAGCCGCGTCAGGCTGATCGCCGGCATGTCCAGCCCCTGCGAGCTCAGCATCACGAGCTTCAGCCCGTCGAGCCGGCGGTTCGCGCGGATGCGCTGCGTCAGCGACAGGCCGTCCATGTCGGGCATGTGCACGTCGAGGATCGCAAGGTCGTGCACCACCGGCCGCTTGCTCATCAGCTCGAGCGCGTGCTCGCCGCTGTCGGCGGTGTCCACCCGCAGCCCCCAGGCCGTCAGCTGGTGGCGCAGGATGTCGAGGTTGGTCGTGTTGTCGTCGACCACCAGCACCTGCAGCCCCTGCAGCGCCGCCGCCTCGCGATCGGTCAGCATCGTCGCGTTGTCGGGCACCAGCCGCATCGGCAGCGAGAACCAGAAGCGCGATCCCTCGCCGCGCGTGCTGTGCAGCTGCAGCTTGCCGCCCATCATCGCCACCAGCTGGCTCGAGATCGTCAGCCCGAGGCCGGTGCCACCATGGCGCCGGGTGCGCGAGCTGTCGGCCTGCGTGAAGGCGTCGAACACCCGCGCCTGGTCGGCCGTCGAGATGCCCGGGCCCGAATCCGACACCGCGAACTCCAGCAGCGCCGCATGGTTGTGCGCCGCGCTGCTGGCCGGCAGCTTCACCACCGAGATCATCACATGCCCGCGTTCGGTGAACTTGACGGCATTGCCCATCAGGTTCATCAGCACCTGGCGCAGCCGCGCCGCATCGCCGTAGGCACGCAGCGGCAGGTCGGGGCCCATCTGGCAGATCACCTCGAGCCCCTTGGCATGCGCCTGCACCGCCAGCAGCTCGGCGACGTCGTAGGCCACCTCGCAGGGGTTGAAGGGCAGCGATTCGACCTCGAACTTGCCGGCCTCGATCTTCGAGAAATCGAGGATGTCGTTGATCACGCCCAGCAGCGCCTGGCCCGAGCGGTGCGCGCTGTCGGCGAAGCGGCGCTGCTGGTCGTTCAGCGTCGTGCCCATCAGCAGCTCGGTCATGCCCAGCACGCCGTTCATCGGGGTGCGGATCTCGTGGCTCATGTTGGCGAGGAACTGCGACTTGGCCTGGCTCGCCGCCTCGGCCGCGTCCTTCGCGGCCTGCAGCTCGGTCAGGTGCCGGGCCTTGTCGGCCGACGCCATTTCCATGCGGCGGCGGATCAGGAAGCCGTAGACCAGCATGCCGAGCGTGATCGCGGTGACGCCGATGGCACTCGCGAACTCGAGCCAGCGGTAGCGGCTCACCGACCGGCTCAGCGCATCGAACTGCGCCTTCTGGATGGTGCGCGAGATGCGCCCGACGCCGCGCAGGTCTTCCTGCAGGTGCGCATAGCTGCGGTCGACCTCGACCATCGAGCGCGTCGCCGCATCGAGCCGCTGCTCGCCGAAGCGCTGCAGCGTGGTCTCGGCCTGCTCGACCATGCGCTGCACCGTGCTGCCGGCCGATTGCAGCCCCTGCACCATCAGCTCGCGTTCGCCTTCGGCCGGGTGGCTCTCGAAGCGTTGCATCGCGGTCGCGAGCGACTGCTTGAAGCGCTCATGCGCGGCATGCAGCCGCAGGCGCTCGTTGTCGACCTGGCCCGACGCGAAGATGTCGTTGGCCGGCGCGTCGACCTCGCCGGCCAGGCGGCGCAGCTCGCCCAGCGCTTCGAAGCGCGTGGCCCAGCCGCGGTCGGCGGCCAGCGAATCGCCGAAGCGGTCGTTGACCTTGACGCCGAGGAACTGGTCGAGCCCGATCACCAGCAGGATCAGCAGCGCAGCGGCACCGTACAGCAGTTGCCAGGAACGCTTGCGGGCGGGGGGAGCTGCGTCGGAACCGGAAGGTGTCATGGTGTCCTGCGGGGCGCTGCGCGGGATGTTACGACGATCCCTGCGGCAATCAGCCCGAACGCCGCGATGTGGTACCACTGCGGCCCTTCGCCGAGCATGGCGGCCGACATCAGCGCGGCGAACACCGGTGTCAGATTGGCGAAGAAGGCGGCGATCGCCGGCCCCACCGCGGTGACGCCGGCGCCCCAGCAGAAGTAGGCGACGATCGACGGGCCGATCGCCACGTAGGCCAGCGCCGCGTACACCGACCCCGACCACAGCACCGGCTGCCCGGTGAGCGCCTGCTCGGCGCCCGCGCCGGCGCTGGCCCACAGCGCGCCGAAGCCGACCTGCGCGAGCAGGAACTCGGCACCGCTCCAGGCCGGCCGCTCGGGGTAGCGCATCGAGGCCGGCGGGCGCGCGAGCATCCAGCTGTAGATCGCCCACAGCGCGGTCGCCAGCAGCATCAGCAGGT
Source organism: Rhizobacter sp. OV335 (assembly GCF_900142965.1). Lineage (GTDB taxonomy): Bacteria > Pseudomonadota > Gammaproteobacteria > Burkholderiales > Burkholderiaceae_C > Rhizobacter. The sequence continues at coordinate 52,361 of NZ_FRCQ01000007.1, forward strand.
CGCCGGGCACCAGGTGCAGCTGCAGCAGCGTCGACGGGTGGCCGTGCGACAGCACCAGCGCGACGCCCAGCAGCGACAGCGCGGCGCCGGCGGCCTGGCGCCGCGTCGGCTGCTCGCCATACGCCAGCGCGCCGACGGCCAGCATGAAGAGCGGCGAACTGGCGGCGATCAGCGTCACGTTGATCGGCGTGGAGGTGCTCACCGCCATGTACTGCAGCGCGTTGTAGCTGCCGACGCCCACCAGGCTCAGCGGTGCCAGGTAGCGCCAGCGTTCGAGCAGGTCGCGCGGCTGCTTCAGCAGGCGCCAGCCGAGCGGCAGCAGCAGCACGAAGGCGAGCGACCAGCGCAGCGCATTCAGCGCGAGCGGCGGCACGCTGCCGACCATCAGCCGGCCGACCACCGCGTTGCCGGCCCACAGCACCGGCGGCAAGGTCAGCATCAGGATGATGCGGGGATTCAGCGCCGTCATGCGGAAGGCATCGCGGCGCCGCAGTTCCAGCACTGCTCGAACGGGCCGTCGATCACTTCATGGCATTGCGGGCAGGCCCACAGCTGGCGGCGCGGATGCTGCAGCTCGTCCAGCCGCACGACGGCGAGTGCATGGTCGGCCTCGTCGTCGACCCACAGCTCGGGCAGCGTCTCGCTGGGCGGCACGCCGCCGGAGAGGCTGCTGGCGAACGCGCGCTGCACGGTCGTGGGGATGCCCGTCTGCGTGAGCATGTCGGCCCACAGCTGGGCGAGGGCGAGGTTGGGTGCAGTGGTGAGGCGTTTCAAGACCGGGCGTGGGCAGGGGTCGCGGGAGTGCTGGCACGATACCGCATCCACTGGAGCAAGCCATGCCACTTACTGCACACGCCGTCCGCCTCGATCGAGCCGGCGGACCCGAGACCCTGACGCTGTCGGAGGTCGTGGTCGGCGAACCCGGCCCGGGCGAGATCCGCATCCGCCACCATGCGGTCGGCATCAACTACATCGACGTCTACCACCGCAGCGGCGCGTACGCGCTGCCGGCGCCGTTCGGCATCGGCGTCGAAGGCGCGGGGATCGTCGAGGCGGTGGGCGAGGGCGTCTCGCACCTGCGCGTCGGCGACCGCGCGGCCTACGTCAGCCAGCCGCCCGGTGCCTACGCGACGCTGCGGGTGATGCCGGCGAAGTGCGTCGTGAAGCTGCCCGACGCGATCGGCTTCGACGAAGGCGCGGCGATGATGCTGAAGGGCTTCACGACGCAGTACCTGCTGCGCCGCACGCTGCCGCAGGGCGGCCTCGCGGCGGGCGACTTCGTGCTGTTCCATGCCGCGGCCGGCGGCGTCGGGCTGATCGCCTGCCAATGGGCGCGCTCGCTCGGGCTGCAGCTGATCGGCACCGCGAGCACCGACGAGAAATGCGCCGCCGCGCAGGCGCACGGCGCGGCCTTCACGATCAACTACGCGCGGGAGGATTTCGCGGCCCGGGTGCGCGAGATCACCGGCGGCAAGGGCGTGAAGGTGGTCTACGACGGCGTCGGCCGCGACACCTGGGACAAGTCGCTCGACTGCCTGCAGCCCTTCGGCCTGATGGCCAGCTACGGCAGCGCGTCGGGCAAGGTGCCACCGTTCGACCTGGGCGTGCTGGGCGCGAAGGGCTCGCTGTTCCTGACGCGGCCCACGGTGTTCACGCACATCGCGACCCGCGAGTCGACCCAGGCGATGGCCGACGAGCTGTTCGCGATGGTGACCAGCGGGCAGGTGAAGATCCCGGTGGAGCACCGCTACGCGCTGAAGGACGCGGCGCAGGCGCATGCCGACCTGGAATCGCGCAAGACGGTCGGCGGTTCGGTGCTGATCCCGTAGCCCGGATTGGCATCCGGGCGACGCGATATGCAGTGCGCTACATTTCGGGGTCTTCCACGCTGTAACGCCCCCACCATGCGCCTCGCTGCCCGCCTGCTGATCGCGGCCTTCTCGGTCTTCGCCGCCACCGCCGACGCCGCCGACCTGACCGTTTCGGCCGCCGCCAGCCTGACCAACGCCTTCAAGGAACTGGCCCCCGCCTTCGAGGCGCAGAACCCGGGCACCAAGCTGCTGCTGAACTTCGCTGCCTCCGACGCCTTGCTGGCGCAGATCGCGAAGGGCGCACCGGTCGACGTGTTCGCCTCGGCCGACCAGGAGACGATGGACCGCGCGCAGGCGCAGCAACTGGTGGCCGCCGGCTCGCGCCGCGACTTCGTCAGCAACTCGCTGGTGCTGGTCACGCCGTCCGACAGCACGCTGGCGCTGGCCGCGCTGGCCGGCCTGAAGCAGCCGGCCGTCAAGCGCATCGCGCTCGGCCAGCCGAGCGGCGTGCCGGCCGGCCGCTACGCGAAGGGCGCGCTCGAGGCCGCGAAGCTGTGGGCCGACGTCGAACCCAAGGCCGTCTACGCGCAGAACGTGCGCCAGGCGCTCGACTACGTGGCGCGCGGCGAGGCCGAGGCCGGCTTCGTCTACGGCACCGACGCCGCGGTGCTGAAGGACAAGGTCAAGGTGGCGCTCACCGTGCCCACCGAGACCCCCATCCGCTACCCGGTGGCGCTGATCGCCGGTGGCCCGAACCCGGCGGCCGCCCGCGCCTTCGTCGACTACCTGCTGTCGCCGGCCGGCCAGGCGGTGCTGGCACGCTACGGCTTCCAGAAGCCGTGAACGCCGCGGAGTCCGCGTGGATTCCGCTCGCGCTGTCGCTGAAGGTGGCCGGCTGGGCCACGCTGATCGACCTGGTGCTGGGCGTCGGCCTCGGGCTGCTGCTGGCGCGCGGGCGCTTCCCGGGGCGCGAGCTGCTCGATGCGATCCTCACGCTGCCGATGGTGCTGCCGCCGACGGTGCTCGGCTACTACCTGCTGGTGCTGATCGGCAAGCGCGGCTGGCTCGGCGCCTGGCTGTACGAGCACCTCGGCATCCAGCTGATCTTCACCTGGCAGGGCGCGGTGATCGCGGCCAGCGTGGTCGCGCTGCCGCTGGTGCTGAAGGCGGCACGCGCGGCCTTCGAGGGCGTCGATCCGCAGCTGGAGAACGCCGGGCGCGTGCTGGGCCTGTCGGAGGCGGCGGTGTTCTTCCGCGTGACGCTGCCGCTCGCGTGGCGCGGCATCCTGGCCGGCGTGCTGCTGTCGTTCGCGCGCTCGCTCGGCGAGTTCGGCGCGACGCTGATGGTGGCCGGCAGCATCCCGGGGCGCACGCAGACGCTGTCGGTCGCGGTCTACGAAGCGGTGCAGGCCGGGCAGGACGGCGTGGCCAACGTGCTGGTGCTGATCACGTCGCTGACCTGCATCGTGGTGCTGCTGCTGGCCGGGCGCTTGTTGTCCGGCCAGCCTTTGCGGGGGAGTGCCGTGCGATGAGCTTCGAGGTCGACATCCGCAAGACGGTCAGCAGCCCGCAGCGGCGCTTCGAGCTGCAGGTGCGCTTCACGGCACAGGCGCGCCGCACGGTGATCTACGGCCCGTCGGGCGCCGGCAAGACGCTGACGCTGCAGGCGATCGCCGGGCTGCTGCGGCCCGACGCCGGCCGCATCGCGTTCAACGGCGAGACGCTGTTCGACGGCAGCGCGCGCCTCTTGGTGCCGGCGCGGCAACGCCGCTTCGGTTACCTGTTCCAGGACTACGCGCTGTTCCCGCAACTGAACGTGCGGCAGAACGTCGCCTTCGGCCTGCGGCGCGGCTGGTTGAATCCGCCTCGCGATGCCGGCGGCGAGGCGGTCGAGCGCTGGCTCGCCGCGCTCGAGCTCACGCCGGTCGCGTCGCAGCTGCCGCACCAGCTCTCGGGCGGCCAGCGCCAGCGCACCGCGCTCGCCCGTGCGCTGGTCGCGGCGCCGCGCGCGCTGCTGCTGGACGAGCCGTTCTCCGCGCTCGATCCGGGACTGCGCGAGCGCACGCGCGACGAGCTGGACCGGCTGCTGGCGCAGATCGACATCCCGTTGGTGATGATCACGCACGACCCGGACGACCTGCGCCGCTTCGGCGAACAGGTGCTGCATCTGCGCGATGGAGTCGTCGGTGACTGACGCACCGGACGACAGCCTCACGCTCGGCGCCGAGCTGACGCTGAACCTCGGCGGACAGAGCCTGGCCGGTGCGCGCCGCATCGGGCTGCTGGTGGAAATTGCGCGACTGGGCTCGATCACGCAGGCCGCGAAGGCCGCCGGCTTCAGCTACAAGGGCGCGTGGGACGCGGTCGAGCAGATGAGCAACCTGGCCGGCGAGCCGCTGCTGGAACGCAGCGCCGGTGGCCCCGGCGGCGGCCGCACGCGGCTCACGCCGCGCGGCGAGCAGCTGCTGCGCAATGTCGTGCTGATCCAGCAGGAGCATGCGCGCTTCATCGAGCGGCTGAACCGGCAGGCCGATGGCCTGGCGGGCGACTATTCACTGATGGAAGGGCTGGCGATGAGAACGAGCGCACGCAACCAGTTCGCCGGCACCGTGGTGGGGTTGCGCGGCGGAGCGATCAACGACGAGATCGAGCTGGAGGCGATCGGCGGGCTGCGCATCGTCGCGAGCATCACGCACGAGAGCACGGTCGAGCTCGGGCTCGTGGTCGGCGCGAAGGCCTTCGCGCTGATCAAGGCCTCGTCGATCATCCTGATGACCGAGATGCGCGGCGTTCGCCTGTCGGCCCGCAACCAGCTGAAGGGCGTGGTGTCGCGGGTCACGCCGGGGGCGGTGAACTGCGAGGTGGTGATGGCACTGGCCGGTGGCGGCGCGGTGGCGGCCATCATCACGAACGACAGCGCGGCCGCGTTGGCGCTGGAGGTCGGCAGCACCGCGATCGCGGTGTTCAAGGCCTCCAGCGTGATCGTCGGCGTGTCGGCCTAGATCGACGAGATCACACCGACCTCGTCTCGCCGCCGTCGATGCGCAGCACCGTGCCGGTCATCCAGCGCGCGCCGGGCGACACCGCGAACGCGATCAGCTCGGCAATCTCGTCGGCCTCGCCGAAGCGGCGGATGCCGGCCTGCTGCAAAACGGCCGCCTTCGCGTCGTCCAGCGTGATGCCCTTGGCGGTGGCCATGCGCTCGATCATGCCGAGGCGCCGGCCCGTCATCACCGCGCCGGGCGAGACGCTGTTCACCTGAACGCCGTCGGCGATGCCGCGTTCGGCGAAGGCTTTCGCCAGCGCTTCGATGGCCGCGTTGATCGCGCCCACCGCCGCCATCGACGCCTTCGGTGCCTCCGCCGCGTTGCCCGACACGAACACCACGCTGCCGCTGCTCGCGCGCAGCGCCTCCCACGCGCGCAGCGTCAACCGGCGCGCGCCGTGAAACTTCAGCGCCATGCCGCTGTCCCATTGCGCGTCGGTCATCGCGAACAGGTCCAGGCCCGGTACCGCGCCGGCCACGTTGACCAGCGCGTCGATGCGCCCGTGGGCCTGCAGCGCGGCGCCGACCACGGTGTCCGCGGCATCGGGTCGGCTCAGGTCAGCGGCCACGACGAGCGCCTGCTTTCCCATCGCACGGATCTGCGTTGCCACTTCCTCCAGCGCGTCCTGGCGCTGCGCGCACAACACCACGCAAGCGTGGTCCTTCGCGAGGCGCAAGGCGGTTGCCTTGCCGATGCCGGAACTGGCGCCGGTCACGATCACGACTGAATTCGACATGCTGGTGCTCCTCATGCGGCGCGGTGCTCGACCGCTTCCAGGATCAGAGCGACCGTCGGCTTCATCCTCTGCGCCATAAAGCGCTGGTTCTCGCGTGCTGTCATCGTCATTGCGTCCTCCATGCATAACCGAAAAAAATGAGGATTGCAGGTTATCTTCATAGATATAACCTGTCAACATTAGAATTGACGGTTATCGACTCGGCCGAGTCGAACCCCACAAGGTGATGCGATGACGGATGCCAGACCACCCGCGATGTTCATCGCCGATGCGCTCGGCCTGGACTTCCTCAACTCGGTGTCGGTGCCGCTGGACGTGCCGGTGGAGTACCTGGCGTCGGGCGAGGACCTGATCGCCTGGCTGCGGCAGGCGGGCCTGGTGCCGGCATCGGTGCTGGACGAGACCCTCGCCAACGCCGGCCCCGGCGAACTCGACGCCGTCGCCGCGCAGGCCCGGGCGCTGCGCGAATGGTTCCGCGGCTTCGTGCGCGAGCACCGGGGGCGGCGCCTCGACGTGCAGGCAGTGGCCCGGCTGGAGCCGCTGAACCGGTTGCTCGCGCGCGACGAAGGCTATGGCCAGGTGATCGCGGTGTCCGGTCCGGAGAGCGACGACGGCATCACCGGCCTGCAATGGGCGCCGATGCGGCGCTGGCGCTCGCCGGATGCGCTGTTGCTGCCGATCGCCCAGACGATGGCGGAGCTGCTGACCAGTGCGGACTTCAGCCAGGTCAAGGCCTGCGAGGGGCCCGCCTGCACGCTGTTGTTCCTCGACAGGACACGCGGTCACAAGCGCCGCTGGTGCAACATGGCCGTCTGCGGCAACCGGGCCAAGCAGGCCGCCCACCGTGAACGCCACACGCAACGCTCGTAACTCTATTGATGTTATTTGACAGGTTACTTCTGAGTAGTTAACCTGACCGAACACATTTGTGTGGTTACTTGAAGGAGCAAGAGATGACGAGCGTGAGCTATCGACGCGTGAGCGTGGGCGAGCATGAGGTGGCGTACCGGGAAGCCGGGCCGGCACAGGCACCGGTGCTGCTGTTGCTGCATGGGTTTCCCAGTTCGAGCCACATGTTCCGGGACCTGATCCCGAAGTTGGCGGACCGCTACCGCGTGATCGCGCCGGACCTGCCCGGCTTCGGCCAGACGACCGTGCTGCCGCGCGAGCAGTTCGCGTACACCTTCGACAACCTGGCGCAGGTGGTCGACGGTTTCACCGAGCAGCTCGGGTTGACGCGCTACGCGATCTACGTGTTCGACTACGGTTCGCCGGTCGGCCTGCGGCTGGCGCTGAAGCACCCGGAGCGCATCACGGCGATCGTCACGCAGAACGGCAATGCGTATGAGGAGGGCTTGAGCGAGGGCTGGAACCCGATCCAGGCCTATTGGCGCGAGCCGACCCCGGCCCATCGCGACGCGTTGCGCGCGTTCCTGGCGCCGGAAGCGACGCTGTGGCAGTACACGCACGGCGTGGCCGATGCGAGCCGGGTGTCGCCCGACGGCTACGGGCTGGACAACCACTACCTGGTGCGGCCGGATGCGCACGAGATCCAGCTTGACCTGTTCCTGGACTACGCGAGCAACGTCGCGCTGTACCCGCAGTTCCAGGCGTATTTCCGCAAGCACCAGCCGCCGCTGTTGGCAGTGTGGGGGCGGCACGACCCGTTCTTCCTGCCGGCGGGCGCCGAGGCGTTCAAGCGCGACATCGACGCGGCACAGGTGCAGTTCTTCGACACCGGGCACTTCGCGCTGGAGACGCATGCCGCGGAGATCGCGGACGCGATCCACGGCTTCCTCGCGAAGCTGGCCTGACGGCGCGGGCCAGGCACGGTGCGCAGCGGCTACTTGCCCTTGCGCACCCGGCGCAGCTCGTCGACGATCAGCAGGATCGCGCCGAGCGTGATCGCGCTGTCGGCGAGGTTGAACGACGGGAAGAACTTGTCGGCCCAGTGCACCTGGATGAAGTCGACGACGTAGCCGTGCAGCAGCCGGTCGATCACGTTGCCGAGCGCGCCGCCGAGGATCAGCGCGAGCGCCCACGCGAACATCTTCTGTCCGCCGTGGCTGCGCAGCATCCACACGATGAACCCGGCGGCCACCGCGCCCAACGCGACGAAGAACCAGCGCTGCCAGCCCGAGGCACCGGCCAGGAACGAGAACGCCGCGCCGGTGTTGTGCACCCGGACCACGTTGAAGAACGGCGTGACGTGGACGCTGTCGCCGTACGCGAAGTTGGCGAGGATCAGCGACTTGGTCAGCTGGTCCAGCACGATGACGACGAGGGCGATGCCCAGCCAGGGGAGCAGGGAGGTGGAGGATTTCTTGAAGGACATGTTTTCAGCGATTGCGCAGGAGCGCGAGTGCGATGGCTTCGGACACCGGGGTGCGGGCGTCCTTCGTTTCTGCCACGATGCTTTCCCACAACTCCTCGGCCAGCCGCACCCGTTCGTCGACCGTCAGCTTGAACAGATCGGGGTACTTCACGCGAGGATCGTTGTGGTTCATCGAGGGCTCCTTGCAAAATTTCAGGCGACTGTACGCGCCTCGCCCGAGCCGTACAGGTTACTTGTGCACCTGCCGCAGATCGTCGGATGCTGCGCATCGCTGCCGACATCGTCGCGGTAGTGCCAGCAGCGCTCGCACTTGGTCGCAGCTGAAGGCGTCACGGCCACCACCAGCGCCGCGCCCGCCGCGATCCGCGCCTGTGACGTGATCGTCACGAAGCGCAGGTCGTCGCCGAGCGCCGCGAGCAGCGCGAGATCGTCGGCCGCCGCGGTGATCAGCAGCTCGGCCTGCAGCGACGAGCCCACCTGGCCCGCGCTGCGGAGCGCCTCGATCTCCTTGTTGGCCACGTCGCGGATCTCGCGCAGGCGGCTCCACTTCGCGAGCAGCGCCTCGTCCGCCCAGGCCGAGGTATCGCTGAAGGTCTCGATGAAGATCGATGCCGACTTGCCCGGTGCGAACACCTTCCACGCCTCCTCGGCGGTGAAGCTCAGGAACGGCGCCATCCAGCGCAGCATCGCGTGCGTCACATGCCACAGCGCGGTCTGCGCGCTGCGCCGGGCCAGCGATTTCGGCGCGGTGGTGTAGAGCCGGTCCTTCAAGACGTCGAGGTAGAACGCGCCCAGGTCCTCGCTGCAGAACACCTGCAGCTTGGCCACCACCGGGTGGAACTCGTAGACCTCGTAGTGCTTCAGCACCTCGGCCTGGAACTGCGCCGCGCGTGCCAGCGCATAGCGGTCGATCTCGAGCATGTCGGCCAGCGGCACCAGATCGGTCGCCGGATCGAAATCGCTGGTGTTGGCCAGCATGAAGCGCAGCGTGTTGCGGATGCGGCGGTACGCATCGACGACGCGCGCGAGGATCTTCTTGTCGATCGCGAGGTCGCCCGAGTAGTCGGTCGCCGCGCACCACAGGCGCAGGATCTCGGCCCCCATCTCCTGCACCGAATCCTGCAGCGAGATGAAGTTGCCCAGGCTCTTGCTCATCTTGCGGCCCTGGCCGTCGACCGTGAAGCCGTGCGTCAGCAGGCCGCGGTACGGCGCATGGCCTTCCATCGCGCAGGCGATCAGCAGCGACGAATGGAACCAGCCGCGGTGCTGGTCATGGCCTTCGAGGTACAGGTCGGCCTCGGGGCCGGCTGCCCCCTCCGGCCCGGCGGTGGTGCCCGGCTGGCTGCCGACCTTCTCGTTCAGCACGTGGTAGAAGGTCGACCCCGAATCGAACCACACGTCGAGGATGTCGTTGCTCTTGATGTAGTCGCCGGCTTCGGCGCCCAGCACCTCGTCGACCGTCAGCTTCGACCACGCCTCGACGCCGCCTTGCTGCACCACCCCGGCCGCGCGGTCGATCAGCGCCATCGTGTCGGGGTGCAGTTCGCCGGTCGCCTTGTGCAGGAAGAACGGCAGCGGCACGCCCCAGTTGCGCTGGCGGCTGATGCACCAGTCGGGCCGGTTCGCGATCATGTCGTGCAGCCGGGCCCGGCCGTTCTCCGGGAAGAAGTTCGTCTGGCCGATGGCCTCGAGCGCGGTCTGGCGCAGCGTCTTCGGCGCCTTGTCCTTCGTGAACACGCCGTCGCCCTCGTCCATGCGCACGAACCACTGTGCCGCGGCGCGGTAGATCACCGGCGTCTTGTGGCGCCAGCAGTGCGGGTAGCTGTGCGTCAGCTTCGAGGTGGCGAGCAGCCGGCCGGCGTCGCGCAGCGCATCGGCCACCAGCGGCGCGGCCTTCCAGATGTGCTGGCCGCCGAACAGCGGCAGCGTCGCCTCGTAGACGCCGTTGCCCTGCACCGGGTTCAGGATGTCGTCGATCGCGAGACCATGCTCGCGGCAGGAGTTGAAGTCGTCCACGCCGTAGGCCGGCGACGAGTGCACGATGCCGGTGCCGTCGTCGGCGGTCGCGTAGTCGGCCAGGTACACCGGGCTCACGCGGTCGTAGCCGGGGTCGACGTGCGCCAGCGGATGGCGGAAGGTGATGCCGTCGAGGTTCTTGCCGAGCGTGGTCGCGAGCACGGTGCCGGTGAGGCCGTAGCGCTCCAGGCACTTGTCGACCAGCGCCACCGCCAGCAGCAGGATGCCGCGCTCGGTGTCGACCAGCGCGTACTCGAGCGCCGGGTTCAGGTTCAGCGCCTGGTTGGCCGGGATGGTCCACGCGGTGGTGGTCCAGATCACCGCGAAGGCGTCCTTCGCGAGCGAAGGCAGGCCGAAGGCGGCGGCCAGCTTCGCGGGCTCGGCCGCCAGGAAGGCGACGTCGACCGTCTGCGACTGCTTGTCGGCGTACTCGATCTCGAACTCGGCCAGCGAAGAGTGGCAGTCGAAGCACCAGTAGACCGGCTTCAGCCCACGGTAGACGAAGCCGCGCTCGATCAGCCGCTTCAGCACGCGGATCTCGTTGGCCTCGTTGCCGAAGTCCATCGTGCGGTACGGGTGATCCCAGTCGCCCAGCACGCCGACGCGCTTGAAATCGGCCATCTGCTGCGCGATCTGCTCGCCGGCGTAGCTGCGGCTCTTGGCCTGCACGTCGGCGCGATCGAGGTTGCGGCCGAAGGTCTTCTCGATCTGGTTCTCGATCGGCAGGCCGTGGCAATCCCAGCCCGGCGTGTAGCGCGCGTCGTAGCCGGCCAGCTGGCGCGCCTTGACGATCATGTCCTTCAGGATCTTGTTGGCCGCGTGGCCGACGTGCAGCGTGCCGTTGGCATAGGGCGGGCCGTCGTGCAGCACGAAGCGCGGGCGGTTCACGCGGGCATCGCGCAACTGCTTGTAGACGCCCTGGTCGCTCCAGTCCTTGATCCAGCCCGGTTCGCGCTTGGGCAGGTCGCCGCGCATCGGGAACGGCGTGTCGGGCAGGTTGAGGGTGCTTCGGTAGTCCGTGGTCTTGTCGGTCATGGCTTTGCGCGCCGCGCGGCGCGTCTCGAAGACAGGTGCCGGCGCCAGGGCGCCGGGGCTCGCGAAAGGAAGGGGAGGAGCGGCGAGCGTTAAATTCGGTCGCGCGTGGTCTGGCGGCGTTGCGCGGCGTACGAGGCGAGGCAGACGCGGGCATCCTGCACGTCCTGCTCGATCGCCGCCGTCAGGGCTTCCAGCCCGTCGAAACGGGCTTCATCGCGAAGTTTGTGCAGCAGTTCCACCCGGACGAGTTTACCGTAGGCCCCCTCGGCCCCGAGGCGCGCAGGCCAATCGAGGCAATGCACTTCGAGCAGCACGCGGCCGGCGTCTTCGACCGTCGGGCGCACGCCCAGGCTCGCGACGCCGTCCAGCGGCTGCTCGCCCAGCCCGTGGGTGCGCACCGCGTAGATGCCCATCGCGGCCGACTTGGCATGGGCGAAGCGCAGGTTCAGCGTGCGGAAACCCAGCTCGCGGCCGAGCTTGCGGCCGTGCACCACGTGGCCGCTGATGCTGTAGCTGCGGCCCAGCAGCGATTCGACCTGCACCATGTCGCCGGCGGCCAGCGCCTGGCGCACCGCCGAACTCGACACCCGCAGCCCGTGCACCTCGTAGCTCTTCATGCGGGCCACGTCGAAGCCCTGGGCCGGGCCGGCGGCATCGAGCATCGCGTAGTCGCCGCCCCGCCGGGCGCCGAAGCGGAAGTCGTCGCCGACCAGGATGTAGCGGGTGCCCAGCCCGCGCACCAGCATGTCGACGATGAAGGCCTCGGGCGACAGCGACGCGAGCGCGTGGTCGAAGCGCAGCACGACGACCTGGTCGATGCCGCAGCGCTCCAGTTCGGAGAGCTTGTCGCGCAGCGTCGCGATGCGCGCCGGGGCCAGCTCGGGCTTGCCGGCGGCGCGGGCGAAATAGTCGCGCGGGTGGGGCTCGAAGGTCATCACGCACGACGGCAGCCCGCGGTGCTGCGCCTCGCTGCGCAGAAGCGCCAGCATGGCCTGGTGGCCACGGTGGACGCCGTCGAAGTTGCCGATGGTGAGGGCGCAGGCATCGGCGATGCCGGGGTGATGAAAGCCGCTGAAGACGCGCATGGGGTGGGATTATCTGTCGAGGCGCGCAGTGAACTTTTTGCCGGCACTTGTTACTGAGTGATCTTGCCGTTGTCGAGGACGTTGCCATGAGCGGATCGATCACGGGCGCCAAGCGCCGCCGTGAACCTGAACCCCCCCGAACCGCCGCACGGCCACCTCCGCAAGACCCCATTTTTCATGGCAACCTCGATGCGCTCGCCGCCGTGCTGTCGCAGCGGACCGATCTGCAGCACATCCACGCCGTTCACGGCGACCTCTCGCCCGAGCTGGCCGCCGAGATCGCCGGGGTGCTGGCGGATTCACCGGCGTTGCAGTACCTGAAGATCGAATCCTGCAGGGCGGACGGCGCATCGCTGATCGCGGTTGCCGATGCACTGGCCAGGACGGCGTCGCTTCACACCTTCGCGATCAGGCATACGGGTGCCGTCAGGGGATGGGCTTCGGCGCTCACCAGGGCGTTGCGGGTCAACACCTCGATGAGCGAGCTGCACATCGGAGGCACCATCGTGTATGCCAACGAGGCGGCGGCATTGGCACAAGCCGTGGGACGTCATCCAACGCTCGGCTGCGTGGTGCTCGAGGCCATGAGATCCCCTGCCGTGAAGTCGTTTCTGAAGGGCCTGGCGGACCTGGGCAGCGGCGCCCTCGAGAAGCTCGTCCTGCAGAGCCTGGCAATGGAGCCCCAGACCGCGTGCATCGGCGCCCTGTGCGCCGTGATCCGGGGTGGGCAGGTCAAGTGCATCGAAGTCGACACCGCGCTCAAGTCCGAGTCGATCGATCAACTGCTCGGTGAGCTGGAGCGCGACGCCTGCACGACGACACTCGACGTGGGGGAGCGCCTGGTGCTCGGCGCTGCGCAGCAGGCTCGCCGGCACCAGGTGCAACAGGCGGCGATGTTGCGGCACGTTGAAAGCACGCCGCAACCCCTCATCGAGATGCAGGCGCAGGTGCATCCGGTGACCGTGCTACCCGTGCTGCCCGCGGTCGGGTGCGGCTTGCCATCGCCGGAGTGGCGGCTGCAGGCCGAGGCACATCTGGAGAACGGGCGCCTGGAAGCGTTCGCGCAGGCGATGGCGGACGGGCAAGTGGCGGGGCTGAGGTACTGTCTGCGGGATCTGTCGCGCCTGTCTGAAGCGCTCAGCCGTGTCCCCACCCTCGAGCGGGTGCACTTGGTCAGCGTGTCGGTCAGCGCGGCCGGTGCCCGCGAGTTCGGCGCGGCGCTGCAGAAGCACCGCACGCTGAAAGCACTCGGCTTCACGCACTGCCGGCATCAACCGGGCGGCTTCGGCGCGATGGCGCAGGCGCTGAACGCGTATGGCGGCCTGGAGACGCTGAAGATCGGCGTCGACCCGGATGACCGCATTCACTGCCAGGAGATGCAGGCCGGCATTCATCAGCTCGTCGATCACCATCCGGGCCTGCGCAAGCTGACGCTCGCCGGCGAGTGGATCGACGCGCCGGGCCTCCTCGGGGGGCTGTTGTCCGTGTTGAGCCGCAAGCAGCAGTTCAAGGAGTTGAAGCTGGTGTCTTGCCCGGCCCGGCTCTTCGGCAGCTTGACGACACATCTGCTCGAACAGGCGCCATGGCGGTTGCCGCAATTGACGCTGCAGGGGGTGTCCGGCGATCTGAACCACTGGTCCTTCGACGAGATCGTTCAGAAACTGGCCTTGTGCACGGTCGACAAATTGGCCATCAAGGGGCGTACGTTGTCGACCGTGGGCACGCAGGAGTTGATCCAGACGATGGCGTCGAACAGCAGTTGCCAGACCCTGGTCGAGTTCGAGGCGACGAACCAGCTCGAGGTTCTGGCAGACGAACGCAGAAGCCTGCAGACCGCGAACTCCATCGTCGCGTTCCGCATTCAGCAGTTTCAAAACCGGATGCCGCTGTTGCAGTTCTGATGGCAGGCGACCAGGCCGAACTCAGCGCTTGCGCTCGAGCTGTTCCCGCTCCGCCGCGCTGACCCAGCGCCATGCGCCGCTCGGCACGCCCTCCAGCGTCAGCTCGCCGAAGCTGCTGCGGTGCAGCGCCTCGACCCGGTTGCCGGCCGCGGCCACCATGCGCTTGACCTGGTGGTACTTGCCTTCGGTCAGCGTGAGCCGCAGCGTGTTCGTGCCGGTGGCCTCGCAGGCCGCGGCGCGCACCGGTGCCGGGTCGTCGTCGAGCACCACGCCGTCCAGCAGCTTGGCCACCTGGTCCGGCGTCACCTCGTGCTTGGCGGCCACCTCGTACACCTTCGGCACATGGTGCTTCGGCGAGGTCAGCCGGTGGATCAGCGTGCCGTCGTCGGTCAGCAGCAGCAGCCCGGTGGTGTCTTCGTCGAGCCGCCCGACCGGCTGCACGCCGCGGTTGCGCAGCGGCAGCGGCAGCAGGTTCAGCACGCTCGGGTGGTGCTTGGGCTTCTGCGAGCACTCATGGCCGGTCGGCTTGTGCAGCAGCACCAGCGCCTTCTCGTGGAACCGCCACTCGCGGCCCTGCACCGTGAACACCAGTCCCTCGGTGTCAAGCTCTTCGGCCGGCTCCTCGATCACACGCCCGCCGACCGACACCAGCCCGTGCCAGATCAAGCCCTCGCATTCGCGGCGCGTGCCGAAGCCCTGGGAAAACAACACCTGCGACAAGCGCATCGAAGATTCTTTCGTTCAGGAATGGAGTTCGAGCAGCACGACGTGCCCCTCGGCGCACGGCCAGGCGCGGCCGACGATGCGCTCGCCGTTGAATTCTGCGGCCACCGCACGGCCTGCCGTGTCGGTCACCTTGACGGCGGCCAATGACAGGCCCGCCACGCCCGGCGGCAGCCCGGCCGGCGGGTGGCCGTCGAGCAGGATGCGGTCACGCGGCACGCCGAAGTAGCCGCGCGGGCGGCTCAGTTGCACCAGCGAAAGTGCCTCGCGGTCGGCCGCGGGGTCAGCATCCGCATCGACATCCGCCAGCCGCATCGCTCGCAGGTGCACCAGCGACGACGAGCGCGCGAACGGCGAGCGGTAGACGTGCGTCGTGCTGTGTCCGGGCGCGCTGATGACGAACTCGAGCGGCGTGCGGCTGTCGGTCGCGAGCGGGCCCCAGGCGCCATCGCTGCCGACGACGTGGCGGTACAGCGGCGGGCCGACGCGTTCGCCGCTGGCCGCATCGGTGGCATGCACCTCGACCGTGGCGCCGGCCAGCGGCAGGTTGTCGTGCACCGCGGCCTGCGGATGCAGGCCCGAGACGCAGCCCGAGAGCTCGATCGCTTCGCCCGACGGCGTGGGCTGCAGGCTCGCCGGCGCGCGGCCGGTCAGGAAGCGCCACATCGCGTCGAACGCGGCCGGGCCGAACGAGGTCTCGCGGTGGTCGATGCCGGCGATCACGACGTTGTGCGCGCCGCGCAGTGCCGGGCTGTCGGCATCGACGCCGGTCGGCCGGCCGGGCGCGCCGATCCACAGGCCGTCGGGCTGCGCGTACTTGTCGTTGCCGTCGGAGCGCACCGTCATCCAGCGCGGGCCGGGCGTCGTCTCGCTGCCGTTACCTGGGTCATTCAGCCGCTGCAGGAACGGCCCGGCGCCGTTGAACTCGTTGCCCGGCCGAAACGCCGCATCGGCCCACACGCCGTGGTTCGGCGTGCCGCCGAGGATCGCGTGCGAAACGCGCGCCGCACCGCCGTTCGCGGTGAAGTTGCGCACCGCGAAGCCACCGCGCGAGTTGGCGATCAGCACGACCTGCGCGACGCCATGCCGGCGGCAGGCCTGCTCGACCGCGTCGGCGATGCAGCGGCGCGCGTCGTCGCTGGAACTGCGGCCGGGCTGCGCGACGCCGTCGTCATCGCGCGCGAGCGGGCAGGGCATGTCGATCGCGTGCAGCCGCTCGCGCGGCCAGCCGTTGCTCTCGAAACGCCAGACGGTGGTGAGCCACAGCGCGGCGGTGTCGCCGTTGCCGTGCACGAAGACGATGGGCGGGAAGGTGTCGGCCGAGGTGTCGCTCATGCGGGCAGGCCCAGGTCGCGCGCGGCGGGATACGGCCCCCAGCCGGTGGCCGCCTCGATCGCACGCACGACGGCCCGCGCCATCGCCTCGGCGGCCATCGTGCCGAGCAGCGTCGGGTGGGCGACGAGCCCGCTGGCGCCGGTGGCCAGCGCGAACACGGTGTCGCCGTCGCTCTGCGTGTGGACCGGGCTGATGCTGCGCGCGAGCCCGTCGTGCGCGGTCTGCGCGAGCTTGTTGGCCTGGGCCTTGGTCAGCACCGCGTCGGTGCCGACCACGCCGATCGTCGTCGCGGCACCGGGTTGCATCGGCTGCGGCAGTTCGCCACGAAGCAGCGCCTGCGTGCTGTCGAGCAAATCCAGGCCATCGGCGGTGCGAGCACCTGCCAGCACGCGGCCGCTGCGCGGATCGACCACGTCGCCGAGCGCATTGACCGCGACCCACGCGCCGACGGTGATGCCCGCCACCGTGACGCTGGCATGGCCGAAGCCGCCGCGCATCGCGCGCTCCAGCCCGAACAGCTTGCCGACCAAGGCCCCGGCGCCCGCGCCGACATTGCCTTCGGCGCACGGCGCATCGCTCGCGGCTTCGCAGGCGGCGTAGCCGGCCGCGGCATCGGGGCGGATGCCGCCATCGCCGACGGACAGGTCGAACAGGATTGCCGCCGGCACGATCGGCACGCGGTGCGGGCCGACCGGGTAGCCGATGCCGCGCTCCTCGAGCCAGCGCATCACGCCGCCGGCCGCATCGAGCCCGAACGCGCTGCCGCCGGCCAGCAGCACCGCGTGCACGTGCTCGACGGCATTGAGCGGCGACAGCAGGTCGGTCTCGCGCGTGCCGGGCGCGGCGCCGCGCACGTCGACGCCACCGACCGCGCCCTCGGGCGCGAGCACGACGGTGCAGCCGGTGGGCCGGCGGCTGTCGGTGAAGTGGCCGACGCGCAGGCCGGCGACGGCGCTCAGGCCTGGTGTGGGGTGCATCGCTGGGAAGGGGGCGGGGACCGGCGATTATGAAACGGCTGGTGGAGCTGCGATGACACACCCACTCAGTTGCAACAGTCTGCGCAGATTGGCCGGCCGCGACAGGTGGCGTGATACACCGTGCCCAGTCTCGATGAGACCGAAGAGACCGTGTGGGCTTGCCCTCTGCAAGAACCTGCCTGTCGCATTCGGTCCGTCCGGACCCCCTCAGGGCCGGAGAAGAAAAAAGCACATGGGCTCAAGCCCTGTCGGAGGAATCCATGGACTCGATGCGTCACGATGGTTCGTCAGCGAACACTCGGTTGGCCCTTCACGCAACTGCCAGGCGGCTGCATCGGTTGAGGCCGGCTTGGCGGCAGGCCAGCCTTGCGCTGCTGGCCGCCACCACGTTGGTCGCCGGATGCGGCCCTTCGTCTGATGACGGCCCGGCACCGACACCCAGTTCCGGCTCGACACCGACGCCCGCACCCGCACCCGCACCGACGCCCGCACCTGCGCCGACGCCGGCACCAGCACCGGCACCGGCACCGGCACCCGCACCCGCACCCGCACCCGCACCGACGCCAGCACCTGCGCCCGCGCCCGCGCCCGCACCGACGCCAGCACCCACGCCCTTGCCCATCACGATCGCACCGCTCGGATCGCCGCGCATCCTGATCTCCGATGCGCCGACGCTGACCCGCCTGCGCACTGCTCTGACCAGCAACACGGCGTCGGCGACGCGCTTCAAGAACATGGTCGATTCGCAGATCGCCGGTGCCGACATCTATCTGTTCGGCCCCTGGCAGGCGGCGCTGTTGTCCCAGGTGACGGGCAAGGCGTCCTACTGCCAGTACGCGGTCGACCAGACCGAGATCTTCGTGCAATCCGAAGAAGCGCTGATCAACAGGAATGCGGCTGCAACGGTGGCTGGCGACAGCTACCTCGATGTCGGCGGCACGATCGGCAACATGGCGATGGTGTACGACTGGTGCCGCTCGCAGATGACGGCGACCCAGCGCACGCGCTGGGCGACCTACGGCAACCAGGCGGTCTGGAACGTGTGGAACCACACGCAGGCCAGATGGGGCAACACCACCTACGCCTGGAGCGGCTGGTCGGTCGACAACCCATCGAACAACTACTACTACTCGTTCCTGCGCGCGACCATGCTGCTCGGCCTCGCCACCTACGGCGAAAACACGCAGGCCTCGACCTGGCTGGACAAGTTCCGCACCGAGAAGATCGCCAACCAGCTCGTGCCGACCTTCACCCGCGACCTGCAGGGCGGCGGCTCGCGCGAAGGCACCGGCTACGGCACGGCAATGAACGGCCTGTTCGACCTCTACCACCTGTGGGAGAAATCCACCGGCGAGCGCATCGCGGACGCGACCCCGCACACGCTCGCGTCGTTCGACAAGTTCATGCACGACATCGTGCCGACCCTGGACCGCATCTCGCCGACCGGCGACCATTCGCGCGACTCGACGGCCGCGCTGTTCGACTACCACCGCCAGTACCTCGAGGTGCTGTCGCGCCTGTACCCGTCTGACGCGATGGCGGGCGTCTCCAGGTCGCTGCTGGCGCAGTCGTCGGTGCCGCGCATGGCGAACGCCTTCGAGTACTGGGTCGACTACCTGTACGACCAGTCCGACATCGCCGCACAGCCGCTGAGCCGCCTGCCCACCGCCCACTGGGGCAGCGGCACCGGCCAGTTCTCGATGCGTTCGGCCTGGGCCGGCGATGCCACCTATGCCAACCTGATCTGCGGCCCCTACACCGAGAGCCATGCCCACCACGACCAGGGCAGCTTCGTGATGTTCAAGGGCAACTGGCTCGCCTTCGACGAAAACATCGATTCGCACTCGGGCCTGGCCCAGTACGAGACGCCGCACAACCTGGTGCGCATCGAGCAGAACGGCAAGCTGGTGGAGCAGACCTACGGCGCCAGCTGCGCGATGCAAGCCCTGGCCGACACGCCCGTCTACGCCTATGGCCTGGCGCGGGTCACACCGATGTACGGCGGCAAGGCGGTGGTGGCGAAGGTGGAGCGCGAGTTTCTGTTCATCAAGCCCGCCACGCTCGTGATCCTCGACCGCGTGCAGACCAGCGGCAGCGGCATCAGCCGCATCTGGACGCTGAATCTGCCGGGCACGCCCACGCTCTCGGGCGACCGCATCACCGCGATGAGCGGCAGCAACCAGCTCGACGTGGTGCGCCTCGCTCCCACCGGGCTCGCCTCGCAGGCGATCTCGTGGCCCACGGCCGATGACGACATGAATGCCGGTTCGCGCGTCGACGTGGCCGATTCGAACGGCAACGCGTCGGTGTTTCTCAACGTGCTGGGCGCCGACCACGCCTTCACCGCCGCGACCCGCTCCGACGCGGCCGGCCAGACCGGGGCACAGATCACGCTGGCCAACGGCAGCGTGGCGACCGCGCGCTTCAGCACCGACGGCACCGGTGGCACGCTGGAGATCCGCAACCAGGCAGGCACCGTCACCTTCAGCGGGGCGTTGCCGACGACCGTGCAAGCACCGCCCAGGCTGGCCAACTGAGCCATGCAAGGCCTTCGCGGAACCGTACCGACGCTGAGCGGGCTGTTCGCCGCCGTGCTGTTGCTGGGGGCATGCGGCAGCGGCGCATCGGATGACGCGCCCGCGCCATCGACATCACCACCGATCGGCGCGCCCGCACCGGCGCCCGTGCCGAGCCCTGTGCCGGCGCCCGCACCAGCACCTGCACCAGCGCCAGCGCCCGCACCAGCGCCCGCACCCGCACCCGCACCAGCACCATCACCCGCACCCGCACCCGCACCCGCGGAGGCCTGCTTCTCCGACCCCATCGAGCCGATCTGGAACGAGAGCGGAGCCAGCGCGACACGCATCAAGAGCCCCGCGCCGCACATGCACTTCACGGCCGGCGCGCCGCTGCGCATCCTTGCCGATGCGCGGGATCCGAATGCCTACCTGTGCCCACCCGGACACCCGCCCTACGTCTGCCCCGGAACCCGGGAGAACTTCTATGTCGACGGGCAACTGGTCGGCGCGGCCTTGCCGAGTGCCACCGATTTCAACCTCTGGGAGCTGCGGCTGCCCGCCGGCCTCTCGCAGGGCGAGCATGTGCTGACCGTCGGCCATGTGCCGTACGACCCGGCCACCGGCGCCGGCGGCACGCAGGTCAACGGGCCGACCCCCATCACCATCCATGTCGATGCCCCGCCCGTGCACGGCGGCACGGTCACGCTGACGCAAGACCTGGTGCTGAGCGGCTCGGCCGGCCTCGACTGGACGGACAAGACCGTCATCGGCAACGGCTTCAAGGTGCTTGCCGGCGCGGGCTACTCGGGCCCCGTGCACATCCAGAATGCGCATGTCAGCGGGCTGGGCAGTTTCGGTGCCCTGGGCATCGACATCGCGACCACGGGCTCGGTGGCGATTCAAGACTCGGTCTTCGAGGCCACCGGGGCGATGCGCTTCAGCGCCCAGGGCAGTGGCTCGATGATGGTGAAGAACAACGAGCTTCGCGCCAACAACCTGATCACCTATGTGTCGAGCGACCCGTCGGTGCCGGTCGTCCTCGAGCTGGCCGGCAACACGTCCGGTGGCAAGGTCCTGCAGGGCAACCGCGTCGGTGGCGGCATGCTGCTGGTGAGCGGCAATGGCTGGCAGATCGGCGGCCTGCTTGCAGGGCAGGGCAATGTCCTGATGGGGGTGAGGGCGGTGCTGCAGCTCCACGACTCGTCGAACGACACCGTGCAGGGCAACTACCTGCTGCACGACTACCACGGCGGGTTCAGCCAGGGCTTCAATCTCTGGTTGCAAGGCAGCTCCGGCAACGAGCTGGCCGAGCACAACGTGGTGCATGGCGGCTCGTGGCCGATCCAGAATTTCGGCGGCGAGTTTCGCTACAACCTGGCCATCGACAGCGGACACAATTTCTGGCGCGGCTCGGCGAGCGGTACCAGGATTCACCACAACGTCTTCGCGCATGCCAGCGGCACCAACACCCAATACGACGGCGCCATCATGGTCTACGGCGGGGAGAGCGGCCTCGACATCCACAACAACAGCTTCGATGCCGGTGGTTCGGCCGGTGCCTACGACGCACCGGTGTTCAACATCGGCGCGGGCTCGGTGTTCACCTCGATCCGCAACAACCTGTTCACCGCGTTCAGCGAGGTGCCGGCCGGTTTCGGCAAGGCCCTGGTATCGACCGACAGCGGCGCCGTGGCCAGTCCGCGGGTGGTCTCGGCAGACTACAACGGCTGGTTCAATCCGCTGGCGCCGAATTCGGCGCGCTATCTGCCGGGCATGGTGCAGAACCCGGCGGGGGTGCACGACGTGCAGGCGAACCCCCGGCTGTCAGGCCAGGCCGAGATGCCGTACCGGGTGTCGAAGGGCTGCGTCTGGCTGCGCCTGTACACGACAGGGCAGGTCCTGTCTCGCTACCGGCAGATCTACCGGCCGGCCGCGGGCAGCCCGCTCATCCATGCGGGCGATCCCGCCGATGGCGCCGGCACGGCCATCGGGGCGGTCGGCGCCGACGACAGCCACCCGATGGATCTGTTCGGCCGGGTCGTGCCCTAGGGCCTGTCAACAGGCCCTAGGCGAAGACGCCTGCGGTGTCCTGCATCCGGTCCGAGACTTCGCCGAGCTGGTGCAGCGTGTCGCCGAAGCTCAGCTCCATCACCGTCAGCCGCTTGAAGTAGTGGCCGGCGATGTACTCGTCGGTGACGCCGATGCCGCCGTGCAGCTGGATGCACTGCTGGCCGACGAAGCGCATCGAGACGCCGAGCTGGTACTTGGCCTGCGCCAGCGCGCGACGGCGCGCCGCGGCCGGCTCGTTCATCTTCAGCGTCGCGAAGTAGCTCATCGAGCGCGCGAGTTCGAGCTGCATCTTCACGTCGGCGATGCGATGGCGCAGCGCCTGGAAGCTCGCGATCGCGACGCCGAACTGCTTGCGGGTGTTCATGTATTCGACGGTCACCGCGACCAGCCGGTCCATCGCGCCGACCGCTTCGGCGCACAGCGCGGCGATGCCGATGTCGACCGCGTATTCCAGCGCCGCGTGGCCCGCGTGGGTGGCTCCGCCGGCCGGCACCAGCAGCATGGCCGGCGCATCGGCCAACGCCAGCTCGGCGGCGCGCGCCCCATCGGCGCCGCCGTAGCCGCGCGTCTTCACGCCGGTGGCGCGGCGCTCGACGAGGAACAGCGCGATGCCCGCCGGGTCGTCGACCGCGCCCGACACGCGTGCCGGCACGATGAACGCATCCGCCTGGTCACCGGCCGGCACGACGCTCTTGGCGCCGCTCAGCGTCCAGCCATCACCGGCTGCCTCGGCCGAGGTCTCGACATGCGCGAGCCGGTAGCGCGCCCCACGCTCCTGGTGTGCCAGCACGACCAGCGCGTCGCCGCCGGCGATCTTCTCGAGCCAGCCGTCGATCGCCGGCTGCGGCGCGCAGGCCGACAGCACGGCGCCGGCGATCAGCGCGCCTTGCGCATAGGGTTCCAGCACCAGGCCGCGGCCCAGTTCTTCCATCACGACCATCGCGTCGGTTGGCCCGAAGCCCATGCCGCCCTGCGCCTCGGGCACGAAGAGCCCGGTCAACCCGAGGCCGGCGATCTCGCGCCAGGCTTCGCGCGAATAGCCGCCGGCCTGCACGATGCGCTTGCGACGCTCGGCGTCGTAGCCCTTGGCCACCCACTTGCGCACCGAGTCGCGCAGCATTTCTTGATCGTCGGAGAAGTCGAAGTCCATGTCGTGTCCTCAGCCCAGCACCGTCTGCGCGACGATGTTGCGTTGCACCTCGTTGCTGCCGCCGTAGATCGTCGTCTTGCGCACGTTGAAGTAGGTCGCCGCCAGCGGCGCGCAGTAGGCCGCGCCGACGTGGTCGCCCTGCCAGCCGGCTTCCATCGCGTCGTGGATGAAGGGCACGCTGAACGGCCCGGCCGCCAGCATCAGCAGCTCGGTCAGGCGCTGCTGGATCTCGCTGCCGCGGATCTTCAGCAGGCCGGCCACGTCGAGCGACTGCTTGCCGGATTTCTCGCCGCTCAGCACCCGCAGCACCATCATCTCCAGCGCGACGATGTCGACCTCCAGCTTCGCGATCTCGTCGCGGAAGCGCACGTCGTCATACACCTTCTCCGCCTTCGCGATGCGCTTGAGCCGCTCCAGTTCACGCTTCGAGCGGTTCACGTCGGCGATGTTGGTGCGCTCGTGGGCCAGCAGGTACTTGGCGTAGGTCCAGCCCTTGTTCTCCTCGCCGACCAGGTTGTCCGCCGGCACCTCGACGTTGTCGAACCAGACCTCGTTGACCTCGTGCTCGCCGTCCATCGTGATGATCGGCCGCACCGTGATGCCGGGGCTCTTCATGTCGATCAGCAGGAAGCTGATGCCGGTCTGCGGCTTGCCTTCGGTGCTGGTGCGTACCAGGCAGAAGATCCAGTCGCCGTACTGGCCGAGCGTGGTCCAGGTCTTCTGGCCGTTGACGACGTAGTAGTCGCCGCGGCGCTCGGCGCGGCATTTCACCGACGCGAGGTCGGAGCCGGAGCCCGGTTCGCTGTAGCCCTGGCTCCACCACACGTCGCCGCTCATGATGCCGGGCAGGTGGCGCTTCTGCTGCTCGGGCGAGCCGAAGGCCATGATCACCGGCGCCACCATCACCGGGCCGAAGGGCACCACGCGCGGCGCGCCGGCCAGCGCGCATTCTTCTTCGAACAGGTGGCGCTGGATCGCGTTCCAGCCCGGGCCGCCGAACTGCGTCGGCCAGGCCCAGCCGTGCCAGCCCTGCTTGCCGAGGATCTTCGCCCAGCGCTGCAGATCGTCCTTCGAGAGCCGCAGCGCGTTGTGCACCTTGTGGCTGATGTCCTTCGGCAGGTTCTCCGCGACCCAGCCGCGGATCTGCTGTCGGAAGGCCTGCTCTTCGGGCGTGAAGTTCAAATCCATCGTCGTGTCTCCTGTGCGCTCGCACATCGTCTGCACTTTCGCCGCGTTTTAGCACGGTCGTGCGTTTGCGAGATGTCCCTGCGGCGACAACGGGCCTACCGATAATCCCGCGGTGACTTCCTATCGATCCACCGTGGCCGCGCTGGCTGCCGGCCAGCTGGTGAGCTGGGCGGCGCTGTACTACGCATTCTCGTCGTTCGTGCTGCCGATGCAGCAGGCCTTGGGGTGGAGCAAACCCGTGTTGATGGGCGCCTTCACGCTCGGCCTGGCGTTGTGGGGCGCGAGCAGCTATGCGGCCGGTGCCGCCATCGACCGCGGGCACGGGCGTGGCGTGATGACGCTCGGGGCGGCGCTCGCCGGCGCCGGCTTCCTGCTGTGGTCGCAGGTGGAGCAGCCGGCCACGCTGTACGCCGCGTGGGCGCTGATGGGCGCGGCGATGGCGATGACGCTGTACGAGCCGGCCTTCACCGTGCTGACCAAACGATTTCCGGAGCGCTACCGCGACGGCATCACGTCGCTGACGCTGGTCGGCGGGTTTGCCAGCACGCTGTCGTTCCCGGTCGCGGCCTGGCTTGTCCATGCATGGGGCTGGCGCATCGCGCTGGCGGTGATCGGCGGCGTGCTGCTGCTGGGCGTCGCGCCGCTGCATGCGTGGGCCTTGCGCGGCAGCGATCCGCCGCGCGCACCGCGCGGCGCCCACGACGCCGCCGACGATGCGACGCTGCACGAGGCGCTGCGCCACCGGTCGTTCTGGCTGCTGACGGGCACCTTCACGCTGTACTCGTTCGCGGCCGCGACGCTGTGGGCGCACGTGATGCCGATCTTCGCGTCGAAGGGGCGCAGCGAGGTGCAGGCACTGGCCGTGCTGACCTGGATCGGACCGGCGCAGGTGGCGGGCCGCCTGGTGTTCCTCGCGTTCGGGCGCCGCGTCACGCCGCGCGGGCTCGGGCTCGTCGTGCTGGGCGGCCTGCCGCTGTCGTTCGCGATCTTCGCGCTGGCCGATAACCTGGCGGCGCTGATCGTGTTCGCGGTGCTGTTCGGCATTGCCAACGGCCTGGTGACGATCGTGCGCGGCAACCTGGTGCCGGAGTACTTCGGCCGCGCGCACGTCGGGCGCATCGGCGGCGCGATGTCGGCGATCGCGCTGCTGTCGCGCGCGGCGGCGCCGGTGCTGACGGCGTGGCTGCTGCTGGCGCTGCCGGGCTACCGCGAGTTGCTGCTGTTGCTGGCGGTGCTCGGGGTGGTGGCGCTGGTCAGCTTCGCTTTCGCACGCCCGCCCGAGTGAGGGCCGGCTACGGCTTCTTGTCGAGCGTCATCGTGTCGTTGTCGCGCTTCATCTGGAAGCGCGTCAGGAAGCTGTTGCCGAGCAGCACCTGGCTCATCGAGGCCGGCAGCACGACGGCGTCGACGTTGTAGACCTGCACGTCGCCGATGCGCACCGAAGCCAGCGTGATCCGGTAGGACGGCACGTTGCCATTGGCGGTGCTGACCATGCCGCGCTGGCCCTCGCGGTACTTGAGGCCGATGGAATCCGCTTCGGACTGCGCGATGGTCACCGTGGTGGCGCCGGTGTCGACGACGAACACCACCGCCTTGCCGTTGATCGAGCCCTGCGTGAAGAAATGGCCGCCCGGGCCAGCCGGCAGCACGATGCGGCTGCCGCCGCCCTCGACCGGCGCCGCGCCCAGGCTGACCTGCACACCGCCGAGCCGCAGCTGCTGGCGCTCGCCGCCGACCTCGACGATCGCCTCGCCGCCCGCCATGCTGATCAGCTTGACCCCTTGCACGGTGCTGCCGACGGCCACCGTCCGCGGCGCGCCGTTGATCATCAGCAGCGCCTTGTCACCCAGCGAGCCGCTGAGCGACACCGCCTGCGCGCAGGCGGCCGTGGCGCACAGCGCGCCGGCCGCCATCGCGGCTGCTGCGAGTGCGCGGCGCATCAGTCTCTGAAATTGTCGAAGCTCAGCGGCGCGTCGGGCACTTCCTTGCGGATCAACGCCATCGCGGCCTGCAGGTCGTCGCGCTTGGCGCCGGTGACGCGCACCGTGTCGCCCTGGATCGCGGCCTGCACCTTCATCTTGCTCTGCTTGATCAGCGTCTGGATCTTCTTCGCGGTGTCGCTGTCGATGCCGTTCTTGACGGTGATCAGCTGCTTGACCTTGTCGCCGCCGATCTTCTCGATCTTCGCGCTGCGATCGAGGAAGCGGATGTCGACGCTGCGCTTGGTGAGCTTGGCCAGCAGGATGTCCATCACCTGGCCGATCTGGAAGTCGCTGTCGGCGTAGACCGTCAGTTCCTTTTCTTTCAATTCGACACGGGCCGACGAGCCCTTGAAGTCGAAACGGGTGCCGATTTCCTTGGCGGTCTGGTCCACGGCATTGCGCACTTCGACGAGGTTGGGGTCGAGTACGGCATCGAAGCTGGGCATGGTCGGTAATTCCTCGCTGGATCAGCGAAAATTCTCGCATGCAAATCGAGTCGGGCGTCAGCCTGAAACCCTACAACAGCTTCGGACTGCCGGCTGTCGCACACACTTTGGTGCGCATCGCGGCCGATGCCGACGTGCGCCGCGTCGTCGACCACCCCCAGCTCGGGCTCGCCCCGAAGTTCGTGTTGGGCGGCGGCAGCAACATCGTGCTGACGCGCGACATGCCGCAGGTGGTGCTGAAAGTCGAGGTGAAGGGCCGGGCGCTGCTGCGCGAGACCGACAGCGCCTGGATCGTCGAGGCCGGCGCCGGCGAGAACTGGCACGAGTTCGTCGCGTGGACGCTGGCCCAGGGCTGGCCTGGCCTCGAGAACCTGGCGCTGATCCCCGGCACGGTGGGGGCGTCGCCGGTGCAGAACATCGGCGCCTACGGCATCGAATTGAAAGACCGCTTCGAATCGCTGGATGCCGTCGACCTGGTCACCGGCCGCAGCGTGACGCTCGCGAGCGGCATCTGCGCCTTCGGCTACCGCGACAGCGTCTTCAAGCACTCGCTGGCCGGCCGCAGCGTGATCACCCGGGTGCGGTTCCGGCTGCCCAAGCCGTGGCAGCCGGTGCTCGGCTACCTGGAGCTTGAACGCAAGATGGCCGAGACCGGCATCCACGCGCCGAGCCCGCAGCAGGTGTTCGACTGGGTCTGCGCGATCCGTCGCGCGAAGCTGCCCGACCCGGCGCTGGTCGGCAACGCCGGCAGCTTCTTCAAGAACCCGGTGGTCACGCCCGAGCAGTGCCGCGACATCATCGGCCGCGATCCGGAGATCGTGCACTACCCGATGCCCGACGGCAGCGTGAAGCTGGCCGCCGGCTGGATGATCGACGCCTGCGGCTGGAAGGGCAAGAGCATCGGCCGCGCCGGCGTCTACGAGAAGCAGGCGCTGGTGATCGTCAACCGCGGCGGCGCGATCGGCTCCGAGGTGGTGACGCTGGCGCGCGCGATCCAGGAGAGCGTGTACGGGCGCTTCGGCATCCGGCTGGAGCCGGAGCCGGTGGTGGTGTGAGCCGGTCGATGCGGCGGTCACGCCTGCTGGGGGCCGGTGAAGAACCCATGCCATCCATGGATCTGCTTGTAGACCCGTTCCGCGAGCGCGCGGTTGCGCTCCAGAGCCGCCGTCATCCGCTTGGATGCTTCGGCCGTCAGTTCCGTCTCGCCCAGGTGCAGGTGGCGCAATGATGTGTTTTTCTCGACAGCCTC
Organism: Rhizobacter sp. OV335; assembly: GCF_900142965.1. Classification (GTDB taxonomy): domain Bacteria; phylum Pseudomonadota; class Gammaproteobacteria; order Burkholderiales; family Burkholderiaceae_C; genus Rhizobacter. The sequence goes on from NZ_FRCQ01000007.1 coordinate 79,966, forward strand.
GATCACTGCATCGGCCGATTCCTGCTCGAATGTGGCGCCGGTCAACGACAGGGACGTCAGCTTGCAGTCCGGCCTCTGCAACGCATCCACCACCAGATCCTGCAGCGTTGTGCAGTCCTGAAAATTTCCGCTCAAGTCCAGCGATGACAGGCAGGGGCTCTCGCGGCTCGCTTGCATCAGCCATCCCAATAGCTCGTCGGACCAAGGCAAGGTCAGCCAGACTGCTTCCGCCATCAGGTGTTTCGACAGCGAACCGCACAATCGGCGCCTCCAATCGTCGGTGTCGGTGTCGGCCGGCGCGGCCTTCACGATGATTTCCAGCTCTGCCAAGGGCTTGTCGCGTGCCGTGGGATGCGAGAACAGCCGAGCCAATGCGCCGGCTTTCAGTGGCGCTTTCTCGTGCACGTACAGCGTGAGCGAATTCAGGCCGATGTTGTCTCCCAGAGCCTGGGCGAGTTTGCCGGCCTGCGCGGGGCTCGAAGGGATCGGCAGCTCGATGCTGGTGATCTCCGGGCAACCGGGCAGGACGTCGATGAAGAAGTGAAGCTTTTTCGGAGCGATGTTCTCGAACTCGAGATCAATGCCGTGGCCGCGGTAGCGGCTCGTGCCCGGAGGGTGCGCCTGCGCGTCGTAGGCTTTGGCCGCCGTCAGGAAAGGGTCGACAAGCTCGTGGTCCGCACACCAGTAGAGGATGAACTGGGCATCGGCCGCACCCTCAAACCTCGCGGGATTGGGCATGATCCCTTCGGCCTGGAACGTGCGCACGCACGCGTCTTCTCGCGACGTGTCGATGCCGGCCATTCCTTCGAGCACTCTCTGCAGTTCGGCCTTTCCAGCCGGATCGCCCGAGAAGTGAGGAACGAGGCGGCGCGACGGCGCGGTGTCGAGGGAGATGGAACGTTTCATGATTTCTCCGTGAAGGTCGTCGAATGGACACCGGCCTGAGTGTTCAGCAGGCACGCTTCGGTTCCATCGCGGATCACGCGGTGCGCGAGGCCTCTTTCTCCACCGACTGCTGGTCACGCCAGCGCGCAGCCGCCTGGCCGCGCGTCCGAGCCCCCAGCTTGTCGAGGACGTTCGCGACATGCCGCTTCACCGTGTGCGGGCTCAGTTCGAGCGCGCGCGCGATCAGCTTGTTGCTGTCGCCGGCGGCCAGGCGTTCCAGCACCTCGCGCTCGCGGGTGCTGAGGACCGCCAGCGGGCCCCGGCCGGCTGCCGGTGCGGCGGGCGCGAGGACGGGGACCCCCGGCGCAACTTCGGCGCGCGGCGGTTGATGCCCACGCAGCCGCTCCGCGCTGTCCAGCCAGTTCGCGAGCGCCGCTTGCGCGCCGGCGCTCAGCACCAGCCCGCCGTGCGCCAGTAGTGCCAGCGCGCGCGGGCCGGCCAGCAGTGCCGAGCCGATCCAGCCATCGCTCGCGCAGCGCAGTACCGCGGCTTCGACCAGGGGCGCTGCCTCGCGCTGCCGCCCCAGCCGCACCAGCGCCGCAGCCAGCCGCAGCCGCCCTTCGGTCAGCAGCCCGTACCACTCGAGCGCATCCGGCGTCTGCAGCGCCGCCTGCCAGCAGTCGACCACCTGCGGCCAGCGCCCGGCCAGCTCGGCCGCGATGGCCGGCAGCGCCAGTTCTCGCGCACGTTGCGCGATGCGCGTGGAGACCAGCAGGTCGGGCGCGCCCAACGCGGCGACCAGCGTGCCGGCACGTTCGCCGTCGTCGGCGATCATCGCCAGCCGCAGCGCCTGGAACTGCATGTTGCGGCGCAGCTTCTCGCGGCGTGCGCTCGGTGGCTCCTGGTCGGGGTCGGCCAGCAGGTGGGCCGCCGCCGCGCGCATCGCATCGATGTCACCACGCAGCGCATGCAGCATGCCGCGCGCCAGCGCCAGCATCGTGCAGACGTTGCGCGGGCTGCCGAGCCAGCGCGCCTCTTCGTCCGCACGCTCCAGCCGCTCGGCGGCACGCGCCGCGTCGCCGTGCCACAGCGCGATCAGCCCGTACAACAGCCACGCGATCGCGCTCATCGCGGTCGGGTGCTCCGGCGCCAGCCGCAGCGCGCGTTCGACGAACAGCGTCAGGGCCGGGGCGACGCCGGGCAGCGTCACGTCGCGCGGGTTCGGCGTCGCCTGGTACCACAGGCCGATGTCGGTGCAATCGGCCAGCAGCTCGTTGCGCCGCGCCATGTAGCCGGCCGACGGCGCGACCGGCCCGTAGTCGCCGGCGTGCCACAGGCTGGCGGTCAGCGTCGTGACCTCGGCCTCGCGCGGCAGCGGCTGCGCGCGCAGCTCGGCGAGCAGGGCCGCCGCCTCGTCGCGCTGGTCGACCTGGCACAGGCTCAGCGCGACGTACGCGCGCGCCCGCTGTGCCTGGTCGCCCAGGCCTTGCTGCTCGGCCAGGCGCAGCGCCTGCTGGAAGTGCCCGGCCATCGCCAGGAACTCCCAGCGCGCCCACGCGGCCAGCCCTTGCAGAAGCATCAGCGGCGACGAACGCTCGCGCCACGCAGGCGGAAACTGCGCCAGCAGCCGCTGCGTCTGCGTCAGCAGGCCGTCGGTGAGCCAGCCGCGGGCGACGGCGTTCAGCGCGGCCTCGGCCGCCGCCCAGTCGCCGGCGCGCTGCAGGTAGGCGATGCGGCGTGCGTCGTCGGGCTCGGTGTCGGCGGCGCGCTGCAGCAGGCCGGTGAGTGCTTCGGGCGATTCCTGGCGCAGCCGGTCTTCGAGGAAATCGCGGAACAGGTCGTGCAGCCGCAGCGTCAGCTGCGGCCCGTCAAGCACGGTGACGAACAGGCCGCGGCGCTCGATGTCGTCGAGCTTGTCGGCGGCCTGAGGGTCGCCGGTCAGCGCGGCGCAGCGGCCGGCCTCCAGCTCGGCCAGCACCGAGGTCTGCAGCAGGAAGCGGCGCAGCCCGTCCGGCATGTCGGCCAGCACCTCGCTGGCGAGGTAGTCGAACAGGTGGCGCTGGCCGAGCGCCGCCGGTGCGCGCGGGCCGGCGAGCGTTGCCGCATCGAGGCTCAAGCGGATGCCGGCCGGCCAGCCTTGCAGCCGCTCGATCAGCGACTGCGCGAGTTCCGTGCCGGCGCCGCGTCCGGCCGCGAACGCGCGCACCTCGTCGTCGGCGAAGCCCAGCTCGGCCTGGCGCAGTTCGAGCAGCTCGCCCTGCGCGCGCAGCCGCGCCAATGACAGCGGTGGATCGGTGCGGCTCGCGAGCAGCACGGTCCATGGCGCGGGCAGGTGCTCCAGCAGCAGGTCGAGCAGCTCGAAGATGCGCGCATCGGCGATGCGGTGAGCGTCGTCCAGCACGATCAGGCCATGCCCTGTCCCTTGCTGCAGGTCGGCGCCACCGAGCGCGCTCAGCAGTTCGTCGGCGGTGCGGCGCAAGCCGCGCGGCTGCTGGCCGAGCGTCGCCAGCGCCTGCGGCGAGATGCGCCACGGCAGGTCATGCGGCTCCAGCGCGGCCACCAGGCAAGCGACGAAGCGGGCGAGGTCGTCGTCATCGTCGGCGGCGATCCAGGCGACGGCGCCGCCGGGGCCTTGCTCGATCGATGCGAGCAGTTGCGCCATCAGCGCGGTCTTGCCGAAACCGGCCGGCGCGCTCAGCAGCATCAGCCTCGCCTGGCCGATGGCAGAAGCGAGACGCCCTTCGAGCTGCGGCCGGACCAGGTGCTCGCCGCGCGGGCGCGGCGCCTGGATCTTCGTCAGTGCGAAGGGCAGGGCGTGCACGTCAACCCATGGCTCAGGCGACCGCCACCGGGATCTTGCCGATCTTCGCCTGCCATTCCTTCGGGCCGGTGGTGTGCACCGAGGTGCCTTCGGAATCGACCGCCACCGTCACCGGCATGTCGCTGATCTCGAACTCGTAGATGGCTTCCATGCCCAGGTCGGCGAAGCCGACGACCTCGGCCTTGCGGATCGCCTTCGACACCAGGTAGGCCGCGCCGCCCACCGCCATCAGGTAGGCCGACTTGTGCTTCTTGATCGCCTCGATGCCGGTCGGGCCGCGCTCGGCCTTGCCGATCATGCCGATCAGCCCGGTCTGCGCCAGCATCATCTCGGTGAACTTGTCCATGCGCGTCGCGGTGGTCGGGCCGGCCGGGCCCATCACCTCGTCGCGCACCGGGTCGACCGGGCCGACGTAGTAGATGACGCGGTTGGTGAAGTCCACCGGCAGCTTCTCGCCCTTGGCGAGCATGTCTTGAATCCGCTTGTGCGCGGCATCGCGGCCGGTCAGCATCTTGCCGTTCAGCAGCAGCGTCTCGCCCGGCTTCCAGCTCGCCACTTCTTCGCGCGTCAGCGTGTCGAGGTTGACGCGGCGGCTCTTGTTGTAGTCGGGCGCCCACTTCACGTCGGGCCACAGGTCGAGGCTGGGCGCTTCGAGGAAGGTCGGGCCGGAGCCGTCGAGCACGAAGTGCGCATGCCGCGTGGCCGCGCAGTTCGGGATCATCGCGACCGGCTTGCTGGCCGCATGCGTCGGGTAGGTGGCGATCTTCACGTCGAGCACGGTGGTCAGGCCGCCCAGGCCTTGCGCGCCGATGCCCAGCGCGTTGATCTTGTCGCACAGCTCGATGCGCAGTTCCTCGAGCTTGTTCTGCGGGCCGCGCGCCTTCAGCTCGTACATGTCGATGTCCTGCATCAGCGATTCCTTCGCGAGCAGCATCGCCTTCTCGGCCGTGCCGCCGATGCCGATGCCCAGCATGCCCGGCGGGCACCAGCCGGCGCCCATCGTCGGCACCGTCTTCAGCACCCAGTCGACCAGGCTGTCGCTCGGGTTCATCATCACGAACTTGCTCTTGTTCTCGCTGCCGCCGCCCTTGGCCGCGATCTGGATGTCGACCGTGCTGCCCGGCACCAGGCTCATGTGGATCACCGCCGGCGTGTTGTCCTTGGTGTTCTTGCGCTCGAAGTGCGGGTCGGCCACGATGCTCGCGCGCAGCTTGTTCTCGGGGTCGAGGTAGCCGCGGCGCACGCCTTCGTTGACGGCTTCCTCGACGCCCGACGGGAAGCCCTCGAAGCGCACGTCCATGCCGATCTTCATGAAGACGTTGACGATGCCGGTGTCCTGGCAGATCGGGCGGCGCCCCTCGGCGCACATCTTCGAGTTAGTCAGGATCTGCGCGATCGCATCCTTCGCGGCCGGGCCCTGCTCGGCGTCGTACGCCCGCGCGAGGTGCGCGATGTAGTCGGCCGGGTGGTAGTAGCTGATGTATTGCAATGCGGCGGCGACGCTGTCAACCAGGTCGGTGTAGCGGATCGAGGTCATGTGGCTATCCCGGAAAGTGGGGCGGAACTGCGGAACAATGCCCGACGACGGGGCAATGTGGGCATGGCTTGTGCCCGCGATTTTACTGAACGAGGGAGAACTCATGCTGAACAGCATCCGGCGCTTCATTGCGTCCGAATCGGCCGGCGGCGTCGTGCTGGCGCTCGCGGCGGCGATCGCGCTGGTGGTCAGCAATTCGCCGTGGCACGAGGCCTACCAGCGTTTCGTGAACCTGCCGGGCGAGCTGCGCGTCGGCGGCGACCTGCTGGTGCTGGCCAAGCCGCTGCTGCTGTGGGTCAACGACCTGTGGATGGCGGTGTTCTTCTTCCTGGTCGGGCTCGAGATCAAGCGCGAGATGCTGGCCGGCGAACTGGCCTCGGCCCGGCAGGCGCTGTTGCCGGCCGGCGCGGCGATCGGCGGCATGGCGGTGCCGGCGCTGATCTATGCGGCCATCAACCTGCACGACCCGGTCGCGCTGCACGGCTGGGCCATTCCCGCGGCCACCGACATCGCCTTCGCGCTCGGCATCCTGATGCTGCTCGGCTCAAGGGTGCCGGCCTCGCTGAAGGTGTTCCTGACGGCGGTGGCCATCATCGACGACCTCGGCGCGATCGTCGTGATCGCGTTCTTCTACACCGCCGATGTGTCGCTCGCGATGCTGGGCGCGGCGCTGGCCGGCGGCATCGTGCTGTTCCTGATGAACCGCAGCCGGGTGACGAGCGTCGGGCCGTACGTCATCGTCGGGCTGGTGATCTGGGTGTGCGTGCTGAAGTCGGGCGTGCATGCGACGCTGGCCGGCGTGGCGACGGCGCTGGCGATCCCGCTGCGGGGCGCGGGCGACGATGGGCACTCGCCGCTGGAGATGACCGAGCACGCGCTGCACCCGTGGGTCGCGTTCGCGGTGCTGCCGATGTTCGCGTTCGCGAATGCCGGCGTGTCGCTGCAGGGCGTGAGCTTCTCGACGCTCGCGCAGACGGTGCCGCTGGGCATTGCCGCCGGGCTGGTGCTCGGCAAGGCGATCGGGGTGTTCGGTGCGTCGTGGCTGCTGATCCGGCTGGCCGGTGCCGAGTTGCCGGCCGGCGCGAGCACGCGGCAGTTCTTCGGTGTGTGCGTGCTGTGCGGCGTCGGCTTCACGATGAGCCTGTTCATCGGCGCGCTGGCCTTCGAGGGCCGGGGCGGTGACTACGAGACGCAGGTCAAGCTCGGCGTGCTGTGCGGCTCGCTGATCGCCGGCGTCATCGGCACGCTGCTGTTGCTGGGCGCAGGGCGCCGGGGTCAGTGATCCGCAGGCCCCCTGGGCAGCAGCCGGTCCGTCACCGCGATCGCCATCGCCGACAGCAGGAACGCGCAGTGGATCACCGTCTGCGCGATCAGCACCCGGTCGCTCAGCGCGTCGGCGTTGATGAAGGTTTTCAGCAGGTGGATCGACGAGATGCCGATGATGGCGGTCGCGAGCTTCACCTTCAGCACCGAGGCGTTCACGTGGCTCAGCCATTCGGGCTGGTCGGGGTGGCCTTCGAGGTTCATGCGCGACACGAAGGTCTCGTAGCCGCCGACGATCACCATGATCAGCAGGTTGGAGATCATCACCACGTCGATCAGCCCGAGCACCACCAGCATGATCGTGGTCTCGGTCAGCTTGGTGCCCTTGGCGGCATCCCCGCTGACCCCCACCGCGCTGAACACCGCCTGCAGCGCCGTCTGGCTGCCGAAGGCCGCTTCGATCAGGTGCGCCAGCTCGACCCAGAAATGGAACACGTACACCGCCTGCGCCAGGATCAACCCGAGGTACAGCGGCAGCTGCAGCCAACGGCTCATGAAGATGAGGTTGGGCAGGGGGCGCAGCTTGCTGTTGCTGTGATCGGGGATCTGGGCCATGGGGTCGTGCAGGGATAGTCCGGTTGCCGGAAATTGTAGTGGGCGCACCATCGGTGAAGACCCCGGGCGCCTTCGTCAGTCGTTCGTAAGAGCAGCTGTCTATGGTGCGAGCAGAATTTGGAAACCGCTGAAGGAGACAAGCAATGAGTTCGAGCGAGCACAAGGTCTACCCGCCGCCCGCGGCACTGGCCAAGGCAGCCCATGTGTCCGGCATGGCCGCCTACGACAAGCTGTGCGCCGAGGCCGAGGCCGACTACGAAGGCTACTGGGCCCGCCTCGCCCGCGAGATGGTCACCTGGAAGACGCCGTTCACCAAGACGCTCGACAGCAGCCAGGCGCCGTTCTTCAAGTGGTTCGAGGACGGCACGCTGAACGTCTCGTACAACTGCCTGGACAAGCAGGTCGAGGCCGGCCTCGGCGACAAGACCGCGATCATCTTCGAGGCCGATGACGGCCAGGTGACGCGCGTCAGCTACCGCGACCTGCTCGCGAAGACCTGCCGCATGGCCAACGCGCTGAAGTCGCAGGGTGTCAGGAAGGGCGACCGCGTCGTCATCTACATGTCGATGTCGGTCGAGGGCGTGGTCGCGATGCAGGCCTGCGCGCGCATCGGTGCGACCCACTCGGTGGTGTTCGGAGGCTTTTCGGCGCAGAGCCTGCGCGACCGCATCGAGGATGCCGGCGCGGTGATGGTGATCACCGCCGACGAGCAACTGCGCGGCGGCAAGCAGCTGCCGCTGAAGGCGATCGTCGACGACGCGATCGCGCTCGGCGGCTGCGAGAGCATCAAGAGCGTGATCGTCTACCAGCGCACCGGCGGCACGATCGCCTTCGATGCGTCGCGCGACCGCTGGATGCACGAGCTGACCGCCGCGCAGCCGGTGACCTGCGAGCCGGAATGGGTCGGTGCCGAGCACCCACTGTTCCTGCTGTACACCTCCGGCTCCACCGGCAAGCCGAAGGGTGTCCAGCACTCGACCGGCGGCTACCTGCTGCATGCGGCACTGACAACGAAGTGGACCTTCGACCTGAAGCCCGACGACATCTTCTGGTGCACCGCCGACATCGGCTGGGTCACCGGCCACACCTACATCGCCTACGGGCCGCTCGCGCTGGGCGGCACCGAGATCGTGTTCGAGGGCGTGCCGACGTACCCGGACGCCGGCCGCTTCTGGCGGATGATCCAGGACCACAAGGTCTCGATCTTCTACACCGCGCCGACGGCGATCCGCTCGCTGATCAAGGCGGCCGAGAGCAACGCGGCGGTGCACCCGCGCAACTACGACCTGGGCTCGCTGCGCATCCTGGGTTCGGTCGGCGAGCCGATCAACCCGGCCGCGTGGGAGTGGTACCACGAACACATCGGCGGCGGCCGCTGCCCGATCGTCGACACCTTCTGGCAGACCGAGACCGGCGGCCACATGATCACGCCGCTGCCGGGCGCGACGCCGCTGGTGCCGGGCTCGTGCACGCTGCCGTTCCCCGGCATCATCGCCGCCGTCGTCGACGAGACCGGCAAGGACGTGCCGAACGGGCAGGGCGGCATCCTGGTCGTCAAGAAGCCATGGCCGGCGATGATCCGCACGATCTACGGTGACCCGGAGCGCTTCAAGAAGAGCTACTACCCGGCCGACTTCCAGGGCCGCTACTACCTGGCCGGCGACGGCGCGATCCGCGACGAGAAGACCGGCTACTTCACGATCACCGGCCGCATCGACGACGTGCTGAACGTCAGCGGGCACCGGATGGGCACGATGGAGATCGAGTCGGCGCTGGTGAGCTGCACCGACCTGGTGGCCGAGGCCGCGGTGGTCGGCCGCCCGGACGACACGACCGGCGAGGCGGTCTGTGCGTTCGTCGTGCTGAAGCGCCCGCGCCCGACCGGCGACGAAGCGAAGGCGATCGCCAAGCAGCTGCGCGACTGGGTCGGCAAGGAGATCGGCCCGATCGCGAAGCCGAAGGACATCCGCTTCGGCGACAACCTGCCGAAGACGCGCTCCGGCAAGATCATGCGGCGCCTGTTGCGCTCGGTGGCCAAGGGCGAGGCAGTGACGCAGGACACCAGCACGCTGGAGAATCCAGCGATCCTCGAGCAGCTGGGGCAGGCTTACTGATCACAAAAGACGAAGGCCCGCAAAGGGGCCTTCTACATCCAGCAGGCGCCGTGGAGCCGGCTTTGCCGGGCCACTGGCGGCGCCCCCTTGAGAGGGAGGGCGCGCCAGCGCCTTCGGGGTGGGTCACTTCAAGGAAAGGATCCAGGTGACCAAGGTCTTGGCCTCGGCATCCGACACCTGGGTGTTGGCGGGCATCGGGACTGCGCCCCACACGCCGGCGCCGCCCTTGATGACCTTCTGCGACAGCTTGTCGACGGCGTCCTTTTGGCCGGCGTACTTCGCGGCGACCTCCTTGTAGGCCGGGCCGACCACCTTCTTGTCGATGGCGTGGCAGGCCATGCAGTTCTTCTTCTGCGCCAGCTCCGGGTTGGCGAAAGCCGGTGCGGCCGCCAGGGCAGAGAGGGCAACGATCAGCGAAAGCAGCGACTTCATGATTTCCTTCCGAAGAGGTGGGGAGCCATCCATTACATTTCGATCACTGGACAACTCAACGAATTCTACGTGGCGCGGTTGACCGTGCATTGGCGTAGGACAAGCCGGAAGGCCGAGGGAAGATCATGTATTTCGTCGTTTTGGGGGTGCTGCTGATCCTGTCGAACCTCGCAGGCATCGGGCCGCTGGCCGACCTGGTGTGGCCGGGCGACTGGTGGAAGATGTGCTGGCCCTTCGGCCTGGCCTTCGTCTGGTGGATCTTCGCGGATGCCACCGGCTACACCAAGCGCAAGGAAATCGAGAAGATGGACGAGCGCGTGGCCAATCGGCGCAAGGAAAGCCTCGAGAAGCTCGGCATGGACCACCGCGGCCGCCGCAAGAAGCGCAAAGTCTGATAACGCGCCAGTCGCCCCGCGGGGCGACTGGCCGATCCCGTCAGTCGATCTTGTCGAGCACCGCGCCCTGGCTGGCGCTCGCGGCATTCTTGAAGAACTTGGCCATCACACCACGGGTGTAGCGCGGCTTCGGCGGCGTCCAGGCGGCGCGCCGCTGCGCCAGCACCGCGTCGCTGACGTTCAACTGCAGCGTCAGCGTGTGGGCGTCGATCGTGATCGAGTCGCCTTCGTGCACCAGCGCGATGTTGCCGCCGGCATAGGCCTCGGGCGCGACGTGGCCGACCACCATGCCCCAGGTGCCGCCCGAGAAGCGGCCGTCGGTCACCAGGCCCACCGATTCGCCCAGCCCCTGGCCGATCAGCGCACCGGTCGGGGCCAGCATCTCCGGCATGCCCGGGCCGCCCTTCGGGCCCAGGTAGCGAAGCACCATCACGTCGCCGGCAACGATCTTGCGCGCCATGATCGCGGCCAGCGCCGACTGCTCGTCGTCGAACACCCGCGCCGGGCCGGTGATCACCGGGTTCTTCAGGCCGGTGATCTTCGCGACGCAGCCTTCGGGCGACAGGTTGCCCTTCAGGATCGCGAGGTGGCCCTCGGTGTACATCGGGTTGTCGATGGTGCGGATCACGTCCTGGTCGGCACGCGGCACGTCGGGGATGTCGGCCAGGTTCTCGGCCACCGTCTTGCCGGTGATCGTCATGCAGTCGCCGTGCAGCAGGCCGGCCTTCAGCAGCACCTTCATGACCTGCGGGATGCCGCCGGCACGGTGCAGGTCGACCGCCAGGTACCTGCCCGAAGGCTTCAGGTCGCACAGCACCGGCACCTTGCGGCGCACCCGTTCGAAGTCGTCGATCGTCCACTCGACCTCGGCCGCATGCGCGATCGCGAGGAAGTGCAGCACCGCGTTGGTCGAGCCGCCGGTGGCCATGATCACCGCCACCGCGTTCTCGATCGACTTCTTCGTGACGATGTCGCGCGGCTTCAGGTCGGCCTTCACCGCCTCGACCAGCACGCGTGCCGCCGCCTTCGCGGTGTTGGCGGTCTCGTCGTGCGGGTTGGCCATCGTGCTGCTGAAGGGCAGGGCCATGCCGAGCGCCTCGAACGACGAACTCATCGTGTTGGCGGTGTACATGCCGCCGCAGGAGCCGCTGCCGGGGATCGCGCGGCGCTCGATCTCGCAGAAGTCTTCCTCGCTCATGTTGCCGGCGCTGAACTGGCCGACCGCCTCGAACACGCTGACGATGTTCAGGTCCTGGCCCTTGTAGCGGCCCGGCAGGATCGTGCCGCCGTAGACGTAGATCGCCGGCACGTTGGCGCGCAACATGCCCATCATGCCGCCGGGCATGTTCTTGTCGCAGCCGCCGACCACCAGCACGCCGTCCATCCACTGGCCGCCGACGCAGGTCTCGATGCAGTCGGCAATCACCTCGCGCGACACCAGGCTGTACTTCATGCCCTCGGTGCCCATCGCCATGCCGTCGCTGATGGTCGGCGTGCCGAAGATCTGCGCGTTGCCGCCGGCTTCCTCGATGCCGGCCACCGCAGCATCGGCCAGCTTCTGCAGCCCGGAGTTGCAGGGCGTGATCGTCGAATGGCCGTTGGCCACGCCGATCATCGGCTTCTTGAAGTCGCCTTCCTGGTAGCCGAGCGCGTAATACATCGAGCGGTTCGGCGCGCGCGCGACGCCTTCGGTGATGTTCTTCGAACGGCGGTTGACGGGGCTGCTCATCGGAATGTCTCCTGGCGGATGCTCGGGGGGAGCGCCAGTATCGATCGCGTGCAGAATGTCGTCCAATATATCCAGCGTGGTGGATTGATATGTTTGATGTATGAGTGATGGCGATGGCTGACGAGTTCCGCGTGCCGGCCATCGAACTGCGGGCGTGGCGGCAGTTCCTGGTGCTGGCCGAGACGCTGCATTTCGGCCGGGCGGCGCAGCAGCTCAACATGACGCAGCCGCCGCTGACGCTCGCGATCCGCCAGATCGAGGCGCGGCTCGGCACGCCGCTGTTCGACCGCACGCGGCGCCGTGTCGCGCTGACGCCGGCCGGCGAGGCGCTGGTGTCGCCGGTGCGCCAGCTGCTGCAGCAGGCGGCTGCGCTGGCGGCGGTCGCCGGCGCGGCCGGCAGCGGGGCGGTCGGGCGCCTGCGGCTCGGCTTCGTCTCGACGGTCGGCTTCGGGCCGCTGCCGGGCTGGCTGCGCGATTTCCGCCTCGCCGAGCCGGGCATCCACGTCGAGCTGCGCGAAGCCACCACCGACGTGCAGCTCGCCGCGCTCGCCCAGCGCGAGGCCGACGCCGGCTTCGTGCTGCATGCGCCCGGCATGCTGCCGGCGCCGGCGCTCGAGCACCTGTCGCTCGGCACCGAACCGCTGGTGCTGGCGCTGCCGGCCGCCTCTTCGCTGGCGGGCGCGCGCCGGCTGTCGCTGCCGGCCCTGCTGGCGCAGCCGCTGATCATCTTCCCGCGGGCGATCGCGCCGTCGATCCACGACGCGGTGGTCGCGTTCTATCACCGGCACGGCGCGACGCCGGTGATCGGCCAGGAGGCGATCCAGATGCAGACCATCGTCAACCTGGTGTCGGCCGGGCTCGGCCTCGCCTGGGTGCCCGAATCGGTGACGCAGCTGCGGCGCGACGGTGTGCTGTACCGGCGCTTGCCGCCGTCGCTGGCGGGCGCGGCGCCGCAATCCGAAACCAGCCTGGTGTGGCCGGGCGATGCGGGGCCGGTGGTCGAGCGCTTCGTGCGATTCGTGCGCGCATCGCTGACCGGCTGAGCGGGGGGCTGAGCTGGGGTATCGTTCGCCTGCTTCCGCATTGCCCGGCTCCCCACACCATGCTCGTTCATCCGAAATTCGATCCTGTCGCGCTGCAGATCGGCCCGCTGGCCATCCACTGGTACGGCATCACCTACCTGGTCGCCTTCGGGCTCTTCCTGTGGCTCGCGTCGATCCGCGTGCGGCAGACGCAATTCGCGCAGGCTGGCTGGACGCGCCGCGACGTCGAGGACCTGCTGTTCTACGGCGTGCTGGGCGTGGTGATCGGTGGCCGGCTCGGCTACGTGCTGTTCTACAAGCCGGGCTACTACGCGTCGCACCCGCTGGAGGTGTTCGCGGTCTGGAAGGGCGGCATGGCCTTCCACGGCGGGCTGCTGGGCGTGATCGCGGCGATGGGCGTGTTCGCCTGGCTGCGCAAGCGGCCGTTCTGGCAGGTCACCGACCTGATCGCCCCCTGCGTGCCGACCGGGCTGGCGTCCGGGCGCATCGGCAACTTCATCAACGGCGAGCTGTGGGGCCGCTTCGCGCCGGCCGACCTGCCGTGGGGCATGGTGTTTCCCGAGTCGGGCAGCCCACTGCCGCGCCATCCGTCGCAGCTCTACCAGTTCGGCATGGAAGGCCTGCTGCTGTTCGCCTTCCTGTGGTGGTTCTCGCGCAAGCCGCGGCCGATGGGGCAGGTGTCGGGTGCCTTCCTGATCGGCTATGGCCTGTGCCGCTTCATTGCGGAGTTCTTCCGCGAGCCGGATGCCTTCCTCGGCATCCTCGCGCTCGGCATGAGCATGGGCCAGTGGCTGTGCGTGCCGATGATCGGGGCCGGCATCGTGCTGTGCGCCTGGTCGGCGCGGCGTGGTCTGCCGTCGGCCGAGAAGGTGGCCGCATGAGGCAGGTCTTCTTCGACACCGAGACCACCGGCCTGAGCCCGGAATCCGGCGACCGCATCATCGAGATCGGCTGCGTCGAGATGGTGAACCGGCGCCTGACCGGCAACAACAAGCACTTCTACGTCAACCCGCAGCGCTCGAGCCACGAAGACGCGGTGAAGATCCACGGGCTGACCGACGAGTTCCTGGCCGACAAGCCGCTGTTCGGCGCTATCGCCGACGAGCTGATGGATTTCCTGGCGGGCGCCGAGATCGTCATCCACAACGCCGGCTTCGACGTCGGCTTCATGAACGCCGAGCTGCGCCGGCTCGGCCGCCGGCCGTTCGCGGAGTGCGTGGCGGGCGTCAGCGACAGCCTGCTGATGGCGCGCGAGATGTTCCCCGGCAAGTCGAATTCGCTCGATGCGCTGTGCAAGCGGCTGGAGGTCGACAACTCGAACCGCTCGCTGCACGGCGCGCTGCTCGACGCCGGGCTGCTGGCCGAGGTCTACATCAACATGACGCGCGGGCAGAACTCGCTGGTCATCGATGCGGGCAGCAGCTCGTCGCAGGACATCGTCATCGCGGCGATCGACTTCAGCGCCTTCGACCTGCCGGTCATCGTCGCCAACGATGAAGAACTCGCGGCGCACGAGAAGCAGCTCACGGATCTCGACAAGGCGTCCGGCGGCAAGACGGGCTGGCGACAGCTTGTGGCATAATCCGTGGCTTCGCAGCGAGGCCCCCAAGGCACTGCGCGAAGCCGGTGATCGAAAGACACTCGGGCGGTTAACTCAGCGGTAGAGTGCCACCTTCACACGGTGGAAGTCGCAGGTTCGAACCCTGCACCGCCCACCAGCTCGATCACCAGAACAAGGCAGCACACGGTGCTGCTTTTTTTATGCGCGTCGCACGCATCGCCCATGCGCTGCATTGCGCTGCACTTCATCGTGCATTGGCACGAGCGACCATTCGCCGCAGATATAGTCCAACGGCATGCCAAGCACCCACCCTCACCCGATACGCGCGCTGGTCGTGCTGCTCGCCGCGCTCGCGTGCGGCGCCGCGCACGCCGGCCCGCCCGAAGGCGACCTGTTCGGCTACAAGCTCGGCGCGCCGTATGCCGTCGGCGAATTGACGCAACAGCGCACGCGCGTCTCGTCGATGGTCGAGATGCTGATCGACAAGCCGGACAAGGCCCCCGAGTTCAAGGCCGTCGAACTGCTCGCGACACCGAAGAGCCTGACGCTGCTCAGCGTGCACGGCGTCGCCGATTTTCCCGATGAAGCGCAGGCACGCGCCTTCGCGTCCCGCCAGTCCGCGCAGATCACCAGCGCGTATGGCGACAAGTGCCCGAAGAGCCCGTCCTTCATGAACGACCTCGTGAAGCTGCTGTGCCCGGGAGGGCTGGAGCTGTCGGTGTCGTACTACCCGCCCGATGCCTCGCGGGTGCAGCACAAGGTCCACCTGGGCCTGCGGCTGGCACCGGACAGCGAGGCCGGGCGCCGCCTGAGCCGCCTGGCGGAACAGGAATCGGCCGCGCCGGCCGCCGATGTGGATTCGGCGCAACGCAGCGACAAACCAAAAGCCGATACCCCGGCCGCGAAGCAGTCGCCGCAATAGGCGCCCGAACGGGCCCCTTCTTCGAGAACGCACGGAGCCCCATCGCTCGGATTGGCAGGCTTTCGCCTTGCTTATTCCTGAGCGCAATCAAGGACTTATCGTCAGCTACAGGCCGTTTTGTAGCGATTGCACACGAGTCTGTAACAAAGCCTGATACGTGTTCGGCGTCGGATAAACCCTGATTCACTCCATCGTAATTTCCGATGGATGGAGCGATCCCCCTCTGCCACCCCCGTGAACGAGGGGGTGTCGACGGCATTCGATCGCTTGCAAAAACAAAAGCCCCTGATCTGACCTCCCGTAACAGGCCTCACCCCTGGTCGTTCAATGATTCGTCCCAGCCGTCGAAACAGGGATGCCGCATCGACGGGCGCAGGGATTGGCCCGGCGTTTGGATTGGCTAGAGGAGCTATCGAATGAGTTGGTTTCACAAGGTGTTGGGCGCGTTCTGCGTGACGGCCGTGCTGGCTGGATGCGGCGGGTCCTCGACGGATCAAGGCACGGATGTGGCGGATGCCGCTGGTGCTTCCGAATCAGCCGAAGCGCTGCGCGTTGCCGCAGCGGCCGGCACGCGCTACACGCTGACGGTGTCCGGCCAGGCCGGCGGCCTGATCGGCTCGCAGCCCGCAGGCATCGTCTGCGGTGAAGGCAGCACCCAGTGCAGCGCGAGCTTCGCGGCCGGCACGCAGGTGATGATCGGCCACCGCGCCAGCAGCGGCTACACCTTCAAGGGCTGGAGCGGCGGTTCGTGCTCCGGCACCGAGTTCTGCTACGTCACGATGGGCCAGAACCGCACGGTGGTCGGCAGCTTCGTCTCGAACAGCACGCCCACCCCGACCCCGACGCCGACCCCCACGCCGACGCCCACCCCGACCCCCACGGTCACCTACCCGCTGGCGATCACCGTCACCGGCAGCGGCTCGCTGACGTCGAGCCCGGCTGGCGTGTCGTGCAGCGCGTCGTGCACCAGCGTCTTCTACTCCGGCACGCCCGTCACGCTGAACCCGACGCCGGCTTCCGGCTACAGCTTCAGCGGCTGGACCGGCGCCTGCTCGGGCACCGGCACCTGCACCGTGCAGATGAATGCGGCGGCTGCGGTCGGCGCATCGTTCACCGCGACCTCCACCGGCGGCGGCTCGGGCGGCACCGGCGGTACCGGCAACGGCACGGCGCCGGGCACCGGCACCGGCAAGGCGTACTTCGTGGCGACCACCGGCAGCGACAGCAACGCCGGCACCTCGCTGACGACGCCGTTCAAGACGATCAACAAGGCCGTCGGCCTGGCCAGCGCCGGCGACACGATCGACGTGCGTGCCGGCACCTACACCGAGAGCGTCGTGATCCGCCGTGCGGGCAGCGCCACGAAGTGGATCTCGCTGCGCGGCTACAACGGCGAGCGCCCGGTGATCAAGAGCACGAGCTCGGGCCCGACCGTGTACTTCTACAACTCCGCCTGCGATGAAGACGCCGTCGGCGACGGCAGCGGCAACACCGACTGCTACCCGATGTACTGGCTGGTGCAAGGCCTGGAGATCCAGGGCAGCGCCGCCGGCGGTGGCGACGGCAACGCGATCAAGATCGACACGCCGAAGGTCAAGCTGGTGGGCAACCGCCTGTGCTGCAGCGTCGCCGACATCGTCAAGCTGGTGCGCACGTCCAACGACGTCGAAGTGCTCGACAACGAGATCTGGCAAGACGCGTCGAAGGTCAAGCCGGGCAGCAACGCCCAGGGTGTCGACATCGTCGGTGCGGACCGCGTCCGTGTCGCCGGCAACTACATCCACGACGTGCCGGACATCGGCATCTATGCCAAGGGCAATGCCCGCAACCCGATCTTCGAGAACAACCGCCTCGTCAACATCGGCAACGCCGACAACGGCCATGCGCTGATGCTGGGCCAGGAGACCGACGACTACCGCCTGGTCGACGGAAGGTACGAGACGTATGACGGCATCGTTCGCAACAACGTCGTGATCGGCTCCACCTGGGCCTGCCTCGCGACCTCGTCGTCGAGCAACGCCCGCTTCTACAACAACAGCTGCTACGACACCGGCAAGCTGATGCACGCATCGATCTTCCTCTCCAACGAGTCGGAAGTCGGCCAGGCCGGCACCAACGTCTACTTCGGCAACAACATCATCTACGGTTCGTCGGCCAAGCCGGTGGTGAAGATCGGCTCCAGCGCGATGACCGACTACAAGACGCTGGTCTTCGACCACAACGTCTACTACACCAGCACGGGCAACCCGACCTTCTCGAGCGACGACTTCTCCGGCGTCAACTTCGCGACCTGGCTGACCAAGTACAAGGCCCTGAGCGGACGTGACGACGGCGGCAGCAAGGTGGCCGATCCGAAGTTCTCGACCACCACCGGCAGCACCCCGCTGACGCTGTCGACCGGCAGCCCGGCGATCGATGCCGGCGCGAACCAGTCGCTGGTCCCGACCGACTCCCGCGGCGTGCAGCGCGCCCAGGGTGCGACCACCGACATCGGCGCCTACGAGTACTGATGTCAACCAGGCGCCGGCGGTTCTGCCGGCGCCTTCCTCGATCAACAACACAGGCGGCCGATGAGGCCGCCCAGAGCCCAGCCCGGCGATCCATTCGATCCGGCCTGGACCGGGCTTGTCTGGAGCTATTCAATGAACAGGGTGAACAAGGTGTTCGGTGCGATGTCGCTGGCGATGATGCTGGCGGCTTGCGGCGGCGGAAGCAGCAGCGGCAACACGGCAGTCGCTGGGTCCGAAGTCGATCCCGAACTGGCAGCCGCGGGCGTGACCGAAGGTGCGCAGGCGGTCGGCGACAGCGCCTGGTACACGGCCCGTCCGGTCTCGGTCACGGTGACCGGCCCCGGCATGGTGGGCAACATGGTGAGCGGCGTGCTCGGGCCGATGAACTGCGGCAACGGCGGCACGGCCTGCTCGGTGAAGTACACCAAGTACACCTCGGTGCTGCTGGGCGCGCTGCCCAACACCGGCATGGTGTTCCTCGGCTGGGGCGGCGCCTGCTCCGGCACGGCCAACACCTGCACGCTGAACAACAGCCAGTCGCGCGCCGTCACGGCCAAGTTCGGCCCGGCCGGCACGACGACCCCGCCGACGAGCCCCACGACCTATCGCCTGAACGTCAGCACCAGTGGCTCCGGCACGGTGGCCTCGGGCGCCGGCGGCATCAACTGCGGCGCCGACTGCAGCGAAGACGTGACGCCGAACGCGGCCGTCACGCTGACCGCGACGCCGGCGGCCGGCTTCAGGCTGAGCGCCTGGGGCGGCGACTGCAGCGGCAGCGCCAGCACCTGCAGCATCACGATGAGCCAGGCGCGCGACGTGAGCGCGGCCTTCGTCGTCGCCGACACGACCGCGCCGACGGTGGCGAGCGCCACGCCCGGCGCCGGTGCCACCGGTGTCGCGGTGACCGCACCGGTCAAGGTGACCTTCAGCAAGACGCTGGACTGCTCGACGGTCTCGGGCCAGACCTTCAAGGTCGGTTCAGTGTCGGGCACGGTGGCTTGCACCGGAAGCACCGCGACCTTCACGCCGACCGCGGCGCTCGCGACGGCCGTGCAGTACCCGGTGGCGCTGACCGCCGGCACGAGCGGCATCAAGGACACCGCGGGCAACATGCTGGCCGGCACGACCAGCTGGAACTTCACGACGGCCTCGGCGACCACGACGCCCCCGACCACACCGCCCACCACGCCCCCGGCGACCGGCGGTGCCTTCAGCTTCCTGGCCTACGGCGACAGCCGCTCGGGCAACGGCTGCGGCGGCAACACCGTGCACATCGGCCTGGTGAACCGCATGGTCAACGAACCGGCCGCCTTCGTGTTCAACCTCGGCGACATGGTCACCGGCTACGACAAGTCCACCAACTGGGTGCAGCGCGGCGATTGCCCGAGCGACGCCTCGAAGGGCAGCTTCAAGGAAATCATCGCGCCGCTGCAGAACAAGACGCCGGCGGCCGGCCTGCAGACCTACTACTTCCCTGTGGTCGGCAACCATGACGACAACTTCGGCGACGGTTGGTACCCGGACAAGTTCGGCAACGGCTTCTGCGACGTGTTCGACCCGAAGAAGGTCGGCATCCCGAACCACACGCAGAACAAGGCGTACTTCAAGGACTGGACCACCTCGAGCGTCCAGCACCACACCGACGAGCAGTTCTACCAACTGGCCTGCGCGAAGACCCGCAGCGGCGTCTATCCGGACTACATGTACTACTCGTTCGACTACAAGGGCACGCACTTCGTGGTGCTGCGCCTGAATTCGGACTACTACGACGTGATGGAGTGCTCGAGCAACTGCACGGCCGCCAACGAAGGCAACTACGACGCGTACTACTACAAGCACCAGCTCGACTGGCTGCGCTACGACCTGGCGCAAGCCTCGGCCAACAGCGCGATCCAGAACACCATCGTGCTGATGCATGCGCCGCTGATCTCGTACTCGGACGGCCATGCGCCGAACGCCTCGTGGCCGACGCTGATCAAGGATTTCAGCAAGCACCCGAAGGTGAAGATGGTGATCTCGGGCCACAGCCATGTCTACGAGCGCTCGGTGCCGGTGTATGCCGATGCCGCGAGCCCGAACGGCGTGCGTGACGATGCCAAGGGCGCGGTCTACACCGTGACCGGCGGCGGCGGCTCGGCGCTGGCCGGCTTCAACAACCTCGGCCCGCTGAACGCGAAGGCCACGGCGGCGTACCACTACATGCGCATCGACGTGGACGGCGGCAAGGTCAGCGTGAAGACCATCGGCCAGGACGGCGCGGTGCTCGACACCTTCACGACGCGCTGATCGGGTCCATCCGACGAGGCCCGGCGGTGCGATGCACGGCCGGGCTTCTTGCATTTTTTCGCCTTTCGGGAGCAATTCTCGAAAGGCTCATTTGATCGCGAACAGGCCCGACAGACCGCTCAATGAAGTGGCGCGGGGGCCGAAACAGATCAGGTCACGCGGACCTGGCGATGGTGCCAGGCCGAACGTGGTTGGAGCAGGGAATGAAGAGTTTGAGCAAGAGCGCCGGCGCCTGCGTGCTGGCTGTGCTGCTGACCGCATGCGGCGGCGGTGGTGGTGGCGATCAGGGCGACGCGTCCGGAGCGACCGATGAGGCCGTGGCGGTGGGGCAGTCCACGGAACCGGTCGTGGAACCTGCCGGGGACGTCGCGGCGGCACCGACGGTAGAGGTTTCCTCCGGCGCCGAGCCGATCACCGAAGTCGCCGAGAGCCTGGCCACCGACCCGTGGGTGCAGACCTGGGTCGATGCGGAGCTGGATGCCTACTACACGAGCCGCCCGATCCGGGTCTCGGTGAGCGGCCAGGGTTCGGTCGTCAACTCGGTGCGCGGCACGGCAGGGTCGATGAACTGCGTGCCGGGTGGCACCAGCTGCAATGCGATCTACACGAAGTACAAGACGGTGCTGCTGAGCGCCGCGCCGAAGGCCGGCCAGGTGTTCCGCGGCTGGGGCGGTGCGTGCAGCGGCTCCGGCACCCGCGACACCTGCGAGATCCGCAACTACATGCTGCACAACGTCACCGCGACCTTCGGGCCGGCCTGACGCGAACGGGACGGTCGCGGGAAGGGCATGGCCGCCTCTAAACTGGCGGCATGGCACCGACTTCCTCCCCGACCCCTGAAGAAACGCAGCTCGCCGAGCGCGCCGCCGCGCTGCGCGCGCAGCTGAACCACCACGCCCACCTCTACTACGTGCTCGACGCGCCCGCACTGCCGGACGCCGAGTACGACAAGCTCTTCCAGGAGCTGCAGGCCATCGAGGCCGCGCACCCCGCGTTGCTGACGCCGGACTCGCCGACGCAGCGCGTCATCGGTGCCGTGCTGCCCGACCTGATCCCGGTGCACCACGTCGTGCCGATGCTGTCCATCACGACGGAAACGGACACGACCGAGGGAGGCGCGATCGCCTTCGATGCCCGCGTGCGCCGCGAGCTGGGGCTGAAGGAGGGCGATCCGCCCGTCGACTACAACGCCGAACTCAAGTTCGACGGCCTCGCGATCAACCTGCGCTACGAGAACGGCAAGCTGGTGCAGGCGGCCACGCGTGGCGACGGCGAGACCGGCGAGGACGTCACGCACAACGTGCGCACCATCGGCGAGATTCCGCGGCGCCTGAAGGGCGACGCGCCGCCGGTGCTGGAGGTACGTGGCGAGGTCTACATGCGCCGCGATGCCTTCGAGGCGCTGAACGAGCGCCTGCGCAGCAAGGGCGAGAAGACCTTCGTGAACCCGCGAAACACGGCGGCCGGCACCATCCGCCAGCTCGACTCACGTCAGGCGCGCGACAAGCCGCTGAGCTTCTATGCCTACGGCCTGGGCGACGTGCAGGGCTGGGCGCTGCCGGCGACGCAGTCGGGCCTGCTGGATGCGCTGGCGGCGTTCGGTTTGCCGGTCAACGAGATGCGCACGGTGGCGTCCGGCACGGCCGGCCTCGTCGCCTTCCACCAGCGCGTGGCCGAGGCGCGCGACGGCCTGCCGTTCGACATCGACGGCGTCGTCTACAAGGTGAACTCGCGCGAGCTGCAGCAGACGCTCGGCTTCAAGACCCGCGAACCGCGCTGGGCCGTGGCGCACAAGTACCCGGCCCAGGAGCAGGTGACGACGTTGCTGAGCATCGACGTGCAGGTGGGCCGCACCGGCAAGCTGACGCCGGTGGCGCGGCTGGACCCGGTCTTCGTCGGCGGCACGACGGTCAGCAACGCGACGCTGCACAACATCTTCGAGATGCGCCGCAAGGGCGTGCGCGTGGGCGACAAGGTCATCATTCGCCGCGCCGGCGACGTGATTCCCGAGGTCGTCGGCCGCGTGCCGGGCGCGCGCGCGGGCTATGTGCCGAACTTCCGCATGCCGCGTGCCTGCCCGATCTGCAAGAGCGAGGCGACCCGCGAGAAGGGTGGCATCGAGTACCGCTGCACCGGCGGGGTCTTCTGCCCGGCCCAGCGCAAGCAGGCGATGCTGCACTTCGCCGGCCGTCGCGCGATGGACATCGAGGGCCTGGGGGACAAGCTGGTCGAGCAGCTTGTCGATGCCGGCATCGTGCAGAGCTTGCCGGGTCTGTACAAACTCGGCGTGGCCAAGCTGGCGGCCCTGGACCGCATGGCCGAGAAGAGCGCGCAGAACATCGTCGACGCGCTGGAGAAGAGCAAGGCGCCGACCCTCGCGCGCTTCCTGTTCTCTCTGGGCATCCGCCAGATCGGCGAGACGACGGCCAAGGACCTGGCGCGCCACTTCGGCACGCTGGACAAGCTGATGAAGGCCAGCGTCGAGCAGTTGCTGGAGGTGCCGGACGTCGGTCCCATCGTCGCGGCGAGCGTCCACACTTTTTTTGCCCAGCCGCACAACCGCGAGGTCGTCGAGCAGCTGTTGGCGGCCGGCGTGCAACCCAAGGAAAGCGCAGGCGAGGCCGACGACCGCCCGCGCCCGTTGCTGGGCAAGACGCTGGTGTTGACCGGCACGCTGCCGACCTGGTCGCGCGACGAGGCGAAGGACGCGATCGAGGCGGCTGGCGGCAAGGTCAGCAGCTCGGTCTCGAAGAAGACGCACTACGTCGTCGCCGGCGAAGAGGCCGGCAGCAAGCTCGACAAGGCGCGCGAGCTGGGCGTCGAGGTGATCGACGAAGCGGCGCTGCGTGCCCTGCTAGCGTGACGGCGCCACGGCGTGCATCGCCATCGACAGCAGCGCCAGGCACCACACGATCAACGCCCCCGCCGGCAGGTCGAACGCCGATGACAACGCGAGCCCGATCGCATAGCCCGCCACCCCGATGCCATACGCCAGCGCCAGCCGCCGCGATGCGCGGTGCTGGCGCGTGCCCAGGCTCGGCACGATCAGCGTCGCGAACACCAGGTACACGCCGACCAGCTGCACCGACACCGTGACCGCCAGCGCGAACAGCAGGTAGAAGCCGGCGCGCTCGACCAGCGCGCGCGCCCCGAACCACAGCCCGAGGATCGCGAGCGTGATCACCAGCGGGATCGCCAGCTGCGCATAGCTGACCCACAGGATCTGCCCGGCCAGCAGGTCGCGCAGGTGCTCGCCGCCGTGCGGGTTCTTCGCCAGCAGCAGGATGCCGGCGGTGGCAGCCAGCACGAACAGCACGCCGATCTGCGCCTCCTGCACGTCGGGCCACTTCTTCTCGGTCCAGGTGAGCAGCAGCGCGCCGGCCAGCGCGGCGAGCGCCGCCGCCACCTGCACCTGCCAGCCGCTCGGATCGATGTCGAGCAGGCCGGCGACGATCACGCCGAGCGCGGCGATCTGCGCGATCGCGAGGTCGATGAAGACGATGCCCTTGCGCAGCACCTGCGCGCCCAGCGGCACGTGCGTCGCGACGACCAGCAAGCCGGCCGCGAAGGCGGGCGCGAGGATCGCGAAATCGATCGGCGCCACCGTCATTTGGCCGCCTCCAGCAGCAGCGCGATGCTGCTGTCGAACAGCCCGAACAGGTCGCCCGCCTTGTCGTTGCCGCCGACGGTGAACGGCAGCGCGACGGCCGGGATCTTCGCGTGCTCGGACAGCCACTTCGACGCGCGCGGGTCTTCGTACGCGGCCCGCACCACCATCTTCGCCGGCTGCTGCGCCAGCAGCGCGCTCAGCTCGGTGAGGTGACCGGCGCTCGGCTCGACACCGGGCTTCGGTTCCAGCGTCGCGACCTCGCGCACGCCCAGCCAGTTCCACAGGTAGCCCATGTTCTTGTGGTGCGCGACCACCACCACGCCCTTCAGCGGCTTGGCTTGCGCCTCCCAGCGCTGCAGCGCCGCGGCCCAGCGGGTGTTGAAGTCCTGCAGGCGCTGCTGGTAGGTGGCCGCGTTGGCGGCGTCGAGCTGTGCCAGCCGCGCGCCGAGGGCGGCCGCCACCTTCGCGATGTTGCGCGGGTCCTGCTGGATGTGCGGATTGCCCTGCGCATGCACGTCGCCATCGCCGCGGTCGAGGCGCGTGGGCACGTCCAGCGGCGTGACGAAGCGGCCGGCCTCGAACATCGCCGGCGCGCCGGGCGAGAGCTTCGCGTTGCCGGACTGCTGGACCAGCACCGGCAGCCAGCCGATCTCCAGCTCCATGCCGGTGCACACCAACAGGTCGGCGCCGCGCACGCGCGCGATCAGGCTGGGCCGGGCCTCGATGTGATGCGGGTCCTGCAGCGCGGTGGTGGCCGACGACACGTTGAGCTTGTCGCCGCCCAGCTCCTTCGCGAGGGCGGCCCATTCGGGCTCGCAGGCGACGACATTCAGTGCGGCGTGCGCCTGCAGCGCGAGGCCGGTGAGGGCCGCCAGCGCGAGGGTCTTCAGAAAGGGATTCATGCGGTGTCCTAGAACGAATGGGCACCATGGGCACCGAGGCTCATGATGTATTGGAGGAAGAGCTGCCGGTCGCTCGCGTCGCCGCGGCTGCGGTCGTTCGCGAGCTGCAGCCGGAAGCGGCTGAACTCCGACAGCGAGTAGTCGACCATCAGCGTGCTGCGCGTCGGCGTCGCACGCTGCAGCACCGGCAGGTCGGCGGCGCTCAGCGTGCCGTCGTCGACCAGGCCGATCGCGAGGCTGCCGGCATCGAGCCGGTCGTAGCGCGCACCGACCCGCCACTGCGGCATGAACTGATACACCGCCTGCAGGTACCAGCCGCTCTGCGTGCTGCTGAAGCCGCCGGCTGCGGCGGCCTGGGCCAGCGTGCCGTCCTCGGTGCGGCGGAAGTACTCTCCCTGCAGCTTCAGGTTCTCGCGCGTCGCGTTGCCGCCGGGCGCCCATTTGTAGATCGCGTCGGCCACCCAGGTCTTGCTGCGTCCGGTGAACGAGGCGCCGTGGTCGTTGCCATCCGCATCGACGTCGTCGTAGCGCCGGTCCTGCGAACGCTGGCGCAGGTACGACAGACCGGCGCGCCAGCTCGCGCTTTCGCCGATGTCGTCGCCGACGTGCGCGAACAGCGCGGCCGAGCCGATGCCGTTGCGGCCGGTGTCGTTGCCGGGGAAGGTGGCGCCGGAGCCGATCTCGGCGCCGAGCTCGACGAAGCGCTCGGTGGGCGCGAGCCAGTGCAGGTGCAGCCCGTCGGTCTTCAGCGGGCCGCCGAAGAAGGCCTGGTAGGCGAGCGGTGCATCGACGAAATCCCAGGCATGCGCATGCTGGCTGTTCAGGTAGCCGATCGACGACAGGAAGCGCCCGCCCTTCAGCGTGGCACCGTCGAACAGGCCCTGGCGCTCGAACACCGCCTCCTCGACGCTGACGCTGTCGTCGCCCGTCAGCGAGAAGGTCAGGTGGCCGCTGAAGGTCGGGTCGATGGTCGCGGCGAAGCCGAGTTCGGACTCGCCGAGCTGGAAGCTTCGCTTGCCGGGCCCGACCTCGCCGCCCGAGGGCATGAAGCCTTGGATGCGGTAGCGCGCCGGGTCTTGCGACAGGTTGGCGTAGGTGCCGTTGAGGATCAGCGAGATCGCCGGGTTGAAGGCCGAGGCCGAGGTGGCTGCGGCGGCGGCCGGCGCCGAGGCAGGCGGTGGCGCTTCGGCTGCCGGTGCCGTGGCAGGCGCGGGCTGCTGCAGTTGCTGCAGCTTCTGCTCCAGCGCCTGCAGGCGAGCCTCGTAGGACTGGCGCAGGTCGGCGATGTCTTTCTTCAGCTGTTCGACATCGGAAGCCGGGTCGGCGAGCGCGTTCGGGGGCCAGGCCAGCGCGGCGGCCAAGCCCAGCGAGGAGCCCAGGCCGGCGGCCCAGGTGCGGTGGAGGTGCATGGGGTGCGTCCTGCAGACGGTCTGCAAATGATCTGGCGCCGGCAAGCGCCCGAAAGGCGTGCCGGCTGCGGAAGGCGACGGATCAGGCGTGCAGCGTCGGCGGCCCGCGGGCGCGGCTGGCGATCGGCATCGCGCCGTCCCAGGCGCCGGCCGGCAGGGGCGCGGCCAGCGGGGCCGCGCCGGCAGGGGTCGTCCAGTCGAAGTGTGCCGGCATCGCGGCGTCGAGCTGGGCGAAGGCGAGGCAGGCGTCGCAGACCTGGTCGGCTTGCGTCTGCCTCTCCTTGCCGGCCTGCCCGTGCGCAGGCGTCGGCAACCCGTGCGACAGCGCATGCGCGAGCCGCAGCTGCGGGGTCAGCAGGACCGACCCGACGAGCAGGGCAAGGCGAAGGAGGCGGAGGAGGGCCATCGAGGGTGTCGCGGGAGCGGCCCGAAAATAGCACACGCCGGCAAGGCAGCGTCCGATTCACGACAATGCGCGCTCGATGCGATGACTTTGCAAAGGACGCTGAACGATGACCGTGCGAGAGATCCTCAAGATGGGCGACCCCCGGTTGCTGCGCGTTGCGCCGCCGGTGCCGCGCGAGCAGCTCGGCACCCGCGAGCTGCAGCAGCTGATCGACGACATGTTCGACACGATGCACGATGCCAACGGCGCCGGGCTGGCGGCGCCGCAGATCGGCGTCGACCTGCAACTGGTGATCTTCGGCTTCAAGAACAACGCCCGCTATCCCGATGCCCCCGCGGTGCCGGAGACGGTGCTGATCAATCCCACGATCGTGCCGCTCTCGGACGAGCGGGAAGAGGGCTGGGAAGGCTGCCTGTCGGTGCCGGGGCTGCGCGGTGTCGTGCCGCGTTACGCGCGCATCCGCTACACCGGGCTCGATCCGCAGGGCAACCTGATCGACCGCGAGGCCGAGGGCTTCCACGCCCGCGTCGTGCAGCATGAATGCGATCACCTGATCGGCAAGCTCTATCCCACACGGATCGAGGATTTCAGCAAGTTCGGCTTCACGAGCGTGCTGTTCCCGGAGCTGGACCCGAACGACGACGACTGAGCGATGAGGGATCGAAGCCTTCTCGGACTTTTGCGAAGAAAGGTTTCTGCGGTCAGCCGTGAAGCCTTCTGACACGTTGTGTGTCCCGGAACCTCACTGGTTCCGCACGGTCCCACGAGACCGTGACCATGCAACGTGAGGAGCTCGCCGTGCCGAACAGCACCCGAAACGCTACATCCGCCCGCATGGGCGCCCGGCCTGCACCCTGGCCGGGCCTGGGGGTCGTGCCACTCTTGATCGGCTTGATGCTGATCTCGCTGCTGGCCCTGTTCGCGCAGCCCGCACGAGCCGCCGACGAAGACCCGCCGGGCCGCGTTGGCCGGCTCTCCGAAGTCGATGGCGCCGTCTGGGTCTATGCCCCCGAAAGCGCCGAATGGATCGCCGCGGCGCGCAACCGCCCCGTCACCACCGGGGACCGCCTGTCGACTGAAAAAGACGGCCGCGCCGAGATCCGCATCGGCTCCACCACGCTGCGCATTGCCGCCAACACCGAGCTCGAGGTGCTGCAGCTCGACGACAACCACCTGAGCCTGCAACTGCTCAGCGGCAGCCTGTCGGCCCGCCTGCGCACCCGCGAGTCGGCCAATGAATTCGGCGTGGCCACCGGCGAAGGGCGCTTCCGCACCGACCGCACCGGCAGCTACCGCTTCGACCGCATCGACGACACCAGCCAGGTCACCGTGGTGAGCGGCCAGGCGCAGTTCGAAGGCGACCGCACCGCACTGACCGTGATGCCCAACCAGCGCGCCGAGTTCTGGCGCGACAAGCCCGAGGCGCCGACGCAGTACAGCATCACCGATCCGGTGCGCGACCCGTTCTCCGACTGGGTGACCTCGCTCGACCAGCGCGATGAGCGCAGCGTCTCGACGCGCTACGTGTCGCCCGAGATGACCGGCGTCGAAGACCTGGACCGCTACGGCCGCTGGGAGCAGAGCCCCGACTACGGCGCGATCTGGATCCCGCGCAACGTCGCGCCGGACTGGGCGCCGTACCGCATGGGCCACTGGGCCTGGGTCAATCCGTGGGGCTGGACCTGGGTCGACGATGCGCCGTGGGGCTTCGCGCCGTTCCACTACGGCCGCTGGGTGTGGCACCGCAGCGCCTGGTGCTGGACACCGGGCACCTACATCGCGCGGCCGGTGTACGCACCGGCGCTGGTGGCCTGGGTGGGCGGGCCGAACCTGAGCCTGTCGATCTCGGTCGGCAACTCGCCGTCGGTCGGCTGGTTCCCGCTTGCCCCGCGTGAGGTCTACGTGCCGGGCTACCGCGTCAGCCCGCGCTACATCCGCAACGTCAACGTCACGCACGTGACCAACATCACCAACGTCACGAACATCATCAACAGCCCTGGGACGGTGGTGCAGCAGACGCACTACGTCAACCGCGGCATGCCGCACGCGGTGACGGTGGTGCCTGCCGTCGTGATGGAGCGCCGCCAGCCGGTGGCACCGGCGATGACGCGCGTCAACGACCGCGTGCTGCGCGACATGGGCCGCGAACGGCCGCGCGTCGATGCGCCGGTCCCGATGCCGATGCCTGCGCGCGGCGAGGCCGGCGGGCGGCGCGTCGAGGATCCGCGCACCGGGCGCGTCAGCTTCGCGCCGAACCCGCAGCAGCCGGTGCCGCCGCCGCCGGGGCGTCGCGAGAACAACGGGGGCCGTGGCGACAGCCTCGTGCGCGGAGACAACAACGGGCCTGGCAACAACGGTGCCGGCAACAACGCCGGCCGCGGTGACAACAACGGTCCCGGCAACGGCAATGGCCGCGGGGACAACAACGGTCGCGCAGACAACAACGGCCGCGGCGAAGGTGGCTGGGGGCGGCCGGAACGGCCCAACGCGCCGGGGCAGCAGCCGCAGGCACCGGTGGCTGTGCAACAGCCGCAGCAAGCGCCGCAGCAGCCGCAGCAGCCCGGCGTCACGCCGCGCCCGCGCCCTGGCCGCGACGTGCCGGACAACAGCGAGCGGCCCGGCGGCAACCGCCCGCCGGTCGCGAACGCGACCCAGCCGCCGGTGCCGACGGTGAACACACCGGAGCGCCGCCATCCGATGCCGGTGAACCAGAACGGCGAATCGCGTGGCAACCCGCGCGGTGACCGCGGCGAGCGGCCGGCGCCGGTCGGCGGCCAGCCTCAGCTGCAGCCGCGCCCGGTGCCGCAGCAACAGCAGCCGGCGCCGCAGGTCCAGGTGCAGCAACCGGCGCCACAGGTGCAGCGCCCGAGTCCGCCGCAAGTGCAGCAGCCGCAGGCGCCGCAGCGCCCCCAGCCGCAGGCACCCCAGGCGCCTCAGGTTCAGCCGCCGCCGCGCGCCCCTGAGGTGCGTGTGCCGCAGCCGGCGCAGCCGCGCCAGGAGCAGCCCCGCGTCGAACAGCGGCAGGAACGGCAGGAGCGCCAGGAACGCCCCGAGCGCCGCAACAACAACGAGCGCGAGCGCTGAGCGCCTCCGGCGCTCAGCCGAGCAGCGGCTTCAGGCCCGCCCAGACGTTGTCCAGCATCGTCGGGTGGGCCTTCGCGATCGGGTGGATGCGGTCGGGCTGGAACATCGCGTCGGCCTGCGGCGAGTCGGCCACGCCCTTCAGCAGGAAAGGCACGAGGCCGGTGTCTTCGGTCTTCGCGACCTGCGCGAACAGCGCGGCGAAATCGGCGCCGTACTGCCGGCCGTAGTTCGGCGGCACCTGCATCCCGACCACCAGCACCTTGGCGCCGGCCTGCTTGGCGGCGCGCACCATCGCGAGCAGGTTGTCGCGCGTCATTGCGAGCGGCAGGCCGCGCAGCGCATCGTTGCCGCCGAGCTCGATCACGACGATGCCCGGCTGATGCTGCTTCAGCAACGCCGGCAGGCGCGAGCGGCCGCCGGAGGTGGTGTCGCCGCTGATGCTCGCGTTGACGACGCTGGCGGCGATCTTGTCGCGCGCGAGCCGCTCGCCGAGCAACGCGACCCAGCCTTCGCCGCGCTGCAGGCCGTACTCGGCCGACAGGCTGTCGCCGAGCACCAGCACGCGGCGCGGTGCGGCGGCCTGAACCCCCGGCACCGCGCCGGCTGCGGCAAGCAAGGTACAGTGAACCAGCAACGCGCGTCGCGTGAGCCGTCTACCTGCAGAAGCATTCATGTCCGAATCCATCATTTCCGTCGAGCGTGTCACCAAGCAGGTGCAGGACTCGACCGGTGTGCTGACCATTCTCCACGAGATCGAGTTCGCGCTCGCCGCGCGCCAATCGGCCGCCATCGTCGGTGCCTCGGGCTCGGGCAAGAGCACCTTGCTGTCGATCATCGCGGGCTTGGACACGCCGAGCACCGGAACGGTTCGCCTGGCCGGCCACGATCTTTTCGCGCTCGGCGAGGATGCGCGCGCCGCGGTGCGGGCCGCGCAACTCGGCTTCGTGTTCCAGAGCTTCCAGCTGCTCGGCAACCTGAACGCGCTCGAGAACGTGATGCTGCCGCTCGAGCTGCAGGGCCGCAACGATGCGCGGGCGCTGGCCACCGAGATGTTGCGCCGCGTGGGCCTGGGCGAGCGCTTGTCGCACTACCCGAAGGTGTTGTCGGGCGGCGAGCAGCAGCGTGTTGCGCTGGCACGCGCCTTCGTCGTGAAGCCGGCGGTGCTGCTGGCCGACGAGCCCACCGGCAGCCTCGATTTCGCGACCGGCGAGAAGGTGATGGAACTGATGTTCGAACTGAACCGCGAATCGGGCACGACCCTGGTACTGGTCACGCACGACCGCGGCATCGCGGCGCGCTGCGACCGGCAGTTGCACATCGAGGCGGGGCGGCTGGTGGTGGCCGAGGCGGTGTGAGCACGCAGTTCTAGAGCGTCGCCAGCAGCCGGGTCGCGACGGCCTGGAACGTCGACCAGGTCTCGTCGAAGCCGTACTTGTTCTTGCCATACACCAGCGGCAGAAGATTGCGCTCGTATTCGTCGCGAGTCTGCCTGTCATTCCCAGCGGCTTGCAGTGCACCTGCCATCACCGCTTTCGGGTCGACGGCGAACGCGGTGTCCTGGTAGCCGAACTCTTCGACGTCGCTCATTGTGAGCGTGACAAAGGCTTCGCAAGCGGCCTTGACCGCCATCGGGGCCTGAAGAACGATGCAATGCGCGTCGTAGATGTGGCGAACCAGCGTGGTGTCCCACGGTTGAGACATCTGCCCCGCACGGTGCTGCGCAAACCGACGCAGGAACGACAGCAGCTTCTCGGCGAGTGTCTCGGCCACTGCCACCACAACAATCGGCGGGGTGTCGACGGTCCGGGCACTCAGCCGGTCTGCCAGCGAATCGATCTGTGCGCTGGCGGTTGAAAGGACCGGTCGCCGCACTACCAGTTCGATCTGGAGATGCGGGCGCAACGCTGCGATGCCGTCATGGCGCCGCTCGTAGGCCCACTGGCTGTGCAGGTAGCGGTTGTCGTTCAAGGAACGGCGCTTGTCGGCATCTTCGGTGAACCCGAGGGTCGCCATGGTTTCGGCGATGCGTCCTCTCACTTCATCGCCAAGGTAGCGTCTCACCTTGTTCTTGGACCACGCGACCGTGCTGTCCGCCAGCGCGACCTTGATGTCCGCATCCTCGGACATCCGTTCGATGAGACCGTGCGCCTTCGAGAGGCTCGATCCTCCACAAAAGACCAAGGTTGCGTGTTCGAGTTTCAATCCGAAGATGGCGTGAAGCGCATCGGTGAGATGCTCATCTTTTTCGAGCAGGGCCGCGGTGACGCCACCCGTGTCGGCCTCCGCAACCAGCGCATCGATCAACTCCAGGCGCTCTGGAGGCAATGCCCTCATGCGTGTTCGTACTGGAGAAACTTGCCGTTGAAACCAATTCTGCGGGTGATGCGGCGTCTTCCGACATTCACCACGATGCCCGTCGGCACCTGGGTGCTGCGACCGGTGTTGTAGTCGTGCGTCTGGCGTGATTCCCGAAGCTCGACGCCCAGCTTCTGAAGCGCCTGCGGCCCCAGTACTTCGAGTGGGCTGATTGGAATGGGCTTGCCACTGAGCACGCTCGGCTTGGCCTTGGCATACACGCCCACGCCGAGCCGCACCAGGCCGCCTGTGTCGACGAGTTCGCGCAAGGCACGCTTCACCGAGGCGTCACTGCCGAAGGACTCGAAGTCCTTGGGGCGAAAGACGGCCCCCTTGCTCCGAGCGACGGAGCGCTTGATGCGAGAGGTGATGTTCATGGCGACGCAGCAGGTCCGTAACAGGTGGGTAGTGTCGCGCGTAAGCGATTGTCGGGCAACAGAATTTCGTTGCAGCTGACGGTCAGTGTCGCCTGAGATCGATGCCAGGATTCCGCTCATGAAAAAGGGCGCCCGAAGGCGCCCCGTTCATTCGAACCGGCGATCTCAGTTCGCGGTCGAGAACTTGTAGTCCGTCTTCGCCTTCGCGCGGATCTCGTCGCGGAACTTGGCGAGCTTCTGCTGGCCCAGGCGCTGCAGGATCTGCGGCTTCACTTCTTCGAGCGGCGGGAACTGCGCATCGCGCGTGTCTTCCAGCTTGATGATGTGGTAGCCGAACTGCGTCTTCACCGGCTCCTGCGTCATCTCGCCCTTCTTCAGCTTGATCATCGCCTGCGAGAACTCGGGCACGTACGAACCGGGGTTGGCCCAGTCGAGGTCGCCGCCGTTCTCACCCGATCCCGGGTCCTTCGAATTCTTCTTCGCGAGGTCTTCGAACTTCGCGCCGCCCTTGATCTGCGCGATCAGGGCCTTCGCGTCGTCTTCCTTCTCGACCAGGATGTGGCGAGCGTGGTACTCGGTGCCGCTGGCCTGTGCCTTGAACTTCTCGTACTCGGCCTGGACGTCGGCATCGACCACCGGGTTCTTCTTCTGGAAGTCGTTGAACAGCTCGCGGATCAGGATGCTCTGGCGGGCCAGTTCAAGCTGCTGCTTGTAGTCGGCGCTGCCGGTCAGGCCGCGCTTCTCGGCTTCCTGCATGAACATCTCGCGCAGCACGACCTCGTCGCGCACCTGCGCCTCGAGCTCGGCGGTGCGCGGCTGGGCGCCTTGCGGGCCGGGCTTGGTGGCTTGCGCCAGCAGCGCTTCGACGCGCGACTTCGGCACGGGCTTGCCGTTGACGATCGCCACGTTCTGGGCCATCGCCGCCGGCACGAACAGGGCAGCACTGATCACCAGCAGCGAAGCGTGGCGGGCAAGGGTCGACTTCTTCATGGGCTTATGGCCTTTCAACGGGGAATCGCATGGGTGCGAACGGGGGACGAATGGAGAAGATACCGTGCGGGATGGGTGGGTGCTGCCGTGGGACCCGGGAAGGTCACCGTCACGTCTTTGGATCAGCTTTCACCCGGCGCGCGGGCCTCGATGGCCAGGGCGTGTATGCCGCGCGGAATCAAGGTTCGAAGGGCATCATATACGAGGCGGTGCCGCTTCAGACGTGACAGATCGTTGAACTGCGCGCTGACCACCTGCACGCTGAAGTGACGGCCTTCGAGGGCCCCAGCATGGCCGGCATGCAGGTGGCTGTCGTCGGTGATCGCGAGGCTGTCGGGCTGCAGCGCCTCGCGCAGCGCGGCCTCGATCTCGTGCGAGCTGACGGCCATGCTCAGCCTCGCTCTCCGGACGCTTCCTTGGCCGGCTCGGCCGGCGGCACGGGCTTGTCTTCATCCGGCAGATGCCGGCTCAGATAGAACCCCTGGCCCAGCACGAAGACCAGCATCAGCCCGGTCGCCCCGAACACCTTGAAGGTGGCCCAGGTCGACTGCGTGAAGCTGTAAGCCACGTAAAGATTCAACAAGCCCATCAGCCCGAAGAATGCGACCCATGCGAAATTCAGGCGCTGCCAGACGGCCGCTGGCAGCACCAGTTGCTCGCCCATCAGCTTCTGCGGGATGTTCTTGCCGAGCACGCTCTGGCTGAACCAGAAGGCCAGGCCCATCACCCAGTACAGCACGCTGGGCTTCCACATGATGAAGGTGGCGTTGTGGAACCAGATCGTCGCGCCGCCCAGCACCACCACCAGCGCCAGCGTGACCCACAGCATCGTGTGCACCTTGCGGCGCAGCAGCTTCAGCGTCAACACCTGCAGCAAGGTGGCGGCGATCACCACCAGCGTGGCCAGCAGCACCGCGGCCTCGTTGGGGCCGACGCTGCCGCCCGACACCAGGAAGCCGAAATGCTCGCTCGCGAAGGCCGCGGCTGCATCCTTGTTGGTGTCGGCGAACTTGAAGGTGCCGAAGAACAGCAGCAGCGGAAGGAAATCGAGCATCAGGGTCATCAGGTGGGCGCAGTCGGCAAGGACGAGGGCGAAGTCAAGGCTTGGGGGCGAAGTCTATCGCCGCCGAGTTGATGCAGAAGCGCTCGCCGGTCGGCTCCGGGCCGTCCTCGAAGACGTGGCCCAGGTGCGAGCCGCAGTTGTTGCAGCGCACCTCGACGCGCACCATGCCGTGGCTGCGGTCGACCACGCGCTCGACGACCTCGCTGTTGATCGGCTCCGAGTAGCTCGGCCAGCCGCAGCCGGCGTCGAACTTGGTGTCGGATGCGAACAGCGGCGTGCCGCATCCGACGCAGTCGTAGCGCCCGGCCTTGAAGTGGTCCCAGTACTTGCCGGTGAAGGCGCGCTCGGTGGCGGCGTGGCGCGCCACCTCGTACTGCATCGGGCTCAGCTGGGCGCGCCATTCGGCATCGGTCTTGCTGACCGTGTAGGGCGTGCCGTCGGCTTGGTGGTGGTCGTGGTCGGTCGAACTCATGATGAACAGGACACCTCGATGTGTTGCGCCCAGTCGGGCGGAAAGTCGGCATACGCCGCGTGCTCGGGCTGTTCGTCGAAGGGCGCCGATAGAACTTTCAGCAGCCGCTGCACCTCCGAAAAATCGCCGCCCCGGGCCGCACGGATCGCGGTGTCGGCCAGGTGGTTGCGAAGCACGTACTTGGGGTTCACGCGGTTCATCCGCAAGGCACGTTCGGCATCGACGCTGCCTTCGGAGCGCAGCCGCGCCGCATAGTTCCGTGCCCATGCGTCGAAGGCCTCGCGGTCGATGAAGAGGTCGCGCAGCGCGTCGTTCGTGGCGCCGTCGCGGCTGTCGAAGCCGGCCAGCCGGCGGAAGGTGATGCTGAAGTCGGCGCGGTCGGCCGCCATGCGCTGCAGCAGGCCCTCGGCGAGCGCGCGGTCGCCGTCTTGCGCCGCGGCCAGGCCCAGCTTGGCGGCCATGCGCGCATCGAGCGTCGCCGCGAACTCGGTCTTGTAGGGCTCCAGCGCCTCGAGCGCGGCCTCCTGGTCGTCGATCAGCGGCAGCAGCGCCTGGGCCAGCGCATGCAGGTTCCAGAACGCGACGTTGGGCTGGCGCGCATAGGCGTAGCGGCCCTGGTGGTCGGAGTGGTTGCAGATGTGGCCGGGGTCGAAGGCATCGAGGAAGCCGTACGGGCCATAGTCGATCGTCAGCCCGAGGATCGACATGTTGTCGGTGTTCATCACGCCGTGGCAGAAGCCGACGGCCTGCCAGTCGGCCATCAGCCGCGCAGTGCGCCGCGCCACCGCCTCGAGCAGCGCGACGGCCGGCTGCGCCGCGTCGCGGCATTCGGGGTAGCCGATGTCGATCACGAAATCGACCAGGCGGCGCAGTGCGTCGACATTCGGTTCGGTGTGGGCGAAGTGCTCGAAGTGGCCGAAGCGGATGAACGACGGCGCGACCCGCGTGACGACCGCGGCGGTCTCGATCTCCTCGCGCCGCACCGGCAGCGCCGAGCCGGTGATGCTGAGCGCCC
Organism: Rhizobacter sp. OV335; assembly: GCF_900142965.1. GTDB lineage: Bacteria > Pseudomonadota > Gammaproteobacteria > Burkholderiales > Burkholderiaceae_C > Rhizobacter. Next base: position 115,762 of record NZ_FRCQ01000007.1, read on the forward strand.
GCGTCGTCGGCACGCCCAGCGCGTGCATCGCCTCGGAGGCCAGGAACTCGCGGATCGACGAGCGCAGCACCGCGCGGCCGTCGCCCATGCGGGAGTAGGGCGTCAGGCCCGCGCCCTTCAGCTGGATCTCCATCGGCCCGGCGGGCGTCTGCAGCTCGCCCAGCCACAGCGCGCGGCCGTCGCCCAGCTGCCCGGCCCAGACGCCGAACTGGTGGCCGCTGTAGACGCTGGCCAGCGGCTGCATCGGGGCCTCGGCCAGGTTGCCGCTGAGGGCCGCCAGCAGCCGCGCGTCGGAGGGCGGCTCGCCGGGCAGGCCGAGCAACTGCGCGCAGTCGGCACTCCAGGCGACCCAGTGCGGATCGGGCAGGCCCTGCGGCGGCAGCTCGGTGAAGAAGTCGGCACCGAGCGACGCGAAGCGGTTCGGCCAGTGCGGGCCCAGCAGCGGCGGCATCGGGGTGGGGATCGGCAAGGCGCTCATAGGGCCGAAAGTGTAACGAGCGGGGCGAGCCGACCCGACGGGGTGGGTAAGCGGTGGAACGGGGCGACCATCCACCCGTACAGCGACCTGCTGCTGCACGACATGGGGCCGGAGCTGGCCGACAGCGACCCGCAGGGCGTCGCGACGGCGCAGGAGTGGCGCACAGCACCGCTGTGGGGTGTGGGCCTGGCGGCGTGCGAACACCGCCCGTTCTTTTTCAAGCCGGCTGGGCCGTTAATCGCACACCCAGCGCGCGCGTCACCTTCAGGATGGTGTCGAAGCGCGGCTTCGCACCGGGGGACAGGGCCTTGTACAGGCTCTCCCGCCCGAGGCCCGTGTCCTTGGCGACCTGCGCCATGCCGCGGGCACGTGCCACATCGGCGAGGGCCAGCAGCAGCAGGTCGGTATCGTCGGCCTCCAGGATGGCCGTCAGGTAGTCGGCCACGGCTGCATCGTCGGTGAGATACCGGGCCGCGTCGAAGGGAACCAGCTTGCCGGGTTTCCTGATGGTGCTCATGGGTAGGTGATCGGTTGACGGGCCTTCGACAGGCTCAGTCCGACCCTTCGACAAGCTCAGGGCGAACGGGGTTTCGTCTCGCACGCCGTTTGATGGCTCGTACCGTGAGCGGCGAGTCGGAGCACCAATGTATCCAAGCGGATACTGCCGGTCAATGAAGTCAGCGACCTGGTTCGTCGTCCCCTACGGGTAAACAGCCAGCCGCCCCGGAGCGTGGCTTTCCTATCATTTCCCGCACCGAAAAACGTTTTGTGCGCTGACGCGCACGTATCACGCGGGAGAAGTCCATGTCACGCCTGACGGGCCAGATGATGCAGATGCCCTTGCTGATCTCCTCGCTGGCTGTGCACGCCGCGCGGCATGCGGCAGACACCGAGATCGTCTCGAAGCGCTGCGAGGGCGACATCCACCGCACCACCTGGCAGGCCCTGGAGTTGCGCTCGCGCAAGCTGGCCCAGGCGCTCGCGCGGCTGGGTTGCGAACCCGGCGACCGGGTCGCGACGCTGGCCTGGAACGGCTACCGCCACCTGGAGATCTACTACGGCAGCTCCGGCTCCGGGCTGGTGTGCCACACCATCAACCCGCGGCTGTTCCCCGAGCAGATCGCGTGGATCGCCAACGACGCGCAGGACAAGGTGCTGTGCTTCGACCTGAACTTCCTGCCGCTGGTCGAGAAGCTCGCGCCGCAGTTGTCGCAGGTGAAGCACTTCGTGCTGATGACAGACCGCGCGCACATGCCACCTTCGAGCAGCATCCCGCGCCTGGCCTGCTACGACGAGCTGGTCGAGGCCGAGGACGGCGCCTACGCGTGGCCGCAGTTCGACGAGAACACCGCATCGAGCATCTGCTACACCTCCGGCACCACCGGCCACCCGAAGGGCGCCGTGTACAGCCACCGCTCGACGCTGCTGCATGCCTTCGCGGCGGCGCTGCCCGACTCGATGGGTTGCTCGGCGGCCGACGCGATCCTGCCGGTGGTGCCGATGTTCCACGTCAACGCCTGGGGCCTGCCGTATGCCGGCGCGCTGGTCGGCGCCAAGCTGGTGCTGCCGGGGCCGCACCTCGATGGCAAGTCGCTGTACGAGCTGTTCGAGACGGAGCAGGTCACCTTCAGCGCCGGCGTGCCGACGGTGTGGCTCGGGCTGCTGAACTACGTCAAGCAGAACGGCCTGAAGTTCAGCAGCTTCCGCCGCACGGTGATCGGCGGCTCGGCCTGTCCGCCGTCGATGATGCGGGCGCTGGAAGAGGAGCACGGCGTCGAGGTGATCCACGCCTGGGGCATGACCGAGATGTCGCCGCTGGGCACGCTGTCGAAGCTGAAGGCGAAGCATGTCGGGCTCGAGGATGCAGCCCGCCGCCAGTTGCTCGAGACGCAGGGCCGCGTGGTCTACGGCGTCGACATGCTGATCGTCGGCAACGACGGCCGCCCGCTGCCCTGGGACGGCCACACCTCCGGCGACCTGCTGGTGCGCGGGCCGTGGGTGATCGAGAACTACTTCGGGCAGAAGACCGGTGACCCCAGAGAATCGCCGCTGGTCGAGATCGACGGCCAAAGCTGGTTCCCGACCGGCGATGTCGCGACGATCAACCCTGATGGCTTCATGCAGATCACCGACCGCAGCAAGGACGTGATCAAGTCCGGCGGCGAATGGATCAGCTCGATCGAGCTGGAGAACGTCGCGATGGGCCACCCTGGCGTGCACGAGGCGGCGGTGATCGCCTGCGCGCACCCGAAGTGGGATGAGCGGCCGCTGCTGGTGGTGGTGCGCAAGCCGGGCGTCGTGCTCGACGCGAAGGAGATGCTCGGCTGGTTCGAGGGCCGCATCGCGAAATGGCAGATCCCGGACGACGTCGCCTTCGTCGACGAGATCCCGCACACCGCGACCGGCAAGATGCTGAAACTGAAGCTGCGGGAGAAATTCAAGGACCACAAGCTCCCGACGGCCTGACGGCGCACGGTTCGATTCCGCTGTGCGGGCCGCTCCTGTCTCTCCCGTGACAGTGCCTGTCGGGTAGTCCCTCAAACAGTCATCTACCCGCTTCCATTACCGTTCGCCGTTGTCGCAATCAACTCGCGAGGTTCCCATGGAATTCACCCGGAAGCTGTTCGGTCTCTCCGTCGCGGCGGCCTTCTCGCTGCATGCCGGCATCGCCTTCGCGCAGGCCGGTGAAACCGTCAAGATCGCGTGGATCGATCCGCTGTCCGGGCCGTTCGCGAGCCTCGGCGCGAACCAGCTGAAGAGCTTCCAGTTCATGGCCGAGCGCATCAGCGGCAAGAAGAACCCGGCCGGCGTCACCTTCGAGGTGGTCGGCTTCGACAACAAGGCCTCGCCACAAGAGAGCCTGAACGTGCTGAAGGCGGCCATCGACCAGGGCTTCCGCTACGTGACGCAGGGCAACGGCTCGGGCGCGGCGGCCGCCATCATCGACGCGGTGTCCAAGCACAACGAGCGCAACCCGGGCAAGGAGATCGTCTTCCTGAACCACTCCGCGGTCGACCCGGACCTCACCAACAGCAAGTGCAACTACTGGCACTTCCGCTTCGACGCCGACACCTCGATGAAGATGGAGGCGATGACGACCTACATGAAGGACCAGCCGTCCATCAAGAAGGTCTACCTGATCAACCAGAACTACTCGCACGGCCAGCAGGTCTCGAAGTTCGCGAAGGAGACGCTGGCCCGCAAGCGCCCCGACATCCAGATCGTCGGCGACGACCTGACGCCGCTCGGCCAGGTGAAGGACTTCTCGCCCTACGTCGCGAAGATCAAGCAGAGCGGCGCCGACACCGTGATCACCGGCAACTGGAGCCAGGACCTGACGCTGCTGATCAAGGCCGCGAAAGATGCCGGCCTCGACGTCACCTTCTACACCTACTACGCGAGCGTGATCGGCACGCCCACCGCGATCGGCGCGGCCGGCGAGGGCAAGGTCAAGATGATCGCGTACGCCCACCACAACATTCCCGGCGACATCGCCGCGGTCGGCGAGGAGTTCAACAAGAAGTTCAAGGAAGACTTCTTCACCACCGACATCTACAACATCTTCACGATGCTGCCGGCCGCGATGTCCAAGGCCAGGAGCACCGACCCGGTCAAGGTGGCCGCCGCGATGGAGGGCCTGACGGTGAAGGGCTTCAGCGGCGACATCACGATGCGCGCCTCCGACCACCAGATGCAGCAGGGCCTGTACCTGAGCACCTGGCGCAAGGTCGATGCGAAGAACAAGTACAACGTGGAAGGCACCGGCTACACCTTCGCGCCGGACAAGTTCTACGAGCCCTATGTTTCCAGCACGCCGACGTCGTGCCAGATGAAGCGTCCGGGAGCCTGAACACAGCACTGACAATCCCGCGGTCGGCCACCCGGTCGCCGCGGGATTTTTCTTGACGGACCCCATGGAGTTCTTCACCACATCGCTCTTGAACGGCATCAGCTACGGCCTGCTGCTGTTCATGCTGAGTTCCGGCCTGACGCTGATCTTCAGCATGATGGGCGTGCTCAATTTTGCCCACGCGAGCTTCTACATGCTGGGCGCCTACTTCGCGTACACGACGACGCTGTTCCTGGGCTTCTGGCCGTCGCTGGTGGTCGCGCCGCTGCTCACCGGCGTGGTCGGCGCGCTGTTCGAGCGCTTCTGCCTGCGCCGCGTGCACCGCTTCGGCCATGTCGCCGAACTGCTGATCACCTTCGGGCTGTCGTTCGTGATCCTCGAGCTGGTGCAGCTGACCTGGGGCCGCTCGGCGGTCGACTACCGCGTGCCGGCGATCCTCGACGGCCCGCTGTTCACGCTGTACGGCACGCAGTTCCCGATGTACCGCGCGTTCATGATGTTCGTCGCGCTGCTGATGCTGGTGTCGGTGTGGCTGCTGCTGTCGCGCACCCGCATCGGGCTGGTGATCCAGGGCGCGCTGACGCACCCCGACATGGTCGAGGCGCTGGGCCACAACGTGCCGCTGGTGTTCATGGGGGTGTTCGGCGGCGGCGCGGCGCTCGCGGGCCTGGCCGGCGTGATCGGCGGCAACGCCTATGTCACCGAGCCGACGATGGCCGGCGCGGTCGGGCCCATCATCTTCGTCGTCGTGGTGGTCGGCGGCATGGGCTCGCTGGCCGGCGCGTTCGTCGCGTCGCTGCTGATCGGGCTGGTGCAGACCTTCGCGGTCGCGCTCGACCAGTCGGCGCTCGGCGCGCTCCAGTGGGCCGGCCTCGCGATCACGCCCGAGAGCTTCGGCTACCCGCTGCTGAAGCTGAAGATCTCGCAGGTGGCGCCGATCCTGCCGTACCTGCTGCTGGTGCTGATGCTGATCTTCCGCCCCAAGGGCCTGATGGGGACGCGGGAAGGATGAGTGCCGTGCTGAAACCCGCCGTGCCGGCTGCCGATCAAGCCACCGGCCCGGAAGCGCGTGGCCAGCGCATCCACTTCCGGCCCTGGAACGTCGGCCGGTGGGTGATGTGGGGCGTGTTCGCGCTGCTGCTGGTCGGCGCGCCGCTGCTGTTCACCAGCGGCCTCGCGATGACGATGCTGTCGCAGATGGGCTACATGATCATCATCTGCCTGAGCTACAACCTGCTGCTCGGCCAGGGCGGCATGCTGAGCTTCGGGCACGCGGTGTACGTCGGGCTGGGCGCGTTCTTCGCGATCCATGCGATGAACCTGATAGGAGCCGGGCGCCTGCCGCTGCCGATGAGCCTGGTGCCGCTGGTCGGCGGGCTGGCCGGCGCGGGCGTCGCGGCGCTGCTCGGCTGGGTGACGACCAAGAAATCGGCCAACACCTTCGCGATGATCACGCTGGGCGTCGGCGAGCTGATCGCGGCGATGGCGCTGATGTTCCCCGAGTTCTTCGGCGGCGAAGGGGGAGTCAGCTCGAACCGCGTGGCCGGCAAGGCGGTGCTGGGCATCACCTTCGGGCCGCAGGTGCAGGTGTATTACCTGATCGCGATCTACTGCTTCGTCTGCACCGCGGCGCTGTACGCGCTGACGCGCACGCCGTTCGGCCGCATGCTGAATGCGGTGCGCGACAACCCGGAGCGCGTCGAGTTCGTCGGCTACAACACGCAGGTGGTGCGCTACCTGGCGTTCGTCATCGCCGGCTTCTTCGCCGGCATCGGCGGCGGGCTGACGGCGCTGAACTTCGAGATCGTCACCGCCGATTCCGTGGGTGGTTTCCGCTCGGGCAGCTACCTGCTGTTCACCTTCCTCGGTGGTGCGTTCTTCTTCTTCGGGCCGATCATCGGCGCGGTGCTGCTGGTGCTGGCCTTCGTGCTGTTCTCCGAGATCACGAAGGCCTGGCAGATCTACCTGGGGCTCGTCTTCATGTTCATGGTGATGTTCGCGCCCGGCGGCATCTCGAGCCTGATCATGATGAACCTGCGCGTGGCCGGTTTCGGCAAGCTGCGCCGGCTCGCGTCGTCGTACCTGGCGCTGGGCGGCACCGGCGCGGTGGCGCTGGCCGGTGCGGCGGCGATCGTCGAGATGATCTACCACGTGCAGCTCAATTCGGCGCTCGGCCCGACGCTGCGTTTCATGGGTGGCACGCTGAACGTGCAGGGCCTGGACAGCTGGTTCGGCGCGGTATTCGTGATGGCGATCGGCATCGCGATGTTCGAGGTCGCGCGGCGCGAGTTCAAGCGGCAGTGGGACCAGACGCAGCAAGAGATCGAAAAGGAAATCAAGCGGAGGGAGGCCTTGTGAGCGCGCATCCCTTCGCACTGGAACTCACCGACGTTCGCAAGAGCTTCGGCAAGACCGAGATCATCCGCGGCGCGAGCCTGCAGGTGAAGCCCGGAGAGCGGGTCGCGATCATCGGCCCGAACGGCGCCGGCAAGTCGACGCTGTTCAACCTGATCAGCGGGCGCTTCGGCATCAGCACCGGCGACATCCGGCTGAACGGCGCGTCGATCGCCGGTCGCAAGCCCTACGAGATCAACCGCATGGGCCTCGCGCGCAGCTTCCAGGTGTCGAACCTGTTCGTGCGCTTGTCGGTGTTCGAGAACATCCGCTGCGCGGTGCTGTGGTCGATGGGCTACCGCTACGCGTTCTGGAAGTTCCTGGCCGACCTGCGCGACGCGAACGACCGCGCCGACGAGGTGCTGCGCATGATCAAGCTCGACAAGAAGCGCGACGTGCAGGCGATGAACCTGACCTATGCCGAGCAGCGCGCGCTGGAGATCGGCATCACGATCGCCGGCGGTGCCAGCGTGGTGCTGCTCGACGAGCCGACCGCCGGCATGAGCAAGAGCGAGACGACGCGCTTCATCCAGCTGATCCGCGAGGTGACGGCGGGCAAGACGCTGCTGACGGTGGAGCACGACATGGGCGTGGTGTTCGGCCTGGCCGACAAGATCGCGGTGCTGGTGTACGGCGAGGTGATCGCGTTCGACGTGCCGGAGGCGGTGCGGGCGAACCCGAAGGTGCAGGAGGCGTACCTGGGCTCCGTGCTGGTGGCTCACGAAAAAGCGCACGGAGCCTGATGCGATGCTGAAACTCGATAACCTGCACGCGTTCTACGGCAAGAGCCACGTGCTGCACGGCGTGACGCTGGACGTGAAGCCCGGCGAGATCGTCAGCCTGCTCGGGCGCAACGGCTCGGGGCGCTCGACCACGGTGAAGGCGATCATGGGCCTGGTCGACGGAAAGGGCTCGGTGCGCTGGGGTGAGCGCGAGCTGCTCGGGCTGAAGGCCTTCGAGATCGCGCACCAGGGCATCGGCTACGTGCCGGAGAACCGCGACATCTTTCCGAAGCTGACGGTGCACCAGAACCTGCTGCTTGGCCAGAAGCGGGGCCGGCCGCAGCCGCGCTGGTCGTTCGACGACATGTACGCGATGTTCCCGCGCCTGAAGGAGCGGCAGCACACCGAGGCCGGCGTGCTGTCGGGCGGCGAGCAGCAGATGCTGACGCTGTGCCGCACGCTGATGGGCGACCCGGATCTGATCATGATCGACGAGCCGACCGAAGGCCTGGCGCCGAAGATCGTCGAGCAGGTCGCGCAGTACCTGAACGAACTGAAGCGGCGCGGCGTCTCGGTGCTGCTGGTCGAGCAGAAGCTGACGATCGCGCTGGAGATTTCGCAGCGCTGCTATGTGATGGGGCACGGGCGGATCGTCTTCGAGGGCAGCCCGGACGACCTGAAGTGCAACGCCTATATTCGCAAGGAATGGCTTGAGGTTTGAGACTTCACCCCCGAACTCCGTTCGCCCTGAGCTTGTCGAAGGGTCGGACTGAGCTTGTCGAAGTCCCCGCGTCGCGCGAGCGCTTCGACAGGCTCAGCGAGAGCGGCAAGTGTTCGAGCAAGCCCTTCGACAAGCTCAGGGCGAACGGAGGAGAGAAGATCTTGTCGCTGACGAGACATCACCCCGCCACGATTCCTTCCTAGAATCGAACGATCGTTCTATTCCCACTCTCCACCACCCGGAGGACTCTGCATGAGCGCCACCTACGAACTTCGCGGCCCCGTTGCCGTGATCACGCTCGACAACCCGCCCGTCAACGGCCTCGGCTACGACACCCGCAAGGGCATCACCGACGGGCTCGACAAGGCCCGGGCCGATGACAAGGTCAAGGCGATCGTGATCACCGGCGCCGGCAAGGCCTTCTCGGGCGGTGCCGACATCCGCGAATTCGGCTCGCCGAAGGCGCTGCAGGAGCCGAACCTGCTGAGCGTGATCCTCGCGGTCGAGGCCTGCACCAAGCCGGTGGTCGCCGCGATCCACACGGTGTGCATGGGGGGCGGGCTCGAACTCTCGCTCGGCTGCCACTACCGCGTCGCCGCGCCCGGCACGCAGGTCGCGTTGCCGGAGGTGAAGCTGGGCCTGGTGCCCGGCGCCGGCGGCACGCAGCGCCTGTCGCGCGTGATCGGCGTCGAGAACGCGCTGAACATGATCGTCAGCGGCGAGCCGGTCAAGAGCGAGCTGCTGGCGATGGCGCCGGGGCAGAAGCTGTTCGACAAGATGATCGATGGCGACCTGCTGGCCGGTGCGGTGGCGTTCGCGACCGAGGTCGCCGACAAGCGCCCGCTGCCGCTGGTGCGCAACCTGAAGGCCGAGCACCCGAACCCCGACGCGTTCTTCCAGTTCGCCCGCAACACCGTCGGCGCGATGTCGCGCAACTTCCCGGCGCCGCTGCAGTGCGTCGAGACCGTCGCCGCGTCGGTCTACAAGAAGTTCGACGACGGCATGAAGCAGGAGCGCGAGGCCTTCATCGCGCTGATGATGACGCCCGAGAGCCGCGCGCTGCGCCATGCCTTCGTGGCCGAGCGCGCCACCACCAAGATCCCCGACGTGCCGGCCGACACGCCGGTGCGCGACGTCAAGAAGCTCGCGGTGATCGGTGCCGGCACGATGGGCGGCGGCATCGCGATGAACTTCCTGAACGCCGGCATCCCGGTCGTGATGCTCGAGATGAAGCAGGAGGCGCTGGACAAGGGCGTCGCGATCATCCGCAAGAACTACGACGCGCAGGTCAAGAAGGGCAAGCTGAAGCAGGACAAGCTCGATGCCCGCATGGCGCTGCTGAGCACCACGCTGAACTACGCCGACCTGAAGGACGCCGACATGGTGATCGAGGCGGTGTTCGAGGACATCGGCGTGAAGGAGCAGGTCTTCAAGACGCTCGACGAGGTCATGAAGCCCGGCGCGATCCTCGCGAGCAACACCTCGACGCTGGACGTCAACAGGATCGCGTCGTTCACCAAGCGCCCGCAGGACGTGATCGGCACGCACTTCTTCAGCCCGGCCAACGTGATGAAGCTGCTGGAGGTGGTGCGCGGCGAGAAGACCGCGAAGGACGTGCTGGCCACCGTGATGGCGCTGGGCAAGAAGATCAAGAAGACCTGCGTGGTGTCGGGCGTGTGCGACGGCTTCATCGGCAACCGGATGATCGAGCAGTACTCGCGCCAGGCCGGCTTCCTGCTGGAAGAGGGCTGCACGCCGCAGCAGGTCGACAAGGCGGTCGAGAAATTCGGCTTCGCGATGGGCCCGTTCCGCATGGGCGACCTCGCGGGCAACGACGTGGGCTGGTACATCCGCAAGCGCCGCTACCTGGAGAAGCCGGACCTGCGCTACAGCAAGACCGCCGACCTGCTGTGCGAGATGGGGCGCTTCGGCCAGAAGACCGGTGCCGGCTGGTACGACTACGTGCCGGGCAAGCGCGATGCGATCCCGAGCGCGCTGGTCGACGGGATGATCGAGAAGCACCGCGCCGAACTCGGCATCACGCCGCGCAAGATCGGCGACGACGAGATCGTGCACCGGCTGGTGTATGCGCTGGTGAACGAGGGCGCGAAGATCGTCGAGGAGGGCATTGCGCTGCGCGCGAGCGACATCGACATGGTGTACCTCACCGGCTACGGCTTCCCGCTGCACCGGGGCGGGCCGATGTGCTATGCCGACACCGTGGGCTTGTTCAACGTGGTGGCGGCGATGAACCGTTTCGCGAAGAACCCGCACGACGACGCGAAGTTCTGGCAGCCCGCGCCGTTGCTGGCGCGCCTGGCGGCCGAAGGCAAGACTTTCTCCTGAACAGGGAACCACCATCATGACCAATGCAGTGATTGTTTCCACCGCCCGCACGCCGCTGGCCAAGAGCTGGAAGGGCGCCTTCAACATGACGCACGGCGCGACGCTGGGCGGCCACGCGGTGAAGGCCGCGGTCGAGCGCGCCGGCATCGCGCCGGCCGAGGTCGACGACGTGATCATGGGCTGCGCGACGCCCGAGGGCGCGACCGGCAGCAACATCGCGCGTCAGGTCGCCTTGCGCGCCGGGCTGCCGGTGACGACGAGCGGCGTGACAGTGAACCGTTTCTGCTCGAGCGGCCTGCAGACCATCGCGATGGCGGCGCAGCGCGTGATCGCCGGCGAGGGCGACATCTACGTGGCTGGCGGCGTCGAGAGCATCTCGTGCGTGCAGAACGAGGCCAACAAGCACATGATCGTCGACCCCTGGCTGCGCGAGCACAAGCCGGAGATCTACTGGAGCATGCTGCAGACCGCCGAGCAGGTGGCCAAGCGCTACAAGATCGGCCGCGACCGCATGGACGCGTACGGCGCGGCGAGCCAGCAGAAGGCCTGTGCGGCGCAGGATGCCGGCAAGTTCAGCGACGAGATCGTGGCGGTCACGGTGACCGCGGGCGTGGCCGATCCGGTGATGGGGCTGCGCAGCAAGGAAGTGACGATCAGCGTCGACGAAGGGCTGCGCTACGGCACGACGGTCGAAGGCATCGCAGGCATCAAGCCGGCCTTGCCGGGCGGGCTGATCGCGGCTGGCAATGCAAGCCAGTTCAGCGATGGTGCGGGCGCCTGCGTCGTGATGAGCGAAACGCTGGCGCAGCAACGCGGGCTGAAGCCGCTGGGGCGCTTCCTCGGCTTCGCGGTGGCGGGCTGCGAGCCCGATGAAATGGGCATCGGCCCGGTGTTCGCGGTGCCGAAGGTGCTGAAGCGGCTCGGGCTCACCGTGCAGGACATCGACCTGTGGGAGCTGAACGAGGCCTTCGCGGTGCAGGTGCTGTATTGCGCGGACACGCTGGGGATTCCGATGGACCGGCTGAACGTCAATGGCGGGGCGATTGCTGTCGGGCATCCGTATGGAGTCAGTGGTCAGCGTCTCACCGGTCACGCGTTGATCGAGGGCAAGCGCCGTGGGGCCAAGCGGGTTTGCGTCACGATGTGCATTGGCGGAGGTATGGGGGCCGCTGGCGTGTTCGAAGTGCTGTGAGCAATGGCGCGGGTGGGGAGCTGCGATGCTGATGAACACCCGTTCGGGCTGAGCTTGTCGAAGCCCTCGTGCCAGGGCACCAACCCTTCGACAGGCTCAGGGCGAACGGTTGTCGTTCTGCGAACACAGGATCCAAAATGCGACAGACACTCGACTTCCTGCTGTACGACTGGCTCCAGGCAGACACGCTCAAGAACCGCAGCCGCTTCGCCGACCACTCGCGCGACACCTTCGACGCCGTGCTCGACACCTGCGAACGCATCGCGCGCGAGAAGTTCGCGCCGTTCAACCGGGTCACCGACGCCGAGGAGCCGCGCTTCGACGGCGAGCGCGTGATCCAGCCGCAAGCGACGCATGACGCCTCGCGGGCCTATGTCGAATCCGGCATGCTCGCCGCGGCGCAGGACTACGAGATCGGCGGCATGCAGCTGCCTTGCGTGATCGAGATGGCCGCGAATGCCTTCTTCGCGAAAGGCGGCATCGGCATGGGCGGCGGCGGCATGCTGACCAGCGGCAATGCGAACCTGCTGATGGCGCACGGCACGCCGCTGCAGAAAGAAGTGTTTGCGAAGAACGAGTTCTCCGGGCGCTTCTTCGGCACCATGTGCTTGAGCGAGCCGCAGGCCGGGTCGAGCCTGTCGGACATCGTCACCCGCGCCACGCTTGATGGCGCCGATGCGGCTGGTGACCCGCTCGGCCCACGCTACCGGCTGCGCGGCAACAAGATGTGGATCTCGAACGGCGAGCATGAGCTGGCCGAGAACATCGTCCACCTGGTGCTCGCGAAGATCCCCGGGCCCGATGGCGCACTCGTTCCCGGCACGCGCGGCATCTCGCTGTTCGTCGTGCCGAAGAAGATGGTCGACGCCGAAGGCCGCCTCACCGGCGAACGCAACGACGTGGCGCTCGCCGGGCTCAACCACAAGCTGGGTTATCGCGGCATTCCGAACACGCTGCTGAACTTCGGCGAAGGGAAGTTTCCGGTGCGCGGGTCGGCCGGCGCCATCGGCTACCTCGTCGGACAGCCCGGCGAAGGGCTGCGCTGCATGTTCCACATGATGAACGAGGCCCGCATCGGCGTCGGGCTTGGCGCGACGATGCTCGGCTATGCCGGCTATGAAGCGAGCCTCGACTATGCGCGCGGGCGCCCGCAAGGCCGTCCCATCGGGCCGGGCGGCAAGGATGCAACGCGGCCGCAGGTGCCGATCATCCAGCACGCCGACGTCAAACGCATGCTGCTCGCACAGAAGAGCTACTGCGAAGGCGCGCTGGCGCTGGAGCTGTACTGCGCCCGCCTCGTTGACGAACTGCACACCGCACCGCCCGAGCTCGCGGCCGAAGCCGGGCTGCTGCTGGAGATGCTGACCCCCATCGCGAAAAGCTGGCCCAGCGAATGGTGCCTGGAGGCCAACAGCCTCGCGATCCAGGTGCTCGGCGGCTACGGCTACACGCGTGACTACCCGGTCGAGCAGTACTGGCGCGACAACCGCCTGAACATGATCCACGAGGGCACCCACGGCATCCAGGCGCTCGACCTGCTCGGCCGCAAGGTCGTGATGGATGGCGGCAAGGGGCTGATGCTGCTCGCCAACAAGGTCAACGCGACGATCCAGCGCGCGCTGATGCTGCCTGCACTCGCCGAACACGCCAACGCGCTGGCCGGGGCGCTGAAGGCGCTGGGCAACGCCACCAAGGCCGCATGGGCCAGCGGCGTGCCCGAAGAGGCACTCGCCAATGCCACGCCCTACCTGCAGGCCTTCGGGCACACCGTGCTGGCCTGGGTCTGGCTGGACGTCGCGATCTGCGCGCAAGAGCACCTGGAGCAAGCGACGGCGGCAGGGCAGGGCGACACCGCGCTGCTGCACGGCAAGCTGGCGGCAGCGCGCTTCTTCTTCCGCTACGAACTGCCCAAAGTCCCCGCCTGGCTGAAGGTGGTCGAGACGCGGGACGATACTTGCCGTTCCATGAACGATGCCTGGTTCTGACGCCGGGCCAGATTGCGATGAAGACTTCGACCGTCGAAACCCTCGTCTGGGTGCTGATCTACGCCGGCTTGCTGGGCGTCGGCCTGGGGCTCGCGGTGCAACGCTACGTGGAGCCGCTGGGCTGGGGCATCGCGGTGGTCGGCGGGGTCGTCGCGATCTGCGGCATCGTGCTCATCTACGTGCGCTCGCGCATGAAGAGCCCCACCTGAACCTTTTGATCCGGACTCCCATGAACTTTCGCTTCACCTTGCTGGCCATCGCGCTCGTCGCCGGCAGCGCCGTCGCCCAGTCGGCCACGCCGTCGTACGTGTTCCCGAACTACCGCAACGCGGCGCAGGCCGATGCCGATTGCAAGGCATTGATCGCCAGCGCCCGCGCCGACGAGAAGCGCCTGCAGGCGGGACAGGCCACGACGCTGCTCGCCGAACTCGACGGCATGAACCGGCGCTACGAAGACATCGTCGGGCCGCTGTCGCTGCTGAACGCGGTGCACCCCGACAAGGCGGTGCGCGATGCGGCCGATGCCTGCGACCTCGGCTACCAGAACTTCCGCAACAGCTTCCTGCAGAACCCCAAGATCTACGCGCTGCTGAAGCAGGTGAAGCCCGCCGATGACATCGATGCCCGCCTGCTGCGCGACACGCTCGATGCCTTCGAAGACGCTGGCGTCGCGCTGGCGCCGGCCCGCCAGGCGCGCGCGAAGAAGCTCAGCAACGAGATCACCCGGCTCGGCCAGCTGTTCGACCGCCGCATCCGCGACGACAAGACGCGCGTCGCGTTCGCGCCCGCAGAGCTCGACGGCGTGCCGGCCGAGGCCCTGAAAGACCGCAAGCGCGATGCGACCGGCCGCTACGTGTTCGGCCTCGACTACCCGAGCTACGACGCGATCATCGAGAACGCGACTCTTGGCGCCACGCGCGAGCGGATGTGGCGGGCGTTCCAGAGCCTGGGTGGCACCGCCAACCTGAAGACGCTGCAGCAGCTCGGCCAGCTGCGCCGCGAGTACGCGCAGCTGTTCGGGCTGGAGTCGTATGCCGATTTCGCGATGCGCCGCCGCATGGCCGGCAACGCCGCGGCGGTGCAGACCTTCCTCGGCACCGTGAAAGACGCCGTCGCGCAGCGCGAAGTGGCCGACCTCGGCCTGCTGCGTGAAGCCAAGGCCCGCGACCTGAAGCAGTCGCTCGAATCGACCACGCTGAACCGCTGGGACCTGACCTACTACACCTTCAGCGAGCGCCGCAACCGCTTCCAGCTCGACGCCGAGGAGTTCCGCACCTACTTCCCGCCGCAGGCCAGCCTGGACTTCGTGTTCCGCGTCGCCGGCCAGCTGTTCGGCGTGCAGTTCGAGCCGCTGCATCAGGCGCTGTGGCACCCCGACGCGCAGTCGTTCGAGGTGCGCGACGTCGCCAGCAAGAAGGTGCTCGGCACGTTCTTCGTCGACCTGTACCCGCGCGAAGGCAAGTACAACCATGCGGCGGTCTGGAGCTTCCGCAACCCGTCGACGCTCGTGAACCGCACGCCGGCCGCCGGCCTCGTTGTCAACTTCAACCGCCAGGGCCTGAACATCGACGAGCTCGAGACGCTGCTGCACGAGTTCGGCCACGCGATGCACGGGCTGCTGTCGAACACCCGCTACGCGACGCAAGGCGGCACCAACGTGCAGCTCGATTTCGTCGAGGCGCCGTCGCAGATGCTCGAGGACTGGGTCTACGACGCGCGCGTGCTGGCGCTGTTCAAGGAGGTCTGCCCGAGCTGCAAGCCGGCCCCGGACAACCTGGTGGAACGGGCCTCGAAGGCGCGCGATTTCGCGAAGGGCATCGCGGTGGCGCGCCAGCACCTGTACGCGAGCTACGACCTCGCGCTGTACGCGAAGGATGCGCCCGAGCCGATGGCCACCTGGCAGCGCATGGAAGGCGCGACGCCGCTCGGCCACGTGAAGGGCAGCATGTTCCCGGCCGGCTTCTCGCACATCGCGACCGGCTACGCCTCGGGCTACTACGGCTACCTGTGGAGCCTGGTGCTGGCCGAAGACCTGCGCACCGCGTTCGCCGCCGACAAGCTCAGCAGCGAGGTCGGCATGCGCTACCGCGAGCAGGTGCTGTCGCAGGGCAGCCAGCAGGCGCCGGCGCAGCTGATGCGCAACTTCCTGGGGCGCGAGACGAACAGCGATGCGTTCTTCAAATCCCTCAACAGGCACAACGACTAGGAGACCGAATCCATGAGCACGCCGATCCAGACCTTGTTCAACCTCGAAGGCAAGACCGCGCTGGTGACGGGCGGCTCGCGCGGGCTCGGCCTGCAGATCGCCGAATCGCTGGGCGAGGCCGGCGCGAAGATCCTGCTGACCTCGCGCAAGGCGGCTGACCTGGAAGAGGCCGCGGCCCACCTGCAGGCACGTGGCATCGACACGCGATGGGTGGCGGCCGACGCGAGCCAGCCGGACGAGATCCAGCGCGTGGCCGACGAGGCGATGCAGCGGCTCGGCCGCGTCGACATCCTCGTCAACAACGCCGGCGCCACCTGGGGTGCACCGGCCGAGGACTACCCGCTGGAGGCCTGGGACAAGGTGATGAACCTGAACATCCGCAGCATCTTCCTGATGAGCCAGGCGATCGGGCGACTCAGCATGATCCCGCGCCAGTCGGGTCGCATCATCAACGTCGCGTCGATCGCTGGGCTGTCGGGCTCGCCGTCGACGATGAAGTACATCGCCTACGGCACCAGCAAGGGCGCGGTCGTGAACTTCACGCGCACGCTGGCGGCGGAGTGGGGCCGCCACGGCATCACCGTCAACGCGATCGCGCCGGGCATGTTCCCGAGCAAGATGACGGCCGGCACGATCGCCAAGGTGGGCGTCGAGGCGCTCGCGACCGGCGCGCCGCTCGGCCGCATCGGCGACGACGACGACCTGAAGGGCGTCGCGCTGCTGTTCGCGTCGGCCGCGGGCAAGCACATCACCGGCCAGATCCTCGCGGTGGATGGTGGCGTCAGCGCGGTGCATGGCCACTGAGATGGAATTTCCCGTCCACATCCCCTTCGTCGACCAGCTCGGCTTCGAGCTGCTGAAGTTCGAGAACGGCGAGGCCGAGATCGGCCTGACGCTGCGCGACGAGCTGTGCAACTCGTGGAGCGTCGCGCACGGCGGCGTCACGATGACGCTGCTCGACGTCGCGATGGCGCATGCGGCGCGCAGCAGCTCGATCAAGCCGGGCGGGCAGCCGGGCGGCACCGGCGTCGTGACGATCGAGATGAAGACGAGCTTCATGCGCCCCGGCCTCGGCCGCATCGTCGCGCGCGGCAAGCTGCTGCACGCGACCGCGTCGCTCGCGTTCTGCGAGGGCACGGTGATCGACGCGAACGGCGAGCTGCTCGCGAGTGCCAGCGGCACCTTCAAGTACCTGCAAGGGCTTCCGGCAGGGGGACGCAAGATCCTCCGCTCGAACGCCTCCGACTGACTTCACAAGACAACACACAGGAGACAAGCCATGACCGCCACCAACCAGCAGATCGTTCTCGCGTCGCGCCCCGACAAGGAAGCCGTCGCCGCCAACTTCCGCCTCGTGTCGACCCCGGTGCCGGCGCTGGCGGACAACCAGGTGCTGGTGCGGCACCACTTCCTGTCGCTCGACCCGTACATGCGCGGCCGCATGAACGCCGGCAAGAGCTACGCGCAGCCGCAGCCGCTGGACCAGGTGATGATCGGCGGCACCGCCGGCGAGGTGGTCGAATCGCGCCACGCGGGCTTCAAGGCCGGCGACAAGGTGGTCGGCATGGGCGGCTGGCAGCAGTACAGCGTGGTCGACGCGAGCCAGCCCGGCACGCTGCGCAAGGTCGACACCGCGCACATCCCGTTGTCGGCCTACCTCGGTGCGGTCGGCATGCCGGGTGTGACCGCATGGTACGGCCTGGTGAAGATCTGCACGCCGAAGGAGGGCGAGACCATCGTCGTCAGCGCGGCCAGCGGTGCAGTCGGTGGCGCGGTGGGGCAGCTGGCCAAGGTGCGCGGCTGCCGCGCGGTCGGCATCGCCGGCGGGCCGGACAAGTGCCGCTACGTGGTCGACGAGCTGGGCTTCGATGCCTGCATCGACTACAAGGCGCACCGCGACCCCAAGGCGCTGTACGCCGCGCTGAAAGAGGCCACGCCGGACGGCGTCGACGGCTACTTCGAGAACGTCGGCGGGCTGATGCTCGACACCGTGCTCGCGCGCATGAACGCGTTCGGT
Organism: Rhizobacter sp. OV335; assembly: GCF_900142965.1. Classification (GTDB taxonomy): domain Bacteria; phylum Pseudomonadota; class Gammaproteobacteria; order Burkholderiales; family Burkholderiaceae_C; genus Rhizobacter. The sequence goes on from NZ_FRCQ01000007.1 coordinate 133,673, forward strand.
CGCGTCGCGCTGTGCGGGATGATCTCCGGCTACGACGGCCAGCCGATCCCGTTGACGCACCCGCAGCTGATCCTGCAGTCGCGGCTGAAGCTCGAGGGCTTCATCGTCAGCGAGCACATGGGCGTGTGGCCGGAAGCGCTGAAGGAGCTGGGCACGCTGGTGGCGACCGGCAAGCTGAAGTACCGCGAGACGGTGGCGCAGGGGATCGAGTCGGCCCCGGAGGCGTTCCTGGGGCTGTTGAAGGGCCAGAACTTCGGCAAGCAACTGGTGAAGCTCGTCTGAACCCGAGACGCTGTCGGTGGTCGAACCCCGACAGCGTTTGGAGGACCTGCGATGAAGACCTCATCCACCCCTGTCGCGGGCGAAGAGTTCCGCGAAGACCTGCGGCCGATCGAACCGCCGCGCACTGCGGCGGCGCGCGTGGCTGGTTCCGGCAATGCGGCCGCGCGCCGCATCCTGAACGCCGACGAGATCGCGTCGCTGACGCAGCTGAACGACTGGCGCTCGTTCGGCGCGGTGCTGACCACCTTCGGCAGCATCGCGCTGGCCGTTGCCGCGGCGCTGCTCACCTGGGGCATGCCGTGGGGCTGGGCGATCGCGGTGCTGGCGGTGCTGGTGATCGGCGTGCACCAGCACGGCCTGTTCATCCTGGCGCATGAATCGGCGCACTACCGGCTGTTCAGCCACCGCGGCGTCAACGATGCGGTGGGTCGGCTGATCGGCATGGCCGGCGGCATCTCGATGCGCACCTACCGCGTGATCCACCGGCTGCACCACAACAACCTCTACACCGCGGAAGACCCGGACACCGCCATCCACGGCGGCTACCCGCGCGGCGTGGGCTACCTGTGGAAGAAGCTGGGCCAGGACCTGGTTGGCTGGAATGCGTGGAAGACCTTCGCGTATTTCTTCGGCGCGCCGGCACTCAATGACGTGACGCAGAAGGCGGCGCGCCCGCTGGACGACACCTCGCCGCAACTGCGCGCCAGCGCGCGCCGCGACCGCTGGGCGGTGGTGGCCTTCCAGGTCGCCGCCCCGCTGCTCTGCTGGGCCTTCGGCGGCGGGCGCGGCCTGCTGCAGTACGCCATCCTGTGGCTGCTGCCGCTGCTGACGGTGCTGCAGCCCATCCTGCGGCTGCGCGCGATCATGGAGCACGGCGGGGTGACCGACCTGTCGTCGCCGCTGACGGCCGCGCGCAGCAACCGCACGAGCGGCGGTGTCGCCAACGTGATGGGCCGCGCGCTGTTGTTCCCGCACCATGTGAACTACCACCTGGAGCACCACCTGTACCCCGCCGTGCCTCACTACCACCTGCCTCGTCTGCATCGATTGCTGGTGGAGAAGGGCGCGCTGCACAACGCCGAGGTGCGCGACCTGCGGGGAACCTGGAAGATCATCTTCGCGCCGCGCGCGCCGAAGGGCTGACATGACCGAATTGATCCTGCATCACTACGACGGCTCACCGTTCTCCGAGAAGGTCCGCTTGATCCTCGGCTTCAAGGGCCTGGCCTGGAAGTCGGTGAAAGTGCCGGTGATGCTGCCCAAGCCCGACGTGGTCGCGCTGACCGGCGGCTACCGCCGCACGCCGTTCCTGCAGATGGGCGCCGACATCTGGTGCGACACCGCGCTGATGGCGCGCGTGATCGACGCGATGGCGCCGAAGCCGCCGCTGTACCCGCATGCGGCCGGCGACCTGCAGCACCTCGTCGCGCAGTGGGCCGACTCAAGCTTGTTCTGGACCGCGATTCCCTACACGATGCAACCGGCCGGCGTGGCGCACATCTTCGAGGGCGCGCCACCCGAATTCCTGAAGGCCTTCGGTGCCGACCGCGCGGCCATGACGGCCGGCATGCGCCGCGTGACCACGGCCGATGCCGCCGTGCAGTTGCTCAGCTACTTCGGCTGGCTCGAATCCCAGGTCGCCGATGGCCGGCCGTTCCTGATGGGCGCGCAGCCCTGCATCGCGGATTTCTCGGTCGCGCAGTCGCTCTGGTACATCCGCCGTGCGCCGCCGGTGGCGACCATCCTCGCGCCGTTCGGCAAGCTGATCAGCTGGTACGAGCGCGTCGCGGCCTTCGGGCACGGTGCGGTCGAGAAGATGACGAGTGCCGACGCGCTGGACATCGCCGCGCGCGCCACCACCCATGCGCCGGTGAAGGTGGAGCCGGGACTCGGCTTCGACGCCGGCGCGGCCGTCACCGTGATGCCCACCGACTATGCGCCCGACCCGGTGGCCGGCACGCTGGTCGGGCTGACGGCGCACGAGGTGGTCGTCGAGCGGCTCGACGAGCGCGGCGGGCTGCTGCATGTGCACTTCCCGCGCATCGGCTACCAGGTCAAGAAGGTTTCAACGGAGACGACATGAAGAACTTCAAGGACGGCACCGCCGTCATCACGGGGGCAGGATCGGGTTTCGGGTTGGAGGCCTCGCGCATCGCCGCGCGGCTGGGCATGAACGTCGTGATGGCCGACGTGCAGCAGGACGCGCTGGACACCGCGGCCGCCGAGATCCGCGCGCTCGGCGCGCAGGTGCTCGCACAGCGGCTCGACGTGGCCAAGGCCGCCGAAGTCGAGGCGCTGGGGGCGGCGGCCTTCGAGCGCTTCGGTGCGCCGAATGTCGTGTTCAACAACGCCGGCGTCGGTGCCGGCGGGTTGATCTGGGAACACACGCTGAAGGACTGGGAGTGGGTCGTCGGCGTCAACCTGATGGGCGTCGCGCACGGCGTGCGGGTCTTCACGCCGATGATGCTGGCCGCTGCGAAGAAGGACCCGGCCTGGCAAGGCCACATCGTCAACACCGCGTCGATGGCCGGCATGGTGTGCGCGCCCAACATGGGCGTCTACAACGTGACCAAGCATGCGGTCGTCGCGATGAGCGAGACGCTGTACCAGGACCTGCGCCTCGTCACCGACCAGGTCAGCGCCTCGGTGCTGTGCCCGTTCTTCGTGCCCACCGGCATCCACCAGAGCCACCGCAACCGGCCGGCCGACCTGCGCGACGGCGGCGCGAAGCCGACCAAGAGCCAGCTGATCGCGCAGGCCATGAGCAACAAGGCGGTGACCAGCGGCAAGCTGACCGCGGCCGAGGTCGCGCAGATGGTGTTCGATGCGATCGCCGACGACCGCTTCTACATCTTCAGCCACCCGAAGAGCCTGGCCAGCGTGCAGACGCGGCTCGAAGACATCATGACGCCGCGCAACCCGACCGATCCGTTCGCGCAGAAGCCGGAGCTGGGCGAGGAACTGAAGGCGGCGCTGCGCACGGTGTAGCTCTCGATATCCCTTGGGACATGGCGGCTACGAAGCCGTCATGACATGACTCGTCATACAAGTCACCCATCGCTTTCAGCGCGAGCGCCTTAGCGTTCCACGATATCCCCGGGCTTACCCGCATGGCAGCGGGCATCCGACGCTCCTCATAATGCGGGCCGTTTTCAAGTTGTACGACAACGTACGACATCTGATCCCCGGCCCCATGAAGTATTCGCTCCAGTTCAGCAGCCTCCTTCCCTACTGGGATGTGTTCCTGCGCGGGGCATGGCTGACGCTCAAGATGACGACTGTCGCGGTGCTGGTCGGGGTCTGTGTCGGCGTGCTGGTGGCCTTCGCGAAGCGCGGCAGCCGGCGCTGGGTGTCGCGGCTGTGCAGCATCTACATCGAGGCGGTGCGCAACACGCCGTTCCTGGTGCAGATCTTCCTGCTGTACTTCGGGCTGGCGAGCTTCGGCCTGCGCATGCCGACCTTCACCGCGGCGGTGCTCGCGATGATCGTCAACATCGGCGCCTACGTCGCGGAGATCGTGCGCGCCGGGCTCGAGTCGGTGCCCAAGGGCCAACTCGAGGCGGCCGAATGCCTGGGGCTGTCGAAGTGGCGCATCCGCTGGCACGTGATGCTCCAGCCGTCGATCGAGAAGGTCTACCCTGCCTTGACCAGCCAGTTCCTGCTGATGATGCAGGCCTCGGCGATGGCCTCGCAGATCTCGGCCGAAGAGCTGACCGCCGTCGCGAACACGGTGCAGTCCGACACCTTCCGCTCGCTCGAGACCTACATCGTCGTCGCGGGGCTCTACCTGGCGCTGTCGCTGCTGATCAAGCTGGTCGCGGCGGGGCTCGGCCACTGGCTGTTCCGCCGCAAGCGGGTGATCGCGGCCGCACGGCGCGCCGCGGCCGCCGCTCCGGTGCGCGCACGCGCCGAGAGTGCGTTGGCGCCGAAGGGGATGGCATGAACGGCTTCACCGCAACGCATGCCGTCTACCTGGTCAGCTCGATCGGCTGGACGCTGCTGCTGTCGGCGCTCGCCTTCGTGCTCGGCGGCATCGGCGGCTTCGGCGTGATGCTCGCACGCATCTCCACGCACCGCTGGCTGCGCCGCACGGCTGCCGTCTACATCGAGTGCGTGCAAGGCATCCCGCTGCTGATCTGGCTGTTCCTGGTGTACTTCGGGCTGTCGGTCTACGGCTTCACGCTGCCGGCGATCGTCGCCGCGGGGCTCGCGATGATGATCTACGCCAGCGCCTACCTGGGCGACATCTGGCGCGGCTGCGTCGAGGCGATGCCGGCACCGCAGTGGGAGGCGGCCGAGTGCCTGGCCTTCACGCGCTGGCAGACGCTGTCGCTGGTGATCATCCCGCAGGCCGTGCGGCTGTCGCTGCCGCCGACCATCGGCTTCCTGGTGCAGATCATCAAGATGACCTCGCTCGCGTCGGTGATCGGCTTCGTCGAGCTGACGCGCGCCGGCCAGATCATCAACAACTCGATCTTCCAGCCCTTCCTGGTGTTCAGCCTGGTCGGGGCCCTGTATTTCTGCCTCTGCTACCCGCTGTCGCGCTGGAGCGAGGCCATGGAGAACCGACTGAATGTCCGCCGAAGTGTCGACCATCGTTAGCCTGCAGGACGTCCACAAGAGCTTCGGCTCGAACCACGTGCTGCGCGGCGTGTCCTTCGACGTCGGGCCCGGCGAGATGGTGGCGCTGATCGGCGCCAGCGGCTCGGGCAAGAGTACCGCGCTGCGCTGCCTCGACCGGCTCGAGGCCATCGACAGCGGCCGCATCGAGGTGTGCGGCATCCGCGTCGACGCACCCGATGTCGACCTGAAGCAGCTGCGCCTGGACGTCGGCATCGTGTTCCAGAGCTACAACCTGTTTCCGCACCTGACCACGCGCGAGAACATCATGTTGGCGCTGCGCCACGTGAAGAGGCTCGACACCGCGCAGGCGCACGACACCGCGGTGCGGGTGCTCGACCAGGTGGGGCTCAAGGACAAGGGCGATGCCTACCCCGAGCAACTGTCGGGCGGCCAGCAGCAACGCGTCGCGATCGCGCGCTCGCTGGCGATGTCGCCGCGCGTGATGCTGTTCGACGAGGTCACCTCGGCGCTCGACCCCAAGCTGACCGGCGAGGTGCTGCGCGTGATGGAAGACCTCGCGGCCGCCGGCATGACGATGCTGCTGGTCACGCACGAGATGGCTTTCGCGAAGCGCCTGGCCGACCGGATCATCTACATGCACGAAGGCCAGGTCTGGGAGACCGGCCCCGGCGAGATGCTCGACGCGCCGCGCACGCCCGAGCTGCAGGCCTTCATCGGCAACGGCCTGTGAAGCCGCTGCTCCCAACAGATCAACCACAGGAGACGACATGATTTCCCCGAAGAAGACGCTGGCGCTGCTCGCGCTGGCCGCCTGCACGCAGGTCGCGCTGGCCGACCAGCTCGACGACATCAAGAAGGAAGGCAAGATCCGCATCGCCGTCGCGATGGGCACGCCGCTGTTCAGCTATGCCGACGCCAACATGCAGCCGACCGGCTCCGACGTCGACACTGCCGCGCTGCTGGCCAAGGACCTGGGCGTGAAGTTCGAGATGGTGGCGGTGACGAATGCGGCGCGCATCCCGACGCTGCAGGCCAACAAGGCCGACATCGTCGTCGCCGACCTGTCGATCACGCCCGAGCGCCAGAAGGTGATCGACTTCTCGTACCCGTATGCCGCGCTGACGCTGATCGTCGCGGCCCCCAAGGCCACGGTGGTGAAGGACTACCCGGACCTGAACGGCAAGCGCATCGGCCTGACGCGTGCGACGGTGAACGACACCATCACGACGCAGAACGCGAAGGGCGCCGAGATCATGCGCTACGAAGACGACGCGACGTTGATCACGTCGGCGGTGACCGGCCAGATCGATGCGTTCTCGAGCACGCCGTCGAACCTGGGCGAGATCGTCAAGCGCGCGCCGCAACTCAACTGGGAGCGCAAGTTCGACCAGAAGGATTTCCTGCTCGGCATCGCGCTGAACAAGGAGCAGCCGAAGCTGAAGGCCTGGGTCGACAACTGGGTCGCGACCAACCTGAAGAACGGCAACCTGAACGCGATCTACAAGAAGTACCACGGCAAGGACCTGCCGGCCACGGTTCACCCCTGAAGTTCACTCGTGAAGGAGACGACGATGATGAAGATCAAGACCCTGCTCGGCCTGCTGGCCGGCAGCTTGGCGCTGTGCGCCTGTTCGGTGATGCCCGTGGGTAGCGCGGGCGCCGGTGATTCGGCCGTGGCCGCGGCCGAGAAGTTGCGTGTCGCGATGGTCGACCCCGACCAGGCGGTGCTGAGCTCGCTGGTGGCCGATGACCTGAGCTACGGCCACTCGGGCGGCAAGGTCGATACCAAGACGAGTTTCATCGGCGACCTGGTGGCGGGCAACTCCGATTTCGTCAGCATCGACATCAGCGACCAGACGGTGAAGGTGGTGCAGGACATCACGATCATCCGCCACACGCTGGTCGCGAAGACCAACGACCGCGGCGTCGCCGGCAACGTCAAGCTGCACGTGCTGCAGGTGTGGCAGCGCCAGGGTGGCGCGTGGAAGCTGCTGGCCCGTCAGGCGGTGCGCCCGCCAGCCTGACCGCCGGATCAGGGTCGCGCGTCGACCCTGTCATCGACCCATTTCAGGCCGGCCTGCCTCGCGTGCAGGGCGGCCTGTTCTGCTTCTGCGAACACCATCGAACCCACGTCGACGCTGAACTGGTCGCGGTGCGCGCCGAAGCTGTGGACGACCTGCAGCCGCGCGACGAAGCCGCCACCGGCAGCTGCGCGCGGCGTGAAGTCGAGGTCGTGGTCGCGGTAGGTTTCGCGGAAGGCCTCAGACATCGACATCTGCCGCCGCTCCGTCGGGTGAACCGTCGGCTGATCTGCCTTCCCGTGCCGACAACTCCTTCGCGACCCGCCGCTCCGGCAGCATCTTCGTCCCGCCCAGCCAGAACTCGCTGGCCGTGCCGCGCGCGTCGTGCCGCAGCCGCACCGTCTCGCCATGGTTGCCGAAGGCGCCGGCCAGCGTGATGCGGCCGCGCTCGCGGCTGTCGGGCGTGAACTCGGTGGCGTCCAGCAGCGGGTTGGCCAGCGCGGGGTTGGCGACCAGCACCTTGCCGTCCATCGGCAGCAGGTCGTTCGCGCCCCACAGCGTCCACCAGCGGCCCGACCACGCTGCCGCGCGCTTCGACGGCGCGCCGTGCACCGCATGCGCACGCAGCACCTGCAGCGCACCGTCGACCCACGCGTTCGACAGGCCGTCGGCCGCATTGGTCAGCACCGTGACCGTCAGGCCCTGCGCCGGCACGCAGGCGGTGCGCGTCAACGTGCCCTGGAAGCCTCCGGTGTGGCCGAACCATTCCCAGTCCGCCACCGAGCCGCACATCGTGCCCAGGCCGTACCAGCGGTTCAGGCTGGAATACGGGTCGGGCCATTGCCGGTGCCACATCAGGCGGCGGCTCGCCTTGCCGATCACGCCGCGCTTGGCCGTGGGTGACAGGCTGCCGAAGAAGCGCGCCAGGTCGCCCGCGGTGCTGACGAAGCCGGTGGCCGATGCCAGCGCGTTCGTCGGGTTGTCGCCGGCGATCACCACGCGCCGGCCCAGCGGCCACTTGGCGCTGTGGCCGTTGGCGAAGGGCAGGGCGGGGGCGATCGGCGCATCGGGCGATGTCGCCTCCAGCCCCGCCGGCGCGATGATCTCGCGCTGCATCCAGGCGCCATAGGGCTCGCCGGTGACGGCCTCGATCGCCAGGCCCAGCAGGCCGTAGCCGTGGTTCGAATACTTCAGCCGTGCATTCGCGTCGATCACCAGCCCGTCGGCCAGGTCGGCGCGCAGTTCGGCCTCGTCGAGGAAGGGCCGCCGGTCGTGCCACTGGCCGGCATCGGTGCCGTCGCGCACCAGGCCCGCGGTGTGCGACAGCAGCTGGGTCAGCGTGCCGGCCGCCACATCGCGATGCAGGCCGCTCACATGGCGGCCGATGCGGTCGTCGAGCTGCAGGCGGCCTGCCTCGCGCAGCTTCATGATCGCGACCGTCGTGAAGGTCTTGGAGTGCGAGGCCACGCGGAAGCGGTGCTGCGGCGTGAGCACCGTGCGCTGCGCCAGGTTCGCGTGCCCGAAGGCCTGTTCGAGCACCAGCTTGCCGTCGTGCGCCACCGCGATCGCGCAGCCGGGCTGCTCGCTGACACGCATCTGGTGCTCCAGCCAGCGCGGGAGGTAGTCCAGCGCCGCACCCAGCCATCGTTTCATCGGATCTCCCTGTGCTTGCGAGCTACGACGCGCAGCCCGCGTCCTTCAGCATCTTCAAGGTCGCCGCATCCGGCACCCCAGCCGCATCGATGCGCGGCGACCACACCGCCGGCGCCGACTCCTGCTGCCCAGCCATCGGCTCGATCGCGATCTGCTCCGGCTTGATCGCCAGGCCCAGCGGCTGCGCCAGCGAGATCAGCAGCGAGCGCAGTTCCTTGTCGGCCGCGTCCTTCATCGGCGCATGCGTGGCCGGCGTGCGCAGCCGGTCGTGGGCCTGGCTCAGCGCGAGCGCGGTGGCGTAGACCAGCACCTCGTTCTGCCGCGCGTACTCGTCGATGAAGATGCCCTTCTCGAGCGTCTCGAAGCGAAAACTCTGCGTCAGCACCGACGGGCAGCCCACCAACTGCACCGGCGGTGCCTTGAACAGCAGCCCACCCTGCGCCGTCTTCGACAGCGACCAGCTGCCGCGCTTCGCCAGGTCGTAGCCGTAGGCGTAGCGGGCCTCGTAGCTCAGCGTGCCGGTCGAATCCTTGTTGATGTTGTTGAAGCTGAGGAAGTGCAGCAGCTCGGCCATGCGCGGCCAGCCGGTCTTCAGCGTCCAGTTGACGCGCTGCTGGCTGCTCGCTTCCACCAGGATCAGCTTCTGCGCCGGCACGATCAGCTCCGACAGCACCTGCGCCCGGTCGATCTCGGCACACACCGGGCACTGGTGCCGCCCCTGGTGGTACGCGGCCCAGGCCACGAGCAGAAAGCTCAGGCCGCCCAGCAATGCCCATTTGATGCCTTGCATCCGCGCTCCCGACGTGTGCGACCGCCGCAGTATGCCCGCCCCCAGTTGGTGATCGATGCGGCGTGTGGCAAGCTGCGTCGCCATCTGTTTCCGCGTTCCCGACCAGGACCCCCTCCATGGCCAAGATCCCCCCGGGCGTCGGCCCGCGCTTCCCGCAGGTCGTCGTGCTGTTCGGCGCCACCGGCGATCTCGCACGGCGCAAGCTGCTGCCGGGGCTGTACCACCTGTCGGCCGCGGGCTTCATCCCCGGCTGCCGCATCATCGGCGTCTCGCTCGACGACATCGATGCCGACGGCTTCCGCGGCGTGGCCCGCGCAGCGCTCGGCGAATTCGCGAGCCGCAAGGTCACCGAATCCGACTGGGCGCTGTTCTCGCAAAGCCTCGACTACGTGCCGCTCTCGGCCGGCGCGCCCGCGTTGCGCGCCGCGGTCGAGGCTGCCGAGCGCAGCCTGGGCGGCGAGACACGACGGCTGCACTACCTGAGCGTGCCGCCCAGCGCCGCGCTGCCGGCGGTGCAGATGCTCGGCGAGGCCGGTCTCGTCGAGCGCTCGCGCATCGTGATGGAGAAGCCCTTCGGCACCGACCTCGCGAGCGCCGTCTCGCTGAACGCGCGGCTGCACGAGACCTTCGCCGAGGAGCAGATCTTCCGCATCGACCATTTCCTCGGCAAGGAGCCGGCGCAGAACATCCTCGCGTTCCGCTTCGCCAACGGGCTGTTCGAGCCGATCTGGAACCGCAACTTCATCGACCACGTGCAGATCGACGTGCCCGAGACGCTCGGCCTGGGCACGCGCGCCGGCTTCTACGAGCAGACCGGCGCCTACCGCGACATGGTGGTCACGCACCTGTTCCAGATCCTCGCGTTCATGGCGATGGAGCCGCCCACCGCGCTCGAGCCGGCGCCGATCAGCGAGGAGAAGAACAAGGTCTTCCGCAGCATGCTGCCGATCCAGCCGGCCGACGTGGTGCGCGGCCAGTACGCCGGCTACCGCGCCGAGCCGGGCGTCGACCCCGAATCCGAGGCCGAGACCTTCATCGCGCTGAAGTGCTACATCGACAACTGGCGCTGGGCCGGCGTGCCGTTCTTCCTGCGCACCGGCAAGCGCATGGCCGAGGGCCAGCGCATCATCTCGATCGCGTTCCGCGAGCCGCCGAAGAGCATGTTCCCGCCCGGCTCCGGCGTCGGCGCGCAGGGGCCGGACCATCTCACCTTCGACTTGGCCGATGCGTCGAAGATGTCGCTGTCGTTCTACGGCAAGCGGCCCGGGCCGGGGATGCGGCTCGACAAGCTGAGCCTGCAGTTCGCGATGCACGACACCGGCCTGATCGGCGAGGTGCTCGAAGCCTACGAGCGGCTGATCCTCGACGCGATGCGCGGCGACCGCACGCTGTTCACCACCGCCGAGGGCATCGAGCGGCTGTGGCAGGTGTCGACGCAGTTGCTGGAAGCCCCGCCGCCGGTGCGGCTCTACCCGCCGGGGTCATGGGGGCCGAAGTCGATCCACCAGCTGATCGCGCCGCATGCCTGGCGGCTGCCGTTCGAGCGCGCGTGGCGCGACCCGAACAAGACGGGCGGCTGATCAGCAGCCGAGCTCGACGGCCTGCAGTGGCCGGCCGGTGGCGGGATCGACGACCACCAGCGTGACGCTGCGCGGGTGCGCCGCATCTGCGGCCGATGACGGCGTGAACCGCAGCGGCACCGGCGCACCGGGTGCGGCGGCCCAGGCCGGCACCGGCCGATAATCGCGCACCACGCGGTCGTGCTTCAGCGTGACGCCGGCGTTCTCGCCGGCCTTCACCGCGCTGACGTGGCCGTTCTCGGTGATGGCCCAGTAGGCGGCCAGCCGGGGCGGGGCACCGACTGCAGGCTGCACCGTTGCGCGGATCTCCTCGCCGTCGTGCACCAGCGTCAGCATCACCGCCGCGGCCGGCCGGCGCGCCGGCTGCCATGCCGACGCGGCCACCGGCCAATCCTTGCGATCGACACCGTCGATGACCACCTGCGGGGTGTACGAGAACCGCGCGCCATTCAGCGCCGCCTGCGCTGCCTGCCGCTGTGTGTAGACGGCGCTGCCGAAACGGTCGGTCCAGCCGAGGCGGTCCCAGTAGTCGACATGGAAGGCGAGCGCGACGACCCCGGGTTCGTCCTTCGCGCGCGACAGCCACTGGTCGGCCGGTGGGCAGGAGTTGCAGCCTTCGGAGGTATAGAGCTCCAGCACGGTGGCGGCGGTCGCGGGACTCTGCGCCATGCAGGCGCCGGCGGCGTACGCGGAAGGGGCCAGCAGGCCGGCCGCCAGCACGGCGACACTCAGACGGGACGGGGACATCGCAAGCTCCACGGAGTCGACCGCATGGGTCGCGGCCCGCCCCTCGTTCTTACGGCGTGCCTTGCGATGGGCTCAGAACGTCGATGGGTATTCCACCGCCGGATCGAGGAAGTACTGCGCCGCGGCCGACGGCGGCAGGTGGCCCCAGGCTTGCCACAGGTCGGCCGCGAAGCCGGTGGCCATCGACGGGCTCATCAACTTGGAGGCCACCGTCAGTTCCGCGGCGACTTGTTCGATCCAGGTCTGGCGGTCGAGGAGGGGAGAGAGCGTTTGCATGGGGTGGATTCTTCGATCAGACGGGGCCGCTGCCAATCCACAGGAAGCAGGCCCCCGGAAGAGGGGACTGTGGCTGTGGCGCACGACCGCCGCATCCATACGGTTGAGGATGGACGGACGCGCCACAATCGCTTCATGACGACGCCAGCCCTCTCCCCGGCCGACGCCGCACGCCTCGCGCTGCGCTGCCTCGACCTGACCTCGCTGAAGGACGACGACACGCCTGCGTCGATCGAGGCGCTGGCCGACAAGGCCCGCACGCCGCACGGCGCGCCGGCCGCGCTGTGCGTCTACCCGGCCTTCGTGCCGGTGGCGCGGCGCCGACTCGCCGCGCTGGGGCTCGATGCGGTGCGCATCGCGACGGTCGTCAACTTCCCGCGCGGCGAAGCGTCGCCCGACGAGGTGGCGGCGCAGATCACCGCCGCCCGCGACGCCGGGGCCGACGAGATCGACACCGTGTTCCCGTGGCGCGCGCTGCAGGCCGGCGATGCCCAGGCCGGCGCGGTGCTGGTGGCCGCGTGCCGCCGCGCCTGCGGGCCCTTGCCGCTGAAGGTGATCCTCGAGACCGGCGAGCTGCAGCGCCCCGAACTGATCCATCAGGCGAGCGAGATTGCGCTGCGCGAAGGCGCCGACTTCCTGAAGACCTCCACCGGCAAGGTGGCTGTCAATGCGACGCCGCAGGCCGTCGAGGTGATGGGCGAGGTGATCCGCGCCCACGGCGCCCGCGCCGGGTTGAAGGTGGCCGGCGGCGTGTCGACGATCGCCGACGTGCAGCGCTATGTCGCGCTCGCCGGCGCGGTGTACGGCGCCGACCGCCTCGGCCCGGACACGCTGCGCTTCGGCGCATCGAGCCTGCTGGCGGTGCTGTTGTCGGCGATCGACGGTGGCCCGGCGGCAGCGCCTGCCAGCGGGTACTGATGACGGCCGTGCTGCCCCAGGACATCATCCGCCGCAAGCGCGACGGCCTGGTGCTGGGCGACGCCGAACTGCGTGCCTTTGCGCAAGGCATCGCGGACGAGCGCATCGGCGAGGCGCAGATCGCCGCGTTCGCGATGGCGGTCTGCTGGCGCGGCATGGACACCGCCGAGGCGGTGTCGCTGACGCTCGCGATGCGCGACACCGGCAGCGTGCTCGACTGGCGTGGCGAAGCGCTGCCCGGCCCGGTGATCGACAAGCACTCCAGCGGCGGCATCGGCGACACCGTGTCGCTGATGCTCGGCCCGATGCTCGCGGCCTGCGGCGGCTTCGTGCCGATGATCTCGGGCCGTGGCCTCGGCCACACCGGTGGCACGCTCGACAAGCTGGAGACGATTCCCGGCTACCGCGCGAGCGTGTCGGTCGAGCAGCTGCGGCGTGTGGTGCGCGAGGCCGGCGTCGCGATCGTCGGCGCCGGCGACGCGCTGGCGCCGGCCGACCGCCGCCTCTACGCGGTGCGCGACGTGACGGCCACCGTCGAATCGGTGCCGCTGATCACCGCGTCGATCCTGTCGAAGAAGCTGGCCGCCGGCCTCGGTGCGCTGGTGCTGGACGTGAAGTTCGGCAACGGCGCCTTCATGCAGGACATCGAGCGCGCACGCGAGCTGGCGCGCAGCCTTGTCGAGGTCGGCTGCGGTGCCGGCTTGCCGACGCAGGCGCTGCTGACCGACATGAACCAGGCGCTCGCGCCCGCCGCCGGCAACGCGCTGGAGGTTCGCGTGGCGCTGGACTACCTGCGCGGCGTGGCGCGGCCGGCGCGGCTGCACGAGGTGGTGATGGCACTGGGTGCCGTGGTGCTGCAGCAGGCCGGGCTCGCGGCCGACGATGCCGAGGCGCGTGCGCGGCTGCAGCACGCGCTCGACAGCGGCTCGGCCGCCGAACGCTTTGCGCGCATGGTGGCGGGGCTGGGCGGGCCGGCCGACGTGCTCGCGAAAGCCGGGCTGCCGGCGGCCGCGGTCGTGCGCGACGCAATGGCGGGCGAGGCAGGCTTCGTCACGGCGGTCGACACGCGCGCGCTCGGCATGGCCGTCGTCGCGCTCGGGGGTGGCCGTCGTCGCAGCGGCGACGGCATCGACCCGTCGGTCGGGCTGTCGGACCTGTTGCCGATCGGCACGCGCGTGGAGGCCGGCGCGCCGCTCGCCCGTGTTCACGCGCGCACCGTGGCCGATGCCGACGAGGCGATGGCCGCCGTGCGCCGCGCCTGCCTGCTGTCCGACCACGCGCCGGCACCGACACCGCTGATCGCCGAACACATCACGAGGACGAGCCCATGACCGACGACGACCTGATCGCCGAAGCCCGCGCAGCGCGCGAGGGCGCCTACGCGCCGTATTCGAAGTTCCTCGTCGGCGCCGCCGCGCTGGCCGCCGATGGCCGCGTGTTCCGCGGCTGCAATGTCGAGAACGCGTCCTACGGCCTGTGCAACTGCGCCGAGCGCACCGCGTTGTTCACCGCGATCGCGGCCGGTGTGCCGGTCGACGGCTTCGCACGGCTGGTGGTGATCGGCGACACCGCCGGGCCGATCTCGCCGTGCGGCGCCTGCCGGCAGGTGATGTTCGAGCTGGGCGGGCCGGGGTTGCCGGTGCTGCTGACGAACCTGGCCGGTGCACGCCGCACGACGACGGCCGGCGATTTGCTGCCTGATGGATTCCGCCTGTAGCCCGCGTGCACGCTTCTTGCGAGAATGATCCGCACCATTTCTCAGGGACCCACGAATGAAGCGCATCGCCTTCACCATCGCACTCGCGGCCACCGCCGTCGCCCACGCCGAGCCGGCCATCGTCTATGACGCCGGCGGCAAGTTCGACAAGTCCTTCAACGAAGCCGCCTACAACGGCATCGAGCGCTTCAAGAAGGAGACCGGCACCGCCTACCTCGACTTCGAGATCTCGAACGACACGCAGCGCGAGCAGGCGCTGCGCCGCATGGCGCAGAAGGGGGCGGACCCGATCATCGCGGTCGGCTTCGGCCACGCATCGGCGCTCGAGAAGGTGGCCAAGGAGTTCCCGAAGGCGCACTTCGCGATCATCGATTCCGAGGTCAAGCAGCCCAACGTGCAGTCGGTGCTGTTCAAGGACCAGGAAGGCTCGTTCCTCGCCGGCTGGCTGGCCGCGACGACCAGCAAGTCGGGCAAGGTCGGCTTCGTCGGCGGCATGGACGTGCCGCTGATCCGCCGCTTCCAGTGCGGCTACGAGCAGGGTGCGAAGGTCGCGAACCCGAAGGTCGAGGTCGTCAGCAACATGACCGGCACGACCCCTTCGGCATGGAGCGACCCGACGCGCGGCGGCGAGCTCGCGAAGGCGCAATTCTCGCGCGGCGTCGACGTCGTCTTCGCGGCTGCCGGCGGCACCGGCATCGGCGTCTACCAGGCCGCGAAGGACCAGGGCAAGCTCGCGATCGGCGTCGACAGCAACCAGAACCACCTGCAGCCGGGCACGATGCTGTCGTCGATGCTGAAGCGCGTCGACAACGCGGTCTACGGCCTCGTGACCTCGGCGAAGAACGGCAGCTGGAAGCCGGGCCTGGTCGTGCTGGGCCTGAAGGAGCAGGGCGTCGGCCTCGCGATGGACCAGAACAACGCCAAGCTGGTCAGCGACGACACGAAGAAGAAGCTTGCCGTGGTGGAGGCCGACATCGTGTCGGGCAAGCAATCGGTGGCGAACTACACCCCCGAGGCCGGCTGCAAATACTGACCGTCTTGAAGTCCGACCTGGCCGTTGAGCTGAGCGGCATCCACAAGCGCTTCGGCGCGGTGCATGCCAACCGCGGCGTGAACCTCGAGGTGCAGCGCGGCAGCGTGCACGGCATCGTCGGTGAGAACGGTGCCGGCAAGTCGACGCTGATGAGCATCCTCTACGGCTTCTACCCGGCCGACGAGGGCCGCATCGCGATCGATGGCCAGCCGGTCGCGCTGCGCGGCACGCACGACGCCATCGCGCACGGCATCGGCATGGTGCACCAGCACTTCATGCTGGTCGACCGCTTCACCGTGCTCGAGAACGTGGTGCTCGGCGCGGAGCAGGGCTTTGCGCTGTCGAAGAGCCTGGCCGCCGCGCGCCGCGAGCTGCAGCGGCTCGAGCAGGAGTTCGGGCTGGTGGTCGACCCGGACGCCCGCGTCTCCGAGCTGCCGGTGGGCGTGCTGCAGCGTGTCGAGATCCTGAAGGCCTTGTTCCGCGGCGCGCGCATCCTGATCCTCGACGAGCCGACCGGCGTGCTGACGCCGCAGGAGACCGAGGCGCTGTTCCGCGTGCTCGCCACGCTGAAGGCGCGCGGCGTCACGGTGCTGCTGATCACGCACAAGCTGAAGGAGATCCTTGCGGTGACCGACCGCGTCACCGTGATGCGCGGCGGCAGCGTCGTCGCCGACCGCGAGACCGCGCAGACGACCGAGGCGGAGCTGGCCGAGCTGATGGTGGGCCGCCAGGTGCAGCGCTCCGGCGCCCGCACGGCGCGCGAGCGCGGCGAGCTGCGGCTGCAGGCCGAGGGTGTGAGCTGGCGCGACGCCGGCGGCGTGCTGCGCCTGCAGGACGTGGCGCTCGACCTGCACGCCGGCGAGATCGTCGGCGTGGCCGGCGTCTCGGGCAACGGGCAGAGCGAGCTGCTGGCGCTGCTGAGCACGCTGCAGCCGCTGCAGCAGGGGCGGCTGCGCATCGCCTGCGAGGATGGCAGCGAGGTCGACATCGACGCCGCACATCCGGGCAACCCACACCGGCTGCGCGAGCTCGGCATCGCCCACGTGCCGGAAGACCGCCACCGGCTCGGTCTCGTGCTCGGCTTCGAGGCCTGGGAGTCGTCGATGCTCGGCTACATCGACGATGCGGCCTTGCGCCGTGGCCCGTTCATCGCCGGGGACCGGGCGCGCACGCAGTGCCGGCAGATGATGGAGGAGTTCGACGTGCGGCCGCGCAACGAGCGGCTCGCGTCGTCGAAGTTCTCCGGCGGCAACCAGCAGAAGCTGATCCTCGCGCGCGAGTTTCGGCGCGCGCCGCGCGTGCTGCTGATCGGCCAGCCGACGCGCGGCGTCGACATCGGCGCGATCGAGTTCATCCACCGCCGCCTCGTCGAACTGCGCGATGCCGGCTGCGCGGTGCTGCTGGTGTCGACCGAGCTGGACGAGATCCTCGCGCTGTCGGACCGCATCGTCGTGATGAGCGGCGGGCGCATCACCGGCGCGCTGGCGCGCGACGAGGCCGACGAGACGCGGCTCGGTTGCCTGATGGGCGATGCAAGGAGTGCCGCATGAAGCATGTTCCTGCCGTCCTGCCGCGCTGGATCGACGTGCTGCTGCTGCCGGTGCTCAACGTCGCGATGGCGCTGCTCGCGGCCGGCCTGGTCGTGTGGGCGATCGGGCAGAACCCGCTCACGGCCGTGCAATTGCTGGTGCAGGGGGCCTTCGGCAGCGAACTCGCGTGGAGCTACACGCTGTACTACACGACCAACTTCATCTGCACCGGGCTCGCGGTGGCGGTGGCCTTTCACTGTGGGCACTTCAACATCGGCGCCGAAGGGCAGGGCACGGTCGGCGGGCTGGGCGTCGGGCTGGTGCTGCTGGCGGGCGACGCCTGGCTGGCGCCGGTGCTGGTGGTGCCGCTGGCGGTCGCCGGCGGGCTGGTGGCAGGGGCGGCCTGGGCGTTCGTTCCGGCCTGGCTGCAGGCGCGGCGCGGCAGCCACATCGTCATCACGACGATCATGTTCAATTTCCTCGCGTCGACGCTGATGGTGTGGCTGCTGGTCAACGTCGTGAAGGTGCCGGGCAACCAGGCGGTGGAGTCGCGGCTGTTCGCGCCGGGCGCGGTGCTGCCGAGCGCGCAGGCCCTGTTCGGCGCGCTCGGCATCGAGTGGCCCGACACACCGTTGAACCTGGCGTTCGTGCTCGCGCTCGTGGCCTGTGTGGGCGTGTGGGCGCTGCTGTGGCACACGCGGCTCGGCTATGCGCTGCGCGCGGTGGGCCTGGCGAGCGATGCGGCGCGCTATGCCGGCATCGACCCGCGGCGGCTCACGGTGATCGCGATGTGCCTGTCGGGCGCGCTCGCGGCGCTGGTCGGCGTCAACGAGATCGCCGGCGTGCACCACAAGCTGCTGCTCGATTTCGTCGCCGGTGCGGGCTTCACCGGCATCGCGGTGGCGCTGATGGGGCGCAATCACCCGGTGGGCATCGTGCTGTCGGCGCTGCTGTTCGGTGCATTGGCGCAGGGCGGCTCGGAGCTGGTGTTCGAGATGCCGGCCTTCACGCGCGACATGTCGGTCGCGGTGCAGGGCTTCGTCGTGCTGTTCTGCGGCGCCTTGTCGCTGATGCTGCGGCCGCCGG
This sequence comes from Rhizobacter sp. OV335, assembly GCF_900142965.1. GTDB lineage: Bacteria > Pseudomonadota > Gammaproteobacteria > Burkholderiales > Burkholderiaceae_C > Rhizobacter. Next base: position 151,889 of record NZ_FRCQ01000007.1, read on the forward strand.
TGGCATGGGTGTATGGCCGGCTGGCGAGGGGTGCGGCATGAGCGGCCGGCCCCAGTTCCCGTTCGCCCTGAGCCTGTCGAAGGGCCTGCGTGCGTCGAACCAGGGCTTCGACAAGCTCAGCCCGAACGAAGAACTTCGAGGTCTCGCACAAGAGGACGGCCCATGACCGATGACTGGCTGATCGTCGCGTCGGTCATCGGCGCCACGCTGCGCATCGCGGTGCCGCTGGTGCTGTGCGCGCTGGCCGGCGTGTTCAGCGAACGCGCCGGCGTGATCGACATCGGGCTCGAAGGCAAGATGCTCGCGGCCGCGTTCGCCGCCGCCTGCCTGGGCGCGATCGGCTGGCCCGCATGGCCGGCGCTGGCGGGGGCGATCGCGGTGTCGACGCTGCTCGCGCTGGTGCACGCCTGGGCCTGCGTCACGCACCGTGGCGACCAGATCGTCTCCAGCGTCGCGCTGAACGTGATCGCCGCCGGGCTCACCGTGGTGCTCGGCCTGGTGTGGTTCCACCAGGGCGGGCGCACGCCGAACATCGGCGACGCCAGCCGCTTCATGGCGCTGTTCCCCACCGCCGCGAACGCGGTGCAGGGCTGGCCCGTCATCGGTCCGCTGCTGGCCGAAGGCGTGCTGCGCCACAACCTGCTGGTGTGGGTCACTGTGGCGCTGGTGCCGGCCTCGTGGTGGCTGCTGTACCGCACGCGCTTCGGGCTGCGGCTGCGCGCGGTCGGCGAGAACCCGGCGATGGTCGACGCGGCCGGCATCTCGGTCGGTGCATTGCGCTACGGCGCGGTGCTGCTGGCCGGCGTGCTGTGCGGCGCGGCCGGCGGCTACCTGGCGCTGGCGCAGAACGCGTCGTTCACGCCGGGCATGACGGCCGGCCGCGGCTTCATGGCGCTGGCCGCGATGGTGTTCGGCAAATGGCACCCGCTGCGCGCCGCCGTCGCCTGCCTGCTGTTCGGGTTTCTCGACGCGGTCGCGATCCGGCTGCAGGGCGTCGAGCTGCCGGGCCTCGGCAGCGTGCCGGTCGAGCTGATCCAGGCGCTGCCGTACCTGTTGACGGTGGTGCTGCTGGCCGGCTTCTTCGGCCGCGCCGAGGCGCCGCGTGCGCTCGGCCGGGCCTATGTGAAGGAGCGCTGAAGCGTCGCGTCAGAGCATCATGCCGCCCGACACCTCGATGCGCTGCCCGGTGATCCAGCGGCTGCCTTCCGACAGCAGCGCGGCCACCGCGCCGCCGATGTCGTCCGGCAGCCCGACGCGGCCGAGCGCGGTGACGCCGGCAACGTGTGCATTGACCTGCTTGTCGTCGCGCACCTGGCCGCCGCGGAAGTCGGTCTCGATCGCGCCGGGGGCGAGCGTGTTCACGCTGATGCCGCGCGGGCCGAGTTCCTTGGCCATGTAGCGGGTCAGTACCTCGACACCGCCCTTCATCGCGGCGTACGCGGCATAGCCCGGGAACGAGAAGCGCGCGAGGCCGGTCGAGATGTTGACGATGCGCCCGCCGTCGGCGATCAGCGGCAGCAGCTTCTGCGTCAGGAAGAAGGTGCCCTTCAGGTGGATGTTGCTGAGCTCGTCGAACTGTTCTTCGGTCGTCTCGGCGATCGACGCATGGATGCCGATGCCGGCGTTGTTGACGAGGTGGTCGAAGCGCTCGCGCTGCCAGGTGGTGGCCAGCACGCTCTTCACGGTGTCGGCGAAGGCGGCGAAGCTCTTGCTGTCGCCGACGTCGAGCTGCAGCGCCACGGCGCGGCGGCCCAGCGCTTCGATCTGGCGCACCACGGCGTGGGCCTCGGCCTTGCTGCCCTTGTAGGTGACGATCAGGTCGCTGCCTTGTTCGGCCAGCTTCAGCGCGCTGCTGCGGCCCAGGCCGCGGCTCGCGCCGGTGATGAGGGCGATGCGGGTGTTCGATGCGGTCATGTCGATCTCCTTCAGAGGGAACGGGTGGCGATGAAGAAGACTTTAGGAGTTCTCTGTGGGAGGATAAAGTCGAGATTCATGGCAAAACTGTTCTCTGAAAAAGGACAATTGCGCGATGGAACTCGACGAACTCCGCATCTTTGCGCGCGTGGCGCAGCTGGGCAGCTTCACGCGCGCGGCCGAGCAACTGGGGCTGGTGAAAAGCCGTGTCTCGACGGCGGTGCTGCAGCTGGAGGCGCGGGTCGGCGCGCGGCTGTTCCAGCGCACCACGCGGCAGGTGCGGCTCACCCCCGACGGCGAGGTGTTCCTCGCGCGCTGCAAGGAGCTGCTGGCCGATGCCGAGCAACTGCAGGCGATGTTCCAGCCGGTGGCCAGCGGCCTGAAGGGGCGCCTGCGCATCGACCTGCCGAACAAGCTGGCGAGCGACCTGATCATTCCGCGGCTGCCGGAATTCCTGGCGGCGCATCCCTTGCTCGAGGTCGGCATCAGCACCACCGACCGGCGCGTCGACCTGGTGCAGGAGGGCTTCGACTGTGTGCTGCGCGTCGGTCCGTTGACTGATGCCGAGCTGGTCGCGCGGCCGCTCGGCGTGCTGGCGATGTGCAACGTCGCGAGCCCCGGCTACCTGCGCACGCACGGCACGCCGGCGACGCTGGCCGACCTGGCCGGGCACCGCATCGTCCACTACGCGGCCAAGCTCGGCACGCAGGGCGCCGGCTTCGAATACCAGGAGGGCGGCGTCGCGCGCATGCACCCGATGCGCAGCACGGTGGTCGTCAACGGCACCGATGCCTACCAGGCGGCGTGCCTGGCTGGGCTCGGGCTGATCCAGGCGCCGCTGCTCGGCGCGCGGCGGTTGATCGAACAAGGCCTGCTGGCCGAGGTGATGCCGGAGTTCGTCGCGTCGCCGATGCCGGTGTCGCTGCTGTATCCGAACCGGCGCCAGCTGGCGCCGCGCGTGCAGGCGGTGCTGAACTGGATCGCGCAGGTGGTCGAGCCGCAGCTGAAGCAGTGGACGGCGGCCTGAGCTCCCGCCCACAATGCCCACCATGGCCCGCACGAACCCACCGACGCCGACGCTGATCGATTGCGACCCCGGCATCGACGATGCCCTCGCGCTGCTGCTGGCGGCGGCTTCCGACGAGCTGCAGATCGTCGGTGTCACCACCGTCGCCGGCAACCGCACGGTCGAGATGACCGCCGACAACGCCTGCCGCGTGCTCGACCTGGCCGGGCGGCCCGACGTGCCCGTGCACGCCGGTTGCGGCCATGCGCTGACCCTGCCGGGGGCGCGCACCAACACGGTCCACGGCGAAGACGGCCTCGGCGGCGTCGAGCTGCCACGCAGCCGCGGCGCCACCGCGCAGCATGCGGTCGACGTGATCGAACAGGCGCTGCTGCACGAGCCGGCCGGCAGCCTCACGCTGGTGGCGATCGGCCCGCTGACCAACCTCGCGCTGGCCGAGATCAAGCGCCCCGGCCTGCTGAAGCGCGCGCAGCGCGTGCTGGTGATGGGTGGTGCCGCGTTCTGCGACGGCAACATCACGCCGAGCGCCGAGTTCAACTTCCATGCCGATGCGCTGGCCGCGCAGACGGTGCTGGCCAGCGGCGCGCAGGTGCTGCTGTTCGGCCTGGACGTGACCCGCCAGGCGGTGATGCCCGTCGACTGGGTCGATTCGCTCGGCACGCTCGGCAACCGCTGCGGGCCGATCGCGCGCGACCTGATCCGCGGCTTCCGCCGCGACAAGCCGCTGCTGCACGACACCTGCCCGGTGGCCTGGCTGATCGCGCCGGAACTCTTCAACAGCGAGCGCTGCCGGGTCGAGGTCGACTGGCGGCCCGGCCTCACCGAAGGGCACCTGGCGGCCAAGCGGATCGCGCTGGCCCGCGAGGATTTCGGCTCGCCGGTCGAGGTGTTCACGTCGGTGCAGTCCGACGCGCTGCGCGAGCTGCTCAGGCAGCGGCTGGCCCGCCTGCCGTGACCGGATCGGCGAGCAGGCGCGCCACCAGCGCGCCCAGTTCCTCGAAGGTGTTCTCCTTCTCCAGCAGCCCGCGCACGCCGACCTCGCGCGCCTCGGCCCGCAGCTCGTCGGTGATGTAGCCCGAACTCAGCACCACCGGCAGGTCGGGCCGGATGCGCGACAGCTCGCGCGCGAGCTCGATCCCCGAGCTGCCGGGCATGTTGTAGTCGGTGACGAGCAGGTCGACATCCTGCGGGTGTTCGCGCACGTACGCGACCGCCAGCGCCGCCTCGTTGAAGGTGCGCACCTGGTAGCCCTCGCGGGCCAGCAGGCGCTCGACCATGATCACCATGGTCTCGTCGTCGTCGACGTAGAACACCCGCTGGCCATGGCCGGCCGCCGCGACGCGCTGCACGCGCGGCGCGAGCGCCGCTGCCCCGGCCGTGTCGGCCACCGGCAGGTACAGGTGCAGCGTGGTGCCGACGCCCGGCGCGCTCTCGACCTCGATGGCGCCGTGGTGCGCGACGACGATGCCGTGCGCCACCGACAGCCCCAGGCCGGTGCCCTGGCCGACCGGCTTGGTCGTGAAGAAGGGCTCGAAGATGCGCTCGCGGGTCGCGTTGTCCATGCCGACGCCGTCGTCGCTGACCCACAGGTGCGCATGCCGCCCCGGGCGCAGGCCGCCGAGGCGCTGGCAGGTCGCCGGGTCGAGCACCACGCTGTCGAGCCCGATGCAGATGCGGCCGACCCCGCCCTGCAGCGCATGCCAGGCGTTGGTGCACAGGTTCATCAGCACCTGCTGCACCTGCGTGGCGTCGGCCTGCACCTGCGGCACGTCGTCGGCGATGCGTGTCTGCAGGTCGATGCCGGCCGGCAGCGTGGCGCGCAGCAACTGGTGCGTCTCGTCGACCATCGGCTGCAGCGACTGCGTCTGCAGCTCCTGCGGCTCGCGCCGGCTGAAGGTCAGGATCTGGCGCACCAGCATGCGGGCGCGCATGCTGGCCTTGTGCACCTCGCGCAGCAGCGCTCCGGCCGGGTGGTCGGCGCCGACGGCCTCCAGCGCCAGCGCCGAGTTGCCGAGGATCGCGCCGACGATGTTGTTGAAGTCGTGCGCGATGCCGCCGGCCAGCGTGCCGATCGATTCCATCTTCTGCGAATGGCGCAGCTGGGCCTCGTAGCGGATCAGCTCCGATTCGGCCTCCTTGCGCTCGTGGATGTCGGTGATCGCGACGCGCACGCCGGCCTGCCCCGCGCCCGAACCCGTGGCCGCCTCGCGCATGCAATCGAGCTGCACGTGCAACGGCTCGGTGCCGGGGCGCTGCAGCGCGAGCTCGAGGCGCTGGCGCGTGCCGTCGAGCAGCACGCGCTCGAAGTGGGCGGCCCAGCGCTCGCGCTCCACCGGGCTCAGGAAGGCGGTGAACTGCAGGCCGGTCGAGGCATCGCGCCGCACGCCCAGCATGTCGGCGCCGTTCAGGTTCAGCTGCTCGATGCGGCCGTCGGCCGCGAGCGTCAGGTAGCCCACCGGCGCGAGCTCGTAGAGGTCCATGTAGCGGTCGCGGCTGAGCTCGAGTTCGCGCTGCGCCTGGCGGTGCTCGGCGCGGATCACCGCCTGCGCCAGCTCGCGCTTGAGCACCGGCGCCAGCCGCGCGAGGTTCTGCTTCATCACGTAGTCGCTCGCGCCGGCCTTCATCGCCTCGACCGCGATCTCCTCGCCGATCGTCCCCGAGACGAAGATGAACGGGATGTCGAGGTCGCGCGCGCGAAAGGCATTCAGCGCGTCGATGCCGCTGAACTGCGGCATGCGGAAATCCGACAGCACCGCATCCCAGTGCTCCTGCTCGAAGGCCTCCTGCAGCGCGGCCAGGCTCTGCACGCGCCGGCAGGTGGGGACGAAGCCGCCGCGGCTCAGCACGCGGGTCACCAGCCGGGCGTCGTCTTCGGAATCCTCGACCACCAGGATGTTGACCGGCATGCTCATGGGGTACAGCCTCAGGCGTGGGGACGTTCCGGTGGGAGCTGGTTAATCATCAGCCAGTAGAAGCCGAGCACCTTCGCCGCCTCGATGAACTCGACGAAATCGACCGGCTTGCGCACGTAGCTGTTGGCCCCCAGCGCATAGCCGGAGATCAGGTCCTGCTCCTCCTTCGACGAGGTCAGGATCACCACCGGCAGGAAGCGCGTGCGCTCGTCGGCGCGGATCGCCTTCAGCACGCCCAGGCCGTCGAGCCGCGGCAGCTTCAGGTCGAGGATCACCAGCGTGGGCAGCGGCAGCGACGCGCGGTGCTCGTGTGCGTTGCGCGCGAACAGGTAGTCGAGCGCGGCGACGCCGTCGCGCGCGACGTCGATCGGGTTCATCAGGTGGCTGCGCTTGAACGCCCGCAGCGTCAGTGCCACGTCATCGTCGTTGTCCTCGACCAGCAGAATCGCCTTCTGCTCACTCATGGGGTGGTTCCTCCAGGCAGGTGAAAGTGAAAGGTGGCGCCCTGGCCCGGCCGGGCCTCGGCCCAGAGGGTGCCGTCATGGCGGCGGATGATGCGGTGCACGATGGCCAGCCCGATGCCGGTGCCGGGAAAGTCGCTCTCGTGGTGCAGGCGCTGGAAAGCGCCGAACAGCCGGTCGGCATAGGTCATGTCGAAGCCTACGCCGTTGTCGGCCACGAAGCACACATGCCGGCCATCCGACACGCTGCTGCCGACGCGGATCACCGCGTCGGGCGACTTCGACGTGAACTTCCAGGCGTTCTCGAGCAGGTTCTGCATCGCGATCTGCATCATCGATTTGTCGGCATGCACCTTCAGCCGCTCGTCGATCTCCCAGCGCACGTCGCGCTCCGGGTGCAGCTTCTGCAGCGAGCCGGCGATGTCGCGGGCCATCGCGCCGAGGTCGACGTCGCGCAGCACCAGCTCGGTGCGCGTGACCCGCGACAGGCCGAGCAGCTCGTCGATCAGCCGGCCCATGCGCTGGCTCGCGGCGCGGATGCGCGTCAGGTGTTCGCGGCCTTCGTCGTCCAGGCGGTCGCCGTAGTCTTCGAGCAGCGCGAGCGAGAAGCCGTCCATGCTGCGCAGCGGCGCGCGCAGGTCGTGCGACACCGAGTAGCTGAAGGACTCGATCTCGCGGTTGAGGGCCTCCAGCTCCTGGTTGCTGCGCTCGATCTGCACGAACGAGTTGCGCAGCGTGGTGGTCATCGCGTCGAAGTTGCGCGACATCTCGCCGATCTCGTCGCTGCCGGCGATGTCGAGCCGGAAGCCCCAGTTGCCGGACGCGACCTCGCGCGTGGCCTGCTGCAGGCGCTGGATCGGTGCCAGCACACCGCGGTGGATCAGCCAGCCGGCCGCGACCGTCGCGAGCGAGATCAGCGCGAGCCCGGCCAGGATCACGCCCACCACGCGCTGCTGCGCGCTCGCGATGCGGGCGGTGGAATAGTCGGTCAGCCGGAACGCGTCGACCAGGCTCTCCTGGTGCAGCACCAGCAGCTTGCGCGAGATCAGTTCTTCGTAGAGCTTCTGCGCGCTCGCGTCGGCCGCGGAGCTGTCGGTGTTGGCCTGCAGTTCCTCGAACAGCTGGCGCGTCTCGGTGCTGCGGCGGCGCAGGTCGGTCAATATCTCGGACGGCTCGGGTTCGCTGAAGATCGGCTCCGCGAGCTGGCGCGCGAGCCGCTCGGAGACCTGGCGTTCCTGCTCGGAGGCGCGTTGGTTGCGGTACAGCACGTACTCGAAGGTGACGAGGCGCAGGTCGTTGAGCACACGCGCGACGTCGGCCATGCTCCGGCGTTGCCGGTCTGCCGATTCGACTTCGCCGTTCGCCCACCAGATCGCCGCGGCAAGCAGGGCGATCGTGCCCAGGCCCGTGGTGGTGGCGAGCCAGCCCTTGGCACTGATCTTCATTCGGTGTCGGTCATCGTGTTGACAGGCCTTGTCCCTAGTGCGCCACGGTGACGCGGTCGGGTTGCTCCTCGAGCAGCGCGTCGAGGTAGAGGTGCGGAAGGAAATTGGGCGTCGGCGCCGAGGCGCCCGGGCGGCCCGCGACGGCCCAGTCGGCCTCGTCTTCCATCGTGACCAGCTGCGACTGCAGCAGGTTCACGCGGAAGGCGAGCGACTTCCAGCTCGGACGCAGGGCATCCGCATCGACCTTGAGCCGGCGCGCGACGATGCCCAGCGATTCGTCGGCATGCAGCCGGTTGAAGCGCTCGGCCTTCAGCAGTGCGCGCACGAAGCGGCGCGACATCTCGGCATGCCCGTGCAGGTAGTCGGTGCGGCCGACCACGACGTGGCTCACGGTGTAGGCGGCCGGTGCGGTGAACGAGATGCCCTGCGCGCCGAGCGCCGACTCGGCATCCTGGCGCACCGGTTGCCAGGTCGAGGCCGCGTCGATGCGGCCGCGCGCCAGTTCATCGGCCAGCCGGCCGGGTGGCAGGTCGATCAGCGTCACGCCGTCGCGCGCGAGCCGGTGGCGGATCAGCAGGGCCCACAGGAAGTACTCGGCACTGGTGCCGCGCGGCACGCCGATGCGCTTGCCGAGCAGGTCGGCCGGCACCGCGATGCCGCGGTCGCGCCGTGCCACGATCGCCATCTCGTCCGAGACGCTCAGCATGCTCGCGAGGATGCTGAGCGGCTGGCGGTCGAGCACCGCGGTGACGAAGGGCACTTCGGCGGCCGTGGCCAGGTCGACCTCGCCACGCGCCAGCAGGTCGAGCGCGGTCTTGCCATGGCTGACCGGGACGATGGTGACGTCGAGGCCTTCGTCGCGCAGGAAGTCTTTCTCGGCGGCCAGCATCAGCAGCGCGGCATGCGGCGTGGTCGAGAGCGCCAGCCGCACCGCCATCGCGGCCGGGGCCTGCGGATGCGCTGTACGGTAACGCCATGTCATGGCCAGCGTCGCGACCCCCACGGCCAAGGCCACCGCAGCGATCAGCAACGGCAAGCGGCCAAATCCCGTCCATGGCGTCTTCGACGGCGCTGCAACTTCTGACGAGTTCATCAGCCCCCCTCACACTGAGTATTGCAGTGCGGTTCGAGCCAAGCGTACGATTGAAGAACAATACTTGCAATAGGGAGTCGATTGCGCGCATGGCGGCACTGCATTACGAACGTCGCCCACCGTTCCTCGTGATGGCGCACCACCGTTCAGGCTCGAACTTCCTGAACGATGTCCTTCAATCCTGTGCAGGCATCGAATGCCTGAACGAGCCGTTGTCGATGCACACGCGGTTCTTCCGCGAGCACGACCTGGTGCCGTGGGGGGCCGACGATCACGATCCGGAGCTGCTGCACCCGAGCCTGCGAGGCGACGAGACGGTGCGCGCCTTCCTGCTGGAGCTGAAGGCCTACCTGGCGCAATCGCGGCGCGGCCGCGTGATCGGCTTCAAGGACACCTGCCTGTTCGGCAAGCTCGGCTGGCTGAAGGCTTTCCTGCCCGAGCTGCGGGTGATCTTCCTGCGGCGCGATCCGCGCGCCATCGTCTCGTCGGTGCTGCGCAGCAAGCTGACGACGCTGTGGAGCTACTCCGAGCTCGTCAGCGGCGCGTTCATGCGCGAGTTTCCGAACTATGAGAGCCGCGTGCCGCGCGGCGATGCGGCGCTGCGCACGACCGAGGTGGTGGCGATGAGCGTCGCGCTGCGCTACGAGCTGGCGCGGCGCTGCCTGCACCACTTCACGCACGTGAGCCTCGAGCTGGCCGACATCTCGCGCGAGCCGGCGCGGGTGGTGTCCGGGCTGGTGGCGTTTCTCGGTGCCGAGGCGGCGGGCGATGCCACAGCGTTCATCCAGCTGCGGCAGGGCGAGACGCGCGGCGGGCTGTTCTCGTCGTACCGCTCGCTGGACGACGTGGAGAACGGCTGGCGCGGTCACCTGAGCGAGGCGCAGCTCGCGCTGATCGACGAGGTGCAATCCGCAGTACGCGTTACCTTGCCCGTGGCCTGAGCCGATGATCGAGCAGTACCTCCATGACGCGATCGGCTTCAGGGTGGCGTCCGGTGCGCTTGCAGGCCGGCGCCTGCGCGTTGCGCGGACGCTGCTGACCTGCCGCGTGGCCGCCGAGATCCTCAACGAGATGCAGATGCCGCCCGAGACCGGCGGGGGCTACCGCTTCGTCAATGTCTGCAATCCGCGCAACCCGCTGGCGTTCGACCCGGCCGGCGGGGGCTGGCATTGCCGGGCCGCGCTGGCCGAGCACCCGGTCTGGGGGCTGAACTGGGCGGCCGCCGGGATGGTGTGCGCGCACCTTGGCGCCCGCCTGCCGTGGTCGCAGGAGTGGGAGGCGCTGGCGTCGAACAACGACCCGTCCCGGCTGTATCCGTGGGGCGACGCGCCGCCGACGCCGGTGCTCGCGAACTTCGACGAGCATTTCGGCGGCACCAGCGTGGTCGGCAGTTTCCCGCCGTCGGAACTCGGGCTGTTCGACCTGGCCGGCAACCTGGGCGAGTGGTGCCAGGACCTGCATGATCACGATGCCGAGCTGGCGATGGAGCGCACCGTGAAGGGTGGGGCCTGGAGCAAGGATGCGGGCCACCTGCGGATCCAGGCGAGCCGCGGCAAGTGGGGCCGGCTGGGCACGACGACGATCGGCCTGCGGCCGGTGTGGGACGACTGAGCAAGGAGCGTGATGACGAAGCTGGTGATCTTCGACCTGGACGACACGCTGATCGACTTCGCGTCGACGCGGCTGGTGGCGCACGACCTGATCGCCGAGGTGCTGGCTGATGAGGGCATTGCGGTGGCGCCGTTCCTGCAGGCCTGTGTCGAGGTCGACCGGCCGCTGTTCGTGCAGTTCGAGCAGGGCCGGCTGACGCGCCAGGAGTACCGGATGCGGCGCTTCGCCGACCCGTTCGACCGGCTCGGGCTGATGCCGCGCGAGGGTCTGGTCGCGCAGCTGAACCGCGTGTTCATGGACTGCGTGAACGACAGCCCGAAGCTGTACGACGATGCGTGGCCGACGCTCGCGCGCCTGCGCGGCGAGGGCCTGCGGCTGGCCATCCTGACCAATGGTCCGGCCGACGGGCAGCGCCGCAAGCTGGTCGCGACCGGGCTCGGCGAGGCGGTGGACCATGTCGCGATCGGCGAGGAGGCGGGGGTCAGCAAGCCGCATCCGCAGGCGTACTTGCGCGTCTGCGCTCACCTCGGCATCGATCCCGGCGAGTGCCTGATGGTCGGCGATTCGCTGACGCTCGACTATGAAGGCGCGCTCGCGGCCGGGCTGCAGGCGGTGTTGCTGGACCGTGCCGGTCTGCACGTGGGCAGCAGCCACCGCAGCGTGCGCGACCTGCACGGGGTGCGGGTCGACCCGTGACGCAAGGGCGGGCTCAGTGTGAGGCCGGCGCGATGATGGCGCCGCGGATGCCGTGCCGCGCCAGCGACTGCGCAACGAAGCCGCTTGCCTTGGCCTGCTCGACGAAGCCCGCGAGCAGCGCCATCGCAGCCGCGCCGCGCGCGAGCGGCAGGCCCATCGCCTGCTCGATCACCATGAAGCGCCCGGGCAACAGGCGCAGGCCGGGCAGCCGCGCGGCATCGGCTTCGAGCTGCTGGCGCACGCCGGCGGCCACGTCGGCGCCTTCGGCGAGGAAGCGCTCGACCACGGCCTGCGAGGTCGGCGTGCGCATCAACCGCGCGGCCTTCAGCTCGCGCGACAGGTACAGGTCGTAGGCACTGCCGCGGCCGACCATCACGCGGGTGCCGGTGCGGTCGACCTGCGCGTTGTCGGTCAGCGGCGAATCGTTGCGCACGAGGTAGGCGCCTTCGATCAGCACATACGGTGCGCTGAAGCCGATGCCGTCGCTGCGACGCGGGTCGATCGCGAAGAAGCCGATGTCGGCCTGGTCGGCCTTCACGCTGTCGACCGATTGCAGCGCGGCCTCGACCACCACCAGTTCCAGCGGCACGCCCAGGCGCTGCGCCAGCAGCGTCGCCAGGTCGACCGACACGCCGCTGACGACGCCGGCGGCATCACGGTTGGCGAGGATCGGGTTGCCCAGGTTGATGCACGCGCGCAGCCGGCCACGCGGCGCCAGCGCCGCGGCCGCACCGGCCGGCAGCAAGGGCACCGGGCCGGGCCCCGTGCTGCAGGCCGTGAAGGCTGCCAGAGCCATCACGGCCGCGACGGGTGCGAGTGCACAGGACAGGGCCGCGCTGCGGCGGGTGATGGAGGAGGGCATGGCACGGGCTCCTGGGCTGGGGGCTGCAGTATCGCCAAGTCGATCATTCGGTCCCAGAAACGGAAACGCCCGCAGCACGAGTCACGCTGCGGGCCAACATCCTGCGCGTCACTCGCGCTCGTAGGGCGTGTAGGGCGGATACGGCCGGTACGTCTCGTCCGGGACGGTGGGCCTCGACCCACGCGGCACGCCTCCCCAGCCGTCCGCCTGCGGGCCGCGCGCGTGCGACGGCACGGATTCGCCCATCGCGGCGCGCCGGCGGCGCCCTTGCGGCGGGATCGAGAATTCCGTCGGTGCGGGTCCCGCGCCGATGCCGGAGGGCTGGTGAGCCCGGCTGGACTGCATGTCGCGCCGGAACCGGTCGGTGTTGGCTTGGCGCGCCTCGTAGGCATCGCCGGCCTTCGCCATGTAGTTGAGTGCGTTCTGGCTCATCGCCGCGGCGGGCTTGTCGGCGTGGCCGCTCGAATAGGCCTCGGGATGCCACTGCATGCCCATGACCGGCGCGCCGGAGCGCGATTCGAAGGCTTCGGCCGCGTACAGCGGCGCACCGTGCGGCGCATCCATGAAGGGACTCGGGTGCTTCGTGTCGCGCGCCGAGACCTGCAGCGTCCCCAGCCTCGCGGCGAGCGCCTCGTCCTGCGGATCGCGGGGCACCAGGCCTCCTTCGTCCTCGCGCGCGGCGGCCCAGTGCACGCTGTTCACGTCGTAGCGGATCTTGTCCTTCTTCCGGTTGTTCTCCCAGTGCGGGCGCGGCGGCGGGCCACCCTCGACGTCCATAGGATCCTGGCGCTGCCAGGCCGACTGGCTGTGCAGCATCGTGCCGGGTTCCAGGTCGACGCCGTGGGGTTCGAAGTTGTTGCTGATGTCGCCATTCTTCTTGATGAAGGGCATGGAGCGCGCCTGGTGCGTGTTGGATTTCACCTGCTGCGTGGTGCCGCCGTAACTCTCCAAGACACTCCAGGAGCCGCCGCACAGGCCGGCCACCGGCCGTCCGGTCAGTTGCGCCTGCTTCAGGAGTGCTTCCTCGTGCTCGCGGCGTTGCTGATGGCGTTCTGCAGCGCTGCCCTTCGGGGTATGGCCCGCATGGCGCGGCATCTCGCTCTCCAGGCCGTAGTTGCCGCCGGCGATCACCAGCAGGCCCCTGCCTTCGCCGGTGGTGGTGGTGTGCTGCCTCGGCAGGCCCCCGCTGTAGTTGTTCTTCGGCTTCGTCGGATCGGTGGAGCTGATGGTCGGTTCCATGCCGTCCGGATGCGAGGCAATGCTCTCGCGTCCGGTGGTCTGCTGCATCGTGTAGTGGTCCCAGAACGCGCCGGTGCCGTGGCCCGAATCGCGGTAGGCGACGGTCACCGGCATGCGCGGCGGGCGCCCGAGGGTGCTCAGGTCGGTGGTGGCGCGCTGCCGCGAGGTGCGCGGCGGCGATCCGCCTTCGCTGCCGCTGCTGTCGCGGCGTTCGTGTGCATGGCGCTTGACGCCTCCGGTTCGGCTGGTGCTGCTCGGGTTGCGGATCATGATGGGTTCGCCAATCTGGATGGACAGGCGCCCAGTTTTTGCCACGTTCCCGCAGGACCGCGTCGCGGCATGCGAAGCCGTGTGTGCCGACCCGAAGCGCGGCAATGGCCGGTGGCTTTGCGGAGGGGCGACTGGTCGGACTACTGGATAGTCGCTGGCGGCGAATTCGTGGCGAATATCCGGCCCAAACGACAAAAGGCCCGCATCGCTGCGGGCCCCGTCAATACTGGCTCCTCGACCTGGGCTCGAACCAGGGACCTACGGATTAACAGTCCGGCGCTCTACCAACTGAGCTATCGAGGAATTGAGCCTCAGATTATAGACAGAAAAAACGGGCCTTCTGGCCGCCGGCTCACAAATCGATCTGAACCGACGCACGCACCGTGCGCGGCGCGAGCGGGTAGAGGTACACGTGCCCGAACTGCAGCGGCGCTTCCTTCCAGGCGCGGCGATCGCTCAGGTTGTCGACGCCCACGCGCCAGGTCAGCGTGCCGACGCCGGCCACCCGATGCTCGTAGCGGGCCGCCGCGTCGAAGCGCGTCCAGCCTGGGATCGAGATGCTGTTGTCCTGCAGCACCATCCGCTCGCCCTCGTGCACCGCGCCGGCCGAGAGGTTCAGGCCGGTGAGCAACGGTACGCGGTAGTTCAGGTTGAGCTTCAGCGTGCGATCGGGCACGTTGACCGGCCGCTTGCCGTTCAGCGTCGCGTCGCTGGCGACATCCTCGACCCGCGCATGCAGCCACATCGCCGCGCCCTGCAGCGTCCAGTCGCCCACCGACCATGCGCCTTCGGCCTCCAGCCCGCGGTGGCGCTGTTCGCCGTCTTCCTGGTGCGTGCAGGTGTTGCCTTTCTCGTCATCAGCGCAATTGCTGCCGACATCCGCAAAGCGCGGGCGCACGATGTCGAAAGCCGTCAGGCCCCAACTCAGGTCTGTTGCACTGCCCTTGAGGCCCAGCTCCACCTGGCGGCTCTTCAGCGGAGCCAGCGCCTGCCCGGCATTCGTGTAGCGCGGGCGGTTCGGCGCCACTTCCGATTCGATGCCCTGGCCCCAGCTCGCGTACGCCAGCAGGCCCGGCTGCAGCGCATGGCTCAGTGCGAGCCACGGGGTCGTGAACGAATCGCTGTACGAGACCGGCTGGCTGCCGTCGGTCGCGATGCTCTCGCGCTTCAGCTGCGTGTGACGCAGGCCGAGCCACGCGCTCCAGGTCGGCGTCAGCGTGATCGCGTCGCGCACGTACAGCTCGGTGTTGCGTTCGTCGCGGTTGGTGTTGGTGGCGTTCAGCGTGGGATCCGCAGGCGTCACTGCGGTGCCGTCGATGTTGCCGATGCCGACGTAGTTGTAGGCCTGACCCTGCAGGCGACTCCTGAAGCGCGAGAACAGGACGCCGGTCTGCAGCTCGTGCGACAGCCCGCCGGCCGACAGCGTGCCGCGCACCCCCAGGTCCAGCGCATCGGTGCGGCGGTGCTCGTCGTCGCTGCGGTAGTCGGAGAGGTCGAAGCTGCCGTCGCTGCAGTAGCGGTCGTAGTTGCCTTCGGCGGTGCAGCCATAGGGGAAGGCGAGTCGGTCGTCGCTGACCAGGCGTTGCGTGGCGAAGTGCGCCACCGCACGCCAGTCGGCCGACAGGCGCTGCTGCCAGCGCAGCGATGCGGTGTCGCCATCGAGCACCACCGGCTGCGACCACGGCTGGTTGTTCAGGTTGGTGCGCGGGTCGTAGGCCGATGCATCGGGCAGGCGGCTGCCGAGCAGGCTCATCGCCGGCACGCTGGGCTGGCTGCGATGGCTGGTCTCGAACTCGGCCTCGAGCAGGGTGTCGGGCGTCACGCGCCAGTCGCCGGCCACCGCCAGCAGCTGGCTGTGGCCGCGCAGGTCGTGCGTCTGCGGATCCAGGTCGTCGTACTGCGCGTTGACGCGCAGGCCGAAGGCCTCGCCCTCGCCGAAGCGCTGGCCGATGTCGACACCGCCGCGCCAGGTGTGGCTCTGTTGCCATTCCAGCGCCGCTGAGCGCACGGTGCCCTCGGGCCGCTTGACGACCAGGTTGACCAGCCCGCCCGGCGCACTGGTGCCGGCCTGCATGCCGCTGGTGCCCTTGAGGATCTCGATGCGCTCCTTGTTGGCGAGCGGCAGGGCGGTCTCGGCGTTGATCGGCAGGCCGTCGCGGCGGAAGTTGAAGCGGTTGTCGGTCGCGAAGCCGCGCACCATCAGCGTGGTCCAGTAGCCCTCGGAGTTGTAGGCGTCGCCGAGGCTCGCGTCGAAGCGCGTGATCTCGGCAAGGCTGTGCACGCCGACATCTTTCATCGCGACACTGCTGACCACGGTCGCCTGCAGCGGCAGCTTCGACAGCGGCAGGTCGCCGAAGCCGCCGATGGTGGCGATCGCGTCGGGCGAGCGGCCGGTCACGGTGACCGGCGGCAGCGTCTGTGGATCGGGGGTGGTGGTGGATTGCGCATGCGCGCTGAATGCGGCTGCGATGCCCAGTGTCAAAGGCGCCAGGGCCAACGGCGCCAGGGCAGGGGACTTGCAAGAACGGAATGCCATCGTACTTCCCGGTTTGGCGATGGCAGGTCGGCGCAACCGGGCCGCGGCAAAGAAGAGAGGCTCCGCGGCACGACGCTTCCCTGCGCGAGGATTACCTCAGGCCGACAAGATAAATCTGTCAGCCCGTGGCGCGCCTGCGACAGCGCGCCACCGATCAGGTTCAAAGGGACTCTCTCAGCCGGTCACGCGAACGTGGCCAGCACCCCTAGCGAAGCCCGCCGGATGAGCGGCGGGCGGGGGGATTTTGCACTATTTGAGATGGCGCGGCTGAGTCGCGGTGGCGGTACTTCCCAACGTTCGTCTGCAGCGAGCCGGTAGAAAGACGCTCGTCCTTCAATCGGACACTGATGGGATGACGGCTTGGGCGCGGCGATCGTGTTGCGAGCCAAAGGCTGGGCGGAAGTTGCTGCCCTTGGCGCCGCGTGGTCGAGTGCCTCCACCGGGCCAGGAGCCGACATACGTGAATGGCCGCTTCCAGACGGCGAACTCAGCCGTAATGCGCTGAGGGCGACGCGCCATGCGTTGCCCAGTGAGCGGGGAACAACGATGGACCTGATGGCTCCATGCCTCGCCTCACATGGCAAGCCAGCGCGCAGCCCGGAAAAATTTGTTATGACTGCCGAATTTGCCGCCAAAATTCGTACTGCATGAACATGCAGCAAGCGGGAAATTGAACACATGCGTCGAAGACATTCGTCGTGCCGGGGCGGAGCTGGAAGCACGACACCCTGTCGTGATTGACAGCATCGTGCTGTCGTCCGCAACACGTTAGGCTTCACGGTAAAACCCTGAGCAACGCACAATGCGGGGCAATTGATGACTCGAATCGCACTTTGCTTTTCCGGAGGCGGTTTCAGGGCCACCCTCTTTCACCTCGGTGTCATTCGACAGCTGAGCGAAACCGGAGAATTGGCGAACGTTCGCGTTGTGACTGGGGTCTCAGGGGGCGCGATACTCGCTGCGCATTTGGCCCTCAACTGGGAAATGTATCGCCAAGGAGGAAGCGCGCTCGAAGCGATGATCCAAGAGGTAGTTGATTTTGCCCAACGCGATGTGCGCGGCAGGTTGGTTCGCCGCTGGCTACTATCACCTCTCCTGTTTCCTTTACTCGGACTGAAGGTTTTCCGGCGAATTGCTCTTCTGGAAGCTGAGTACGCTCGTCTATATCGAAACAGCGATCTCACGGCCCTCGGGCCTACAAGCGATTCTCCGGAACGTCCAACCTTCTTTCTTCTTGCAACGTCAATGACTTCGGGCGATGCCTGCGCGTTCTCAGCAATCGGACTTGAGACAAGAGACAAGATTCATAGACGCCAAGTTCTTCCGCTTGCGTTGGCCGTCGCATCTTCGTCGGCCTTTCCGCCGCTATTTCCACCAGTTGTACTGACTCGAGGCAGCCTTGACGCCACGCCGGAGGATTTCCCACAGAACTTCGAATGCCTCTCCGACGGTGGGATTTACGACAATTTGGGCATTCGATGGCTCCTGAGGCGGAAACCTCGAGAATTTGACCGCGCAATCTTGTGCGACGCATCAGCGCCCCTCGGTTGGAACGTCGATAGCCGCTTCGGCTCCTTGCTCACTCGAACGATTCGCGCCACCGATATCCTTATGAGGCGCGTTTCTGATCTGGAGGCCAAGCCGAACCCTGAGCACGATGATTTAAAATTGGTGCGCACAGACCTTGTGAGCATTAGGTTGCCTGGCTCTGGCCCGAGGGCACACCACGAGGAGATCCAGAGTCGCATTCCCCTGATGCGCACGGACTTGAATGCGTTTGTTGATGGTGAAGTGCAACTACTCTTGCAGCACGGTCATGCCGTTGCAGATCAGGTTTTGGGTAAAGCAGAGGGAGCCCTCAGCGCACAACGACTTTTCTTAACTTGGTTTGAACAAGACAAAGTGAAGCAACTTCATGCTGTACTCAGAATGTCTCGTGCGAACCCAATTGGCTTGTGGAACTCGAAGGATTGGGCCAGCTATGTCCTCTGGGGGCTGGCTCTCTCGCCCATCGTGATCATTTGGATCGTGGCCATGACTACTTCTGCGACGATTCGTGAACAAGCTGCCAGAAACTCAGCCCTCAACTCGGAGTTGGCCGGAGCGAGGACGGAGTCAGACAGTCTACGCGGCCAAGTTGAACGGCAAAGGGCCGTGATTCGTGATCTTGAAGAACGCGCCGCAAACCCAGACTTGTCTGCTTCATCTCCTCAGGTAGGCAGAGGGACAGTCGGACGCATATCAATTCGGATTGGCGAGCATGCTCACTTCGTTGGCTCCATGCCTGACGCACTTACCGTTCGACTTGCGGGTCGATCTCCAGGCTGCAACGTGTCCCGAGTATGCGCGATCAACGTGCCAGGTGACCTCAAATGGGGCACGCTGTTCGTTGCTCAGCAGCCAGGCGCATACTCGTTGATAATCGGGAACTCGTCGCGTAGGCCCCTACTTGTTCGAGTCGCACCGCACCGTGAGGGCCAAGAACTTGGGCCGGACCACGAAGTGATCACACTGAGACCCGGCCAAAGTGTTGAATACGCAGTTGTGACACGGTAGTTCAACGTGAGGCCCAATTCCTCGCTAGTATGGTGCGCTTGAATTGAATGAACCTATTTAGTGACTCGATCGAGAGCTGCCTTGGCGCGAGTGACCTTGGCGAGGATGTCTGTGGCGCTGGCGGTCCAGATGAAGGGCTTGGGATCGGCGTTGTGATGCTCGATGTACAGGTCAATGGCCAGCTCCAGCTCGGCGACGCTGGTGAAGCTGTCGCGCTTGATGCGGTTCTCGGAGATATCGCGGAAGAAGCGCTAGACCATGTTCAGCCACGAGGCGCTGGTGGGCGTGAAATGCATGACGAAGCGCGGATGCCTGGCCAGCCACGCCTGCACGTCAGGGTGCGCGTGGGTGGCGTAGTTGGCGCGATGCCTGGCGCACGCGCGGCGCAAGTTCGACGAACTCGCGCGCGTGAACGCCAGCGCGGTCGCGGCGCAGGCCGTCGCGCGCATCGCCAAGCTGTACAGGGTTGAAGCGCAGGCCCGAGACGCTCAGGTCCCAGAGCTGACACCCAAGCAAAGACTGGAACATCGGCAACAGCACGCCAGGCCGCTGTGGGGCGAGCTGCACGTGTGGCTGCGCCTGGAGCGTACGCGCGTGCCCGACGGCGGTGCGATCGCCAACGCGCTGGACTACAGCCTCAAGCGCTGGGAGGCACTCGGGCGCTTCCTGCTCGACGGCGCGGTGAGCATCGACAACAACCATATCGAGAACCTCGTGCGGCCGTGGGCAATGGGGCGCAAGGCGTGGCTGTTCGCGGGAAGCGAGCTCGCAGGGCAGCGTGCGGCGATGGTGATGAGCCTGGTGCAGTCGGCCAAGCTGCACGGGCACAACCCCTGGGCCTACATGAAGGACGTGCTGCATCGGCTGCCGATGCACCCGAACCGTCGCATCGACGAGTTGCTGCCGCACCGGTGGACGGCTGCGGCCACGCGAGAAACTACGGGTTCATGAAGAACATCGAAGCACTGATCGACGACGGCGGCGACATCACGTTGGGCCACATCCAGGGCGTTGGCTGCGCGGCGACGGCCGCTGACGGCCACAACGCCCTGGCCATGCTCGCACGCCGCGATGGTGAGACGCTCAACGCGTTGCTCAAGCGACTGGATCGCGCCATCGGGCGGTACTACGACGACGGCGAAACCACCGACGAGATCAACCCGCCTTGATCGGCTCCGTCGTCAAGACGGGATGCTTGGCCGCTTACCGAGATCCTGCGCGACGACCTGGCCTTCCAGGAGCCGTGGGCCAGTGCGATCGCGCACGAGATCGTGAGGGCATGCGCGCGCGGTTCGGTGGTGACGATGTCTATGTGCCGGCGCCAGACAAGTCGGCGCGCGATGAGCGCGTGCGAGAGATGTTCAACGGTCGGAACATCAAGGAGCTGATGCAGCTGTTCGGGCTGGCGCGCTCGACGGTCTATCGGATCGTCGGCCAGCGGGGGCGGCCATGAGCGCGAGCTGGCAGGGGAAGCCGGCCGGGGATGCAGCGGTCTGCGCAGGGCCGACCCCCGAGCGCATTCTTTGGGCGGCCCTCACCCGGCGCCTGGAGCGGCTCTTGGTGCGTGTGAATGCCACACCCGAACGCGTGGTCGAGCGAAAGAAGAGCCTGCTGTTCGGTCTCGATGTGCGCGGGCCGGTGCGGTCGATGCGATCTGGGTCTTTGGGATGTACTTCCGCGAGGGCACACTTGCCGTCAGCGGCTTGACGCGTAAGCAGCAATGCATTTGGCATTCCCGAGCCTGAGCATCCCGAATGGACGGCGCTCATCGCTGACGTCAAGAAGTACCTGGTCCTGGCCAGATCGTAGTAGCGAACTCAAAGAGTGCTTCTCCCCGAGCCACGATAGCTGCCTCGTCCCATGTATCGCGCTTCATTAGGGCGCGATTCAAGTGCAGGTTTGAGTGTTCAAACAGAGCGTCGCGCTTTTTACCGAAGCCGTAGTTCTGTAGGCTGCGGTTGACGCCCAAGTGGACAAGGGTCAGATTTCCGATTCGTGGTAACGCATCTTCTCGGTCAAGGATTGCTTGAGTTCTCGAGTCAATAGCTGCACTGGAGAAGCGCAAGGGCTGGGCATTGACGGCATCGAAGGCCAAGGCCGTCGTACCATCCGGCAGCGCCCAGTGGCTGTACCAAGACTTCGGCAGGATGTGGTCGATGTCTAGCGAGTCGAGCGTCAGCGGTACTAGCTCCTCCGTCTTCTCGGTACGCATCGCCGTTTCCAAACGATGAAAAATTGCTCGTAACTTTGCTGCATCGAGCCTCCCAGGATAGGCATCCCCGTCGATCCACTGACGCCGGAACTCGTCGTCGGTAGGCCAGCGCGATGCCTCGCCACTCAGTGACGAGAGCGCATTGCGGAAGGCAGCCGTTGTCAGTTCGCCATCGATAAGCCGTTTCAGTTGTTGAGCGAAGACCTTGTTGTAGTTTTTGCGGGACAGTCCGCAAACGGCACGCCGAACCAGGTAAGACTCGATGCAGCCGTAGATCTCCAACTGCTCGTCGGGCGACATCGACGAAGTCGCCACCCTCAGGGCCAAGGCGTGTGTCGGCGACGCATCCCACACGGCGATGCGCCGCCCGAAAACGGAGATCGGCGTTGAACCGGCACCGGTTACCAGCGCCTTGTATTGCTCGCCGTACCTGTTCAACATGGTGAGCTGAGCCCCTGCTGCATGCAGGCCTGCGGCGCTGTCCACGAAGCGTCGGTAGCCTGCGTACAGGCGGCCGACGTCGATCTCCTCACTGGTCTGCGCCTGGACTGCTGTCTGGACGAACCATTCCAGACGTGGCCGGCTCAGGCGACCTCGGGTCTGCGATTCCGACCAGATCGGAGCCTCGAACTGACTCCAGAGGTTGCTGTAGAGGTCATCGGCATCTGTGCCTGCCCGCATAAAGATGAAGTTGCGGATCAGGTCGGTCGCATGCAGCTCCGCACCGTGACCGTTCAGCGTTTCGAAGATCACCTGGGCGTCGTCCTCTTCGCCGAGGGAGATGCAGACGATCGATAAGTCGGTCAGGACAGCCGTAGCCAGGGCAGTGGCGCGGGTTACCGCTTCGACCTCCGTCTCGTCGATGACCCAGTCGAGCATCTGCTCGTGAAAGAACATGATCGCTTCGAGCGCTGGTGGGTGGGCCACGCCAATCTTGCGAAGGCTGCCCGTCTGAGTGAAGCTCGCCGGAAACCGCTGGCGCAGTTCGTCGACAGATGTCGCAGTCATCGACTCCTCGTACTGCTTGCGATCACGAAAGGTCGGCCATAGCTTGAAGCGCTCAACGGAAACGTCTTCCATCGTCTCCGGGTTCGAGTTGGTCAGGCAAGCATCAATTAGCGCCAGCAGTTTGTCGTTCCCCGCCGCACGCAGGGTGTGAACCAGTGCGTTCAGCACGTACTGCAGTGTGGTCAGTCGCTGCTGACCATCGATGATGTGGTGTCGCTCCACCCCAAGCAGGCCTTGCTTCCTCTGCGGTTCCAATACCACGGCACCCATGAAGTGAGGTATTGCCTTCCCACCCTGCAGCCGAGCCTCGGCCTTGTCGCGGATGTCTTCCCAGAGCCGCCCCCACTGGTCATCACGATTCCAGACGTAAGGACGCTGGTAGAACGGAACTCGGTACTGGCGCCGGTCCTGGTAGATCTGCTGGACGGTGAACGTTCTCGAATCCATGACTGCCCTCCCTGGGCTCGATGTTCCGGTGAAGTCAAATTGCTGTGTGGCGCACCATTTGGAGCTGGGCTATACGGCGGTATGGGCCCGCTCCACCAGCCCTGCCACGTCCCTGAACCTGTCGTAGATCGCTGGGCTCTCGCCGAGAGCCAGCGCCTTGAAGTGCGCGCGGCCACACTCGATCTTGGCGCTCTCGGCGTTGCGTAGGTCGTTGTCGAACAGGCTGCTCTTGGTCTCTACGACGAAGTAGAGGCGGTCGCCATCGGGTGTCGTCACCAGCACGGCCCAGTCGGGGTTGTAGGTCCCCAACGGCGTTGGCACCTTGAACCAGCCCGGCAACTTGGCGTAGACCTTGATCGCGTCGTTCTTCTCCAACTGGTCGGCGAAGTCACGCTCCACCTCGGAGTCGTAGACGACGTGCTGGTAGACCGAACGCTGTGCGTCCTGCAGCATGTTCTTCAGATAGCCGGTCAGCTCTTCCCTCTCGAACAGCTCCTGCGCGTAGTACTGGTCATCGCCCAGGCGCTGGTAGCGGATGCCGTCCACCAGCACGACGCGCTTGCAGCGGTTAATGGCGTCGGCCACGATCTCGATGAACTGCTGCGGGTTCCGCTTGAAGTCGTTGAGGCGATGACTGTCGACCAGGATCTGCGCGATGCTGCGGCGTGTCAACTGGGTACGGTTCTGCAGCTCGGTCAGGATGTCAGGCAGCTCGATGTCACCCTCATTCAGCATGACGACGGCGGAGCCGGCCGTTTCCTGGGCCACGATGCCGGCCTGCCCGATTTCCATGTTGGCCTTGCGCCACTGCAGACGAACCTTGCTGATGGGCGGTGCGGCGATCACCGCGGCTATGCAGTCGCGGACCAGCCGGTCGTTGTCGAAGTGGACCCGGTACGTCGTCTTGAACTTGATGCGGTCCCACAGCTCCTTGAACTCGGGGCTGTCCAGCACAGCACGCCGCACCGGCACCTGGCGGCGCTCGTCGGCGTTCTTGATCTCCAGCTTGCCGGCCACCTTGCGCAGGAGCTCCAGAATCTGAGCACGCTGGGCTTCCAGCTCTGGCGGCAGCGTCAGGGTACCTTCCTTGATGGCCTGGCGCAGGCTGTCCTGCACCTTACCCTTGGCATCGATCAGCCGCTGAGCGCGCAGGTGTTCGGCCATTATCTTGGAGGCATCGAAGCCCAGCGGCTTCTGTGTACCGTCCGTCTGTTTGACAGCCACCCCCGCGAAGAGGTGGTCGGGCACCACGCCGAACTGGAAGCCGTCTTCCTCGATCTCCTTCTGCAGGCTGTCGGCGAACTGCTGGTAGCTCTCGTTGGCGACCACGGTCAACGTATTCACCTCGAAGCCGCGCAGGCGCAAACCCTCCTGGTTGACACACAGTCGCAACCCGCGGCCAATGGTCTGCCGGCGCCAACGCTCGGTGGAACGGGCGCTGAAGTTGCAGATCTGGAAGATGTTGGGGTTGTCCCAGCCCTCTTTCAGAGCCGAGTGGCTGAAGATGAACTTCAGCGGCGAGGAGAAGCTGAGCAGCTTCTCCTTGTCACGCATGATGAGGTTGTAGGTGTCGTCGTCGGCCGCGGTGCTGCCGCTGGTGTCCTTCACCATCTCCACCGTCTTGCCACCGACCTTCTTTTTGTCGATCGAGAAGTAGCCGTTGTGCACCTCGTGGGCGGCCGCGCTCAGGTCGACCTCGTTGAACATGCTGCGGTAGTCGGGGTGCCGCGCCCACCGCTGGTACTCCTCTTCGAAGATCGTGGCGTAGACGCCTTTCAGCGGATTGCCTTGTCCGTCGTAGACGCGGTACTTGCTCACCTCGTCGATGAAGAACAGGCTCAGCACCTTGACGCCCATGGGGCGCAGGCGCTTCTCCTTGTCCAGGTGCTCCTTGATCGTGCGGCGGATCATCTCGCGCTGCACCGCCAGCGGCTCCACGCCGCCCCAGCTGTCGTCCACTCGCAGGAACTCCTGGCCACCGGGCAGGTTCAGTTCCATCAGGGCCTCGCCCTTCGGGCTCTTGGTGGCTGCCCGCAGCGTACTCACCCGCATGTTGGCGTAGACCTCGCGGCCCGTGGTTTGCTCCAGGTCATCGCCATCCTGTACCGGTACTTCCTTGCGCTGCACGCTGCCGGCCATGCCCAGGACGTCCAATTCCACCGTCGCGGCCACGACGCCGCGCTTGTTGCTGATGCCCACCAGCTTTACATAGGGCTTGTTGAACCCCTGCTCGACGGTGGCCGATGCCACCTCGATCTGCTTGACCAGCTTCTGCTCGTAGGCATCCACGGCATCGAGCCGGTACACCATGTTGTGCTTGTCAACATGCGTGGCCGAGTAGCGCAGCGTGCACAGCGGGTGCATGCGCGACAGCGCCTTTTTGCCGCGGCCATCGATGCCGCCGTCCACGCTCTGCGGCTCGTCCACGATGAGGATGGGACGGGTTGCGCGCACCAGGTCGATGGGCTTCTCGCCGCCTGTCTTCTCGCTGGCGCGGTACATGACGTTCTTGCTTTTCTCGCGGCGCAGGGCTTCGTCGGCCTCCTCCTGCGCGGCCTCCTGCTCGTCGCCAAACTTGTTGATCGCACCGACGGTGATCACCATGATCTGCACGTTCGGGCTAGTGGCAAAGTTGCGCACCTTACTCAGGTTGCCGGAGTCGTATTGGAAGAACTCGTAGCCCTTTGCGCTGGGGTACAGCGTCTCGAAATGCTCGCGCGTGATCTCCAGCGTCTTGTTGACGCCTTCCTTGATGGCGACCGAGGGTACGACGATCACGAACTTGGTGAAGCCGTAGTTGCGGTTCAGCTCGAAGGCCGTCTTCAGGTAGACATAGGTCTTGCCAGTGCCGGTCTCCATCTCCACCGTGAAGTCGGGCGACAGCTTCGTGGAGGGCGGCACGCCGTTGCGCAGCTGGACCGAATGCAGGTTCTCTTCGATCTCTTCGTCCAGCAAGGTCAGGCGGTTGCCGATGCCCCCTTGCTCGGTGGCCAGCATGCCGTCAAGTGACCCTTGCGTGGCCACCAGGTCGTCGTAGGTGCGCGCGGCGCGCACCGTCACAGTGAACTCGGTGCGGCAGATTTCCTGCCCACGGAATAGGTCGCAGACGGCCTTGATTGCCTCGGACTGATACGGGAGGTCCGCTTCGAAATGAAGTTTCATCGCAGCGTTCGCGTTAGAGGCTACGCACCTTGGTGATGCCGTGCTGTTCGAGGATGGCCGCCAAGTTGGTCTTGGCGACATCGTTCTCGAAGGCGCTGTCGAGGAAGACGCAGGTCACCTCGCCTGCGGTGGCTTGCTCCTTGCTCCATGACACGATGCCAAGGGCCAACGTTTCAGCGTCGGCAACACTGATGCGTTCGTCGAGACATGCAAGCAGCACGCCCCCGCCGATGCTGTGAACAGCCTTGCCAGCGATTTCCCTCACCTGCTTTGGCACGCACAGGTCGAGCCCAAGTTTGAGCAGCAACTCGTAGAGCACGTCGTTGGTGCTCCGCCCCGACTTCACATGCTCAAGGTGGTCTAGCAATGACTGCCCGACATCGTCGGTACGGGGCGCCCAGGCCTTGAGATTGGACGTATCCAGACGAAACGCGCGGAATCCAACATCCACGGAGTTGTGCCCCTCGGTCTTGATCCTCTGTCCTGACCGGCGCATTCGTTCTTTCGTCAACTCCGAGATGATCGGAGGCCGGCCCATGTTCAAGCAGTAGTCTCGGGAGATCCGTGACTCGGAAGAGTCGGCGATTGGCTCTGGCAGTTGTACGAGCACGTAGCGACGCTGGCCCCCGTCAGTAGCGTTGAGCATCATCACTGCTTCACCCATGCTGCCAGAGCCCGCGAAGAAGTCCAGGCAGATGTCGTCACGCCCACTTCCTAGGTGCGCGAGTAGCTTCAAGAGCTCAGTAGGCTTGGGGGTGTCAAACACAGACTTCTGTCCGAAGAGGACTTCCAGCTCCCGTGCTGCGTGCTGATTCAGCGGCATGTCAGGGAGTATGGACGGTGTCGTCATGCCTGGCTTGGCCTCGCTCAGGAACAGCTTTCGCATCGGTGTTGTAGCCGTGCCGTTCACGCCCCAGTACAGACGCCCGTCCGCCTGCAAACGATCCATCTCTTCTTTGGAATGACGCCAGCAGGTTCCGTCCCGCGGGTAGCACATCTCGCCTGTGGTTGGGTTTCGCACCCCGAAGTGAAGTGACGCTACATCCCGACCACCCTTGGCGTTCGCGGTGGTGTCGATCTTGCGAAACTTACCTCTTGGGTCTGGCCCACCCGGCTCCCGAAACTCTTGATACTCGGCGTCAGCCTTCTCCGTTCGCGGCATCAAGTTGAGCCGATCTTCTGCGAGTGTCCGAGTTGAACCAGCTGTCAGGGCCTTGCCGTACACGAGGATGTGCTCGTGTACGGATCCGATGTTTCTATCGTTTGGCGCTCCATCGCGCTTCTTCCAGATCAGGTCAATGATGAAGCACTCTTCCCCGAAGACTTCATCAAGCAACAGTCGGAGATTGGCTACTTCTGTGGAGTCAATCGATACGAACAGAATCCCGTCGCCGCGGAGCAGGCTCCTCGCCAGCTTCACGCGCGGGTACAACATCGACAGCCAGTCGGTGTGGAATCGACCACTTGCTTCCGTGTTGCTGCTGATCTTTCGGCCGCCCTCGACCTGGCCGGTCAGCTCCAGGTAGTTCCGGATGCTGTCCTGAAAGTTGTCAGGGTAGACGAAGTCCTTGCCGGTGTTGTACGGCGGATCGATGTAGATAAGCTTGACCTTGCCGGCGTAGCTCTTCTGTAGCAGCTTCAGCACTTCGAGGTTGTCACCCTCGATCATCAGGTTTTGCGTGGTCTCCCAGTCCACGCTCTCTTCGGGGCAGGGGCGGAGCGTGCCGGCGCTGGGTGTCAAGGCGAGTTGGCGCGCAGCGCGCTTCCCGTGCCAGCTCAGGCCGTACTTCTCCTCAGTGTCGGTCGCTGTGGCATCACCGACCAGGGCCTTAAGCACGTCGATGTTGATGGCCGGCCCTTTGGCGCCCTCGGTCACCAGCTCGGGGAACAGGGCCTTCAGCCTGGCTACGTTGTCGGCCAGGATGTCAGCGCTCTGGCTTTCCTGCATGCCGGGCTCGATCTTTCGGATGGACATGGTTCTTCTTCGACTTCAGTGTTCTTGGGCTTGACCCACGGTGCCATCGGCGTGTGCTTGGGTCTGCAGGGGCGGCGGCAGATCAGCGGCAAACTCAACTTGGAGTCTGCCGACGCGCCGGACCATGGACTGGCTACCAGCCAGTACGGCCAGCATCATGCCAGCCATCAAGAGCAGGCCGTTGCAGTTGCGCAGGGCGCCGATCACAAGCGGCTCAGGAAAGCCCTGTGCACGCCGGTGTAGAGCGTGGATGCCCCCGTGCACGAAAGAGTTCAGCGCGGCTGCGTTGTTGTCCTTGAAGGCCTGCAGGCCGAGCAGTGGCTGCGCCGCGGTTGGTTTGTCGGCCAGTTGTTTGAGCATGTCGGCCAGCATTGGGAGCCTGCTGGCCGCGGCCTCGGTCTCCTTCGATAGGGGGGCGGCGAGCTTTTCCACAGCGAGGTCCGTCGCAGCGTAGAGCAGCCACACGGCGCGCGTCAGCGCTTCATGCTGCAGGCGAAGCAGGCTGAGCGCCGCCGTCGGCAGCGCTTGAGCTACCAGCACGCGGAGCGCTCGGCCATGCTCCAGCGCCACGCATGCGGCACTGACGCTGGCGTTGATGCGCGCGGAACCGTCGTAGGGGCGGTACTGCTCGGCGGCGATGGCCGCCATCAGGGCTTCATCCAGCTGATCCGCTCGGGCCAGCGCCCGGCCCGGCGTGTCCAGTTCCGGGTCGCCGTCGTGCGGGGTTGCGGCTTGCGTCATGCCGACTCCTCAGACAGCGTGCGCTGCAAGGCCCGCAACTGGCTCTGCGCGGCATGGATCTTTTGGTTGAACGCCACTTGTCGGGCGATCTGTGTTTCCTTCTCGGCCTGGCTGCGCAGCTGTGCGATCTGCGCCTTCAGCTGCCGGCAGTCCTGCAGGGCGGCGTGCCGTGCCGCGGACTGCTCGCGCGTCAGGCTGGGAAGGAAGCGGCCAGTTTCCTGGGCGACGTCCAGCGCGCTCACGGTGTCCAGCCAGCCTTGGTAAAGCGCGAACAGGTCGGCCTGGGGCTGTTTGGCCAGCGCCACCGCCGCGTAGAAGTCGGCCCCGTGCCCTTCGTCTGGCAGCAAGACGGAAAGGACTGAGCCGTCCAGCACCGTCTTATCCGCTTCGTTCTGGGACTCGCGGATGTGCGCGAGCGACAGGCTGACGCCGAGGTCGTAGCTGGTGAGCAGCAGCACCGGGTAGGGCACGGCACGATGCAGCAGCTCGGCCAGGCGGCCCGGCTTCGTGCTCGGTTTCAGCTTCATGCTCAGCACCGCCACCTCCAGGTACTCTCGCTGCTCATCCTTGAAGGACGGCACGGCGATCAGATGGGGTTTGAGGGACGCCAGCCACTGGACCTCGTCCACCCCGTCCTGCACCTGGCGCTTGTCGGCCGCGGTGGCGGCACCATGCTCGGCCAGTAGTTTCTTGGGCACGCGCCGGCCGACCCGAGTGGCGTCGGGCAGACCGAGAGCCCGGATCAGCGCATCGGCACTCATGCCGCCGTCGTGCTTGCTGCAGCTCCTGCGGTGGCGGCAGAACCTGGCAAGACAACCAGGTAGGCCAGCACTTCGAAGTCATTCATGCCCGCGAATTCGCCGCGTATGGCATGAGTGCCGCCCTGCGCGAATAGGCTGGCGACCGCGCGCTCCTCGCCTTTGCCCACGATCGAGCCCACCGCGGTGGCGAGCAGGTCTTGGGCGTGGCGCATGTCAGAGAACTGGCGCGTGCTCTTGGCATGGCGGGCGACAGCGCCTGCGTCAGGCAGCTCTCGCCCCATGCTCAGGCGCTTCAAACGGTCCAGTGCGTGCTTGGCCTGCGTGTAAGACAACAGCACGGTGCCGTGCTCGCCGATGTGCGCCAGGTAGATTGGCGCCAGCGGGTAGTTGGGGTCGACGGCTTTCTCGGCTGCGACGCCCTCGGCGCGAAGGCAGAAAAGCATGCCGGGCGGGATGTCAGCTTCGTGCGTGGTGGTGACAGCGCACGCGCCCATGGGCATGCTCTCCAGCTTGCCTGGATGGGCCTTCAGGTAGCGCGCCAGGTCAATGCGGTAGTCGGTGAGGGTGAGGTCTGTGATGGAGACGCCGCTGGACAGGTCTTCGAGGTCAATCACGGCGTCCTGCAACTTCAGCAGCTGCTTGCGCCTGTACTCCAGGTCGTTCATCGGGTCGCCAGACTGCTGCTCGATTATGTTCTCTTCGCCCGTAGCAGAGACATCCAGCAACACCATGCGGCCACTCACGCGCTGCTCCAGGTTGATGTACTCCTCCAACTCCATGTTGGGCCAGAAGTTGACGAGCTGGATGCTCGTGTTGGGCGAGCCCAACCGGTCCACCCGGCCGAAGCGTTGAATGATCCGCACCGGGTTCCAGTGGATGTCGTAGTTCACGAGCCAGTCGCAGTCCTGCAGGTTCTGGCCTTCGCTGATGCAGTCGGTGGCGATCAGTAAGTCAAGCTCGCCCTCGCGCGCCAGGCTGGCTGGGCGCTCTTTGGACAGAGGCGAGAAGGCCGTGAGGATCGAGGTCAAATCCTTCCGCAACCCGGGCAGGGTAGACCGGTTTCTTCCGGCGCCAGTGACTAGAGCAGCTTCGATCTGTAGATGGGTCTTGGCCCAATTGGCCAAGTGGTCGTATAGGTACTCGGCTGTGTCGGCGAACGCGGTGAAGACAATGATCTTGCGATTGCCTACGTTGATCGGATTGCGCACCTTCTCCGCGATCAAGTCGCGCAGCTTGCCGAGCTTGTCGTCACGGGTGGCATCGACTTGAAGTGCAGCGGCGTTGAGCGTCGCCAGCCGGTTTCGGTCTTCGGTGAGATCCTGCCGCCAGCGGGTGAGGTCGATGTCGCTGAGCAGCACCTTGACTTTGCGGCCAACCAGCAGAGTTTCGAAGGCGGGATCGTCCACATCGACATCGGCAATGTCGATCTCCTCGAACTCGTCTTCTGCGCCAGCGGTGCCGGCTTGGTATGCCTGCAGGCGTGCAAGGGTCTCGTCGACATCCTTGAGTTGGCGCCCCACGGTCAGAGCGAACGAGAACACAGAGCTTTCCATCCGCTTGAGCAGATTGACTCGCATCAGGTGGATCAAGCTCTCGTCGCGATCGACCTGCCGGAAGATGCTCTCGCCGCCGCGGATGGCTGTGCTGTACTTGGCGTCGTAGCTGGCCAGCTTGTCTTCCTTGACGTAGCGCAGCGGCGCGTAGCTGGCCAGCTTAAGCCGGCGGATCTCGAAGTTGATCTCCTTGATAGACTGAAACTCGCCGGCCATGTCTACGTCAGCTTTGATGTTAACGGGAGGTAGGCGGCCGGGAAACCGGCCGGTTTCCGCGGTGCCGTAGTACTTCTCGATGTGCCGGCGCGAGCGCGCGATAGTCAGGTGGTCCAGCAGCGCGAAGTAGTCGAAGCCCAGCATCTCCACCAGCAGATGAGGCGTGCGTTCATCTTCGGGCAGCTCCAGCCAGCGGTTGAAGGCCTTCTGCGCGCGGCGCGTGGTGCTGTCAATGCTGGCGATGCCGTGATCAAAGAGCGCAGTGTCGTCGCCCTCAGTGACGAAGGCGATTTGGTTCTTCAGGTCAGCCAGGCGGTTGTTCACTGGAGTGGCCGACAGCATCAGCACGCGAGTCTTGACGCCCTCGCGGATGATTTTGCGCATCAGCCGGTCGTAGCGCGTCTCGGAGCCTTGCTTCGGGGCCTTCTTGTTTCTGAAGTTGTGCGACTCGTCGATAACGACGAGGTCGTAGTTTCCCCAGTTCACATGTGCGAGGTCGATATCGCCCGAAAAGCCGTCGTCGCGCGACAAGTCGGTGTGGTTGAGCACGTCGTAGTTGAAGCGGTCTGACGCAAGGACGTTGCGCTGATCGTTGGCCTTGTAGATGCTCCAGTTGTCACGTAGGCGCTTCGGACACAGCACCAGGACGCGGTCGTTGCGCAGCTCGTGGTACTTGATGATCGCGAGTGCTTCGAAAGTTTTTCCAAGCCCCACACTGTCGGCAATGATGCAACCGCCAAATCGGTCCAGCTTGTCGATGGCGCCGACGACTCCATCGCGCTGGAATCTGTAGAGCTTCTTCCAGACGACGGTGTCGCGGATGCCGGTGGCTGATTTGACGATGCGTTCCTCATCCATGTCCTCGCTGTCAGCTTTGAACAGGTGGTACAGCATCGTCGCGTAGATGCTCGTCGGGTCTCGGGAAGCCGCCAGTCCGTCCAGGACGTCCAGAATCGCCGTCTTCGCCTTGGCTTGATGACCCAGGCTATCCCATTGGAGGTCGAACCAACGAGCCAACAGCTCGGCTTCGTGGGTCGTTTCCGATGCCTGGATGAAGCTCAGCGGGTTGCCAGGGGTGATGCCAAGTCCGTCTGTAGACAAGCCGAAGGATCCGTGCACCGCTCGCCGAACCTTGCCGTCTGGTCCGCGGAGAACCGCGAGGCCTTGGGGGATGGCGCCCGGTGCGCATCGAACTTCCGCCTTGCCACGGAGCCACTCGGCGAACTGCCTTGCTAGGGTTGGTGCTTGCAGCCGATTCCGTGCCGGGCGATCGGCTGCATTGCCGAGAGGGTTGAAGTCGGAGGCGTCAGCGGGAATCACCAAGCGCGCGGCGCGGAGTTTGTTGGCGCCCTCATGAAGGGCTTCAAACGCGAAGAGCGACCCTGACGCCGTCATGAGGTCAAGCTGGTTGCCGGAAGCGAGTTCCGACAAGATCAGGTCTACCACGCGGTCGGTTCCAGCATTTCGGATGAGGTTCATCGTGTCTACTCCCTCCAGCAATTTAACCGATTAGTTGAGGCCATTGAGGGGGGGGTTGCCATCAAGGACGGTGATGGCTCGGCTGAGCTGTTGCGCTCGCGAACTGCGAAGTGGAGCTGTCAAGCCACTGCGGAGCTTCACGTTGCCATATTCGGCGTCCGATGCGGAAACGGAACGCCTACTAAAATTGAATGCTTTTCGCCTTGAGGCTGCTGAGAAGACCTATCCATCGATTGCGTCGGCAAGGCCTGTCATTCCTCATCAGAATGATGGAGGACAGCAGCTTGCCTAGCGCATCAAAGAATCCTACATTGGCTCAATACCCGAGAGGAGCGCAACCATGAAGCAGGGAATCATCGCGAAGTGGACACCCTTCGTGCTCGTCGCCTTGGCGGGCATTGGAGCTGCCCAAGCACAGCAACACGCTGAGCTGCTGAAACAGGCGCTTGTGGAGTCGGCCAAGGGCAACTGCCCGCCGTCACTCATGAGCCCGATGTTGCGGGGCGCGTGCGAGAGTCAGATGCCTAATCTGAAGCAGATGCTAGCCGCGAAGGGCTCAATCACCGGGACTGAGTTCATGGGCATGCAAGCGTCACAGATGGGCCCGGCCGAGGTTCACAAAGTGAACTTTACTTCCGGCACCATGATGTGGATGATCAACACGGGGCCGGATGGAAAGATTCTGGTGCTGTGGACACCGGGCTGAAAGGCGAAACGTCCGTCACGGGACGATATCGACCAATAACCATGATCCATTTCGTTGTTTTCGCAGGGCTGCGCCCATTAAGAGTCCATTGCCATCAGTGGTGAGCACGAAGAATCGCTGGACGAGCACGTCTCCGCCACCTAGCAGAATGGGACCCGCTGCTCCATTTACCGAAGCAAGCGACAGCGAGTAGGCCTGCGCCTTGTCAGTCCTGATCACATTGGGCATGAGCTGCCTGTGTTGCGCGGCAAGTGCACAAAGCGCGTCCCTTGGGAAGCGCTTTATGAATCCCGCATCCACAGAACGCAGCAGGAACTCGTCGCACTTACCTTCAATTAAAGGTCGAATTAACGGCACGTACGCCTCGCTGGCCTCCGCGGAATCGAGTTGCGCTTGGTAGGAATCGCGGAACTCCGCCGCCGCAAGAATCCCCGTGAGGGCCCCTGCCGAAAAGACGCCACCGTCCCGGAGAACGAATTCGGTCTCGAAAGTCGATGGTGGGGTCCAAGGGTCCCTGCAGTCTGTCGTGCAGCTCACGTATTTGCCGCTGAGGCGCTGAGTGCCGCTTCCCATCGGCTCTCCGTGGACCTGCCACCAGTCTTGGCGTAGCGTAAACATAGGGCTCGCTCCCGCCCCCGGCAATCGACAGCCTAGGTCCGCGATCCACCAGCGGCGTTCAAATCTGCGAGTCAGGGTGCCGTCCACCGTGTTGTTAAGGCCTCCTGACAGTTGGAATATTGCGGTTACTGACTCAACATAGCGGCACCCGGGTGATGCCTCTTTGATCGTCAGTTCTCGCGCTTCCCACACTCCGACGTGTGGGCTCTGCGCCAAGGCTCCTGTGTTCAGCATCAGGGCCGCGACTACAGCAGCGAGCAGGCGAAATCGGTCGGCTTTCGTGTTGTCCACAGCTATCTCTCCATGTCGAGTGAGAAACTCTGTCCGTCGACGAGCAAGACGCCCTGCAGCCTGCGTGGCGCCAACGTCAAATTCCCGGTCGCCACGGAGCCGCTCAGAGTTCGCATCTGCGCTTGCAGAGTTGGTGGCGTGCCAATCAGGAGCCCGGTGAAAGCTCCGAACTTGGACTGACTCAAGCCTTCGATGGTCCATATGCCCCCGCGGGCGGCGACCATTGCATACCCGTCGGTTTTTGACATCCACGCACCTGACGGGTCAACGTAGCACCGTACAGCGAGATGCTGCTGCGGCTCGCGCGGCAGGTTGACCTGTGGCGGGTCGCAAAGCACAAACAACTGGGGTGACACCAAGGTGTTTATGCCCGACATGGTGTTCACGCAATTGGCCGCATCGCGCTTAACGGTACCGCCTGGTCCATTTATGTCCGGCAGAGCCATGCTCTCGGCCGCGGCTGTGAGGCATAGGCGCACCGCAACATTCGGGAGCGGCGCAGGCAGCAGCTCCCAGGGTCTGCCGGCATTGAGCGCTGCTTTGCGGACAATTCCGATTGACACGACGCGGTCCCCCTCGCTCTTCTGATACATGCCGACAAAGCCCTCGGCAGACGCCACTGGCCCTCCTGACTGGCCACTTTGGCCCATGCCCGCGGCAATCTCTATGACAGGAAACTGAGGAGTACCGGAGACCTTGCCAGTACCGCTTGGGCTGTAGGCGATGAGGCCAGGCATGCCAGCTATGCGTAGCGACTGTCCAGGGGTGAGTTCGTTCACCTGGACGTTGGATCGCCAGAAAAGCGCAGTGGTCATTTGGGCGAGTGGCGCCCGGACCCCGATGAACGCAATGTCGTTACTGGCCGGATCAGGCGGCTGCTCTGGAGAGAACCAAGTGGGCACCCCTCGGACCTGCACCTGAATTCGCGACGCTGGTTGCGGCGGCGTGCGATTTCGGTGGGGAAAGACGACGTGCGCGGCCGTCGCTATCCATAGCACGTCACCGACTCGGCCGATGATGAAACCCAGTCCGTGCTCCGCATCAGCCTCCACCAGGACAACGTTGTTGAGCATCTGCTCTGCGGCAAATGACTCGGGCGCACCGAGCCCGAGCTGCGCTCGCGCGACCTCAGAAAGGCATACGATCAACGCGCCAAGAACCCGAAGTACCTGCCGAGAGCCCATAACAACCCCACTAAACCGGTAACGAGTCCGAATACAGCGGTCGCGAGTGGGGACTTCGTAAACCACTCTAGCAAGCTGGGCTCGAGGGAGGCCGAACCTCCCTCTGGCGTGGGCGACACGCTAATCAGACGGTTGACGTTGCCGGAGAAAACGACCCGCATCACCGGTGCCGGGAAGACGAATATCCAGCCGCGCGCGACACTATCCAAGGAGAGCATCTCGGTGTCCTGAAGGTCCGTCGCGCGATTGACCTGCGGCATACGCAGCTTGCCCGAGACGATCGATGGTGTGCGCATGTCGGCAAAGCCTCGAGCTGGATCGCCCGGCTGCCGCCGATAAAGGTCGATGCTCTCGACGCTCCCAGAAAGCGCATAGTTGGGTGGGAAATCACCACAGATCGTGACTGTCGTTCCTGGCTTCGCGCGCAGTTCCATCGGCCTGGGCAATTGCCCTGGCGCCTTTGCCGGATGCAGAATGAGCAAGTCAAGTCCAAGCTCCACGCTTGCCTTGGGGGCTCGCTGTGCGATTGGAATCTGAATTTCGAAGCACGAGGCCCGCTGCTCTAGAACGACTGTGGTCCCGGCAGCCACCCTCAAAGAGCTGATTGATGTCGCCGGGTCGGTGATGGCCTTCGCCTGTGCATCTCCCGCGACTTCGAGCGACTTGAGTGGAATCTCGGCATCACTTGACATGCCCGCACCGTCCGCGGCGGCGCTGACGACCAGCGTGGATAGCCGAGCATCGACCGTTACCAACGGCCCCCTTAATTTGACGATCTCCGCAACGCCGAGGAGTGACAGGGCTACCGCGGCAACCAACAGCGGCAGCTGCCATGAAGGGGCCTCGCTCGCGGGGAAGCGCCCGATCAGCCGGTCGAGCATTCGTAGAGTTTTGTCGTGCCTACTGAGATCGGCGGTTGTCGATTCCTGGGTCAGACTGGTCTCGAGCCCGACCTCGGCATCCGCGATCTTCTGCTTCAGCGCTTGGCGAGCGGGCCTTTCCATCACGGGATTTGCATCTGCAGGACATCACCCAAAGTCCGATTGCCCGGCCCCACCACTGTGATCTTGACCGCTGCCTGCCGAGGCGACGGGCCTTTGGGCAGTTTCAGCTCGAGTTGGCTTCCTGCTTCGAGATCTCTCTTCCACAGCTCTTGCGGCCCGCAGGGTTGACCATGGATGCATATCTCATAGGCGGCCTGAACTACGGCCGTAGGCGCACGCATGACCAGAACTGGCGAATCGCCCGCTTCCGGGGCGCCCACCGCCACCGGCAGATACAGCGTGCTTCCGTTGCGGTTGATCCACGCAACGAAGCCCAGATGTTCAGCCTTCAAGCCCTTTGGATGGACAGCAGCCTTCAGGTCAAAATCGATACCACTCGCCGGCGGAATGGCATCGAATCGATATGAACCGGTGGGACGCTTGTCCACGCCTATAACCCTCACGGACTGGCCATTCGAAGAACTCGCGACCTTTAGCGTTACATGGGGCTGGTCTGGGGAAAATCGCACTGGACCCATCGTGTACGACACGAGTTGCAAGACTGCCCCGTTGTCGAATGCAACTGTGCCGTCGCAATAGCCACCAGATCTTGCAACATACGGGAAATTGAGCTTCTCCGACTGCGCAAGTATTCCTCTATCACACGCGTCAGGTTGGGCCGCTGCATGGCCGCAGGTCAACGCGGCAAGCGCAAGCGCAAACGTGGGGGTGAGTCTAAAAGTCCGACGCCACGAGCTCAATAGTGACATGTCGCGCCCCGTGAGTATGGAACCGATTGGACGGTATCAGCATCTTCGCGAAGACGTCTTCCTCAAGGCAGATGAGACCATTTGTTTGAGCAAGTGACCCTGACGACGGGATCGCCTGCCCACCGTTCAGCTGTGAGCTGCAGGGCCTTCGCGCCGAGCACAACAGCGCCACTGGGCGGCCACTAGCGAGCTGTGCGGGACTTGCCGTGCCCCATCCGCGCCTACACCATCGCGTCACAAAGCGGCCGGCGGCCAATACGAACGTGCGGTGACAACTAGGCCAGCAGCGCCGAGCTCCAGGGTTGCGCCGTCCAGCTGTGCAGTGCTCAGTTGAATATTCGAATGTACGACTTGGTGAGAGTGTGGATGCGTTCCTTCGCCCATACGCCATCGCCTTCACGCTCTCCGTGCCCATTGGTGTTGCCCTCGATGGTCTTGATCTTGTCGGTCGGCGAAGCTTGATCCTCGATGACTAACCCGATGTGCGAGAAGTCGTACACGACGAAGTCTCCGGCGCGGGCGAGGCTGGCTTCTGACAAGACCTGAAAGCCGGCGGACGCCGCCCATTTCTCCCAGCCGAAGGCGCTGGCATCGCGGCAGCGCAACTTGTCTGCTTGAGCGAACGTGAGGCCCGGCCGCTTGAAGTAGGTGCTCAAGTATGCCCGCACCGCTTCGTCCTCGAGCAGCTCGCGCATGATCCAGCAGGTGAAGGCCGCGCACCAAGGCCATGCACCGGGTTGCAGCCATGTGGCGCCCTGGTATTCGACAACCCGAGCGCCGGTGTTGTTGGCCGGGCCCTCCCTGGTTCCGATCTCTTTGCGAGCGATGGAGATCAGCTTCTCGATAGCAGGATTCATGTGATACCTCCTGTGCATGGATGGTGGCAGTCCACCGTGGGCGTGCCGCATGCGCGACGCTAGTCGGGCACGCAGGCTTTGACATCCAGCAGATTGAGGAGGGCTGCAGACAGGCCTGCGCACCAACCGCGTCCGCAACACGACGGATGCTAGTTCCGACCAGGCAGGTCATGCTGCAGGCATTCGACATGTTCCGTGCAACGACAGGAGGTGCGTATGCTCACCGACATCTGCAGGCTCAGGCGCGCATTCTCGGCCGGTGCGCTCGCGACCATGGGTGTATGGCTTGCCGCGTGCGGTGGCGGTGGCGATTCGGGCTCACCGCCGTCCGCCGCACCGGTCGAAGTCCAACTTGCCCGGCAACTCCAGGCATCGGGCCTTGAGAAAAATCCGCAGTTCTCGCCAGTCATAACCGCACTAGTTAACGAACCTGCGGCGCTTGCGCAGATGGATCAACAGATCGTTCAATCAACGTCCGCGAGCTACCTCGCTGGTCGCTACACCAACACCTTCAATCGCCTGGCTCAACGTGCCAGCATTGCACGCGTCTATGTGCAAGTGAGCAGCGATCTCGCCTGCACAGCCGTTCCCTTTGGCGGCGGCGTCGCGGCCAACACACTGATGGTCCTCGACGGAAAGATGCTGGATCTGATGGCGGACGTTGCAAATGGATTGGCGATGCGGGAGAGTGGCCGCACCAGCTTATCGCTATTGCAGATCGTCGACTTGGCCGCCTCGCAGCAGATGAGCTTCTCCAGATTCTGTCAGGCGGCGGATCCGCTCGCATTCCCTGATGCGTCGTTGACACCGGGCGAACTCGATCGCAGCGTCGAACTCTTCACCCAGATGACCGGCGGCACGTTCTTCCATGAGTTCGGCCACATCTGGAACTGGCACTCGCTGGCCAAGCTTCGCGAGCAGATCTTCGTGCCGGGCGGCGGCCTCTTTACCTATACCAGCGTGATCGAGGACAACGCCGACATCATCTCGGGCATTCTGAATGCCAAGTCCGGCCATGCGCAAAGCTCGGCCGAACTCGCATACGACCTGATGGCGTTCACCGTCATCTATAGGCGAAACCCAGGCGGCTACAGCTTCGGCAACACCACGTCCTGGCAGACGCAATACCAGCAGACCTCGCCAACCTACTCCTCACTGGCCACGCGTAAAGCATTGTTGTCGAGCGGTTTCAGCGGCTGGCGATCCCATTAGGTCTGAGTAGGAGATAGCGTAGGTGTAGAGGCCAGTGCTCGACGCATCAGAGGCGAACCCCTAAGGGATGACACTCGTCCTACGCACGAGCAAGACCAACTATATGTCCGACGAAGCGGCCTCGGCATGGTCGACGTGTTCGGCGGCGATCCAGCCGCCACGCTTGTCCACGCGTAGCATTCTGCTGGTTCCTCCCTTGGCATGCAGCAAGACATCTATGTAGCCGACCGCCGTCTCTGCAGGGCGCACGCCACGCCGGTGCACGACGATGCGCTCGAAGGTGTCCGCGACGAGCTGCCGCGCAGTCGCTCGGTCCTCGTAGTGCAGCTTGTCGACGCCCTCGACCAAGGATCTCCACCGCACATCTGCCCCGTGGATGTCGGCTCTGGATGCCTCCGTGACAGCGCGTTCGGTCGCTTTCACCAAGTCCTGCACTTTGCTACGCTCGTCTTCCAGCTCACGCGCTCGGCGAACGAACGTGACCGGTGCGTCTTCGCTCTCAAGCAGCGCGCCGGCCAGCCGCTCCAGCTTGGTTTCGATGTCCTTCAAGCGGGACTTGGCCAGCGCCAGCTCGCCACGCAGCACCGCGGAGCGATCGCCGCGATACAGCGCTTGCAGGTTGACCAGGTCGCTGCAGTAGCTCATAAGCGCGCGCTCGACGGGTGCAGCCGAACACGAGCCGCTCACTGAGCATCCGTCGCCATCGTTGATCCGAACGCACTGGAGGCGACGATGCCCATCAGACAACGTGCCATCGCTTCGGCGCTTGCTGGCCATTGTCTGGCTCTTCAACGGCCCGCCGCAGTACCCGCAGACTGAAACGCCGAAGCCCGTGAGGATGGATGGAATCTCGCCGCGCACGTTCCGCCTGCTCCTCGCCGTCGTGAGTTCCTGCAGTTCGGCCCAGACCTCGCGCGTGATGACGGCCGGGTAGTAGTTGAGGAGATGGAAGGTCTCCGCGTCGAGGTCAAGGTGCTTGTCGCCGATGAGTGCGGGGTGCGCCAGCAAGCGCACCAAGTGCCCGCTGCTCGGGATGGCGTTGCTCACGGCAAGCCCGGCCAAATGCAGCTCGCGCGCGATGTGTCCGGTGCCTAATCCACGCAGGTACATGTCGACGCCTGCGCGCAGTGCCTCGGCCCGCGGCTCAATCAACTCCCACCGTCCATCGACGACCTGCGGCCAGCTCGGCGTCTTGCCGTACCGTATGAGGCCGCGATAGGTCCCCGCCTGCCACCCCTGACACTGCCGGCGAATCGCGTCCCGCACCCGTCGGCTCTTCGTGTCGCTTTCCTCGCGTGCCCGGATCATCACCAGCAGGCTGTAGACCAAGTCCATTGGATTGGCCTTCAAGCCTTCTCGGCTGTAGACCTTCCCGTCTGAAGCGGTGACGACCTTGATTCCCGCGTTGACGATGGATGCCAATTGCGCCTGCGCCTGCAGCGGCTCCGCACGCGACAACCGATCAAGCCCCTCCACCACT
Source organism: Rhizobacter sp. OV335 (assembly GCF_900142965.1). GTDB lineage: Bacteria > Pseudomonadota > Gammaproteobacteria > Burkholderiales > Burkholderiaceae_C > Rhizobacter. The sequence goes on from NZ_FRCQ01000007.1 coordinate 192,166, forward strand.
AGAACAGAAGAGGAGGGCACGGCTCCATTCTCTACAGCCCGCAGGAACGCCCCAAGCGCCCCTTGCTTCACATGCTTCTGGTGATAGGCCGACAGGCCCTCGTCGCGCAAGCTGAGCTGATCATCGAGCACAAGCCCGTGATCCTTCGCCCACTGCTGGGCATATGCTCGCTGCCGCTCCGAACTCGCCCCCGCTGCCTGCTTCGCATCGCTGAAGCGGATGTAGCTGTAGACCCTCGCCATTCCTTCCCTCTCTTCTTGTGAGAGGAAAGTTTACTTTCGCGGCGTGAGGCTTACCTCAATCAGGTTCGAAGGGACTCTCTCAGCCGGCTCGTCGATGGATCGACGGGTCAGCACCCCCAGCGAGGCCCGCCGGGTGAGCGGAGGGCCCGGCTGTCTGCTGGTCTCGGCCGTCCAGCGCTGAGCAGCAGTGAGCCAAGTTTGCGAGCGCCTGCATGCAGCAACGTCTCGGACCTCCAGCACTCGACGAATCACGTGCCCCGTTTCTGACCGGCTGGCGAGAGCCCGGCGTTTCGGAGGCTATCAAGGTAGCCGGGCTGCACGGCTGCCTTGCCGGCGAAGGCACTGTCGATCGCGTCCATGAAGATCCGCGTTCGCTTGGCAATCAGTCGGCGCTCCGGGTAGACCAGATGGACTTCCCCGGCGGGCAGCGGGTGCTGAGGCAGCAGCGCCTTGACGCGGCCGGCGCGCAGATCCTCTTCGAAGATCCAGGCCGGTGCGAGGCCGATGCCCAGGCCCTGGCGCACCGCGTTCACGACCGCCTCATTGTTGTTGAGCCGGTAGCGGCCACGAACGTTGATCTCGCCGCCCGCGAAGGGCCAGAGACTTCCAGTGGGCAATCGGGTGTTCAACAGGCATTCGTGTTGCATCAAGTCTTGGGGCGTGGCCGGCTCACCATGGCGTTCGAGGTATTCCGTGCTGGCAAATACAGCTCGCTCCGACACGCCAACCTGTCGTGCAACCAGCCCGCTGCTCTTCAAGGTGCCGACGCGCACAGCCAGGTCGAAGCGCTCCGCGACGAGATCGACGTATTCGTCGGACAGATGGAGCTCGACTTCCAGATGCGGGTATTTGGCGAGCAACGGCGCGATCAACGGTTGCACATGCAGCAAACCGACGACCATCGAACAGCTGACCCGCAACAGCCCCCGGGGCTCGTCTTCGTCGCGAGCCACTGACTCCGCCTCGTCGATCGTGTCCAGCGCACGCCTGGCCTCGATGTAGTAGCGCTCCGCCTCGATCGTCAGAGACAGCTTGCGCGTTGTCCGCTGCAACAGGCGCAGACCGAGGTGCGATTCGAGCGAACCGATGTGGCGACTGACGTTGGGCTGCCCGATGCCCAGTTCACGGGCCGTTGCGGAGAAGCTGCCTGTCTCCACCGATCGCACGAAGCATTGCATCCACAGAAGCTTGCCTGTTTGTCGAACCAGAGAGCCCTTCTGATCTCGTCGCAGGGGCGCGCCAGTGTGCCGTGCTGGTGTTGTTGGCTTGTCGTCGTGCATGTGTCATCCCGCTTTCGCACCGGTGGTTGAAAGAGTGCGAGGAGGCCAGTCCATGCGATCAAAGCATAGGCGATATGCGCTCGCCCTGCCTTCCAGTGGGTGTCGTGCAACGGGACACTGCATTCCTTGCTGCCAGACAGTGCTCTCCGAGAGAAGAACTCATGAGGATCGAACTCACCGGCCGAAAGGCCCTCGTCACCGGATCTACCGCGGGCATCGGCCGGGCTATTGCCGAGGGCCTTGCCCGGGCCGGCGCTTCAGTGGTCATCAATGGACGTACCAAGGAACGCGTGGACACAGCCATCGCAGAGTTGCGTGCGCTGCTGCCGAACGCCGATTTCACCGGTGTCGCCGCAGACGTCTCCACAGCCGAAGGATCTGCTTCCCTGGCAGCTCAGGCCAAGGATGTCGACATCCTCGTGAACAATGCGGGCACGGCATATCCAAAGGGCTTCTTCGAACAGAACGATGCCGACTGGCTCGACCTGTACCAACTCAACGTCATGAGCGGCGTTCGCGCATCACGGCACTTCATGCCGGGCATGATCCAGCGAGGGTGGGGTCGCGTGGTGTTCATCAGCAGCGAGTCGGCCATTGCGGTTCCCAAGGAGATGATCGACTACGGCGTCACGAAGACGGCGCAGCTCGCCGTGTCCCGGGGGTTGGCCGAGCTCGCCAAGGGCACGGGCGTTACCGTCAACGCCGTCCTGCCCGGCCCCACTCGCTCCGAAATCATGAACAACTGGATGAAGGCGTCCGCGAAGGAGCAAGGCGTCACCCAGGAAGAAGCCGAGCAGAACTTCCTGGACACGACCCGGCCCTCCACGCTGACCAATCGTTTTGCGACGACCGAAGAAGTGGCAAATCTGGTCGTCTACGTGTGTTCGGAGCAGTCTTCTGGAACGACGGGTTCTTCACTGAGAGTCGACGGGGGCATTGTCCGCTCCATCATCTGACCGTCGTGCACGGGGCAAGCGGCTGGCTTGATCGATTCTTCAGAGGGGGAACACGGATTGCCGGAGTGTTCTGGTGCGCAGCAGCGGATCCGCCGGTGCTGCGGCACGGCACTTCGACACTTGACTGGAGAAGACGATGACCCACACCCTTTCGCGGCACCTGGCCGCTCGTTCGGCCGCCGCGGCGGCGTGCCTCGTGCTCGGCGCCGCCGCGCATGCCCAATCCACGTCGCAACGCTCGTCGTGGATCCCCTACACCACCTCCGGCTACGTCGGCCTGAACGTCGGCCAGTCGGACTACCGTGCCGACTGCGCACCCGGCAGCAATTGCGACGACAGCGCCACATCCGGCAAACTCTACGTGGGCGGCATGTTCAACGAGTGGCTGGGACTGGAACTTGGCTACGTGCACCTCGGCGAGGTCGATCGCAACGGCGGCGTCGTGCGCGCCCACGGCGTGAACGTCAGCCTGGTCGGCAAGGTGCCGATGGCCAACAACAGCCCCTACCTGCTGTACGGCCGCCTTGGCACCACCTACGGCCGCACGAAGAACGAGTCGCCCATCCCGGGCTACTCCGGCACGGGCACCGCGTGGAAGCCGGCCTGGGGCGTCGGCGTCGGCTACCAGTTCACGCCGCAGTGGGCCGTGGTGCTGGACTACGACGAGCACCGCTTCGATTTCCCGCGTGGCACGGACCGCGTCGGCAACTGGTCGCTCGGCGTGCGCACCAGCTTCTGAGCGCGCCTTCCCGTTGATCAACGGCACATCGGCCCCTGGCAAGTCGACGACGGCTTGTTCAAATCGTGCACCGTGATGTGCCCTGGATTGCCGGTAGGCGCCGGCGTCCCGACCGGAACGACGAAGGCGGCTGAGTTCCCACCGTACAGGCCCTCAGGGAACTGCGGCAGATTCCTGTCCGCGAACGAGCAGGCGACTTCGAGCTTGACATCTCCCATTCCTCGCCTAGATTTGAACGATCGTTTAAACCACTTGGTGGACCATGCCCGCGACGACGGCAGTTCGCAAGCCCAGGCCGGCAAGCTTGAGCCTGCACGACGGCAATGCGACCCAGACCCGCGAGCGCATCCTGGATGCGACCTTCCGGCGCCTGGTGGCCGATGGCTATGCGGCGCTGAGCGTGCGCGAGATCGCCAAGGACGCCGGCGTCAACCATGCGCTGATCAACTACCACTTCCGCAGCAAGGACCAGCTGGTGATCGACGTGCTCGACGCGGTGAACCAGCGGCTGCTGGCACGCCAGGCGTCGATGTACGACGGCGATGAAGGGTTCGCGCAGAAGTGGGCCAGCGCGCGGCGCTTCTACCAGGACGACCTGGCATCGGGCTTCGTGCGCCTGCAGGCCGAGCTGTGGGCCGCCAGCCTCTCCAACCCCGGGCTGCGCGAGAAGTTCCTGCCGCGCCTGCTGGCCTGGAAGAAGCTGGTGCTGGGTGCCGTGCGCGAGGCCCTGGCCGCGTACGAAGCCACCGGCGCGAAGCTGCCCCCGCCGTTCACCGCCGAAGTCATCGCCTGCTGGATCTCGGAGTTCTGGCTGGGCATGGAGTTCGCCGACCTGCTCGGCGTGAAGGAAGAATCGCTCGCCCACGGCGCGGCGCTCGATGCCGTCCAGTGGCTGCTGCAGTCGCTGGATGCGAAGCTCGCCGAGCCGATCGCACCCGCGCGGCGCCCGCGGAGCCGCGCATGAACACGCCGCGCCGCCCGCTGCCCGAGCGGTTCGACCGCATCGCCGGCCCCTTGCCCGAGCCCGGGTCGGTGCCCGCTCCCGACGCCTCGCCCTACGACACGGTGCAGCCGGCGCAGCAGGGCTTCGTCGACCGCGCGGGCGTGAAGATCTGGTATGCGGTGTGGGGCGACGCCGGCCCGTGGATCGCCTTTGCGCCGTCGTTCCAGGTCGTGCACAGCCAGATGCTCAAGGGCACGGTGCCCTACCTGTCGCAGCACTTCCGTGTCATCACCACCGACGGCCGCGGCAACGGCCGCTCCGATCGGCCGACCGGGCAGGCCGCCTACAGCTTCGACCACTTCCATGCCGATTTCGTGGCCGTGCTCGATGCCGTCGGCGCCGAGCGCACCGCGCTGGTCGGCATCTCGGCCGCGGCCATGACGGTGCTGCGGCTGGCGGCCGAACAACCGCAGCGTGTCACGCATGTGATCACCGCCGGCGGCTTTGCCGATTCGCTGCCCAGCGACGAGAAACTCGCCCAGCGCCTGAAAATGGAAGGCGAGTTGCTGGGCAGCGACTGGCCCGGCTACCTCGACTGGTTCATGAGCACGATCTTCAGCGAACCGCATTCGACGAAGGCCTATGAAGACGGTGTGCACTACGGCTGGGCCACCAGCGCCGAATGGCTGGGCGCCTGCCGCAACGCATGGGTGGGCAACGACGTGCGCGAGCTGGCGCGCCGCATCACTTGCCCGACGCTGGTGATCCATGGCGACGGCGACCGGCGCGCACCGCATGCCAAGGGCCAGGAGATCCACGCGCTGGTGCCGGGCTCGAAGATGCTCACGGTCGCCGGCGGCGGGCATGTCACCGCGGTGCGCGACGCGGTGCTCTTCAACCGGACGCTGCGCGAGTTCATCGCCGGGCCGGCGCGCCAGCGCACCTGGGTGCGCGCGATGGCGCGCCCGCGCCGCGCGCTGTTCATCTCCAGCGCCATCGGCCTGGGCCATGTGCAGCGCGACCTGGCCATCGCGCGCGAGTTGCGCAAGCTGCAGCCGGATCTCGCGATCGACTGGTTCACGGTCGATCCGGCCGCGCGCTACCTGGCGCGCGAAGGCGAGCGCCTTCACCCGATCACGCAACGGCTGGCCAACGAGAGCCGCCATTTCGAGCAGGTGGCCGGCGAACACGACCTGTCTGCCTTCTTCGCGCTGCGCACGATGGACGAGATCATGAGCCGCAACTTCATGACCTTCGTCGACCTGATGGAGGCCGAGCACTACGACATCGTCATCGGCGACGAGGCCTGGGAGGTCGACTACCACTACCACGAGAACCCGGAACTCAAGCGCCAGCCCTATGTCTTCCTGACCGACTTCGTCGGCTGCCTGCCGATGGAACCGGGCAATGAGCGTGAAGCCACGCTGTGCGCCGACCGCAATGCCGACGACATCGAGCATGTGGCGCGCTACCCCTACCTGCGCGACGCGGCGATCTTCGTCGGCAACCGCGACGACGTGAGCGAGCAGCGCTTCGGCCCCGGCCTGCCGGTCATCCGCGAGTGGACCGATCGCAACTTCTGCTACTGCGGCTACTGCCTGCCGTTCGATGCGCGCACGCTGGCCGACACCGAGCGCCTGCGCGCGCAGCACGGCTACCGCAGCGATGAAAAGATCGCCATTGCCGCGGTCGGTGGCACGGCCACCGGCGAGCACCTGCTGCAGCGCATCGCCGCGGCCTTCCCGCGCATGAAGCGCGAGCTGCCCGAGTTGCGCCTGATCCTGGTCACCGGCCCGCGCTTGTCGACCGATGCGTTCAAGCCGCAACCAGGGCTCGAGCTGCGGCCCTATGTGCACAAGCTCTACGAGCACCTCGCCTGCTGCGACCTCGCGCTGGTGCAAGGCGGGCTGTCGACGACGATGGAACTGGTGGCCACGCGGCGGCCCTTCCTGAGCTTTCCGTTGCAACGGCACTTCGAGCAATGCGTGCACGTGCGCCAGCGCCTGGCCAACTACGCGGCCGACCGCTCGATGGACTACGCGGCGACGCTCGACCCCGATCAACTGGCCGCGCGCGCGCTGGCCGCGATGCACGAACCCGTGCGCTACCGGCCGGTGGAGACCGACGGTGCCGCACGGGCCGCACTGCGCATTGCGCAGGTTCTGGACAACCGCGAGTGGGCACGTTGACCCGCCCGCCAACTTCTGCAGTGTTCTGCAATGGGAGACTCGACATGGCAATCCTCGCAGCCCTCTACGGCCTGGTGGTCTACCTCTTCTTCCTCGCCACCTTCACCTACGCCATCGGCTTTGTCGGCAACCTGCCGCTGCTGCCCAAGACCATCGACAGCGGAACCGCGGCGCCGCTCGTCGAAACACTGGTCGTCGACCTGGCGCTGCTCGGGCTGTTCGCCGTGCAGCACAGCGTGATGGCGCGGCGCGGCTTCAAGCGCTGGTGGACGAAGATCATTCCCGAATCGATGGAGCGCAGCAGCTTCGTGCTCGCGGCGACCGCCGTGCTGGCCCTGCTGCTGTGGCAATGGCGGCCGATCGCCGAGCCGGTGGTGTGGTCGGTCGCCGATCCGGTCGTGCGCACGCTCTTGCTGGGCGTGTTCTGGCTCGGCTGGGGCGTGCTGCTGATCAGCACCTTCCTGATCAACCACTTCGAGCTGTTCGGACTGCGGCAGGTGTGGGCGAACCTGCGCGGCCAGGCGCTTCCGACGCCGGTGTTCCACACGCCACTGTTCTACCGCCAGGTGCGGCATCCGATCTACCTCGGCTTCATCCTCGGGTTCTGGGCGACGCCGCAGATGACGGCGGGCCATTTCCTGTTCGCCGCTGGCAGCACCGGCTACATCCTGATCGGCATCTGGTTCGAGGAGCGCGACCTGGTTGCGCAATTCGGCCAGCGCTACCAGCTGTACCGCAAGCAGGTGGGCATGCTGGTGCCGAAGTTCGGGGCGCGCGATCGCAAGGGGCCTTCGCAGTCCTGATCAGTCCAGCGGCGGCATCAGCACCTCGCCGTGCGGGCCCCAGTCGACGTGGGTCAGGCCGGGCTCGATCGCTTCGAGGCGCCGTCGCTCCGCCTCGGCGGCCGTCAGGCTGCCCTGGCGCAGGCGCGTCGCATCCGCCAGCAGGTGCTCTTCGCGCAGCTCGCCGGCGCGGCGCAACGCGGCATCGATGCAGTTCAGCAATTCCTGGTCGTCCCACGGCTTCAGCAGGTAGCGAAACACCTGGGCGTCGTTGACGGCCCGCACCAAGGTCGAGACGTCGGCCGAGGCGCTGACGATCAAGGGCACGGCGCGCGGCTGCACCGCCCGCACGGCGCCGAGGAACGCGATGCCGTCCTGGTGCGGCATCCTGAAGTCGGACACGACCACGTCGAACGCGTGTTCCTTGACGCGCTCCAGCGCCAGGCGCGTGTCGCTGAACAGCTCAATGCGTGCGCGGTCGCGCAGCGGCAGCCGCAGCACGCGGTGCAACGCGGTCAGCACATGCACCTCGTCGTCGACCAGCAGGATGGATGCTTTCATCAGGTTTTCCTCATGGGGCGCACGCGCAATTCGATGCGCATGCCTTCGCGTTGTTCGTACTGCCGGATGCGGCGGATGGTGTCGGCGGTCAGCACGTGGTCGGTCGCGAGCAGCAGCGCACCCTCGCGCGAGATCATGTCGGCTGCGAGCACCATGCCCGGCTGCAGGTGCTCGGTGGTCATCGAGATCGGCGCCGGCGGCGTCGGGGCACTGGGCTGGTTGATGTGCAGGAAGACGTCGAGCACCTCGGGGTCGAACTGCGAGCCGCGGCCGTGCATCAGCAGCGTGCGCACCTGCGCCGTCTTCAGCCCGGCCGCACCCATGTGCCCGTTGAGCAGGTCGTCGTAGGCGTCGACGATCGCGAGGATGCGCGCGCCCAGCGGAATGTCGGCGCCGGCGCGCCCGTCGGGGAAGCCCTTGCCGTCGAAGTGCTCGTGGTGGGCCCGGATCAGCGCCGCGACCGGTTGCATGTCGTCCAGCGCCATCAGCGATTGCTCGCCGAGGATCGGGTGCTTGCGGTACAGCGCCAGTTCTTCGACGCTGAGCTTGGGAACCGGCTTGGCCAGGATCTCGTCGGACAGCCCGATCAGGCCGATGTCGTGCAGCAAGGCCGCGACGAACACCGCCTGCGTGTCTTCGCTGTTGCAGCCCATTGCCCTGGACAGCGCGCGTGCCATCTCGGCCATGCGCCGGCCGTGGCCGACCAGTTGCGTGCCACGCAGCTCGATCAGGTTGGCGAACACCTTGATCGAGGTCATGTAGTTGCGCTTGAGCTTGTCGTTGGCCTGCGTCACTTCGACCGTGCGCTCCTCGACCCGCCGCTCGAGTTCCGCATTGAAGCGCCGCAGCTCCTCGTTCTGCGCGTGCGTCAGCGCCTCCAGCCGCTCCTTCTCCCGTTCGAGTTCGAGCCGTTCCAGCGCTTGTGCCACCGTGACCTGCAGCTCGCCGTCGTCCCAGGGCTTGTTGACGTAGCGGTAGATCTGGCCTTCGTTGATGGCGGCGACGGTCGAGTCGACATCGGCGTAGCCGGTCAGCAGGATGCGCATGGTGCGCGGCCAGCGGCGCCGGATCTGCCCGAGCAGCCGGGCGCCGTCCATGCCGGGCATGCGCATGTCCGAGATCACCAGGTCGACCGGCGTGGCCTCCAGCATGGCCAGCGCCTCGTCGCCGCCGGGCGCGGTCAGCACGCGGTAGCGGGGATTGCGCAGCGCCCGCCGCAGCGACGACAGGATGTTCGGCTCGTCGTCGACGCACAGGATCGTCCACGGCGCGACGGGCAGCCCGGCCACCGGCGGCGTCGACGTGGCGGACTCGGGTCCGGACAAGACGGCTTCCTGCATGGGGCTCGCCTCAGGCCGCCGCGGCGTCGATGCGTTTCACCGGAACGCTGACCCGAAACGCCGTGCCGCGGCCCGGCTCGCTGTTCACCTCGATCCGCCCGCCGTGCTTCTTGACGATGCCGTACGACAGCGACAACCCGAGGCCGGTGCCCTTGCCGACCGGCTTGGTCGTGAAGAACGGATCGAAGATGCGTTTCAGGTTCTCGGGCGCGATGCCGCTACCGTTGTCCGCGATCTCGACCCAGGCCATGTCGCCCGCGGTGCCGGTGCTGATCGTGATCGTCCCGCGCTCGGCGCTGATCGCATGGGCCGCGTTGACGAGCAGGTTCATGAACACCTGGTTCAGCTCCGACGGCAGGCATTCGACATCGGGCAGCTCGCCGTAGCGCTTGACGACGTCGGCCTTGTACTTGATCTCGTTGTTGACGATGTTCAACGTGGAGTCGATCCCGGTGTGCAGGCTGACCCACTCCCATTCCTGCCGCGCATCCACGCGCGAGAAGTCCTTCAGGTCCTGCACGATCTTGCGCACGCGCTGGATCCCGTCCTTCGACTCGGTCATCAGCGCCGGGATGTCGTCCTTCAGGTAGTCGAGCTCGATCTCCTCGCGCAGCCGCAGCAGCTGCGCCGCTGCCGGGGTGCCGGCGAGCGCGGGCTCTGCGGCCTCGTAGGCGGCGAGCATGCCGAACAGCTGCGCCAGGTACTTCTCCAGCGTGCCGAAGTTCGAGAAGATGAAGCCGATCGGGTTGTTGATCTCGTGCGCGACGCCCGCCGCGAGCTGGCCGATGGAGGCGAGCTTCTCCGATTGCACCAGCTTGTCCTGGGCCTCCGAGAGCTTGCGGTTGAGTTCGGTCAGTTCTTCGTTCGCGCGCAGCAGGGCTTCGATCTGCACGGGGGTGAGCTGGGCGGCCGCGGTGTCGCCGGCCGGCGCGCAAGAGGGGGTGGACAGGTCCATGGGGTCTCCTAGACGGTCAGCGAGTCGCGCACGCTCTGCGCCTGCCGCTCGGTTCGTTCAAAGATCTTCTGCACCTGCTGCGGCGACAGCGCCACGCGCTCCCAGGCAGCGAGCGACAGCGGCGGCACCATGTCCTCGTCGAGTCCCGACAGGTCCAGCGCGTGGGTCATGTTGTCGGCCACGTGGGCCAGGTCGGCCAGGGTCGCCGACTTGTGGGCGGGCAGCTCGTGGTGGCAGCGGATCGCCTCGGCGATGGCCGGCGCGAAGTTCCAGTGCTCGGCGATCAGGCCGCCCACCGCCGCATGGTCGGTGTTGAGCATCAGCCGCTCGGCCTCGATCGCGTGGACGTCGTGCTCGGCGGCCCACGCGAGCGTCTGGCCCAGCTCGAGCGGAAAGTAGGTGGCCAGGGCCAGGCGGCCGATGTCGTGCAGCAGGCCGGCAGAGAACGCCGCCTCGCCGTCCATGTGGGTGGCCGCCGCCAGCTCCTGCGCGCAGAACGCGGTGGCCAGCGCGTGGCGCCAGAAGCCGTCGAAGTCGAAGCCGGCGCAGGCCGTGCGATCGAAGCTCGAGATCACCACCGCCGTCGTCGCCACCGTGGCCACGGTGCGCAGCCCGAGGATGTTGATCGCCCCCCGGATCGACGACACGCGGCCGGCGACGCCATAGAACGACGAGTTGGCCAGGCGCAGCGTCTTGGCGGTCAACGCCTGGTCGTGGGAGATGGTCGCGGCGAGTTCGTCGACGGCGACGTCTTCGCGCTTCAGCGCGGAACGCAGTTCGATGACGGCCTGCGGAAGCGCGGGCAAGGTGCGCACCTTGGCATGCACGGCGTCGGGGTGGAGGGTGGGCTGCGTCACGGTTGTTCCCCGAGGCGGTACTGTTGAATCAGGTGGTAGAGCGGGTGCAGGCGGCCTTCCTGCAGCGAGGCGCGAAACAGGTAGTTCAGGCGCTCGCGCACCTCGGCGGCGCCGGTGGCACGCGCTGTGGGCGAAGCGGCCGGTGGTTCGGCGGCGGGGCCGGCGGAGCGGGTGGGCTCGGACATGTCAGGAAACCTCCGTCTCGAATTCGGGTGTGATGACGAGCAGCTTGCCGCTGGCGGTCGTGTCGTCCATCGCGCGGCACACCGCGCGATGCCAGCGGCCGCGCAGCTCGACGCGCCGATGCACGCCGGCGTCCAGCGACAGCACCTGGCACAGCCCGGCGGGCAGCACCTCGTCGGCGTCGCAGCCGATGAGCGCGCCGGCATCGGACAGCAGCATCTGCGCGTCGCGGTTGACGAAGGCGATCATCCCGTCAGCATCGACGCCGACGATCGGGGTCGGCACGTTCTCGAGCACGCTGCGTGCGTTGGCGGCGCGGCATTCTTCGAGGCTCGTCTGTTCCCGCTGGCGCGTCAGCAAGCCCTCGAGGCGCTCGTTGACGAGCGCCAGTTCGTGATTCGCGCTGTGCACCTCGCGGGCGAGCCGCCGGTTCTCGTCGGCCATGTCCTTCTGGCGGAAGGCCTCGGCCACGTGGACCCGCAGGCGTTCGTCGTCCCACGGCTTGGTCAGGAACTTGTAGATGGCGCCTTCGTTGACGGCATCGGTGATCGATTGCAGTTCGGTGTAGCCGGACAGCACCATGCGCACCGTGTCGGGATAGAGCTCCTTCGCGCGGCGCAGGAACTCGACACCGGTCATGCCCGGCATGCGTTGATCCGACACGATGACGTCGACGTTCACCTCGGCCAGGCGCTGCAGGCCCTCCGCGCCGCTGTGGGCGGTGACGATGTTGTAGCCGTCGCGCCGGAACAGGCGGCGCAGCGACGAGACGATGTTCTCTTCGTCGTCCACCAGCAGCAAGGTGCGCTTGCGCTGGCCGCGCGTCAGGAAGCGGTCGGGCAGGCGGCGGTTCTCGCGCAGCATCTGCTCCAGTTCGTCGGCAGGAACCGGCTTGCTGAAGAAGTAGCCCTGGATCATGTCGCAGCCGTTGGCGATCAGCAGGTTCAGCTGGCCCTCGGTCTCGACGCCTTCGGCCAGCACCTTCATCTGCAGGCTGTGGGCCATGGTCAGCACCGCGCGTGTGATCGAGACGTCTTCGGGCGCAGCGGTCACGTCGTGCACGAACGAGCGATCGATCTTCACGACGTCGATCGGCAGTGTGCGCAGCACGCCCAGGTTGGAGTAGCCGGTCCCGAAGTCGTCGAGCGAGATCTCGACGCCGATGGCCTTCAGCTCGCGCAGCGTGCGCGCCGCATGCTCGACGTCCACGGTCAGCATGCTCTCGGTCACTTCGACGCCCAGGTGCGCCGGGTTGGCGCCCGTCTCCAGCAGGATCGCGTGCAGGCGGCGCGCGATGTCGGGTTGCTGCAGCTGCAGCGGCGACAGGTTCACGTGCACGCGCACGCTCGGCAGGCCCGCGCGGGCCCACGAGGCAGCCTGCGTGCAGGCGCTGCGCATCACCCATTCGCCGATCGGGATGATGAGCCCGGTCTGCTCTGCCACCGGGATGAACTCGGCCGGCGGAACGTCGCCGAGCTCGCTGCAATGCCAGCGCACCAGGGCTTCGACGCCGATCAGCCGGCCATCGGTGAGGTCGACCTGGGGCTGGTAGTGCAGCGTCAGCTCCTGGCGGCCGATCGCGCGGCGCAACGCCGACTCGAGCGTCATGCGGCGCACCGCATGCACGTTCGCCTGCGGCGTGAAGAAGGCGATGCGGCTGGCGCCGTTGTCGGTGTGCAGGCGCGCGGTCTGGGCGCATTCCAGCAGGCGTTGTGCACCATCGGCATCGGCCGGGTAGGTCGCGATGCCGATCGAGCAGCTGAGGTAGACCTCGGTCTGCCCGACGTTCTCGGGCAGGCGCAGGCCTTCGAGGATGGTGCGAGCCCGTTGCGAGACCGCGTCTTCGCCGTCGCCGAGCGCCGGGTCGAGCAACACGGCGAACTCGCCGCCGCCCAGGTGGGCCAGCGTCTCTTCCGATCGGCACAGCCCGGACAGGCGCGCCGCGATGGCCATCGCGAGGGTGTCGCCGGCGCCGAACCCCATCGTCTCTTCCACCTGGTCGACCTGGGCAATGCTGAGCGACAGCAGTGCGAAGCGGCCTTCGTCCCATTGCGCGGCATGGGCCGCGGCATCCAGGCGGTCGAGCAGCAGCACGCGGTTCGGCAGACCGGTCAGCTCGTCGTAGTTGGCAAGCTCCTGAATGCGTCCTTCGGCCTCGCGCTGGGCCGTGATGTCCTGCAGGATGACGACACCGCGCATCGACACGCCGTCGGCACCGACATCGACCACGCCGCGGTGCAGCACCACCAGGCGGCTGCCGTCGGCGCGCAGGATGCGGTGCTGGAATTCGAACGGGTCGCCACGCGCCGCGCCACGCCAGATCGACAGCAGGAAGCGGCGTTCGTCGCGCGGGATCCAGCGCAGGGCCGCCAGGATCGACAAGGTCCCCGGTTCGTGGGTCTCGCCCAGCAGCGCGTAGGCGCCCGACGACAGGGTGGCGCGCCGGGCCGTGAGGTCGATCTCGACCGAGCCGCTGCGGCACAGCAGTTCGGTCTGCGCCAGCATGCGGGCACGCCACTCGGCCAGTTCCCGCGCCCGCTGGATCTCGCTCACGTCGCTCAGCGTGACCAGGTCGGCCGGCCCGCCCTCGAAGACGATCGCCCGGCCGAACACCCGGCCGACGAAGATGCTTCCATCGGCCCGCACGCACCGGATGTCGTAGGCCACGCCGGCGATGCCGGCCATGCGCTGGCGGATGTGTTCGGCCACCCGCGAGATGTCCTGCGGGTGCACGACGGCCGTGGCGGTCATGCCCGCCAGCAGCTGTGCCTCGGAGTAGCCGAGCAGCTCGACCACCTTCGGGTTGACGTACTTGAAGCAGCCTTGCTGGATGACGAAGACCCCCACCTGCGCCTGTTCGAGCAGGTCGCGGTACGTGCGGTGGGACAGGGGCGTGCCGCTGCTCAAAGCTGGCGCTTCCGGCAGGGCGCCTTGCTGAGTACTGTCGGCAACTGATGACATGGTGAGGTCTCCATCTGGGCGATTCACGTGCATCTCTCGTGGATGCTGGGGGGGTTATCGACGTGAATGCACCCGGCTTGAAGCGGTCTCTGCCGGCGTCGCGACTTGCGTGCACAAGTCGACGAAGCCGCCTGCGCGGCCGCGAGCGCTAGCCCAGGACCTTCTTGATCACTTCGATCAGCTTGGCGGGATCGAAGGGCTTGACCAGCCAGCCGGAGGCCCCGGCGGCGCGGCCGGCCTGCTTCATGCTGTCGCTGGACTCGGTGGTCAGGATCAGGATCGGCGTCGTCTTGAACTTCGGGTTGTCCCGAAGTTTTCGTGTCAGGCCGATGCCGTCCAGGCGGGGCATGTTCTGATCGGTCAGCACCAGGTCGAAATCGTTGCTCGACGTCTTCTCGTAGGCGTCCTGGCCGTCGACCGCGTCCACGACGGTGTAGCCCGCGCTCTTCAGCGTGAACGACACCATCTGACGCATGGACGCCGAATCGTCGACGATGAGGATGGTGGGCATGGGGCGCTTCCAGTCTGTGTTGAGGGACGCCGGGCCACTGTACTGACTTTCACTGCAAACCGAACCATCTCGTCGCTGCAGGCTCGACATCGCCAGGGGCCGCTGCCGTGTCGGATGCCCATGCGACGAAGCCGTCCGGACGCACCAGCAGGGCCGTGAGCCCGAGCTCGTTCGTCGCGCCACCGGCCACGTAGCGGATGCTATCGCTCCAATCCGCGATGGCTTGCCGCAAGGGTTGCGAGCCGTCGAAATCGACCAGCACGCCGGCGCCGGCCCGGAGGTGGAACGCGAGCCTGCTGCCATCGGCGAACTCGACATCCGGGGCGCTGCGGCCGACCAGCGGGTGACCGCCGCCCAGGTCGTAGTGCAACGACACGCCCCAGAGCTGCTCGGCGAACCAGGTGGCCCCGCCCGGCGTATCGGCAAGGCCGCGGACGATGCCCTCCAGGGCCCGCCCGTGCGCGTCGGGCCGCATGACGGCGGCTTGCGCCCGTGTCCAGTCCAGCAGCCACTCGCCGACCGGGTGCCGCTCGGCGTGGTAGGTGTCGAGCAGGCCGGCGGGCGCGTTGCCCCGCACGGTGGCGGCCAGCTTCCAGCCGAGGTTCATTGCATCGCCCAG
Source organism: Rhizobacter sp. OV335 (assembly GCF_900142965.1). Classification (GTDB taxonomy): domain Bacteria; phylum Pseudomonadota; class Gammaproteobacteria; order Burkholderiales; family Burkholderiaceae_C; genus Rhizobacter. The sequence goes on from NZ_FRCQ01000007.1 coordinate 207,284, forward strand.
GCCGGCGTTCAGGCCCTGGCCTCCGAGCGCGGAGTGGATGTGCGCGGCGTCTCCGGCGAGAAGCACGCGGCCCTTGCGGTAGGTGGTCACCAGCCGCGCGCGGTCGGTGAAGCTGGTGGCGAGGTGGACCGACGACAGCGTCACGTCTGTGCCCGACACCCGGCGAAGCACCGCCTGCAGGTGCTCCGGGGTGATCGCTTCCGAACGGTCGAAGGCGCCGCCATCGAAATCGGCGATCGCGAGGCGACCGGGCTCGTTCATGTAGAAGCCCGCGGGCGTCGCGTTGCGCCCCGGTCGCAGCTTCTCGGGGTCGGCGATGTCCACCAGCGCCGAGTACGCGGTGAACTCCGGCTCGGTGCCCGGGAATTCGAAGTCGGCCAGCTTGCGCACCGCGCTGCGGCCGCCGTCGCAGCCGACCAGCCACTTCGCGCGGAACGAGAGCCCGTTGGCGTGGACAGCGACCTCGTCGCCGTGGTCGTCGATGCCGGTGACCGCATGCCCGCGCCGGATGTCGACCCCGAGCGCGACGGCCCGGGCAGCCAGCACCGACTCCACCGACCCCATGTCGGCCGCGAAGGGGTTCGATGCCGGGTTCGGCAGGTGGTATTTCCAGCCGGACCGGTCGATCCTGGCGGCGTCGATCGCGATGCCGGCGAAGTGCCCGGCCCGCGGTTGGCGCGGAGCGCCGGTGGCCATGCTGAGCTCGTCCAGCAGCCCGCGGCGATGGAGCGCCTCGGCGGTGGCGATCGACAAGCCGCGGGTGCCGAGCGGCGGCGCCTTCAGCGGCGCTTCGGGGCTTTCAGCGCGTTCGAGGACCAGCACGTCGAGCTTCGCGAGCGCGAGTTCGCAGGCGAGGAAGAGGCCGACCGGGCCGGCGCCGGCAATGACGACGTCATGCAGGCAAGAGGAAGAAGATGAAGACGAGGAAGTCATGAGGTGATCGATCGGAAGGGGGCGCCAGGAAGCTCCACGGCGGTCGCGGCGGCAACGCGCAGTGGCTCAGGGCAACGAAATCAGGAGGGCGATCGCGACCCGGAACTGGCTAGGCAGTTCAACGCGGACGACGATTCGACGGTGCGAAGGAAGAGGGGATTCGCTGACTTGTGGGCAGCACCGTGGGGTGGGATGTGCCGGGCGTGCCCGATGCGGAACGCATGGGGCGTGGGGCGATTCTATCGACGCCTCGTCGCAGCGCTTAAAGTTTGGCGCCATGGCGCTCGCCTCGCTGACCACAACCCCCTGGGCCTACCCCGCGCTCGAAGCGACGCACATCATCGGCATCGCGCTGCTGCTCGGCAACCTGGTCGCGCTCGAGGTGCGCGTGTTCGGCCACGCGGCCGCGCTGCCGGTGCCGGCGCTGGCCCGGCTGTCGCTCACGCTGGCGCTGATCGGCTTCTCGCTCGCGGCCACCAGCGGCCTGCTGATGTTCGCGACGCAACCCGGCGAGCTGCTTGCCAACCGGGCCTTCGTGACCAAGATGGGCCTGCTGGCGCTCGCCGGGATCAACGCCGCCTGGTTCCACCGCCGCGGATCGCTGCGCAAACTCGACACGGCGGCGCGGCTACAGATGCTGGTGTCCACTGCCCTCTGGATCGCGGTGGTGGTCTGCGGTCGCTGGATCGCCTATTGAGGGATCGAACGCCACCGTCAGCGCCACCATCAGCCCCAGGAGTCACGCCATGCTGTTGAGCCGCCGCCAGTTCGCCGTTCTCGCCGCCATCACGCCGTGGGCCGTGCGCCCGGCATCGGCCCACCATGGGTGGAGCGGCTTCGACCAGGAGCGTCCGCTGTACCTCGAAGGGACCGTGATCGGCAGCAAGTGGCAGAACCCGCACGCCGAGCTGATGATCGAGCTGCCGGCCGGCCTCAAGCTGCCCGCCGGCCTGGCCAGGCGCGTGCTGCCGGCGCAGACCGCCGCCGTCGATGGCCCCGGCCTGCTGGCCAAGGCCACGCTGCCGCGGCGCAGCGACCGGCGCTGGGAGCTGGAGCTGGCACCGCTGACGCGGCTCGACGCCTGGAAGCTGGCCGAGATCCGCGCCGGCGCGCAGGTCTCGGCCATCGGCTACGCCAGCAGCGGCGAGCAGGGCGACGCGGTGATGCGCGTCGAGTACCTGTTCGTCGGCGACAAGGCCTACGGGCTGCGATCCAGCCCGGCCTGATCCTGTCCCCGCGTCACTGCTTCGGCAGGCTCGGGATCGCCTGGTTGCAGTCCCCCTGCAGCGGCAGGTTGCGGCACACGTACTGCCCGGCCGAGTTCTCGGTGGCCGCGCCGGCCGGTGCCGGCATGTGCACGCGCTGCTTCCAGATCTGCCAGAGCATGAAGCCGTCGTTCGAGCGGCCTTTGTTCTTGACGTAGTTCACCAGCGTCTCGACGTTGTAGTAGGCCGTCGCCATGTTGTTGCTGCCGTTCAGCATCTCGGCGTCGTACTGCACGCCGTTCGCCGGGATCTTCAGCACCGCGCCGCCTGCGCCTTCGGGCGCGATCTCCATGCCCATGTGGATCGGGCCGTTGTAGATCGCGCGGTACGACTCGTAGCCTTCACGCGGGTCGTAGTAGTCGCCGCCGTCGTACGACATCAGGTTGATGTGGCTGAGCTTGCTGCCGCGCGTCTTGACGGCGGTGTACATCACGCCGCCGAACGGCGAGCCCCACTGCACCTTGCCTTCTTCGAACGGCGAGCCCTTCACGTAGTACGCGCCCGTCGACCAGCCGGCCACCGAGATGCCGAGCTTCGCGCCGCGCGACTGGATCTCGGCGTAGGTCGCGTCGATGATGCCGACGATCTGCGCATCGGTGTTGCAGCTGAAGTTGGCGGCGTCCAGCTTGTTGCACGAGGCGCCGTTGACTTCCCAGTCGAGGTCGACGCCCGAGGCGCCCAGGTCGAGCGCGAGGTCGACCACGCCCTTCGCGTTGTAGTTGGCCCACTCGCTGCCCTGGCTGTAGGCCCAGCCGCCGAACGACAGCCAGACCTGCGTGCCGCGCGCCTTCAGTGCCGCGATGTTGTTGCGCAGGTCCTGCGCCTGCTGGGCGCTGAAGAAGCGCTGGCCGTTGTTGCCGGATGCCCCTTCGGCGAACTCGAAGCCGGCGATCGACTGGTCGAACGCGTAGCTGCCCTTCACATACGGGGTGTTGGGCTTCGCGAACGCCAGGTTCACGTGGGTGAAGTAGTTCGGGATGTTGGCCGGTGCCAGGTCGTAGAGGCTGGTGTTCCAGGTGCCGGAGTAGCCGATGTAGGCGCGTGCCGCCGGGGCGGGGGCCGGTGCCGGCGCAGGCGCCGGAGCGGGAGCCGGTGCAGGGGCGGGTGCCGGGGCCGGCGCGGGAGAGGGCGCAGGCGCAGGAGCCGGCGCGCCGCAGTCATTCACCTTGGTCCACGGCTGGCCGCTGCCGGCCGGTCCGTTGTTGGATGACGGGTTCTGGCCCTGGGTCCACCAGTTGGCCTTGTAGTTGACGGTGCCGACGCTGGCCTGCTGGCCGCCGCCGTACGCGGTCGCGGCGAGCCAGGCGGGCTGGCAGCCCGGGGCGGGGGCGGGCGCTGGGGCCGGTGCGGGCGTGGGTGCAGGCGCGGGAGCCGGCGTTGGTGCGGGGGCCGGCGCAGGCGCAGGTGTCGGCGCGGGGGCGGGTGCGGGAGCCGGGCCATCAGCCGCCCCGATGTCGGTCCACAGGCTGGCGGTGGTCGGGTTCCAGCCGGTGCTCGCGTAGTCGGTCTGCGCCACCGTCGCGCGGTAGTTGCGGCCGTTGTACGTCACCAGCGACCCGGCGGCGTAGAAGGTGTCGGCCTTCCAGGCGGGGTAGCTGGCCGCCTGGGCCGTGGCGGTGACGAGGACCGCGGCGAAGGCGCTGAGCAAGCGCATCTGGTTCGAACGCGGACTGGAAAAGGGGCTGTGGACGGGCATGGAGGGTCTCCGAGTGGGCGGGTCGGTACGGCGATCGGGACTCTAGCCGCTGCAATACCATTTGAGTACCACTTGAGGGATGAAAGTGGTAATGGTTTGTGCCCGCGAGGCGGAAAACGCGATCCAATAGCCGCGTCTCCACCACCGCGCATTTTTCGAACCGTGTCCGAGTCCTCGCTGGACCCCACCCTCGCTCTTCCCAAGTCTGCGCTGGCCCTGTGGGGCGACCGGTGGCCGCGGCTGCGACCCTGGCTGCTCGGCGCCATCGCGCTGGGCCTGGCGCTGGCCGTCGGCCTCGCGCTGCGCCAGCTGCTGCTGCAGGTGCACTACAGCGCGGTGATGGCGGCAGTGGCCACCACGCCGGCCTCGAGCATCGGCCTCGCGTTGATCGCCACCGCGCTCAGCTACCTCGCGCTCACCGGCTACGACAGCTCGTCGCTGCAGTACGCCGGCGCACGGGTCGCGCGCGCCACCGTGCTGCTGACCTCGTTCGTCGCCTATGCGCTGTCCAACACGATCGGGCTCGGGCCGCTGTCGGGCGGCGCGGTGCGCATGCGGCTGTACACCGCCGCCGGGCTGGAGCCCTCGCAGATCGGCAAGGTGATCGCGTTCAACGCAGCCGCCTTCGGGCTCGGCATGGCGGCGTTCGGCGCGCTCGGCCTGCTGTGGGGCGCCGACGAGGTCGGCGGCCTGCTGCACACCCCGCCGCTGCTGCTGCGCCTGCTGTCGGCGGCGCTGCTGGTCGGGCTGGCCGGCTTCATCTGGCTGTGCACGAAGCGCCGCGGCCTGCGCATCGGCCGCTGGAGCATGCGCCTGCCGACCGCCGAACTCGCACTGCGCCAGCTGGTGATCTCGGCGCTCGAGCTGTGCGCCTCGGCCGCGGCGCTGTGGTTCCTGCTGCCGGGCCAGCACCTCGCGCTGCCGACCTTCATCGCGTTCTACGCCATCGCCGTCACCGCCGGCATCATCAGCCACGTGCCGGGCGGCGTCGGCGTGTTCGAGGCGGTGATGCTGCTGGCCAGCGGCGGCAGCGTGCCCAGCGACGTGATGCTGGGCGCCTTGCTGCTCAACCGCGGCATCTACTACGTGCTGCCGCTGGTGCTGGCCACCGGCATGCTGGCGACCTACGAGCTGCGCTCCGGCGTGGCCGCGCCGGTCGGCCGCATGGCGGTGCACTTGAGCCCGCGGCTGATGGCCGCGCTGACGCTGGTCGCGGGGCTCTGGCTGATGGTCTCCGGCGTGACGCCGTTCACCGAAGACGCGCGCGAGATCCTGGCGCACCTGCACGTGCCGCTGCCGCTGATCGAGGCCTCGCACTTCCTCGGCAGCGTGGCCGGGCTGGGCCTGCTGCTGGTGGCGCGCGGGCTGCTGCACCAGCTCGACGCCGCCTGGTGGGGGGCGCTGGTGCTGTCGGTGATCGCCGCGGTGCTGGCGCTGCCCAAGGGCATCGCGGTCACCGAGGCCGCGATGCTGAGCACGCTGGCGCTGCTGCTGGTGATCTCGCGCAACCAGTTCGACCGGCGCTCGTCGCTGTTCTCGCAACGCCTCGAGCCCGAATGGCTGCTGGCGCTCGGCGGCGTGCTGCTCGCGTGCGTGTGGGTGCTGTTCTTCGCGTACCGCGAGGTCGGCTACAGCAACCGGCTGTGGTGGCAGTTCGAGCTCGACGGCCAGGCGCCGCGTTCGCTGCGCGCGCTGACCGGCGTCGCACTGATCGCGCTGGCCTACGGCCTGTGGCAGCTGCTGCGGCCGCCGGCCGGCGACGTGGCCGTCACGACGCCCGAGGAGATCGAGCGGGCTGCCGCGATCGTGCGCGCCAACCCGTCGTCCGACGGCTGCCATGTGCTGGTCGGCGACAAGCACCTGATGTTCTCGCCGTCCGGCCGCAGCTTCCTGATGTTCGGCAAGCAGGGACGCTCGTGGGTCTCGCTGTACGGCCCGTTCGGCGACGCGCGCGAATGGCCCGACCTGGTGTGGCAGTTCATCGAGCGGGCCAACGACCATGGCGGGCGCGCCGCGTTCTACCAGGTGCGGCCGGCCACGCTGCCGCTGTACCTCGATTGCGGCCTGCACGCGCTGAAGCTCGGCGAGTACGCCAACGTGCCGCTGCCCGATTTCAGCCTGAAGGGTGCCAAGCGCGCCAACCTGCGCACCGGCGTGAACCGCGGCGAGCGCGAGGGGCTGCTGTTCGAGGTGGTACCGGCCGAGGGCGTCGCCGCATGGCTGCCGCAGCTGAAGCAGGTCTCCGACGCGTGGCTGGCCGAGCAGCGCGGCCGCGAGAAGAGCTTCTCGGTCGGGCGCTTCGATGCCGACTACGTGCAGCGGCTGCCGGTGGCGATCGTGCGGCGCGACGACCGCATCCTCGCGTTCGCCAACCTGCTGACCACCGATGCCCGCAAGGATGCGAGCCTCGACCTGATGCGCCACCTGCCCGACGCACCGCCCGGCACGATGGACTTCCTGTTCGCGAAGATCATGCTGCACCTGCAGGCCGAAGGCTACGAGCGCTTCGGGCTCGGCATGTCGCCGATGGCCGGCATGGCCGAGCGCCGCCGCGCGCCGCGCTGGCAGCGGCTCGGGCGCTTGCTGTTCGAGCACGGTGACCGGTTCTACAACTTCCGCGGGCTGCACAACTTCAAGGACAAGTTCGAGCCCGACTGGGAGGCCCGCTACCTGGCCGCGCCGCCCGGGCTCGCACCGGTGTTCATCCTGGCCGACGTGGCCGCGCTGATCGGTGGCGGCCTCAAGGGAGCGATCGGACGATGAAGTGGATCCTCGCGATCGGGGCCGGCCTGCTGCTCGCGCACGCGGCGGCGCCATGCCACGCCCAGGCGCGGCCGAAGCCGATGCAGACGGCGCCCGGCACGGTGGCGCACGGCCTGTTCAACGACGTGCGCTTGTTCAAGCCGGCGGGCACGGTGCAGCAGTTCGTGTTCATGCTGTCGGCCAACGAGGCGCCCGATGCCGCCGAGCAGCAGGCCATCGACCGCATGGTGGACGGCGGCGCGCTGGTGGCCGCCGTGCCGCTGGCGCCGTTCTACAAGCGGCTGGAGAAACAGGACGGCAAATGCACGTATGCCGCAGGCGCCTTCGAGAACCTGTCGCGCCACCTGCAGGCCTACGAGCAGGTGCCGGGTTACCGGCTGCCGATGCTGGTGGGCACCGGTGCGGCGGCGCCGTTCGCGTATGGCGTGCTGGCGCAGGCGCCGGCGGGGAGCTTCTCGTCGGCGCTGTCGGTCGGGTTCTGCCCGAGCTTGGCGTTGAAGACGCCGCTGTGCGCGACGAACGGGCTGCGGTGGGCGGCTGCCGGCGTGTCCAATGCCGCCGGCTTCGACCTGCTGCCCGCGACGACGCTGGCCACCCCATGGGCCGCGGTGCCGGGCGCCGCATGCTCGGCCGACAGCGTGCAGGCCTTCGTGCAACAGGTGCCGAAGGCACGCTGGGTCGCCGATGGCCCCAACGCGTTCGCGACGGCCTATGCGCAGCTCACCGCGGTACAGCAAACGACATCACCGGCGGAGCCGCCCGCGCCCGGGCAACTGGCCGACCTGCCGATGGTCGAGGTGCCGGTGGCCGGTGCCGGCAAGCGCTTCGCGGTGCTGTTGTCCGGCGACGGCGGCTGGGCCGGCATCGACAAGGAACTGGCGGCCGCGCTCGCGGCGCAGGGCATTCCGGTGGCCGGCTTCGATTCGCTGCGCTACTTCTGGAAGGCCCGCACGCCCGACGGACTGGCCGCCGATCTGGACCGGCTGATCCGCTATTACGCGGCGCGCTGGCAGCGCTCCGAGGTGATCCTGATCGGCTACTCGCAAGGTGCCGACGTGCTGCCCTTCGCCGTCAACCGCCTGCCGGCCGCGACGCGCGCGACGGTGCGGCTCACCGCGTTGCTGGGGCTGGCGCAACAGGCGTCGTTCGAATTCCACTTCAGCAACTGGCTGGGCCCGAGCGGCGACAAGCCGATCCTGCCCGAGGCGCGCCGGCTGTCGGCCGCCGACACCTTGTGCGTGCAGGGCGACCGCGAGCGGAATTCGCTGTGCCCGAAGCTCGCGCCGGCGCATGCACGTGTGCTGCTGATGAAGGGCGACCACCACTTCGGCGGCGAGTACCAGAAGCTCGCGCGGCTGATCGTCGAGGCGGCGAGGTAGTCGTCCACCGCCCGGCGCCTGTTCACAGCGCCTGCGCGAGTGACTCCAGAAGTCCTCTGAGCCACATCTGGGCCGGATGCGTGTCGTTGCGCCGGTGCCAGAGGAGGTCGAAGACCACCTCGGGCAACGCGACCGGCGGCGGGAACAGGGCCAGGTTGCGACGCGCCGCCGAGTGCAGGGCCACGCGCTTCATGACCGTGGCCGTCATGTCGGTCCGGGCGACCACGGCCGGTGCCGCGAACATCTGAGGCAAGGTCAGCGCCAGCCTGCGGCGCTTGCCCACCTGGGCAAGGGCTTCGTCCACCAGCCCATGGCGGTCTCCCTCCGGGGAGACGAGCACGTGAGACAGCGACAGGAAGGCCTTCATGCTCATGCCGCGCCGGGCGCTCGGGTGGTCGCGGCGAACGATCGTGACGAACTCGTCGCGCAGGATGGGACGCGTCAGGATCCTGCTTTCCGCCTGGGTGGGTGGGACGCCGACGGCCGCGTCGATGGTGCCGGCGTCGAGCAGGTCGACGGCACTGTCCCGGCTCGAGAAACTGTGCACGCGCAGCGATACGCCGGGGGCCTTCTTCTCCAGCGCATTCACCAACGCCGGCAACAGCACGAAGGCCGGGTAATCCGACAAGCCGACGGTGAAATCCAGTACCGCCTCGGCCGGGTCGAACTCGGGCTTTTTCACCAGCACGAGCTCCAACTGCCGCAATGCCGTCGACACCGGTCCGGCGAGATCCCTGGCACGCGGCGTCGGCAACAGGCCTTCCGCACTGCGCAGGAACAGCGGATCGTCGAACAGCGATCGCAGGCGCGACAGCGCGGCACTCATCGCCGGTTGGCTGACGCCCACGCGCACCGCCGCGCGGGTCACGTTGCGCTCGTCCATCAGCGCATCAAAGGCCGCCAGCAGGTTCAGGTCGATGCCATGAAAATCCATGAATCAAATACTCGTATATACAAGCCATTTGTTGGACAGATGATAGACCGACACCGAGACTTCGCTCATCACTTCACGGACGGCCCTCAGAGGGTCTTCAACATGAGCAGCTCGAACCCGATCTCCCACGACTCCCACGACCAGGCTCGGCGCCACGCCGTCGAGCTGCTGTACCGGGCCTTCAGCGACCACGATCCCGACCTGATGGATCTCGCCGTCACGGCCGACTGGGACGACATCCCGCTGGCCCCCGGCCAGGGTCCGGGGCCGGAGGGTCTGAAGCCGATCATCCGCAGCGTCGTGGAGGCGCTGCCCGACGTGCACATCGCGGTCCACGACATTCTGCTGAGCGACGACCGCGCCGCGGTTCGTGCCGAGATCACCGGCACCCACCGCGGGCCCCTGTTCGGCATTGCCGCGACCGGCAGGAAGGTCAGCTTCCGCATCCACGAGTTCCATGAATTCGAGGGCACGCGAATCAAGCGCACCTGGCACCTGGAGGACTGGTTCGGGTTGTTCCTGCAGCTCGGCGCATTTCCCGCCTTCGGCAACGACTGACGCCCCAGGGAGCATCCACCATGAAAGCTCTTCGCATTCACGCATTCGGCCATCCGAGCCAGTCCGTGCTCGAGAACATCCCGTTGGCCGGTCCGGATCCAGGGCAGGTGTCCGTCCGCATCGAAGCGGCCAGCGTGAATCCGCTGGACCTGAAGATGCTGGCCGGCCACATGCAGCAGGTCTTTCCGGTGAACCTGCCCTACACGCTGGGGACCGATCTGGCCGGCGTGGTGGAGCAAGCCGGCCCGGGTGTCGACCGGTTCAAGCCTGGCGACCGCGTCGTGGGTCGGCTGGAGCCGACGGTCGGCGGCGCGTTTGCGCAGGCCGCGGTCATCCCCGTCCAGGCCTTGAGTCCGATGCCGGCCGACATGAGCTTCGAACAAGCCGCGGCGTTGCCGACCGCTGCGGGCACGGCCTGGCGGGCGCTGTTCGGCGAGGGCGGTTTGCAGGCGGGTCAGCGCGTGCTGATCCATGCGGCCGCGGGGGGTGTCGGCGGCTTCGCGGTGCAATTTGCGAAGCAGGCGAAGGCGCATGTCATAGCGACCGCTTCAGCGCGCAACGTCGGCCTGGCCAAGGAACTGGGCGCCGACGACGTGATCGACTACCAGCACCAGGATTTCTCTGCCGTGCTGCGCGAGGTGGACCTGGTCATCGACACGATCGGCGGCGAGACGCTCGAACGCTCCTGGCAGGTGCTCTCGGCCACCGGCGCCGTGGTGAGCACCGTCGACTTCGCCATCCAGGCACGGGGGCGTCGACAGGGGTCGTTCGTGTTCTTCAACCACGATGCCACCACGCTGGACAAGATCCTGCAGTGGTTCAAGGACAAGCGCTTGCAGATCGTGCTGGACACCATCCACCCGCTCGACGACGCGCGCGCGGCGCTGGAGCAGGTGGCTGCAGGGCACGCTCGCGGCAAGGTGATCGTGCGGGCCGCGCGATGAGGACGGTCAACTCTCGATGACACGCTCCGGCAGGCGCACCTGGATCGTCGTGCCTTGCCCCGGTGCCGCCGTCACGACGAGCGTTCCGTGCTCGGCTTCGACGCGGAAGCGCATGCCGAGCAGGCCATAGGCCGAGGTCGACGGCGAGCTGGTGTCGAAGCCGACGCCGTCATCTCGCACAGTCAGCTCCACCAAGCCGTCGCTGGACACCAGGTCGACCCAGAGGTTCGTTGCCTTGGCGTACTTGCTGATGTTCGTGACGGCTTCCTGAACGACCCGGTAGACCACCAGCTCCGCGGCCGGTTCGAGCTGCACCACCGACAGCGCGCAATGCACCTTGATGCCGGAGCGCTCGGCAAAATCGTGCACCAGGATGTCGAGCGTGACGGCCAGCCCGAGGTTGCTCAGGCTCGAAGGACGCAGGTTCTCGATGATGTTGTGCTTCAGCGCGATGCCCTTGTTGAGCATGTCGACCAGGTGCGCCAGTCGCTCGACCGCTTCGGGCGCGCTCTCGATCAGGCGGGGCTTGATGCGTGCGGCATCGAGCTTGGCCGAGATGAGCAGTGCCCCCATCTCGTCATGCAGGTCGCGCGCCAGCCGGGCGCGTTCTTCTTCACGCGCCGTCTCGATGTGGTGGGTCAGCTTGACGAGCTGCGCCGTGCGAAGCGCCACCTCGACCTCCAGCCGCTCGCGTTCGATCTGCACCACGCGCTGAAGCTCCTGCTTGACGCGTTCCTTCTCCTGCTCGAGCGCCAGGCCCTGGCGCAGGTACATGAACAGCACCACCAGGCCCGCGGCGCTCAGCGCGCCCGCGCCGAGGCGGTTGAGCAGCAGCGTGCGATGGATGTCCGCCTGGCTGTCGAGTGCGGCGGTGCGCAGCTCCTGCAGGCTGCTCTTGCCCGATCGCAGCGCAATGAGCTGGTCCAGCACGCGCGTCGATTGCCAGTAGGAGCTTTCGCCGATCAGCACCGTGGACAAGGCCGCGACGAAGGCCACCGGAAGCAGGATCGGATTGCGCCGGATGACGTCGCGGATGTGCATGAAGATGCCCCGCCTCGTCGTGCTCATCGAGGGTGCTCCGGCAGTGCGGGGGAAGTTCATGGTGGGCTCCGATGGACATGGAGCCTACCACCCGTTCTGCGGCCCTCGCGTTCAGCGTTCGCTCGCCAGCCAATGCGCGCGAAGTTCGTCGTTGAACGCCGTCCAGCGCTCTTCCGGCAGGAACAGCCGCGCGCCGGCGAATTCGACGCGCTTGCGCGTGCCGGGGATCGTCTCGGCCAGCCAGTGCGACCACTTCAGGTCGAAGTACACGTCGTCGGTGCCCCACACGATCAGGGTCGGCGCCCGCAGCGTCTTGAGCCGGGATTCGACGGCCACGGTGTGCGCGCAGTCGAAGGCCGCGAGGAAGCGCTTCAGGTCGTTCGTGCGCTGCTCGCTGGCCAGGTGCGTGCGCAGGTACATCTCGATGGTGGCGTCTTCCACCTGTGCGGCGTCTTCATACGCCGGGCCCAGCGCGTTGGCCGAGCGGTAGAAGTTCTTGTCGGCGAGCATGGTTTCCAGCGCGCCGCGCAGGCCGCCGGAGGCGGACAACGCGAGAAAGGGCTTGAACGCTTCGGGCGGCCAGTTGTCGTGGGTGTCGCAATCGGTCAGCGTCAGGCTGCGCACGCGCTGCGGATGGTGGGCCGCGAAGATCAGCGCCATGCCGCCGCCGCTGTCGTTGCCCACCAGGTCGACGGCGCTGATCTTCAGTGCATCCAGGAACTGCGCCAGCATCGTCGCGTTGGCGGTCGACGACACGTCCTGCGCCGGATCGATCTCGGTGGCGCCGTGGCCCAGCAGGTCGACGGCGATGCAACGCCGCGTCGCGCCCAGGTGGGCGAGCTGGTGGCGCCACAGGTAGCCGTTGACCAGCACGCCATGCACGAACAGTGCGACCGGGCCGCGGCCCTGTGCCACGTACGCGATGCGGCCGGAGGGCGTGTCGACGTACTGGCGTTGCGCTTCGAATTCCTTCGGGGTGATGAACTTGGACACGGGTGTGCTCCTGATGGGTTGGTGAGTGCGCAGCGTAGGCAGCGGCGGCGCGGCCGGCTTGGCAAAAACTGCTGTCGCCAGGCTCCTAGAATCGATGCGAATCCACAACGCCGGCACGCCATGTCCGCTGCTCTGTCCGAAGGCCTGTTCGCCGACCGCAATGCCGACCGCGATGCCGACCGCAACTACCGCCCGTTGCGCGGTGCATGCGGCCTGCACCTGATGCGCTGCGAATGCCGCGCCGGTGCCGATGAGCGGCCGCGCGACGAGGAACACCAGGCGTTCTCGGTGACGCTCGTCGAGCGCGGCACCTTGAGCTACCGCACCCGCGCCGGGCGTGCGCTGCTCGGCGCCGGCTGGCTGATGCTGGGCAACCCCGGCGAGGGCTACGTCTGTTCGCATGAACAGGGCGACGGCCTGGGTGACGATTGCGTGGTGCTGTCGCTCTCGGAGCGGGCGCTGGACGACGCGTTCAGTGCCCTGGGCCTCGCGGGCTCGAGCCTGCGCTTCGGCCGCGCCGCCTTGCCGCCGTCGCCGCGGGTGTCCGCGCTGCTGGGCTCGCTGGGTGTCGATGGCGGCGAGGGCTTCGCGCTCGAGGAAGCGGCGCTGCGGGTGATCGGCATCGTCCGCGGGGCGCTCGACGATGGCGCGGCGCCCGCGGCGCTGCCTCGGCAGGACGAGCGTGCGCTGGCTGCCGCGCACTGCATCGAGCGTCGCGCGGGAGAGCCGCTGACGCTGGACGACGTGGCCGCCGCGGTCGGGCTGAGCACCTTCCACCTGATGCGCATCTTCAAGCGCTCCATCGGTGTCACGCCGCACCAGTACCTGATGCGCATCCGCCTGCTGCGCTCGATTGCGCTGTTGCGCGACACGGCGCAGCCGGTGACCTCGGTCGCCTACGAAGCGGGTTGGTCCGACCTGTCGAACTTCACCCGCACCTTCCAGCGCGATGTCGGTTGCACGCCGGGCGAGTACCGGCGCGGCGACCGGAAATTGCTCAAGGGCGCGCGGTCGATTCGCACTGCGGGCTGAGTGGGCACGCGGGTTGCCGCGTCGTCCGGGGCGAGTATTCTTTCCGCCCGCTTCACAGGAGATGAACATGCCCAGCAAGAAGATCCCGAAGAACACGATCTGTCTTTGGTACGACGGCACGGCCCTCGATGCGGCGCGCTTCTACGCCGAGGTCTTTCCCGACAGCGCGGTCGGCACGGTGGCACGCGCACCGGGCGATTTTCCGGATGGCAAGCAGGGCGACATCCTGACCGTCGAGTTCACCGTGCTGGGCATCCCGTGCCTGGGCCTGAACGGCGGGCCGATGTTCAAGCACACCGAGGCGTTCTCGTTCCAGGTCTCGACCGACGACCAGGCCGAGACCGATCGCCTGTGGAACGCGATCGTCGGCAACGGCGGCCAGGAAAGCGCCTGCGGCTGGTGCAAGGACAAGTGGGGCCTGTCGTGGCAGATCACCCCGCGCGTGCTCATCGAGGCCCTCTCGGACCCCGATCGCGCGGTGTCGAAGCGCGTGTTCGACGCGATGATGAAGATGGGCAAGATCGACGTCGCCGCGATCGAGGCCGCGCGGCGCGGCTAGCGCATCGCCGATCGGCGTTCAGCGCGCCGCGGCCAGTTCGGCCCACAGCGCCTCGAGCGCGGCCGAGCGGTAGCCGCGCCGCTGCAGCAGCACGGTGTCGCAGTCCTGCAGCGGCACCAGCCGCAGCGCCGGCGGCGCGGCCATCAGCGCCAGCACCGAGCGCGGCACCACGCCCGCGCAGTGGCCGCCGGCCACGCAGGCCAGGATCGCGTGGTACGAGGCCAGCTCCAGCACGCGCGGGCCGGCGCCGTCGCGCGTCATCCACGTTTCGCCGATCTGCCGGTAGGTGCAACCCGGCGCAAAGGCGGCCAGTGTCACGACCTGCAGGTCGGCCGCGCTGCGCACCGGCGGGTGCCCGGGCGGCAGCGCCAGCAGCAGCGATTCGGTGAAGACCGGCGCGGCCTCCAGCGCGGGGGGCAGGGCGTCGATGCCGGGCGATGGCAGCGCCACCAGCGCGCAGTCGATCGCATGGGCGGCCACGGCGTCGACCAGCGCCCGCGTCGGCCCGGTGCGCAGCTCCAGTTGAACGTCGGGCCAGCGCGCATGCAGCCGGGCCAGCGGGCCGGGCAGCCGGCTTGCCGCGGTGCTCTCCATCGAACCCAGTCGCAGCCGGCCGCCGGGGCGCCCCGGCAGCAGCGCCTGCCGCGCCTCGTCGGCCAGCGCCAGCAGCCGCATCGCGTAGCCCTGCAGCGTCTCGCCCTCGGCCGTCAGCGCCATGCGCCGGCCTTCGCGCAGGAAGAGCGTCACGCCCAGGTCTTCCTCGAGCTGCTGCACCCGGGTGGTCACGCTCGACTGCGCGCGCTGCAGCACCTCGGCCGCACGGGTCACGCTGCCCTCGCGGGCCACGGTGCAAAAGATCTCCAGCGCCACCAGGTCCATGAATTCTTGTTTCGAGATTGATTTTGAAAATAGAATCGCGAAACGAGATGATAAACCGCCGCCCGCCCCGGCGGCAACCGCATGGAACACGAGCTGTTTTCTTCTTCCGTTGCTTCTACCGCGCTGCGCGACCGCCCGATGCTGGTGGCCCTGGCCGGCATGGCGGCGCTGGCCTCGGCGATGGGCATCGGCCGTTTCGCTTTCACGCCGCTGCTGCCGATGATGTTGCACGACGGCGTGGTCGATCTGGCCGGCGGCAGCTGGCTGGCCACTGCCAACTACATCGGCTACCTGCTCGGCGCGCTGGCCTGCATGGCGCTGCCGTGGCTGGCACGGCGCAGCGGCAGGGTGCCGGGTGCCGCGGCACTCGCGCGCAGCGGGCTGGTCGCCACGGCGCTGCTGGCGCTCGGCATGGCGCTGCCCTTCAGCGGCAGCTGGCCCGCGCTGCGGCTGGTGGCCGGGGTGGCGAGCGCGGTGGTCTTCGTCAATGTGTCGGGCTGGTGCATGGGGCGGCTGGTGGCGCTGGGCCGGCCGGCGATGGGCGGGCTGATCTTTTGCGGGCCGGGGCTGGGCATCACGCTGAGCGGGCTGTCGGCCAGCGCGATGGTGGCGCTGGAGTGGCGGGCGGCCGCCGGCTGGGCGGTGTTCGGGCTGCTGGCCACCGCGTTGTGCGCGCTGGTGTGGCCGGTGGTGCAGGGCGCTGCCGCGCCGCGCAGCACGGCGGCGCCGGCTGCCGCTGCGCAGCCTGCGCCACCGCGTGCCGAGCGTGCGCTGCTGACGGCGGCCTACGGCCTGGCGGGTCTGGGCTACATCGTCACCGCCACCTTCCTTCCGGTGATCGCGCGGGCCGTGCTGCCGGCCGGCTCCGCCTGGCCCGACCTGTTCTGGCCGATGTTCGGCGCCGGGGTCACGGCCGGTGCCGTGCTGTCGACCCGCACGCCGTCGCACTGGGATCGCCGCTGGTTGCTGGGCGGCTGCTACGCGATGCAGGCCGCCGCGATCGCGCTGGGCCTGTTCTGGCCGGGCGCGGCGGGTTTTGCGCTGGGCAGCCTGCTGCTGGGCGTGCCGTTCACCGCGATCACCTTCTATGCGCTGCAAGAGGCGCGGCGGGTGTGGCCGGCCGCGGGTGACAGCTTCACCGGCCTGCTGACCGCCGCCTACGGTGTCGGCCAGATCGCGGGGCCGCCGATGGTGGCGCTGCTGCTGCACCACAGCGCGACGCCGGCGCAAGGCTTCCAGCAGGCGCTGGCCGCGGCCGCGGCCGCGTTGGTGGTGGGCATCGCGTTGTATGCCGCGATGGCGCGGCGCTGGCCGCTGCGCGCTTGATGCGCATGAGGGCAGGGGCCTGAGGGTTGGTGGCTGACGTTTGGTTGCACACGGGCGCATCTCCGTCATTCGCCGGTCAACCTTGCGCATGGGGGGCATCTCAGAATCGCGCTGCCTTGAGGACTGGCTCGAGACCGTGAAAGATCAGAATGAAAAAGGCTTCCCTCCGTTCGCATGGGATCAGCAGCTTGCTGATGTCCTTGTGCTTGACCGCCTGCGGCGGATCGTCGGGCGACGAGGCGTCTGCGCCGGTTGCGGCGGCACCGGCTCCCGCGCCAGCACCGGCACCGAGCCCGGCACCAGCACCAGCACCAACCCCCGCGCCCGCGCCCGCGCCCGCGCCCGCGCCCGCGCCGGCCCCAACCCCTGCACCGACGCCTGCTCCTGCACCCGCTCCGACGCCTGCACCGGCACCGGCACCGGCACCGGCACCGGCACCGGCACCCGCACCCGCACCCGCACCCGCACCCGCACCCGCACCCGCACCCGCACCCGCACCCGCGCCTGCACCCGCACCCGCGCCTGCGCCTGCGCCTGCGCCTGCGCCTGCGCCTGCCCCCACTCCGGTGGTCGACCAAGGCAGCACGCTGACCACCTGGGCCCCCGCCGGCACCACCGAGAAGCCCACCGTCACGCCCGGCACCTGGCGCGCGGGCGGCCCGAACCCGGAGCAGGCCAGCTTCAAGCTCGTCAAGGAGTCGGCCCACTTCGCGTTCTATTCCGACGAGACCGTCTCCGACGCCGACCTGACCCTCGCGGCCACCACGCTCGAGAACACCGTCTGGGAGAACCTGTTCAACTCGAATCTGTTGATGCCCGAGCCGTTCTTCAACAAGACGGACAAGATCAAGCCGGCCATCCACATCCATTCCGACTGGGGCCTGACCGGCGGCGCCTGGGTCGACAACGCGCGTGGCCTGCACCTGGGCATGTGGATCGCGCCGGCCGCGCTGAAGGACCACTGGGGCCTGACGCACGAGTTCACGCACGGCTGGCAGTCCTGGGCCGGCAACAACGGCGGCCTCGAGTGCTACCAGTCGAACACCTGCGGCTGGCTCTTCGAGAGCCACGCGAACTTCACGCCGCACCAGCTGCCCGAGTACCAGGGCAACGCACACTGCTCGGAGATGCTGCCGAACGCGCCGCACCTGTACCTCGGCTCCACGCGCGACCGCTACTGCAACTGGCAGTTCATGGAATACCTGAAGGACAAGTACGGCCCCGGCGCGGTCACGCAGATCTGGACCACGGCCGGCGCCGATCCGCTGACCAACATCCAGAAGTCGCGCGGCTGGACGCTGCCGCAGCTCAACGACTTCATCGGCGACTGGGCGATGCACAACGTGGTGTGGGACTACAAGGCCACGCCCGACACCTTCCGCAACACCTACGGCAACATCACGCTGACCGACAGGGCGGAGCGCCTGCACCGGCTGATGCCGCTGGAGGCGCTGGACAGCAACTGGGCGACCAACCGCCGCTTCGCGTCGCCGTTCTACGGCGCACCGCAGCGCTTCGGCTACAACGTCGTGCGGCTGTACCCGACCAACGG